>JALONL010000036.1 GCA_025454955.1 Bacteroidia bacterium | reverse complement strand
TTTACCATGAGGATGGGGGTTGTTTTGTAGCAAAAACAATGTACCGGTTTTCGGTACACCATCCTCTCTTTTTTATTTAGCTATTTTGGACAGATGTGGAAAAAACCGAATTGAATACTAATGGAAGATGTTTTTTTGTGATTGTTGATAAGAATTATTCAGGCAATGCTGAATTAACCGGTTAGAAATTGATTTACTATACAATACATTGCTTTTAGAAATATGTGAAAGCTATACCGCTGCTAGATTATTTGTAAATTAGAATGTTAAATAAGATGTTGCAATAGTTATTTTTTGAGTAGTTTCGTATGTTTACGATTTGTAAAAGTGCTTTATAATAATCAAACTTATGGAAAATATACTAGAACTAAAGACAATTAATGAGTTAAATCAATACTCATTTTATATTCCTTCCTATCAGAGAGGTTACAAGTGGACGCCTAAAGAAGTAGAGGATTTATTAAATGATATCAATGAATTTAAGCCAAGACTAATTGATGACACCGACGACAAAACTTGGTATTGTTTACAACCTATAGTTGTTAAAGAAATATCAAATTTAGACAGTAAAATACAGGAATTCGAAGTTATTGACGGACAACAAAGACTGACAACTATTTTTTTGATTCTACATTATTTAAATCAAGATTATGTACCTGAAAAGAGAGATAAGCTTTTTGAATTGGACTATCAAACTCGACAAGGAACTAAAGTTTTTTTTAATACTTTGAGCACAAACAATATTGTTGAGGACAATATTGATTTCTACTACATTAACAATGCATATAGAAAGATCAATGATTGGTTTGAATCAAGAAGTAATAACTTTGATAAAAGTGATTTTCGTTCAAAGTTCAAATTTCATTCAAAAGTAATTTGGTATCAAAGCAATGAAGAAAATCCAATTTCAATTTTCACGAGAATAAACATCGGGAAAATTCCATTAACGAATTCTGAACTGATAAAGGCACTGTTTCTTAATAGCTCAAATTTTGAAAAAAGTAAACTAGAGAAATTAAAGTTGCGTCAACTTGAAATCGCTACAGAATGGGATCAAATTGAACAAGCCCTTCAGAACGACCGATTCTGGTATTTTATTTCAGGTAACAAGGTCTCTACTAATCGAATTGAATTAATATTTGACCTTATGAATGAAGAGGAAGATAAAAATGATGCCTACTCTACATTTAGATTTTTCACTAAGAAATTCCACAGTAAAACTCAAGAAGCGGTTGAAGAAAACTGGAAAGAAATTAAAGATTATTTCCAAAGATTTAAAGAGTGGTTCAACGAAAGAGATTTATATCACAAAATTGGATATTTAGTATGTGTCAATGCAGTATCAATTAAGACATTGTATAAGAAGTCTAGTACAATAACTAAAACTGAATTCAGAGAATATTTGGATGTCTTAATCAAAGATAACCTCAAAAATATTTCACTACAGGATTTACAGTATGGGGATAAAAATGTTAAACGGGTATTACTTCTTTACAATATCTTGACTATGCTTAATAGCCCCCAAGACAATTCATATTTTCCGTTTGATATTTTTAAAAATGAAAATTGGGATATTGAACACATTACCTCAGTAAAGGACACGATACCTGATAAAAATAGAGGGGATTGGGTTAATGACGCATCTGCATTTATTGATGTTAATAAAGAAGGTGGAAAAGAACTCAAAGAAAGAGCAAAATCATGTGATTTAAGTGATGATGATCAGTTCAAAAAGTTATTTGAAGATATTGTTTCACATTTTAATTCTGATATTAATGATGAAGATATAAATGATTTGTCGAATCTGACTCTCTTAGATTCTGAAACAAACAGAGGTTATAAAAACGCTGTTTTTCCATTAAAAAGAAAGACAATAATAAATAGAGATAAGTCTGGAGTTTTTATTCCAATTTGCACTAAAAATGTTTTTCTTAAATATTTCAGTGAGTACCCACCCAAAATATCATTTTGGACACAAGATGATAGAGAAAAATATGAAACAGACCTGTATAAAGTTCTAAATAATTATATAACTGTATAGAAATGACAAAATCAACTTACAAAGGAAGAATACTTGGATTTGCTGAGCTTATGCAAGAGCATAGCTTAGAGATTCCCATTATTCAGAGAGACTATGCTCAAGGTAGAAAAGACAAAAAGGAAATAAGACATAATTTCCTTAAAGCACTGTTTGAATCTATTGCAACAAATAGTCCAATCAAACTTGATTTTATCTATGGAAGTTGCATAAATAGTACATTTCAACCTTTAGATGGCCAGCAGAGATTAACAACTTTATTTTTGTTGCATTGGTATGCAGCTTCAAAGGACAAGCAATTAAACAACAATATAAAAAAACTTCTCAGCAAATTTTCTTACGAAACACGAATCACATCGAGGGACTTTTGTCAGGCATTAGTTGAAAATGATATCACTATACCCGATTCAAATTCAGATATACGTGATATAATTATAGATTCAAATTGGTTTTTTCTTTCTTGGAAAAACGACCCCACCATTGATGCTATGCTAAGAACTATTGATGATATACATAAACAGTTTAATGAAGTTGAGCATCTCTGGACTACTTTGACTAGTACGCCTAGCCTCATATCATTTTATTATGTTGAGCTTGAAAATATTGGTCTTACAGATGACCTTTACATAAAAATGAATGCCCGAGGAAAGCTCTTGACACCATTTGAAAATTTCAAGGCTAGTTTGCAAAAGAAAGTCGAAGATGAGAAGTGGGATTCGGATACAAACTTTCAAGATTCATTTGCCTTTAAAATTGATACAGTCTGGACTGATTATTTTTGGCATCAATTCAGAAAAAACAATACAATTGATGATGCTTTTATGAGAATAATTGCTACAATTTGTATGATTAGGCAAGTAATTGACAGAACAATAACAAAAGCAGAAGATAGAGCAAATCTTATAATAACAATTCAAGAACAGCCAAACTCAATTAAGCCGGATCATTTTACTAAAAATAGTTTTCAATACTTAACTGAAACATTTGACATCTACGATAGAGTCTATAGAGAAAATATCGACTTGAAACCTTCTTTTATTATGTGGAGACACTTATCAAGAAAATCTATTTTATCAGAGATAGTTTTTGATGAAAATACTTATTCAACAGTTCAAATCAATAGTGCAACATATACCCAAAAAGTACTATTCTTTGCTCAAACTGAATATCTTAGGCATAATAGTATTTTCAACAAAGAAAAGTTTGAAGAGTGGATGAGAGTTATAAGAAATATAGTTTCAAGAGGCGATGTTGACAAAGATGGTAACCGACCTGATATAGTTAGAAGTCCTCAGGCATTTGATGGTGCTATAAATCTAATTAATGAATTATCTGAG
This sequence comes from Bacteroidia bacterium, assembly GCA_025454955.1. Classification (GTDB taxonomy): domain Bacteria; phylum Bacteroidota; class Bacteroidia; order Palsa-965; family Palsa-965. Next base: position 35,233 of record JALONL010000036.1, on the reverse strand, counting down.
TTTTGTTCTGATATATACTATCACCTTTCTAAAATAGGCTCATTAAAGTCACAATTCGCAAAAGAACAAATAGAAGAGGAGAAAACTAAAGCCAAGTTGATTATTAATTACCCTAATTATCGAAATCAAATTTTTATTGCAGAGGATAATGAGCTATTGAGAGGGAGAATTGAATTTCTTTTCTATTGTATGGATTACGACAAAAATCCGGAAACATTTGATTTCCCAATGTTCACATCACTAACATCTGTTATGAATGATTACTTTAACTCCGAAGATAGTCTTAATAATAATTTAAGACGAGCGTTATTATCAATCGAAGTTTCAGGTAATTATGATTTTTATTGCTACTGGTGGTCATATTGGCATATTGCAGGTGCAACTAAACGTAGACTATTCGATAGATTTCGAGAATTAGAATACTTTATTTATTCAGATTTGAGAGATTACTTTAAAAAACTTGTTATAGAATTATGTAATAAAGACCTTACTTCTATTGCAGAAGAGTTTGTTCCACCTCCGAATTTCCCCAATTGGAAACTACGCATGATAAAAGATCGGAGTTTATTAGACATAGAAGGGAAGTCCAATTACATTGCAATAACAGATGACAATTCGAGTTGTTGGTTGTTAAAAAGTAAAAGACCCCGAGATACAGAAGGAAGCTACCACATTAAGTAGTAGTACCTCACACAAAGGGGGCACTAGAAGCCGTCCCTAAATGTAACTACGCTCAAAACTACTAACTTCCGCAAAGGGTATGAAAAATCGAAATTCACCGAGAGCCAGTCACAGATATTATCTTCGCTAAAAGAGTACCAAGCCGGAAAAAACTCTGCTGTTCTATGCTGCGAGCTGGTCATCAGTGTACAAACGCTTCATAAATGGAATAAAAAGTATGGCGGTAGACAACGATATTTTGTTCGATAAAAAACTAAGAACAGGTGGTTTTTACGAACTCGCTATTCAGGTTTGCCCAAGTGCAGATAGTGAGCCCGTGAAGCAGTACACAGACTACATTTGGTCGTTGGATAATGTGGCTGGCCCTTTTGACGTAAATAGTAATCCAATCCCAATCGACATTCTAAACATCAGTCATGATGGTATTTTAAATCTTGGCAGCTATTCGATTCCTTTTTTGACCTACAATATACGGGAAGATCAACCCGTAGAAACCGGGTTCAATTTGTTTGACATTTGTTTTTATACCTCAGCAATAGAGAATGTATTTGGTGCTGAATACCAGACATGGACAGAAAATCCAAAAGTTCCTTCCGAGTTGGAAAAGTTCTTCGCGACAATCGTAAAAAAGTTGTACGAAATTTATCCTTTTCAGCTTGCTATTCTTGGCTTTGAGGTTTCCGGCATGTATTATCTGAATGATCTCAAAACAGAATTGATACCGGATTGTGAAACTTCGCGTTTTTTTGTTGGTCAAGACAATTACGAACTCATCTCAATAGCCAACAGAAAATTTGTAACGCCGGTTGAGGAAATTATTTTTGAGTGAAGAATAGCATACGCATTAAAACTGCTATTTGTTGAGCAAACCACATTTACGTTATTGGCATTGGTTTCGCGCAGATTCCTACAAAATGCTAAACCGCTAACCCCCCCGCCCCGCACCCGCATATCAATAAAAACTCAAGCAAAGTTTGAGCATAAAAAAACACCTGCCCGTTAGCACCATAACCCCAAAACAGCGGTTGCCCAAATCAAAAATAGTACACATAATTACCTGTTAATCAGTCTAATTCTAACACCAGAAGAAAAAAATCAAATTTTTTCATCCGTTTCCGCCTGCTCGTTTGTCAGAACATCATTATTCACAAAAAGTAATGTAAAATGACAAACACCATGATTCAGGTACAACTCAGCCAATATGGCCCGCCCAGCGAGTTAACACTCGTGGACACACACATTCCTCAACCCCAAGCCGGAGAGGTATTAATTAAAGTAGAAGCAGCAGGGGTAAATTATTCCGATATACTTCGCCGCCGAAACCAGTATTTTCAGCCAACGCCTTTGCCCTATATTTTGGGTTCGGAAGCGGTTGGGAAAATTGTATCGGTTGGGGCAAATGTGGCTGAGCCTTATGTGGCGGGTACTGCTGTGTTGGCCATTCTTTCTTTTGGCGGCGGATATTCGGAATATGTGGTGAGTATGGCTCAATACTGTGTTCCGCTTCCTCCGGGTATGGATGCAAAAACAGCCACAGGAATTTTTGTGCAGGGTTCCACTGCGCAATTAATGATTTCGCAGGTGGCAAAGGAATTGAAGGGCAAGTCGGTTTTAATTAATGCCGCCGCCGGAGGTGTGGGCTCTTTGCTGGTGCAGTTGGCCAAACTGAACGGGGCAAGGGTTATTGCCGCAAGCAGTGCCGACGAGAAATTGCAAGTGGCCAGGGCAAACGGTGCCGATGCTACAGTTAACTATTCTTTGCCAAACTGGAGCGAAAAAGTAAAAGAGGCAAACAATGGAACCGGTGTGGACATTGCCTTTGAAATGGTGGGCGGTGAGGTGTATAATGAAACCATAAAATCGCTGGCGCCGGGCGGACATCTTATTATATACGGTTGTGCAAGTGGTGTGCAGGGCACCATTCATCCCGAACATTTTGTGGATGAAAATATCAGTCAGTCGGGCTTCAATCTGGCATTTTACATTACCCACAAAATGCCGGTATGGCAGGAAGCATTGGGAACTGTTATTGGTCTCCTTGCACAGGGCAAACTGAAAGTGGATACGTCTCAGGCATTTGACTTAAAAGATGCGGCCGAAGCCCACCGGCAGATTGAGGCAAGGCAAACAACCGGCAAAGTAGTATTAACCGTAAACAATTAATCGTCATGAAAAACAAACTCATCTACTTCGCTATTGCAGCCGTTTCAATTATTGCTTTTGCGTTCACCACACAATCGGCCGGCGATTTGAAAAGCAAATTGGAACACCTGAACGGCACCTACGCCGACCCGGCACCCTATAATTACGGAAAAGCCTGGGGAAAAAGAATTTTCACTTTCGAGAATGGAAAGTGGACGCTTGATTTTACGCTTTCTCTTGATCCTGAAATGAAAAATCAGGTTTTCAGGTTCAGGACATTGGGCACGTATAAAATCCAAAATAAATCGGACAAAACAATTGATACATATAATGCGGTATTTTACGAGGAAAAGAAGTTGCTGACCCTGAAAACAAGCGATGAAAATCTGATTAAGGCATTCGGATTTACACCCTGCAATTTAACTGTGGATGTGGAACAGGATGTATCGGCCAACGGTTGCAGCGGCTGGAAATCAGTAAAGGAATGTCCGGGCGATTACGATTTGCTTTCGATGGATAAAGACGGGAAATTGTATTTCGGAAATCGTCCGCCCGATAACGATATGTGCAGTGAAGATAAACGACCCACTTCATTAACACCACCGGTAGTTAAATCGAAATAATTTCACATTCCGGTGCAAGGGTAAAATCCTTGCACCGGATTAACTTCAATGGTATGGCAGAATTATTCCGCAATTCGCTTTGCAGTTTTTCCCTTCTTACAGAAAAAGTGCCCGTACTTCAATTTGACTGGACCGAAAAAACAGTTGAAATGAGTTACGAAGATTTTCAAACCGCCTGCAGCAATTACGCAGGCTTCGCCTGGCAATATCAGGTGAAACACCTACTGGTGGATACACGAAACTTTACTTACGAATTACCTGCCGATTTTATGGTTTGGCGGGAGAAATATTTGAATCCAAGATATTACCAGTTAGGAGTGTTGAAATTTGCCTACATCACCCGGCCCGAATTGCTTCAATACATGAAAGACATACCTGCAGAAAACGGTAAATTTGAAACCAGAAACTTTTCATCCCTTACCGAAGCACTTAACTGGTTAAACGCAATCTGATGAAAGAGGAAGGAATTTTAAAGAATGCCCTTGATGGTGATATCAATGCATTTCAGGCATTGTTTGCCACTTTTCAAAGTCAGTTAAAGTCATATTTGTACCGGCTATTGGCAAACAGAAATGATGCAGAAGATCTCACACACGATACATTTATAAAAGCATACGAAAAACTTTCTACTTTCAAAGGAGAGTCATCGTTGAAAACATGGGTGTTTCAGATTGCCACAAATCTCTCGTATAATTATCTGCAACGGCAAAAACGGTGGACACCCGACGTGAGTGAAAAAGCCAAAAAATTAGTGCTTGAAACTCCTGAGTTGCGCAACCAAATTATTAAAGTGCATGAAACTTCGGGTGAGGCGAAATACGATATAAAGGAACATATTGATACCTGCTTTACCTGCATTTCAAAAAATTTACCCATAGAAAATCAAATAGCTTTGATGCTGAAAGATGTATATGATTTTTCGGTAGCCGATATTTGTTTGATTCTCGAAAAAACCGAAGGTGTGGTAAAATACTTATTGCAGGACGGTAGAAAAACCATGACCGATATTTTCGACAACCGTTGTGCATTGGTAAATAAGAAAGGCATTTGCCATCAATGTTCGGAGTTGAACGGTTGGTTTAATCCCAAAGAAAATCAGCAACAGGCTTTAATGAAATTAGACCTGGTAAAAGGATCAAAAAAGTATGACCGAGATGAGTTGTATCATATCCGAACAGCCCTCGTAAAAGCAATCGATCCATTACGGTCAAAAGGGGCCGATTTGCAGGAAATTTTGTTGAAGTGCAACAGTATGGCTATGGGAGAAACTACAAACTAACCTGTATATGATTCACAATAACGATACACCAATTACCGGCAGGTTTATTTTGTGATGTGACAATAAGCTGTTTCAGGGTTGATTGTTTTCTTATTCGGGGATTACTTCCTTAGCAGGATATTTAGCTAAATCCCCCTTGCACAATCCCCCCAATCACCCTATTTTCGACCCTGCAAAGTTTTTCTGGCACGAAACTTGAAAAACTCCACACACATCACAATTACAACTCCTATGAAAAAGTACTTACTTCGTTTATTGCTGCCCGCTGTATTTGTCGCCTCGCTCTTTACCATTCCGGCAGCAGTTTCTTCCTGCAGGGTGTCGCATACCCAGATGCAGGTGCTCAGACCGGCCGATATTATGCTGCCGGCTCATTTTCAGAAATTTGTACTGGCCGACCGTACCCGCCCCGCCAAGGGCAACGGACAACAGGCGCTGAACATTCTGGAAGGGCTGCTTACGGGCGAAAACCCGCTGCAGGACAAATGGGCTTCGGAAGAATGCCTCGAAGGTTTGCGCCAGATTTTAACCCAGACTCCCCGCTACACCGTAACCATTGCCGCGCTCGATACGGCGCTCAAAGGCACCGGCCGCCGCCAGGTAATGCCGCCGCTCGACTGGAAAACCGTAGGCCGCATTATTGGCAACGATACCGCCACCGCATTGGTGGTGCTCGAAGCATTCGACTCGAATACCGATGTAATTATGGATCTTGTGCCCACACAGCAGCGCCAGTCAGACGGATCAACCATAACCGTAAACCAGCACCGCGCCCGCGGCCGTGTAAGCGTAGTGACCACCTGGCGCATTTACGACCTCAAAACCAAGTCGATTTCCGACCAGTTTACACAAAACAGCGAGCAGTTTTTCGAAGGCCAGGGCCAGACCCAGCAGGAAGCACAAGGCCGTTTGCCTGCCCGTTATGAAATGTCGCGCCGTGCGGGTATTGTGGCCGGTAATGATTATGGCCACCGCATTTCGCCCCAGTTTGTGTGGGTGCAGCGCGAGTTCTACCGCAAAGCCCCCAAAACCCCCGAAATGAAATCGGCCGGACGTTTGGCCCGTTTCCAGAACTGGCAGGGAGCTTCCGACATCTGGAACAAACTGGCCTCCAACCCGAACCCGAAAGTGGCCCGCCGTGCCTCATTCAACATGGCGCTGGTAGCCGAGCAATCGGGCGATCTCGACCTGGCCCTGCAGTGGGCAAACCGCTCGGCTCAAATGGGCGACCGACGCGCCCCGCGCTACGTGCAGATTTTGCAGCAGCGCAAATGGGAGCAGCAACGCCTCGAAGAGCAGATGAAAGGGAAGAAGTAATTACATAGTAATATGCGACATTTCTAAAAACTCGAAAGATTGAGGCGGGCGAAGGAGCAAAAACCGGAGTTTACTTTTGTAAATGAGGATTTTTGCGACGAGCCCAACGAAGAGATTTCGAGTTTTTAGAGATGTCGTAATACAGAAAACCGGTGCCGAGTAAACTCAGCACCGGTTTCTGTTATCGGGTAAGATGTGTTTGCCAGTCAAATTACCCTTACCGTCAAAGAGGGGTCACTAAAAAAAAATTAAAGCTCCTGTTCATCGGCTGTTCCCGGGTGAACCAGCCGATGAACATTTACAGGAGCCACTCGCTTCCGCCCGGATATATTTTGATGTTTTTGATGAGTTGGGCTACTTCGGGCATATTTCGCGCCGCCTCAAAACTTTTGTTTCGTTTAAAGCCGAGCAGCAGGGTATCGGCTGTTTCGGTATTTCCGGCCTGCCAGTGGCACGACATGCGCAGCAAACTGGCAAACGCATAGAGGCGGGGCCAGAGGGTGTTGAGTGTGTTGCTGTCGCACACGGGCTGCAGCAGGCGCACGCCTTCGCGGAATTTGCCGGTACGCCAGGCGCTGAGTCCGGCAAAGTAGCGTATGAAACCGTCGCGGCCGGTATCGGTGTTGCCTTCGGTGTCGTTGAGTACTTGCTGGGCGCGGGCAATGAGTTCGGATTCGTCGGTTTGCGCGGGCGAAATAAGATGGGTGCGCAGTTCAAGCTCAATGAGTGTGCGGCTGATGCGGCTGCGCAGGTGTAAAGGTGCATTATCGCTGAACTGCTGCAAACGCTGCACGGCCTGTTCAAGCTCGGGTGCGGTGCGGGCGCGGTAGGCGAGGAGGCCGCTGTTAAACACCATTGTAATATACTGCTCCTGCCTCACAGCCAGCACGGGCTGATGATTTTCGAGAAGCTGAAGTGCGCGCTCGTGGTACTTGAGCATTTCGGGCAGGTTTTTGCGTTCGGCACCAATGTGGGCCAGCAGGTGCATGCGCAAAATGTCTTCGGGCACGCTCAGCGGCTCCTGTTTGAGCAGCGGGCTTTGCAGAATATCATCAATAATCTGCGACTTATCGCCCGTGTTTGAACTGAGCCGGAGCAGCAGCGTATCGGTTTCGTGCATGCGGTTGAGCGATTTCATGAGATCGCTGCGGCGGGCGATAATTTTTTCGGCCTGCTGCATTTGCCCCATGCTGTTTACTAAACGCAGCGCCAGCGAGGTTACTTCGAGCGCAAACTCAAACAGCCCGGCTTCGGTGGCCTGCTCGGTAAGCTTTTCGAGCAAACGGTTGGCCCGCTTTTCGAGCCCGCGCTGATAGAGCAGGTGAGCCGCCGAAAGCTGCTCGCGCAATGCACTCTCGGGCGAATTGCGGTGCTGCTGCTGCACCAGCGACTCGGTTAGCAACTGAAACAAATACTCCTGATCGGTAGCATTTATCTCGGGAATCGGAGCACCTTCCTCCAATTGCAACAGTTGTTCATACACCTGAAGATAACTCTTCGGTGTACCGTCAGCCGATTTGTATCTCGAACTGTCCAAACGGAAAGCACGCTTCTCCGCTTTAGACATAGAGCGTATCAGCTGCAATAAATCTGCAGGAATACTTTTCTTTTTCATGATTTGCCGTATGCAATCTAAGTCAGTTTTGAATTTCCGGAAATAGTTGGGGTTACGATTTAGTATTAATTAATACTGAGGACGGCAAACACTAAACATTGTTACTAATTACATTTCTAAATATTTAGAACCTTGTATGCAACGGTTTTTGGTGTAAATTTATACTTCCGGCACCCAAAATCCGAGATCATGAAAAACCTTTCCGCACTCATCGCCCTGATGCTGCCCCTGTGTCTGTTTTCGCAGGCCGATGGCACGCCACAGTCGCTGACCCCTGTGCAGCGCATAGCCGCACAGCAGCAACTCTTAAATGGCAACGATACCCTGAACCGCATTTACAGCAACACCGCCTGCGGGTTGAATTATACGCAAAGCACGGTACGTCTTGGCCAGCGCTTTACGCCCATAGGCATTGCCCAGCCTGCACCCATGCTGATTAATGCACTGCCTGGCTGTGCCGAAATTGATACCGCCTTTTTGTGGTTCGAACTGCTTGGCACAACCCCGCCCGCACCGGTAATCACGCTTACCAATCCGCAGGGAAATTCAATTTCCGTGCAAAGCCAGCTGGTAGGTTCTTCGATAGATGTGTGCTGGGGCATGAACGGCACACATGTGTACAGGGCCGATGTAACCAGCATTATTTCCACAAACGGAACTTACACCATAAGCGGAATCCCTGTATCCGCCTCGCTTTCAAACGTAGATGCCGAAGGAGCCACACTGCTCATTGTGTATAAAGATCCTTCGGTTTCGTACACCGGCACACTGCTCATCGACGATGGTGCAGCCACGGTGGCAGGCGGACAGCTTTCGCACACCATGACCGGCATTTCGGCCTGTGCCACTTCCACATCGGCCAATGCCTTTCTGATGGTGGGCGATTTGCAGTTTGATGATATCATCAGTTTCGGTCTCAATGCAGTTCCGTTTCAGTACAACTGGTGGAACTACATTGTCGATAGCACGGTTCAGATTTCAGCCCTGCAAAACAGTTTCACCTATTCTATGTATTCGGCCGGCGATTGCTACACCTTTGCGGTGGCCGGTTTGTATTTTCAGAACAACTGCCAGACTTGTGTGGCTGTAAACAACCCGATTAATTTTACTTCTTCCATTACACCGGCCACCTGCAACAACAACGGTTCAATCTCCATCAGCAACGTTACCGGAGGCACAGGCCCCTATACCTACCAGTGGAGTTCCACCACAGCCAATACCAGCACAATCAGCAATCTTGCACCCGGTAATTATTACCTGCAAATAAGCGGCAGCACAGGTTGCGGTGGCGGCATGTTTACCGTGCCTTACAATGGAATGACCGCCACGCTTGGCGCCACGTCTTCGGGTTGCGGATCGTCGGTAATTAATGCCACAATTACGGGCGGAACGGCCCCCTACACCTATCTCTGGTCGCCGGGCAACCAAACTACTTCTTCCATTACAGTGTATTCAAGCGGTAATTATGCCGTTACGGTAACCGACGCAAACGGATGCAGCTACACCACCGCTCCGCTTTTTGTGCAGGCATTGCAAACCTTGTCGGGTGCGTTGTATGTAACCAACAACTATTGTGCAAACGACGGAAGCATTACGGCTTATGGCAGTTCGGGAACCCCGCCCTATACCTATCTCTGGAGTACCGGCGATACCACTTCCACCATCAGCCAGCTTGCACCAGGAGTGTACACGCTTACCATAACCGATCAGGCCGGTTGCACCTATATCGACTCGGCAACGGTGCAGTATTGGGGGCCGCTCAGTTGGTCGCTTCCGCTGCCGGCTACCCATTCCATGTCGTGCTATACCATATACAACTTCTACACATCGGCCAACGACGCGAATGCTTCGTACCTCTGGAATACCGGCGATAGCAGTGCCATGTACCAGTATATCCCCTCGGGCCCGGGCACAGATACATTGGTACTTATGGCCTTCAACGGTTGCGATACCATCTACGATACCACGATAGTTACCGTAACCAATGCACCGCCTCCGGCAACCACCATTTGCGCGGTGAGTGTGGTGCCGGTTACCAACGAGTATGTAATTGGCTGGGATAATCTCTTCAACAATCCGGGCAACAGTTATAATATTTACAAAGAAGTTCCTTTCAACAGCGGAAACTTTACCCTGCTGGCTTCGCAATCGTCAAGTGTAATTTCGACCTACGTTGATGCGGCATCCGATGCCAGTGTATCGCCCGAGCGTTATCAGGTGGTGCGTGTGGATGCCTGCGGCGGCACGTCACCGGCTTCGGGGGCGCATGTGGGTGTTTCGCTTTCGGTGACACCGCTTACGCCGCAGGGCCATCAGTTAAACTGGACAGCCTATCAGGGTGCGACGCTGTTTACGCAGTATATTTTGCGCGGTACAACGGCAAGCAATTTAACTTTCCTGGCTATGGTGGGGCCAAACGACACTTCATTTACCGATACCTCGGCCGGAAGCTGGCTGTATGTGGTGGAAGTGTATCCCAATTCGCCCTCGTGTGTTATTGTTCGTCTGGCCTCAGGATCGCCGTCGCTGCAAACCACGCTGAACATCCGCTCAAATATTGCCGGGCCCCTTACTTCGGTAAATGAAGCCCTGCAGCCGGCCGAGATGAGTATTTCACCCAATCCGGGCGATGGTTTGTTCCAGTTCGGCTTTACTGCATCGGGCACCACGCAAATACGGGTGTTCAATGTAACCGGGCAGGAAGTACACCGCGAGCAGTTTAACACCACGCCCGGCGCTGCCAGCGTAAACATGAACCTCGGGCATCTCGCCCCCGGTCTGTACATGATACAGCTTACCAGCGGCGATAAAGCAGCAACGTCGAAACTTGTCATTCGTCGCTGATAAATACATTCTGCACAATGCATAAGGCCGCCTGCTTTGGGGCGGCCTTTTTCTATTAGCTTTTGTACCTTTGCACCCGTATGTACAAAACGCTGCTCAAGCCCTTTTTCTTCCTGTTCGATCCGGAGAAGATTCACCACTTTGTATTCGCATCCATAAGGTTTATACAGCGCATTCCCGGCGTGGCGGCGCTTACCCGCAAACTGTATGTGGTGAACGATCCGAAATTGGCCACTACCGTATTCGGCATTACGTTTCCCAATCCGGTAGGACTGGCGGCCGGTTTCGATAAGGATGCAAAGCTGTTTGACGAGCTTGGCGCTTACGGTTTCGGGTTTGTGGAAGTGGGCACGTTAACACCGCTTGCGCAGGACGGCAACCCCAAACCGCGCATGTTTCGCCTCCCGGCCGATGGCGGACTGATAAACCGCATGGGCTTTAACAACGAAGGAGCCGCCGCCGCCGCCGCCCGCCTCAAACGCCGCAAAACAAACATTATCATTGGCGGAAACATTGGCAAAAACAAAGTCACACCCAACGAAAAAGCGGGCGACGATTACGAATCGTGCTACCACACCCTTTACCCCGTGGTCGATTACTTTGTGGTAAATGTAAGTTCGCCCAATACGCCCAACCTGCGCGATTTGCAGGAAAAAGAGCCGCTCACCGCATTGCTGCTTCGCCTCAAAGCCATAAACAGCAGGCAGCCCGCGCCCAAACCCATACTGCTTAAAATTGCACCCGATCTTACCGACGGACAATTAGATGACATCATAACCATTGTGCGCGACACAAAGATTGATGGCGTAATTGCCACCAACACCACCATAAGCCGCGCCGCCCTGCGCACACCCGAAAGCCGCATACAGGAAATAGGGGCAGGCGGACTCAGCGGGCAGCCCCTCACGCGCCGCGCCACCGAAGTAATCCGCTACCTGAGCGAAAAATCGGGCCGGGCATTTCCCATTATTGGCGTGGGCGGCATTCGCACCGCGCAGGATGCCATAGAAAAACTCGAAGCCGGAGCCAGTCTGGTGCAGGTTTATACCGGCTTCATTTACGAAGGCCCCGCCATTGCCCGAAACATTAACCGCGCCATCGCCGCACAACACCACCGGAAATGAGCCACCACGATCTCCAGCTTGTAGAATGCCCCCGCGATGCCATGCAGGGCCTGCACGATTTTATTCACACACCGCTCAAGGCCGATTACATCAACCTCTTGCTGGGCTGCGGGTTTGATACCATCGACTTCGGCAGCTTCGTATCGCCCAAAGCCATACCGCAACTGCGCGACACCGCCGAAGTACTTAGCCGCCTCGATTTAAGCCGCACACGCTCCAAACTGCTTGCCATTGTGGCCAACCAGCGCGGCGCACAGGACGCAGCGGCATTCGACGAAATAAGCTTTCTCGGCTACCCCTTCTCCATTTCCGAAACCTTTCAGGTGCGAAACACCAATGCCACCATTGCCGAATCGCTGGCGAGGGTGGAAGAAATTCAAACCCTCTGCGTAAACCGCAACAAGGAACTTGTGGTGTATATTTCCATGGCATTCGGAAATCCCTACGGCGATGCGTGGAATGCCGATGTGGCCATACACTGGACACAACGCCTTGCTGCATTGGGCATACGCACCATTGCACTGGCCGATACCACCGGCGTATCGAATCCCGAAAACATTACCTACCTGTTTTCGCAGCTCATTCCCGAATTTAAAGACGTACGCATAGGCGCACACCTGCACACCACACCCGATACCTGGCGCGAAAAAATGGAAGCCGCCTGGAACGCAGGCTGCCGCCGTTTCGATCATGCCATAAAAGGATTCGGTGGCTGCCCCATGGCTGCCGATGATCTTACCGGAAATATGGCTTCCGAAAATGTAATTGGTTTCCTTCAGGAAATGAAGGTAAATACCGGAATAGATAACCAACGCTTTGCCGAAGCCATGCGTAAGGCAGTAGAAGTATTTCCGGCGTAGCCGGATTGATGAATTACCCGAAAACGACACAGCCCGGTTTGAAAAACCGGGCTGTGTCGTTTGTATGGTTATCGGGGAAAATTAACCCTGATGATTGTTGTTGTTCAGGTCTTCAAAATTGATGTTGCTGCCGGCCAGGGGAGCTTCGTTTGAATAACCATTGTGGTTACCATTGTGGTTGTGATAATGGTTATTATCGTGGTTGGAGAAATGATTGTTGTTGTACTGCTGCGGAGGCTGATAATCGCTGCGCGAGCGGATATAATTGATAATGTCTTCGAGCCCTTCTACAAACTTGTCGAAATCTTCTTTGTAAAGAAACAGTTTGTGTTTTTCGTAGCTGAAATTGCCCGAGTCATCAAAACGTTTTTTGCTCTCGGTGATGGTGAGGTAATAATCATTACCCCGGGTCGATTTCACGTCGAAAAAATACGTGCGTTTACCGGCTTTTACGGCTTTGGAATAGATTTCGCCCGAGTCGTTGTAATTGTTGTGGCGATCGTCGTTCATCATACATTCAATGGTTTGACGTGAGTAGCTTGGTTAACAAATCTATAAAAAATCGGTCACTTACAAGCCTAAAATTATGCTCAGAACCATAATTCGCATGTTCTTAGATAAATACAAAAACTGTTTATCTGCCGGCTGAAATCGTTAAACAATTCAATGAGAGCCTTGATTTCATTAGGTTTTATGACCAAAAACAGACTTTACGGACTTTGCACACGTAATGTTATTCAGTAGATTGTTTGAGGCAATTTAGTGCAGTTCCTGCACCTGTTTACGGTACAAAGTGGCGTAGTGACCGCCTGCATCGATCAGTTCCTGATGGGTTCCCTGCTCTATAATTTCACCGTTTTCGAGTATGAAAATCTGGTCGGCATGGCGCACGGCCGATACGCGGTGGCTGATGATGATGGTGGTTTTATCCTGCATAATCCGGCGCAGATTGCCCAGAATTTCGTCTTCGGTTTCGGTGTCCACGGCCGAGAGGCAATCGTCGAAAATTAAAAGGCGCGGATGTTTGAGGATGGCGCGTGCAATGGAAATGCGTTGTTGTTGTCCGCCCGAGAGGGTAACACCGCGTTCGCCCACCAGCGTGTTGTAGCCCTGCGGAAATTCGGTAATGTTGGCGTGTATGGCGGCATCGCGGGCGGCCTGCTCAATTTCGCCGCGGCGCGAACCAATTTCGCGCAGGTCGTGCGCACTGAAGGCAATGTTGCCGGCAATGGTTTCGGAGAAGAGAAATACTTCCTGCGGCACATACCCTGCGGCCTCGCGCAAATGGTTCAGGTTTACGGTTTTTATGTTTTTGCCGTCAACCAGTATTTCTCCTTCGCTCACGTCGTAAAGCCGCACCATAAGCTGCGCCAGCGTGGACTTGCCCGAACCCGTGCGCCCGAGAAAAGCGGCCGACTGCCCGGCTTTGATGCGAAATGAGAGGTTTTGAAGCGCCTTCACACCGGAGTCGGGATAAACGAATTTTACATTACGGAATTCAATATCGCCCCGCAACTCAAACGGCTCGGCGGTGGCTGACTGAATGGCGGGTTTGGTGTTCAGAAATTCGTTTATACGCTCCTGCGAAGCCGCTGCCCGCTGCACGAGCGATGTCACCCAGCCCAATGAGGCAATGGGCCAGGTAAGCCTGATTACAAACAGGATGAATGTGGCAATGGTGCCCACGCTCAGCTTACCGTCAATTACTTCGCGCCCTCCAATAAGCACCGTAAGCAAAATACTAAGTCCGATGAGCAAAAGCATAAACGGCTGAAACATCGACTCGGTGCGGGCCAGCGAAAGGTTGCGTGTCATGTATTCGTCGGCTGCATAGGCAAAATGCTCTTCGGTATTTTTTTCGCGCGCAAAGGATTTTATGACCCGCACCCCCGAAAATGTTTCCTGCGAAAGTGTGGAAAGCTGCGAAAGCTGTTGCTGCACTCTCAGGCTTTTGCGGTTTATGCGGTTGCTTACATAGTAAATGGAAATGGTAAGCACCGGCAGCGGTGCCAGCACGTACAAGGCCAGCCGCATATCGCTGCTGAACATAAACATAATGGTCATTACCAGCGTAATGGCCGTGCTGGTGCTGTACATTACGGCCGGGCCTATGTACATGCGCACACGGCCCACGTCTTCGCTGATGCGGTTCATCAAATCGCCGGTGTTGTTTTTCTTGTAAAAACTCTGATCGAGATTTTGGTAATGATTGAAGATTTCGTTCTTCAGGTCATATTCAATCAGTCTCGACATCACAATAATGGTCTGGCGGTTGAGAAAAAGAAAAACACCGTAGGCCAGCGTGTAGGCAATTACTTCAAGCCCGAACCCGAGCAGTACGCGCATCACCGCATCGGAAGGCACTTCGGGATGTTTTACGGCCCAGGCGGCAAAGTCGAGACCCTGGCCCACCAGATTGGCGGGCACCAGACTGAACCAGGTGGATAAACCGATGAAGAGAATGCCTGAAAACAGCCTGAGGCGATATTTCCAGAAGTATTTGTTGAGGTAGGAGAGTGCTTTCACAGAATTTAGGGCTTTGAAGTACCTGCAAGGATTTTCAGTTGTTTTTTTCCTGCTTTGGCGGGTGATAAAAAACAGCTACTTTTGCAGGCCGTCTGAATAAGCCGGTGTAAAGTTAAGCAAATCAAAAGGGACTCACTCAACCCTAAACTCAATGCTCACAGCAAACGAGACCAAAATTGCTTCCGGCCCTCTCAGCCAGATGTCGCAATTCGACCACGAACAAGTGGTTTTCTGCAACGACAACGCCACCGGACTCCGCTCCATCATTGCCATTCACAACACCACGCTGGGCCCCGCACTGGGCGGCACCCGCATGTGGGCGTATGCCAGTGAAAATGATGCGCTTACCGATGTGCTCCGTCTTTCGCGCGGTATGACCTACAAAGCAGCCGTTACCGGGCTCAACCTGGGCGGTGGCAAAGCCGTAATTATTGGCGATGCCCGCAAAGACAAAAACGAAGCCATGATGCGCCGCTTTGGCAAGTTTGTGGACAGTTTGGGCGGTAAATACATTACTGCCGAAGACGTGGGCATTAATACCAAAGACATGGAATACGTGCACATGGAAACCAAGCACGTATCAGGCATTCCCCCGGCACTGGGCGGCAGCGGCGATCCTTCGCCGGTAACCGCACGCGGGGTTTATATGGGCATGAAAGCCGCTGCAAAAGAAATGTGGGGCAACGACAGCCTGAACGGCAAAAAAGTAGCCGTGCAGGGCGTGGGTCACGTAGGCTCGGTGCTGGTTGACTTTCTGGTAAAAGAAGGCGCCAAAGTGTGGATATGCGATATTTACGAAGATCGCCTGGCCGCAGTGAAAAACACCAATCCCTCGGTAGAAATCGTAAACGGCGATCAGCTTTTTGAGCTTGATATGGACATTTACGCGCCCTGCGCACTGGGTGCTACCGTAAACGACGATACCCTTTCGCGCCTCAAATGCGCAATAATTTGCGGTGCGGCCAACAACCAGCTTGCCGACGAAAACGTACACGGCAAAATTGTAATGGAAAAAGGCATTATCTATGCGCCCGACTATGTGGTAAATGCCGGCGGCCTTATTAACGTGTACTCAGAAGTAGTAGGCTTCGGCCGCGACTACGCCCTGAGCCTTGCCGACAAAATTTACGACAATACCGCGGCCGTGTTTGCCATGGCCCGCGCCGAAAAAATGCCCACTTACATGGCTGCCAACCGCATGGCCGAACAGCGCATTGCTGCTATGGCCAACCTGCGCACGCGCCGCTGATTGGTAAGCCCGGTCAGTCGTTCTTTGAACCGATTTCTGCCCACAGGGCAGACACAAGAATAACAATGAATCCATTACGGAATCATTTCGCGCACATCCCGGCTGGGGCGGTTTTTACCGGCCCGGTCGGGATGTTTGTATTTGATCCTGACACGATTCGCGCTTTCTATACTCAAAAATTATGCTGAACAGGCGTTATTTACGCATCAAAGCCATGCAGGCATTGTATGGTTACTTCCAATCGGGCGATAATGATATGCCGCGGGGCGAACGCGAACTGCTCCGCAGCGTGGACCGCACCTACGAACTGTACATTTATCTCCTGCTCGTGTTTGGCGAACTGCACCGCTACGCCACAAACCTGATGGAAGATAACCGCAACAAGCATTTGCCCACTGCCGACGATCTTAACCCCAGCATGCGCTTTGTAAACAACAAAGTTGTTGCACAGCTAAACGCACACCCCGGCCTGCGCCGCGAAGCCGAATCGCGAAAATTGGGCTGGCAGCGCGACGAAGACATGGAACTGGCCCGGAAAATATGGGGCAAGGTGAAGGCATGGGACGGCTACAAAATATACATGACCAGCCCCGAGGGCGATTACAATGCCGATGCCATGTTTCTGCTCGACATATTCAAACGCTTTATTGCCGACGATGATGAAGTGGAGCATTACCTCGAAGAACAAAGCATGCACTGGCCCGGCGATTTGAATATGGCTGTGGCTCCGGCCCTCATACGCACCATCGAATCGGGCAGGGAAGATAAAAACCCCGAACTGGCCCCGCTCTTTAAAGATACCGACGAAGACCGTCGTTTTGTAATTGATCTTTACCGCAAAACCATTATCGAAAACGAGAATTACGAAAAGCGCATTGCCGAAAAAACCACCAACTGGGAAGTTGACCGGATTGCACTTATGGATGTAATTCTCATGAAAATGGCAATGGTGGAGCTACAGTTTTTCCAAAGCATTCCGGTAAAAGTAACCCTCAACGAATACATTGAAGTTTCAAAAACATACAGCACGCCTCGCAGCAAGCAGTTTATAAACGGTATTCTGGATAAATTGGTGGCCGATTTCAAGGCAGAAGGAAAACTCGTGAAAACCGGAAGAGGATTAATGGAATAACCGCCCCAATAAATTGTATTTTTGTGGCGCTGAATAATGATAAACTATATGAAAACTGTTTCTTTTATCCGTATTGCCGCAGTTGCGCTTATTACGCTTGCTGCGGCCTGTGCCCCCAAAGGTAACGGAGAAATTACTCCGGCACTTGTGGACAATGACGCCACTGCAAGCAATCACGCTCCCAGCGGCGATAAGCCCAAAATGAAATTTGACAAGGAAGTGCATGATTTTGGCACCATTACACAGGGCGACCGAGTAAAATGCGTGTTCAAATTCACCAATGTGGGCGGATCAGACCTTATCATCAGCAGTGCCAACGGCAGCTGCGGATGCACGGTTCCCGATTATCCGAAAAAACCCATTACTCCCGGTCAGGACGGTGTAATAAACGTAGAGTTTAACAGCGAAGGCAAAAAGGGCGAAGTAAGCAAAACGGTTACCTTGGTTACCAACTGCGAGCCCAATACCACCGTGCTTACCATTAAAGCCAATATTCTTGCTCCCGCGGCTCCGGCTCCGGCCAAGCCTTAATTCAACCAAATACAGTATCCATCACCAATTCAACGTATGAATTTTTCAACCATTTTGCTTCAGGCCGCACAACCGGCTCAGGGAGCTCCAGGCGGCTCTGGCATTGTTAATATCCTCATGATTGTAGCACTCATTGTAGTGTTCTACTTCTTCATGATTCGTCCGCAACAGAAGAAAGCCAAAGAGCAGAAAAAGCTCATGAACGAACTTCAGAAAGGCGATAAAGTAGTGACCATTGGCGGCATTATCGGCAAAATTGTGGAATACGGCGATGATACTGATTTTGTAATTGAAACCGAGGGCGGCAACCGTTTGCGTATGCTTAAATCGGCCATTTCGATGGATCATACCCGTGCACTGAGCGCTGGCGGGGAGAAAAAAGCCTAACTGTCATCTCTACTAACTCGAAATCTCTTCGTTGGGCTCGTCGAGAAAATCCTCATTTGTCCCGATAAAAATCGGGAGCAAACTCCGGTTTTCTCTCCTTCGCCCGCCTCAATCTTTCGAGTTTGTAGAGATGACATTAAGTCGTTATTTGTAAATTACCACCGTGACCATCACCAGGATTTTTCGGCGCGGCGATTCGGAAGGGCAAAAGCCACTTTTGAGTCGCCGCGTTTCTACTTTGTTGGTTTGCCTGCTGCTTTCGGCCACGGCCTGGCTGCTTCAGGCATTGTCAAAAGAATATACTTCGGTGCAGCGGGTGCCGGTGAAGTACATTAACCTGCCTTCCGACAGATTGCTTAGCAGCGAACTTCCCGATTCGGTAGATGCCGAGTTGCGTGGAAGCGGGTTTAACCTGCTCACCTGGAAACTGGGCCGCGACCCCGGCACGCTCGAACTCGATGTGCGCACAGCCCGCCAAAACCGACGTGGCGACCTAGCCCTGCTTACCCACATAAACAGCCTGAGGCTGCGCAGCAGTTTTGGCCGCGGGGCAAGAGTAGTGCGCGTATTTCCCGATACCATCGCGCTGAGCTTTTCGCCCAGGGTAACGCGCAAAGTGCCTGTACGCATATTGGCTTCGGCCACACCCGCTCCACAGTTTCAGCTTGCCGACTCGATACGCTGCGAACCAGCCTGGGTAACCATAAGCGGCGCAGCCGAACTGGTAAACTCCATCACCACCATTCACACCGAACCGCGCGTTTACTCCGGTCTTGAAAAAGATGTGAATGAATTGGTGCCCCTCACATTGAACGGCACAGCGAGGCAATTAACCGTTTCGCCGGCAGCGGTAAAACTCAGCATCAAAGTAGGGCAGTTTACCGAAGGCCGTTTTACCATTCCCGTTACTCCTGTAAACACGCCGCCCGGAGCCACGCTAAAAACCATTCCCGATAAAGTGGACGTGGTTTTTCTGGTGCCGCTCAACGAATACAGCCGCATCACCCCCGATCAGTTCAGGGTGGTGGCCGATTATAAAAACATCAGCAGTACACGCACCACGCTGCCGCTTTCGGTGGTGCGTCGTCCCTTGTCGGTACGCAATCTTCGCACCGAGCCCGAACGGGTGGAGTTTATCATTCAGAATTAGTACCCGCGGCATTATCGTTCAGATACTGCTTTACCAGCCCCTGCACATGCTTTACGGCTTCGTCGTGCAGCCACAGCGGTTCAATTACGCGTACATGGGTGCCCATCATAAGCAGCCAGCGCGAGAAATGCGAGACCGAGGTCATGGTAAAAAGCACTTCGTAGCCGCCTTCGCATTTTACCTCCGACACATAGCCCATTGAGTAGCGCGAGTTTTGCATGTAGCCGTACATGGTGTCGGAAATAAACAACTTTACTTCTGTCCATTGGTCGGTGCGTTGCTGCTGGGTCACGTATTGCGAAATGCTGAGCCGTTTTTCGGGCGCGAAAGTTTCGTTAAGCATTTCAATTTCGAGTACGCGGTCGAGGCGGAAGTCGCGGTAATCTTTTCGCAGGCGGCACCAGGCAATGAGGTGCCACACGTTTGCATAGTACAGCAGGCCCACGGGCTCGGCCTGGCGGCGGCTTTCGGTTTCGTCGGCTGTTTTGTATCGGAAGTAGAGAACGCGGTTTTGGGCGAGTGCGTTGTTTACGGTGTCGATGTGCTGGTCGTTGCCGGGCGGTGCGGGCTGGTGGGCAAATACATCCACGCGTATTCTTTCGTCGAGCACGGCCCACTCGTCTTTAAGTTCGCCCCTGAGCTGAGCGCGTATTTTTTCGCTGGCCGTGTCAAACGCTTTCTGAAAGCGTTCGGTGGTGCGGCGGCGCAAAAATTTACCGGCCAGCAGCAGCGAAAAAGCCTCGTCTTTGGTAAACATCACAGGTGGCAGATAATGTCCTTCGAGAATAAAATAACCACGTCCGGCCTCGGCGCCAATGGGCAAACCGGCTTCAATAAGCGCATTTACATCGCGGTAAATGGTGCGTATGTGTACATTGAAACGCACGGCAAGATCTTCAGCTCTTACCGTGCGTTTGGTTTGTATTACATGCAAAATGGCCTGCAGCCGTTCTGTTTTATTCATTCGTCAGTTCATCCCGATTTGAATCTCGGTTACATTGTCTGCCGCATCGGGCGTGCTAAATTTAAGGTAAACCTCGCGCACTTCGCCGTTGTAGGGAAGTCCTTTGCTGCCTATTTCGGCAAAAAGCAGGTCGTAAGACTTCATCATGCTTTCCATGTTGCCGATGTGAATGTGATTAAGGTTGCGGAATTCGTTACGTTTTACGAGTTTGAATTCTCCGTTGTCGGCTTCTTTTTCTTCGGTTACCGGCATGGCTACTTCCAGCACAAAAGGTTTTTCCTGCGAAAAATTGTGGTAAATGAATTCAACATTACCGGCCCGCTGCAAGCCACGTTTTCCAAGTTCTGCAAACAATGCATCCACCGCCTTTGCTCCGGTGTGCGAAAGCTCGTTGAAGGTGATGGTGTGCGACGAGAGCAGGAAGTTTTTTGCGGGGGTGTGAATGATGTTGTTCATAGTGATTGTTGTTTTGAGTGATTTGATGGTGCAAAACAACAACGGGGTTGTGACAACAGTATGTCAGCAGTAAAAAACAGAAGCAGAAACACCTTTACACCGAAGCAAATGCCAGTATATGTCCGTCGGCATCGGCCACGTAGGCTACGCGGTGTCCCCAGTTTCGGTTTTGTGCTTCACTTACCGGCAATGCACCGCAGGCCAGTGCGTGTGCCGCAGCTTTGTCGGCATTGTCGCACATGAGGTATAATTCGCAGCGCGGAACGCCCTGTGCCGAGGCCGGGTGCGGTGTGGCAGGTGTAATGATTTTTGCAATGCCGTTTTCTGGCATCAGCCCCAGTTTAAGGCCGGGCGAGAGGTCAAATTCTGTCATGCCGGGTACGTGAAGTGTGGGTTCTTTTTGCAGCAGTCGTGCATAAAAATCGCGGCTGTTTTCCTGGTTGCTTACGTAGAGTATTATTTCGGCAAGGTGCATGGCGGAAAGAAATATCGGGAATTGAGGTTGTTGAGATCGCTTTTGTGCAATAACGGGAACATAAATCAACACCAGTTTGCCCTTAAATCTACATTTTCAGCCGGAAATAAAGAAGAAGACACCAGCTAAAAATATCCTTCCGAAAGGTTCATCCACATTTACCTCCAATAATTAACTTTATAGGCATGAATATTACCTACGGATTGCGCTATACTGTGGCCTTATTGCCGGGCATACTGGCTGTGGCCGGAGGTATTGCGGAGCCTGTTTTTCATTATGTAAATTGTGTATGGATACTTATTGTGCTGGTGCTGCTCGACTGGGTTGTTCCACCCAGGCATGATAATCCGCCCGATAATCAGTGGGCAGTTATCCCTGATGGTATTTTGTATCTGGCATCGGCCCTGCATCTTGCCGCAATTGCATTATTGCTGTATCGTGTTTGGCAGGATGCTTACACTTTATGGCAGTTAAATGCAGCAATAGCATCTGTGGGTTTAAATGCCGGAATTTCGGGCATTGTGGTGGCACACGAGCTGATACATCGTAAAAATGCAGCCGAGCGGTTTCTGGGGCAGTTTAATTTGTTTGTGGTCAACTACACGCATTTTTATATCGAGCATGTGCGCGGACATCACCGCACGGTGGGCACGCCCGAAGATCCGGCTACGGCACGTTTGGGCGAGAGTGTGTATGCGTTTATAGTTCGCACGGTTCCCGGGCAATGGTACTCAGCCCTGAAGCTGGAGGCTGCGCAATTGAGAAAGGCCGGTAATGCGGCTTATGGCCTGCGCAATTATGTGGTTCGTGCGGGTATGCTTCAACTGGCGGCCTGCGCGGCTTTGGGCTGGTGGTTGGGCGGAACGGTGCTTGCGGTTTATCTCGGCATTACGGCCATTGGCATTATTCAGCTTGAGTATGTAAACTATATCGAGCATTACGGCTTAATGCGCGAGCCCGGCCGCAAGGTAGAGGCGCAGCACTCGTGGCAGTCTGATGCGCCCGGAAGCCGGCTTACACTCATCGAACTCTCGCGCCATGCCGATCATCACATGAAAGCCTCCAAGCCTTATCATACGCTGGTTACACACCAGGGCGGCCCGGTGCTCAACAGTGGTTATTTTGGAATGTTTTATATTACACTTATTCCGCCGCTTTGGTTTCGTATGGTGCATCCGCGTATGCAGGAAGCGGGTGTATACCGGCCGCAGTAAACTATAAGCTAAGTTGCATTACGGCTATCTTTCTCTGGCCAATTTCCAGTCTTTCGGTTACCTGCCAGCCTTCGCGGGCATACAGGTTTTCGGCGGTATCGGTGAACAGTTGGATTTCTTTTATGTCTTTGTGGCGGGCAGTGGCAATAATTTCCCTGCAAAGAGCTGCGCCGATGCCTTTTCCCCGCATGTCGGGAACAGTGTACATCAGTGCCAGCCAATGACGGTGTATGCCCAAACGGGGTTCTTTATCAATCAAACCCACATGCGAATAAATGCCTCCGGTGGCTATGGGCCTGTCGTTGGTTTTAAGCAGTAACTGAAAAACAATTTTGCCTTCGGCAAAGTGATTCATCCGTTTGAGGGTGTGGGCTTGTGGAATATTCCATTCTGTTTCATACCAGATGGCAATCTGTTCAATCAGTTTGCGTTCATTTTCGGTGACAGGGTGAATGGAGAGTGTGGACATAAAACGGGTTTGCGGGAAGCGGAATAATGTGTGAGTGTAAAAGTATTTGACCGGTTGAAATGCACCTCATCAATTTCACCGGATAAGCTGTATTTTTCCATGTTACCATAAAACACACTACAGCCGTTAACTTTGCACCATGACATTTCTCGATTCGTTTTCAGATCTTCTGGTTGATGATCCGGCCCGCACAATTTTGCGCGATGCCCGCGGCACTTTTACAGTTGACGATGTTTACCTTACCGCAAAAGACATTGCGCTGCATCATCTTGGAGGCGAAGACCTGAAAGGCGCTCCCGTGGCGATCATGGCCCAGCCGGGTTTGCCTTATGTGGCTTCGCTGCTGGCAGTTTGGCTTTGCGGGGGCATGGCCGTGCCGCTTTGCATCGATCATCCTGCCGCCGAACTCGAATACGCCATTACCGAAAGCCGTGCGCAGATTGTAATCTGCCAACGCAAATTATTGCCACGGATTCCCAAAATGCGGGTGCGGGTGGAGGAAACAGAGGCCATGCGTCCGCCGCAGGAAACGGTGATGCCGCTTAATTTGCCTTACCCCAAAGCCGGGCAAAACGCACTCATGCTTTTTACCAGCGGCACTACCGGCAAACCCAAGGGCGTGGTGCATACACACGGAGCATTGTACGCGCAGATAACAGTACTTCACAAAGCCTGGGGCTGGACTTCTGCCGATTCCATTTTGCATGTGCTGCCGCTGCATCACACCCACGGCATTGTGAATAAGCTGCTTTGCGCACTCATGATTGGTGCCCGCTGCGATATGCGTGCCGGTTTCGATGCCGCCGATGTGTGGCCGGGGCTGGCTTCGGGGCATTACACCTTGTTTATGGCCGTGCCAACCATTTATGCCAAACTCATCGCCCATTGGGAAGCTGCCGACGAGGAAAAAAGGCAGAAATGGAGCCTCGGTGCTGCCCGGTTGCGGCTCATGGTGTCGGGTTCGGCGGCATTGCCGGTGCCTGTGCTGGAGAAATGGAAGGCCATTACATCACACACCCTGCTCGAACGCTATGGAATGACCGAAACCGGCATGGTACTCAGCAACCCGCTCGAAGGCAAACGAATGCCCGGCTGTGTGGGCACACCACTGCCCGGCAACCAGGTAAGGCTGACCACCGAAAATGGCGAAGTGCTTACCGATGCCAATGTACAGGGAGAACTACAGGTTAAAAGCCCCGCACTGTTTAAAGAATATTGGCACCGCCCCGAGGAAACCAATGCCGCTTTTACTCCCGACGGCTGGTTTAAAACCGGCGATATGGCCGAAAGGCTGGATGGCATTTACCGCATTGCCGGGCGTATTTCCATTGATATTATCAAAACAGGAGGATACAAGGTTTCGGCGCTGGAGATAGAAAATGCCGTGCTTACTTATCCTAAAGTGGCAGAATGTGCAGTAATAGGGCTGCCAGACGAAACCTGGGGCGAACGTGTGGCTGTGGCTGTTGTGACGAAGAATGAAAACGAAGATATTTCTATTGATGAATTAAGAGAGTTTTTATTGAATGAAATGGCGGTTTATAAGGTTCCTTCCCGAATAAAAAAAGTGACAAATTTGCCTAAAAATGGAATGGGAAAATTGTTAAAAAACGAAATCAGGAATTTGTTTGATAGTTAGTTTGTAAGTGTTTGATATTTATTTATTTATGGTGTGTTTTTGAATGGTTTTAAGGCGTTTTTAAGAAATTTATTTTTCGCCAACTTAGGCTAAAAAATGCTAACTTGGCGAAAAATAAATTTCCTGATGGCTATTATCGGAAGAAAAAAAGAGGTTGAAATTTTAGATCGTTTACTGAGAAGTAATGATCCGGAGTTTTTGGCGGTGTATGGAAGAAGAAGGGTAGGGAAAACGTTTTTGATAAGAGAAAAACTGGGGAAAAATATTGTGTTTGGCTGTACCGGGCTGCTGGACGCAAGTAATGAACAACAGCTACAGAATTTCTGGCTTGAACTGGGCAAAGTATACCCGCCGGTGACCAGAAGGCCGGTTCCCGATTCATGGCTCAGGGCATTTCAGTTTCTGGAGAAATACCTTCACCGTATTTCATCAAGGCGCAGAAATAAACTGGTGGTGTTTTTTGATGAGATTTCCTGGTACGACAAAGCCAAGTCGGGGTTTATGCCGGCATTTACCCAGTTCTGGAACTCCTATTGCAGCAAGAGAAACGATATCATGCTTGTAATTTGTGGCTCAGCGGCATCGTGGATTATTAATAAAGTAATTAAGAACAGGGGCGGATTGCACAACCGCCTTACGCAAACCATCAGGCTGGATGCATTTGATTTGAGCGAAACGCGGGCTTATCTTAAACACAGGGAGGTAAGACTCAGTAATAAGGATATTGTTCAGTTGTACATGTGCATTGGCGGTATTCCGTATTACCTCAGACAGGTATTACCGGGCAAAGGTATTCCGCAAATTCTCAACGACTTGTTTTTCGGTAAGAATGCCGGTTTAAAATCAGAGTTTGAAAACCTGTATTCATCGCTGTTTAAGAATTATAAACTGCACGAAAAGCTGGTTAAAATTTTAGCTACCAAGGGCCGGGGCTTAACCAGAAACGAACTCATTGAATATGCCAAACTGGCTAGCGGGGGCGGGCTTACGGCTATATTGGATGAGCTGGAAGAGTGCGGTTTCATTATCAAAACAACCGACGTGAATAAGGAACGGGAAGACGGCCTGTACCGGCTTACGGATGAATACACGCTGTTTTATTTCAAATTTTTGCAGAACAAGGCTGCGGTGAAGAACGGATCAGTATTGTTCGGCAGCCAGTCGTTTAAAATATGGTCGGGTATTGCATTTGAGAACCTTTGTTTTAAGCATCATGGTATAATTGCTTCCCTGCTTGGTATTGGTGGTATTCAGTACAACATTTATTCATTCATTGATAAAGGTTCTGCTCACAGTACGGGTTGTCAGATAGATCTTGTTATTGATCGTTCGGATAATATTATCAATATCATCGAAGCCAAGTTTCTCAATACCCCTTTAATCATAAACAAAAAATACGAGCAGGAACTTGCCAATAAAATAAGCAGTGTTCAAAGAAAAACCAACTCAAAGAAAAATATTTACATTACAATTATTTCTTCAAAAGGCGTTTCTAAAAATGAGCATTTTTACAGTATTGTAAATGATGAATTTTGCATAGAAGATATTCTTGATTTTTCGAATTAGATACTCTGTTTTATTTTTCAATTAATTGATATTCATGTAATTAAAATTAATTACTTAGATAATATAACTATTCTTACTTAAATTTAACGATCACTCATACTTCGCCAACTTAGCCTTTTTTTAGCTAAGTTGGCGAAATATAATTCCCTGATTTTTCTCAATAACTATAATAATAATTTAACTAATATAGTTGCTGAATTTTTCCATCATAATATATTTTCCAGCACAAAGCCCCGGCTTCAATTCAGAAACCGGGGCTTTGTGAGGTAATTTGTAACGACTTACTTAATCGAATCAACCACAGCTTTGAAAGCTTCGGGGTGGTTCATTGCGAGGTCGGCAAGGGTTTTGCGGTTTAAGGTTACTCCTTTGTCGTGGATTTTGCCCATGAACTCAGAGTAAGACATACCGTGCAAACGGGCTCCGGCGTTAATACGCTGAATCCAGAGTGAGCGGAAGTTGCGTTTTTTCTGTTTGCGGTCGCGGTAGGCATACACCAAACCTTTTTCGAGTGTGTTCTTGGCAACGGTCCATACGTTACCACGGGCACCCCAGTAACCGCGTGTCATTTTCAGTGCCTTTTTACGACGGGCACGTGAAGCGACATGATTGACTGATCTTGGCATTTTGTTTTTCGTTTTGGCTTTGGGCGTTCCGAACTCAATCGGAAACTTATTACCTCAAGCCGGGTTTAACTTGTTTTCGGATAAACCGGTACGTTTTGCTATGGTTCAATTCGTACACCTTACATGCAAAGCATGGCCTTCACGTTGTTTGAGTCGGCCTTTGAAACGAGTCCATCGTTTGTGAGGCGACGCTTACGTGCAGTTTCCTTTTTGGTAAGGATGTGACGCTTGAACGCATGCTTACGCTTGATTTTACCCGTTCCAGTGAGAGCAAAACGCTTTTTTGCACTGGAATTGGTTTTCATTTTCGGCATAGTTGCGCGTATTTATTTGGATTTAGAATTTACTGAGAAAGAACGCGTTGTTTCCGGCTTTCCGGTAACAGGGTGCAAATGTAGCAAAAACTTTTGTCCGGCTGGCTTTCCGGGGTAAAAAAAGCGTTTTTCTCCCCCAATTAGCCCGAAAAAGGTAATTCCGTCTCAGTATTTTATCAGTTTATGCTGGCTGGCTTGCCCTGCGGTTTCGAGCCGGACGAGGTATGCTCCTGATGGGAGATGGTTGATTTCCAGCATATTCTGGCCAGCCTGTAAAATACCGCTGCCCACCAAGGCTCCGGTGGCTGAGTATATGAAATAGCCAGTATTTTGAGCCGGCGCGGGTGTGAACTGAATAAAGTCGTTGGCGGGATTGGGGCTGAGCTGTATAGCGGCGGCGGCGGCGTGAGATATGTCCAGCGGCGATGCACAAAACACGGCATTCAACGTATCGGCCAGCGGTGTGCCGGCAATAATGCCCGATCCGGGTGTGGTTTCCATATAGTCGCCCGTAATTTCCCAGATAATGGCCCCGCGGGCTCCGTTGCTCACAATAAACTGTGCCTTGAGGCCAATAGACTGCTCATTGTCGTACGAAAGGAAAACGCCGCTGTTGTTGTTCAGCCAGGGAACCTGGGCCTGATTGTCCCAGTTAACAGTATATTGGCTCAGTTGCGGCGCAATTTCGTAATAAAGCGGCACACCATCGGGCGGAAAGGCAGAAGTGGCGGCATTGCCCGAGGTGGTCTGGCAAAGTCCGGTAAAGCCCGTCTGGCTGCGGCCATAAAAAGCCACGCCCACATTAATCTTATTGGCAGGCACACCATACTGCTGTGTAAGCAGCGTAAATGCAGAGCTGATGTTGAAGCCCGGATCGCCGCAGCCGGGAGCGTTAAGCGGCGAATTGTGGTTGGCCACCGCATCCCAGGCCCCGAAAAAGTCGTACGACATCAGATTTATCATATCGAGCAGAGGTGTAACTGCCGCCCACTGCACATTGCTCATGTGCGCCGCCGAGGCTCCCACGGCTGCGGTGAGCAGGTATTGCTCGTTATTTACAAGTTCAAGGGCATCCAGCGAATCGCGCACCTGCTGAAGCAGCAGTGTAAAATTGGCTGCATCGGCCGGGCCACCGTTGTGTGGCGTATAGCCCGGGTATTCCCAGTCGAGGTCAATCCCGTCGAGATTATACTGCCGCACCAGATCGTTGCACGAATGCGCAAAGGCTGCACGGGTTACCGGGTTGGCTGCAATGGCCGGGAAATTGTTCGACCATGTCCAGCCGCCAACCGAGATAAGCACTTTTACATTATTGTTATGCGCCAGATCCACAATAGATGTATTGGGGAAATAGGAGGGAGGCGTAGAACTCCAGTCTATTTGCCCCAGCAGCAGGTTTTCATCGGCCCAGGCATCGCCGGTAACGATGCTTCCGTTGGGTTGCGGATTGAAAAAGCAGTAATTGATAATGGTGTACCTGCTGTAATCAATGGTAGCCGGCCTTACCAGTTGGGCGCGGTCGTACCATTGCCAGTTTGGATAGTAGCCCACCACTTCGCGACAGGGTTGGGCATTGAGCGTAGTTTTTGAAGGCAGCCACAGAAGCAGCAGCAGCGCAAGGTGTGTGTAAAGTTTATTCATGAGAATTGATGTGTGTGGATATTGAGCATAACAAATGTAAAAGCCATTCAGGGAGTGAGAGTGACTAGGTTAGAATTTACCAGGAAATGGCTAACTTTTGCACATTGCCAGACTCCTGTATCCATTCCAAACAGTTTCATTTGCATAAACAGCGCATGGTGAAATTATGCGAAGACTGAATATTGGAAACTATTTTTCGATACAGCGAATGAATTTGCCCGCAAACGGACATACACAGGCAGTTGATGGGAATGATATCATATTGATATTAACCAATAAGCTGTACGGTTGAAATAACAGCAGAGATATTTTAGAAAAGGGCCCAAAAAGCAAAGGCCGCTTCTTTTTATAGAAACGGCCTTCGGGCAATGATATAAAAGCAGATGGTTATTTGGCTTTTTTCTTAGGCGTGAGCATAATAGACATGCGTTTACCATCTAACTGCGGCAGTTGTTCTACTTTGCCAAACTCTTCGAGTTCCTGTGCAAAACGAAGCAGGAGAATTTCGCCCTGTTCTTTAAACACAATGGTACGGCCTCTGAAAAACACGTAGGCTTTTACTTTGGCGCCGCTTTCGAGGAATTTCTGGGCGTGATTTTTCTTGAAGTTGAAGTCGTGATCGTCGGTATGAGGGCCGAAGCGGATTTCTTTCACCACTACCTTTTGGGCTTTGGCTTTGATTTCCTTTTGCTTCTTCTTCTGTTCGTAGAGGAACTTTTTGTAGTCCACCACACGGCAAACCGGCGGCACGGCATTGGGCACAATTTCTACCAGGTCGAGCCCGGCGTTGCGTGCAATTTCGAGTGCTTTTTCGATTGAAAAAACGCCCTGTTCAATGTCTTCGCCAACTACGCGTACTTCGCTTACATCACGAATTTTTTCGTTGATGCGGTGCAGTTCTTCTTTACGCGGCATGCGAGGGCCCCGGTTAAATGGCGGGCGATTGCCTCCTCCCTGGCTGCTTCCTGCAGGGCGGGGCGGTCCGGGTGGACGGTTAAAAGGAGTAGCGATGTGAACCTCCGTTTTTAAGTGATACTTGTTTGAATTAACTATTTACTGAATGATTCCAGTTTTTCGCGGACTTCGTTATTGATAAGGCTGGCAAAAGCTTCGGCGGTCATAGAGCCTTTATCGCCCTCACCCTGACGGCGAACGGAAACAGTTTTATCTGCTGCTTCTTTTTCGCCGATCACGAGCATGTAGGGCACTTTTTTAAGCTCAGTATCGCGTATTTTCTTGCCAATCTTTTCGTTACGGTCGTCAACGAATCCCCGAATATCGTAATTTTTCAACTGTTCCAGTACATTTTCTGCATCATCAATGTATTTATCGCTGATGGGCAGCACGGCAACCTGCTCGGGAGTGAGCCAGAGCGGGAATTTACCGGCGCAGTGTTCGATGAGCACGGCCACAAAGCGCTCCATGGAGCCAAAGGGGGCACGGTGAATCATAACCGGGCGGTGCTTCATGTTGTCGGCACCGGTGTATTCGAGTTCGAAGCGTTCGGGCAGGTTGTAATCCACCTGAATGGTGCCAAGCTGCCATTTACGGCCAATGGCATCGCGTACCATGAAATCGAGCTTGGGGCCGTAGAACGCGGCTTCGCCGTACTCCACCACGGTTTTCAGGCCTTTTTCGGCGGCGGCTTCTACAATGGCGCTTTCGGCTTTTTCCCAGTTTTCGTCGGTACCGATGTATTTACTGCGGTCGGTTTTATCGCGCAGCGATACCTGGGCCACGAAATCGGTAAACTCAAGTGCACGGAATACGTAGAGCACGAGGTCGATTACCTTGCAGAATTCTTCTTTTACCTGATCGGGGCGGCAGAAAAGGTGGGCATCGTCCTGTGTAAAGCCACGCACGCGGGTAAGTCCGTGCAGTTCGCCGCTTTGTTCGTAGCGATACACGGTGCCAAACTCGGCAAAGCGCACCGGAAGATCTTTATAGGAGCGTGGTTTGCTCTTGTAGATTTCGCAGTGGTGCGGGCAGTTCATGGGCTTGAGGAAAAACTCTTCGCCTTCCTGCGGTGTGCGTATGGGCTGGAACGAGTCTTTACCATATTTCTCGTAGTGGCCCGAAGTAATGTAAAGCTGTTTATTGCCAATATGCGGCGTAATTACAGGCACATAGCCGGCTTTGAGCTGGGCTTTCTGCAAAAAGTTCTGCAGGCGTTCACGAAGTGCGGCACCGGCGGGCAGCCAGAGCGGTAAGCCCATGCCCACTTTTTCGGAGAAGGTAAAGAGTTCGAGTTCCTTGCCGAGTTTGCGGTGGTCGCGCTTTTTGGCTTCCTCAAGCATCACGAGGTATTCGTCGAGCTCTTTCTGCTTGGGGAAGGTGATGCCGTAAATGCGGGTAAGCTGCTTTTTTGTCTCATCGCCGCGCCAGTATGCTCCGGCGAGGTTGGTGAGTTTTACGGCCTTGATGAAGCCGGTATTGGGTATGTGCGGCCCGCGGCAGAGGTCGGTGAAATTGCCTTGTGTGTAAAAAGTAATTTTACCGTCTTCGAGATCTTGCAGCAGATCGAGTTTGTATTCGTCGCCTTTTTCGCGGAAATAGCCAATTGCTTCGGCTTTGGGCATTTCCTGACGCACGTATGCATTTTTCTGACCGGCCAGTTCGAGCATTTTTTTCTCGATGGCGGGCAAATCATCATGCGTGAGTTTTTTATCACCGGCCAGGTCAACATCGTAGTAAAAGCCGTTTTCTACCGGCGGACCAATACCGAACTTAATGCCGGGATAAAGTGCTTCAAGGGCTTCGGCCATAAGGTGGGCCGAGGAATGCCACATGGTTTCTTTACCGGCGGTGTCGTTCCAGGTGAGGAGTTTCAGCGAGGCATCAGTATCAATGGCGCGGGTGGCATCCCACACTTCGCCATTTACTTCGGCCGCTAAAACGTTGCGTGCTAATCCTTCGCTGATCGATTGAGCGATTTGGAGAGAGGTGGTTCCGGCTTCGTACTGACGTACCGAACCATCAGGGAGTGTAATTTGTATCATAAATTAAGCCTGCCTACAACGCAGGTTTGAGTTTGTCTGCTGCAAATATAGGAAATGAGAGGGGGGAGATGCAAGTGTTATTCAAAAATAACGGCGGCACCACATTCGCTTCAATTCAATTTATCACGAAACGTGAATTGGAAGATTTCTGATTGAATATCTTTTCTGATTTTAATTGAAAGGAGTTAATCCGCATTCACAAAATGTACCGCCGCACAAGCCACCAGCGCAGCCGTTTCTGTGCGGAGGCGTGTATTGCCAAGCGTTACAGGCACTGCGCCAACGTTCAGCGCGGCTTCAATTTCGGCTGCCGAAAAATCGCCTTCGGGACCGATGAGCACCACTGCATTGCCGCCCGGTTTTGCGGCTTTGTTGAGCGGAACGCGTTCACCGTCATTTACGCAGTGGGCAATAAAAGCTGAAGTATCGGTGGCAATTGAGCGGAGAAATTCATCAAAGCCTACGGGCCCGGCAATTACCGGCATCCACGCCTGCTGCGATTGTTTCATGGCGGCCACGGCTATTTTCTCCAGCCTGTCGGTGCGGAAGGTGCTGCGTTCCGAATGTTCGCAGTGGAGCAGGGTGATGGCATCAATGCCAAGCTCGGTGGCTTTTTCCACGAGCCACTCAATGCGGTCGCTGTTTTTGGTAGGGGCTACGGCCAGATGCAGGCTGAATTGGCGGCCTGTGCCAAATTGTTCGCGACTAACCACATCGAGCAGGCAGCGTTTGGGGTGATTGTCGGCCACCACGGCGCGGGCTTTGGTGCCGCGGCCATCGGCCAGTTCCACTTCATCGCCCGGCTGCAAACGAAGCACACGCACGGCATGTTTCGATTCTTCTTCACTCAGTTGAAGCTGCGGAGCGCTCAGGTCGGGAAAATAAAACTGGTGCATTGCTGCAAACTTACGCAATCGGCTTAACTTCCTTATCTTGCTGCCTGCTGCGCACGCTGAGTATGAAGAAGACCGTTGTTTTATACAACCCCGATGCCGTGTATTACACCATGCCGCTGGCTTTGCTGGCCATTGGCTCGTACCTTGATGCGGCGAAGTATGAAGTGGTCATTATCGACGGCCGTCTCGAAAAAGATCCTTTCCCCAAAATAGCCGCCGCGCTTGGCCGTCACGGTGTGTGCTTTGCCACAACCGTACTCACCGGCCGCCCCATAAAAGATGCGTTGAAACAATCGGACGCCGTGAAAGCGGCCTTTCCGCATATTCCCGTGGTATGGGGTGGCTGGCATCCTTCGCTGTTTCCCGAGCAGACTTTGCGCGCTTCCTGCGTTGATGCCGTGGTAAACGGGCAGGGCGAAATTCCCTTTGCCGCACTGGTCGATGCGTTTTCGGCCGGAAAAACGCCCGAAGGAATTAAAGGTGTAAGCTACAAACTGCCCGACGGAAGCATCGTACACAACGATGCCCAGACGATGCAGGACATCAACACATTCCCCGCATTCAACTACAACCTTATTGATGTGCCTGCTTACATGAAACTCAGCGGACGCAGGCAACTCGACTATATTTCCTCGCAGGGCTGCCGTTTCCGCTGCACGTTTTGCGCCGATCCGTTTATGTACAAACGCGGCTGGTACGGCTTTGAGCCCAAACGCATGGGCGATGAAATTGAGGCGCTGTGGAAACAGTATCAGTTTGAGCATATCCACTTTCAGGACGAAACTTTTTTCACCAACACCAAACGCGTAAAAGCGGTGGCCGAAGAATTCATTGCCCGAAAACTTCCCATAAGCTGGTTTGCCACCATGCGCGCCGATCAGGGTGTGCGCCTCGACGATGAAGTGTGGAAACGCTGCAAACAATCGGGCCTCGAAAAAGTAATGATTGGCATGGAAGCCGGCACACAGGAAATGCTCAACTGGATGAAAAAAGACATCAAAATTGAGCACGTATTTGATGCCGCCGAAAAATGCATCAAGTACGACATTGCCATCAACTTCAGCATCATTGTAGGCTTCCCCGGCGAAACAGAAGAAAGCATTTCGGCCACACTCGATATGGTGAAACGACTCAAAAAAATGAGTCCGAAATTTCACATGGGCATTTTCTATTTCAAACCCTATCCCGGAAATCCCATTGCCGACGAACTTCGCAGCAAGGGCTATACATTTTCCGAAAGCCTTGAAGAATGGAGCAATTTCGATTATGTGGATTCGGGAAAAAGCGAGTGGATAAGCGATGAGAAAATACGCGAAATAGAAAATTTCAAATTCTATCAGCACATTGGCTGGCACCGCCGTGTGCCGGGAATGGTGCAGCGCATTGCACGCTGGCGGCTGGAAAGAAACAATTACCGCTTTCCTGTGGAACGTGTGCTGAAAGAGTGGCTCATTGCCCCCCCTAAAATGTCGTAACCACACAATGTACTTTGCCCCCAACAGAAAAAAATACCGAGTACCAAACTCTCCGATGTCTTTAAGACATCGGAGAGTTTAGGCCAGATTTAATTTTTTTCTGTTGGGGGCGTTTGATTCGATTTCGATAATTTATTGCCCTGCTCATCCGTAATCAGCTCGTGATGCAGGAAGCGGGTTTTCAAAAAACTTTCGTACCCTAAATGCCTGGCGAGAAAAAGCTGAGCGGCTGTGGAAGGCAGCAAATCTTCGCCACGCACAATGTGGGTAATTTCAAACAACTTATCATCAACCAGCGAGGCAATCTGATACGCCGCAATGCCATCGCGGCGGCGCACCACAAAGTTGCCGGCAGTGGCGTGGAGATCAATTTCCATTGCCCCGCGTTTTTCGTCGTGGAAGCTAATGAGGGTTTGCGCAGGCACGTTTACACGCCAGGCAGCATCGGGAGTGTGCAGCGGTAGTTGGCGTTGGGCACACTCGCATTGCTTTCCGCTCTGACTAAGATCCTTGCGCGAACAGGTGCAGGCATACACGAGCCCGTTAACCTTGCAAAGCTGTTCGAGTGCCGCATTGTATTCATTCAGGCGCCACCGCTGCGACCATTTTTCTTCAAACTCCCGGGGTGTTTGCGGGCCAAGCTGCCAGCCAATGTGCATACGGTGCAGCGTATCGAAAATATTGGCCACATACTCCGGTCGTTTGCGGGCATCGTCCAGATCATCAATGCGAAGCAGGATTTCGGCACCAAGCTCTTTGGCCCACGCGGCAGTAAGACTGAACGAATATTCGTTGCCGCTGTGTAAAAAGCCGCTGGGCGTGGGCGCTATGCGGGTGCGTGGTGTCATGTGTGGGTGCTAAAGTTAAAAAGGTGCTGCAAATGGCCATAATGCTACGGCGCATATTTACCCGCTTTTCTCCACACAAAAAGATATTTCAGAACACATCTGTCCAAAATAGCTAAATAAAAAAGAGAGGATGGTGTACCGAAAACCGGTACATTGTTTTTGCTACAAAACAACCCCCATCCTCATGGTAA
>JALONL010000018.1 GCA_025454955.1 Bacteroidia bacterium | reverse complement strand
CTGAGGAGCAATTCCCTACTTTTTTACCAGACATCAACAAATCAAATCAATCTTCTCTATATTTATCCGCGTAGCTATTATGGGGAAGGCTTCAAAAGGATTCGGCGATATGTTGCCGATGATGTATGGGATTGAGGTGGTGAAGTTGCGGTAATCAGAGTTTCAACCCTAACTGGCAGGCTTCGTTAATACTTTCGGCTAATAGATCGTATTCGAGATTGCATTGACGCACAGCGTTCATGTGATTGCCTATAGCACCGTCGGCCGGGGTGAGTTGAAACATGGGTTTGCCCGCTTCGAGGGACATTTGGTAAAGGCTGGGATTGAATTTAAGAATGGAAAGACTATATCTATCGTAATAAATATCTTTAGATATAGTTACTGATTGCCCCAAAACATAATTGTGATAATATTTCGTTATTTGTTCATTTAGCTGTATTTGCTTACTTCCATTGATTTCGAAATTATCTGACTGCAAAACTATATACCCCGATACCTTCATTTGCTTTTTATCTGAAGAATCAAGTTTGTCTAAACTCAAAATAGTTTCAGAAATAATATTGTTCATTAGCAGACCAGTCACATATACCGAATCAACAGCATACTTATCATAAGGCACTGGATTTATAATATAGTCAGAAGTAGCTAAAACAGACTTATTTATTGCAAAACAATTTGAACTTAAATCAAGTAAAATAATCTCAACATCGTTTCTAGTGGCCACATTAATAAACAACTGAGTAATTTCAAACACTGACTCTGTTTTTTTTGAATCAGACGCAAATTCTTTGCTTAAATCAACATCATAAATAGACAAATAACTGTCGCTTGGAATAAACAGTAAATTTTCCTTTACTTGAAAAACAAAGAGACAATCTTTTTCAGAGCTATTTTTATCTAACTTATTATGAAACAGATAACTTCCTAATGCTACATGATGATCAGAACATAATTCTGACAGAATAGTGTTATTATCTCCAAACATTTCTGTCAACCCGGCCTGCGGATCCAAATCCACCGCCAGCACCTTTACTCCTTTCTCGGCAAACTTATGGGCAAGATGATAAATCATGGTAGTCTTACCAATTTTTCCCTTGCAGTTAAAAAATGAAATCACTTTCATAACACCGCTGCTTTAACAGTAACGTTCACAAACGCCGGCTTTTCCACCACAAATTCCACATGATTCCCGTTCTTCTCCAGCAAATCTCTTGCAGTAGCCACACCACGACTAAATTTATTTACATATCCCAGGTTTTTTAAAGCCTCGGCAATGGTGGGATTCCGGTAATCATTTATTTCGGGAAATGCCTCGCGTGAGGCACCGTAAAGGCCACCCACATTTTGGATCATAATACTGTCTTCCGACTGGTAAAACTGAACCGGTGCATGGGAATCATAATTCCGGTGCATAACCGCATTCATAAGCAACTCTCGGAGTGCCCAGGCGGGATAATCGGCTTTCATTTCTTCGCGCAGGCCGGAAACAGGTACCGGTTTTTGGCGGATGATGAGTTGCACAAACCGGTCGAGATCACGAAGCATGGAAATGAGGTCGCCGGAAAATCGTTTTTCTTCCACCACATTGCTGGTAATTAATTCTTTCTCGTAGCGTACATACTGTATGTAGGCTCCGGGCAGGAAGAAAAGCGGATTGATACCAAAAAACAGAATTCCGGCGTGTGTAGGACAATCGAATTTAGTATCGTAAAAGCCAAGCGAGGCCATCTGTATTTTAATGTCGCGGTGGTTGGCTTCAATTACGTCGGGCGGAACGGCGGTGGGTAAATAGGTTTCCCTGAATAGATTTACATTCAGGTCTGATAGTGTACTTCCGCGTGCAGCCTGCGAATCGAAGGGGCGGTTTCCTGCGCGTGCCCTTTTTTCGGACAACATTCTTTCTTCATTTTCTGCGGCAATAGCTTTTGACGGGCCTACGCGAATGTAAATTCGCCCTTTGAACTTGAGCGGCGGAGCAATGTGTGGAAAAACTTTTACCACAACAACCTGCTTACCGTCAATCGTTACACATTCTGTGGTAAGTGCAGGCGGTGAAGAAAGATTTCCGCCCGAACGCAGGTTGCTGATGGTGAGCATAGCTTTTTCGGCATTGTCTACACCTTTTATCTCATTGTCATCTGCCACACCCAAAATGAGGTAGCCAGGCTGCTGATAATCGGGGAAATCATTGGCAAATGCACAGATTGCCTCCCCGAACTTATCGGTATTGGTTTCAGACTCGGTTTTTTCAATCCGGTCTGTTTCAATGCCTTGTATCAGTTGCCTGAGTTCGTCGGGTGTCATAAGCCACGAAGTTAAGCAAACAGGTGAATGTTATTTCATCACCACTGAAACTCTTTCACCGCATCCACAAAACACCGCACTTTATCTTTCTCCAGATCAGGGTAAAGGCCATGCCCGAGATTGGCAATATGCCGCTGCGACCCGAACTGGCGGAGCATTTTATGTGCTTCGGCTTTGATGGTGGCAAAATCGGAGTAAAGCAAACATGGATCGGCATTGCCCTGCAGGGTTTTATCGGGGCCGATGAGCTGGCGCGACTCGGTGGCATCCATGGTCCAGTCGAGGCCAATGGTGTGGCAGGAACTGAGCTGGCCGAGATCGCGGCGGATGAAATGGGCGTCTTTGGCAAATACTGTGACCGGCACCAGTGTATGGAGCGCCTCGCTGATGCGGGCAATGTAAGGCAGGGCAAACTCGCGGTACTGTGCAGGCGAGAGAATGCCGGCCCACGAGTCGAAAATCTGTACCAGATCGGCACCGGCTGCCACCTGTGCTTTGAGGTAGTGAATGGTGCTCTGGGTTATTTTTTCGAGCAGGGCGTGGGCGGTTTGCGGCTCGGTGTATAAAAAGCGTTTGGCTTTGGAGAATGTTTTCGAGCCGCTGCCTTCTACCATGTAGGCGAGAATAGTCCACGGCGCACCGGCAAAACCGATAAGCGGCACACGGTTGCCGAGCGCGGCTTTGGTGAGGCGTATGGCATCGCACACATAAGAAAGGTCGTCAACACCGTTTGCCACGCGCAGGGCTTCCACATCGGCCGCGGTGCGTATGGTTTTGGGAAACAGCGGGCCGCGGCTTTCCACCATTTCATAATCGAGGCCCATTGCCTCGGGAATTACCAATATGTCGGAGAAAATAATGGCCGCATCCACACCCAGAATGTCCACCGGCTGTACGGTTACTTCGCAGGCAAATTCGGGACTTTTTACGAGTTCCTTGAAGCCGCCCATTTTGGCGCGTACTTCGCGGTATTCGGGCAATACGCGCCCGGCCTGACGCATGAGCCATACGGGTGTGCGTTCGGTTTTTTCGCCGCGGGCTGCACGCAGAATTAGGTCGTTCTGAAGATTCATGGCGGCAAAGGTAAGTGTTTGGTGCGGGTGCTTGTCAGGGTTTTGTCAAGCCTGCCTGTTTGCCCGTTAATTTTAAGCAAGCGCATTCCAAATCCAATGTATCTTTGCCCGCAACTATTCAGAAAAACTGTGAGCACAGAAAAACAATCTTTTGATGTGGTGGTAATTGGCGGAGGCTGCGTGGGCCTTGCCGTGGCATATAAAATAAACATGCGCCACCCGCATCTGAAAGTAGCCGTTCTCGAAAAAGAAGACCGTCTTGCACCGCATCAGACCGGACGAAATTCGGGCGTAATTCACTCGGGTATTTATTACAAGCCCGGCTCGTACAAAGCCAAGAACTGTGTGGAAGGCCGCCGCGAGCTGGTGGCTTTTGCCAAAGAACATCACATTGCCCACGACATTTGCGGCAAAGTAATAGCGGCAGTAAAGGAAAGCGAACTGGCCCACATGCACAAAGTGTTTGCCCACGGGCAGGCCAATGGCGTGGAAGACATCGAAATAATTACCGGCGAGCAGGTGCGCGAAATTGAGCCCTATGTAAAAGCCATTGCAGGCATCCGCGTAGGCTGCACCGGAATTATTGATTTCCCCGGCGTAACCCGCAAACTGGGCGAACTGCTCGAACAGAAATTCCCCGGCAGCAAAGTACTGCTGAGTACCGAAGCAAAAGACTTTGTGCACCACCAGGGCAGCACCGACGTAATTACCAACCGCGGCATAGTAAACGCACGTTTTGTGGTAAGCTGCGCCGGTTTGCAAAGCGACCGCATTGCCAAAAAAGAAGGTCAGAAAAGCGATGCCGCCATTCTGGGCTTCCGCGGCGATTATTACGACCTTACCGAAAAGGGCATGAGCAAGGTACGCCACCTGGTTTACCCTGTGCCCAATCCGCAATTTCCCTTCCTCGGCGTACATTTTACACGAATGATTCATGGCGGTGTGGAATGCGGGCCCAATGCGGTGTTTGTGTTTAAACGCGAAGGCTACAGCCGCACCTCTTTCAGTTTCCGCGATACGGCTCAGGCATTCGGCTTTGGCGGTACGTGGAAATTCTTTGGCAAACACTGGAAATTTGGCCTCGATGAATATCGCGGCGCTTTCTCGAAAGCCTATTTCCTGAAACGCCTTCAAACACTTATTCCCACCCTCGAATCGGACGATATTGTGGCCAGCCGCTGCGGTGTGCGGGCCATGGCGCTTTCGCCCGAAGGTAATATGATTGACGATTTCAAGATTGAATTTCACGGAAACGCCATTCACGTACTCAATGCTCCTTCGCCTGCGGCCACAGCCTGCCTGGCTATTGGGAAAGCAGTGGAAGAAATGGCTACCGAGAAGTTTGGATTGTAAAAATTATGGTTTTTTTGGGGGGGGTGAAACTTTATTGGGAAAAATGTCGTAATTTTGGGGACAGTTGTCTAAGGAGGTTCAAGTGTCTCTCTCAAAAATTACCATAGAGCAAAAGCTCGATAAAGAAATAGCCCAGCTATTGCAGCACAACCTGCCGCAAAACATGCCTGTGCCGGTGGGCGCAAAGTTGCGCAAAGCCCATTCCTACGAAGAATTTCTCGAAGATAAAATGCTTATTGTGGTGGTTATCCGCATGGGCATTCCCTACTCGCTGTTTAATCTTATACAGCATTACACTCCTTTCACAGAAAATGACTGGGCTTCGCTGCTTGATATTTCCACCAAGTCGCTGCAGCGTTATAAACAGGCTTCAAAGAGTTTCGGGCCCTTACAATCAGAAAAAATCATCGAAATGGCCGAGGTCACAAAAATTGGCCTTGATGTATTCGGTGAAATGGAAAAATTCAGAGGCTGGTTAAATACGCCCAGTTTTGCGCTGGGTGGTTTGGAGCCAATGGAACTCCTGAAAGACTCATACGGCAAAGAAATGGTTATCGGTGAGCTTATACGCATAGATCACGGAGTTTTTGCCTGAGTCGTGTATGGAGGTTTACAGGCTTACACGCGAAAGGTATGGGTTAACGCTCTCGGGCAAAGGAGCAGCGATGAAGGGTGCGCGCTGGAATTCGGCGGGGACGGAGTTTGTTTATACGGCTTCCAATCGCTCGCTGGCTATGGCCGAAGTAGCGGTGCATTTCAGTCTGGCCTCATTGCCCGATGACTACCACATGCTCACCATTTACATTCCCGACGGCCTGAAAATTGTGAAACTGGCCCAGGAAGAGTTGCCCGAAAACTGGAATGCTTTTCCACATTCCTCCTCCACGCAAAAATTCGGCGATCAGTTTGCGTTGAAAAATAAATCGTGTGTGCTTCAGGTGCCCTCGGCGGTAACGTTTGGCGATTACAATTTGCTGCTGAACCCGTTTCACAGCGATTTTGCCAAAATAAAAATCATTGACCATGTGAAATTTCCGTTCGACAAACGGATTTTCAAAGGCTGATTTGCCAGCCCAGGGTTTCGGCCAGTATCTGTGCCAGATGTTCAATATCGTTTCTTCGTACCAGCATATCGAGCCAGTGTGGCGGTATGCCTTCTTTGCCGTAATACAGGCCGCAAATGCCTCCGGTAATGGCTCCGGTGGTATCAGTATCGTGGCCAAGGTTTACGGCTTTGAGCACGGCATCGCGGTAGGTGGTTGTGGTAAGCAGGCACCATATTGCGGCTTCGAGCGAGTGCAGCACATAGCCGCTGCTTTGTATATCGTCTTCGTGCAGCAGGGCGATATTGCCTTCAAGCAGGCGTATAAACAGCCTTACTTCTTCTTCGGGCAGGGCTAGCTGTGCGAAAACAGGCGGCAGTTCTTTTTGCAGGCGGAAATACACCTCCTGCGGTTTTTCGCCGTTAATTATTCCGGAGGCAAAGTCGAGGAAATAATGGCAGGCTATGGCTGTGCGGATATGCCCGTGAGTAAGGCTGCACACGCGACGGGTAATGTCGAAACGCTCGGCGGCGGGTTTATTGTGGATGTAAAATACGAGCGGCAGAATGCGCATAAGTCCGCCGTTACCATTACTGTCTTTAGTGGTACCGCCGGCTTTTTCGGGAGCCATGCCCGAGTCTAAACGTTCAATGGCCTCGCGGGTGGCAATGCCCACATCAAACACTTCGCCGCGGGGTGTCCAGTGATTTTTTTTGAGCCAGAGCACAAACAGCCGGGCCAGTTTGGTGGTGGTGAATGGCTGGTGAACGAGTGCTTCGGCGAGGCAAAGCGTGAGTGAAGTATCGTCGGACCAGGTTCCGGCAGGCAGCCCATACGTACCAAAGCCGGTCATGTCTGTAACCGGATTTTTCCGCAACAAATCGCGGCTTTTAAATTCGGCAGGGACACCTACGGCATCGCCAACTGCCACACCGAGGAGTGCATTGGTAATGTGCATGGGTTTAGTAAGGGTTTAACACTCGTTATACTCAATTATGAGCGATAAGTTTACCCTGAACTAATTTTTTAACATCTGCGGACAAGCATTAACCTGTGAAACAGAAATTAATTTACAAATACGCAGCAACCAATATGGGCTTCCTGGTTAATGAGACATATTTTGGTTTAATGCTGATGAGAAGACAAATCCACATTGCTTGTCTTTAAAGATTCATACAAATCGCGGGCGGCTTTAGCCGAACGAAGGCCGTAAATGAGCGCACTGTAAGCAATCACTTTCCATATAAATCCGCCAAAGAGTGATAATGGCGCAACTATGGCGTATGCCACAATGAGTGTGGTATATAGAATTAAACCGGTAAGCACAGCCGGATAGGCATTTTTCCGGGCCCAGAAATAAAGTCCCACAAAAGCGCCCACCACTATTGCTCCTTCGAGAAGCACCAATGCTTCGCTGAGTCTGTAATAGGAAATTACATAGTTCAGCAGCAGGATAGCGGC
Source organism: Bacteroidia bacterium (assembly GCA_025454955.1). GTDB lineage: Bacteria > Bacteroidota > Bacteroidia > Palsa-965 > Palsa-965. The sequence continues at coordinate 91,048 of JALONL010000018.1, read as the reverse complement.
AACCCAGATTAATGCTTTTCGGGCATTCTGCACTTTTTCGTAATGTTCTTCGAGTTCGTTGAACAAAATCCGTTTATCGGAAATGAAGATAATCTGCTCCTTTTCATCGCCCTTTTGCGGAAAACCGCAGGCCGGGCAGAAATTATCTGTTTCGGATAATGCCTGGTTGCAATAGTAGCAATGATTGTGGTCGGTGATGCGAATTACAATCGGGCCGGGTGTGCGCAGGTGTACGCTGTTGAGGTTGTCAGGGTTCATCGGTCAGAAGTAATGGTTATCAAGATGTGCGGCTAAAGTAACTACTGAAAAGTTGTAGGCAAAATGAAAAAGCATGCCCGGCCAAAGCTGACCGGTTTTGAATCTCATCCAGCCGGTAATTAACCCTGCCGGAAGCAGCCAGATTAACGCCACCGGCGAAAGATGCAGGATGGCAAACACGATGGCCGAAACCCAGATGCTGGAAACGGTATTCATCATTTTCTTCAACTGGCTGATGAATACTCCCCTGAACATAAGTTCTTCGAAAATGCCCGGTACCACCGCAATCGACAGAATGGCGTAGAGATATGGATAATCAGTATCATAATAGAGATACGGAGGAGATGAAAAACCGCCGCTTTCGTTAATATATCCGGCCAGGTAATGCACAACTATTGCCATAACAACCGCCAGTGCTAGTATGGCAGGCGGCCACCACCAACGGATGCTGAAATCGAGTATTGTTTTTTTGAAGTCTTTCCAGGTGAGTATGGCGAAAGTAACAGTAACTCCAATAAACAGGAGATCAAAAGTAAAACTGCCTTCTGCCGAGCCGTCGTTAAGAAAATACGAAAACATGATAAGCACCAACGTAACGCCATACACCGCAAACATCATCTGCTGCGGGCGTTTGTCGTACATCATTTCATGCGCCTGCTGCTCAAGCACAGGAGTTCCGCACTTCACACAAAAACGCTGACCGGGCTGCAATGGCGAAAAACACTTACTGCATTGCGGTGGATTATTTGTGTCTGTCATTGAGCAATGAATTAGCAGTGGCAGGATCAAACTGTGCCTTGATTTTTATTGCTTTCCGGGCCGACTGGTAGCCGAAAATAAGTGCGGCCAGCGGAATAATCTTCATTAGCAATCCTACAAGAATTGAAAACGGATCGCCAAGGAATGAAATGGCCATCATAACTATGTAAAGCAGCAAAGCACTGAGCAGGGCCTCGACGGGTTTTGTTTTAGAATAAAACCAGAGGCCCAGCAAGGCCCCACCGGTAAGCAAGCGCGAAAGCTGCGAAATCTCACTGTCACTGCCAAAAACAAAAATGCTGCCTACGAGATAGGCTATGGCAATAAACATAAGTATCCGCCTTGCCGAGCCAATATCCGATTCGGCCTCTCTGAGTTGTGAGCGCAACTGTCGTCTTTTGAGCACGAATTTATAACGCTCATCGGGTGTTCCGCGCTGCGGGAATCCGCAATTGCCGCAATACACATCGTCAGCCGGGAAAGGATGCAGGCCACAGATGTAACAGGTGGTACGATCGGTCACATTTACCTCAAGGGTACGATGTCTTCGTGGATCGCCGCGGCGGGCGGAAGATGTGGGGTTAGCAGGCATAGATTAATACGAGGTTTAAAATTTAAAACTAATATAAATTTCCGCCGCCGCGAATTAAATGCTGCCGCAGCTGATCTGAAGTTTTTCCAACCACATAAAAAGTAATTCCCATTACGGCAATGTAGGCCCCGGAGAATATAAGCACCCACAACCCGCCTTTATAAAGCCAAAGTGCAGCAGCCACAAACAAAATGCCCATAGTACCCGCCACTGCCGCCGAAACCTGGGTAAACCGGCTGGGAAGGAAATACAGTATAAGGTTAAAACTACCCGCCAGCCCATACAGCATCAACGTAGCCGGCACCAGCCATGCCCGCGACAATGAAATAACAGCCACGCAGGCCAGCGCAGCACCCAGCACAAACTGCTGCGCCATATTGATCCACCACGATGATACAGTTATGCTTTTGCGCAGGCGCTCGTGCTGGCTGAAAAATTGTTGCTGCTGCAATTCATCGCCGGCAAGCGGAAACAAACAGGTGTTGCAAACGCGGTCGTCGGCCTTTCTTTCGGAAAAACAAAACGGGCATTCATCCTGCGGGTTGTTTGTTTCGGCCATTGGCTCAGCGTTTGTCTTTCCAGTACCACCAGTTCAGCTTTTCGGTTTCGTGTACCGGGGTGCTTACAAAATACACCGCGCACCTGAACACATACAACATACACCTGTCGATATGCATACCGCGCAGGTGGCAAAAATCGGCATACAACTGTTCGGGGTCTTTACCTTTTAGCTGATTGCGTGAGGTAAAACCCATATCGATAAAATCCTGCGCAATGCTTTTGCCCACACCCGGAATTACCCTGAAATCGTTGAGCATGGCCGTGTGCAGCGGGTCTGTATGTTTTCGGGCGCACATTTATTCCTTGGTTCCTTTATCGCCCACAAACTGATCGAGGCTGCTCTTGAAAAGCACATTGAATGTGGTGAGGCTGCCGTATATTTTGGTGATGTACTGCTGCATTTCCACCTTTTCGCTGTCGGTGAGTTTGCTGTGGGCGTTTATTTTTTGCTCCATGGTGCGCAGTCTGTCGCGGAGCATGACAATTTTGTGAAAGAATGTTTCGATGGGAATTTCTTTCGGTTTCAGGCTGTTGTCGGCGGGTTGGAGAATGAGTTTTCCGCCTTCCCAGCGGTTACCGAGTTCCACAAATTCCGATTGCGAATCGCCCCAGTTTTCGAGCAGTCCGCGCAGGGTATATTCCAGATCGTGCATGGTGAATGTGTTGGCCATTGCTGTTTGTTGTTCTTCTTCGGTGATTACGCGCAGCAGTTCGTGCTGTCGTTTTGAAATGTCCATTGTGCCGCGTTTGCCAAAGTCTATGGTCCAGAAAAGATCGGTTACATCAACCACTTTTCCGCGGCCGAAATTGTCGTGTTCTACCGAAACACCAATTGCTATTTCGTTCATGATTTTAAAATTTCAGACATGGCCGATCGTATTTTCACAGCCAGTTCGTCGGTGGGTAAATCGTTTACATCGTTTCCAAACGGATCTTCAATTTCCTCGGCAAGCAGTTCGATGCTGGTGAATACATAGAAAATGAACACCGTAATGGGAATCATCACGTATTTAAAGTCGGTTACAAAACCGAAAGGCATGGTAAGCGTGTAAAAGAAGATTATTTTTTTCAGAAACATGCTGTACGAATACGGAATGGGCGTGTTTCGTATTCGTTCGCAGGCACCCATTGCTTCGGCCATTGAACGAATTTCATCGTTACACATCAGCAAACGGGTTTTATCAATAAGGCCGTTTACTTCAAAACTATTTATAAGCCTTGTTATTTCGAGCAACAATGCATTGGGCACATGATCTTTGGTAAGAAATACAGCATTATCAATGGCCGGATGCGTCTCCCATTCATTGTTTGTTTTAACAAGACGCAGATGATCGCGGCAGGCAAAAAAATAATTACTGAATAATACCCTGAACCGTTCGCGTTCATCAGCAGCAGATTCCGGCAGAAAAGTATGCACTTTAATGGTTAAACTGCGCGAATGATTCACAAAAACGCCCCAAAGCCTTCGTCCTTCCCACCAGCGGTCGTATGCAGTATTGGTGCGGAACACCAACAGCATGGAAAGCACAAAACCCATGAGCGAGTGCATGGTAACCGAACTTTTAAACCGCATATCGAGTATTTCGATTTCCACATAAGCCACCAATGTACTGTACAATGCAATGCCCAGCATGGCTGGTATAAGAATGCGGAATGTATCGCTGCGGTGAAGGCCAAAAATGAGCTGTATCCAGTTCTTCGGATTATACGTAATCATAAGTGCTGTTTGGAAGGTTGAATTTACAAGATGTGAGGGATAAACTTATCTTTACCGCTGAAATTTTCCATGAACGAATCAAAACGTGCCGATAAATGGCTCTGGTGTGTAAGGCTCTACAAAACCCGCACACTGGCTGCCGATGCCTGCAAAGGCGGAAAAGTAAAGCTGAACGGCGATGTATTGAAACCGGCCAGAGAACTCAAACCCGGCGATATCATCAGTTTCAGATACAGTGTAATTACCAAAACGGTAAAAGTACTGGCCTTTCCTCCTGCACGGGTAGGTGCCAAATTGGTTGAACAATACATGGAAGATTTAACACCGCCCGAAGAATATCAAAAAATTACCGACCTGAAAGAACTCGGCCCTCCGGTGTTTCATCAGGCCAAAGGCCGCCCCACAAAACGCGACCGTCGCAAAATGAACGACATACTCTGATGGACAAACAACCTGACTTCGAAGCACTGCGCAAACAACTCAACGAGCTGCAATGGCCCTCGCTGTACATGTTTAAATTTATTGTTCCCTCCGACAATAAAAAGATAGCCCAGGTTGAAAGTTTGTTTGGCGATGATGCAGAAGTAAAGCGACAGCCCTCTTCAAACGGAAAATACACCAGCATTACAGCCCGCGAAGTAATGCTCACCATAGATGATGTACTGATGGTTTATCAGCAGGCATCGTCTATTGAAGGAATTATTGCTCTTTAACCACACCCGCACACCAATATGAAAAAAGTAATTCTTGCCCTCCTGCTTGGCACAGTTGCGTTACAGGCGCAGCAGCAAATGCTTACCATTGAAGATGCCGTGCTTCGCCAGCGAAATACGCTTGCTCCCGAACGCCTGCAGCAACTTGCCTGGAACTCCGAAACCACCGTGGCATTTATAAAAATAAACAACGGCGAAGAAACCCTCTTCACCGATGCCGCCACCGGAAAGTCGCTGCCCAAACCTGTGCTCACACTGAGCGAACTGAATCAGAAACTTCAGTCGATGCAGGTAACTGCTTTGGGCGGCCTGAAAAGATTTCCCATCATCACCTGGACATCGCCTAAAATCTTCACTTTCCGCTCTGGGCCGTACCTTGTAACTTATGATCTGAGCGCCGGAAAAGCCAGCCACAAATTTGTGCCTGTAATTCCCGATGCAGCCGGATACAGCGAAGAATCGCCCGCTGGCGGACATATTGCCTACACGCTCGACAACAACCTGTACGTAATTAAAAACGGCAGCGACGAAGCCACAGCCGTTACCAGCGACACTGAAAAAAACATTGTAAACGGAAGCACTGTTCACCGCGAAGAATTCGGTATTGAAAAAGGTATATTCTGGTCGCCGTCGGGCAATTTGCTGGCGTTTTACCGCATGGATCAGACCATGGTAACTGATTATCCGATTCTGAACATCGGCAACCAGCCTGCCACCGCAAACATGATTAAATACCCCATGGCCGGTGCCGCAAGCCATCACGTTACACTTGGCGTGTACAACCTCACTACCGGAAAAACAATTTTCCTCAACACCGGCGAACCCAAAGAACAATACCTCACCAACATTGCCTGGAGCCCCGACAATAAAAGCATTTACATTGCCGTGCTCAACCGCGATCAGAATTACATGAAACTGAATCGCTACAACGCCGAAACAGGCATGTTTGAAGCCACTCTGTTTGAAGAAAAAGACACGAAATATGTGCAGCCGCTTCATGCCATGCAGTTTGTGCCCAACAATCCCGCACAGTTTATCTGGCAAAGCGAACGCGACGGCGCAAATTCCATTTACCTCTACGGCACCGATGGCAAAATGATTCGCAACCTTACTCCGGCCACCGGCATTGTGCCCGAGCCGCTGTACATCGTTACCGACGTATATGGTTTCGATGTCAAAAACATGAATCTCTACTTTCAGGCCGCACCTTTTGGCAGTATTGTACGGCACATTTACAAAACCGAAATCGCCACCGGAAAAGTTACCCTGCTCAGCAAGGATGACGGCGTACACAACGCAGTATTCAACAAAACCGGCACACATTACATCGACAATTTCTCGTCTGTAAACACACCCCGCATCCAGTCGGTGAACGACGTAAAATCAGGTGCTGCAAAAACAATGCTGCGTGCGTCAAATCCGCTGGCTGCATACACTCCGTGCCAGGTACGCCTGTTTACCATTACCGCTGCCGACAACAAAACTCCGCTCTGGTGCCGCATGATTATGCCCGCCAACTTCGATTCTACAAAATCATATCCTTCACTGGTGTATGTGTATAACGGCCCCAACGTACAGCTGGTCACAAACTCATGGCTGGGAGGCACCGACATGTTTCTTTACTACATGGCGCAACAGGGCTTTGTGGTATTTACGGTTGACGGACGTGGCTCTGAAAACAGGGGTAAAGACTTTGAGCAGGCTACATTCCGAAATCTTGGCTCGGCCGAAATAGACGATCAGGAAAAAGGGGTGGAATACCTCAAAACGAAATCGTATATAAATGCAAACCGCCTTGCTGTATATGGTTGGAGTTACGGCGGATTCATGACCACATCGCTTATGACGCGCAAGGCAGGTTTGTTTAAAACCGGTGTGGCCGGCGGTCCGGTAATTGACTGGAGCTACTACGAAATCATGTACACCGAGCGATACATGGATACGCCGCAACAAAATCCCGAAGGCTACAAAAAATCAAACCTCGTGGAAAATGCGGACAAGCTCACCGGCAAGCTCCTCATGATACACGGCACCAGTGATGATGTGGTGGTTTGGCAGCACAGCCTGCTGTTTACCAAAGCCTGTGTGGATAAGAAAAAGCAGCTCGATTACTTTATGTATCCCGGACATTTGCATAATGTAACAGGTATTGACCGCGTACACCTGCTAACAAAAATTGCAAACTACATTATTTCATCTACCTGATTTTGATGTTTTGAAATTAGTACTGCGGCCAAAAATCAGTTGATTTTTGGCCGCAGTTTTTTTGTGCAGATTAATAATGGGTGTAAATTGCAATTGCAAACACAATACCCCGTCATGAAAAAACAATTACCCTTCCTCTTAGCAATTTTGCTGTTCCTTTTTATTGGAGCGCGTGAAGCAAAAGCTTGCCATGCATTGCCGTTACTCAATGTTACGGTAACCAGCAACACTACACAAATTTTGGTAAACGGCTCATCCGACCCGGCTACGTGCGGATGCGGACCTTACTACATGGAGGTTGAAGTATCACAATTAAGCAATGGTTTTACCGGTATCACCCCGGCAAACAACAGTCCGCTCTGGAATACCTATCCGTTTTACCGCGATTCGCTGAGTGTTCCTGATTATTGTTTAGTTGAACCCTATTTCCCTGTTGAAATTGCATTTGCCAATTTATGCCCCGGTGGTACTTACTACCTCCGTGCCCGCGAGCATTCTACCGGTCCAGGAGGCAGTACTGGTCCGTGGACACAACCTATATCATTTGTTGTTCCGGGTAGTCCGCCGCCGCCGAGTGCATTTGTGGCAAGCATTTCACCCGGTTCAGCATTGATCTGCGGCAGCGGAAGCATCAACCTGATCGGTACAACAACCGGAACCTGCAATGCATCAACCATCAACTATACATGGGCACCGGCAGCCAGCCTTTCGTCGGCTACAGGGCCAAATGTTATTGCATCGCCAACAGCAACCACCACATACACACTTACCTGTGTGGATGCAACATTGAATTACACAACAACTGCTGTTGTTACAGTTACAGTTGCGCCTACCCCAACCGTTACAGTAACAAGCACCATTCCGTCAACCTGCAACGGAGCCTCGGGAGTAATCAATGTAAACTCAGCAGGCGGAACTCCGCCTTATACACTGGTGGCCAACAGCGGACCGCCACCAACAACGTATAATCCGCCTTTCATTAACCTTCCTTCGGGACCGTTTACAGTTACGCTTACCGATGCTACAGGATGTACGGATACTGAAATTATTATTCTTGATGACTCGTGCGATTATGTGTGGCCGGGCGATGCCAATGACGACGGCACTGCCGACAACTTTGATATTCTTACCATTGGCGTGGCCAACGGCAATATCGGAACCGTGCGGCCTTCTGCTTCTCAGCTTTGGTACGGACAACCTTCGCCGAATTGGGCCACATCAACACCCAGCGGTGTCAATCACAAGCATGTTGACTGCGATGGCAACAGCTTTATCACACTGAACGATACCAATGCTGTAATTCTGAATTACGGATACGTTCACAACAACAGACTTGCAGCACCGGTTTATTCAGTGAACGTTCCCGATCTGCGCATTCAGCTTGTGCAGGATACCATGCAACCCAGCACAGCAGGCGCAATGCAGATACGGCTTGGCACAGCCGCGATTCAGGCAAACAACGTTTATGGAATTGCATTCACCATCAATTTTGACCCCACTTATGTGGATGAAAATTCGCTGGCACTTTCGCTCACCGGATCAATGCTGGGCACACCTAACTTCAACATTATGGGTGTGAAAGTTTTGCGGAGCGGATATGGCCAGCTTGATGTGGCCGTAACTCGCATTACACAAAACAACATCAGCGGAAGCGGCCTGCTGTGTACAATTCCGTTCAGCACAACTTCAGCATTACTGGCAACAGGAAATACGATGCTTGTTCCAATTACTCTGAGCCGTGTTCGTGTAATCGACAATCAGGAAAACCTGATTACGGTGAACACCATAAACGACACACTGCTGGCCACCGATATTGTAATTACGACTTCATTAAACGAAACGCAATTACAGCAAAGCCCGATAGCCATTTTCCCCAATCCGGCCACCACAAATTGCATATTAAAAATTGATGTGCCGGTAAAAGACAATTACAGTCTGCAAATCTACAATTCGGCCGGGCAGCTGGTGTGGGAAAAACAACTGACTGATTTCAGCGGAAAAACGCAATTCAGCATTGACCTCCCGGGCTTTGGCAGCGGAATTTATATGGTACGTCTGGCCGGAAACGCTGTGCATTATAACGAGCGTTTTTTGGTGAAATAATATTTTCCGAGTTGAATGAATTGTAACAAACAGTATTCAATTTCCTGTCGGGGATTAAATCTGCATTGATTGTTTAGGGCAAGCAAATTTTGTCCTAATTTAACACTGTCAAAACCGCACTATACAATCCAATTCCTATGAAAAAAATTACCCTGCAACTTGCGGCTGCACTTTTGCTTGGCGGCTCGGTGTATGCACAAAACGTAAACGTGGCTGGTGCCGTGGCCGGCAACGGTACGTATCCCGCGCTTGGGGTGGCCTTTGCGGCCATCAACGCAAGCGCACAAACGGGAGCCAATATTCTTATAACCATTGTGGGAAATACCACAGAACCAGCCACAGCCGTTCTAAACAGCGGCACATGGAACACCGTAGTCATTACACCTGCTGGTGGCGGTGCACGCAGTATTTCGGGCAACATTGTTGGGCCTGTGGTAAATTTCGATGGAGCCGACCGTGTGGCGGTTGATGGGTTGAACACCGGTGGCAATTCGCTGGTTATTGAAAACACCAACACCACCACAGCCTCCACCATTCAGTTTCAGAACGATGCCCGGATTATTGCCATGCAAAACCTTTCGCTCAGAGGGGCCAATACGCTGGCCACTTCGGGCACTGTGCTCATCCTCACCGGCTCGGCACTTGGCAACGATTCGCTTTCTTTCAACAACATTACTTTTGAAGAAAGCGCCGGTAACTTCCCGGTGAATCATATTGTGTCAACCGGCTCCAATATTATCGGGCAGGAAAACAGCAACATCACCGTAAACAACTGCCGCATCAGCAATTTTTTCAGTGCGGCTTCTGCCTCTGCAGGTATTCTGGCAGGTGTGGGCAATACAGACTGGACAGTAACCAACAACCGTTTTTACCAGACTGCCAGCCGCACCTACACCACAGCCAATACACATAAAGGTGTTACCATTGGCTCAGGCTCAAACCACAACATTACCGGCAATACCATTGGCTATGCCGCCCCTACAAACACCGGTGTATATACCATGGCAGGTACCATTGCCACACGTTTTACAGCCATTGAAATAAATGCCGCATCAACACCGGTTTCATCCATTCAGGGAAATACGGTTACAGCTATTTCACTCAATACCTCTAGCGGGGCTACCACACAAAACGGTATTCTCTGCGGTATTAATATTTTAGGTTCTACTTCGGTAAACGTAGGTACTTCGGTGCCAAACGTATTTGGTTCGCCCACAGGCACTGGTGCCATTGTAGCCACCTCCACCACATCGGGTGGTCTCGTGGTGGGTATCAATTCACAGTCGTCGGGAACAAATGTTATTCAGAACAACACTTTCGGTGCCATTACCTGCTCCGGTATTACGGCCACAGTGGCGGGAAGTGTGGTTTCCATAAACGTTTCGGCCATTGCCACTTCGCTTAACGTGAGCAACAACGTTATCGGCAACACCACTACCGACAATATCCGTGGCGGCACATCGGGCTTAACCACTGGTAACTCGCTGGTAACCGGTATTGCCATGCCCAGCACCTCTGCCGCAGTAACCATAAACAACAATATTATCCGTAATATGGCCTCTTACGGTACCGGAACCACTGGTTTTGTGCGGGGTATTACCACGGCTGCGGCTTCAGGAAACCCGGCTGTATTCAATATCACCAACAACTCTATTTCAAATCTGATTACCAACTCGGCCAATACAACCATTGCAAACGGTGCTTCCAGTGCATTAGGCATTCAACTGGGCACCTCTACAAACTCAATCGTATCCGGAAATATCATTTCAAATATTTCAAATATCAATCCCGGAACCAACCAGAGCTTTGTGGTGGGTATAGCAATTGGCAATGCCACAAACCCCACCATCAGCAACAACCGGATTTTTAATTTAGCCAATGCAGGTACATCAACAACCGCCACTGCACCCAGTATTATTTCCGGTATTGTAATTCGCTCGGGAACCACCCAGGTAACCATAGTAAACAATATGATCTCGCTGGGCAACGGGCAAACCACAAACAGCGCCATTGTAGGTATTATGGCCAACCACGGCTCTACTCCCGATCCGCTTGACCGCATTTACTTCAACACCATTAACATTGAAGGTACTGTGGCAGCAGGTGCCCAACCCAGCTTCGGCATTGCCCGTACCGATTTTTCAGTAACCGCCCGCACGGTTACGGTTGACATTCGCAACAACCTTATCACCAACACCCGCAGTGGCGGCACAGGCGTGCATTGCGCCATTGCCAACAACTTTGGCGCTGCCGCCGCATCTGCCACCGGCTGGCCTGCCAACGCGTCAAACAGCAACGTGCTTAATGCAAACGCAGCCAGCATAGGCTGGTGGAATACCGCACAAACCTTTGCCGGTTGGCAGGGTGCATCGGCTTCCGACTTAAACAGCTTTTCCAACATTACCGTAAACTACCTTAACGCTCCCGGTGGCGATCTTCACCTCAACATGGGCGTTACTCCCACACTCATCGAATCAAACGGCCAGACAATAGTTGGTTTTGCCACCGACTTCGACAGCCAGGTACGCCCCGGCCCCATTCCATCAGTAAACGGCGGCGCATTCCTGCCCGATATTGGTGCCGATGAATTCGACGGTGTTCCGCTCGATATTATCGGGCCGCAAATCACCTATACTACACTTGGCTTTATCTGCGACAGCAGCGCACGCACCCTCACAGCCACCATTATTGATCTTAGCGGTGTGCCCACCACCGGTACATTACGTCCGCGTATATACTTCCGCAAAAATGCCAACGCCTATGTATCCAATCCCGGCACATTGGTAAGCGGCAACGCGCAAAACGGAACCTGGTCGTTTACCATCAATGCCTTCCAGATGGGAGGACTTACCCAGGGCGATGTGGTTTCGTATTACATTATTGCACAGGACGTGGTAACACCCACGCCCAACATTGGTGCAAATCCTTCGGCCGGTTTGGTGGCTACAGATGTAAATACAGTTACCACACCTCCCACCACACCTCCGTCATACCCGATTTCGTTTACGCTTAGCGGCACTTACACCGTAGGCGCTACAGGCTTCTATCCCACACTTACCGCCGCAGTAAACGCATACAACAACAGTTGCATTGGCGGCCCGGTAATTTTCAGCCTCATTGACGCCACCTACACCGGCGAAACCTACCCAATTACCGTTAACCAGAACGCGTTTTCGAGTTCGGTAAACACACTTACCATTAAACCGGCAACCGGCGTTACCTCCGTATTCTCCGGCTCCAGCGCCACGGCAATGATTATTCTTAACGGTGCCGACTTTGTAACCATCGACGGCACAAACGGAACTACCGTAAATAGTCTTTGCCCCCGCGTACAGGCTACACGCAACCTGATTATCGAAAATACCAATACCTCGACAGCCAGCGCCGTAGTGGCCTTAACCACCAATGCTTCAGGAAATGCGGCTACCAATAACCGTTTAATGAACAGCATTATCCAGGGCAACGGCAGTCTTACCACAGGTGTGGCTATCAACATCAGCGGCCCCACAATTGGAAGCGGTGCAGGTGCAAACGGCAACAACAACAACCAGATTATCAATAACGAAGTGACGCGTGCACAGGTGGGTATTTTTAATGCCGGCTCATCGGCCACAACCCGCAGCAGCAGCAATATTTACCACCTCAACGAACTTGATTCAACCGGCACATTCATTATTGGCCGTGTGGGCATTATGTCGTTGTTTGAAGATGGCCCTTCCATTCAGGGCAACAACATTGGCAACTTCAACAACAGTACTTCCACCGACCAGATAGCCATTGCAGTTGGCAACAATGCGGCATCGAACTCGGTTACCGTAGGTGCCGAAACCATCAACGCCACTATTTCCGGCAACAGCATCAATGGGGTAGTTCAATCCAATACCTTCTCTGCCATTGGTATTCTTGTAGCTGCTACTTCCACCGGAACCACCACGGTAACCAACAACATCGTTAACCGCGTATTTGCCAACGGAACTGCCGGCGACTTTGCCTGTGGTATTTATTATGGCGGCGGTGCCGGACAGTTTAATGTGTTTAACAACTCGGTAGTGGTAAGCGGCGCAACCTTAACCGGTGCATCGCAGCCCAACATGGCAATTGGTATCAACGGCATCGTACCTCCGGTTGACATCCGCAACAATATTCTCGTATGTGCCGGAAGCAACGGTTTCAACGGCAACACCGGTATTGGTCTGGCATACACTTCCACCACCGGCAACTACGCCAACCTGGTAAGCAGCAACAACGATATTTTCGTGAATGGTACAGGTGCCGTAATTGGCCGTACAAACAGCCTTTCTGCAGGTACCACTCACACCGCACTCAGCAACTGGCAAACCGAAACCGGCCGCGACCTGAACAGCGCCAGTGTATTGCCCACATTTGTTTCTACCACCGACCTTCACCTTATTGCCGGCAGCAACCCGCTGCTCGAAGATCAGGGCGTGGTGATTGCCTCGGTAACAAATGATTTTGACTGCAACACCCGCGACCTCTGCTCGCCCGACATTGGAGCCGATGAATTGGGCACACCGCGCGAAATTAACGTGCAGGGCAACAGTGTAAACATTGTAAGCGGCAGCACCACCACTTCAGCCGCCGACTCTACCAGCTTTGGCACACAGTCGGTTTGTGCGGGTGTAATTACACGCAACTTCACCATTCAGAATACAGGCAACAGTGTACTCAGCATTGCCGGTGTAACCATTACCGGTACCAATGCTTCTGACTTTACACTTACCACTTCGCCTGCCGCATCAGTGGCTGCGGCCGGAAGCACTACATTCAGCATTACGTTTAACCCGTCGTTTAACGGCCTGCATACTGCGGTAGTAAACATTGCCTCGAACGATTGCAACGAAGCAGGCTACACATTTGCGATTGACGGAAACGGAACGCAAATTGCCACCTCTGCCGGTGCAATTACCAACGAAAGCTGCTTCGGCGATTCAACCGGAACGGCTACTGTGTTAGTAACCGGCGGCGTTGCCCCGATCACTTTCCTCTGGTCGAGCGGCGGCACCGCTGCTACCGAAACCGGCCTCGGTGCAGGATTCTACACCGTAACGGCTACCGATGCCAACGGCTGCTTGTCGATTCAGGGCTTTACCATTACTTCACCGCCCCAGCTTACCGTTAGTGTAAGTGCTTCCACAAACGTAACCTGCAACGGTCTTTCCAACGGCTCAGCTACGGCTCTTGCCGGCGGCGGCAGTGGCTCAAGCACCTATGCATGGTCGAGCGGCGGCACTTCGGCTACCGAAACCGGTCTTGCTGCCGGTGTATATAGCGTAACAGCCACCGACTCGCTCGGATGCACAGCCATAGACAGTGTAACCATCACCCAGCCCGATACGCTCTTCCTCAACCTCAGCAGCCAGACATCGCCCTCCTGCTTCGGCGATACCAATGCTACGGCAACCGTAGTGGCTACAGGTGGAACAGCTCCCTACGCATACCTCTGGGCTACAGGAAGCACCACTGCTTCCGAAACCGGCCTGGGCGCAGGATCATTCGGTGTACAGGTTACAGACTCGCTCGGTTGCACCGATACCATTTCGGTAATCATTACACAGCCCAATCCGCTTACAATTTCTGTGGCAAGCACCAACCCTTCAATCTGCAACGGAATCGACGGCAGCATTGATCTTACGGTAACCGATGGCACACCCGGCTACACCTTCCAGTGGAGCAATTCGGCCAATACCGAAGACCTCGCCTTCATCGCGTCGGGCTCATACACCTGCGTGGTAACCGACACCAACGGTTGCGCGGATTCCACTACCATCATCCTTACCGATCCTGCCCAGCCCATTGTAAGCATCGGCAGTGTACAGGCCACAATTTGCCAGGATGATGCCTCGCTCACCCTCACCGGCACACCTGCCGGCGGTACATTCAGCGGCCCCGGTGTAACAGGCAATACCTTCGATCCGTCCACACTCAGCGGAACCGTTACACTCACCTACACCTACACCGATACCGCCACACTGTGCCAGAACTCAGCTTCCACCAATATTCTGGTAGATCCCTGCGTGGGCATTACCGAAAACGGCACCATTCAAAATGCCTCGGTATATCCCAACCCGAACAATGGCCTGTTCACCATCTCGCTCGGCTACACACCCGGCGATGCGGTGACCGTGGAAATCTTCAACAGCATCGGCCAGCAGGTGGATGCCTTCACCATGACTTCCGACAACCGCAACACCGACATCAGCATGTACGAAAGCGGCATCTATAATGTGCGCATCATAGATGGCAACGCCGTAAAAGTGCTGCGTGTGATTGTGCAGTAAACCAACCTCCATTACACACAAGAGGCGATGCAAAAAATGCATCGCCTCTTGTATTTTTTGGGGAATGATGAGTTGCCTACTTGAACCGCATCAGCCGGGTAATAAACCCGCCATCGGAAAGATGATCAAAATCGGCATCGGAAGTAATGAGTTGCGAGCCGGTAATGCTGGCCGTTGCGGCAATCCACAAATCATTCTTACCCATATTGCGCGAGGTATATTTTGAAGGCATGGGATGTCCGGCCAGTTTACCCTGGCTGAACGCATCAATTTCAGCATAACGTTTCACAATATCCATTGCCGAAACGGGCACAACCAATAGCTTATCAAGCAACTTTTCAAGATCCGAAAGTTTTTTCTCAGCCCAGTTATTTTGTATGGCAATGGATAATAACTCAGCCTTAGTTACAATAGAAATCAGCAATTCTTCCTCATTCTGAAGAAGGCTTTTTATAAAAGTAACCTGCGGCTCCTTATTGCGAAGGAGATACACAAGCACATTGGTATCAAGCACTATACTCATGAGTCCAACTGCCGCAATAAATCATCAATAGACTCGTCGCCGGGCCATTTACCAATTAAATCATCAGCTTTGGTTCTTTGCACGCCTTGCTTTTTTCTAAGCAAATCCAAATCTGTTTTTTCAGAAATGGAATCCGACAATATTGCAAAATAGTTACTGTCAAAAGCTGTGGTTTTATGCATCCGCTCCACTTCAATCCCTGTCAATAGTCCGTTCATCCCGTAATGTGCTATTCCGTTAATAGTAACTTCTTCATTCAGCAGATCACGCACTGCTTCCACTTTCTGCCTCCCGCTTAATCGTGCTCTCACACGCCGCCCGTCAATAATAAACTCCAGCAACCCGCTGCTGCTTCTCAGCGCATCAAAGGTACCTTTGAGTAATACCTGCTTATGCGAAGGAATGGCATCCTTCAACTCCTTAATCCTTTCAAAGGTACGCTGGCTTAATACCACCGCCTCCCCAAACCCAAAATTACCCAAAGAACTGAATTCAATCCGCCCCTCACCCTTTCCCAGCAACTGTTGAAATGAATACAATTCATTGAGCAGATTTTTATCCACCCCTTCCCATTCATTCGCTGCCTTACTTTGCCCTGCAAGCCCCTTTCCCTCCGAAACACTCCGCATTGCCTCCATCCCGGCATCAATTGCCGATCCATCGCGCAATTTTTCAGGAATCAGCAGCAACCTGTCAATATCAAGCGTATCCGATAATACAGGAGCCTCAACCGCTAATACGGTGGAACCTTTCTCAATACCTGTAAGCGAAAAATCAACACTTTCACTCAGCCATCTCGGCGGGCGGCCCCTGTGCAAAGCACTGTTTCCCTCCACAGCCGAAAGCAACACACATTCACCAAGTCGCGTAAGTTTCTCTGCAAGTTTAGAAAGCATACTGAAACTGATCTCCCCATGCGGAAAATCAAACTCGGCAAACCTTACCTTATGTTGTACCTTCCTCTCAAACACCCCCAAAGCTACAACTTCCCCACACCAAAAATCAAGTCCCCCACCCATTTTCCCCCCAAAAAAAAATTACCCTCCCCCCACAATACTCACCTCCACACCACTACAAATTACCACATCCCCATTCCTCAGTTTCGCCCGTTTGCGATATTCCACCTCCCCGTTCAGTTTTACATTCCCTTCTTCCACCAACCATTTTGCCTGCCCGCCGGTTTCGGCAATGTTGAGCACTTTAAGCAGTTGGATGAGTTCAATATATTCTCCTTCAATTTCAAATACTTCTTTTTTCATGTCTGTTCAAAATAAAAACGGATCAGCTTTCTGCAGGTGCTTCGGCTGATCCGTTCTGTGGGTGAATTGAGCGCTAAAATCAGGCTTTTACTCCGGCGCGGATAATATTGAGCGCGCCGCCGGCCTTAAACCACTCTATCTGCTGTGCATTGTAGGTATGGTTTACGGCAAACTCATCGCGGCTGCCATCGGCGTGGTTGAGTACGATGGTGAGTTGCTGGCCGGGAGCAAAGGTGGTAAGCCCTTTGATGTCGATCAGGTCGTCTTCGCGGATTTTGTCGTAGTCGGCAGTATTGGCGAAGGTGAGGGCCAGCATGCCTTGCTTTTTGAGGTTGGTTTCGTGGATGCGGGCAAACGATTTTACCAGCACGGCACGCACACCGAGGTGACGGGGTTCCATAGCCGCATGTTCGCGCGAGGAGCCTTCGCCGTAGTTTTCATCGCCCACCACAATAGAGCCAATGCCCTGTGCTTTGTAGGCACGCTGCACCTTGGGCACTTCATCGTAGCTGCCATCGAGGCCGTTCTTTACGCTGTTGGTTTTCTCGTTAAAGAAGTTGGTGGCACCAATGAGCAGGTTGTTTGAAATATTATCGAGGTGGCCGCGATACTTGAGCCAGGGGCCGGCCATGGAAATATGGTCGGTGGTACATTTGCCTTTGGCTTTGATGAGCAGACGCAGTCCGCTGAGGTCTGTGCCTTCCCAGGCTGCAAACGGAGCAAGCAGTTGCAGGCGCTGCGATTCGGGCGATACGATTACGTTCACGCTGCTTCCGTCGGCGGCAGGTGCCTGATAACCGGCATCGGCCACATCGAAGCCATTGGGTGGAAGCTCATCGCCGGTGGGCGGATCGAGTTTTACGGCCACGCCTTCTTCGTTAATGAGCGTATCGGTGAGCGGATTGAAACCGAGGTCACCGGCAATGGCCAGCGCGGTTACAATTTCGGGCGAGGCCACAAACGCGTGGGTGTTCGGGTTGCCGTCCTGACGTGAGCTGAAGTTGCGGTTGAAAGAGTGAACGATAGAGTTCTTCTCTTTCTTATCGGCTCCATGACGATCCCACATACCGATGCAGGGCCCGCAGGCATTGGCAAACACGTTTGCACCGATGTTGTTGAAGATGCTAATGAAGCCATCGCGCTCAATCGTGTAGCGCACCTGCTCAGAGCCGGGTGTAATGGTAAACTCGGCTTTGGCTTTGAGTTTTTTGTCGGAAGCCTGCTTGGCCAGCGATGCCGCGCGTGAAATGTCTTCGTAAGATGAATTGGTGCACGAACCAATGAGACCAACCTGAAGGTTGAGCGGCCAGCCGTTTTTCTCGGCCACGGCGCGCATCTGCGAAATAGGTGTGGCCAGATCGGGTGTGAACGGGCCGTTTACATGCGGCTCCAATTCACTCAGGTTGATTTCAATTACCTGATCGAAATAGTTTTCGGGATTGGCATATACTTCTGCATCGCCGGTAAGGTGTTCGCGCACGGCGTTGGCGGCATCGGCCACTGCCTCGCGGCCGGTGGCACGCAGGTAACGCTCCATCGACTCGTCGTAGCCGAAAGTTGAAGTGGTGGCACCTACTTCGGCACCCATGTTGCAAATGGTGCCTTTGCCGGTACACGACATGGCCACTGCGCCTTCGCCAAAGTATTCGATGATTTTATCGGTACCGCCTTTTACGGTGAGGATACCGGCCACTTTCAGAATTACGTCTTTGGGCGATGTCCAGCCGTTGAGTTTGCCGGTAAGTTTTACGCCTATGAGTTTGGGCATTTTAAGCTCCCACGGAAGTCCGGCCATTACGTCGCAGGCATCGGCTCCGCCCACACCAATGGCAATCATTCCCAAACCGCCTGCATTTACGGTGTGCGAGTCGGTACCAATCATCATACCACCCGGAAACGCATAGTTTTCGAGCACTACCTGGTGAATGATACCTCCGCCCGGCTTCCAGAAACCGATTCCGTATTTGTTGGAAACCGACGAAAGGAAATCATACACTTCCTTGTTTACCTGAATGGCGCGCTCAAGATCTTTTGCCGAGCTGTCTTTGGCGGTAATAAGGTGATCGCAGTGAACGGTAGAGGGAACAGCTACTGTTTTACGACCGGCCTGCATAAACTGCAGCAGGGCCATTTGTGCGGTGGCATCCTGCATGGCCACACGGTCGGGGTTGAAATCCACATAATCCTTGCCTCGTGTGTAGGGCTGCGCGGGAAGTGCTTCGGTGAGATGTGCGTAGAGAATTTTCTCTGTAAGCGTAAGCGGGCGGCCGGCAAGTTTGCGGGCGGCTTCCACTTTACCCGGCAGTGCATTATACACGGCCTTGATCATGTCGAGATCGAACAACATAGCTTGTTTCTTGAGTAGTTAATTCTGTTTTTGGAATGGATTCCAAAGGTACAAATTCGTTTTCGAGCAGCGAACAGAAAATAAAGTTCGGTGCTTCGCTTTCACTGATTTTTAACAGGATTTTCGCGCTACAACTACTCGTAGCGCAAAGCTTCAATCGGATCGAGCCGTGATGCTTTCTGCGCCGGGTAAAGTCCGGCAATTACGCCCACCACAAAACAAATTACAATACCGGCCACAATCCACGCCCACGGCACCGAAAAACTGCCATCGAGTATAAAAGCCAGAATAAAGCCCAGAATAAGCGAAAGCAGAATGCCCAGCAATCCGCCCAGCAAACTGATTACCACCGCCTCTACCAGAAACTGGTTGCGTATAACCTGCCGCGTGGCGCCCAGCGATTTGCGTACTCCTATTTCGCGCGTGCGCTCGGTTACCGACACCAGCATAATATTCATCAACCCGATGGCCGCCCCGAAAAGTGTAATAATACCAATGAGTGTGGCTCCCAGCGTTACATAACTCAAATTGTCGATGAGCGTGGCCGCCACACTGTCGCTCTTGGTGATTTCGAAATTATCATCCTCATTCACCTGCACTTTTCGTATGATGCGGAACGTGCCGGTAGCCTCGCCAATGGTAGGATCCAGTTGCGTCGAATTCCGTGCCAGCACATTAATGGTAAACGACATATTGGGCCACGAAAAATACTGCCGCACATTTTCAACCGGAAGCAATGCTATTTTATCGCCACCCATTCCCTGGCTGTTTCCTTTTGAGGCGAGTACACCAATTACGCGGTATTTATTGCTGCCTACGGTAATTACCTTACCAATGGGATCTTCCTTTTGCTTAAAAATGGCGGTCACCACATCGCTGCCCAGAATGGCTACATGATCGCCCTGCCTTACTTCCTGCGTCGAAAAATTGCGGCCTTTGGCTATTTCGTAGCCTGCAGTATAAATGTAGTTGGCATCGCTGCCAAATACGCGGATATTGGGATTGGTTTTTTCGGAAGCATACTTAATGGTGGCCGCCATGGAAGCCAGCGTAGAAACCGAAACGGTGGCAGGATAGGTAAAACGCTCCGAAAAGTCGATGGCTTCCTGATAGGTGATGGCCCGGTACCGGCGTGGCTGCTTGCCGCTGCGGCCAATGCGCACGGTGGTTTCGCGGTTGCGAATGGTAAATGTGTTGGCACCCATGCTCGTAAAACTGTTGGTGAGCGAGGCTTTAAGCACATCTACCGCCGTAAGCGTGCCCACCAGCGAGGTAATGCCCAGCATGATAATGAGCATGGTAAGAATGGTGCGCAGCTTTTGCCCTTTTATGGAGGACAGGGCAAGGTTGATATTTTCCCTTACGGGCATTCGCATAGCGGCGCAGTTTTACGGTAAATCAAAAATACATGAAAACGCGGCTCGTGCGGCGAAAAGATTGTGCAGTGCGCAAACGACTAAAAAGAAACCGTCCCTGTTTCTGCATGTGCAGCCACAGGGACGGAAATATCCAAACAAACTCAGAACAAAGTGTTCAGTAACGATTACTCGCCCACCACTTCGAAGCTGAACGTAGCCGCCACGTCTTTGTGGATGCGGGCCTTGGCCTGATAGGTGCCGAGGGTTTTTACGTTTTCTTCGTTTTCGATGGTGATGTTGCGGCGGTCAATCTCGATGTTCAGTTTGCGCAGTGCGTCGGCCAGTTGAACGCCGGTAACAGAGCCAAAGATTTTGCCGTTTTCGCCGGCTTTTGCGCCCACTTTCACGAGCATATCTTTGAGTTTACCGGCCAGTTTCTCGGCTTCTTCACGTATTTTGGCTTCTTTGTGGGCACGCTGGCGCACATTTTCGGCGTGTACTTTCTTTGCGCTGGCATCGGCCAGGATGGCCATTCCGCGCGGAATCAGAAAGTTGCGGCCGAAACCGGGTTTTACTGCAACTACATCGTCTTTGTAGCCCAGGTTTTTTACGTCTTGTTTCAGGATGACTTCCATGATCTGTTCCTCCTTTTCAATTATTTCAACTGATCGGCTACGTAGGGCATCAGGGCGATGTGGCGGGCACGCTTAATAGCCTGCGACACTTTGCGCTGGTATTTTACCGAGGTGCCGGTGAGGCGGCGCGGTAAAATTTTACCCTGTTCGTTCACGAACTTCAGAAGGAAGTCGGCGTCTTTGTAATCGATGTACTTAATACCGGCTTTCTTAAAGCGGCAGTATTTTTTCTTTTTTACCTCAACCGTGGGCGGGTTCAGGTAGCGGATTTCAGCATTTGCTTCGGCCATTTTGAATCCAGTTTTAGCGGTTGATAATTAGGCGGCGGTTTCTTTCTTTGCTTTCGCCTTGTTGCGGCGCTTCTCGCTGTAAGCCACGGCGTGCTTGTCGAGGGCTACGCTCATGAAACGCAGAATGCGCTCGTCGCGTTTGAAAGCAAGTTCCAGGTCGTGGATGGTCTGGTTATTCTCGGTAGAGAACTGAATCAGGTGGTAGTGACCTGTTGATTTTTTCTGAATCTGGTAAGCCAGCTTTTTCAGGCCCCAGCTTTCTTCATGGACAATGTTCGCATTCTGATCTTTCAACAGCTTGCGAAACTTGCCCACCGCCTCCTTTGCCTGATCTTCAGACAAAACGGGAGTCAAAATGAAGACGGTCTCGTAGTTGTACATGTGATTGTTGTTTTTAGTTCACCCCTACTTTTAGGGACGGCAAAGATAAGTATTTCCCTTAAACCTCCAAGTCCCCCTTTTCACCAAACCACACCTTTTGCGTTTTTTTCTTGTGTAAACCCCGTTTACAGGCTAATTTCAACAATTATTTTACCGGGATAACCCTATGCGCCGCCTATCCTTCATCATCACAATAATTTGTTTATCAGCAATTTACCTGAAAGCTCAGGTTGTTAAAACAAGAGTGTACTTTTTCCCGGGGCAAGGCTCAGACGAACGTATTTTCGGGCAAATTACACTCGATTCAACCTTTGAGCGGGTGTTTGTGACCTACCCTGTTCCCAAAAAGGGAATGACCCTGCCGGAATATGCCCGCGAAATTGGCCAAACATTAGACACCACAAAACCATACGTATTTATAGGTGTATCGCTGGGCGGAATGATTTGCACCGAGCTGGCCGGTGTGATGAACCCGCAAAAAGTGATAATTATCTCCAGCGCCAAAACCCGTAACGAACTGCCCGCACGTTACCGTTTTCAGCATAAGCTGAAGATAAACCGGCTGGTGCCGCCCCGGCTGGTAAAAGGTGGTGCAAGAATACTCCAGCCCGTGGTAGAACCCGACCGCCGCCACCATGCCCGCACATTCAGAAGCATGCTCCGGCGCAAAGATCCTGTTTACCTCAAACGCACCGTTGACATGATTGTAAACTGGGAACGCACCACGGCCGATTCGTCCATCATTCACATTCACGGCAGCAAAGACCATACATTGCCCGCAAGGAATGTCCGGCACGATTACCTGATTAAAGGTGGTTCGCACATGATGACGCTGACGCGGGGCGATGAATTGAACAGATTATTGCTGAAGTTACTGCGTGAAGATGAGACCGCTAAATAAACTGCTTAACCGCAAGTTTTCAATTTCCCCTCAACTTAAAATCTGCAACGATCATAACCTTTAGCAGATGTTAACTATGCTTAACTGACTGCTGACTTCTTGTTGCTGTTTATAGAAATGTATGTTCAGTACTTAGTTTGGAAAACATCAAAGAGTCGATGAATTTTCCATCGAGAAGGTAATGTTCACGCAGCAGGGCTTCCTTAATAAATCCGTTTTTTTCAAGCAGCCTGATGGATGCAAAATTATCGTCGGCAGTGAATGCTTCTATCCGGTGCAATTTCATTGCCGAGAAACCATAATCAATCATTGCTTTAAGCGCTTCGCTCATCAGTCCTTTTTGTCTGAAAGCCAGGTCCGAAATAAGGTAGCCTATTTCCGACCTGTGATGCAATACAAACCAGTTGTGAAAACCTCCCCGTCCTATAGTTTTGCCACTTTCCTTATCAATAAAAATAAACTGGCAGATGCTTCTGTGGTGTGAAGTATGCCCGATATCAGACTTTTGTTTTTCTTTTAAATATTCTTCGTCCGAAACAAACCCCAAAAGTTGTTTTACTTCGTTTGGCGAATAGCTGGCAAAGATGAATTTAAGATCATCTGCCGTGAGTTTTTTCAGAATAAGCCGTTGGGTAAATAAAGTTTCTAATTCCATGCGGGTTTGCTGACAGTATAAAAGTAAGTATGTACTCACAATTTTTCCTAAATAGGCTGTTTTATTTCCACAAACCACGGTTTTAAGGCGGTATTAAGGAGTGAAGTAATTGAAATACCTTTATTTTCGCTTTATGGGTTTCTTCAAAGATCTTGGACTCGGCTTTTCGTCGCATATCAGGGCAATTGAGTTCATTGCCAAACATAATCTCTGGCTGTACTTTTTATGGCCTTTGCTTATTACCATTGGCCTTTATGTAGTAGGATTTACCTCCACGTTTTACTTCGGCGATATGCTTGCCAATAAAGTGATTGGCTGGATAAGTCTCGACGGCGAATGGGACGGCTGGTTAGATTACCTGCGCGCGGCTTTAAAATTTCTGGTGAGCGGCATATTGAAAATTTTTATGCTCATTTTGTTCAGCAGTATGCTCAAGTACATTGTGCTGATTATTTGTTCGCCCATACTTGCGCTGCTTTCTGAGCGTATTGACGAGATTATTACCGGCACATCGATTCCGTTTCATTTCGGGCAGTTTTTGCACGATATGCTGCGTGGTATTTTAATTACACTGCGCAACATGATGATGGAACTTCTGATCTGGCTGGCCTGTGTGGTGTTTTGCCTCATTCCTTTTATTGGCTGGCTGCTGGGCTGGCTTACCATTCCGTTCAGGGCGGTGGTGGCCTGGTATTTCCTCGGTTTCAGCATGATGGATTATTCGTACGAGCGGCGCCGCATGAAAATAAGCGAGGGTGTGCGCTTTACACGCAGGCATAAGGGCATAGCCATTGCCAATGGTTTTGTGTTTACCGTGTTGCTGTGGATTCCGTTTCTGGGCATCAGCATAGCTCCCGTGCTTTCGTGTGTGGCGGCCACGCTGGCGGTGCTGGAGGCTTCCAAACAGGATCAGCAGCAGGGTTATGCTCAAACGCTGCGCACAGTTTAACTTTTCGTTTGCATCTTTGTTAAACTGATATGCTGCGCATTTCCGCTGTTTCGTACCTCAATACCCGTCCGTTTTTATATGGTCTGCGCCAGGCAGGTTTGCCCGGTGTGGAAATTTCGGTGGACATTCCTGCCGAGTGTGCCCGCAAACTTCGCAGCGGTGAGGCCGATATTGGCCTTGTGCCGGTGGCCACCATTCCGGCACTTCCGGCGGCCCATATTCTGCCGCACTGGTGCATCGGGGCCGAGGGTGCGGTGGAATCGGTAATGCTTTACAGCGAGGTGCCCCTGCACGAAATAACCACCGTGCTGCTCGACTACCAGAGCCGCACTTCGGTTAATCTGGCGCGCGTGCTGGCGGCCGAACACTGGAAAATAAGTCCGCACTGGCAGGCTGCACAGCCGGGATTTGAAACACAAATTACCGGCACTACCGCCGGCGTGGTTATCGGCGACCGCACATTTGCACTCAACCACACGCACCGCTACGAATACGATCTTGCCGCCGAGTGGAAAGCATTAACCGGACTGCCTTTTGTATTTGCAGCCTGGGTTAGCACCACGCCGCTTTCAGAGGAGTTTGTGACCCAGTTTACCAATGCCCTGCAACTTGGCATTGAAAATATGGATACGGTAATTGCCCAATCGCAGCCCGATTATCCCGGCTTTGACATTGCCCATTACCTGAATACCTGCATCAGTTATCCATTTACCGGACAAAAGCAGCAGGCCCTCGAAATCTTCCTCAAAAAGCTGGCCGCCCTGCCGCAATTGCCGTAAAAGGTAAACTAAAGGCTAATCCGGCCCACAAAAATCAGGTTTTGGCTTTTTCACATAGCTACATCCTGTTATATTTGTTTACATTCTCGCTACTTAACCGAACGTATGAAGCACCTGTTACAAATTACCTTCGCCCTCTTTCTGCTGCTGCCCTTTACCTCGGGCGCCCAATCGGTAGTTACCAAAAGTGCCGACGAAGTAAAACTCTTCGCAGCCTCGCAGGCCTTTAATGGCGGCGATTATGTGAAAGCACTCAATCTTTACAAAGAAGTTCTGGCCAACAGCCCCAACGATGCGTCGGTAATTTTCCATATCGGCGAATGCTATTTTGCAATGGGCGAAACCGACCAGGCCCTCACTCAATTCGAAAAAGCCAAATCCATCAATGCCGACGGCCACCCCGATATCCGTCTCATGCTCGGCCGCATTTACCAGATGCAGGGCAAATTAGACCAGGCCATTACCGAACTCAGCGCCGCAAAATCGCGCAGCACTTCGGCCACAAAAGGAAAAGAAATTGACTATTACCTCAACCAGTGCCAGACCGCCAAAACACTCACGGCCTCGCCCAAAAAGGTAACCGTTACCAACCCCGGCACCATCATAAACAGTGCCTACGACGATAAACGTCCGTCAATTACCGCCGACGGAAAAACCATGATCTTCAACTCACGCCGCCCCGGTGGTAAAACATCGGAAAAAGACAAGGAAGGCGACAACAAATATTTCGAAGACATTTACATCAGCGCCTGGGATTCGGCTGCCATGAAATGGGGCGCCGCCGATCTTGCTCCCGGCGGAATTAATACCGACGGACACGACGCCGCCTGCAGCATTTCGCCCGATGGCAACCAGCTTTTCATTTATGTAAACAACGCCGATCAGGCCCGTGGCGGCGATATTTACTTCTCCAAGCGCAACAAAAACGGCAAATGGAGCAATCCCAAAAACATGGGTGCCGGCATAAACACCAGCTATTTTGAAGACGGCGCCGTGCTCTCGCCCGATGGCAATACGATGTATTTCATGAGCGAACGCGGACAGGATCTGGCCTGGAAAGGACAACGCGGCTACGGTCGCAGCGATATCTGGATGTGCAAACGCAAAAGCAAAAGCGAATGGGCCGACCCCGTAAACCTCGGCCCGCAGGTAAACACCGAATACGACGAAGGCGGAATTTTCCCCGCTGCCGATGGCAAAACATTGTACTTCTGCTCCAACGGCCACAACACCATGGGCGGCTACGACATTTTCATGACCCGCTTCGAAAACGGCCAGTGGACCACACCCGTAAACGTGGGCTATCCCATTAACACACCCAACAACGAACGCATGTTCCAGCTCTCTGCCGATGGCCGCACCGCCTACGTGGATAGCGACCGCCCCGGCGGACTCGGCGAACGCGACATCTGGATGGTGGACATGACCGAACTCCTGCCCAAAAAGAAAGAAGGCCCCATTATGAGCAGTCTGCTCGGCTCAATATACAACGGCGACGGCCTTTCCATGAGTGCCGAAGTAAAAGTGTATGATGTAAACGGCAACCTGGTTACCACATCCACTTCTACCCCGCAGGGCAATTACAACGTTACACTCGAAGGCGACCGCACTTACGAAATCCGCATCGAAATGCCCGGCTACAAAGCCGTAAAAGAAACCGTAAACCTGCCTGCCGATAAAGAAGGCAGTACGTTTGAACTGGTAAAGCATTTTATTATTTATAAAGAGTAATAGAAATGTCAATGACTGTGTACGGGCTTCCTTCGGGAAGCCCGTGTTTTTTTGTGTAGAAACAAGCCGCAGACTTTATTTATACACACACATTCGCTAAATCAAAATAATCTACACTTATTCACTACACCTCCACACTTCTTCAAGGCATTACTAATTCTGGAAATCCAGCCCTTAGCTTAGCACTATGCGCTGGCTACTGATAACCCTTCTCGCTGCTACACTGGCAGGCTGCTCATCCATGCCGGAAACAGAGCAAACACAAATTCCCGCACCCGAAAAAATTTCGTTTACCAACCCGAAATGGGGCGATACGTTAAAAATAGCCCTGCTCAAAGATTCGCTACAAAATCTCACCGGCTACCTGCTTGGCGGTGATACGTTTGTGGTGGATACGCTCAAGAGTTTATCCGAAAAATACAAGGGAATTAAGAACATTGTACTCCAGCGTTTTATCGACATTTTCACTAACGAACAATCGCCCAAACGAACCTATCCGGCATTGGTGAGTTATGACGAGTTGGATTATCTGGTGTGCGAAGACCTGATGAACGACACCAATATGCAATGGTTTCTCCTCGATTCGGGGCAAACTCCTTCGCCAATATGGGTTTACTCACAAAATCTCGACAATGAAAGATCTTTCGAAACAATAGTGGAAATAGACCGTAGCCACGCATGGAAGCATGAATACCGGATTTACAGACCCGGTAAAGATCATCGCCTTCAATTTCTGGGTATGCTTGAAGCCACCAACAGATACAGCACACCACAGCATCCGGAAACAATGGACAAACGTTTTTTCTTTGCCATACGCGAATATGGCTGGGGTCCGGGAGTGAGTTCGCAGATGATTACGCTGTACAAAATTGCTTATGAGAAAATTTTTCAGGTGAGTAATAAAATAACGGTTCAAAATCACATCACTCACTTTCAATTCACCGACCAGCTTACGGCATCTGCCACGGAGTTAAATGCCACATTGAATGTGGAAAATGCAGATGAGTTTCAGGTGATTTATGAATACACACTTTCCGTACACGGACACACCTGCGAAAACCCGGTAATCAATAAATCGGCTTATGGAGTGCATTACAAGTTCAATGAATCGGGTTATTACTACGAGCCAAAAGACCCGAATAAACATGTAAATCTGGCGTTGAAGGATGAATGGACTGATTTAACCCCTCTATTTGTGGAGCAGATTGATCGTGTACGATTGAAGGGTACACGAGATCAGAAAATTGCGTTGCGGAATTTCAGAAAGGAGAATTGGAAATTTCCTTCGGATACGTTGGAATGATTAGCGCACCATTTAACTCAACTCAATATTCACATGCGCATACTTTCTTTCTTGTTTTTCTTACTCGCAATTGCAGGTTGCAAACAGTCAAAGCAAAAAAACATATCAGAGCCTGCAGAAGGAAATAAATTATCATTTACAGGCACGAAATGGAAAAAAGAATGGATAATTACTAAAATCGGGGATCGGAAAAACATTCCCCAATTTACAATAGGAAACAAATTATCATTTGTAAGCCCGAAATGGAAAAACGAATTGACAATTACTGAAATCCGATACCAACAGGATCTTGTAACCGGATATATACTTGGTAATGATACGTTTCCGGCTGACATGACGAGTAACATTGACTCTACGTTTAAATATATCCGAAACCGTTCACTTCAATTATTTATTCAAAGTTTTTGTGACACCGCGAATGAAAAAGCGGTATATCCTTTTCTTATAAAAAGAGAAAAAATTGACTCTCTCATTACAAATAAATTATTCAGGGGCAATACACATAAATGGTTTATGGCAGACAGTTTGAACTTCATCTCCCAATTGGTTCTTCAGCAAATAAATCTGGATGATGATCCGGCCAAAGAAATTGTAATTGAAATTATTCGGGATAATCATTGGGAGCACGTATATCGGCTTTATAAAAAGAATGGCTTGAAATATATTTCAATAGGTGAAACCTCGGCAATAAACAGGAATTTCTGGCCTGCCCCAATAAAAAAGAAGCCAGGATGGCCATACTGGGCAGTTACCAGTTTTGGATGGGGAACCGGGTACGGAGCCGGATATTTATCTTTCTACAAAATCCGGAATAATTCTATTATTCAGGTATCCGATCCAATTACAGAATTCAACTATCACTCTCTTTACTTCTTTTCAGAAAGTGATTATGGTGCTATAACTGAAATTAACAGTGAATTCAATTTCATAGATGAAACAAACCTAAAAATTAGCTATTACTACACACTAAAATTTTTCTCCGATACCACTGAGATTATATTACTGAACAAAGTAAAACATATATCCAATTATTCATGCAACAACGCAATCAATCGCTTTATTACAAATGACATTTACATAACTCGTGGTGATTCTATTTATGCTGAAGAAATAGAGTTGACTCCGGCATTTGCAAATAAACTTGAAAAAATGCGTGTAAGTGGAACTGCCAAACAACGAAAGCTATTGAAAGGCTTTAAGAAAGAAGACTGGCTAATTGATTATGACAGAACCTGCAATCCAAACAGCAGTAGTATTGATTAACTATTTCTCAAACAAATAATGACTCACAAACCACTCTTCCCCCTTCTCAAAATTCCACAACTCGGCACAGGCCATATAAAACACACGCCAATAAACCCACCATTTGGTTACATTTTCTTTCCCGTAAGTCTCCGCAAACAGTGGCAGAATTTCGGCTTTGTGCGCGTCCATGTTTTTCAGCCAGGCTTCGGCAGTTTTGCCATAATGTTCGCCGCATACGCGCCAGTGCGAGGTTACGTGCAGGTGTTTGTTCCAGTAAAGTAAGTAATGATCAGACGGCATCATACCACCGGTAAAGAAATAGCGCGACATCCAATCGGTTTCGTCTTTCGACTCGAAGAGATAAATGTATGCTTTGTGCGTGAAAATGTGTACGAAGAGTTTGCCCTCAGGCTTAAGCCACCGTGAAATGCGTTCGAGCAGCAGGCCGTGGTTGCGCATGTGTTCAAACATTTCTACCGAAACCACACGGTCGAATTGTGCGGGTGCGGTGTCGAACACATTCATGTCGGCAGTGATGATGGTGATGTTGGTGAGTCCGCGGGCGGCGGCGGTGCTGTCGATGTATTGCTTTTGTGTGCGCGAATTGGAAACGGCGGTGATTTTGCTTTGCGGAAATTTCGCCGCCATGTAAAGCGTGAGTGAGCCCCAGCCGCAGCCGAGTTCGAGAATGTGGTGGCCGTTTTCGAGTTGTGCGCGGCTGCAGGTGAGCGCAAGCATGTCTTCTTCGGCCTGTGCGAGCGTGGTGGTGCCGGGTTTCCAGAAACCGCTGCTGTACTTGAGATGCGGGCCGAGGCAGTATTGATAAAATGCGGTGGGCACTTCGTAGTGCTGCTCGTTGGCGGCTTTGGTTTCTACGGCCACGGGGCTGCGCGAAAACTCGTCGAGCTGCTGCATGAAATGCGCATACTGCTCATCGGGCGTACTGCGCTTTTCATCGCGCAAACGTTGCCGCAGCAGCCTGCGAATGCCGGTGCGTATGAGTATGTCGGGCAAAAGATTACGTTCGAGCAGGTTGTCGATATTCATACACCGGCTTTTTTGGGCGGAAGCGGAACAAACATGCTTACACGCTGCTGATAAGCTTTATAGGCTTCGGGCTTGGAACGAAGGTTTTGCTCTTCGTTCATGGGAATGCCGGTTACACGCAGCAGCAGATAAAGAATAATGGCCGGACAAATAATGCTTACCCAGCCCCACGGCGAAGCACAGGCAAACACAAAGTAGCCAAGCCAGATGCACCACTCGAAAAAATAATTCGGATGTCGCGACCAGCCCCACAAACCCGCATCGCACACTTTGCCTTTGTTGCTTTTATCGCTCTTGAATTTCTGCAACTGCCGGTCGGCCACCGCCTCGCCCAAAATAGCCAGCAGCCATATTGCCGCTCCCGCAATTTCGAGCGGGTGCAAGGCTTCCGACTTATTCACACAGGCCAGCAAAAACGGTACGGACAGCAGCACATTAGACACCGCCTGCATCTGAAAAAACCAGAAAATTTTCGACTCAAAATTCGGGGCCCAGTCTATACGCAATTGCTTATATCGCCCGTCTTCCTCGTGAATATGCCCCAGCACACGTATATACAAATACGTACCCAGCCTTATTCCCCAAACAAGCACCATTGCACTGATAAGCAGTTTCCGCTCCATCCATCCATCGCCCAGCAGAAAATACACCACCGCCACCAGCGGAAAATTATACGACCATAAAATATCCACCACACCCGCGTTGGCAATGCGCTTTTGCCACACCCACACAAAAAACATCACTAAGCAGCAGACCACAGTGGCCGCAAGAATCATCAGTAATAGTGGCATAATGCAGAGGTTTGGTTAAGCCGTGCGGCGGAGTTTAATAATGTGCAGCGAATGCAGCAAACGCATCACCGGCCAGGTAGGATCCACCTCAAACCAGCGTTTGGCAAAGTTGGGACTGTTTGGGCTTTTGTGATGATTGTTCTGCATGAGTTCGCCCATGAGCAGAAAATCGACCGGCAGCGAATTTTTGGAATGATCGTCGTTATCGAAATTGGAATAGCCGTATTTATGTCCGCACCAGTTTACAATGGCACCCTGCACCGGCCCGATAAGATAATGCAGCGGCAAAAACATAAACTGCCACCAGGCCGTGGCGAAATACACATAAAAAAGCGTGTAGGCAATGCCGAAAGCGATACGCAGATCCCAGCGGTCGGAAAATTTGTCGAGCGCGGGCCAGGTGGGATAATGACTGTTGAAAATGGGTTCGGGCTGCGTTTTATAGCGCACAAAATCGTGGTAAATACGTTTGGTTTTCATCATCAGTCCCCACACATCGCGTATAAAGTGAGGCGAGTGCGGATCTTTTTCCGTATCGCTGTAGGCGTGGTGCATACGGTGCATGATGGCGTATGCGCGCGGATTGAGAAACGACGAGCCCTGAAGAAGAAACGTGAACAGGTAGAAAAAACGCTCCCAGCCTTTCGACATCGAAAACATGCGGTGTGAGGCGTAGCGGTGAAGAAAAAAGGTTTGGCAGAACAGCGACAAAAACCAGTGTGCCGCCAGAAACAGAAATATGGCCATTCTGAGTTGGTGATGCGTTGCGAAAGATACGTTTTCCTGAGGAGTACGGTTTTTTTGTGGAAGACATTCTTTTAACATATACCGCCGAAATTAGTTGACACAACATTCCACACTTTCACCAACAGACTAAAAATCAACCCAATAACCTGCTGCCGGTTGTAGCCGATTTGGATTTATCTTTGTGCATGGATTACCAGAAACTGAAACGCCGTCCGTCTTATCCGTTCGAAACGATTGGGGTGGCGCTGGCATTTTCGCCCCGGCTCGAAGGTGTGCTGGGTGAAGCCTGGAAATTGGCACTCGCTTTCGACTCGCAACTGCTGCTCATGCACATTGGCGAACGCACCCGCAACAAAGAGTCGAAACTCGACGAATTAGTAGAACGGCTGGGCATCGACGAGCAGAAAGTACGCATCATCTGGAGCGAGGGCGACCCTGTAACCACCCTGCTCGATCTCTGCA
Organism: Bacteroidia bacterium; assembly: GCA_025454955.1. Classification (GTDB taxonomy): domain Bacteria; phylum Bacteroidota; class Bacteroidia; order Palsa-965; family Palsa-965. The sequence continues at coordinate 58,438 of JALONL010000018.1, read as the reverse complement.
AACTCAATATTGTAGATCTGCTCGTGCTGGGCGCCATGCGCAAGGAAAACATGCTGCGTTTTTACCTCGGCTCGGTGGCCCGCTCCGTTTCGCGCAAAGCAAAATGCTCGGTGCTGCTGCTCACCGAACCCAAGGCAGAAGGAACGGTGTTTAAAAAATTGGTGGTCAATTCGGTCGAAAGCCCCAAAACCATTCACACCATTAACACCGCCATTTACTTTGCCGAACACATTTGCAGCAAAGACATTGTAGTGGCCACCGAAGTACATCAGCCCGGTTTGGCCATGACTATGGCCGGCGACAGCACCGCAGGCGAGGCATCGAAAATTAAACGCGAGTTTACCGACGAAGAGGCCAACCGTATGCACGCCATTGTAACCCGCTGCCGCAAACAGGGCGATATCGAAATCACCGAAAAAATCATCAAAGGAAAACCCGGCTTCGCCATTCGCCAGTTTGCCGAAACCAAAAAAGCCGATTTGCTCGTTATTAATTCGCCCGATGTAAAGTACGGACTCATCGACCGCATCTTTACACACGATATGGAATACATTCTCGAAGACCTTCCCTGCAACGTACTTATTGTTCACTCGCGTGTTTCCTGATTCTGCCCCGGCAGCGCATATATGGCCAAACTCACCCATTCCGACCTGATTACGCTGCTGCTGGCAATCAGCACCATGCTTATCCTCTCGCGCATTCTGGCCGAGTTTGGTAAGCGATGGAAGCTGCCCGTGGTAATGGGCGAATTGCTGGTGGGTATTTTACTCGGCCCCACCATACTCGGCACATTTGCACCCGAAATTTCGACGCTGCTTTTTCCGCTGAAAACCAATGCCAACGTATCCATTGCGCTCGACGGCATTTTCAGCCTCTCGGTAATTATGCTGCTTTTTGTGGCCGGAATGGAAGTGCAGCTTACCACCGTACTCAGGCAGGGACGTGCCGCCATAAGCACGGGGTTGGGAAGTATGATTTTGCCTTTCGCCACCGGCTTTGGTCTGGCCTGGTATTTTCCGCAATGGTTCGATTGTGAGCCGGGCTCGCAGAATCATTTCCTTTTTGCCCTGTTTATGGGTACGGCCATGTCTATTTCGGCGCTTCCGGTTATTGCGCGGATTTTGATGGACATGAATCTATTCCGCACCAGCATAGGTATGATTATTATTGCCTCGGCCATGTTTAACGACCTGGTGGGCTGGCTCATTTTCTCGTTCATCCTTTCGGTGGGCGGCATGGGCGGCGACAAAGGCGATGTGGGTTATACCATTCTCTACATACTTGCATTTGGCGCATTCATGCTCTTTATCGGCCGCCGCATTATCGACCGTGTGCTGCCGTGGATACAAACAAGGCTTTCGTGGCCGGGTGGTGTGCTGTCCATGTGTCTGGGGCTTTGCCTGCTTTGTGCCGCGTTTACCGAAAGTATTCACATTCATGCCATTCTTGGTTCGTTCATTGCCGGCATTGCCATCGGCGATTCGGTACACCTGCGCGAACAGGCCCGCGAAATTATTCACCAGTTTGTGACCAATTTCTTTGCGCCGCTGTTCTTTGTGTCAATCGGACTAAAAGTAAACTTCATTGAGCACTTCGACTTGTTTATTGTAAGTGTGGTGCTCATTGTTGCCTTTGTGGGCAAAGTACTTGGCGCAGGCATTGGTGCAAGGCTGGGCGGTTTGTCGCGGCGCAACGCCATTGCCGTGGGTTTCGGCCTCAATGCACGGGGAGCCATGGAAATTATTCTCGGCACACTGGCTTTCGAAGCCGGGCTCATTACGCAGCCTGTATTTGTGGCGTTGGTGGTAATGGCACTTATTACCAGCATTGCCAGCGGCCCGCTCATGCGCAGGTTTGTGGATGAAGTGGCCGTACCCAACGCCAGGGCATAGGCCGGAAAGTAATAATCAACACCGCATTCAGCTTTTGCGCATACATGATTCACCTCAGCGTTAACATCAACAAAATAGCCACCCTGCGCAACAGCCGCGGAGGCCACACACCCGATCCGGTAAAAGCCGCCACCGACTGCGAACGTTTCGGTGCCAACGGAATTACGGTACATCCGCGTCCCGACGAACGCCACATCCGCTATGCCGATGTACGCGCCATTCGTCCGCTCATTACCACCGAATTCAACATCGAAGGCAATCCGCGCGAACAAAAATTCGTGGATCTGGTACTCGAAACACTCCCGCATCAGGTAACACTCGTGCCCGACACACTCGGCCAGCTCACTTCCGATCACGGCTGGGACACGATCGCCCACCGCGACTACCTGCGCCAGATCATTGCCCTGTTTAAACAACACGGCATCCGCACCAGCATATTCGTAAACGCCGATGAACGCATGGTAGAAGGCGCCGCCGACACCGGCACCGACCGCATCGAGCTTTACACCGAAAGCTACGCCCACCACTACACCCAAAATCGCGAACAGGCCATTGCCCCTTTCGTAAAAGCCGCCCAACGCGCACAACAACTCGGCCTTGGCCTCAACGCCGGCCACGATCTTAGCCTGCAAAACCTGCGCTATTTCGCCCAACACATCCCCGGTCTGCAGGAAGTATCTATCGGCCACGCACTCATTGCCGATGCGTTGTACTTCGGACTGGAAAATGTGGTAATGATGTATCAGCGGGAATTAGGAAAGTAAATCATCCCCAATAATTCCCGAAAAAACACCCAAACACACCGCAAAAAACCTAACCAACCTTTTGCTTTGAAGCAGCCCTTCTTTTGGGTGTGAAACCATTTGAGAAAGAGGGATCCCCGTGGTAGAAAGGTGGCTCAGGAGGCACATCAAGGCCAAGGGCCAGGGCTTCCCGCTTGTGGTTGCAGATTTCGTGGAAGACATCAATACAAACCTGATAAATGCTGGTGCCGTGCTGCTCACAAACCGCGGCAGCCTCTGCGAGCTTACGGTTAAGAGCGGCCGCCTCATTGCGCGTATATGCCTTGTAACCGGTATAGCGGTTCATGCAGGTATGAAAATCGGTGACCGGTGTAAAACCGATTTCGTTAAGGTGCTGCTCCCGCACAAATTCTGTTACTTCATTTAACCCCACACCCAAAGATACATCCCCCTCCCCCCCTTTCCACACCCCCACTAACATTTTCCTCAAAAAAAAACCACCCTGAAAAGGATGGTTTTTACATGCTTATTATTTACTTCTTCTTTTTCAACCCGTATTTGTCCTGATACTTTTCCGCCATTTCGGTTTGCTCATTACGCAAATCCAAACGCCGCCCCTGTATCCATGCCGCGCGTACATTGTTGCTGCGCATATCCAGCGCATCGCCGTCCGACACAAACAGCGTGGCATCCTTGCCCGGCTCCAGCGAACCGCAGCGCGAGTCGATACCCATAATTTTTGCGCTGTTCAGGGTCACAGCCATGAGGGCTTCTTCTTTGGTGAGGCCCCACGCCGCCGCTGTACCGGCCATAAACGGCAGGTTGCGCGTGCCGTGTGCTTCCTGATCGCCTGAGTTTTGCAGGCAGAAAAGCACACCCGCTTTAAGCAACTGTGCCGGAGTTTTGTACGACTGGTTTACGTCGTCGCCATCGGTTTGCGGCAAGCTGTGAAGGCGGTTAAGCATTACCGGCACCGAAGCCGCTTTAAGCTGCGAAGCACACATCCAGCTATCGGCACCGCCCACAATTACCATGCGCTTGAGGCCGAATTTCTGCGCAAAGGCAATGGCTTCGGTTATTTCCTTCACATAATCGGCATGAATGTAAACAGCCTTTGTGCCGTTAAACACGCCGCGCATGCCTTCGAAACGAAGATTTTTTTCGGGCTGCGAGGGCAGGGCGCAATACACTTTTGCCTCAGTGAAAAACTGCTCCAGTTCGTGGCGCTGATCGAGGTAACGTTTGCTGCGCTCGTAACCGCCGGGCCCGTTTTCGCTCCAGTTGTAGGCAATGTACGAAGGCCAGTTGATGTGAATACCATCATCGGCCTTGTGCACGGCGTCTTCCCAGTTCCAGCCGTCGAGGTGCATAATGCTCGACGTGCCCGTAATACGTCCGCCACGCGGTGTTACCTGCGCCATAAGCACGCCATTGGTGCGCACGGTGGGAATAATTTTCGAATCGCTGTTCCAGGCAATGAGCGAACGGATGTGTGGATTGTATCCGCCCACTTCGTACTGATCGTTGGTGGCGCGCACCGATTCTACTTCTGTAAGTCCCAGCGTGGAGTTGGGCGCAATAAGTCCGGGATAAAGATGTTTCCCGGCACAATCGGCCACGGTATCCCACGCAGTGCGGTCGATACGCACGGTGCGGGCATCGGCCACCAGTTCTATTTTTCCGTTGCGAAAACCAATTACCGAGTTTTCAATCACCGTACCGTTGCCGATATGGGCCACACCATTCATCAGCAAAATACTTTTGGTCTGCGGTTTGGCCGGAACAGGCTTCTGTGCTGATGCGGTAACACCGGCGAACAGGGCGGCGAAGAGTGTAAAAGAATAAATGCTTTTCATACGTTGTCCTCCTTTATTCGGCATCGTTCAGGTAATCGTTTTCGGTTCCAAGGTCTTCGCAATCCCACACTTTCATCCGCTTCATGCGCGGTTTAACGGTGGGTGCGCCGTTTTCTTTTTCGTGCATCATTTTCTGAATGATTCGCGCACGTTCTTTTTCCATGGTTTCGCGGCGGCGCGCATCCTCTTCGCTGTCATAAAGCACTTTGCCGTCGATTAATGTTTTTTCCACTTTGGCATATACCGAAAGCGGATTATCAGACCAAAGCACCACATCGGCATCCATGCCCACTGCAATAGTGCCCTGATGTTTGTCGAGATGCAAAAGTTTGGCCGGATTTGAAGTCACCATCATCAGCGCCTCTTCTTCGGTAAGATCGCCGTACTTGATACTCTTGGCGGCTTCCTGATTGAGGCGGCGGGCCATCTCGGCATCGTCGGAATTTACGGCCACTACAATGCCCATGCGGAAAAGTATGGCTGGGTTTTGCGGAATGGCATCCATTACCTCCATCTTGTACGCCCACCAGTCGGCAAACGACGAGCCGCCTGCTCCATGCTTGCGCATCTTATCGGCCACTTTGTAGCCTTCGAGAATGTGTGTAAACGTATTCACCTTAAAGCCCATTGAGTCGGCCACCTGCATAAGCATATTTATTTCCGACTGCACATACGAGTGGCAGGTAATGAAACGGGCCTGTGTAAGAATTTCCACCAGCGTTTCCATTTCCAGATCGCGGCGGGGCGGTGTCATTTTCTCGCGGTCTTTGGGCGAAAGTTTTTTCCACTCTTCCCACTGCCGCTGATATTCCTTTGCACGGGTAAAATGATCGAAATAAACCTGCTCCACGCCCATGCGCGACTGCGGGAAACGAATCGTGAAATACTCGCCCCAGTTGGCCTGTTTCACATTTTCGCCCAATGCAAATTTGATAAAGCCCATTGCACCCGCAATCTTCATCTGCTCGGCATTGCTGCCCCAGCGCAGTTTTACCAGCGCCGACTGTCCGCCAATGGGATTGGCCGAACCATGCAACAACTGAGCCGCAGTAACACCGCCCGAGAGCTGCCGGTAAATATTTACATCATCAGGATTAATTACATCGCCGATACGCACTTCGGCGGTTGATGCCTGTGTGCCTTCGTTTACACCACCGGCCACCGCAATGTGCGAATGCTCGTCGATAATTCCCGGTGTGAGATGTTTGCCTGTGCCGTCAATTACCAATGCAAATGCGCCTTTGGGTGCATCAATATTCTTGGCAATGCGCACAATGCGGCCTTCGGTAATATATACGTCCATGTCGGGCATGGCGGTGTCGCCCTGGGCGCCTGTCCACACGGTTACGTTTTTAATGAGTACCGCATCGTACCTGCGTTTGAGCCGGTCTATCATGCTGGTATCATTTCTCGTAACGCCGTAGGAGGCAAACGGATAAATTACATCATCGAGCGTGGGCAGGTACCAGTTTGTGGTATCGGGAGTTTGCGGTTTTTCTTCGTGGGCCGCGGTAAACTTCGCTGTCCAGTTCATCCATTTCCCGTCGGGCAGTTGCGCCGAGCCGGTCATGCTTTTGGTAACTGCATCCACGCTTCCGCTCAAACGGTATGCGCCTTCCACACCTTTGGGTGTAAACACCAGTGTTATGGCATTACCCGCAAGATCAATCATGGCAGGCGTTTTCGAGGAATCGGCATTTTGAATGGCGCCTTTCATTTTCATGAGCGAGCCGGTAATTTTCAGGTTGCGCACTGCATCATTGCCCACGGTAAGCTGATACGAACCGCGGATATCAATTTTGCTCATGTCGTTTATCACATACTTCTGGCCGCGCACCCAGTTTTCCCAGATCACGGTATTTTCGGCAAACACATTTCCGGAGGTAATAATAAAATTGGCCAGCATACCCTTGCGCAGCGTACCGGCTTTATCGGCAATACCCAGCATTTCGGCCGGAATGGTGGTGAGGGCGCGCAGGGCCATTTTTTCGCTCAGTCCGAATAAAATGGCGCGGCGCAGGTTGGTCATAAACTCCGCTTTATCTTCAAGGTCTGATGCCGTGAGGGCAAAACGAATTCCGTATTTCTCAAATGCTCCGGGATTGAGCGGTGCAAGTTCCCAGTGTTTGAGGTCTTCGTAGGCAATCATGCGTGCATCAAACGGATCGTCCACATCAAACGCCGCCGGGAAATTGAGCGGAAGAATAAACGAGGCGCCGGTGGCCTTCATTTCATCCATGCGCTGATATTCGTTGCCGCTGCCTTTGAAAATGTATTGAACGCCAAATTCATCGCCCACCTTATCGGCACGCAGTACATTCCACTTATCGGTGGTTTCAAAAATCTGCGGCAGGGTTTGAATGGCAATCCATGCATCGAGCGAATGGTTGTATTCGGTTTTTGCTTTCAGTGTGTTGTACCAGGCTGCATCGGCATAGGTTTGGCGCATGAGTGCAATGGCTCCCATGAGTGAGCCGGGATATTCCTGCGTGGAAGTGCCTTTGTTGAATGAGTAGCAGGCGGCTACTTTGTCCTGAAGCATACTGCGGTTGTCGCCCTGCTCGGCGTTGAGTGTAACGCAGGTGGCGGTGCCGCGGGCAATACCATCGGGGTAATAGCTCATTACCGTACCGAAACCCAAATTGCGGTAGGCTTCGGCAGTTTCTGCATTGGCGGTGTAGTGGCGGTAGGCATCGTTGTCGGGCTTTAACGCATCGTTCCAGGCATAAGCACCGGGGCGGGCTGTTTCGTATTGCGGGGCCGGATCGTGCGGGGCGCGCTTGGGGCGGGTAATGCCGTAGGTGGTGTACGGATCTATGAACGAAGGATAAATCCATTTACCCTGAAGATCAATAACCACCGTCCCCGCCGGAATGGTTACTGCCGGGCCTGCATCCACAATAAATCCGTCGCGGATAAGCAGGGTTCCCTTATCAATCACCGTTTCAGCATCCACAATAATGCGGGCATTGGTAAATGCGGTGAAATTGTGATTGGGATTGGGCGCTCCGTTGGTGGGAAACGTGCTCACCTGCGCCTGAGCGAGCATTGCCGTGAGCAAGAATACGGCGGCCGTAAAAAGTTGCTTCATAGTATGGTTGAGAAAGAAACAAATGTATCATTATTTCGTGGTGTTTCGCCATGCTCAACACGAACGGTTGAGGAGGCTGAATAGCGGTTTATTTCAAGCATAATTTCCTGTTTCTATACAGTCGAATAGATTGATTTACTTGCGTTTCCGCGCTAAGTTGGCTTAAACTTAGTTTTTGAATTAATGTAAGTTCATTTTTTCCAGACAAGATATTCTATCAGTTTCTGTGATTCAGCATGAACTTACGACTGGCAAAAAACAGTACCGGATGATGAGAATGAGTCATAACAAAACCAGTATATGAAGCATAAACACACTCACGTTGTTCAAAGAAATCATTTATATATATCCGAAACAAGCAGTTTTTTCGCATAATTCTGTTGACTGAAAGTTCAGTAGTATTTAGTCGAGGAAAATATTTCATTTTCATTGAATAAAAAAATATTATTGCAAATATCTAATTGCTAAATTGTCATTAAAATTCTACATCTATTCTCCAGAACAGTAACATACATGTACGAAATAAACACATTTGAAAATAAAGGCCGTGCAGCAGCAGATCATTTTTCAGGTCAAAATCATTCTGACACCAATTATCAATCAGCGCCAAAGCAATTGAAGGCAACTGTAATACCCCAAATTAATCCTGTTTATCATCACGGAACCGGCATAGCATTACCCAGCCCGAACATAAAAGAAAGCAGTTACATTGCTCCTGCCCAACGAAAGGAAAATAAATCCGATATGCCTGATAAGGTAAATTCCGGCATCGAAATTTCACCCGACACTTCAATTGGCATAGTCAGAAAACCGTTCCATAATTCGCACCCTGCTCAATTTAACGCCTGTACCTTTGCTCCCAATGGTCAGATTGATTTATCCCCGGCACATAACAAAAATTCAACTTCCGAAGCAGGGAACGGGGCACAACAGATGCAGAACCTGACTATACCTTCTGTGCAAATGAAAAAGAATGTCATGCAAACAGACGAGGAGGACAAATCAGGCATTCTTGAAGAAAATCCAGCAATACAAGGCACTATTCAGGGGAACTCTATTCATACACTGGCAAACCATCCCTTCATTATTCAAAGAAAACCTGCTAATGTTCACGGGCTTACACATCTGGTGAAAAAAGCAGGCAATTCAATTATGAATGGGGAAGAAAAAGATGAAGTAACCGAACAAGATCAATTAGATGTTGACCCAAATAAACGACTCCGATCCAGACGCGGCCCCAATCAGGAAATGGTTGGTGATTATGACAAAAGAGGGGAACACATTTACAGATGGTTTTTGGTGAATGAAATAAATCATAAAGATGTGGCCGGAGAAGATTTATTTATACGCGAGGATACATTTTCATTCTCCAACGAAAGAGACAATCCGATAATCAACAGAGACTTATCTCAAATGCCTGACAGAAGAACTCGGCAAAGTCACTATGCAATCAGGCTGGAAGTTTGGTGTAACACCGACAGAAAGATTGATAATTCGGGGCATTTGGTAATGGCTGATAAGAGTCTGGAGTATCAGAATGAGGATCCATATTTAGCGTATGAAATGGGCAAAGATTTGAAGCCACAGGATAGACAACGTGAAGCTGATTTTATATTTGACTCCGATGATCGTGGTGCTGTATTAACTAAAGAACAAGAAAAATTCACAAAAGTTGAAGTTGATGATGCGCGTGACAGATCAAAAAAAATTCCCGGTTTATTCAAAACACTGGATCAAAAACGGGAGTCAGGCGAAGGAATTCGTGCAAGACTTAAAAATCAAAAAAGATATGTGAGTGATAAAACAGGCGAAGGCTATTTGCAACCCCAGGAAGGACGAACTGAACGACCACGATTTAATAAACATAGATGGGTAGAACTATTAGTAACTAAAGAAGAATATAACTATTTAATCCAAATGTGGCAAGCCCGAAGCGCACAAGGTTTCTATTGTTTCATTCGTGAAGCCAGAACTGTTCAGGGATTTGATCTGGCAACAAGATGCTTATCATTTCTTGAAGATATTGCCATGCACAGAAATCAGAAAAAGCTTGCTGGCGGTCATGCTGAAGATATACTTTCAAGTTTTAAAGAGATTAATCAAATTACCGATAAACACAGCCATTCAGAATAGATATATTAAAAGCAATTAAGGGCAGGTTGCACAAGGCAGGTTTTCATTACTTTTGAAACACCAAAAAAACGCTTGTTATGTATTCAGCTCTCGATCATGCTCACAGCGGACTGCGCTGGGTGGCACTGCTTCTGCTCATTTTTGCCGGATTCAAAGCCCTTGCAGGCTGGTTAGGCAACAAACCCTATCAGCCGCTCGACCGCAAGCTGGCTACATTTACCGTAATCAGCGTCCACCTGCAGTTGGTGATTGGTCTGATTCTCTACTTTGTAAGCCCCACGGTATCCGAAGCACTCAACGACTTTGGCAAAGCCATGAAAAATCCCGCACTCCGCTTTTTTGCGCTCGAACATTTGCTGGGCATGGTAGTGGCCATTGTGTTTGTAACCATTGGCAGCGCATCGGCCAAACGTGCCACCAGCGATGTGGTTAAGCACAAACGCACCGCCATCTGGTTCCTGCTTGGTTTGCTTCTCATTCTCGCCATGATTCCCTGGCCCTTCCGCGCCGAAGGCATTGCCCGTGGCTGGTTTTAATATGCTGCGTATGAAATTACTTTCAGCAGGCGCATTATTTATGGCCTTGTGCATGGCCTCATGCGGTTCGGAAAACGCCGGACAGGGCGGCAATACGCAGCCGGCGGCCACACAGGCAGTGAGCGGAAAAACCATTTTCGGCGAAAAATGTGTGGCCTGCCATGGAAACGATGGCAAAGCCGCAATAGGTGGTGCTGTTGATTTAAGCACAAGCACCCTCGACAAAGCCGGAGCCGCAGCCATTATTGCCAACGGCCGCAAAGCCATGCGCGCCTACAAAGACGAACTCACACCCGCCGAAATAGATTCGCTGGCAGAATATCTGCAAACATTAAAAAAATAGGCGGCTTACACACCCGTCCACTTAAAAACCGGCAGCAACCATTTATTGCTGCCGGTTTGCTTTTTTTACGCAAAAAAAAACGCATACACAATGGCTGGATATGGTTTTTGTACCGCACTCGCGAAACCGATGAACACGCCACACTTTACCGGCAGCCGGTGTAAGGCCTTTGCACGATCTAAAATTTTCATTTACAGTCAATTATTTTAGATTTATGGAATTTTAGAAAAAGCGCGTCTGCATATTGTTTACCTGCACAGATATGCACAAAAGAAAAACGTTACTCCTTCTGCTTGCTTTATTACCATTTACACTCTTCGGGCAAACCGTAAGCGGTTTGCTAAAAGATGCGGTAAACTCCGAAAACATTGCCGGGGCTCAGATTGTGACTGTTCCGGGCAACCAGCTTGCTATTTCCGATTCGCTGGGAAAATTCAGCATTACAATTTCCGGGAACGATTCGCTGCTTAGAATTTCGCATATAAATTATATACAAACCGAACTTCCGGTAAAATCGCTATCAGGTGTAATAAAATTAAAGCCGCGAAACATTCAGCTGAACGAGGTAATGATTTCTGACCAATCGGTGATAGTTTTCGAATCAAAAACATATCAGGTACTCGATTTTGCTTTTTCAGGTAATTACAGTCTTATTCTGGGCTATAAAGATTCGCCGGATAAATCAACGTTACTTGTTCTTGACAGTACATATACAACTGTAAAATCGGTTCCGGTTCCCTACCCCGCCAAGAGTTTGTTTACCGATGCTTTTGGCAATGTGCATGTTATCTGCTCTTATCAGACATTGCAAATTGACTTGCTTAAAGATGAAACAGGAATACATGTGTTATTTCAGGAATCCACACTGGAAGCATTCCGCAACAATCTTCTGCCTTTAACCGCACAAAATGGCATTTATTACTTCTATGAAAATTATTCCCCCGAACAATTATCTGTTGATTACACCGCACTCAATCTGTCCACTAAAAAAAGAGAAAAACTTCTTACAATTACTGATTCGGTTCGCACCTCAATGTATGAAGATGAAGCACACAGAAGGCTAAACCACGAGCGTATCATGGAATCGGGAATGGGCAGCCAGGCAATTAGTTTTCTGCTTAAATCTGATCCTTATTTTGCCGCAGCCATTCTTTACAAAAACCCCGTGGCAGCCAGTCTGCATATCATTAATGATACTATTTATATATTCGATCTGTGTACCGGAGATACGTATGTTTACGACAGCCAGGCATCATTTATCCGCACGTTTAAAATGCCCGTGAGTCAAACCCACAACCGGCCGGACAAAGTGATAATAGACCACATTACCCAACAGGCTTACCTGCTCTTCAACAATGGCAATAATTCGACTTTGCGAAAAATTAATTTAACAGACGGCAGTCTGGGTGCGGAAATCAGTCTGGAATTTCCATACCCCAAAAATATTTGTGTACATGCCGGCTGGATCTGGTATCTGTATCGCGAGAAAGAAACTTTTCAGAACGTATCACTATATCGTCGGCCGCTTTAGTTTTTCTTCGTCATTTGCCTTATTCACAGTACTTTTGTGTGAATAAATTAACAACTGAATTTCATTGATTGAATCATTAACTACTGTCCGTTCCGGGCAGCGGGCAGTATTAATTGGCGTAAGCGAAAAACGCCAGCCCGACGAACTGGTAAAGGAATATCTCGACGAACTGGCTTTTCTGGCCGAAACAGCCGGTGTGCAGCCGGTGAAACGCTATACCCAGAAAATGGATCACCCTGATCCGCGCACGCATATTGGCTCGGGAAAGGTGGCCGAGGTGAAGACGTATATCGAGGCCAACGAAATTGATCTTGTAATTTTCGACGACGAGCTTTCGCCCTCGCAGCAGCGCAACCTGGAAAAGGAACTGGCCCGGCGTGTAATTGACCGCAACCTGCTCATTCTCGACATTTTCGCCGGACGCGCACGCACGGCACACGCCAAAGCGCAGGTGGAACTGGCACGCTGGCAATACCTGCTGCCCCGTCTCGCCGGCATGTGGACTCACCTCGAACGACAGCGCGGCGGCACAGGCACCCGCGGCGGATCGGGCGAAAAGGAAATTGAAACCGACCGCCGTATTGTACGCAACCGCATTTCGGCTCTAAAGGAAGAGTTGAAGGAAATAGACCGGCAAATGGCCACACAGCGCAAAAGCCGTGGCGAATTAGTGCGCGTGGCATTGGTGGGATACACCAACGTAGGCAAATCAACCATTATGAACCTCGTGTCGAAATCGAATGTGTTTGCCGAAAACAAACTCTTCGCCACACTCGACACTACGGTGCGCAAAGTGGTGGTGGGCAATTTACCTTTTCTGCTTTCCGATACGGTAGGGTTTATACGTAAACTCCCGCACCAGTTGGTAGAGTCGTTCAAATCAACCCTCGACGAAACCCGCGAAGCCGACATTCTGCTGCACGTAGTCGACATTTCACATCCGCAGTTTGAAGACCAGCTCAACGTAGTACACGAAACGCTGGCCGAAATTGGCGCGAAAGACAAACGCACTATTCTTGTGTTCAACAAAATAGATGCCTACCGCGAAAACGCCCACGAAGCCGATCCGCTCGACCCCACCGCCCGCCAGAATCTCTCGCTGGCCGAGTTGCAGAAAAGCTGGATGAGCAAACTCAACGACCCGTGCATCTTCATCTCCGCCGCCAACAAGGAAAACGTAGATGAATTCCGCCAACTCCTTTTTCGAGAAGTAAAAACCATTCACGCCAAACGTCATCCGTATGACCAGTTTGAATACTTTAGCTGAAATGCACTGAGTACCCGGTGCCTTCGACAAGCTCAGGCACCGGGGAAATTCCTGTGTTTGCGTCCTCCGGTGGCTTCGACAAGCTCAGCCACCTGACTCAAACACACCAGCAAACCCGGTGGCTGAACCTGTTGGTGGCTGAGCCTGTTGGTGGCTGAGCCTGTCGAAGCCACCGAATTCAAACACACCCGCAAACCGGTGGCTGAGCCCGTCGAAGCCACCGAGTCAAAGCACACCGCAAACCCGGTGGCTGAGCCTGTCGAAGCCACATCACTCAAATACCTCAAAAATGTCATGCTACTCATTTAACGGATACCGCCCCGTAGTTCACGAATCCTCCTTCATTCACCCGCAGGCAGCCGTTACCGGCAATGTCATCATCGGCCGCAATGTATATGTAGGCCCGGGCGCAGCCATTCGCGGCGACTGGGGACAAATCATCATCGACGATGGCTGCAATGTGCAGGAAAACTGCACCATACACATGTTTCCGGGCGTAACGGTGCGGCTGCATGAAGCAGCGCATATCGGTCACGGGGCCATTATTCACGGAGCAACCATCGGACGAAATTGCCTGATTGGGATGAATGCCGTGGTAATGGATAACGTAGTGGTGGGCGACGAATGCATTGTGGGCGCACTCACATTTATTGCAGCCGATACAGTAATTCCGGCGCGAAAAGTAGTGGTGGGAAATCCGGGCAAAATTGTGAAAGACGTAAGCGACGACATGATACACTGGAAAACCAAAGGCACCGAACTTTACCAGCAGTTGCCATCGGAATTGTATCATACACTCGAAGAATGCGAGCCGCTGCGTCGTATTCCGCCATTCAGGCCGGTGCAGCAGGAGGTGTATAAAACCTGGAACGAAAGCCGGTAGTGTTTGCGGCTTCGGGGCAAATGATTAGGTTTGCATATCAACCTCAGCAACAAGTATGGAACGGGTTCAACTGCTTGCCATCATTGCCAGTTTTGCATTTCTCGCATTTATTGCCCGGCTTATTTACCGCGGACGGCTGCGCGAAGAGTACGCCATTATCTGGATTGTATGCTCGGCATTGCTTATTGCCTTTGCATTCTGGCGGCAGGGCCTCGAAGTAATTGCCGATTTCATTGGCGTATTCGATCCGCCCAACCTCGTTTTTACAGGAGCCATTTTTGCCATTCTCATTTACCTGCTTCACCTCTCGGTGGTAGTGTCGAAACTGCAGGAGCAAAATAAAAGGCTGGCTCAGGACATGGCACTGCTGCGCGAGGAAATGCGAAAGCAAAAAGAAAAATGACTCCCCAGCAGGAAGCCGAAATTACAAGCCGCTACCTCTTAAACGGCCAAACGCCCGATGCCACCAGCATTGCGCTGTATGCAAAAGCCATAAGCATGCGCGATGACACACAGGCCGGCACGCGCGACAAAAAAATAGTATCGCTTGCCTTTCGCCGCCCCTGGCTGCTGCCCCTGCTCGACAGTGCGGCTGCGCTTTCCATGCCCAACGGTTTACTGAGGCAAAAACTCCTGCTCATGAGCGCCATACTCGAAACACGGCCGCAATACGCACACCTCTTTCTCCCGCGCGAACGTGGTTTCTTTTATCTCTTCTATATTTTTTTTGTGGGATGCAGGGCTGTTTGCAAAGCAGCAGCAGGTAAATTGATTTTGCTTTTTGTATAAACGAAAAATCCATTGCCTGCAAGTTGCGCAAACAATGGATTTTTGGTTTTGTCTAAAACTTACTGCACTACATACCGCGCACGCGATACCGAGCCGGTAATAAAATAACCCAGCGCCCCGCCGCTCATCATCGTTACCGGATTGCCGGGTGATGCAGATGCCGCTCCTCCATCGGTGGCAATGTCTTCGAGGGTGGTGTAATAATCATACGCCGGTTTGTCTATCGACCACATTTCTACTTCCACCGTATCATTCAGTTCGGCAAAAATGGGGAAGAGCGGAAACTGAAGATAACGCCCGTTACTCAGGCGGTCGTCAACCAGATAAAAAATTCCGGCGGTATCCTGCAGTTCACCATTAATGTACACGCGCTGCCGGTAATAATTTACTTCCGCAGCCGGATCGGTAAAACCGGCGGTGGTTACATAACCTGCCACATTGCCAAAAAACGGCGGCACATACTCGCCGTAAATGGTATCGAGCGGTACTTCCGAAGGTGTGCGCGAAGTGGCCGAGTAGGTTTCCCCGTCAACGGTTACGTTCAGGAAATAAGTACGTCCGGCCACAGCCTGTGTGAAACCAGTGATGTAACGGCCCGGCTGCACTTCGGTTAATTGCTCGCTGTTGCCCAGATCATCGGTAAGTGTAATTACTGCACCCGAAACCTGCGGCACAACACCGCCGTCGAAATAATCGACAGTGCGGGTGAGTTTGAGCGTGTAAGGTGCCATCGAATCGCCAAGCAGAAATTCGATCACTAATTTAGGATCGGCACTGTTCAGATCCACATCAATCACCTTCTGGCAGGCACTGAAAATTACACTTATTGTCAGCAACGAAAAGATAAGTACTCGTTTCATCGTCCTTAGAATTTAAAGTTGTAGGTAACAGAAGGAATCCAGCGGAAAAGCGATACCTGCACCGCTTCGGTCTGATCAGGGTTGGTGGCGCTTTCACGGAAGTTAATCAGGAAGGCATTCTGGCGACCATAAATATTATAGACCGAAAAATTCCAGTTGCTTTCGTAGCGTTTCCAGCGTTTGTTGGCTTTTTTCGGGTAATAGGTGGCTCCAAAATCAAGACGATGATAATCGGGCATACGATAGCCGTTGCGCTCGGTGAAATACGGTACAGTTAAACCGTCCACAGTATAACGTCCGCTCGGGAACGTAACTGCATTTCCGGTGTAATACACAAATGCCCCTGAGAATGTCCACTTTTCGCCAAGCTGATAAATGGCCACCACAGAAACATCATGCAACCTGTCCTGACGGGCCGGGAACCAGGTATTGTCGTTAATCTGCGTAAACTTTCGCTCGGTGCGCGAAATGGTGTAGCCCACCCAGCCGGTGAGTTTTCCCTTGCGCTTGCGAATCAGAAACTCGGCTCCGTATGCGCGGCCTTTTCCGCTCAGCAGTTCGCCTTCCACGTTTTCGTTCAGCGTAAGTTCGGCACCATTGCGATAGTCGATCTGGTTGATGAGTGTTTTGTAATACAACTCCGAAGAAAACTCATACATGTTCTCCTTGAAATTGTGAAACCATCCGCCCGCAATCTGATCGCCGGTTTGTGGCTTTACATTTACACTGCTCGGAATCCACAAATCGGTAGGTGTGGATGTGGTGGAATTGGAAAGCAGGTGTATATATTGCTGCGAACGGTTGTATGAAAACTTCACCGAGTTTTTTTCGTTGATGAGGTAACTCATCGAGAAACGCGGTTCAAAACCATAGTACGTTTCTACAATCTCGCCCCGGTTGTAATTTGTGGTATCGGTTACATTGCCTTCGCCGTCGTAACGATATACATTTCCATTACCCAGAATATTAAACATGGATACGCGGATTCCGTAACTCATGGCCAGGCGGGGATTGATCTGATGATCGTTTTGAAGATACACCGCCGATTCCAGCGCATACTGAAGATCGAATTCGGTAGGTGTAAACGAACTGGCCTCACCCGCAGTTACTTTACCGGGAAGGAACGTATGATAGTTTACGTTTACGCCGGTTTTAATAGAAATCCCGTTGCGGGGGAAGTAATGAAAATCCTGTTTAAAATTCCAGTCCTTTACTCCCGATGAAATACCGAATGTATTTTCACCTGCCGTAAGATTGATACGATAATCGTAATTACTGAAAATAAGCGAAGTGTTTGAAAACAGCTTATCGTTGTAAATATGATTCCAGCGAAGTGTACCGGTGGCATTTCCCCAATCGAAACCAAAGGTTTCGGCGAAGCCGAAATTATCGCGTCCGAAATATCCGCTCAGAAAAATGCGGTCTTTATCGCCGAGGCGGTAATTGAGTTTTGCATTGAGGTCGTAGAAATAAAGTTTGCTGGAGTTGAGCGTGGAATCGGGCGAAAGTTTAAGAAACATATCGGCATAGGTGCGGCGGCCGGATATAATGAACGAACCTTTTTCCTTTACAATTGGCCCGTCGATGGTAAGGCGCGACGAAATGGCTCCGATTCCGCCTTCCACGCCAAACTGTTTATCGTTGCCATCGCGCATACGCACATCAAGCACACTGGCCAGGCGACCGCCATATTCGGCAGGCATTCCGCCTTTGTAAAGCGTTACATCTTTAATGGCATCGGAATTAAACGTGGAGAAAAACCCCAGCAAATGCGAAGCATTATACACCGTGGCCTCATCAAGCAGAATAAGATTCTGATCGGCTCCGCCGCCACGTACATAAAACCCCGAATTACCTTCACCGGCCGCTTTCACACCGGGCAGCAACTGAATGGTTTTCAAAATATCCTTTTCGCCCAGCAGCACCGGAATCACCGAAATCTCTTTCATGTCGAGTTTGGTGGTACCCATTTGCGGCTTGGTGAGGTTGTCATTCTCTTTGGTATCGGTAATTTCTACGGCTTTTAAATCTTTCCCAATGGGTTTAAGATTAAAATTCAGCTTCTGGTTTGAAGTAAGATTTAAACGCTGCGTATCATTTTCATAACCAATAAACCGCGCCACCAGCGTTACCTGCCCTTGCGGCAGCGTAAGCGAGTAAAAGCCGTAGGCGTTTGAGGTGGCACCCATACTGGGTTTCCCGGCCATTGTAATAACTACGCCTATGAGCGACTCGCCCGTGGAAGCGTCTCTGACTTCGCCGCTTACCGTACTGTTTTGCGCCTGGGCCGCGAAAC
The DNA here is from genome assembly GCA_025454955.1 of Bacteroidia bacterium. Lineage (GTDB taxonomy): Bacteria > Bacteroidota > Bacteroidia > Palsa-965 > Palsa-965. The sequence continues at coordinate 40,218 of JALONL010000018.1, read as the reverse complement.
CCAGCACACAAAAAACTCCCGTAAACAGGCGTTTAATGGATAGATACATGCTTTTTTGTGTTATAGTCGGTGATACGACCATTTTTATTTCGACTGTTCCCGAAGGAAAACAAAAAATTTCCGCACGAAATTACTTCATACGGAAGGATTTGAAGCCAACTAAAAACAGCTAAATCGGTGAAAGGTTGAAATAAATTACAAACGGCAACCCTGCCCCTATTGTTTGTGGTGCCTTTTTTCGAGCACAGCCAGCACATCGGCCAAACTGCAGTTTTTGGCGGTGAGCAGCACCAGATAATGGTAAAGCAGGTCTGCCGCCTCACCCAGAAACAAGTCGCGGTTGTCATCTTTTGCCTCTATGACAAGTTCAACCGCCTCTTCCCCTACTTTCTGTGCCACTTTATTTATTCCCCGCGCCAAAAGCTGCGCCGTATATGACGATTCGGGCGCCTGATGCCTGCGCGACTGAATCAGTTCTTCGAGTTTTACCAGAAAATCGGGTTCGTTGGCTTCGTTCCAGCAGGTGGCCGCACCGGTGTGGCACACTGGGCCTTCGGGCAGGGCTTTGATGAGAATGGAATCGGCATCACAATCGAGCAACATTTCTTTTACATGCAGGTAATGTCCGCTCGTTTCGCCTTTTGTCCACAACGCATTGCGCGAACGGCTCCAGAAAGTGGCCCGTTGCGTTTGCTGTGTGAGCGTATATGCATCTTCATTCATGTAGGCCTGCATGAGCACACGTTTTGTGCGCGCATCCTGCACAATGGCCGGCAAAAGGCCATCGGCCGATTTTGAAAAATCAGGTTTCATTAAGGTCGGGTAATAAATTGCAGTATTAAATTGCTGTAGGTCTGAAATCCGGTTTTGGCCGGAACTTCGCCATGATCGGCTCCCGCAATGCGGTGTGCTTCCTTGTACACGCCGTTGTGATTGCGGAATACCACTTCGCCGTGCGTTTCAATGCCGAGAAAATTATCATTCATGCCATGAATCCAAAGCAGCGGCTGCTGAATGGTTTTTATTTCTTCGGCATTATCTATCTGCAAATCGGTGTAATAACTTCCGGGCATGTTTAGCTGGCTTCCGTCGGCCACCATTACCGCGGCCGAGGCAAAAGGTGCTTCGAGCAGAAGTTTGGCGGGCGAGAGTGTGCGCGGGTGTGCAGTTAACTCGCAGGCAGGCGCACTGCCCAAACTGAAGCCATACACCACGAGCCGGTTTCCGGTAAGGCCATTGTCGCGCAGCCAGCGTTGTGCCGCATCCACATCGGCATACATGCCTTCTTCGGTGGGATTCCCTTCCGAAAGGCCGAAACCACGGTAATCAATCATCAGCACACCGAAACGGTTTTTACTGCCGGTATTCGCCAGCAGTTTGGCTCGCTGCCAATAAAAGTCCATGTGCCATTTGTTGCCGTGACAGTAAAGAATAACCGTATCAGTGGCAATGCGCGAAATATCGCCAATGTAAATTGCATGAATGGTAGTGGCCGACGATTCGCCGGGAGCCTGCGAGGCAAGTGTGAACTGATGAATGAGCGAATCGGGAATGGTGTATGAGGCATCGAGGATAAAATCCTGTTCGCCGGTGTATTGGTCTAATTTATATTCGGTGATTTTATCGCCAAGATTATACAACGCATTATCCATGCGAGCGCAACCGGTAAGCAGCAAAAGAAAGAGAGCAAATTTACGCATGGCTGTTTATGGATTACGTGGTGAAGTAACTGTGGCACCGGCTGTACCGAAACGATAAGCCATACCGAAATAAAAACCAATGGCTCCGTTACCGCCAATGCCTTTGTAATCGACTGCATTGGGCTTATTGGGTGTGCCAAGCTGCAACCCTTTCAACTCGAATGTGTAGCTGAAATGCTTACGCACCAACTGACAGCCCAACTGCGGATAAAGCAATACCTGCGCAGGCTGCGGCTCGTTGTGTACACGGGTTTTGGAAAACTCAAACCAGCTTCCCGCTCCGGCGTAAATAAAACTGCGGCCCTTGCCCAAAGTATAGGACGCATTCAAATCGAGCTGCGGCCAGAGGCGCGGATCGCCCTGACGGAAATTGGCCACGAAATTAAGTCCGGCATTTCCCGTAAGCTGCAAACGTTCGTTGGCACTGCTCCAAAGCCGGGTGCAGATTCCAATATCGGTTTGCACATTGCCAAACACTAAGCTGGTGGTATGCACATTGGCATAACCCGTAAGCTGGTGCCCAATGCCGTAGCCATAACCCACCGTAGTAAACGGAATGGGCAGTACGGCTCCGGCAAAACCAATTACCGGCCCGCCAAAACTGGCACTCACGGCGTGTGTTTGCTTTTCGAGCGGACGCACGTAACGCGTAGGCGCACACGAGGCCAGCAGAACGAGAAAAAATAATGCGGGGAAATATTTTTTCATGATAAATTACTGAGATAAGCGAACAGGAATTTGCTGTGCAGCAAGATACTGTTTCAACGCGGGAATTGATAATTCGCCGAAATGAAAAAGGCTGGCCGCCAAAGCCGCATCGGCATGACCAAGCGTAAATGCCTCGCCGAAATGCTGCATGTTTCCAGCCCCGCCCGAAGCAATTACCGGCACTTTCACCGCATCCGACACCTGCCGCGTAAGTTCAAGCGCAAAACCGGCTTTGGTACCGTCGTGATTCATCGACGTGAGCAGAATTTCTCCTGCACCGCGGCTCACGGCCTCGTGAATCCATTGCATCACTTCCGCATCCGTACGCACGCGGCCGCCGCCCAGATACACGCGGGCCACGCCGTCGTCTTCCCGTTTCGCATCCACCGCCAGCACCACACACTGGCTGCCGAAACGCCGCGCCAGTTCATCAATAAGCGAAGGATTGCGAAAAGCCGCCGAGTTTACCGACACTTTATCGGCCCCGTTATCCAGCAGCACCGCCACATCATCGGCCGAGGCAATGCCACCGCCTACCGTAAACGGAATATTGATTCGCGAAGCCACCCGGCGCACAAATTCGGCCACCGTTTTTCGCTTCTCGTGTGTGGCGGTAATGTCGAGCAGCACCAATTCGTCGGCACCTTCGTGTGAGTAACGTTCGGCCAGTTCCACCGCATCGCCCGCATCGCGCAGGCCTTCGAAGTTTACACCTTTCACGGTGCGGCCGTCTTTTACATCGAGGCAGGGAATAATACGTTTGGTGAGCATCTTACACGCGGGTTTCGTTTACACTGTTCCATTGCTGCAAATCGTGCAGGGTAATGCGGCCTTCGTAAATAGCCTTGCCCACAATGGCGGCTGTGCATCCGGCGCGCTGCAATTCGGCAAGGTCGTTCATGCCCGACACGCCTCCGCTTGCCGTAAGCCGCAGCCCGCTGCACTCGCGCAGCAGCATTTCGTACAACGCCGTGGAAGGCCCCTGAAGCAAGCCATCGCGCGAAATATCGGTGCAGAAAAATTCATTCACGCCAAGCTGCAAATACCGCTGTATAAACGGCACAATTTCCACCTCCGTTTGTTCGAGCCATCCGCTCACGGCCAATTGCGTACCGCGCACATCGGCGCCAATAAAAAAACGTGCGGCGCCAAACTCCTCAAACCATTTCTCCACCACCGTGCCCGATTTAACGGCCATGCTGCCCACAGCCACCCATTGCGCACCGGCATTGAGCACACGCTGCACATCGGCTGCGGTTTTTACGCCGCCGCCAAAATCAATTTGCAGCGAAGTATGCGCGGCAATGCGTTCGAGCACGGGCAAATTAATTACTTCACCGGCTTTTGCACCGTCGAGATCAACCAGATGCAAACGCCTTACACCGGCGCCCTCAAAGGCTTTGGCCATTTCCAGCGGATCATCGGCATAGTTTGTTTGCCGGTTGTAGTCGCCCTGTTCGAGACGCACACATTTACCGCCAATAAGGTCGATTGCCGGAATAATTTTCATGCTCACAGTTGCAAAAAATTTTGAATGATACGTTCGCCCGCCGCACCGCTTTTTTCGGGATGAAACTGCACGGCGTAAAAATTATCGCGGCAAAGCGCGGCGCTGAACGGAATGTTGTATGTGGTTTGCGCCGAAGTATCGGCGCATAATCCGGCGTAATAGCTGTGTACGAAATACACAGCCGTATCGGGCGAAAGCCCTTCAAACAAAGGCCCGCGCATATCCTGCAACGTATTCCAGCCCATGTGAGGTACTTTCTGAAACGCATCGCCGGGGGCAGGCTCAAATCGCAATACATCTACCTCAAAAATGCCCAGCGCAGCAGTATTCCCTTCCTCTGAATATCTGCACAGCAACTGCATACCCAGGCAAATACCCAGCACCGGTTGTTTGAGTGTGGGAATAAGCACATCAAGCCGTTCGCTTTGCAATACCTTCATGGCCGAGGAAGCCTCGCCCACTCCGGGAAAAATCACTTTATCGGCCGAGGCAATTTCGGCCGCATCGTGGCTTAACACAGCTTCCACACCCAGACGTTGCAAGGCAAACAAAACCGACTGCACATTGCCGGCGCGGTAATCGATAAGAACAATTTTCACAGTTTGAATGATTGACGAAGAGCCACCGTTTGCCTGAGTTGTGCAAACAATTTTTCGGCCTCTTCAAAGTTAAGCGTTTGAGCGCCATCGGAAGCGGCTTTTTCGGGCTGCGGATGTATTTCGAGCAGAAGTCCGTCGGCACCGGCCATTACCGAAGCCAGCGCCATTTCGGGAATGTGCCGTCTGATACCAATTCCGTGCGAAGGATCAACCACCACCGGCAAATGTGTGCGCGATTTTAAAATGGGCACAATGTTGAGATCGAGCGTATTTCGGTAGGCTTTTTCGTAGCTTCTTATACCACGTTCGCAAAGAATTACCGATTCGTTGCCGTTCGAAAAAATATACTCAGCCGCCGAAAGCAATTCCTCGGCAGTGCCCGAAATACCGCGTTTAAGCAGCACCGGCTTTTCGCATTGCCCCAGCGCATCGAGCAAGGTAAAGTTCTGCGAATTGCGCGCACCTACCTGAAAAATATCCACGTAAGGCTGCATAAGCTCAATTTGATCCGACTGCATCACTTCGCTCACAATCTTAATCCCCGCTTCGCGGCAAAGCGATGAAAAAAGTTTCAGTCCGTCGATACCCAACCCGCGAAATGCATAGGGCGAGCTTCTCGGTTTAAACACACCGCCGCGCATTACGCGCACACCCTGTTCGGAAAGAAATTTCACCGTGGCCGCAATCTGCTCTTCCGATTCAATGGAACAGGGCCCGGCCATAATTGTAAAATTTCCGGTGCCGATGTGCAGATCTTCATCAAGTTCAATCACGGTATCCTTCACTCTCCACTCGCGCGATACAAGCTGGTTGATGTCGGTAACCCGGTGTACATCGCGCACACCCGGCAAACAGCCAATGCGCCGCAAATCAACCAGCTTGCTGCCAATGCACACATAATAATGCTGCGAAGCCGTTTTCACTTCGCGCAGCGAATATCCCGCCAGGTTCACTTCGTTTTTCACCTGCTGCTCCTGCGCGGGCGAAATTTCATTTTGCAACTGTACTATCATCTGTCTGATATTTTAACCGTTGAATAAAATCATTTACACTCCCACGCAGTTCGGATTCATGCGCAAGCGCACGGATAAAAGCACTTCCGGTAATGGCTCCGTGTGTTACTTCGCACACCGCCGAAAAGGTGTGGTAATTATGAATACCGAAACCCGCCAGCACCGGCAAATTGCCCGCCAGTTTGCGCACACGTTTTAAATAAGCTGTTCGCTTTTCCGAATGTGCGGTTTGCGCACCCGTTACACCGGCTTCGGCCACGGCATATAAAAAACCACCGCTCAGCGAAGCGAGATAAACAATGCGTTCATCGGACGTGGAAGGTGTGACGAGAAAAATTTTATGCAGACCGTATTGCTCAAAAAACGGCCGGTATTCTGCTTCATAAACTTCGGGCGGAAGATCGGGCAGAATAATTCCCGACACACCAGCCGATGCCGCGCTGCGCAGAAAATTTTCCATCCCGAAACTCAGCACCGGATTGAGATAGCCCATGAGCACAAGCGGCACACGCACGCTGGATTTTATCTCCTGCAACTGTTCAAACATCAGCCGCATGTTCATTCCGTTTTTCAATGCCACGCCGCTTGATTGTTGTATCACTTCCCCGTCGGCCATCGGATCGGAAAAAGGCATTCCTACTTCGATAAGATCAACACCCGCATCCTGCAGGGCATCAATTACGTCGGGCAAGCTATGCAGTGCGGGATAACCTGCCGTGATATAAACGGCAAGCACCTGCTGCGATTTTTTTGTAAATAATTTATCAATCGTATTCATTGCGCAAGATGTGTGAGGTAGGTGGATAAATCTTTATCGCCACGGCCCGAGAGATTGAGCACCACCGTGGCCTGCGCCGGAAGCGGCAAACGATGCAGCGCGGCAAGTGCATGAGCCGTTTCGAGTGCAGGAATTATGCCCTCGGTGTGCATGAGCAGTGAGGCAGCCTGCAATGCTTCTTCATCGGTGGCAGCAAGAAAAGTGGCGCGGCCGTTGGCCGAGAGGGCAGCGTGTAATGGGCCAATGCCGGGATAATCGAGCCCGGCCGAAATGGAATGCGGTTCGGTAATTTGTCCGTATTCGTCCTGCATGAGCAACGTGTAGCTGCCGTGAATTACACCCGGACTGCCCAGCACCGTAGTAGCAGCCGAGCGCGAAGTATGAATGCCTTCGCCGGCGGCTTCCACGGCAAAGAGTTTCACCGTTGGCTCATCGAGAAAATGGTAAAACGCACCGGCCGCATTGCTTCCGCCGCCCACGCAGGCCACCACGGCATCGGGCAGGGCCTGGCCGGTTTGCGCTTTTAGCTGTGTGCGTATTTCGCGGCTAATTACCGATTGAAGCCTCGCCACCAGATCGGGATAAGGATGCGGCCCCACCACCGAACCGATGATGTAATGCGTATCGGCCGCGTGTGCAATCCAGTCGCGTATGGCTTCGTTGGTGGCATCTTTAAGTGTGGCCGATCCGCTGTGTACGGGCACCACTTTTGCACCGAGTAATTTCATGCGGCCTACGTTGGGGGCCTGCCGTTCAATGTCGGTGGCACCCATGTACACCACGCATTCCAACCCGGCCAGCGCACACACCGTAGCAGTGGCCACACCATGCTGACCTGCGCCGGTTTCGGCAATGATGCGGGTTTTGCCCAAACGTTTGGCGAGAAGAATTTGCCCCACCGCATTGTTTATTTTATGCGCACCCGTGTGGCAAAGATCTTCGCGCTTGAGAAAAACACGAAAACCCAGCAGCGCCGAAAGACGGCGGGCTTCATACAACGGCGTGGGACGACCCACATAATCACGAAGCAGTTCGTCGAACTCGCGGCAGAACGATTGGTCGTTTAATATCGCTAAATAATTTCGCCGCAGTTCTTCCACATTGGCACGAAGCAATTCGGGAATAAATGCACCACCGAATTTTCCGTAATACCCGTTTTCAGTGGGTTGTGGGAGCGTTTGCATAGTTGAGTTGTGAAATGAATTGAGCAATGGCCCCGCAGTTTTTCTGTGCAGGCAATATTTCAAAACGGCTGTTAATGTCCACACCGGCCAGTTTCGGGTGATTCAGTTTTTTCAATTCTTCTTCATCGCCCGGCGCAATGCCTCCGGCCAGCAGGAAAGGCAATTCAAGGCGATAATTTTGTAAAAGATTCCAGTTAAACTTTATTCCGCTCCCGCCCCATTCCGGCGAAGCCGTATCAAACAAAAACATCGAACAGGATTCTTCATATTTTTTCAACGCCTCAAACCGGGTATCGGAATTTACCTGAATAGCTTTTATCACCTTTATTTCCCGGCTAAACACACTGCAGTATTCCGGCGATTCATCGCCATGAAACTGCACTGCATCCAGCGAGTACAATGCCATCGCAGAAAAAACTTCTTCTTCACCGGCATTTACAAATACACCTGTTTTCATTACACCGGGATATACTTTACCCAAAGCCGCGCAAAGCGAAGGATCGAGCGAAGGCAACGCATAGCGCACCGAGCGGGGATAGAAATTAAACCCCACATAATTTGCTCCGCTTTGGGCAACAGAAAGGATGTCCGCGCGATTGCGCAGCCCGCATACTTTAACATTCATGTGTAATGAAATTTAGTTTATACCATAGTGGCCATCTGCTGCCGTTGTGGTTTTAGTTGCGCAATGAAAGCCGCCGCAGCCCGCACCGGATCGGGTGCTTTCATAAATTGTTCGCCGATGAGAAACCCTTCAAATCCCGCTTCACGCAAAAGATTTACCTGCGAAGGAAGCGACAATCCGCTTTCCGATATTTTGGGCAGGTCGGTTGGAAGTTCGGGCAGCAAATCGAGCGAGCGGCGAAAATCAACAGAGAAATCGTGCAGCGAGCGGTTGTTTACTCCCACCACATTAACACCGTCGGTAATGCAGTCCAACTCATCGGCCGAATGAATTTCGAGCAGCACTTCCATGCCCAATGATTTAGCCGTTGCCGCAAGTTCGGCCACCTGCAGCGGTTCGAGTGCAGCGGCAATGAGCAAAATAGCATCGGCACCAATGGAACGTGCTTCAATTATCTGATACGGATCGATGATAAAATCCTTGCGCAGCACCGGACAGTAATTGAAGCTCCGCACCTGCTGCAAATCGGCCGACGATCCGCCGAAGAAACTTTCGTCGGTGAGCACACTCAGCGCAGCGGCACCGCTTTGCATGTAGCCCACGCTCACCGCCGCCGGATCGGCATACTGGTTAATCCAGCCTTTCGACGGCGAGCGGCGTTTAAACTCGGCAATAATGCCCGAACTTCCTTCGCGGCGAAGGTAATGCGTGAGTGATACGCAGGGCGTGGAAAAGTACAAACTGCGTTCAAGCAAAGCCACCGGGAAAAGTGCTTTCCGCTCCTTTACTTCTTCGCGCTTTTTTTCTAGAATATGACTGAGAATGCTCATGCGGCTTTTCTTGAAAGTTGAATACTTCGATTTAATTTTTTCATGGCTTCGCCCGAACGGAGTGCCCAGCGCGCTTTTTCGATGCCCTCGGAAAAACTGTTTACAGTTTTGCCACACACCAATGCCACCGCCGCATTGGCCACCACCACGTTTTCCTGCGCGGCAGTGCCTTTGCCGTGAAGAATGCGAAGAAAACATTCGGCCGATTGATCGCGTGTGGTGCCTGCGTACAATTCTTCGGGACGGTTGCGTGTTAACCCAAACTCTTCGGGTTCGAGCAACTGATCGCCATTTTGCGAGTAGAGATAAAACGAGGCGGTGAGCGAAATTTCATCATAACCATCAGAAGAATGAATGATGAAATAACGTGTATCATGCTGCTGCGCGAGATAGTGGCAAAGGCGTGCCTGTGCGCGGCTGTTTACACCCATTACCTGCGCACCCGGCCGGGCCGGATTGACAAGCGGCCCGAGCAGATTGAAGAACGTGGGAAAACCAAGCTGTCTGCGTATTTCACCCACACGCTGCAAGGCAGGGTGAAAAAGCGGCGCGTGCAAAAAGCAAAGGTTGTTTTCTTCCACCTGTTCCTGAAGGCACAATTCATTATCGGTAAACTTATAACCGAGCATTTGCAGCACATCCGAAGAGCCCGATACGGAAGAGATTCCGTAGTTGCCATGCTTCACTACCTTGCCACCGGCGGCCGCTGTAACCACGGCTGCAAGTGTGGAAATATTAAATGTGTTTTTCCCGTCGCCGCCGGTGCCGCATAAGTCAATGGCATTGGCCGAATTTAGATTGACATGCTTTGCAGTATGCAAAAGTGCTTTGCGAAAACCCATGAGTTCGTCGGGAGTAATGCTTCGCATTTTATACACCGTCATGAGCGAGGCCAATTGTGCATCGGTTCCTTCGCCCTGTGCAATGGAAAGCATGAGCTGTTCGGCTTCGGTTTCGGTAAGCAGCCGGTCGGCAAATAAATCGGCAAGAATGTTTTTCATTGTCGGGCTGCATTTAAAAAGTTACACATCAGTAAAGCACCATGCTCGGTAAGAATCGATTCGGGATGAAACTGCACACCGGCCAGCTTTCCGCTTTCGTGTTCGAAAGCCATTATCTGTCCCGATTCATCGCGTGCAGTGATGCGGAGCGACGAAGGCATTGAACTTTCGTCAACCACCCACGAATGATAACGCCCGGCCAGAAAAGTGTGCGGAATTCCCTCAAAGAGATAACCCGGATTATCGAGTGTGCTTACCGGTGTGGCCACGCCGTGAAACACTTTGCCGAGGTTGATAAGTTTTGCACCCAAAGCCTGCGCAATGGCCTGATGGCCGAGACATACGCCAAGCATATTTTTACGTCCGGCATATCGTTCGATGAGCGGAAGCAATGCGCCCGCTTCTTCGGGAATGCCGGGGCCGGGCGAGAGAATGATGTGCGAATACGCTTCGGCCTCTTCGAGCGGCAACTCGTCGTTACGCACCACATCCACAGGGGCATCGGTAAGTGTTTCCACCAGATGTACCAGGTTGTAGGTAAACGAATCGTAGTTGTCGAAAACAAGAATGCGGTTCATAATCTCAGTTGTTAAACGTGGATGCTTTTACCAATGCCAGACGCAGTGCCTGCAATTTGCGACTAATTTCCTGTAATTCTGCCTCCGGCTGCGAAGCATCTACAATGCCTGCACCGGCGCGGTATTCGAGGTGCTGATTATGACTGAGGAAGCTGCGAATGAGTATGGCGTGGCGAAACGTACCATCAAACCCCGCCTGCCCGATGCAGCCGCCATACCAGCTACGCGGCGAGGCTTCGTACTGTGCAATAAGTTGCAGGGCTTTGCACTTGGGCGCACCCGAAAGAGTGCCGGCCGGAAAAGTATCGGCAAGCAGTTGAAACGGATTGGCCTGCGGCGGCACTTCGCCGCTTACTTCCGACACCAGATGCTGCACATGCGAAAACTGCTGCACCTGAAGGAATACATCTACACTTACTTTTTTCAGGCTCCGGCTCAGATCATTTCGGGCAAGGTCAACCAGCATAACGTGTTCGGCTGTTTCTTTGGCATCGGCCAGCAGTGCCTGTGCATTGGCGTGGTCGGTTTCGGCATTTCCGGTGCGCGCACAGGTTCCGGCAATGGGATGAATCACTGCCCGGCCTTTGTCGATGAGCAGTTGCGCCTCGGGCGATGAACCGAACAGGCGGTAATTGCCAAAATCGGCATAAAACAAAAACGGCGACGGATTAATGGCCCGCAGTGCGCGGTACACATTAAACTCATCGCCGGTAAATGCCTGCGAAAATTTGCGTGAAAGCACAAGCTGAAAAACATCACCGCGCTTACAATGCGACTGAGCCTTTGCCACGAGCGCCAGAAAATCGTCGTCGCTCATATCGGCCTGCTCCGTCCTTTCGGCCGAAAACCGGAAGCGGGGCACATCCTGCTGGCGCAAAATATTTTCAATTTCACCAGCTCTCGAAGGCTCATCAGCACGCCGCATTTCAATGAGTGCCAGCGTATGCCGCAAATGATCGAACACGAGCACAAACCGGTAAGCGGCATACCTGAACACCGGAATTTCGTTTGAACGTGCGCACACATTTGCCTCGTCGAAAACAGCAGCCGTTTCAAATCCCGAATAGCCATAAAGCCCGGCAGCGCCCGCAGGCAAGTCCGTTCCACTCTGCTCATACCCGAAACTGCGCCTGAACCTGTCGAGCAAACCCTGCACCGAATCATCGTCCTGCACATTCAGTTCCTGTGCCGCTTCGCCTTCGTACTGGTAATAAAACCGGCTGCCCTGCTGTTTGATTTCGGCAATACGGCCGGCAGCAAGAAACGAACAATAACTGCCCCCTGCCGCCATGCGCTCATTGCCTTCGAGCAAAACCACGCCATTGCAGTGGTCGCGAAGTTTGAGCAATGCACTTACCGGCGTGCAGGTATCGGCCTGCAATGGGCAAACAGAAATCAGCAAATCCCTGTGTCGTTGGGCGAAACAGGCGGCAGCAGTTGCGGTTGTGGCAGACAGGTTGTGCATTTGGGTTGAATTGAACGTAAAAAAAAAGACCCGCTGTGTGAGCGGGTCCCGTTGGTATATTATTACCATCAGCAAACACAATGTCACACGTGGGAGTGATCCGACGTATGCCACCAATGTTTGTTGATTGAAAGATTCATTTTCATGCTGCAAATATTTGGCAACGATTTTCAAAAAAGCAAATTAATTCTCAAATATTTTTTCTTTCCCTTTGTTTACAAGGCTTACAAGACACCTTTGGTAGTGGGTAAACGTTTGTTTGAAGGATCACGACGCACGGCATCGCGTATGCACTTGGCAAACGCCTTGAAAATAATTTCAATTTTATGGTGCTCGTTTTCGCCTTCGGCCTTCACATTCAGGTTACATTTTGCCGCATCGCTAAACGATTTGAAAAAGTGCATGAACATTTCGGTGGGGAAATTGCCTACTTTTTCGCGTTTAAATTCTGCTTCCCAAACTAACCACGGTCTTCCGCCAAAATCAATGGCTACCTGCGCCAGACAATCATCCATAGGCAAAATCCGTTCGGCGGCATAGCGTTCAATGCCGCGTTTATCGCCCAACGCTTTCAGCACAGCTTCGCCCAGCGCAATGGCTGTATCTTCAATGGTGTGATGCTCGTCGATATGCAAATCGCCTTTGGCGGTGAGCGTAATATCCAATTGCCCGTGGCGCGCCAACTGATCGAGCATGTGATCGAAGAAACCTACTCCGGTGCTTATTGCCGACATTCCCGTGCCATCGAGGTTGAGTTCGATCTGAATATCGGTTTCGAGAGTTTTCCGCGAGTGAATTACTTTACGGTCGGGCAAACGGAGGTATTCATAAATATCGCGCCAGTGTGTGGCCACCAGGGCAATTTCGTTTTCATAGCCTTCGGACGAATCGTAATTGCGGATGAAAATTGCTTTTGCGCCCAGGTTCTTTGCCAGTTTCACATCAGTAATTCTGTCGCCAATCACGAACGAATTTCCGAGGTCGAATTCGCCGTTCAAATAATCCACCAGCATTGCTGTTCCTGGTTTTCTTGTGGGTTTTCCTTCGTTTGGAAAACTCACGTCGATATGCACACTTCGAAACTGAATATCTTCACCGGCCAGCGATTTCATCATCAGTTTATGCACCGGCCAGAATGTATGCTCGGGAAACGAAGCCGTGCCCAACCCGTCCTGATTAGTGACCATCACCAATTCAAAATCAAGTTCGCGTGCAATGCGGCCGAGCCAGGTAAACACGCCGGGAAGAAATTCCAATTTCTCAAAACTGTCTATCTGAAAATCAACCGGAGGTTCCTTGATGAGCGTTCCATCACGGTCGATGAAAAGTATTTTCTTTTTTTGTTCACTCATTGTACAAGATTTTTCAGGGTGTCTATCAGTTTCATGTTTTCTTCGGGTGTGCCAATGGTAATGCGCAGGCAGCCTTCGCAACCGGGTTGCGAGGAGCGGTCGCGCACCACAATGCCTTTTTCTGTCAATCCGGTGTACACACGTTTCGGATCGTCCATTTTTACGAGCAGGAAGTTGGCTTCTGAAGGATATACTTTTTGCACAAACCCGAGGTTGGCAATGCGCGGTATAAGCATATCGCGTTCTTCCACCGTTTTTCGAATCTGTGTGTTTACCTGCGTGGTGTGCTCCAATGCGTCGAGCGCAAGTTGCTGTGTGGCTTCGCTTACGTTGTAAGGTGGTTTTATACGGTTGAGCACTTCAATTATTTCGGGCGAGGCAAAGGCCATGCCTATGCGCAGTCCGGCAAGGCCCCAGGCTTTGGAAAGTGTTTGCAGCACTACCAGATTGGGATATTCGGTAAGGTCGGGAATAAAGCTGCGGTGGCGCGCGTAGTTGATGTAGGCTTCGTCTATTACCACAAGGCCGTTGAAATTGTGAAGTACAATTTCAATGTCTTCGCGGTGGAGACAATTGCCGGTGGGGTTGTTTGGCGAACAGAGGAAAATAATTTTTGTGCATTCGTCCACTGCTTCCGAAATCCGTTCGAGGTCGAGCTGAAAATCGGGAAGCAGCGGCACGCGGCGCACTTCCACGTCGTTAATATTCGCGCTTACTTCGTACATGCCGTAGGTGGGCGGACACACCACCACATTGTCTTTGCCGGGATTGCAGCAGGCGCGGAAAAGCAGGTCGATGGCTTCGTCGCTGCCGTTGCCGATAAACATACAATCGGGCAGCAGGCCTTTTATGCTGCTGAGTTTTTGTTTGAGCTTCATCTGCATCGGATCGGGGTAGCGGTTGTATGCCGTTGTCGTGGGCGATCCCCAGGCGTTTTCGTTGGCATCGAGCCACACCGATGCAAGGCCCTTAAACTCGGCACGGGCCGAGGAGTAAGGCACAAGGCTGCGGATATTGCTGCGAAGGAGTTGCTGGAAATTGAATTCAAACATGATTTATCGTGATGTGGAGAGGTAATTAAGTCGAACAGTAACGGCATTGCGGTGAGCCTGCAGGCCTTCGGCTTCGGCCAGTGTTTCTACGGCGTGGCCAATTTGCTGCAAGCCTTGCGGAGTGAGTTGCTGAAAGGTAATTTTTTTTACGAAGCTGTCAACCGAAACGCCGCTCCACGCCGTGGCAAAGCCGTTGGTGGGCAGGGTGTGGTTGGTGCCGGAGGCATAATCGCCCACGCTTTCGGGCGACCAGGCGCCTACAAACACAGAGCCGGCGTTTATGACTTCGTTGCAAAGCAACTCTGCATTGCGGCAGGCCAGAATGAGGTGTTCGGGCGAATATGTGTTGAGCAGTTGCATGGCAGTGCGTTCGTTGGGCACGGTTATGAAACGGCTGTACTGCAAGGCGGCGGCAGTTACATCGCGGCGCGGGAGTTGTGCGAGTTGCAATTCAATTTCACGGCGCACGTTTTCGAGCACGGTTTCGGAGGTGGCCACCAGCAGCACCTGACTGTCGGCACCGTGTTCGGCCTGTGCGAGAAGATCGGCGGCCACAAACGCAGGCGGCACCGAATCGTCGGCCAGCACGGCTACTTCGGATGGGCCGGCGGGCATATCTATCGCAATTCCATCGCGCGCAAGCAAACGTTTGGCGCAGGTGACGTATTGATTGCCCGGCCCGAAAATTTTGTATGTCTTTGGAATGCTTTCGGTGCCGTAGGCCATAGCCGCAATGGCCTGTACACCGCCCACGGCAAACACTTTTGTAATACCGCAAGTTTGCGCGGCAAACAATACGGCAGGATGTACATTGCCGTTTTGCTGCGGCGGTGTGCATAAAATTATTTCGCGGCAACCGGCAAGTTGTGCGGGAATGCCCAGCATGAGCACAGTGGAAAACAACGGCGCAGTGCCTCCCGGAATGTACAGGCCCACACGTTCGATGCCCACACTGCGGCGGCTGCATACCACGCCCGGCATGGTTTCCACCACAAGTTCGCCGCCAAGCTGTACCGCATGAAATTGCCTGATGTTGTTTGCCGCCAGCAAAATGGCCGCTTTGAGTTCGCTGCTGAGTGCGGCTTCTGCTGCTTCAAACTGCGATTGCGGCACAAGAAATTCAGCAAGCACCGGGCCGTCGAACATTTCGGCAAAACGAGTTACGGCTGCATCGCCTTCTGTGCGCACGGCATCGAGTATTTGCTGCACAGCCGGTTCAAGTACCGATGCATCGGCCACGGGCCGGCGCAGAATTTCGGGCCACTGAGCTTGTGGAGGATTGAGTATGAACTGCATTACAAAATCATTTTTTCAATCGGTACAACCAAAATTCCCTCTGCGCCCGCGGCTTTCAGGCGTTCGATAATGTCCCAGAATTCATCTTCCTGAATTACCGAATGTACCGAACTCCAGCCTTTTTGCGCCAGCGGCAAAATGGTGGGACTTTTCATGCCGGGAATGAGCGAAATTATTTCGGGCAGTTGCTTGTCGGGCGCATTGAGCAGAATGTACTTGTTGTGACGCGCCTTGCGCACGGCGTGCAAACGAAAAATCAGCCGTTCGAGAATGCGCTGTTGCTCGTTGTTAAGGTTGTGATTGGCCACCAGCACGGCTTCCGACTGAAGCACGGTTTCCACTTCGCGCAGGCCGTTGGTAAGCAATGTGCTGCCCGAACTCACCAAATCGCAGATTGCATCGGCCAGCCCGATACCCGGCGCAATTTCCACCGATCCGCTTATTTCGTGAATTTCGGCGGTGATGTGTTGCTTTTTCAGATAACGTTTCAGCAAATTAGGGTACGACGTGGCAATGCGTTTCCCGTTAAGATCCTGCACCGATTTGTACTTTTCGTTTCGCGGAATAGCCAGCGAAAGGCGGCATTTCCCGAAGCCAAGACGCTCAATCATTTTCGCCTTGCGCCCTTTTTCGAGCAATACATTTTCGCCCACAATGCCAATATCGGCCACTCCGTCTTCCACATATTGCGGAATATCATCATCGCGGAGAAAAAACACTTCGAGCGGAAAATTGTAGGCTTCGGCTTTGAGTTTCTGCTGGCCGTTGTTGATTTCAATTCCGCATTCGCGCAGAAGGCGGATGGAATCGTCGTTAAGGCGACCCGATTTCTGAATGGCAATTCGAAGTTTGGCTGACATATTTTTTTGGTTGAAACAGAATTGATAAAAAACAAAAAGGCCCACCTGTTGGGTGAGCCTGAGATGAGATTCCCGTTCAGAACCATCAATGCACAGCCACCCGCGTTGCGGTTGCGTGATGATGATGGATGTGAACGAGTGCCTGCATGGTATGCGGTGACAAAATTAGGAGGTTGATTGTAATTTCCAAATTAATTAATTGAGGAGGATGTGGTGGCCGGGGCCGGGGTTTTCTTTTTCCACCATAAAACCGGTGCTGCCAGCCTGAATGAGGCGCTAAAAGAGGAAACAGTAAATTGGCCGGAAGAATAGCTCACGGTTCGGGCTGGGAAATATTCGTAGCGACCATAAGCCTCGGGACTTTCGGTGAGCTGAAATATCACTCCGGCAGAAATCTCGTAATTCTTCCAGATTCGAATTTGTTTTTCTGCTCCCAGCATTCCACACAGGTAGTTACCTCCACCTTGTGTTACACGGCTGCGAAAACATTGCACAGACTGATTAGGGGCAATTCCTATCACAAATGAATAACTGTCGCCTGAACTGAGAATGCGTCTCAACCCTATTCCGGCTATTATTAGTACTTGTTTATTTCCCACCAATACAGGTATGCCCACATCTATACTCGCCTGACGAGACGTAAGCCATGAACGAAATACACTATAAGAACTTATTGGAACTTCAGGTTGGAGAGCGGGATCAAAATCAACACGAAAACCATATTGCGTAGCTGTTCCCTGCTCTGATAAGCGGAAGCGCCAGTTTGTTTTTGTTTGATAAGAAAAAAATAGTCCTCCCTGCGCAAAATGTCCCGATTTTCTATCAAACAGAAACGGCCCCTGCGCATTATTTACAATTACCTGTGGTGCAAATCCGGCGCAACCGATAAAACCAAAGCTTATCGACTGTGCCGAAAGTGTACTCAGCAGCATAAACGAAAAAACAACTATTAGTAATCTCATAATTTATAGCTTACCAGGTTAAGTATCTTCGAATAGCCGTTCCCCCGGCTTCATAATATCCCGCAACATCAAGTCTCTGTATTTTAGCGTCTCTCCCCAAATTACTTTTACCCACTCTTCTTATTCTTTTCTTTCTTGCACAATAATTTTGATTGAATAATACTCTTGGACAACCCACTGAAAAAGAATCAACTCGCGTGCAATTATCCAAACTTCTGGCTTGCCCGGAAACCTCTACATCACACATTGTTCTGAACCTTCTCCAGTCCGAAGTATTACTTTTTCTCTTAAAATTAACAATTTTAGCACATGCTTTGGATTGAGTTGCTCCTTTGCTGAATTTCAAATACCATCTAAACATTTTATTAGGATCACTATCCCATATCGTATCCTTTCTGTTTCTCTCTTTAAACTTACAATTATCATCCGGATTACCCGCCGCAGCCACCACCACCACATTCGGATCGCTCACCGAAGCCGGATCGGCAGCCACACTCAATGCCAGATTACAATCACCATTGGTAATTCGGTAAATAGAACCATCTTCCCGGTAAATAAATATTTCCCCGTCAATCATAATCATTCCTTTATCGTTAAGCAAGGCCTGTTCTACCGGATCATCCACATAATGATTATTAGGATCGGTAAGCGGGTCGAACGTGCCGGTAGCAAGCCACACCAATTCATCGGCACGTAGTTTTGTGCGAAGGGAATACAGCCCCTGACTGTTTTCAAAATCAATGAGTGTTTGTTCTTCATCCCAGCCGGTGGCTTCTATCAGATCGTTCAAATCCTCATCGTTGAGATTTGCATGTTGTGCATCGAAATTGTCGTTCCAGGTTTCGTACTCCTCAAACAAACAGTCGTAAGCATAGTCATAAGCCGCCTGCGAAGGAAACGAAAGCATGGTATTGCCACAAACCGAACTTACTTCAATCTGACAATTACTTTGTCTGAGCAGATTGGTTTTACCATTTTTTAGGGTTTGAGGTTCTTTTCGGCAGGAATGAATGCCGGGCAGAAGCATGGCAAAGAGCAGAAAAAATAACTGAATGTTTTTCATGGTTGTTTGTTTTCGAAACAATTTAGCATAACCGATACAATCTAATCGAACAACAAACGTTTACAATCGAATAATTTAATATTAAAAAAGGAAATTAAAATTTACAAATATTCCGTAAAAAATCGCCTCCCAAAGGGAAGACGACTTTTTTTCAGAAAGTAAAATCAGCTTATTTGTTTACCCTTCCAGTTCAAGCAACGCCGCTTCCCACTCATTCATCACATTATCCAATCGCTTGCGTTTGGCTTCATACTCTGCAAATGCAGCCTTGTCGTTCACCAGCTTCTGATACTTTTCAGGATCGGCCAGTTGCTCGTCGAAGATTTTAATTTCAGCTTCGAGTTTGCCGATTTCTTCTTCGAGGCGGGCAATGCGTGTTTTGATCTGGCGCATTTCCTTTTCCTGAAGTTTCTTCTGCTCTTGCCGGGCGGCATTTTCGCTGCTTCCGGTTTTGGGTGTATCGGTTTTGGGTGTGCTGTTTACGAAAGGATTGTCTTTGCGTTCGAGTGCGGCGAAATTGTCGATTTTGCGGTCGCGGAGGAAGTCATACACATCGCCGATGTATTCTTTTACGCGGCCGCTGCGAAACTCCAACACTTTGCCGGTGAGGCCCTGCAAAAAATCGCGGTCGTGCGATACTACGATGAGTGTGCCGTCGTAATTCATCAATGCGCCTTTGAGAACTTCTTTCGAGCGCATGTCGAGGTGGTTGGTTGGTTCGTCGAGCAGGAGCAGGTTGTAGGGCTGCAGCATGAGGCGGCAAAGGGCAAGGCGTGTACGTTCGCCGCCCGAAAGCACTTTTACTTTTTTGTCCACCGTGTCGCCGCTGAAAAGGAACGAACCGAGAATGCCGCGCACCTGCTTGCGCACGTCGCCGAGCGCAATTTCGTCGATGGTGTCAAACACGGTTTTGTCGCCGTCGAGTGTGTCGGCATCGTCCTGCGCGAAGTAGCCTATGTTTACGTTGTGACCAACGTTTACAAGGCCATCGGTAGTGGCTTCGCCCATAATGAGGCGGCTGAATGTGGATTTACCTTCGCCGTTTCGGCCCACCAGCGCAATGCGGTCGCCGCGTTCAATCATCACATCCACATCGGCAAAGATGGTTTTCTCGCCATACATTTTCTTTGCACGCTGTGCTTCCACCACCACTTTTCCCGAGCGGGGCGCGGGCGGAAAACGGAAACGCATGGAGAGGTTGTCTTCATCGTCAACCTCAATAATTTCGAGCTTATCGAGCTTTTTGATGAGCGACTGCGCAAAGGAAGCCTTGTTGGCTTTTGCGCGGTACTTATCAATCAGTTGCTCGGTTTTGTCGATAAATTTCTGCTGGTTTTTGGCCGCAGCCATTTGTGTATCGCGGCGTTCTTTGCGGAGTTCGAGGTAGCGCGAATAATTGGCTTTGTAGTCGAAAGCCTTGCCGAGCGAAATTTCGATGGTGCGTGTGGTGATGTTATCGAGGAATGCTTTATCGTGCGACACGAGCACCACTGCGCCGTAATAATCTTTCAGGAAAGTTTCGAGCCACTGGATAGACTCGATATCGAGGTGGTTGGTGGGCTCGTCGAGCAGGAGCAGGTTGGGCTTTTGCAGGAGAATTTTGGCCAGCTCAATGCGCATACGCCATCCGCCGCTGAACTCGTCGGTGAGGCGGTTCAGGTCTTTGCGTTCGAAGCCCAGGCCGAAAAGTGTTTGTTCGATCTGCGCATCCATCGACTCGCCGCCGAGCAGGTGGAGACGTTCATTGGCTTCGGTGAGTTCGTGAATGAGATTCATGTACTCATCGCTTTCGTAGTCGGTGCGTGTGGCGAGTTCGTTGCCGATAAATTCCACACGGGCTTCGAGGTCGCGGAGTTCGCGGAAAGCGGTGGCGGTTTCGTCGAACACGGTTTTGCCCAAAGTGGCCACCAGATCCTGTGCGAGGTAGCCGATGGTGCAATCGTTGGGGCGCGCAATTTCGCCTGTGGTGGGACGCTGCTCACCGGCAATGATGCGCAGCATGGTTGATTTTCCGGCCCCGTTTCGGCCAGCCAGACCAATACGGTCGCGCTGGTTGATGAGGAAGGAAATATCGTCGTACAGCGTAGTGCCGCCGAAACTTACGGTGATGTTGTTTACTGAAATCATGGAACGGCCGCAAAGGTAGCGATTTTGGGGCGGCTGGCGAATGTTCGGGGTAAGAAAAGCAAAGCAGACCGATTCAGCGGGGAATCGGTCTGCTTCTGAAAACGAAACGGCTGATTCCCTAAAAATCAACCGTTTCAGTGAAATTAATTACAAATATTGTTGGCTACGTTTACAAACGTGGTGCCGGTTTGATTAAGTACAGCAGTTGCACTTGTTTCAATTCCACAGCCGGGGCTGTTGCGCACGGTGCAGTTGCTCATGGTAAGTTGTGCAGGGTTAGAAGTATATGTGCCCACTGCAATACAACTTACGTCGGAATCAATCCACGTATTGCCGCCGCCATCGCTTACGGTGAGGTAGCTGAAATTATTTACCACACTGTTTGACACTACGTTAATTCCATGCCACCAACCTGCAAGCGACTGTTTACCCTGTATTATTACAGGTTGTGCAGCCGTACCATTTACTGCAAATGTTCCGTTGGCCTGAATAGAAAACCCATTTTCCACAAACAGGGTTACACCTGCATTTATGGTTAATGATTGCTGGATGTTAATGTTATTGCTTGACGAATTACTGAATTCAAAAGGAATACCGGGGTTGTTCCAGGTAATATTTCCGTTAAGCGAACCTACCGGATCACTGTTGTACAAACGGATCCGGTTTGTGCCGTTGCCTGTAAACTGGTTATTGGTAAGGTTCAGATTGTTAAGCAATGCCACACTTATTACTACCGGAAAACCGTTGTTGTCGCGTATGGTGTTGTTTGCAAAACTGCTTATGCTGATTACATCGTAGTCATTGAAATACACACCGTCGCCGGCCGCATTTCTTACGGTGCAGTTATTTATATTCACGGTTCCTTTACCTACATGTAAAGCTGCAGTGGCACCAAAGGGAAACGAAAAAGCACCGGCCACACCTGCATTTACAAATTCGCAAAATGCAAGTGAATGTACAGAGCTTGAAAAGACAAGCACGCCGCCCCAGAAAGGTGTTCCGGCTGTGGGTACAAAACGAATGGGTGCAGCGGCTGTTCCATTGGCATCAATACGCCCCTGATTTTCTACTACAATACTGCCGCCGGAGCTAAACTGAATTTCGGTGCCCGGAGCAATGGTGAGTGTGCCGCTGCCCACGGTAAACTGGCAATCCACAATATAATCAGCGCCTTCGCGCCAGTTGGTAAGGCTTTGTGTGGGATTGCTGCACAGGTTTATGGCTGTGGGAGCCGGCTGGTCATCATCATCGTCGCGGTTGCGGCACGATGTGTTTAAAAATACTGATGCTGAAACCGCAAGCATCACTGCGGTGCGGATAACCGGAAAGAGGTGAGTCGTATTCATGTGTTAGTTTAAGTTCTGTTAATGTTTCGTTTTCATTCACTGATCAGTGGCGCAAAGTTGAATCACAAGACAAAACCAGCCTAATCGAGTAGGTATTGATTCGTGACAAAAAATGACGAAATTCAGGCTCAGAAAGCGCTGAAAGAAACCACACAAAAGAAACACAAATGCCTGATTACAAGATAATTGAAAGAATTTCCCTGCTTACCGAAACGGAAAGAAAGGAATTCAGAAAAGTGATAAGGAACAATGGCAATCAGCAGGAACAAAAACTGTTTGAAATATTAGACCAGATGCTTTCGTCGGGCAAAATGGCGGAGAAAGAAAAGCTGTACAAGAAAGTTTACGGTACCGCATGGAAGCCTGAAAAAGATTACCTGCTTCGTAATTTATTCCGCCACCTTACCGATGAAGTGGAATTTTTTTTGCGCCATAAAGTAACCGATGCCCGTCACGAACAGCGTAAAGAGTATCTGATACTGGTTCGTATGCTTGATGCCGGGCAGTTTGGAAACTACGAAAAACGCCATCAGGAACTATTGGCCAAAGCCGAAAAAGATGCCGATATTGATTTTATGGCTGATTTGCATGAGTTACATGGCGATTATCTGAAGCGAAAAAAATTAATAAGCATTGCCCATTGCGAAATGGCCGAGCAGAATGTGGAACGCTACTGGCAGCTCAGGCAAAAAGCCACTATGCACGAACTGGCCTCTGCACTTGTATATATTGGCTTTGTTCAACGTAGCAAGAAAGTGCTCAATGCCGAGCCTGCATCGCTCAACTGTAAATTTCAATTTCCTCCCGAGGACAATGTGGTTCAGTTTTTCAGAGCCATGCAACGCATATATGAATGTACCCAGCTTGATCTGGTGAGAGCGGCCGAAGAGGCAATGGGCATTTTAAAGCAGGTACACAGCAATCGTATCAATAAAGATGCTGCCGAGCTCAACCTTCAAACACAGATTGCATTAGGCTATCTGCTGGCCGGAAAGCATAACGAATCGTGCCGGAGTTGGGAAAAAGCATTGCAACTGCCTGCCATAAAAACATATACGCAGTTGCCCGACCTTTTGTACAATTATACCAGTGTATTACTCAAAGACGGCCAATACGTAAAAGCGATTTCGGTAATTTCTTCAAACAGAAAAAAACTGGAAGGCACCGCTGTTGAACATCGTTTGCATATTCAAATGGCCGTTTCCCAGTTGTATATGGGCAATACCACGGCTGCCTTGCGCACAATGAACGCATTAAGCAACCCGGCACACGATAATGATTATCTCTACGGACGTTGTGTATGGCTCTGTTGCTTTCTTGCAAAAGGTGATATTGATATGGCTGCAAATGAAATGCTGAATCTGAAACAAAGCCGCATTTACAAACGTAGCGGGGGCGATTATTATCAAACCATTGCAGCCTTTTTCAACAATGCGCTTACTCAATTAAATAATCAATCAAACCGGCAAAAACTGGCATCAACGATAGAAGAAAAAATAAATACAGATAAATCGTTCGATATTCTTCCCGTTCAATGGCTCAAACAATGGCTGTGCAGTAATTAGAGGCTGTTTAAAATTCGTTTTTGAGGTCTGTTATGGCATAGTTTGGCAGGCATAGCTGGCAATTCTGTTCAGCAAAAGAAATGAAGCCAAAGCGAAAAAGACGCTGCGAAAAATCCGAAAGTGTAATTTTGAGAGGAGTTCTAATTTCATGAACCTGAATTTTATCAGCATATAAACAGTAAAATGTCAGACTACAAAGTTGCCGAACGTTTAGCCCTGCTGAGTATGCCCGAGCGCAATGCGTTCAGGCGCAAACTCAAAGAAACGGGTAGTGTGCAGCAACTCAGGCTGTACGAAATTCTGCTCAGGCAAATTGATTCGGGGCAGGCGGCCGATAAGAAAAAAGCCTTTGCCCGGGTGTTTGAACAGCCGTGGCTGCCCGATAAAGATTACCTGATACGCAATCTCTTCAGGCTGCTTCATGCCGAGGTGGAAGCTTTTTTGCTGCAGCAGGTAAACGACGAAAGCCTGAGTATAAGAATGCAGTTTCAGTTGCTCCGGCGCACAATGGCTTCCGGTCAGTACAGCGCATTCAGAAGCGATTTCGACGCACTGCTTTCGCGCATACAGGCGGCGGGCGATACCGATGCCGAGGCCGAGCTGCTGCGTATTTACAACGAATACAACATGCGGAGGCATTCGGCCAATACGGCTAAACTGGCCGATACTTCGGAGGCCATGTTTACCGAGCTGGAACTCATCCGCCGTCATTACCGCCATCAAACCGAAGCCCTCATTGCCCGCCACGCACTGGCCGACTGGCACACACGCAAAAACGGACATCCTCTGCCTCACATGCACACCTCGGCCGCCGAACCGGGCAACGATGAGGTAATAAATTACTTCAAACTGCTTACCGCGGCATTGCAGTCGGACACCGACATGCAAAGCGAACTTGCCGCCAAAGCCCTTCGCAGCCTCGAACTGGCCAACAGTCCGCTCATCAACCGCACACAGCATGAGCTTGATTTGCATTTCGTGATGGCCTCGGCGGCGCTGTTCAACAAAAGCCATCACGAAGCCGCCATACTTTTCGACCGGTTCATGCACTTGCCGGAGGCCGAATCGTACTACGCACTGCACACGGTGGCGCACGAATTTGCCTGCTGTCTGCTGCACCTGGAGCAATACAACGACGCCGCCCGCATACTCGGCCTGTATGGCCAAAACCCGCTGCATCGCTGCTTTTGCCTGCTGCTTGGCAACCAAACCGAAGAAGCATCGGCCATTGTGAAACAGGTTGCCGCTGAAACCAACTCACTTCCACCCGAAGCAGCCATTACCGCACTCTGCATAAAGCTGGCACAACAAGGCGCACCCAATGTAACCGATGATTTAAAAAAAATAACCCACAGCCGGAACCACAAAAAACGCCTCCTGCCCGAAATGAAACAACAGCTCGAACTGTTAACAAAGTATATTGAAATGCCCCCCGCTGTGGTTGGTGCGCGGCAGGAACTGATATTGCAAACCGAAATCCTGCTGGCCGAAAGCGATATTCAGCAGCAATTCTTCCTATGCTGGTTTCTGAAACTTGTAAAAGGTTCGGGCAGTTCCACTTTGCGCAGGCTGTAACATTCAGGTTCAATCATATTCTTACCTTTACTTGCGTATGAAATTCGAACTCAGGAAACATCCGTTGTTCATTTTACTGGTTAGTGCGCTGGTACTGGTAGCCTGCTGGTATCTGCGCAGTATTTTACTGTATGTAATTATTGCCGCAGTTATTGCAATGGTGGTGGCTCCGCTCGATAAATACCTGGAACGTGTTAAACTGAAAAACAAAAAAATTCCGCGCTCAATTCGTGCGCTGGTGCTGTTGTTTACGGTGTATGCGGTATTGGGGGCGCTGGTGGCTATTTTTATTCCGTTAATTATTGATGAAGTAAAAATTATTTCCACCGTTGATAAAAACCAGCTTCAACAGGCACTTCATGAACCGCTATCACAACTCGAAAGCGCATTTTCGCAGGTGCAGCAAAACACCGGCACTCAGGAACAAACTCTAGAGCAATATGTGCAGGAACAAATCACGGCGTTTCTTGGTGTAACCAAAGTATCTACGGTGGCCAACTCTGTAGTTTCCATGCTGGGAAGTTTAATAACAGGGTTCTTCGTGATTTCGTTTCTTACTTTTTTCTTCCTCAAAGACGGCCCGGCCATTTTTAATACCCTGATGCTGCTGGTGCCCAAAAAATATCAGCGGCAAATGCACAATGTATTCGACGATACGCGCATTTTGCTTACAAAGTATTTTACGGCTGTGCTGCTCGATATTTTGTTTGTGGCCGTGTTTGTAAGTATCGGCATGGCTTTGCTGGGTGTGCGCAATGCCATAATTATTGGTTTGTTTGCCGGGGTAATGAATATAATTCCTTACGTGGGCCCGCTCATCGGAGGCGCTTTTGCGGTGGTGGTGGGCATTTCCACCAATCTTCATCTCGATTTTTATACCGGAATGCTGCCGCTTGCGGCTAAAATTATGGGGGTGTTTGTGGCCATGAATTTAACCGACGGATTTCTGGTGCAGCCCTATATTTTCTCCAATTCGGTAAAAGCGCATCCCATCGAAATATTCATTGTAATATTAATTGCGGGCACGCTGGCCGGTATTGGCGGCATGGTGGTGGCCGTGCCTGCATACACGGTACTGCGCATTATTGCCAAAGAGTTTTTCAGCGGCTATCAGTTTGTGCAGCGGCTTACCGATGATCTCGAAGAAATTACCAATCCCGAAGCAGAACACGATAATCAACAAAAACAATAACTGAAACCCGACCCGGATCGCCGAAAAATTCAGGCCGAATTACACACTACACAGTTATGATTCATACCGACACACTCAGCTTCCTGCGCAAGCTGCACAAAAACAACAACCGCGAGTGGTTCGAAAAAAACAAAGCACTTTACACTGCCGCCAAAGATGATGTGGAGGCCAACGTGGCCGAAATTATTGCGGGCATACGCACATTCGACAAACGCATTGGCGACGATATTGAGGCCCGCAAAGCCATGTTCCGAATTTACCGCGACGTGCGCTTTTCGGCCAACAAGGCACCTTACAAAAACAACCTCGGAGCCAGCATCA
This sequence comes from Bacteroidia bacterium, assembly GCA_025454955.1. Lineage (GTDB taxonomy): Bacteria > Bacteroidota > Bacteroidia > Palsa-965 > Palsa-965. The sequence goes on along the minus strand of JALONL010000018.1, from coordinate 13,516 downwards.
ACCCCGGCGGAAGAATGGCTCCCACGCCCGGTTACTACATCCACATCCAGGCCGACGGACAAAGCTTTGTGGCCGGCGGTATGTGGATGCCCGAAGCCCCGCAGCTTGCCAAAATTCGTCAGGAAATAGACTATAACCTCGACGAATTCAAGGCAATGCTCAAAGACAAAAACTTCAAGAAATTCTACTCCGGCCTCGACAACGACGAAGGCTATCAGCTAAGCCGCCCGCCCAAAGGCTACACACCCGACAATCCGGCCGTGGAATTTTTGAAGTACAAAAGTTTTACCCTCTCGCATAACTTCAGCGATGAGGAAGTGATGAATAAAAACTTCACCAAAAACGCCATTGCCGCTTTCAAAGCCATGCATCCGTTTCTCAGCTTTTTGCAAAGAGCCATCGACTAAGCATTGTATCAATTTATTCGCACAAAAAAAGGGCAGTGTCAAATCTGCCCTTTTTGCTGCCGTTCTGCGTTCCCAAAATGTAGTTTCCTTTTCGCTTCCGGGCAGTCGGTATTTTTAGTTGTGACTTAATAATGCCACAAATCGCTTTCAAAATTCCTGATGGTTTCTTTCACCCGCTCCGATTCGTACATGGCATCCAAACCCTCGGTATAGCTGTTAATGGTGCGGTCATGCACATTCGATTCTTTATGCACATAGCTGCTAAAAAAACGTTTCAGCAATAAATCATCGAAACTCAGGCGCGGGAAAAAATTAGGCCCCAGAAATGCTTCGTGCTGCACCAGCAAGGGACGCAACTGCGGGTAATACACCCAGAACAAAGGCTTATACCCGATCACCTCACCCGACTCCGGATCGCGTTTGGCCTGCAGCGGACAGAGGCCAATGATGCGCACATCCATCACACTGCGCTGCTTGTCGAAGAACCAGTCTTCTTTCACCCACCACGCCATAATTTCGGAGGTTTGCAGCGTAGTGCGGATGGTGTCGATGCGATACGTGCCGGGATTGTTCGGGTCTTCCACTTCCACATAATCCACAGCGTTCAGCAAACCCGCCACCGCTTCGGGACTCATTTTGGTGGTAAACTCATCGTCAATGGCCGGGTTGTCGAATGCAGTGACGCAACCGCCCAGCACACCGCTGCGCACCACATCAAAAAGGCTCATCAGTCCGTTGTGCGGCATTTCGGGATAGTAATACGGATGATTCATTTTTTCGCGCAAATCAATGGTGCGCCACACTCGTTTCGACCACATCACATCGGCCTCACGCAAGTGTGGCATCGGCACCGGTCTGCGAGTGGCCGTAGCTCCGTTTGCCCCCGGCGAAATAATGCGCGAAGGCGTTGGCGGATCGCAGGGCGGAGTTTGCTGGGCCCAAAGCTGTGACGCAAAAAAGAGTAAGGCAAAAAATAAAATTACGCGCAGCGCAAAACGAATTTCATGCGCAAATGGCCGCCACTTTTCGAGCCAGGTAATTTCCCGCGCAGACTTCAATACAGAACGATTGCTTTTCATACCACAAGCGCTCAAACACAATGGTTAGGTAGTTTGAACTGGTAAACAAATGTTTCATGCGCAGATTGTATCGGGTGTTTGTTATTCTATAACGAATATCGTGCCGTGATTGGTGTGTGGGGTTGAATAAAATATGTAGAAAGACCTTTGAACAAAACCGCAAAACACTAATTATCAATAACTTAAAACAATACATTTGGCTTTTTGTTGATAATACTTCATAAGCCCATGCCGATAAGGCTGATTCCGATATTAAATTTGTCTTATGCTCGCAAAAGACACTGTTGATATTTCGTTGAATATCCGATCTCTCGAAGAGGAAATTTATCTTGATCGTATTCAAAAAAAATCAAATCTCACCACAAAGCCTTTTCGTCTTATTGACTTGTTTTGTGGTGCAGGTGGTATGTCTTTAGGCTTTTCTAAATCATTTGGACATAATTTTAAATCTGTTTGGGCAAACGATTACAATAAGTATTGTGCAGAAACCTATAATGCAAATTTCGGAGAACACTGTACATTCGGAGATATTGTTGATATTATTGAAGACGCTTCAATAACTATTCCTCAGGCAGATGTAGTTATTGGCGGGCCGCCTTGTCAGGGATTCAGCCTGTTAAATAAAAACCGTGACAATGATCCCCGTCGCCAGCTTTGGATTCCCTATCTCGACATTGTAAATCGTTCCGGGGCAAAGGTTTTTATAATTGAAAACGTTCCGTCTCTTCTTGGTACACCAGAACATTATGATATAGTTTCCACAGCAGAGTCTATGGGCTTTCAGGTTTGGAGCGGGAAGCTGCTGGCTGCCGATTATGGTGTGCCACAGGCCAGATGGAGGGCAATAATTGTTGGGGCAAAATATGCTGATCCGGGAGTGTTATTTCCACTTAGAAAAACTCATTATAACCCTGATTTAAACTCCACAAAATCAAATAGCAAAGTCAATTTAATTGATTTTATGCCGGGAGTAAATCCATGGAAAACAGTCAGAGATGCTATTTCAGATCTGCCTGCTCCTGTTGGAACTGAAATCAGAGATGAGAAACCACCTCTTAACCTTCACTTTGGACGTACTCCCACACCTTTAAGTATAAAACGCTATAGAGCAATACCAAATGAAGGAATGAACAGGGTTGATTTACTAAAAAACGCCCCTGATCTGACACCTGAATGCTGGAAAAGAAAAAAAAGCGGGGGAACTGATTTATTTGGCAGGCTCTGGTGGGCAAGACCTGCCGTAACGATGAGAACCGAATTTTTCAAACCTGAAAAAGGACGCTACCTGCATCCCGAACAACATCGCCCGATCACACACAGAGAGGCTGCACGTTTTCAATCTTTCCCCGACAACTTTATCTTTAAAGGCAATAAAATTGAAATTGCCAAACAAATTGGCAATGCCGTTCCTCCTGTGTTTGCAGCACGCATTGCTGATGCAGTTACAGCCCTTTTATTATCAGAGTAATGAATAGTAATATTCTTATTTTTCACTATTTTCACTAAATGGCAAAGAAAAATAAGCAAACTCTTCCTCAACTCAGAGAAGAGCTTACTCAATTAATTAAGAATTTTGACAATGAGTTGCTCGCTACTGATCTTCGGATAAAAGTTCTGTCCCTTGTGGCCGTTTTTAATCAGTTAAGAGAAATTGGAAAATCTCTTATTGATGAAACAAGATCAGACTCTGCCCGAAACAGAATACTGAGATATTTCATCAAATATCCTAAACAAATATTAAGCGGGGATGAATTTCTTGTCGTTTCCGGTATTCAGGAATATGCAAGAAGGATAAGAGAACTCAGGGTTCAGGAAGGCTGGACAATAATCAGTGGAAAAACAGCAAAAGAGATTGCCGATGAGGAACCTGATTCACAGGAGGCTCACCTGTTTAGAAAAATGGCTCCTGATGATTACATACTACTATCATCAGAACAAGACAGAGATGCTGCGCACAGATGGTATTTTGCAAATTCTCTTCGTAATGAAAAAACAGGTGCCAAAGAAAAAATATTACGCTACTTTAGAAAGAATGTTGGACAACAAATTACCAGCGAAGAATTACGATACATTTCAAATGATAAATCGGAATGGGCCAGAAGAGTAAGAGAATTGAGAACTGAAGAAGGATGGCCCATTGTTACAAAATCTTCAGGGAATCCCGACTTACCTGTTGGAGTTTATATTCTCGAAGAAGATCGCCAAAGCCCTGCACATGATCGTGTTATTTCAGATACAGTAAGAATTGCTGTTTTACGAAGAGACAATTATAAATGTGTAAAATGTGGATGGAGCAGCAATGAATGGGACAGATCAACTCCGAGACATCTGGAACTGCACCACATCAAACATCATGTGGAAGGGGGAGCAAATACGATTGAAAATCTAATCACGGTTTGCACTGTCTGTCACGATGAAATTCACTGAAACGAAAAACTGAAATAACCCAAAAAACAACCGGGCCTGCTCCTTACGCAGAAGCAGGCACCGGCCGCCGCAAAAGACACGACTTCTTTCTCAGTAGTTCCAGAAATCGTGCTCCATCGTTGAAAGGCCAAGCCGTATGCGCTCGGCCTCTAATTGCGATTCAATTCCGCCCACCACCATTTGTGTGCCCGAACTGTACATGGTAAGTTCCTTGTGAATGTAGCTTGCAAACATGCGCTTCTGAAACACATCGTCGTAACTCAGCACCGAGGCATCGTTCTTTGTATTGAAATACGTGAAACGCACCAACACCGGCCGCATCTGCTCGAAATAAAGCCAGAACATGGGCTGATAGCCTCTCACCTGCCCCGTGGCCGTGCGGCGTTCGCGAAGCGGACACATGCCCACAATGCGCACATCCATTACGCTGCGCTGTTTGTCGAAAAACCAGTCTTCCATCATCCACCACGCCTTCACATCAACCGAAGCAAGCGGCGGTTCTTCAAACAGCGACTCACTCCCGCCACGCACCGATTCTGTATGGCTGCTGAAAATCTGTTGCACCTCGCCTTTGCTCAGCTCCACCGAAAACATCACCCCGTTATCATCCACATCATACCCCGTAATTTCTCCGCTCATTAAACCTGCTTTCACGGCATCAAACAAGCTATGCCTTCCCTGCGCGGGTGTTTCGGGGTAATATAACGGGTGATTGAATTTCTCGCGCAAATCCATGGTGCGCCACACGCGTTTTGCCCACATCATATCTTTTGTGGCGGTGGGATAGTAGCTTACTGCTTTGCGGGTTTCTACCTGTGGCGGCCCGTCGTAAGCCATTGTCTGTGCATATAAATTGCCCGCCGGCAACACGAAAAAGATAAACGGAAGTGCAGCAAAAATTTTCATGTCGGGGAAAAAGGTTAAGTAAATGAAGATCCTGGGAATATATTAACGTAAGTAAGGCCGGAGTAGTATGTACTGCTCCGGCCGGGATTATTACAGGTGCCAGTAATCGTGTTCGTTAATGAAGATATCGTTCTTGATGCGCTCCGATTCGAACTGAATTTCGAGTCCGCTGGCGTAGGTGTTTACAGTGCGGTCAAACACATTCGATTCTTTGTGTACGTAGCTGCTGAACATGCGCTTGCGGAATACATCGTCGTAGCTAAGGCGCTGGGCATCGTTGCGGGTGTTGTAGCATTCTTCGCGGGCAAGCAGCGGGCGCAGTTGATCGAAATGAATCCAGAACAGCGGTTTGTAGCCCACCACTTCGCCGCTGCCGCTGCTGCCTTCGGTGGCCGGTGCCAGTTTTTCCTGCAGCGGACAGATGCCGATGATGCGCACATCCATTACCCCGCGCTGACGATCCCAGAACCAGTCTTCTTTTACCCACCAGGCTTTAATCATGCGCGATTCTAGAGGTTCAGCAACCCATACGGTGTCGAAAGTGCCGGGATTGTTGGGATCTTCCTGCGTAATCCACGAGCCTGCGTTAAACATATCGCGGGTAGAGGCCTGCGACATGGGCGTGGTAAATTCGTCGTCGAGTGCCGGATTGTCGAACGGGGTAAGTTCGCCGCTGAGGATGCCGCGTTTTACCACATCAAACAAACTGCGGCGGTTGTTGAGTTGTGTTTCGGGGTAATAAAGCGGGTGGTTGAATTTTTCGCGCAGGTCGATGGTGCGCCATACCCGCTTCGACCAGAAAATATCGGCTTCGCGTTCGTGAACGTAAGGTACGGGGCGTTTGTTCTGCACGTTTTCGCGCAAATAAAAATCGTTGCTCATACCGGGAGCCAGTACCTGTGCACTCAGCGAAAGCGAAGTGAGCATAAACACAATGAGCAGGTAAAATGCGGCGATGCGATGGTTGGGCGGTAAAACTAAGGCTTGTGCTTTCATGGCTTTGAGGTACTGTGCAGTGGTTTTCTGCGGTTTCTGGAGCCATAAAGTATGAGCCGGCGAAAAGTAACGCGGCCGGACAAAGATTTTTCTTTACCGCTGTTTATCAATAAAATACAGTTGAATTTAGCTGCGCGGAAAAGCCGTTTCGAGATCGATTTCGTGACGAAGATTGATGAGCGCCTCCACCTCGGCTTTGTTTTTACGCATTGCCGCCAGCAGGGCCGATTTTCCGTTTGAGCGGCGAATGCGCACGTAATAATACTGCGCAAACATTCCGCTCAGCGGCATGGCAAGCATAAACGCCGCCAGCAGCCACCAGTTGCGGAAGAGCAGCGCCACCGCCAAACTTTCGAGCCCCCAGCAGAGCAGCCAGAGGAATGCGCCCACCGTGGCATTTATGGATGCGTGCCACTCGATATGCTTCACAATTTTCTGTGTGAGCAGATAAGGTACTTTGTAGGGAATATAGTTGGTGATTACCCCAAAAATCCATACCGGAAAGCCGAGCGTAAAAAATGCGGCATCGCCAAGCACATCGGCACTGCCCATTTTTTCGATGGATGAAGGACGCAGGTTCCAGTCGCGGATGCCGAGGTCGTGCACGCGGGCGAGGTAGTCTTTTACTTTGTGGCGCAGTGCTTCGGCCTTTTCGGGTTGTGTGCGCGAAAGTGTGCCGGCCAATTGGGCGAGTTTTACGGAGGTTAAATGCGTATCGCACTGGTTCGACGGGTTGCCTCCGGCTTCGCGGGTGCGTTCGCGCAAAAACATTTCTTCGAGCCCGGCCACCATTTCATCATCCTCTTTGTTTTCGATGATGACTATTTCCTCAGCCATGCGGGTTTCCAGTTCGCGCGTAAACTGGTTTACTGCCTTGGCGGGCGATTCGCGGTACATATCGGCATAATCGGCCGCGGCAAAGGGTTTGCCGAAACGCACATGCACGGTGGTGCGGAATTTCCAGGGCGTGGAAGAATAGTTTATGCCCACGGGCACTATTTGCAGGCCAAGCTGAAAATTGTTGGCTTCTTCGGCCGTAAACGCAATGCGGGCGGTGCCTTTTTTAAGTTTGCGCAGGCGGCGTTCCTGAATGCAGAGTCCTTCGGAGAAGATAATAATGGCTTTTTTCCTTTCCAGCATGGCCGTGCAGCGGGCAAAGGTTTCGTCGTTTTTGGCCAGGTTCTCGGCCCCTTCCTGCAAGCGGTAAATGGGCAGCATACCTATAAACTCGAAAGCCGCCGCCATCCATTTTTTCCGGAATACATCGCTCCGCACCAGAAACCACGAGCGGCGCTTCACCGTCATACCCACAATAATGGCATCCATAAACGCATTGGGGTGATTGGAGCACAGCAGCAGCGGCACGCCGTGCGGCACGTTTTCGTGACCGGTTACATGCAGGCGGCGCGAGTAGCGGTAGAAAAAGCCTACCAGAAAATGAAGCGTATGTTTGAGCCAGAGGTGAAAAAGAAGTTGCACAGGCTGTTATTGAGGCTGTTTCGTGTGACGAAGATACACAAGCTAAAGGTTTTAATAAAGAATGCCCCATAAATTATTGACGATCAGATATTTGCCGCCAATCAGATTCCAATTCCCCCACAACGGGTTTTCGAACCGGGGCCGAGGTTACGTAAATGCGCAGACCAGAGGCACACCAGTATATAATTGTTCCGCTGCCGGGAGTCACGCACCGATACAAAAGAAATTGAGTTATGAGTGATTGAGGTAAATATCAGACCGGGATTTCTTTTCAAAAAGATTGATATCATTCGGAAGCGTTATTATAAAACCTGATTTCCCGAAAAGAGAATAAAATATCCGTTTTATTATTTCTATATATTAACTCTTCAAAATATTTTCATACATGTTATTTATATAAAAATAATTTACCAGATTCATGAAAACTTATTTCTTACAAACGTTTACAAACAGCTAAATCGAAAAACGCACTTAACATCTATAAAACACCAAAACTAAAACTGTTGAAAACTACCCGCTCTATTTATCATAACATCCGTTTGCTCCCGTTTATAACCGCGGATATATTGCATTTCTTGTTTTTTATTCACCGATTTAATTGAGTTAATATTTCATATACAATCAAGTATTAGGTTTGCTCTACACCAAAAACTAAACCCATGAGAACTACACTTAAACTCCTTGCAGGGTTATTCCTGCTGAGTACAATTCACCTGAACGCACAAAATGGCGTTACACAGCAGGCGGGGGTACCACCTTATCAGCCCAAGCCCACAAACACCACACAGGCTGCTCCCGGCGATCCTACACCATCGCCCCAAAACGGCAATGGTGTATTGGGCATTGCCTATTATGGCAGCGAGTGCGGCCTTAACTACGTGTATAACAAGCAGCGTCTGGGACAGCGTTTTGTTCCCGTAGGACTTGGCCAGCCCGCATTGTTCCCCATTACAGGTATTCCGGCCGGTGCAATTATTGAACGTGCGTTTATCTGGGCCGAAGGCTCTGGCAACGGTGCTCCGCTTACCGTAACGCTTCAAAACCCCTCGGGAAGTACGGTTACATTCCCAATGGTACTTGCCGGCAGCGATGCCGATAAGTGTTGGGGCTATCCGGGTTCTCACACTTACCGCGCCAACGTAACCTCAAACATTAACGCAGCCTTACCCAACGGCAACTACTTTATCAGCGGACTGCCCACCGGCTCTCCCAATGATATTGACGGTGCCACACTGCTCATTGTGTACTCAGTACCCAGTGCAGGCTTCAATGGCGAGCTGGTAATTCACGACGGTGCCGTGGTGCGTCTTGGCGTGCCTGTGCAGGTAACCATGACCAACATTTTTGTATGCGCCAGCGGCGGAAACAATGCACGCGCATTCATGGGCATTGGCGACCTTCAGGGCCTCGGCTCACAGCTTGAACTGAACGGCGTTACCGGCATTCCCGCACAGGAAGACTGGTGGGATTGGGTTGACGTTCCCACAACCGTTACTCCGGGTCAGACCAGTTCCACATTTGGCAACAACGTACAGTCTGACTGCTACAACATTGGTGTAATTGGTCTGTACTGGCAATCGGCCTGCGGGGCAAACTGCTATTTCCCGTGCGAAGCCAAGCCCGACTTTACTTTCACCGGCTGCAACCCGATTCAGTTTAACGGCACCAACACCGGCGTATCGCCTGTGGCTTCATGGTTCTGGCAGTTTGGCGATGGCGGTACTTCTACCCTCCAGAATCCGCTGCACAGCTATACCACACCCGGTGTATATAATGTTTGCCTGACAATTATCTCTTACGACTCTGACGGCAAAACATGCTGCGAACAGGTGTGCAGACAAGTTACCGTGTGCCCGCCCCTGCCCTGCAGCGTAATACCTGATGTGAAGTGGGATTGCACCAGAAACAACCCGAACGAAATTTTCTTCCAGGATATATCTGTGGTTACCGGTGGTTCGGTATGCGGCTATAACATCGACTATGGCGATGGTTCACCGAATATTTCCAGCACCACAATTCCCAACCACATTTATCCGCCCGGAAGCTGGGAAGCCTGCATCGAAGTTATTGTTTGTGTATATGACGCATTCGGCAATGTAATTGGCCAGTGCTCCGAGAAAGTATGCATCAAAGTAACCACCTGCGAAATTATCTTCCAGCCGCTCCGTCAGGGCAATCCGAATAACGGTGGCACATCAGTTCAGCCCGAATCGCTGACGGTGTTCCCCAGCCCGGCATCCACACAGCTTAATATTGTGGTGGCCAATGCCAACGCTGCACAGGTACGCATTATGAATGCTGCCGGTCAGGAAGTGGTAAGCGGTACACAGCAAAGCAGCCGTGCATGGCAGGCCGACATCAGCGGACTGGCTCCCGGAACCTACTTTGTAGTGGTACGCACACTTAGTGGCGAGGTAATTAAAAAGCCGTTTATCAAAGAATAATTGCAAACCGGCCGGTTTTTATTGACTGGCATTTGCAAAAGGCATAAATTTACTGGTGTTTGCCTGCACCAGGTTTCCGGGTTGGACCCACACACTACATACCGGAAACCATTAATGAACACCTTCGGGGCTCCCGCTCCGGAGGTGTTCTGTTTTGTATTGTGACAAACGGCAAAAAATGTTGCATCCTACTTCTTACCTTAGCAGCTTATGAGCAATCTGCTTACTGCCAAAAACATCATTAAACGCTACTCCGGCCACACCGCGCTCGACGATGTGAGCATTACCGTGCCCGAAGGCTGCGTATATGGTTTGCTCGGGCCAAACGGTGCCGGCAAAACCACACTCATCCGCATCATCAACCAGATTACCGGCCCCGACAGCGGCCACGTACTGTTTGAAGACCGCCTGCTCGATGCTGAACATGTACGCCAGATCGGCTACCTGCCCGAAGAGCGCGGACTGTACCGCAAAATGCCCATCGGCGAGCAGGCCATTTACCTTGCCCGCCTCAAGGGCCTCAGCGCCACCGAAGCAAAAAAACGCGTGCGCGAATGGTTTGAGCGTTTCGGCATTGAAGGCTGGTGGAAAAAGAAAGTGGAGGAACTCTCCAAGGGAATGCAGCAAAAAGTACAGTTCATTGTCACCGTGCTGCACGAACCACGCCTGCTCATTCTCGATGAACCTTTCAGCGGTTTCGACCCGATTAATGCACAGCTTATACGCGACGAACTCCTGCGCCTGCGCGAACGTGGTGCCACCATTATACTCTCCACACACAATATGGGCTCGGTAGAAGAACTCTGCGACCATATTGCGCTCATCAACAAATCGAAAAATATTCTCGAAGGCCGCGTAAAAGACATACGCCGCTCCTACTCCATGAACCTCTGGGATATATCGTTTCGCGGCAACCTCATGGGTTTTACCAATGCCATGTGGACCGGCGCCGAACTCATTTCACAAACCGAAGACGAAGACCACAGGCAGGTGCGCATTAAACTTCTCGGAAACACATCGCCCAACCAGCTCCTGCAGGCCGTGATGAGTACAGCCGAAATTACCGGCTTCCAGGAAGTGCTGCCTACCATGAACGATGTGTTTATACGCAAGGTGAACGAAACCAACGGTATGCAGGCCGATGCCGCAGGCACCAAAAGCAACTATACAGAATAAAATTACCCCTCCTAAGTATGGGCAAAATAAGAATCATCATCGTTCGCGAATACCTCAACCGGGTTAAAAACAGAACGTTTATCATAATGAGTATTGTAACTCCGCTTTTGTTCGGAGCCATGATACTTCTCCCCACCTTCCTGAGCACACTGCCCAGCGATCCGCGCAGCATTGTGATTGTGGATGAGGTGGCCGCCGGTTGCGGACAAATTTTCAATTACGAAAAAATGTTCCGCGATACCCTCAACCTCAATTTCGATACACGCTTTGCCGAAAAACCTTACAATGAAGTCCGCAAACTGTTTGCCGATTCGCAGCAGACTTCTATCGTGGTTATTCCAAAAAGCTACATGGGTGCCTGCGATTCGACGGGCGGAGTATCTTATTATGTAACCCTGTTTTCCAAAAACGAACCCGGACAGCAAACGATAAATTACGTGGGGAAAATTTTCAGCGAAGCTTATCGCCAGTATGTATTCAGCACCGACTCTACGCTTACAAAAGATAAGATTGAGAAAATGAAAATGCAGATTGCCGTAAAAAGCAATGTAAAAGGTGCTGTTTCCAAAAGCGAGGTGAAATCCGTAACCGGTATCGTGCTGTCGATTATTATTTATTTCTATATCCTGTTCTTTGGTGTGCAGGTAATGAAAAGTGTGCTGGAAGAAAAGAATACGCGTATTGTGGAAATTATTATTTCATCGGTGAAACCCTTCCAGCTGATGATTGGTAAAATAATTGCCACTGCAATGGCCGGACTTACACAGTTTCTGGTGTGGGCCGTGCTTTCGTTTTTTATCATCACCCCGATCATCAACAAGGTGAATGATAAACGAACCGATGTGACACAGGCGCAACTCAATCCCACAGCCATTGCGCCCGGTATCGGAAGTAATAGCGGCATGCCCATTGAAGTAAACGAAACACTCGAAGGAACGGTTGACACCATTCAGTCGATACAATGGGGACTGATACTTGGTTCGTTTGTATTTTACTTCGTATTTGGTTACCTGATGTATGCTTCGCTGTATGCCGCTGTGGGTGCGGCCAGCGATACTGAAACCGATACGCAGCAGTTTTCCCTGCCGCTTACCATACCGCTCGTTATAGCAATAAGTTCGTTTGGCATCGCACTCAACAATCCGAACGGGGTGGCCATGAAATGGCTTTCGATGATTCCCTTCACATCGCCGGTAACCATGCTTATGCGTTTGCCCTACAACGGGGTAAGCCTATCCGAACTGCTGCTGTCGATGCTCATACTTGTGGTTTCGTTTGTGCTTATGACCATGCTTGCAGCACGTATTTACCGTGTGGGCATACTTATGTACGGCAAAAAAGCAAGCTGGCGCGAGTTGGGCAAATGGCTGTTCTGGCGCGGATAAATGACCGTTGGCGGCTACTGCTGAAACGAAATATCGTACCTTCACGCATAGCCACTTTACACACCCGAACTGCTTATGCGCGTTGCCATAATTGATTTAGGTACAAACACCTTCAACCTCGTGGTGGCCGAAACGGGATCGGGAGCGCATTACACCATCATTTACAACGAAAAGGTGCCGGTAAAATTGGGCGAAGGCGGCATCAATCAAGGCTATATCGCTGACCCTGCGTTTGAGCGCGGGCTGAATGCCATACGCAATTATGCCACCGTAATCCGTTCGCTGCACACAGATAAAACGCGGGCCTTTGCCACCTCGGCCGTGCGCAATGCCGCCAACGGAAAAGCCTTCACCGATGCCGTGGAAACCGAAACCGGCATACACATCGAAATCATTTCAGGCAACCGCGAGGCCGAATACATTTACATGGGTGTAAAACAGGCCGTGCAACTGCACCCCGCTCCTTCGCTCATTATGGACATTGGCGGCGGCAGCACCGAGTTTATCATTGCCGATGACGAAGGAATACGCTGGAAACACAGCTTCGAGGTTGGCGCCGCACGCCTGCTCGACACGTTTCACCCCTCTGATCCGCTTACAGCCGGCGAGCAGGAAAAAATTACGGCCTATCTCCGCCACACCTTAAAGCCTCTTTTTGAAGCCGCCGCCCTGCATTGCCCGCAGGAACTCATTGGCGCTTCCGGCTCATTCGATTCGCTGGCCGAAATGGTGGCCTGGGAATTTCATACACCTGCCGCCATTGAAGGCGTATCAGACTACACATTCAATCCCGATGAAGTGGCGTTCATCCACCGCCGCCTGCTGCAATCCACCAAAGCCGAAAGGTTGCAAATGAAAGGTTTGGTGACCATGCGCGTGGATATGATTGTGGTATCTACTCTGCTTGTGGAAACGGTACTTCGCGAAACGGGGCTTTCGCATATACGGTTATCTACTTATGCGCTTAAAGAAGGGGCTTTGTGGGATACGATTACTCAGATGTGAGCTACGGGAATTTCTTCGCTCTCGCTCTCTTTCTCGCTCTGAAAATACCCTTGGGCGCGATGTGTTTGCGCACACGTATTCAATCAAACGATAATTTTTTTCGTGTAAAATGCCCGTGGGCGCGATGCCTCCTTTAGACTTGTACCAGAAAATTTACGAGTTTTAAAAAGCCAACAGTGAGGGTTACCTATGCGATGCTCCAGGTGCAATAC
>JALONL010000017.1 GCA_025454955.1 Bacteroidia bacterium | reverse complement strand
CGAATCGGCGGGCGTTTCCGGTTTGGTTTCGGTGCAGGCGGCGAGCAGCCATAACAGGGAAGCAAGCAGCAGGAATTGTTTCATCGGGCGTTAAAGATAATTGATTTGAGGCAGCGGAATGGCTGGCCGGGTTTACTCTCATTAACTTGCATTGATTGGAGTATATTGCAGTAAAGGTGAATTAATGAATGAGCAGGAACTTCCTTGCCGGATAATTTTTAACATTCCCTGAAATTTTCTGAGTGTTGCCGATTAAACCTTTGCCCCATAAAACCGTTTAACACTCACATTCTTTGCCCGACCTATGAAACAATTACTACTCACATTTTTTGCTGCCCTTGCCATTCACGCCGGAGCGCAGTCGCTTTATTTCCCGCCATTAACGGGTAATGCCTGGGATACTGTTTCACCTTCCACACTGGGCTGGTGCCCCGATAAAGTGGACTCACTCATTCAGTTTGTGGGCAACCGTAACAGTAAAGCGTTTATCGTGCTGAAAGACGGAAAAATAGTAATTGAGGAATATTACGGCACTTTTACGGCCGACAGCTTATGGTACTGGGCTTCGGCAGGAAAAACGCTGACGGCATTTACCGTGGGCATTGCGCAGCAGGAAGGATATTTCAACCTGAGCGATACAACGTCTGATTATCTCGGCACTGGCTGGACGGCCTGCACACCGGCGCAGGAAGAAAAAATTACCATCTGGCACCAGCTTACCATGACTTCCGGGCTGGATGATGGCGTGCCCGATCATTACTGCACCCTCGACACCTGTTTACAATACGAGGCCGATGCCGGTACGCGCTGGGCTTATCACAATGGCCCTTACACACTGCTCGACGGGGTAATTACAACTACCACCGGTATGTCGCTTAACCAATATGTAACACAAAAAGTGAAAACACCCACCGGTATGACCGGGTTTTTCTTCCAGAGTGGTTACAATAATTTATACCTGAGCAATGCCCGCAGCATGGCTCGTTTCGGGTTGCTGCTGCTTAACCGTGGCGTGTGGAATACTACGCCGGTGCTTAACGATACAGCCTACTTTAACCAGATGGTGAATACCTCGCAGCCCATCAACCCTTCGTATGGCTACCTTACCTGGCTTAATGGTAAATCGGGCTTTATGGCTCCGGGCGTTCAGTTTGTATTTCCCGGTTCGTTCAATCCGTCGGCCCCGGCCGATATGATTTGTGCCTTAGGCAAAAACGGGCAGTTTATTGATGTGGTGCCAAGCCAGAATATTGTGCTGATACGCATGGGCAACACACCGTGGCAAAACAATGATGTGCCGTTTACGCTCAACGATACAATCTGGCAAAAACTCAATGAGGCAATGTGTTCGCCGCAGTCGATTTCCAATGCCGTTTTGCCTTCTGAGTTGAGCATTTACCCCAACCCCGCCATCGATATGCTTAATTACAATTGGCCTGGAAAAGAGGGCAATTTAACTTTGTTCGACTGCGCCGGACGTGTGGTATGGCAGCAAACCATTGCGGCAGGGCAGGGCAGTGTGCCTGTTTCGGCTTTGCCTGCGGGTGTGTATATGCTTCAGATGCGCACCGACGATTATGTGAGCCGCCCGCAACGGGTGCTTATTTCGCGGTGAGGGTAATTTCAGGAATCGGAAAACCGTTTGCGGTAAATTTCTTCGGTGTGCGCGGTGGCCCAGTTGGCAAAGCCGGCAATTTGTTCCTTAAAGCTGTGGCCGAGCGGTGTTAAAGCGTATTCCACACGGGGCGGTATTTCGGGGTAAATGGTGCGGGTTAGCAAACCGTCGTTTTCGAGGTTGCGCAGGGTAACGGTTAACATGCGTTGCGATACATCGCCTATTTTATGCTTCAGTTCGTTAAACCGCATGGTGCCGAAACCTCCCAGCGCCAGTATCACCAGCATACTCCATTTATCGCTCAGCCGGGCCATAATATCGCGCACGGGGCAAAGTTGTGTGGCGGGCACATTGGCCTTCTGAAAAAAAAGTTGAAATTTTTTTTGCTCCTCAGTGTGGCTGTTAACCGCATTGGTTACTTCGAGGTAACCGGGTAACTGCTGTGTGCCTTCTTGTTTCGACATAAGTGCCTTTTTAACTTTGAGTTCTTAAAAGTAACTATTGTAACAAAACATCACACTATGTCACACAAAATTCTTGTTACCGGAGCCACCGGCACCATTGGAAAAGCCCTCGTAAAATCGCTTACCGGCAAAGGAGCTTCAGTAGTTGCCGCCGTGCGCGATACCGAAAAAGCCGCCACGCTACTGCCCGAAGGCACTGAACTGGTAAAATTCGACTTTGCCGATCCGTCAACCTTTGCGGCGGCCACTCAGGGTGTCGATCGTGTATTCCTCCTCGGCCCGCCGCTGGTGCTCAATCTCGAAGAACTGCTTACACCCTTTATCGACCACCTGAAGCAGCAGCAAATAAAACGCGTGGTATATCTCGGCGCACTCGGTCTTGATCTTCTGCCCGAAATGCCTTTCCACACCCGCCTCATCAACCGTCTTACTGCCGACGGGTTTGAACTTACCGTACTCAAACCCTCGTTTTTCGCTCAAAATTTTAAGAATTACGAATGGGATAACATCACTCAGCGCCAAATTACCTTTGTGGTGGCCGGAAATGGCAAAGTTGGCTTTATTGATGCACACGATATTGCGGCCGCTGCGGCTGCTGTACTTACCACCGACGGCCATGCCGGACACAGCTATGAACTTACCGGCCCCGAAACTTTATCGTATGCTGATGCGGCGGCCATTCTGAGCGAGGTTACCGGCAAAACCATTGTGTATCCAAACCCCGATGCCGAAACCTACATCCAGGTGTTAAAAAGCGCCGGAGCACCCGATTTTGTGGCGCCCTACATGATTCGCGTATATTCACTCATTGCCGATAACAAGGTGAATTTTGTAAATAATACGGTTGAAGAACTCACCGGCCGCAAACCTGCTTCGCTGCGCGAAGTACTTACCCGCGACTTTGCATCGAACTAATTGAGAGCTTGGCTTTAGGGAAATAAAAAACGGGAGCACTGTCTGTCCGCAGCAATGCTCCCGTTGGTAAGAAAGCCGACACCAGGCCGTTAATTTTTTGACACACACTCCGGCGTTGGTATCGACTTCTTAATTAGTTTAGTAACGGAATTCCAGGATCATGGGTCGTGAGTATTAAATGAGAGAATATTGATGTGTTGAACTTTCTGGAGCCAAAGTATCCCGGATTATCGCCGTTCGCAAGAAAACACTAACAAGGAGTGTTAACGACTGCTAATTATTACTAATTCGCGGTGGCGTTTTATGCGATAAGAGTTATTAATGCGTCGGTAAACAGATGTTTTTGCCGGTTTAATACTCCCAAAACCCACGCACATGTTACGTTTTCACCTTCTCTTTATCCTTTTGCTTACCGGTTTTCGCCTTTCGGCGCAGGTTACACCCGCACCGGTTCCGGTTCCTGAAGAAACTTCGCACATTGATCTGGTATTTTGCCTCGATGCCACCGGAAGCATGAGCGGGCTGATAAAAACGGCCAAGGAAAAAATCTGGGACATTGTCACCAGCCTTTCGCAAACCACACCGGCGCCCGAAATAAGGCTGGGCATGATTTTTACCGCGATCGTGGCGATGCATTTGTGACAAAAGTATATCCGCTCACCACCGACATAGACAGTGTATATGCCGAGCTGCTGAAAATTTCGGCACAAGGCGGTGGCGATTCGCCCGAAAGTGTGAATCAGGCCCTGCATGAAGCTGTATCGCAAATGCAGTGGACAGAAGGCGGCAAAGTATATAAAACCATCTTTCTGGTGGGCGATTGTCCGCCGCACATGGATTATAAAGACGATGTGAAGTACACCGAATCCTGCAAACTGGCCGCGGAGAAGGGAATTACTATCAACTCCATCAAACTCGGACTTAGCTGTAACGAAGCCGTGCAGCATTTCCAGACCATTTCCGGCTCTACCGTGGGCGAGTATATTCAGCTTGGTCAAAACGCCGGCGATGTGGTTTACAGTACGCCTTTCGACGATAGTATCAATTACTATTCGCGCCGGCTCGACCAGTCGCGTATTTACTATGGCTCGCGCGAAGTACAGAGAAGCAACTACGTGCGAAAGGAGAAAAGCATGGAAATACAAACCAAGGCTTCCGCTACCAGCAATGCCGACAGGGCCACCTACAACAATTCAAAATCGGGATTCAAAAACCAGTTTGGCGAATTTGAACTGGTAAACGATGTAATTGACAACCGCGTGAAATTGGATTCCATTTCCGAAGATCGTTTGCCACCCGAAGTAAAGGGCCTTACCGTCGAAAAACGCAAGGCTTATATTGATTCGCTGGTGCTTGAACGGAGGGCCATGCAGGCGCATCTGCTGAGACTTACAACAGCAAGAGCGGCCTACATTAACAACGAACGGCAAAAGCAAAGCGGTACAGAATCGTTCAGTAATCAGGTATTTGCCATTATGCAGAAACAGGCCGCCACCAGGGGTGTGATGCTTAAACGATAGTGTTGTTTGTTTGATTTTTGGTAAAAAGCACTGCCGGTAAAGCCGGCGGTGTTTTTTGTTTTCGCCGTTCAAAAACTCCGCGTAATTTCACGGCTCATTAGCCACGTTTTCACTCATGTCATCACACACCATTGCACATACCGTTACCGAACGCTTCCTGCGTTACGTACAAATTGATACGCAGTCTGATCCTGCATCGCCCACCTGCCCGTCAACCGAAAAGCAAAAAAATCTCAGCCGTGTGCTGGTTGACGAACTCAAGGCGATGGGCATTGCCGATGCCGAACTGGATGAACATGGCTATGTATATGCCACCATTCCGGCCACAAGCAGCAAGAATGTGCCGGTGCTTTGCTTTTGCTCGCATGTGGACACTTCGCCCGACTGCACCGGGGCCAATGTAAAACCCGTGTTGCACCGCAACTATCAGGGCGGCGATATTGTGCTGCCTGCCGATGCGGCCCAGATTATTCGCCCGGCCGATCATCCGGCTTTGCTGGAGCAAATTGGAAACGACATTATTACTGCCGACGGAACCACCCTGCTCGGTGCCGACAACAAAGCCGGTGTGGCCGAAATAATGGACGCGGCAAACTATTTCATGCAGCACCCCGAAGTGCCCCACGGCAAAATCCGTATCCTCTTTACGCCCGACGAAGAAATTGGCCGCGGTGTGGACAAGGTGGATATGCAAAAGCTCGGTGCGCAGTTTGGCTATACCATGGATGGCGAAACGCTGGGGCATCTCGAAGACGAAACGTTCTCGGCCGACGGCGCCGTCATTGCCATTCAGGGTGTGAGCACGCATCCCGGTTTTGCCAAAGACAAAATGGAAAGCGCCATTAAAATTGCTTCGCGCATTGTAGAGCGTTTGCCGCAAACCACCTGCTCGCCCGAAACTACCGAAGGCAAAGAAGGCTTTGTGCATCCCGTGTCTATTGCCGGCTCCATCGATCAGGCCACTATTCAGCTTATCATCCGCGACTTTTCTACCGAAGGTCTGCGCGAAAAAGCGGTTATGCTGGAAGATATTGTAAAGAGCGTGATGAAAGACTTTGCCCATTCCTCCTACACTTTCACCGTAAAAGAACAGTACCGCAATATGAAACTCATTCTCGACCAGCATCCGCAGGTGGTTGATTATGCGCTCGAAGCCATTCGCAGGGCAGGAGTGGAGCCGGTGCGTTCGAGCATTCGTGGTGGTACCGATGGGTCGAGGCTTTCATACATGGGCCTTCCCTGTCCGAATATTTTTGCGGGCGAACATGCGTTTCACTCCCGGCACGAGTGGGTTTCGGTGCAGGATATGGAAGCGGCCGTGCGCACCATTGTGGAATTGTGCAAGGTGTGGGAAGAAAAAGCCTGAGGCAAATTGCAGCACAGTGAACGAAGCCGTTTTTACCGCTTAACAAACCTTCACTGCAATTTAATGCCTTAACACGCCCGCCTGCCAAGTAGGGCTTGTTTTTTGACTGAAATAGCTCCACATTTCAGCAGTAATTGTGTTAACTTCGTATTGCATCCGGTTTCGTGCTGCGCGGCCCGGAATACTTAATATACCTGGCCATGAAACGAATTCTGCTTTTTGCTGCTACCTGTGTGGTATTTACCACTGCAATGGCACGCGAGGTAACCGCCAATCTTACCTGGTGCGCATTCAGCACGCCCGATGATAAAACCTATATCGAAACTTATCTTTCGATTATCGGTAATTCGGTTACCTATAAACCCAATTCCTCCGGGCGTTTGCAGGCTGCGGTAAATGTGGTGCTCACCATTACTTCCGGCGACGGTAAAAACGTGGAGGCTGTACGCGAATATACGCTCAACAGCCCCGAAGCCATTGACACCACCAATCTTCCCAACTTTCTCGATCTTCAGCGTTTTACGCTCAAACCGGGCGCATATACCATACAGCTTATTATTTCCGACAAACACCGTGGCGGACAGGAACGAAAAATAATGAATGCCCGTTCCATGTTTTTGGATATCGATCCTGATTCGGTAAGCATTTCGGGTGTGGAGTTTGTAGAAAGCGCCCGGCCCACCACACAGCAAAACCTGCTCAGCAAAAGCGGAATGGATCTGGTGCCTTATGTGTCGGAGTTTTTCCCCGGCAATATGAACCAGCTTCAGTTTTATGCCGAGTTATATAATACACCGGCTTCAATTCCTGCCGATCAGAAATTTGTGGTGCTGTATTCCATCGAATCAGTAATCTCAGGGCAGAAAATGAGCGATTATAACGCGTTTTCGAAACACACCCCGCAGCCTGTAAATCCATTGCTTCAAACATTCGATATTACCAAACTTCCCGGAGGAAATTATATACTGGTAATAGAAGTACGCAATGCCGCCAACCGTTTGCTGGCCGTGCGCCGCGCCCCGTTCGAACGTTTCAATCCTAACGTTACTTTCCAGCTTACCGATGTAACGGCGGTTGATGTAAGCACTTCGTTCATTGCTTCGGTGACCAGCCCCGATACATTGCGCGAGTATATTCGTTGCCTGCGTCCAATAAGCACGGAATCTGAAAAAGATTTTGCCGAAACACAAATCAAAACCGGCGATGTAAAGCTTATGCAGCAATACATCCTCAACTTCTGGCTCAGCCGCAATGAGAAAAATCCGCAGGGAGCCTGGCTCACCTACAAAGCCGAAGTGGATAAGGTAAACCGCGAGTTTGGCACCCCCATTCTGCGCGGCTACGACAGCGACCGCGGCCGCGTATATCTGCAATACGGCCCGCCCGATCAGCGTACGTTCATGACCAATGAGCCGAGTTCGTATCCTTACGAAATCTGGCAATACTACACCATCCGCGGCAATCCGGCCATGCCCCAGAACGGTGCCATGACCAGCAACCAGCCCGGCAACACCACGCAAACCAACAAACGTTTCGTATTTGCCAATTTCGATCTGGCCACCAACAACTACCAGCTCATTCATTCTGATGCCCGCGGCGAAGTGCGCGACGACCGCTGGCGTGTACGCCTCACCAAACGCGATACCTCGCCCCGCAACGTCGATCAGACACGCGGAAACAACCACTGGGGTTCGCAGGCCGATGATTTATATACCAATCCGAGATAGGATTTGAAATTGATTTCGTAAAAGTGGCTGTCTCCAAATACGGGGACAGCCATTTTTATTGTGTTGAACTTTTGTATTACACCATCAATAAATCTCCCGAAAATCATATTCAATTAATCCTTCCACTCCCACACCAGCGCACCATCGTGCTTTGCATCCCAGAAACCGATTTTGTTTTTGATGCAGATATTTTTCCACCTGCTTATTTTCTTATCGCTGTTTGAACCATCGGCCACCACCATCAATGGCGTGGTGCGTTTGAGCAGGCTGTCCAGGCGGCAGCCTGTGTTTTGGGTAAGCAGCAGGAGATCACAATGCGCGTGTATATTTTTCCAGCGGCACTTGCGTGTTGCGCGGAAGATTACTTTGCCCTGTGTATTTATCCATTGGCCCCGGGCGGCGGCAAGCGAATGATTAAAACGCAGAGAGTCGCTGAGAACGAGCGGTGATTTTGGTTTCAGGCCCTGCTGCCTCAGTCCGGGGATAATGTGAAAATCGTTCAGTCCGGGGCGGCTGATGAGGGTGCTGTCGGAAAAAAGAATGTGTTGAGTGCCTTGCTGTGTGCCAATGGCTGTGGCTCCGGGCAGGCTATACACAATAAGTTTGCGGGTTTGCATCTGCTGTATATCGTTTGCAATAATGGTGGTGAGCAAGAGCACCGCAGCGGTCACAGCGGCGGTAAGCAAACGCGGGCGCTGCATCCACAGCCAGCATACACCGGCTGCCAGCAGGCTATAAAGCAAACTCAGCTGAAGCAAACTCCATTGGCTGCTGTAGAGCACGGCCGAGGGCAAAAACTCGGTATAACGCACCGCGCCGTTAAGCACATCGAGCAGCCAGCACACAGGCACAGCCACCCATTTCCCGATCTGTCCCAGCGGTGCGGCCACCAGCAGCAGCAGTCCGCCGTACATGATTAGCGTGGACAATGGTATCACAGCCATATTCGACAGCAGGAAATACAGCGGAAACTGCCCGAAGTAATACAAGCCCAGCGGAAACGTAACCAGCTGCGCCACCAATGTAACCGAAACTAAGCTCCAGATTCCGCGCATTACTTTTCCGCGTGGCCGCCACACTTGCTGAAACACCGGTTGCAGCACCACTATACCGCCTACTGCCACAAACGAAAGCTGAAAGCCCACATCGGTCACCAATTGCGGGTTTACTATCAGCAACACCAACGCGGCCGCCGCCAGCATATTAAGTATATGCCCGTGCCGCTGAAACGGCTGTCCGGCCACCACAAAACTCAGCATGGTCACCGCCCGCAGCACCGATGGCGAAGCACCCGTGAGCATGGCATAGCCCCACAACGCGGCCAGCATAAGCAATGCCAGCCAGTATTTCCCGCCCCTGAGCCGCAGCATGGGTGCCAGCAGCCAGCTCAGCGCCGTAAACAGCAACGCCACATGCATACCCGATACCGACAGCACATGCAAGGTTCCCGAAGCACTGTAAGCCTTGAGCAGCCCCGGATCAATTTCGTCGTCGTTGCCCAGCAGCAGGGCCTGCGCCACCGAGAGTCTGTCGCCGCTGAGCCCGGCATTTTTAAGCGATTGTGCAAACCAGTCTCTGAGTTCCAGCGCCGCTGCCTTCACCGCATTGCCGTTGCCCGACTGCGTAAGCTGCCAGTGTTCCTCATCGGCCGTGAGTTTCATGCCAATGCCTTTGTGCTGCAACCAGGCCGCATAATCAAACTCGCCAGGATTGCGCGGCGGCGGCACTTTTTCGGGCGATGCTATAATTAAAAGCTCATCGCCGTAACGAAGCATTTCGGCACTGCTGCTGCGTTTCAACTGCACCACAGCCCCGCCGCGAAATGCTTCCCAGCCCTGTGTGGCACGCACGGCCAGCACTTCGGCAGTAAGTTTTACCGTTTTCAGTCGTGCAACCGGCGTTTCGGTAATACGCACCAGCACAGCCCCCGCCTCGGGCACCTGCCTGGGCAAAGCCGCCTCCGACAAGCCCATACACATCCAGCCACAGCCCGCAAACAAGGCCGCAATCCACCACACATCGCTCCACACCGGCAGTCGTTCGTGCCCTTTACGCCGGGAGTAAAGAAATCCGCCCAAAGCCACCACGCCCAGTCCCAAACCACCCCACCAACCCGCGCCGCACAAAGCCACGCACATTCCGGCGAGAAAGGCAATAAGCGGACGAATCAATGGAAACTGACTCCAGCGCAGGGGCGACATACACAGGTTTTGAGCGAATCTAACCGCCTGTCACATACCTTTTTCATCCGCTTCTTTCTCCTCAAAACAATGGATGTCGCCCCCATTTCCCCACTTTTCTAAGCCAGTAACCCCATAGCCGTTTACAAATATTTGAACGCGGGAAATGAATGTCTCCCATTTTTCACTTTTTACCCCTTATTCCGGGGGCATTTTAAGTGATCTGTTTTATAAAACGCCCGTTTATAATTCATAAGCGGAAAAAAATCGCAATGTGAAATCCTCATTATCAGCCGCTTTCTCAGAAATCAAAAAAAAATTTCGCGGTGCGCTTGTCAGAATGTCCGGCTTGAGTACTTTTGCCCCCGGAGAGATGGCAGAGTGGTCGATTGCGGCGGTCTTGAAAACCGTTGAGGGTTAAACCTCCGGGGGTTCGAATCCCTCTCTCTCCGCCAAACAGCCTTTCAGGCTGTTTTTTCTTTTGGAGAGGTGGCAGAGTGGTCGAATGCGCCGCACTCGAAATGCGGTATACTCGCAAGGGTATCGGGAGTTCGAATCTCCCCCTCTCCGCTTAAAGCACAAGCCGGTCCGCCCTTTGGGCGGACTTTTTGTTTTTGGGGAGTTTTGTGGGGGAATGATAATTTCCCCACAAAACTCCCCAAAAACAAAAACGGAGCGAAGCGACCGGCTTGTATTTTCAGGATTTTCAGGTGCGGCAAAGTGGAGATCACGCGACGAAGGAGCGTAATCTCAAGCCCCCGCCCCCGCGTACAACGCTTGCGACTTTGCTTTAGTAGTTTTCCATCCCCGCTTTTATTTTCAGGTGCGGCAAATTGGAGATCACGCGACGAAGGAGCGTAATCTCAAGCCCCCGCACCCGCGTACAACGCTTGCAACTTTGCTTTAGTAGTTTTTCATCGCCCGCTTGTATTTTCAGGTAGTGCTCACGCTCCAAAGAAGCGCACCCACACAGCACCAGGAGACATCATCCCCGAATAAACAAAATCCCTTAATAATTTCTTGACCGCTTAGAAATTTCCTATCGTTCAATTCAGGTACTACTACGCTACACCAGCAAAAGATTTAGTTCTTACTTCACAAAAAAACTAAACCTCTTTACTTATGAGCACCATCACCTGTCTTGGTCAAAACTGGAACAATGCCGTTCAACCTGCCCCGCCCGCTACGGCGGCACCTCCTGCGCCCACCTCGTCATACAACAGCAACTTCTGGGTTTCACAAAATGCTGCTGTTACCGACAACGGCGAACTTCAGCTCTCAGTACAGGCCAACTCTGGCCAATACTGGAATGGTATGGAATGCTGGGCGGCTGGTCAGGCCGTGCTGGAAGTTCCTTCCGGACAAATGCTGGCTTACGGCACCTATCTGGTTACATTTTATCCCGTAGGGGGCTGGAGCGATTTTAGTGGTGGTGATACACAACCCGGTCAAAACACGTCCACCACTTTTGGCGTGTTTATTTTCGATCCGGCAGCATCCTTTCCGTATAACGAAATTGATATTGTGGAAGTGGGTTACCAGAACCAGAACAGTGCCAATGCATGGATTAATCAGGGCGGTGTGGCCAACAGCAATGCACAGTTTTGTGTGCAGCCCTGGGATGGCTCCACGTCCGGAACACCCGACTGGAATCAGGTAAACCGTGTGGCGATCAATGGAGATGCTAATGGTAAAGTTACTTTTGTGGCTAACTGGCAGCAAGACAGCGTTACTTTTTATGCAGCCCCCGGCGATTATTCGTCAGATAATTTTCCTTACACCGGCAGCGATACAATTACCTGGACTGCATCTTCAAGCAACATATCCATTCCGGCTCCCACGCAAACCATGTCGCTTTTCATCAACTGCTGGCCTTACGGCGGACCTTCAACCGGCAATCCTGTATTCTTCAACGTTTCGCGTGTAGAAGTGCCGATGTCGGCAACTTCCTGACCAATATTCAACTAAAAACACAAACGGCTGTTTCCGTCAGGAAACAGCCGTTTGTATATAAATAAAAGAACAGCTTACAGGCTTTTCAACGCAGCCATAATATTCTCAAAATTCGGCTGCTCACCGGCATTTTCGAGTACTTCCGCGTAGCGGATAACACCATCCTTATCAATCACAAACGCCGAGCGTTTTGAAACGCCCTTCATGCCCATCACAAAATCGGCATAAATAGATCCGTAGGCGGTGCTTACTTCCTTGTTAAAGTCAGAAAGCAAATCGAAATTCAGGTTCTGGTCGGCTTTGAATTTGCCCAGTGTAAAGGGCGAATCAACACTGATGCCGAAAACTTTGGCGTTTACACTGTTGTATGCGGCAATGTTATCGCGCACCGAGCAGAGTTCGGCGGTGCATACGCTGGTAAAGGCCATCGGGAAAAACAGCAGCAGTACGTTGCTGCCCTTCTGGGCCGAAAGGCTTACTTCCTGTTTGTCGGAATTGAACAGTTTAAAATCGGGTGCGGTTTGTCCGGCGGTAAGGCTCATGGTGTTTTTTTATTGAGTGTGAATTTGCGGTAAAGATCAGAAAAACAACAGTTGGGCGGGCGGGATGTTCGGCAATATTAATTTCAACTTCACGAACCGGCAAAAACTCTTTACTTTGCAGGATATGTCCGGGGTTTTTCTTCCCTTGTTTATTACGTTTCGCTGGCAGGATGCGCTTGATATAGTGCTTGTTGCCCTGTTGTGTTATCAGCTTTACCGGCTGGTGCGGGGCACGGCGGCGCTTAACATTTTTGTGGGCATACTCATATTTTATTCCATTTACCGCTTAGTGCGGGTGCTCGATCTGGAACTGTTCAGCAGCATTCTGGGCAAATTTATTGATGTGGGCGTGATAGCCCTGCTCATTGTATTTCAGCAGGAGCTCAGGCGTTTCTTTCTGTTTATCGGTACCAACAACCTGTTCAGGCAGCCGCAGTGGCGCAAGGCGCTTTTCAACTGGCGCGATGAAGATACCGAAGGCCAGCTCGATATTAACGCCGTGGTAAAAGCCTGCCGCAACATGGCCGGTTCGCGCACCGGGGCCATTCTGGTATTTGCCCGAAACAGCGACCTCAAATTCTACTCCAACACCGGCGATCCCATCGATGCCCGCGTATCGGTGCGCATGATCGAAAGCATTTTCTTCAAAAACAGCCCGCTTCACGATGGGGCCGTAATTATTTCGGGCAATATCATCCGCGCCGCCCGCTGCGTGCTGCCGGTAACCGAAAACAACGAATTCCCCGCACACCTCGGCATGCGCCACCGCGCCTCGGTAGGCATTACCGAAAACACCGATGCCATAGCCATTGCCGTTTCCGAACAAACCGGCGAAATCGCCTTCGCCCGCGACGGACAAATGGAAAGCAACGTATCGCCCGAACGGCTGAAAGAACTTCTCGAAAAATACCTTATGGATAAGAAGTAAATCCGGGCCTTCGACAGGCTCAGGCACCGGGCGTGGTGTTTTCGCAATCTGTGTTGCTTAGTCAGTTCAAATTAAATTACCTGAACTTGTCATAAGCTGAGTACGACAGATTTCAACTCCCAAAGTCTTTCAAATCAAAAGCAAAAGTCCCCGTCCCCCTGAGCGGAGCCGAAGGGGGGGAGGGGCAACCTTACTTCACCTTCTCCTCATTCTTCTTAATAATATCCTCCATCAACTGCTCATTCGATTTGCCAATATAAGACATCAGCACTTTCGACTGCTCAGCCCAGTTCGTATCAGGATATTTGGCAATAATAAATTCATACAACTGTTTGGCGCGTGCCGCACCGTTGTTTACATTTTCCAGGTGATCGTCGTAGTTGTTGGCTGCAAGGAAGCAGGCTTCCACATACATCTTATAGCCTTTGTGCTGGTCGATAATGGTTTCGAAATACACCGCGGCCTGCTGGTAATTGCCGGTCGATTGTGCCACCTGTGCGGCTTTGAAAAGGTAATCGGGCGTAAGGCTGTCTTTGGGATACAGCGTGGTAAAATCGGTATAAGCCTTGAGTGCTTCGAGGGCTGTTTTCGAACTGTATGTTTTGTCTTCGCGCATACGTTTCTCGGCAGCAGTAATGTTGTCGAGATACATGGTGCGGGCTTTGGCGTTTACGGCCAGGCTGTCGGCGTTGTCTTTTTTGCTGCCGGAGTTTCCTCCGCAGGCGGTAAACAGGTTCATCAGTGCCGCAGCAGCAAAAATGCCAAGTGTAGGAAGCAGTTTTTTCATAAGGTCAGGTATGTTTCGTGCGGGGATGATGGAATGTTTATTTCGAGGGGAAGCGCATTTTGTAATCGGCAGCCACACGGCCGCGCGAAATATCGTTCAGCTTGTTTTTCAGCAACTGACGGCGCATGGGGCTGATGCGGTCGGTGAAGAGTTTGCCTTCGATATGGTCGTATTCGTGCTGGATAATGCGGGCCGCAATGCCGCTGAATGTGTCTTCGTGCGTGGCAAAGGTTTCGTCCTGCCAGCGTATGCGCACGTTGGGCTTGCGCAGCACGTCTTCGCGTATTTTGGGAATGCTCAGGCAGCCTTCGTTGTACTTCCATTCGGTGCCTTCTTCGTCGAGAATACGCGCATTGATAAATACCTTGCGGAAACTGCCCAGCGCTTCTTCTTCTTCCGTTTCCGGATCTTCGGCAAAAGGCGCTCCGTCCACAATAAACAGGCGTATCGATTTCCCCACCTGGGGAGCAGCCAGCCCCACGCCTTTGGCGTGGTACATGGTTTCAAACATATCGGCAATAAGCTGCTTCAGGTTAGGATAGTCAGCCGTGATCTCATCACCAACACGGCGCAGCACTGGGTCGCCGTAAGCTACAATGGGCATTATCATGGTACAAATTTACAATTCAGGGCTTTTGCTACGACAAATTGAGGATTTACGGGGCTTTTGGGGCAATAATGGGCATTAAAATGCGGTTTGGGATGAATTTGGGCTTACCCGCGTGAAGTGAGCAAAGGCCGTAAGCCTTGGGCAAAGCTCTTCCAGTTCAGCACTTCTTCGTAGCGGGCGCGGGCCTGGGTGCGCATCTGCTGCCAGCGTTCGGGCTGGTGTATGAGTTCGAGTATTTTTTCGGCATAAGCCTGTCCGTGTGCGTCGGGCGGGAGCAGGAAGCCGGTTTCGCCGTGGTGTACAATGGTGGGAATGCCGCCGGTGGCCGGTGCCAGCACGGGCAAACCAAAAGCAGCCGATTCGCAGAATACTAATCCGTAGGCTTCAAAGCGGGTAGGGAGCAGGAAGAAGTGCGCGGTGCGGAACTCGTGCAGCAATTCTTCAAACTCTGCGGGAATGTTTTTATTCAGGAAGCCTTTTACGCGCATATTGGGATGCTGCACGGGTGGTGTACAGCCACAAACCACCAGCTCGGCCGAAATGCCCTGCGCAAGCAAGTATTCAAGCGCCTGCAACGCCACAGGGCCGCCTTTGTCGTGCCAGTTTACACCGGCAAAAAGCAGTTTAATCTGTTGGGGCGGAAAAGGCATTGCGGCTGGCGGGCCCGGTTCGTTTTCGATATTGGCACCAAACGGAATTACCCGCACCCGCGAAAGATCAACGCCCTTATGCAAAGCCGCTGAGTCGGCCGCCCATTGCGAGCAGAATACGGTATGCATGCTCCGCGAAATGGCCAGCTTGTCGGTTTCCACGCTCTGGCGCAGCGAAAAGCCCCAAAGCTGTTTCAGTATTTTATGGTAGCCCACCGCGCCCGGAATGCTTCGGTCGTTGATATAAATTACCGGCAAATCGGTACGCAGCCCTGCCGCCGCCGCATTGGAGGCCGATACAATTACCGCGTCGTACTTACCCGCCTTCAGTTTACGGCTGAAATAACGCCCCAATGCCCGCCTGAACAGGGCCGAGTGGCGGTAATCATACCTCCGCCCGAAAAGCCGCAGCGAAAGTTCGTTTACCACCTGTGCAATAAACTTCTGCGGCTGCGGCGTGTAAGGCCCAAGTGCTTCCACCTCGCCGCAATATTCCTGCAGGGTGCGCATCAGAAAATAGTTTGTGCCCGACCACGCACGTTTATCGCGCGGATCGTCAACCGTAATAAAGGCAAGTGTAAGGCGCTGCTCAGCCATAAGCAACACAAAGGTAAGAATGTGTATCACTGAATTTCAGTGATGATATCGGATATATCGAAGATGATTGGAAGTGAATCAAAAAACAGAAGGGCAGGAAGAAAAAAGTGTTCAGAATAATTTCAAATTAAATGAAATGCAAAGGGAGGAAAAAAGCGGTGAGTACACGACACGAAAACAGCGTAAAACAGGCATTTTTAAGGCATAAAAACGTTTGATATTTTCTATTAACTCTGGCTATGAGTATATTATGTAAAATATTGATAATCAGTTATAAAAATATCAATAAAAACGCTTTTTTATTCCAAAAACACTTGACAAGACCCCCTAAATTGTAGTATATTTGTCTTGTATCTGATACTCGTTGTGCACAACACCTCACTGCAGGAGGAAAGAGTAAAACCGGTTAAAAATTACCATTGTTTTAAGTCTTTTATTTTCACCTAAAAACCTTTCTTTTCATGTCAAATTTTTTGAAAGATGGCGCTGCGCCTGCGGCTGCCCAGGAAACAGCTATGCGTTTGCTTACCGACAAACTCAAAACCAGACAACTTATCCTGTCGTTTACCCGTGCCCTTGAGCTTCCCGGGTTCCTGGATACAATCTACCAGTTTGGTGCAGTGTCGGTTGAACAGCCCAACATGCCTGTGGCTACCGTGCTTGTTAATGCCGAAGGTGGTGCAATTGCCGAAGAGCGTCTCTCTGACCTCGCACGTATTGTGGCTGCCGACTTCTACAGTTCCGAGCCTATTCGTCCGGTGCGTCCCGAGCCTGTTGACGGTGTAATCACCATCACACCTTCGGTAAACGACCTTCGCCTCTGTCCCGGCGAAACACTGGCCGAAAAACTCAGCGTGTTCATTCCCAAAGAAGCAGGTGTGCGTCGCGCCGACGTTTACTTCCTCGCCGATACCACCGGCTCAATGGGTTCGTACATCAATGCCGTGAAAACCGGTGCTGCCAACATTTTCAGCGCACTTACCGGTCTTGGTATCGACATCGCTTTCGGTGCAGGTAATTACAAAGACAATACCGATCCGTATTTCTTCCAGCACCAGCAGTCGCTTACCACAAACACTGCGCTGGTTACCGCAGCCATCAACACCTGGACAGCCAGCGGCGGTGGCGATATACCCGAAGGTCAGTTCTTTGCACTCGATGCACTGGCTCAGCCTTCCGGAACCAGCATCGGCTGGCGTGCAAACTCCAAACGCATAATCGTGTGGTTTGGCGATGCTCCGGGTCACGATCCGATTTGCGCCTCAATGACAGGTCTGCCTTACAACATCACCGAAACGTTGGTTACCAACAAACTCGTTGATCAGAACATCGCAGTGCTCGCCATCAGCGTAAACGGAAACGGACTCAACGCCGATCCTGATCCGGGCAGTACAAGCTATCCCGGTTCATGTCCGCCCAATGGAAACCCCAATCAGGCTGTAAACATTGCCGCTGCAACCGGTGGTCAGTCTGTAAGCGGTATCAACGCTTCACAAATCGTAACCACGATTGTGAATCTGGTAACCGCCGCAGTAAACACCATCAACAACGTGAGCCTTGTGCCCACCGGCGACATCATCCCGTTTGTAACTTCCATTGATCCTGCCGGCGGCTACGGCCCGCTTACCCGCGACCGCGATCACACACTGCCTTTCGGTGTGCTGTTTACCGGAACGGTTAAATGTGCCGACAAAGATCAGGAATTCTTCGGAACGCTTGATGTGGTGGTGGATGGCGTGGTAGTGGCGCAGAAACGCGTGCGCATTGTGGTGCCTGCCTGCACATCGTGCAAACGTTATGTGTACAGCGTGAAGTATGTGTGCGGTATTCAGGATTTCGACAGCAAAGACGCTCCGGTTCGTCCCGGCTTCTACGCCACCGAAATTAATATCCACAACTACAACGGCAAACAGGCAAACATCCGCAAACACGTACTGCCGCTCGTTGACCGTGGCGAAGTGCTTGGCCGCGAACCGCGTTACATGAAGCCCCAGGCTTTCGACGCAATCGTGCTGCCTTCAGACACCGCCACACTCGACGACTGCACACGTCTGCAGGAACTGCTGTACGGTGGAATTAACCCCGATGCAAAACTCATGATCGGTTTCCTCGAAATCATCAGCGACGTGGAGCTCAACATTACCGCTGTGTACACCGCTGCCAGCCTCGAAACGAAGCAACTCGTTTCTATGGACGTGGAACAGTTCACCGGTAAAGTTCGCGGTTAATCTGCGCTTGCCGCATCCAACTGATGGCTGTTAAACCCCGCACCATCAGGGAAATGCAAACGCCCGGACATTTTACTGTCCGGGCGTTTTTTTGTTGCATTTTAAATAATAGTAATAATTACATACTATTTTCGCTTCTTCTTTTTTGGAGCCACATATTGCACTTTACCCATTTCATGTTCTATTACATTCGGAGGCGTTTGTTTCAATGTATCCTTTGGTATAAGCGTATCCGGTGCAAGTATTTCTCCTTTCACTACTTCCACCACGGGCACTTCAATCGGATCGCCCATTAATGTTTCAGTTTCCCCAATAATTTGCGCGGGTGCACCGCTTATGTATTCTATTTCCTGCACATTTTCACATTGTGGTGAAGCAGATTTATTGGTAGGTTTTTGAGTAGTTTTGGTTTGTGTGGTTGAATCGGTGTTAATTATTAATTCACCGAGTAAAGGACTATGTTTTTTTTCCTGTTTTGCTTCTTTGGCATTAGGCGTGTGGCAGGCGGTAAACAGCAATGCGCCAAACACTAACCAGAGTGCAGCTGCAAACTTTTGAAGCTGCCATTTTATGTGAACCAGTTTGGCGGGTTTGGCAGGCGCGGCCACAACCTGCGTTTTGGTAAAACGTCCGCACACTTTTTCATTCTTCCGGCTTTGCAGATATGCCGAAATCTCGTCGTTGCTCATTCGGGTAAAGTCAACCACCACTTTGCAGCACGAATCGCAGAAACGTCCGTTTTCCTGAGGTGTCATGCCTTGCCAGCTTTCGTGGCAGGGTTCGGGAATTTGAATGCCGGTAGCCATAGCGTATTTTTAAAATCAGGATGCAAAGCCGGTTCGGTTTCCATATCCGTAAATAAAAAAAGACCAGATTTTTGTCTGGTCTTGATTTTGGGCAATCATTTTTATTTTCCTGTCGAATCGGCTGGCGCAACATCGGGAAGCTCGGGTATTTCGATCATGATGCCAACTGTTTCTTCGCGAATTATTTCTAATTCACGATTCACCGGGCGCATGTGAATGATATGCTCGTCGTCTTTCGAAACTCCTGTAAATATTGTTGCCTGTTGTTTCACTTTGCCAATTGTTTTATCGGCATGAACGGTATCCGTTTTGCTTTTTGGTAAAGAATCAACCGGCTGCATATCACCCATTCTGTCAGATTCGCCACAGCCCGAAAACAGCATGGTACCGAACACTAACCACAACGCAGCCGCAAAACGGGTTAAATGCCAGCGTTTTTTTACGGGTAGTGATAAAATCGCAGGTGAGACCTTCGAATCCAATTGCGTGTTTTTCACACGCCCGCATACCCTTTCGCCATTGCGGCTGCGCAGGTAAGCGGTTATTTCATCGTTGTTCATGGTGGTAAAATCCACCACCACTTTGCAGCACGAATCGCAGAAACGGCCGTTTTCTTTGGGGATCATGCCCTGCCAGCTTTCGTGGCAGGGAGCCGGAATATGAAAAGAGGCACTCATTGTATTGGTTTTGCTTAAAGATGCCGGAGGGCTGATTTTTCCATAAACCGGAAAGAATTATCGCACTTTAGGTGCCGATTCGCTGATTCGTTTCAGTGTGAGCTTTTCTACTTTGGGTTTTCCGGCTTCCACGCCATCGAGGCGTATCTGAAGCGCATTTCCTGCATCCAGCTCGTAACGAATGCGCTGCGGAAAGTCGTGTTCACGGTTTTCGAAAACTGCGGTGCGTGCTTCCTTTTCTGCCAGACGAAAAAGCACCGGCCCGGGATTTTTGGGCACTGTGGCCACGTAGTACGGCACGCCGTCTATGAGTTCCAGTTTCAGCGTTTCCTTAAAAAGTGTATCACCGGTTACATCTATGGCCACACCGGTGCCGGTAAATGTAGAAGAGCTGCTTTTGCTCCAGTGTTCGATAAATTCAATTTCGTTCTGGTCCACGCTGCTCCAACTGCCCAGCATCCACGAAAAATCATCGAGTGTGGAATGCGAGTTGCAGCCCGTGAGCATGAAACCGGTGAGAAGCAAAACGGCTAATTTTTTCATGACACAAATTTATCCAAAAATGAAGATGCTCCGATTGCGGATGTTTTTGTTTTTCGGTGAATGTGTGCGGCTTTGTGAGCACACTTAGAAATACTTTCTCCACAGAGCGAAAAAGTCTGGGTAACGCCGGTAAATTTTGCGCAACTAACGCTTTAGCGGTAACTATAAATGCACACGAGCAGGCTTTCCCGGCCTGCTCGTGTGCGTGAATTAATATGCGCTTATTTTGCGGTGAATTTCGCCAGCACCTCTTTCACGGCATCTTTGTGAACCGTGAAACTCATCATCTTCAGTTTCACATAATCCTCGTGGTAATAGTAGTAGCCGGGGTTTTGCGGATTGTTGCGGCTGCCGCTGCCTGAGTCTTTAATCAGAAACCACATACCGTTTGCTTTTTCGCACCAGCCAATGAGATGCACCCCATGATCGTCGGTGGTGGTGCCGTTGCTGAAACGAAACTGCCGGGCGTTTTCGTCGATGTTTTTAGAGGGAATGTCATACGACGGAATCATGGCCACACCCAGTTCAGAATTAATGCCGCCTTCCGATACGTCGCCGCCAATGGCCACGCTGTAGCCGTTTTTCACACTGGTTTTGATAATGTTCATCCACACATCAAGCGGCACGTTATGGTAGTCGGCCGAATGCCACCAGTTGTCGGGCACTTTGTATTCGGCTTTGGTGTAGTACGGCGCTTCCATGAGCGACATGAAATCCACATAATCGTCGGGATTAATTTTGGCAATGTCGGTCATGTACTGTTTCGGCGTAAGTGTTTTGCCGTTTACCGTAACGGTGGCAGGCGGCTCGCCCATGTGAAATTTCAGTATCGATTTTACGGTACTGATGGTTTGTTCCTCATTCCAGTTTCCGCTGGCTTTTACATTGTCGAGGTATTTTTTCACCTCATCAAACAGCGAAACGTGGTCGTAAAACGGCTGGTTGGGTTTGAGGCCGGTGTACGAATCATAAGGAACAATGCCGTACATTTTCATCATGCGTGTTACCGCATTCGACTCCGAGCCTTCGCCAATGAATGTATTGCCGCGTGTGCGTACAAACTCTTTGGTTTTCTCCACATATTCCCAGTACACAATGTACGATTGCGAAAACCGGAGTTCCTGTTTCGACATGCGGTTTACTTCGCTTTCAATGTACGAGAGTGTGGAAAAACACCAGCAGGTATTGGTAGTGCCCTGCGAAATGGCGGGAGTGGAGTAAACGGTTTTAAATTCATTCATCGACTTGGGTACTTCCACGCCCGTGTAGTCCATCACAAACCGTTTTTCCTCTTCTTTGGGCTTGCTGTTAAATTCGCCAAGCTGTTTTTTGATTTGACCAAAGAAAGGATTGGAATACGTTTTAAGACCGCCTTTGTCTTTTCGTTCGGGCTGTGCCAGCAGTACGGCAGAGGCCAGCATGGCGCCCGCAATCAGGTAAACTTTTTTCATAATTTATTTTCCCTTAAATTGATTGTACTAAGCGAAAATAGGGGTTTCTTTTACTTTTCACCGGCAAAACTTCCCAACTGTATTTTTTAGGCGATGAAAGGCAAAAATTAATGGCTGTGATGGAATTTTACTGGTTATAAACCATCAGCACATCATATTCAAAATACCTTACTGCAATTTCCAGTTCGAGCAAATACTGCATGGCATTTTCGGGCGTATCATAAAACTTCGAGGGATTCCATACGCCGGTGGCATTGGTGGAAGGAATATCGTCGAGCGGTAAAGTGCTGTTCGGATCGGATGAGAGGTAGTTATTGGTGGTGGAAGCGGCATTCTGCACCGACCGGTTCCGGTATTGTTTCAATTCATTCAATATGTAGTCCTGCCGGTTGTCGGTATTAAAATAAGCGGCTGTGAGCGATGAGTTGCCGTAATCGCCGGTCATGGTTAAGGTATCGCTGAGGTTGTAGCGAAATTCGTGAAGCATGTTGCAGATACGGTCTGTTTCGGCAGTAAATTCATTTAGTTTGTTGAGCGCGTCGGGGCGGGGAGGTGCATTGAGTTTTTGGGTAACGTTGTATGTTTCGTTGTCGTTCAGTGTTTCGCGCTCTTCAAGGGTTTTTCTGGTATAAACCATCGAGTAATCAATCACTTCTTCGCCCTGATTGGCCTGCTGCTGGGCATTGTACATTTCCTGCTGCAAGGTCTGAGACACTTTCCGGGTTTTGGCAGCAATGGAAAGAATGGCCGCAGAACCGGCGATGAAGAGAAGGAGTAATGCGCCTGTTACAATTCCTGTGGTAATCAGGCCCTGGTATTTTTTTGTATCGGGTGCGGCCATTGTTTATTTAACTGGAAAGGGTTTTGCCAGACTGTCGGTGCATTGCTGACCAAACATCTGGTCGTTGTACAAATTCTGTTCAGAAAGATAATAAATCCTTGCGCCGGTTTGGCGGGCACTGTCTAAAACTGCGCAGGTTTCGTAAAACCGGTAGCTCACGTTTTTCGACTGCGGGCGGGTGTAATGTTCGGTTTTCAATTCGTTGTACCACCAGCCGCAGATAATTAGCGAAGGTGCCTGCAGCGTATCGGTGGCGGCCATAATGCGGCTGCAATAGGCCATTTTATTAAGGCGTTTGGAGCGTTCAGACTGAATGGGGCCGCTCAGCGGATCGAGAAATATTTCCTGCCCGGCCGCATGAAACGTCACCGCCACCGCCGATGCCTCCGCACCACGCATCGGATCGGTAAGATTGATGCTGAATAAAAACGGCGCAATCATAAACAACGCAGCCGCAATCCAACTTTGCTTCTGTGTAAGCAGCGTACCCGCAGCCAGCAGCAAAAACGGCACCATGGGCAGCATATAACCTGCTTTCTGCGGCAAACGCAGGTACGAGAATACGTGAAGCACCACAATTACAGCGCACACAAACAGCAAACGCCGCTCGGTAAACAAGGCCGTGCCCTGCAAATTATTCTTACGCCAGTTGCCAAACCCCGCCACAGCCGCAAAAATCAAAGCCACCGTGCCTGCCAGTCCGAATACACCAATGCTTGCTTTATAAATTACCTTGGCCATTGGCGGATACGGAAACTGATCGCTGTAATCGAAAAACGCACGGCCGTAAACCACAAACGCAGGCACAAACCAAAGCACACCGATCACGCCCGCCGGAACCGCCAAACGCAGCCAGAGTTTTACACTTCCCCACGCATCCATACGGTTCCACAGCAGTAAAAACCACGGCAACACAAACACCGCCGTGGTAAGCCGGCAACCCACAGCCAGCCCAAGAAACACGCCGCTCCACACAAAACGCCTTTCGCACAGCAGCCAGAACGAGCCGGTTACAAACGCCAGCGTCCACGCATAATCAATGGTGTAAGTGCCCGCAATAAAAAACACCGGCGTAAAACTCAGCATCAGTGTCACAGGCCAGGCAGTATTCAGTTTCAGTTTGCGCAGGGCCAAGTGAAAAAACATTACGGCTGCCACACTCATCACCACACTCATCAGGTTCCACACCCACGCAGGCTGGTTATAAACCGCACTATACACATATTCCTGCAGCGGATGCCCCGGAAAACGCGAAGCACGGTACTCGCCGCTCTCGTTCATTTCGTAAGCATTCACCACCAGCCCCCACGAATCTTCCTCCACACCGTAACCGTCGAAAATAAACGGCAGCCGCGTGGCAGTAACCATGAGCAGAATAATCAGCAAATCGCGCAATACCGGCCTCATTCCGTTTCTCCTTTTGCCGCGCGCTGGCGCAGTACTTCAAAAAGCACAATACCCGTAGCCACCGACACATTGAGCGAACCAATAGAACCGCGCATCGGAATTTTCACCCGCACATCGGCACGTTTCAGGTACTCGCCCGAAATACCGTCTTCTTCCGAACCCATAATTATTACCATCGGCCCGGCCAGTTCGGTGGCGTAATGATCGGTGCTGCCTTTTTCGGTGCAGGCGGCTATGCGCAGGCCCGAGTCTTTCAGGTAGTCGAGTGTGCTTTTCAAATTATCTTCGCGGCAAAGCGGAAGCGAGTGCAATGCACCGGCCGAAGTTTTTACCGCATCGGCATTAATGGCCGCCGCCCCGCGCGAGGGAATAATAATCGCATCCACACCCGCGCACTCGGCTGTGCGGGCTATGGCACCAAAGTTTCGCACATCGGTTACGCGGTCGAGCATGAGCAGCAGCGGCACACGCCCGGCTTCGAAAATGGCCGGCAGCACTTCTTCAATTTTCCTGAATCCCACCGGCGAAAGAAATGCCGCCACACCCTGATGGTTTTTCGATCCGGCCAGCCGTTGCAGCTTTTCGGGCGGCACTGTTTTGTACAGTATGCCTTTTTCTTTAAGCAGTTGTTTAAGCTGGGTCACCAGATCGCCGCGCAAACCATCCTGCATAAACAGCTTGTCTATTTCGCGTCCGGCGCGTATGGCTTCGGTTATTGCGTGTATGCCGTATATGAGCGCACCGTCGTACTGCGGTTCTTCGTGGCGGTGTGGTGTATGGTGTCTGTTCATCAGCGTGCGGTATAAACCTGTCCCTGCCGCCATGCATCCACTGCGGCAAGCCAGTTTATTTTGTAACCGAGGTTGCGCTCCAGAATAAAATCAGAACGGTATCCGTCGGAATAACTCATAAATGTAAACGAAAGCGAGTTCGAACTGCCCGAATCGCTGCCGTAATACCATATTTCGTACAACGGATAGCGATACACACTTTGCGGTTTGCCGAATATGAGGTAAATCATGCCGCGGTCGGTTTGCCAGCCTTCGCGGTCGGTGGTAAAAAGCGTGTTGCAGTGTTCCACGCGCTGATAGAAATTTTTTATCACCGTGCGCGCCCGTTCTTCGCTGCCTGCACGTTCGAGCCAGAATTTGTCGATGGCGGGCTTGAGTTGTTTTTCGGCGGCCAGTTTGTTGTATTCTTCGCGCGGCATCAGGTAGCGCAGCGGTTCAAGCAGTTGCTGCACCTGCCTCACGGCCGGGTAGCCGTTTCGCATACAGTTAAGCAGCAAACCGCCCTGTGCATTGTCCACCGTGTGAAACGAGTAGCGGCCATGGCGTGTGGCGCGGAAATCGAGTACGCCGTTTGTTTCCACCCACCAGCTTGTGTCGGGCTTTGGGGCTTCCTGTGTGGTGTTTATCAGAAACGGCGGTGCAGCCGGATTTTGCACCAGCGCGTAATGCTTTACAAGAATGCGTTTGGTGTTTTCGGGCAGGCGAATTTGCAGTGCCTCCGCAGTGTCGGTGTAGTTTCTGAAAATCGGCACCTGCTGGCCCGGGCTGCACAGCATGAAACGCTGCGCGGCATCGGTGCTTTGCTGGTCGAGTGTAAACAGCTCTATGCGGCTGGTGAGTTTGTTCAGGTCGCGCAGCACCACTTCCACGCTGTACATGCCGGGTTGCTTAATGCGCATGGCAATGGAACCCGAAAGGAGTTTGCTTTCACCCGGTGTGCCTTCGTCGCCCAGCACCACGCGGCCGCTGTCGGCAATTACGCGCGGCGAATTAATCGGGTGCAGCACATAACTCAGCAGCAGTTGTGCATTGTAGGTGTTGGCGTTCAGTGCGCGCTCGTATAGCAGTTGTGCCGCATCCAATCTGAAATAAATCCGCGTCACCGTGGGCGATTCATTGTGCAATGCAAAATCGGCACGCAATACTTCGGCCTGCGCATCGTAGTAAGCCGCCATATTCAGCCGCGATGCCTGTGGCATGCCACTGCGGCAGGTGCATACCAGCAGCAGGAAGCTTACATAAAACGCATACAGCAACGCACGCAGCTTCATACTTCGTCCTCCTGTTCGGCATCGTTGCCCGTGAGTTCGCCGGGAAGTTGCTTGCTGGTTTTTGCGCCCAGGTCGGCAAGGCGTTTGGCACGGTTCATCAGGTTGCCGCGGCCGGTGTGCAGTTTTTTCAAAGCCTCTTCGTGTACCTTTTGCGCATCGGCCAAACGTACACCTACTTTTTGCAGGTCTTCCACAAAACCGGCAAACTTATCGTACAAATCGCCGCTTTGCCGCGCTATTTCAATGGCATTTTTATTCTGCTGTTCCTGCCGCCATATACTGGCCACCGTGCGCAAGGTAGCCAGCAGGGTAGAAGGACTCACAATGACAATATTCTTCGAAAATGCCACATTAAACAATTCTTCATCGCCCTGTAGCGCCGCGGCAAAAGCCGGTTCTATGGGCATAAACAGCAGCACAAAATCCAAACTGTTCAGCGCATACAACTGTTGGTAATTCTTGCTGCTTAAATCGGCAATGTGGCGGCGCACCGAGGTTACGTGTTCTTTCAGTGCCAGCGTGCGTTCTTCATCCGTTTCGGCCTGAACCATGCGTTTGTAGGCCACAATAGACACTTTCGAATCAATTACAAGGTGTTTATTGTCGGGCAAATTAATAATCACGTCGGGCTGCACACGGCGGCCGTCTTCGGTCACCATGCTTTGCTGTAGCGAATAAGTCTGGTCTTTTATCAGCCCCGATTTTTCGAGAATGCCCGTAAGCACATATTCGCCCCAGTCGCCCTGTGTTTTGGCTTCGCCTTTCAGCGCACGGGTAAGGTTGTTGGCCTCGGTGCTCATTTTCTGATTGAGCAGGTGCAGTTGCGCCAGTTGCTCTTTCAGCGAAGCGCGTTCTCTGGTGTCTTCGAGATGCGTGTCGGTTATTTTCTTTTCAAAATCTTTCAGCTTTTCGCCCAAAGGTTGCAAAAGAATATCAAGCTGGGTGCGGTTCTGGTCGGTAAACTTCTGGCTCTTCTCTTCAAAAATTTTATTGGCCAGTAATTCAAACTCTTTGGTAAACCGCTCCTGCAATTTTTCCAACTGCCCCTTTTGTTCTTCCAGCAATGTTTTCAGATTGGCGTGCGCCTCTTTCTCTCTGGCTAATGCCGACGAATATTCGAGATTGCTGCTGCGCAATTCATTCAGCAACTCATCGGCATGTTTTCTTTCCTCTTTCAGCGTTTGTTCAAACCGTTGTTTTTCGCGCTCCGCTTCACTGCGCAACCGGAGCACTTCATCGGCCGCCGATTTTTTTTCGGCATCCAGCACCGCATTTTGCCGCCGCAACTCTTCTGTTTTCGGATCCACACGGTTGCGCATCAGCAGCCACGTAAGTATGGCGCCAACGGCAATTCCCACAAGTAACAATACAATTTCCACGGTGCTAAAAATACAGAAAAGGAAGGTTAGGCCTTCCTCAAAAATGAGGGAATTGAGAAGAAATAAACCCCGGTGAAAAATAAGGTGGAGCGAACCTTATTCCGCAATAAAAACAGGCTTGGCTCTCGCTTTCCGTTCCAATCCGGCAGCAGCAAAAACAAAAACAAACCTCAATCAACTCTCCGAGGTTTCCAAAAACCTCGGAGAGTTGAGCACACCCGCTGTTTTTGCTGCTGCCGGATTTCCACTGCAATCGAGGCTGGAAATTCAAATCGTCCGTAGCAATAAAATATCTTCCCAATACATAGTACCTAAAACAAACTCACAATACCAATATGTATTTTCCCGTCGCGCAGTTGTATCGGATTGCCAAACTGCCGACCAAGCGCATACGTAATGGAAAGAATACCTGCTTTGGTTTCAAAACTTACGCCTGTACCAAAACCCACAGGCGTATCGGTGGCAAAATCCTTGCTGCGGTTTTCGTACCAGCAACCATCGGCAAACACAAAGAAAAACGAATTGGTTTCGAGCAGGTAACGAAATTCCACCGTACCAATTCCATAGCTCGATGCAAAAATCGATTCCTCGTCAAACCCGCGCAGCGAGCGCAGCCCGCCAATGCGGTACAATTCGTTTCTGAAAATAGTTTCGTTTTGCAGCCATGCCGCCTGCACACTCGTTTTAATGGTACTTCTTCGTCCCAGCGGCCAGAATTTATCGAGCAGCAATTCGGCGCTGTATTGTACCGTGCGCAGTGTCAGGTTTTGGTACACCACCGGATTCAGGTTGCCGTTTTGCCTTATGGTGCGGTTGCCAATATCGGCAGTCAAAGTCATTTGCCAGCCCCGGCGCGGGTTGAGGCGGTAGTCTAATTTCTCGCGCCTGAAACCAAGTCCCCACGAAGTGGTGTTCACATCGGCAAAAGGCGGCAGCGTGGTCAGGTTTTCGTAGGCCGCCGTGGAAAGCAGCGAGGAGTTGCGGCGATTTACGTAAG
Organism: Bacteroidia bacterium; assembly: GCA_025454955.1. Lineage (GTDB taxonomy): Bacteria > Bacteroidota > Bacteroidia > Palsa-965 > Palsa-965. The sequence goes on along the minus strand of JALONL010000017.1, from coordinate 81,680 downwards.
CCTTCAAACTGGCTGCCCCGCTAAACATATACAACAGCCCGAAATTCTGGTTCACATCTATAAACGAAGTATCGCGGCGGTAAATGCGTATCGTGTAATCAATGCCCAGCGGCGTGCGCAGCAGATACGGATAGGTAAACCGTGCTTTCAGATCCTGCGTTTGTTCGCGCAGCCTTCGCCATTGCAGGTCTATGAGTTCGCCGCGGCCAAAGCTGTTTTGCAGTCTCAGCCTTGCATCGCCGGTAAATACAAGCTGCCCGGTGCGGCTGTCGGGCAAAAAGCCGGCCACCCCGTCAAACTGACCGGCCCTGCGCTTTTGCAGGTAGAGTGTGAGCTTGGTGTACTTTTCGGTAAACAGCACCGTGTGCGTTTGCGTTTCGCGCAAAAAAGGCAGTTCGCGAAGCCGAGCCGTTATGGCGCGCAACTGCTGCTCGTTGTATGCGTCGCCGGGCGCTATGCCTATGTAGTTGTGCAGGTATGCGGCCGAGAGTTTCAGGTCGCCTTTTACCACAATGCTGTCGATGCGCGTAAAACGGCTTTTGTCGAGACTGAGCCGTGCGTGTATCGTTTGGCCGGGCAAAATCTGCACACTGTCTAAACGCACCGCGGCAAAGGGATAGCCGTTGTTTTCGCACCAGTTCAGAATGTCGCTTTGCAGGCGGGCGGCTTCGGCCATGCGCAGCGGACGGTTTCGCCAGCGGCGTTCGCGGAAACCGGCGGCGTTGAGTATTTCCTCGTCCACATTGCCTTTTTGCAGGTACGCCCAGCGGTAAGCCTCGCCCGCATTGAGCCACGCACGGAGCATGGTACTGTCCTGCCGCAAACTGTCGAAGCCCGCAGCCAGAAAGCCGTCGTTCCAGCAGCTTCGCAGCAGTTTGTTCAGTGCCGCATCGCGCTCGGCGGCGTTGGCGTATGTTTCGGCAATTTTATAGCGGCGCAGTACGTTGGCTGTGCCGTTTTCGCGCACTTCCAGCCGCAAAGGCCCCGGTGCCGAGTACATCAGCAAGGGCCACAAAGCCATACACAAAAACAGCCGAAATTTCATTTCCCGAAAATTACGCATAGCAAACGAGAGTAAACCCGTTTTATTGGCCACCGCCAAACAATCGCGGATCCAGAATCAGCGGCAGACAATCCACAATCTTCACCTCCTTCATTTTCCTGTGTGCCGGATTGATAATTATATTAAACTCTTCCGGCACAATTACCGAAGGAACCTTAATAAGCAAACTCTGGCATTTTAAAAGTTCGATGGTGCCAAAACGCACACATTCGCCCGGGGAGGGATAGTTGCGCCAGTTTGGCGATACCTGGGCCGGATCAATTTCGGTCACAGACCGCGAAGGCACTTCGAGGCAAAGTAACCGCAAATCGGGCGGAACCTGCGACACATTATTCAAATGCACCCTGAATTCGAGCATGGCCAGCGAACGGCTCATGGCTGTATAAACACAGGCGTAGCCCGGCAAATTCCACCTTCCGCCATTGCGGCGCGCACCCTCGCCCGTAAGATCATTGGCATACTGCGCGCGTGAAATACGGTAAAGCAGCATAAGCAATTAGCTGAAAACACCGTAATTAATGCGCTCGAGCTCCGAAACCACCATGCGGATACCGAACCCGGTATCAAGGTAGGAAAGGGGAGTTTCGTTTCCGAAAGCGGGAACAGGCGAGGCCAGCCACGAACGAAAAGCAGGCAACCCGCCAAAGGTATCTTCGCCCACTTCGTACATGCGAAGCAACTCTAACATACGCTCTGTGGTTTCAGGGCGAAACGGCTCTAAATCTGATTTTCGCATGATGGTACGAACATTAATACCCAGCAAACGGGCCAGCGTATCTAAATCAAGATCACTTACGGAGCGAAGCTCCTCCAGATGACGGCGATCAAAGCCTTCCCTGGTTAAACGAATGTAGGTGGCCGCAGGCTCCCGGGCAAGAAGCGGCTTGCTGTTTTCACCCACAGGCCCGTAGGGAATGGATGGCGGCTGCACCCAGGGCTTTTCCTGAGGAGTTTTTGATTTTTTACCGCCACGTTTTTTCATACCCAAAAATACGACATTTTTCCCAAAAGTAAAAGCATTTTGTCATTTTTTTTACTGCAAACCCGGACAGGTGGCATTACCCGGTTTGCCAAATTTTATCCCCACGCGAAGTTCGAAAGCGGGTTGTTTAATGGTCACAAGGTCGTTGCTGAAAGAGCGGGTAAGGTCGGGCACGTAATGAAATTCAGTAAGGAATTTAATGCGGCTGAAAGATACAAACTCCACACCCGCGCCAATACTGCCGGTGGCGTGAAACGGGGTAAACTGCTGATCGGTTTTAAACACATATTCCAGCCTCGGGCCCACTTTTAGGTAGGGAATAACGGAGAAAAGTTCCCGGCGAATCATCAGGTAATTGTTCCAGGCAGCATAGTTGTTTCTGAAACGGGTGGTACCGGCCGGAGTTTCCATTTTGGCCCCTTTGCCGTTGTACTGCAATTCGGTAACCCAGCGAAAGGTGGGGTGTGCGCCAAATTCGGCAAACACTTCGGCATTCCAGCGGAGCAGGTACTTGAGTTTTTGTTTCTGGTCGAGTTCCGGGTAATGCCATTTCTGGTTGCTGTAGGTAAGTCCGCCCATTACCCCGAAACCCTGAAAGAATTGTGCTTTTGCTGCCGTGCCCAGCAGCAGTGCCGCTATCAATGTGATCGTTTTCATGTCTTTGCCTGTGTGTTTACCCAAAAGTACAACAGAAAATGCCGCTCCTCTTTCAAGAAACGGCATTCTGTAAACATCTATTGTTTAATTACGCGTTTTAGGCGGTCTGATCTTCAGTTTCGGCCTCCGGCGCATTCTTTTTTACCGACTCAATGCCGTTTTCGCAGCCGGCATCCGATTCGTACATTTCGCTCATGCCTATTACCTGTCCGTTTCCGGCTTTCAGGGTAAAGTAGGATTTACCGTTTGCCGAAGTCTTGCGGTCGTAGCGGCTGTCGTCGGGTGCATTTTTCTTTACCGACTCAATGCCGTTCAAACAGCCGTCTTTCTGGGCATAGCCCTCGCTGGTAAGAATGGTTTGTCCGTTTCCGGCTTTCAGGTTAAACTGGTACTCGCCGTTGGAGCGTTTGGTGATGACAAATTTTCCCATTTATCGTGTGTGTAATTAGTTATGGGGCAAAAGGTAAGCAACCTTTACACAGGATAATATTTCTGTTGATAAATCTTTAGCTTAGGCACTGGCAGTTTCGGCTGCGGGCGCAATTTTCTTCACCAAACCCTGAAGTACTTTGCCCGGGCCCACTTCGGTAAAATGTGTGGCTCCGTCGTTTACCATATTTTGAACAGATTGTGTCCAGCGCACCGGTGCGGTAAGCTGTGCTACCAGATTGGCCTTAATCTGGGCAGGATCGCTCACGGGCAGGGCATTTACGTTTTGATATACCGGGCAAACAGGTGTGTTGAAAGCGGTGGCGTTAATGGCGGCTTCGAGTTCCACGCGGGCAGGTTCCATGAGGGGCGAGTGGAAGGCACCGCCCACGGGCAGCACGAGTGCGCGTTTGGCTCCGGCAGCTTTAAGAAGTTCGCAGGCAGTGTTTACACCGCTTACCGTGCCCGAAATTACAAGCTGGCCGGGGCAGTTGTAGTTGGCAGCCACCACAATATCGTGGGTTACCGAGGCGCATATTTCTTCCACTTTGGCATCGTCGAGGCCAAGTACGGCGGCCATGGTCGAGGGCTGGGCCTCACAGGCTTTCTGCATGGCCAGTGCGCGTTTCGATACGAGCAAAAGTGCATCTTCAAATGCCAGTGCCCGGTTGGCCACCAGCGCCGAAAACTCGCCCAGCGAATGCCCCGCCACCATATCCGGCGAAAAGTTCTCGCCCAGCGTGGCCGCCAGAGCCACCGAGTGAAGGAAAATGGCAGGCTGGGTTACTTTGGTTTGCTTCAGCTCCTCGTCGGTGCCGCCAAACATAATATCAGTAAGGCGGAAGCCCAGCAGTTCGTTGGCCTTGTCCATCATGCCGCGCACTAATTCAGAGTTTTCGTACAACTCTTTACCCATGCCCGAAAACTGCGAGCCCTGGCCGGGAAATACGTATGCTTTTTTCATAAATCGGTTTCAAAGGTTAAGGCTGCTAAGATAGATATTTTGCCTGCCTGCAAAAGCAAAATGCCCGCTCTGTACGAACGGGCATCTGCTTTATTCAAAAGAATGAGTTAATCCTGATTACTCGCGGCGGCCAAGCAGACGGAGGATGGTGAGGAACAGGTTGATAAATGTGATATACAACCCCAGAGCCTCAATTACCGCAAACTTGGGCTGCGATGTGCCTACCTGCTCGCCTACAAGTTTTACCTGCTGCACTTTGTAGGCAATAAGGCCGGTGAAAATTACCACACAGGCAATGTCGATGATGAAGGCAAAGCCGCTGCTGCCAATAAAAGCATTCACAAGCATTGCAATTACTACCCCGATAAAACCAATCATCAGAATAGTACCCAAACGCGAAAGATCGGCTTTGGTTACCCAGCCGGCAAAAGCCATTACGCCAAATACACCGGCGGTAATGAGAAACGCTTTGGCAATAACCGCACCGGCGTATGCCAGCGCAATTACGCTCAAACTCATGCCTATAGCCGTGGCATAGCCGCAAAACAGCAGCACCAGCACACCAAACGATAGTTTTTCAAACGCAAAAGTCATTACCATGCCCAGCACTAAAGGCAAAAACATCACCACCCAGCCCAGAATTTTCATTCCGATAATACTGCCCGTGGCGGGATCAATGGTATAAATAAGGTTTTGCAGTGCCGGAATATTGGCAAAGCCCCACGACACAGCCGCGGTAAGCAGCAATGCTCCAAACATCCAGCCCATTACCTGCGACAAAAACGCCTTGGCTTTTACGCTGGTTACAGCGGCAGAAGGCGCAGTGTGGGCGCCGCCCTGATTGTTGTTCCAGTTGCTTGGGTTCCAGTTGTTGTTCTGGTTCCAGTTGTTTTGATTTCCGTAATTGTTCATAGTGTAATTGAATTACAAGTACAAAGTTATACTATTTCTATGTCGTGTATGACGGTTGAAATATTGTAAAGGTCACACATTAACAATTATTAATGAGCGGTTAATGCAGTTTTGCCCCAATCAGGCTGATGAATTCCGAGCGGGTAGTTTCGTTCAGAAATTCGCCGGTAAAGGCCGAGGTGGTGGTTACCGAGTTTTGTTTTTGTATGCCGCGCATCTGCATGCACAGGTGCTGGCATTCAATTACCACGGCCACGCCAAGCGGCTGCAGGGTTTCGTGTATGCAGTCGCGTATTTCGGTGGTGAGGCGTTCCTGTACCTGCAGGCGGCGGGCAAAGGCATCCACAATACGCGGAATTTTGCTCAGTCCCACAATGTAGCCGTTGGGTATGTAGGCCACATGCGCTTTACCGAAAAACGGCAGCAAATGGTGTTCGCACATTGAATATACTTCAATGTCTTTTACCAGCACCATTTGCTTGTATTCTTCCTTAAACATGGCCGAGCGCAGAATTTCGGCCGGGTTAAGGTCGTAGCCGTGGGTGAGGTATTGCATGGCTTTGGCCACACGTTCGGGCGTTTTGAGCAGGCCCTCGCGGTTGGGGTTTTCGCCTATTTCGCTCAGAATTACCTTGTACTTGCCGGCCAGACTGTCAATGGTTTCTGCCTTGTACTTATCTATTTTCTGGTAGCCGAATTCTTCTTCCATAGTGCTGCAAATTTATTCGCCGAAATATTCGGCAAAATTATTTTCTGTTTCCTGAATTTTCACACTGTGAAGCTGAACGCCCAGTGCGGCAACGGGTGCGGCAATTTGGTTCCAGATGGCCACGGCCACGTTTTCGGTCGAGGTCATTACGCCATGCAGGAAGTCCACATCGAGATTCAGGTTTTTATGATCGAGTTTGTCTATGACCTTTTCTTTGAGCAGGCTGCTCAGGTCTTTCAGGTTCATTACATAGCCCAGTTCGGGATTTACCTTGCCCTTTACTGTAACCCACAACACATAGTTGTGGCCGTGCCAGTTTGGATTGGAGCAGCCGCCAAAAACGGCTTTGTTTTGCTCGTCGCTCCACTCGGGGCGATAAAGTTTGTGGGCGGCGGTAAAACGCTCGCGCCGGGTGATGTAAACCATATTGCTGAACAAATATACGTGGAAAGGTGTTGTTTGGACTACCTTTGCAGTCCGGTTGTATAAACAAACAAGTCGTATGCATGTTCTGCTGGTAGCCGCCACCTATTTCGAAATTGCTCCGCTTATTTCCTCGCTTCAGTTTGTGGCCGAAATTCATCCCCGCCTCAAAACATACCGCAGCGGGCAATTGCAGGTTGACTTGCTGCTTACCGGTGTGGGCATAACGGCTACCGGGGTGTGGACAGCCCGCACACTGGCCGCCACGCATTACGACCTGGCCATAAACGCAGGTGTGTGCGGAAGTTTTGGCGATATGCCCGGCATGGGCGAGGTGGTAAATGTAACCAGCGATTTTTTTCCCGAACTCGGAGCCGAAGACGGCGAGGAATTCCTCACCGTACACGAACTCAGCCTGCTTGGCGAAAATGAAGCCCCGTTTCAGCGCAGCCGCCTGTTTGCTTCGGCTGCCGAGTGGCCGCAGTTTAAGTCGTTGCCGCAGGTAAACGGCATTACCGTAAATAAAGTACACGGCAATGCCGCCAGCATTGAGGCCGTGCGCACACGCTGGAACCCGCACACCGAAAGCATGGAAGGTGCCGCATTTTTTTACGCCTGCCTCACCGCCGCCCAGCCCTGCGTGCAAATACGCGCCGTGTCGAACAAAGTAGAACGCCGCAACCGCGAAGCCTGGAACATGGCATTAGCCATACGCCACCTCAACGATACACTTACGCAACTGCTTCAAAGTTTACAGTAAAATACAATGGAACTTAGCCTCGGTTTTTCGCCCTGCCCCAACGATTGTTTTATGTTCGATGCCCTGCTGCATCACGAAAACCGCGCGCCGCTGGTTGACACCGAAGGCCTCGTTTTCAGGCCGTTTATGGCCGATGTGGAAGCACTCAACAAAGCCGCTTTTGCGGGCGAACTCGCCGTAACCAAACTCAGCTACCACGCCTTTGCCCACTGCACCGATAAGTACCAGCTATTGCCCGCCGGCAGCGCACTTGGCCGAAACTGCGGCCCGCTGCTCATCAGCCGCCGCGAAATTACAGCCGACGAAGTACGCAGCGGCAAACTGCGCATAGCCATTCCCGGCGTTTACACCACGGCCAACTTCCTGCTCGGCCTCGCTTTCCCCGAAGCCGTTAATAAAGTACCCATGATTTTCTCCGCCATAGAAGCCGCCGTGCTCAGTGGCGAGGTAGATGCGGGCCTTATCATTCACGAAAACCGCTTCACCTACCAGGCCAAAGGATTGCGCAAAATCATCGACCTTGGCGAGTACTGGGAAAGCACCACCGGCACCCCCATTCCGCTGGGCGGCATAGTGGTAAAAAGCACCCTGCCCGAAGATGTGAAACAGAAAATGAACCGCGTACTCCGCCGCAGTGTGGAATATGCTTTCGCACACCGCAACGCGAGTATGCCTTTTGTGCGCGCACACGCACAGGAAATGGACGAGGCTGTAATGCAACAGCACATTAACCTATATGTGAATGAGTTTTCGGTTGATCTGGGCGGGGAGGGAAGAAAGGCAGTGAACACACTTTTCGGCGAAGCAAGGCGGCTGAAACTGGTACCCGAAAACAGCAACGCGATAATTGTGGAAGAGGAATGATGATAAACGAAATCAGCTTTCATTGATTGCCGTTTTCACACTTAAAAGCTGAACCCCACACCCACATTTAATTCAAGTAAATTTATTTTCCCCAAACTTTTCTGGCTGTCTCTGTATTGCCCGCTAATTACCTCATAAGACCCATCAGAAGGTGTGGCACCTGCCGAATAATTTCCTTCTGTGTTATCATACCGTACCAAATCCCAGGAACCGGTGTAAGCGGCCGAACATACAAGCGAGAATCCCGATAAAAATTTATGTGAATACTCCGGGTCGCTCCAGAAGCGAACGGGGTAAACACGTAAGCCGGTTCCGAATGAATACAGCATAACCCCTCTTTTGTATAATTCATTGCTGTTTACCCTGTTTTCCACCGTGCCCGATTCAATTCCGAACATGGCATTATCTGCCTGTTCGGTTATTCTATCGAGATAGATATAGGTTCTTAAAGATGCCTGTCCAACCATGACACTGAAACAGGGATAAATTGCTTTTCCCGGTTTTCTCAATTCATTGGTAAAGCAAACTCCAAGCAGATGGCGGCTTATCGAACTCCGAATTCCAATTTCCGAATATCTGCGTTCCATATCGGTCATCTGCTCATCAAACTGAACATTGTAAATCTGATAAAATGAAGTGCCGAACTGATAGGTGAGTGCCAGCGGAAGTGAACTGTCGGGAATAAAACGGATACGTCCGCCGAATGTATTTAAGGAATTCAGCCCCGGCGATGTTTTCTGGCTGGTAAAACTTTTTCCGGCAAAGAGATCAAGTGCAAATCGTTGGGCGAAAATATTATGCTGCGCCATGCACAGCATAATCAGCACGAAAAAAATACATTTGCTTTTCATTGTCCGGAGGAGTTAAGAATTTCAATTTACACTTCCTGAAAAAATAGCAGACAAGCATATCAATAAATGGCTGCAAAGACTTTGTAAATGGTTGCAGCGGTACTAATCCAGAACCACCACTACCCCAAGTCCAAACTTCAGGTACCTGAAATCGTCTTTCACTTCTTCGCCTGCATAGACTGAAGGATTAATGCTGTATGCCGCAAAATCCTGCGGAAGGCTGTCGAAATCGGCATCTTTATCTTTATCATCAAGCCGTATGGCAAATGCCGAAAGATTATAGCTGCATCCGGCTTTTATGCCCACCGGCCCAAACATGTACATGAGCGATAATCCGCCCGAAATCTCGCCGTGAAAGCCGGTATATTTTCCATCGAGCGCACTCGAATTTATGGGTGTGTTTCCCTCTTCAAAGTTTGATTTAATGACTGCACGGCCCATTCCGGCTCCAAAATCAATTAAGCCCAGGAAACGGTTTTCTTCCACATCGCCCAGCGGTATCATAAACTTAAACGCTATCAGGTTTGAATGCAGGCTGAAATAACGACGTGCATTGTTGTTGAAATTAAACTCCGCTTTGCTTTTTGAACGCGAGTATTCCACGCCCAGTATAGCACTGCTATTTGATGCGGCAATGCCTCCGCCAATGGTAAATCCAATGCCCGGCTGAGAGGTGTTGAACGAGGAAAGGTTGCCTGCATTTACGGCTAAATAGCTTTGGGTAAAAGCATCGAATGATTTTGAGCCGATTTGCTGGAAATTGGGATTGAGATATGCTATCCCTGTTTGTGCGTTCAGTTGAATCAGAAAAAACGCGGCGAGTGTGGTTGTTTTGTAAATCATTTTACGGGGAATAAGGTTGGGGTAAATAACGGAAAAATTTATGATTTTAAGTGGTGGTGAAGGCAGTAGCGTGAAATTCACAAAAGCCTACATTTCACTGTCGGCAAGAATGATAAGATCTCCGGCAAATTTTCCATCGCTGTTTGTTTGTCCGGCAAGCAAATGCCACACGGCTTCAAGTCCGTTTGTTAAGCGTTCGGGCGTGGTGTGTGTGTTTGTGCCAGACGATGAAACGATTTCGAGTTTTTTCCGGTGATGCAACAGTTCCGGGGAATTATATTTTTTCTCCATTTGCGAAGCGTTGCCAAACGTGTTTTCTATGTATTGTTTCAGGCTCAACTGCTCATCGGGCGTTAAATAGCCGAATCCTTCTTCATGAGGAGAAACAGTTGTTTTTGATTCGCCGTTAAGAAGCCTTCCCGATACAATAAAATTCCACAGGCGGATAAAATCTTTGTTTCCTGTATCACAAACCAGTTTCATGCTCGTGGCGTATTGCCATCGGCTTAATAACGGGCCGGTTAGTTCGATGTATTCCTCATTTGCATCGGAATCGCTTAAATATTCGCCAATGAAAACCGAGACAAGATATGTGCTGCCCTGATAATTTCCCGTAAAAAAATCATCAGGCAATGATTCATTGGCCTCAATAAATTCATTGGCGTTTATTTCGCTTTCATCCGTCCGGTCAATTTCGATATGTATTTCTTTTAACCACCAGTTTCTGAAATTCTGGTAATGCTTAGTCAGCAGCGGTTGCAGCGAATGGCCATTCCGGATGCGATAAAAAGCTATACGACTACCCATGCAGGTGGTATTAATTGCTACACATAAACCCTTTGCAGCGGGAAAGTAACAGCCGCCGCACAATTTCTATCTTTGTACCTCTAAAATAACATAATATGCTCGTAGTAACCGGAGCCGCCGGCTTTATTGGTAGTTGTCTTGTAAGTCGCCTCAACCGAGAAGGTCATCACGATTTAATTCTGGTCGATGATTTTTCGCACGAAAGCAAGGCGCGCAATCTCGAAGGCAAGAAATACGCCGAACGCATTCACCGCGACGTATTCATTGACTGGCTGGCAGAAAATGCGGCCAAAGTAAAAGCCGTACTGCACATCGGTGCACGTACCGATACCACTGAGTTTGACCGCAGCATTTTCGAGCGCCTCAACATCAACTATACCAAAGACATCTGGCGGCTTTGCACAAAGCATCAGCTTCCGCTCATTTACGCCTCCTCGGCAGCCACTTACGGTTTGGGCGAACACGGCTACGACGACAACCACGAAATCATTCCCCAACTCAAACCGCTCAATCCCTACGGCGATTCAAAAAACGAAGTCGATCAGTGGATTTTGCAGCAAGGCACCACACCGCCGCATTGGTACGGACTCAAGTTTTTCAACGTATATGGCCCCAATGAATACCACAAAGGCCGCATGGCTTCGGTAATTTTTCACGCCTTCCGCCAGATTACAGCCACCGGCGGCATGAAACTCTTCCGCTCTCACAACCCCGATTACAAAGACGGCGAGCAGTTGCGCGATTTCATCTATGTAAAAGATGTAACCGATGTAATTTACTTCCTGCTCACCAAAATGCCCGCCTCAGGCATTTACAACCTCGGCACCGGCGAAGCACGCACGTTCCTCGATCTGGCACGCAGCACCTTTGCAGCCATGCAGGTGCATGAAAGCATTTCGTTTGTAGATACACCTGCCGACATCCGCGATAAGTATCAGTATTTCACCGAAGCTAATATGCAGAAACTGCGCAATGCAGGGTATCAAACGCCTTTTCATACGCTTGAGGAAGGGGTGGAGGATTATGTGAGGTTTTATTTGCAGCCGAATCAGACAATGTAACTGCTGCCCCCGGCTCGGCTCCGCTCGCCGTGACAGTTACATTGTACTTAATTCGCCGTGACAGTTACATTGTACTTAATTCGCCGTGACAGTTACATTGTACTTAATTCGCCGTGACAGTTACATTGTACTTAATTCGCCGTGACAGTTATATTGTACTTAATTCGCCGTGACAGTTTGAGTACTTATTCGCTGTGATAGTTATGTGTGCTTAATTCGTCGTGACAGTTTGAGTACTTATTCGCTGTGATAGTTATACGTACTTAATTCGTCGTGAGGTTTAGAGGTAACGTAATTCGTCGTGAGGCTTACACGTTACGTAATTCGCCGTGAGATTTACACGTTACGTAATTCGCCGTGAGATTTACACGTTACGTAATTGGTCGTGAGGCTTATACGTTACGTAATTCGCCGTGAGGTTTATACGTTACGTAATTCGTCGTAAGGCTTACACGTTACGTAATTCGTCGTAAGGTTTACACGTTACGTAATTGGTCGTGAGGCTTACACGTTACGTAATTCGTCGTAAGGCTTACACGTTACGTAATTCGTCGTAAGGTTTACACGTTACGTAATTCGTCGTAAGGCTTAACAGTATTTAGATAGAGAAAGAAATCCCCACAAAAAATCCAAGCAAAAATCCTGGAGAAATAGTTTTTTGTCAACCCGAGCGGAGCCGAGGGTGACAAAAAACTATTTCTCCAGCCGCAACGAATGCCCCAGCTTATCGCGCTTGGTTTCGAGGTAAAGGCGGTTATGCTTGTTTGATTTGATTTCGAGCGGCACATTATCCACAATCTCGATGCCGTAGCCGATAAGTCCGGCGCGTTTTTTCGGGTTGTTGGTCATCAGGCGGAGTTTGTGAACGCCCAGGTCGCGGAGAATCTGTGCGCCCACGCCGTATTCGCGCTCGTCCATTTTGAAGCCGAGTTCGATGTTGGCTTCTACCGTGTCGCGGCCCTGTTCCTGCAGCTTGTAGGCTTTGAGTTTGTTGAGCAGGCCAATGCCGCGGCCTTCCTGATTCATGTAAATGATTACGCCTTTTCCTTCGGCGTCAATCATTTCCATGGCTTTGTGAAGTTGCGGGCCGCAGTCGCAGCGGCACGAGCCGAAAATGTCGCCGGTCATGCACGAGGAATGCACGCGTACCAGCACCTGTTCGTCGGGTGCCCAGGTGCCTTTCACCAGTGCCAGGTGCGGCTGTCCGGAGGGCGTGTGTGTATAGGCCACCATGCGGAAATTGCCGTGTTCGGTGGGAAGTTCCACTTCCACTTCGCGCACAATGGTGGTTTCGGTGCGCAGGCGGTATTCGATAAGGTCTTTGATGGAGCAGATTTTCAGGTCGAAGCGTTTGGCAATCTGCAACAGCTCGGGAAGGCGGGCCATGGTGCCGTCTTCGTTCATAATTTCCACCAGTGCGCCTACGGGTTCGAAACCGGCCAGACGGGCAAAATCAATGGTGGCTTCGGTATGGCCTATGCGGCGAAGCACGCCTTCGCGGCGGGCGCGGAGCGGGAAAATATGGCCGGGCTTTCCAAAATCTTCGGGCTTTGTATTGGGGTCAATCAATGCCTGAATGGTTTTGCTGCGGTCGGAGGCCGAAATGCCCGTGGTGCAGCCATGTCCAAGCAGGTCGATGGAAACGGTAAAAGGCGTTTCGTGCAGCGACGAGTTTTTAGGCACCATGAGTTCCAGCCCGAGTTCGTCGGCCCGGTCTTCGATGATGGGCGCGCAAATGAGCCCGCGGCCATGAGTAGCCATGAAGTTAATCACTTCGGGAGTAACGTGGCGGGCAGCGGCAATAAAGTCGCCTTCGTTTTCGCGGTCTTCATCGTCAACCACAATAATCACTTTCCCTGCGCGAATATCTTCGAGCGCCTCTTCGATGGTATTTAATACTCGTTCTGCCATGTAAATTCGTCAATAACGGGTGCAAAGGTACGAAAAAGGGCAGGGGGAATTGCCTGTCTGCCTGATCTTGTCCAATACTATCCCGCGAAACCCCTATTTTTGCGCCCATGTCAACCACCGCTGTCGTAATTCTCAACTGGAACGGCCGGGCTTTGCTCGAACAATTTTTGCCTGCCGTAATGCAGCACACCGGCAGCGGTGCCCAAATTATTGTGGCCGATAATGCTTCCACCGACGATTCCATTGCTTTCCTCGAAACGCATTATCCCGCCATCCGCATCATTCGCAACTCGCGCAACGGCGGCTATGCCCGCGGCTACAACGAAGCCCTGGCCGAAGTGGAGGCCGATTATTACGTACTGCTCAATTCCGACATTGAAGTAACCGCAGGCTGGCTCGAACCATTGGTAAAACTCATGGACGAAAACCCCGACATGGCCGCCTGCCAGCCCAAAATTCGCAGCTTTCATCAGCGCGAATGCTTTGAGTATGCCGGTGCCGCTGGCGGATTTATCGATAAATGGGGATTTCCGTTTTGCCGCGGACGCATATTCAACACCTTCGAAACCGACAATGGGCAATACGACGATACCTGCGACGTATTCTGGGCCACCGGCGCCTGCCTCATGATGCGCGCCAGCGACTGGAAAGCAGCCCACGGGCTCGACGAAGATTTCTTCGCACACATGGAAGAAATAGACCTCTGCTGGCGGCTGCGCAATATGGGCCGGCGCATTGGCTATTGCGGAAATTCAACCGTGTTTCATGTGGGTGGCGGCACGCTTTCGCAGATTAATCCCCGCAAAACATTCCTCAATTTCCGCAATAATCTGATAATGATTGCCAAGAACCATGCCCCCGGCTGGTACGGCATAAAAATATTCCTGCGCCTCATTATCGACGGTGTGGCCGGTGTGCGCTTCCTCGCTGCGGGCGATGTGAAACATTGTTTGGCAGTAATACGTGCGCATTTTAACTTTTACGCACAACTTCCGCGCACACTCAAAAAGCGGCGTAAACTCAAAGCGGGAATTACAAAGTATGCCACTTCGGCCGTGTACAAAGGATCGGTGGTGGCGGAGCATTTTCTTCGCGGGAAAAAATATTTCAGCGATCTTGACCAGAATAAATTTTCACGCTGAAAATTCTATGGCTCAGAACGCATAAAACCCAATCCCCAGTTTCACTTCAAACGTATTGTGCCGCTGCAGGTTTCTGTGCAGCACACTTACCATTGCATCCTGAATGGTTGCCACTGCATTGTTACCGGAGTTTACAAATGCAGTAAGATGATCGCCGCCCACAAACAGATTGATGCCGAAAGCCGTGTTGATGAAAAAGAATTTATTGATGGGTGTCATACGTCCCATCATGTAGGTGATGCGGTAGGTGCCAAACTGCCCGTTTTTGGTCATCGGCTGTGTATAGGAAGGCCCGAAGGGCTGGAGGGAATTATCCACGGGTTGAATCAATACCTGTCCGGGTTCGGCCATAAAAGGAACGTAGCGCAGATAGCCCAATCCGAGATAGTGGTATCGACCGGCAGGAGCAATAAAGTTGCGGCGGAAGATTTTCAGATGCGCCTGTACCGAATAGAACGAATATTTGAAGCGCCCAAACTCAGTACCATCCGAAACCGGCATTACATTTTGCACAAAAGGCCCGGGAGGATAGGGCGGAGGCGCATCCACCTGCACACCGAGAATACCGAAATAGGCTTTCTGCTGGGCATAGGTAAATGTTAAGCCTGCCGATACTTTACGGTTAAGCACATAACTTGCCGTGACTTCGGTTTTGTACGAAAAACGGGTGTTGAGCGGAAAATTACCGAGTTGCACCTCATCGGCCTGATCGCGTTCAAAATGAATAAAGGAACTGCCGTTTATTCCCACATAAAAGCGTTTTCCAAGATAACCGGGCACGGCTGTTTTCTGCGCAAACGCAGGCAGCGTACCGGCAAGAGCAAGAAGAAAAAATATACGTTTCATTGGCGTGCTTTTCGCGAAGGTTTTGTTTTTATCTGGAGCATGGTATCATACATCTGCGATACGATAAATCCGTTGCGTGCATTGGAATGCAAGTGTACCACGCGTTTCATGCGTTCTTCGCCGGTATTGATGTTGTACACCATCGAATAGTAGTACGTATCATGCTCGGGCGTGAGTGCGTAGGCAATGCCTATGGGCAGCATGGGATAGAAAATAAGCGAGTAAAGCAGCACGGCCCCGCGGTTTTCGCGCACCTGTTTGTAGGTGAGCACGCCGGTAATGTAAATATGCTCGGAGCGGTATTTCTGACTGGCAGCGCGGGCCACATCGCTTTCGGTGGGGATAATGTTTATGCTGTTGTCGTGCGACATGCGTTCGCCGAGCCAGTCGTTTATGGCGGCCAGGTCGTTGTACTTGTCCACATCGCGGGCGGTAAACGATTTTGGGTTAAGCAGCTCGGCTTTGAGGTTGGCTTCGCCGGCGGTTTCTTCAATCGATTCGCAGAATTTGAGGCGCAAATCTTCCGACTTCATGAGCTTCAGCCCGCGGCGGTCGTCGGCATAAAAGTAAAACGGATCCACCACCACCACCGAGTTTACGCCCAGCGCGGCATTGGTTGATTTTGCCTGCCTGCGGCGCTGGAGTTCGCGGCGCTGCTCGTAGGGGCTCATGCGGTTGAAACGGTCGGCTTCTTTTTCGCGGCGTTGCTGCTCGAAGGTGACACGACCTGCTGCCTCGTCGAAAAGTTTTTGTACGTCGGCCTCCTTAATTATATCGTAAAACGCCAGCAGGTGAAACGTTTGTGTTTCGGGCCTGTCGGTGGGTTTATTGCCGGTGTTTTTCGGGGCCTGTGCTTTTTGTTTGTCGTATTTCGATACGAATGTTTGTCCGTCGCCTGCGGGTGTGTTGGGCTGTGTTTTGTTCATGCCCGTGGTGTCGCCGGAGGTTTTGGTTACCGCGGGTTTTGTTTCGTAAAGTTCGGCGAAAGTGATTTTGTGTTTGTCGAGCAAATCGTCGGTAAGGTCACCTGCCAGCGAGGCCAGGTATTCCGAGGGTTGTTCTTTGTTCAGATCAAACACATAGCGCAGGGCAATCATGTTCAGTTGCGGTGCGGTGAGTTTGTTGAACAGCGAATAGGCGCGCTGCTGCTGTCCTTCGCGTTTTTGCGACGATGAAACCACAGAGCCAAACGTACCGGCATTTTTGTACTTGGCCATGCCGTAAAGGGCTTTGCCGATGCAGAGTTTCAGGTAGGCATTGTTGCTGTCGGCAAGGAGCAGGTAGCCGGCGTTTATATATGCCCCGGCATAATCGCGCACGGTAAGCTGGTAGTGAACGGTTTCAAACCGGCATACTTTGCGCATGTAGTTATGCTGTACCTGGTCATCGCCGAATTTGCGGTTGCCGCAGTCGCCGAGGAGTTTTACTTTTCGCTCAATCGTGGCGCGGCGTTCGGCAAGGCGCGACTGCACGGCGTAGGCATTGGAAGCGCTTTGCTGGGTGAAGTTGAAATCGGGCACACTGTCGGGCATGTACAGGCCGGGAATTTTCATGGCTGGGCGTTCGAGCAGGGCCACCGTAAAACGATATTCATCGAACGGAAGTTTACCAAACTGCAGCATGTACAAAGCCGCCGGAGCCGCCTCACAATCGTAGCCCGATTGTTTGAGCAGGTTTAAGCCATCCATATCGGCGGCTTCCTGTTCTTCGTTGCTGTATGCTCCCAGCGAGAGCAGGCGTTCTTCCACATTCTGGTAGCGGTCGCGTTCGTTGCGCGAAAAAACTTTGTCGTAGGTGAGGTTAAAATTCGAAGTGTGACGTTTTTCGAAATGGGCAATTTCGCGGGCCAGAATGTAGGCGAGCTGTGCTTCGTTTTCGAGCAGGGCAATCATGCCAATGCTCACGAAAATCATGCCCTGCTCGGTAGCAAAAGAATTGGGCGAAGAAGTGCGCAGGCAGTAAAAACGCAGCTTCTGCCGCAACGAAGGCTCGTCGAAAAGCAGGCGGTCGGCCACCTTGTTTACATAAGTGGTTACCGTATCGCCAAAAAGCACTTTACCGCTCACCATAAGCTGATCGAGCAGGTAATTGCTTTTGAGCAGAAACTCCTCGCGTTCGTAGTTGGTGGTGGCATTGGTGCTGCGCTGGGTACGTTTCATGTCGCGCTCCACTTTTTCGCGGGTGCTCAGCAAAATATCCTGCGGAATACTGCCGTGGCTCACCAACGGCTGATACACCGAAAAGTTAACCGGCCCGGTAAGCTCCTGGGCTTTACCTGTGGTGCCTGCGACAATACACAGTGCCAATGCAATTATTATACTTCTCATCATCATAAATACGATTCAATTAGAACTGATATACCGGTACAAATATTCCGGCATGAAACTGATGCAGGGTATAAGTACCAAAAATGGCACTTGCCGGCGACAGTAAAAACTCATAACGCGCAAACACGAAAAAGTGTTCAAATTCGTACATGGCCCCGGCCAGCCCGCCAAGCGTAAACGAACGCTCTTTCAGGTTGGTGGTAATCGACTCGGGAGCCACCGGCCCCAGATTGTTCCAGGCTTCAAGAATTTTGCTCCGACCTGTGCGAAGCCCCATGCTCCAGCCCAACCAGGCGGTAAAGAATTCGTTTTCTGCCGGAAGTTCGTAGCCATAACGCATCTGATAATCGCGTATGTGCATACGGCGAATTCCTCCCGTACCCAGACCATCCTGCAAATTAAACGAATCCTGCCCCACCGAATACAACCCGATTCCGAAACTGTTGTAGCCCGAAACAGGAAACGGAAATCCCTGCAAAATATAATTTCCTTCAATGGCAATACCCGGATAAAACCTGTCGGGAAGTTCGGCCCTTTGTGCAGCGGTGTAGCGGCGGTAATTGGCAATGCCCAAACCGGGCGATACACCCACGGTAATAAACTGCGCCGAAATGACCTGCGGAACAAACAGCAGCAGCAGCCAGCATCCGGTAAAGAGCAGTTTCCTCATTGTGTTTTGAATATTACTTTGCTGAACTGAAATACGGTTGTTTTTTCGCTGTAAAGCAGCATTTCATCGGGGCCGCTTTGCTCGCATACCTTGGGGCGTACAATTACATCACCACGCTCGGTCGAAAGAAGGAGTTCGCGGGTAAGGTTTCCGCCGGCATCCACTTCGGCCAGTACCACTGAAAGTTCGCGGCGGTTGCGGCTGAAATCGGCCGGAGCTTCGTTTTCCTGAAGTGTTAAATTTTTAGGGTTGTCGTTGTAGATGAAAAACAAACGGTCGCCCTGAATCATGAGTGCATACGATGAATAATAGCCGCCGTCGTTGGTGGTGTGCTGGCGTTTGGGAATTTTGCATTTCCACACCAATGTGCCGTCGGCACTGAAATTGAGTACCAGAATGTCGTTATAAATGTAGTGGTAAATGTAGCGGGTGGTGGTTTGTCCGTTTCCACTGGGTGTGGTTACGGTTTCCACATACATGTAATACTGCTCGGCAATTAATGTGCCCCCGCCATCGGCCCTGAGTACGAAATTGTCCATGTCGAACTCAAAAAGTTCCGGCTGTTCGCCGCGGCGTTCGCGTTTTTCCATGCGGCGTACTTCGCGTTCGGTGGCATATTGGGTAATGAATGCTTTGTCGAACTCGGTCATTTTGCTGGCCAGTATTTCTTCGGTGCTGCCGCTGACGCGCTGATAAAACACGCCTTTTATGCTGTATGTGCCCCGTTCGGAGTAAAAGCCGGTAAGCACAATATCGCCGTTGAGGGTGGTGGTGGCCATTACGTCGGTCACAAACTTACCTTCGAGCGCCACCGGAAATTCTTTCATCGTACCGCCATTGTCGGTAATGCGGTAGATGTAGTAGAGATAGTCGGGTTTGCCCGAGCGGCGCGAGGAGCGGGCTTCGGCGCGCTCCTGATACTCGGCTCCGCGAATGTACAGTGTGCCGTCGTTTTCGATGCGGATGCTCTGCACGTTAAACTGGTTGCGGGGGCGGGGAATGACAATTGTTTTTTCCCAGAGTTTGTTCATCTGGTCGTCGAACACCTCGGCAATTATTTTTTCGTTACTCGTGGGAGCATCGTCTTCTTCGCGTTCTTCGGGGCGGGTGAGCAGAATTTTGGTCTGGTCTTCCGACTCCACCACCGACGAAACACCGCCATAAGCCAGTGCGCGGTTCATGGAGCGGCGGCCAGGGAAGGTAATCCGGTTCAGTTCGCGCAGACCGCCAATGGCAATCAGGCTTTTCGTGTCCACTTCCTGAACAAGATTGATGATAGAGTAGCTGCGCAAATCGGAAGCCACCCAGAACATATACAGCCGCCCGTTAAACATACGACACTGGCTGAATGTGGCTTTCATATTCTGGTAATTCACCTTCGGTACAATTTTTACCGATTGTGTAATTTCCATGTTCTTGCCCAGGCGTTCGAGAAAAAGCGATTTTTTCTGGCGGCGCACAATGTAATAGCCGCTTTCGTCGAAACCAGCCATATTGTTAAGGCTCGAACGGCGGGCTTCCACTTCGGGGCCGTTGGTAATAACCACTTTTTCGGTAGGAGCGGGCAGGGGCGCATTCTGTGCATGTACATGCATACCGGCCGAAACCGTTAACAAAGCCGCAGCCGTGAGGGAAAAGAGGGATGTGGTGAAATTGAAAAACTTCATAAAGTGAGGAATAAAAACGGGCGCTTTACGGGGTGAACAGCGCATTGTACAAAAATAACGGTTTTTACCGCCCCTCATTACAGGCTTTTGGTAACTGGACGCTGCTTTTTTGTATAATAGACATCAGTTTCCAAAACCAAAGCCGTTTCTTACCTTTGCACTCCTTCTGAATTGACGCAAGCTCATGTTTGAAAATCTCTCCGATAAGCTCGAAAGAGCGTTTAAAGTACTTAAAGGCGACGGTAAAATCACCGAAATTAACGTGGCCGAAACCCTCAAGGAAGTGCGCAAAGCCCTTCTGGATGCCGACGTAAGCTACCCGGTGGCCAAAAAATTTACCGACGAGGTAAAGCAAAAAGCCATGGGTTTGAACGTGCTTTCGGCGGTGTCGCCGGGGCAGTTGCTCATTAAAATTACCCACGATGAGCTGAAGAACCTGATGGGCGGCGAGAAAACCGACATCAAGCTGGGGGGAAGTCCCACGGTTATTCTCATGTCGGGTTTGCAGGGCTCGGGTAAAACCACTTTCTCGGGCAAATTGGCCAACTGGCTCAAAACCAAACGCGGCAAAAATCCGCTGCTCGTGGCCGGCGACGTGTACCGCCCTGCGGCCATCGACCAGCTTAAAGTGCTTGGCGAGCAGATTGGCGTGGAAGTGTACGCCGAGCCCGATGTGAAAGATCCCGTGGCCATTGCCAAACGCGGTATCGAACACGCAAAGAAAAACAATCACTCGGTAGTCATCATCGACACCGCCGGCCGTTTGGCGGTTGACGAGGCAATGATGAACGAAATTGCCGCCGTAAAAGCCGCCGTGCAGCCCCACGAAATCCTGTTTGTGGTCGATTCAATGACCGGTCAGGATGCCGTAAATACAGCCAAAGCATTTAACGACCGCCTCGATTTCGACGGTGTAATTCTTACCAAGCTCGACGGCGATACCCGCGGCGGTGCGGCGCTTTCCATCAAATCTGTCGTAAACAAGCCCATCAAGTTTGTGGGCACCGGCGAAAAGATGGAAGCCCTCGACGTGTTCTACCCCGAGCGTATGGCCGACCGTATCCTCGGCATGGGCGACGTGGTAACCCTCGTAGAGCGCGCCCAGGAACAGTTCGACGCGCAGGAAGCCAAACGCCTCCAGGAACGCATTGCCAAAAACAAATTCAGCTTCAACGACTTCCTCGGACAATTGCAGCAGATCAAAAAGATGGGCAACATCAAAGATCTCATGGGCATGATTCCGGGCGTTGGCAAAGCACTGAAAGATGTGGACATCGACGATAACGCCTTCAAAAGCATCGAAGCCATTATCCAGTCGATGACCCCCGACGAGCGCGAACACCCCGAAATTCTCAACGGAAACCGCCGTCAGCGCATTGCCAAAGGAAGCGGCACAAGCATTCAGGAAGTAAATCGTCTCATCAAGCAGTTTGAAGACACACGTAAGATGATGCGCATGATGAGCGATAAAGGACAGATGGCGAAGATGATGCGGAATATGCCTAAGATGCGCAGGTGATTCCTCGGCTCCGCTCGGAATGACCTGCGCGACTTCGGCTCTGCTATGAATGACTGCGCGACTTCGGCTCCGCTCGGAATGACCTGCGCGACTACGGCTCCGCTCGGAAATGACCTGCGCGACTTCGGCTCCGCTCGGAATGACCTGCGCGACTTCGGCTCCGCTCTGAATGACCTGCGCGACTACGGCTCCGCTCGGAATGACCTGCGCGACTACGGCTCCGCTCGGAATGACCTGCGCGACTTCGGCTCCGCTCTGAATGACCTGCGCGACTACGGCTCCGCTCGGAATGACATGTTTACATGTCATTCAGCGTAAACAAAATCCAGAAATAGAAGTTGAAGCCGTTCCGTGCATAGCAAGGTCATACTGCACGGTACAGAGGCGTTAATGCTTCAACAGTCAATTAACGCCGTCAAAGCCAACGCAAAACAAACAAACCAAAACACCCAAACCCGCAGTCATTCCGAGCGGAGCCGAGGAATGACTGCGAATCTGTATGGAATGACATGTAAACATGTCATTCAGCGTAAACAAAATCCCGGAATAAAAGTTGAAGCCGCTCCGTACATAGCAAAGTCATACTGCACGGTACAGAGGCGTTAATGCTTCAACAGTCAATTAACGCCGTCAAAGCCAACACAAAACAGACAAAGCAAAGCACCCAAACCCGAAGTCATTCCGAGCGGAGCCGAGGAATGACTGCGAATCTGATAAACAAAAAACCAAAGCACCCAAACCCGAAGTCATTCCGAGCGGAGCCGAGGAATTACTTCTTGCCCATCATCTCATTCACCTCTTCCTCCACATTCACCCCCTGCGTATTCAGCTCTACTGACTCACGGTTTTTCCGCATCCGTATATTAATCATCTCCACCACCAGCGCAAAGGCCATACCGCTGTAGATATATCCCTTGTTGAAATTCTGGTGGAAGCCGTTGGCAATAAGCACCAGCCCGATGGCCACCAGAAACGCCAGTGCCAGAATCTGCATGGCCGGATGGCGGTTGATGAAACGCGTGATGGCTCCTGCAAACGCCAGCATTACACCCATGCTGGCCACTACGGCAATAATCATTATAAGCACATTTTCAACCAGACCGATGGCGGTGAGAATACTGTCCACACTAAACACCATATCCACCAGCACTACCTGAACGAGTACGGCCGTAAAAGTGGCATACTTACTTTGCGCTCCATGCGCTTTCGACTTTTCGAGTTTGCGGTGAATTTCGAGTGTGCTTTTGGCCAGCAGGAACAATCCGCCCACAATAAGAATAATATCTTTCCAGCTAATGCCCAATGGTGTGCCTGGCGAGTTTGGTTCTTCCATAAACGAAAGCTTAAGCACCGGCTCTTTCAACTGAAGCATCCATGTAATGGCAAAAAGCAGCATTACCCGCATAACCAGCGCAAGCGTAA
Source organism: Bacteroidia bacterium (assembly GCA_025454955.1). GTDB lineage: Bacteria > Bacteroidota > Bacteroidia > Palsa-965 > Palsa-965. The sequence goes on along the minus strand of JALONL010000017.1, from coordinate 58,851 downwards.
GACCCAGGTTGCGGGCGCGGCGTTGCTGGTGTTGGGGGAGTTTGTCGGTTACAATGGAAATGAAAATGATGTTGTCCACACCAAGAACAATTTCCAGAAAAGTGAGGGTGAGCAGGCTTATCCAAACGCCTGAAGAACTGAAATCGGGTAAATCCATGAGTGGTACGGGTAATTATTTTGCAAAGTAAACTCCTTATGGGGGTGTTTTGTTTACAAATAGTGTTTCTTAACACTGATTTAATTGAACAAACTGTTGGAAAATAGGTAAAACTCGCGTACCCGCTATGCCCTTCATTGCCCGGAAAAACTGATCTTTGAAGCCCAATCACCACTATTTACGCTGTATGCAACTTATAGATGGCAAACACATTGCCCTTACCATTCAACACGAACTTGCCCTCGAAGTACAACGCCGCGTGGCTGCCGGTAAGCACCGTCCGCACCTGGCTGCCGTGCTCGTGGGCAACGACGGGGGCAGTGTAACATATGTAAATGCCAAAGTGGCTGCCTGCGAGCGCATTGGTTACCGTTCCACACTCATCCGCCTCGAAGACACCGTAACTGAAGCCGCACTGCTCGAACAGGTACAGCGCCTCAACGAAAATGCCGAAATAGACGGCTTCATTGTACAGTTGCCCCTGCCCAAACACATCGACGCGCAGAAGGTGATTGAAGCCATAGACCCGCGCAAGGATGTGGACGGCTTTCACCCCGTAAACGTGGGACGCATGGCGCTAAACCTGCCCTGTTTTCTGCCCGCCACGCCCTACGGCATACTTCAGTTGCTGGAACGCTGCCAGATTAAAACCACCGGCAAACACTGTGTGGTAATTGGCCGCAGCCACATTGTGGGTTCGCCTGTGAGTATGCTGCTGGCGCGCAATGCCGAGCCGGGCAACTGCACCGTTACACTCTGCCACAGCCGCACACAAAACCTCGCCGAAATTACCCGCACCGCCGACATTATAGTAGCCGCCTTAGGCATTCCGCATTTCCTCAAAGCCGATATGGTAAAAGAAGGAGCCGTGGTAATTGACGTAGGCACCACCCGCGTAGCCGCCCCCGAAACCAAAAGCGGTTTCCGCCTGCACGGCGATGTGGATTTTGTAAATGTGGCTCCCAAATGCAGTTGGATTACACCCGTACCTGGCGGAGTAGGGCCGATGACTATTACTGGCTTGTTGCAAAATACGTTGCTGGCTGCACAATGGAAATAAATTACAAAGTATGATCTGGCACCGAAACTACACCATCGACCAACTCGAAGCACTTTGCCAAAACACCATTCACGATGTACTTGGCATACGCATTACCGAAACCGGAAACGACTACCTCATGGCCACCATGCCCGTTGAAGCACGCACACACCAGCCCGCAGGCATCCTGCACGGAGGCGCATCGGTAGTGCTGGCCGAGTCGCTGGGCAGCCTGGCCTCGTCAATGGTCATCGACCACGAAAAATTTCATTGCGCCGGACTCGAAGTAAATGCCAACCACATCCGCAGCAAAGCCACCGGCACTGTAACCGGCAAAGCCACCCCGCTGCACATAGGCCGCAGCACCCACGTTTGGAACATCGACATTACCGATGAAGCGGGTAAACGAATCTGCATTGCCCGCCTCACTGTGGCCATCCTTGCCCGCTAATTTAATTTTCTGAAAATCAGCTTTTTATTCTTATTTCCCTTTAATCCCTATTATATTAATAGGATTTATATGTATTTGCCCCGTTAAAAAAAATAATGAACTCCTCTGCCCAATTCTGTCCGGTAAATTCCACCACTGTAAACGAACGTGTGCTTCGCGTACTGGCCATTCTGGTGGTATCGCTCACTGCGGTTTCTCTTATTGCAGTAACACCGTGGATAATGCTTTTTCTCGCATTCGATTTTGCGGCCCGTACGTTTTCTTTTCCGCAGCTAAGCCTTCTGCGCTGGCTGTCGGAAAAAACAGTATCGCTTTTAAAATTGCAGCCGCAGCCGGTAAATGCAGGCCCCAAGAAGTTTGCCGCAGGTTTGGGAATGGTATTCAGCCTTGTAATTGGCTTACTGCTCTTTACCGATTATTACCTGCTTACGGCGTTAACAGGCGGTATGCTCATTGCCTGTGCCGTGCTCGAATCGGTAGCGGGTTATTGTGTGGGCTGCAAGATTTTTATACTTCAAAATCAAATCCGCAACATCCGTATTTTTCTAAGGTGAGAATAGTTGAAACGCTCACAAAAAACAGAGGCTGTCACCATACATCGTGACAGCCTCTGTTTTTGTGTGTAAATGATTTACGCCTGTTGCATGGCCAGTACTTTTTTACGTTCGCTGCGGCGAATAAACCAGCGTATGAAAAACGGAGGCAGTTTGTAGCCTTTGCTCATGCGTTGGCCCATTTCCTTATACTCGTCGCGGCTTTCGGGGAGCGGGGTGTTCAGGCCGTCCACGTAGCGGTTGTACATGCAAAATGCGGCAGCAATGAGCACGGTATCGTGTATTTCTTCGTCAACGGCTCCGGCTTTGCGGGCATTTTCAATGTCGCCGGGCTGAACGTCTCTTCCGCTTTGCTGCACGCGTGCGGCAATTTGAAGCAGGGCTTTGAGTTTGGGGCTCACGTCCATGCTTTCGGGATCTTTTTTGTAGGCCTCAATGAAGGCCGAGTTTCCTTCGCTATGACAAACAGCGGCGGCCGAATGCGAGGTATGGCAAAAATCGCAGCGGTTGAGCCACGATACGTAAGAGGCAATTAATTCACGCTCGGCACTGCTCAGCGGCGAGGGGCCAAGCAAAAGTGTTTCGGCCAGGTTGGAGAGGGCTTTGCCGGTAGAGGTTTTGTAAAACAGCAGCGATACAATGCCGGGCATGGTATTCGCTGTGTTTACGTAAGGCACGCTGCTGCTACGTTCGCCAAATTGATTGCTGTGACTGTTCATTGACCCGAAATTACATGTTCTTTTCAAACAAAAAATTTCTTTTGGTGTTCTTCCGATCAGATATTTGCCGGGGCCATGCAGAATTGGTAAACTTGCAGAGCCGGAATTCATGAAACGCATTACCATAGCCATCGACGGTTTTTCTTCGTGCGGTAAAAGCACCGTAGCCCGTGCCCTTGCCGCAAGGTTAGGCTATAGTTATGTCGATTCGGGCGCCATGTACAGGGCCGTTACACTTTACTGCCTGCAACACGGCATAATAAAAGACGGTGCGTTTGTGGAAGACGAAATTGTGCGCGCACTCGACCATATTCACCTTACCTTCCAGTTTAACCCGGCCTCGCGTTCGTCAGACACTTTTCTCAACGGCGAAAATATCGAGAAACAGATTCGCACCCTCGAAGTATCGACAATGGTAAGCCCCGTTTCGAAAATTAAAGAGGTACGCCGCCGCATGGTGGCCCTGCAACGCTCAATGGGCGCACACAAAGGTGTGGTAATGGACGGCCGCGATATTGGCACCAACGTATTTCCCGATGCCGAGCTTAAACTGTTTATGACCGCCGACATTGACGTGCGCGTGCAGCGCCGGGTGGATGAACTCCGCGCCAAAGGACAACCGGTAAGCCTCGACGATGTGCGCCAGAACCTGATGATGCGCGACTACGAAGACTCGCACCGCAAAGAAAATCCGCTCACCCAGGCCCCCGATGCCGTGGTGCTCGACAACAGCGAACTCAGCCGCGATCAGCAGCTTGATTTTGTGCTCAAGTTGATGGAAGAAATGAAATTGGAAGTGTGATAATTTCCACCCAATAAAAAAACGCCCTCCGTAATTTACATTACTGGGGGCGTTTTCATTGATAACATTTGCTTATTGATTTTTGGCAGTACGAAACATCGGATTACCGGTTTTCATTACCACCCAGCCCCATGCGGTGAGCGCCACCAATCCAACAAGTAACGGCAAACGGGCATCGCTGCCGGGGAGAATTACTACGTAGAGTGCGCCGCGAAGAATAATCCAGATGAACGTGAAAATGTACAGCGCGCGCAGAAAATGTGTTTTCTTTTTCCAGAGCAGTTGCAGCAATCCGCCTGCGGCACAGAGAATAACCAGCAACGCCACCACAGGACCCATTACCGAACTTAAGGGCAAATCGGTGGGCAGCGGTGTAATGGTGAGGTGTGTATAAACCAGCATACGTGCGGCATAGCTGTTAAATGCTTCGGCGGGGAAAAGCGGACCCAGAAAGGGTTGCAGCAGCAGCAGCAGGGTGAGGATGATTAGTCGTTTGCGTTCGGTGTTGTTCATCTTACTTCACAGTGTCTTTCGGTTCCAGACGCAGGGTTTTAATTACGTTCATGGCGCGGTTCAGTTCTTGTTCGTTGCGGCCATTGCACCATACATGCAGGTATTGTTTCTTTTTGGTTTCGTAGTCGATAATTACTTCCTTGTGCTGCCAGTTTGTGGTGGAATAGGTAACCCAGTTTACAGTGCGGCCCAGCAGCGAACCCTGCGATTCGGTGCGGGTGTGTTTTCCTTCGGGAGCATCGCGGTTGGGAACAGGGCCGAGGTAGAGTGCGGCCTCCAGAATATCGTGCTGCGATTTGTCTATGGGTGAAATATTGGCAAACACGTAGCCGGTATCAGGCGCAATGCTTATATCCATGTCGGCCGGAATATCCAAAGTTAAGCCGGTGGAGGCAATGGTTACTGTTTTAGACGGAGGTACCTGGGCTTTGGTGGCAGCAGAGTCCTTGTTTTGGTTTTTATCAACGGGAGCTTCAGAGCAGGAAGCAAGCAGGAGAATAACTGTAGCCGTAAAAAATATTTTCATGGTGCAAAGATAATGGAAGCGGGGCTGAATGTATTGCCTGTGGCTGATTTAACCAAAAACCATTAAACCGATATAAGCTGCTGTTTATCGGATGTTTGGGTAATGCGGTGGATAACATGCAGAATATCAGATTAAAAAGAGTACCTTTGCGCCCTGATTCACGTTCTAATGTCATTATTTACTGAGCTGGGCCTTAAGCCCGAACTCGCCGCTGCAGTTGCCGAACTTGGCTTCACACAGCCCACCCCCATCCAGGAGCAGGCCATTCCGCTTCTGCTCGCTGCCGAGGCCGATTTTATTGGTCTGGCACGTACCGGTACCGGTAAAACCGCCGCTTTCGGTCTTCCCCTTCTACACCATATCGATCTGGCCGATCGTGTGCCGCAGTCTATTGTGCTGTGTCCCACACGCGAGCTTTGCCTGCAGATTACCGAAGACCTTAAAAAGTTTGCGGTTAATCTCGACGGTTTGCGCATTACCGCGGTTTATGGCGGTTCCAGCATCAGTGTACAAATTAAGGAGCTTCGCTACGGTACACACATTATTGTGGGTACGCCCGGCCGTGTGCTCGATCTTATCGAGCGCGGTGCGCTGAAACTTGGCGATGTACGTTTTGCCGTACTCGACGAGGCCGACGAGATGCTGGACATGGGTTTCCGCGACGATCTGGACACGATTCTCGCCGAAACGCCTGCCGAAAAACGCACCTGGCTGTTTTCGGCCACCATGCCTTCGGGCGTGTCGCGTATTGTGGGCAGGTACATGACCAATCCGCAAACGGTAAAAGTGCAGGGCGCACAAAAAGGCGACGGACAAATTAATCACTTCCATTGCGTGGTACATGCCCGCGACCGTTATGCGGCGCTGCGCCGTTTGGTAGATGCCAATCCGGGCGTATATGGCATTGTGTTTTGCCGCACCCGTGTGGAAACGCAGGAAGTGGCCGACCATCTCATCCGCGATGGCTACACGGCCGATTCGCTTCACGGCGATCTTTCGCAGGCCCAGCGCGATCATGTAATGAAACGTTTCCGCGGCCGCGCACTTCAACTGCTGGTGGCCACCGATGTGGCTGCACGCGGTATCGACGTGGATGAAATTACACACGTATTCCACTATCAGCTTCCTGACGAAGTGGAAAGCTATACACACCGTTCGGGCCGTACTGGCCGGGCCGGGCGCAGCGGGGCTTCCATTGTGCTGCTGCACATGAAAGAAGCCGGCAAACTCCGCCAGTTGGAGCGCCTCATGGGCAAACCCATTCCGCACCTCAACGTGCCCACCGCGGCCGATGTGGCTGCCGCACAGCTCAAGGCATTTGCCACACGCCTGCGCGACACGGAAGTGGACGAAAACCTCATTGCCGAACACCTGCCCGTGGTGCTCGAAGAACTCGAAGGCCTCAGCCGCGAAGAACTCGTTTCGCGCATTGTGGGTATGCAGTTCAGCCGACTGCTTCAGGACTACAGCAAAGCTCCCGACCTCAACGCACCCGTGCGCGGACAAAAAGGCGAACGCCCCGAGCGCGAAGAACGCCAGCAGATGGAGGGCGAAAAGCACACGTTCTTCTTCAGCCTCGGCCGCATGGATGGCATTGATCCGGGCGAGTTCCTGCGCATACTCTGCGATCAGCTCAATGTAAGCCGCGATCATATCGGCCGCATCGAACTCAAGCATAATTTCTCGTTCGTGCAAACCATTGCCCTCGAACCCAATTCGGTGGTAAAAGCTTTCGACCGCTATTCATACCGCGGCCGCAAAGTGCGCGTAAACATTGCCGAAAACAAAGACGACCGCAGCTTCGGCGGCGACGAAGAACGCGAAAGCAAGCCCCGCCGCAAAGACTTCGGCAGCGAGCGTCCCCCGCGCAAAGACTTCGGCAGCGAACGCAAATCGGCCTACCGCAAAGACGGCGACGACAACCGCAGCAGCAGTTTCGGCGACCGTAAAAGCAGCGGAAGCAAAAGCGGTTTCAGCAAAACCTCCGGTGGCAAAACCGAAAAAACCTGGGGCAAAAGCTGGGGCGATAAAAAAGAGAGCAAACCTCCGGGCAAAGGCTTCGGTGCATCGCGCCCCAAAGACGACGACAACAGCAGCGGCGGCGACTGGCGCAAACTGATGGACGGCGGTAAAACGCACGGCGGTAAAAAATCGGCCGGAGGAAAGAAGAAGAAGTGGTAAGATTTTTTTAAGATAAGTGAAGCGGCATTTTTCGTGAGGGAGATGCCGCTTTTTTTATTACACCAAAAAGGAAATTAGAGTACGATGTAATTTATGAATATCTTAAAATATTTTGTTCTTGTAATTTATTGTTTTAATTTTGAATTGTTATAATGTAGGTAAAATAAAGTAGGTGTAATATTGGAGACATGAAAGATACTTGATGATCTTGTATTCGTAGTAATTCATCGACTATACTTATGTCTGGTACATTAAAACAATTCAAAATATATATGAGGTGAAGAAACAGAAAAAAAATACCGGAAAGCATTCTGACGCTGACCTCGCAGAAGCCTATATCTATCCTTCTGTTTTAACGAAAGCGGAAAAAGAAAATTCAGAAGCTGCATTTCTTGCGCTGCGTAAAAAGAAAATGATTGAGGCTACCGATACACAACGGTTAATTTCCCGTCTGCTTCAGTTGCGTTATCATATAGAAGATTACATTAACGCGCATGAATTTACTCCTGATAAATCATTCACTTTTTTTCTCAATGAGTATTTGAGAACAATAGATAAAAAGAAGAAAGATTTTGCTCAGGAAATTCAAATACATGAAACTAAACTGAGTCAGATAATTAATGGCCGGGTTGAACCAAATGATAAGTTTATTATCCGGCTGGAGATTCATTCTCAAAATATGTTTCCCGCATTGTTCTGGTTTAAACTTATTCGTATGGAGCAGGAGTATGATCTGGAGAACAATAAGGAAATCAGGAAAAAAGAAGCACGGTTTGTGAAAAAGAGACTCGAACTGAATTATTGATTTTACAGGAGAGAGAATTTTGAGTAATATGATGAGTAAGATCAATTTTTATCTTTGTATTAACCTCAATGAAAAAATTTCTGACATTACTTCTCATTATAGCCCTCACTCCGTTGATCGGCGGACTGTATGGAATTCTTCACGATCAACTGACTTACACCATATCGCCTGAGTATTACACAAAATTTAAGTTCTATCAGTTTGGACTTATTGATAGCGGGAACGATGTAGTTATTTCGAATCCACGAATTAAAGTATCTGTAGTAGGGTTTAAGGCTACCTGGTGGATGGGAATTCCAATAGGAATAATTCTCGGACTGGTTGGCTTGATTCATAAAAGCTACCTGCAAATGTTCAGGGCTGTAATGAAATCAATTGGGGTAACCATAATTGTAGCATTTGCAACAGGAATAGCCGGGCTCATTTATGGAAAATTTTTTCGCTCATACGAAGAGTTAACCGGGTGGTTTCCCGAAAACCTTATTGATAAGGAGGCATTTTGGGCTGTGGGTTCAATGCATAATTTTAGTTATCTGGGCGGGTTAACCGGGTTACTGGCGGGAATAATTTACATTATCATACAGAAACGAAAATATCGGGCAATCGAGGCAAATAAATAGAACTCTCCTCAGAATTACTTTTCGAAATTTTTTCGGTATTTTTCCTCTTGAAAATATAGTTTAGCAGGTATTGTTTAACCTCTGTGAAGTAACACAGGCAAGGCCTGAGTAAAAAAGAAGAAGCGAATAAATACTTAGTAACCCCCAACCAAGAACTATTTTCTCAGTTAACCCGAATAAAAAACAGAAGAGTCATGAAGAAAGCAGCAGTAACATTTTTATTTTCTATGATTCTCTGCAGCTTATTTGCGCAGAGTACTTACAGAACAAATCGCGGTGACAGTGTATGGTTTCAGGGGAAATTATATTCTCAGGCAGATTATAAACTGGCTAAAGAAGCGTATGAGAAACTGAACTTTACAACTTACTTCATGCCCGGTTTGGGTTATAAATATTATCAGCCGAAAGCATCAGACAGCACCGGAAGTTTTTCGGGATTAACCGTAGAGTATCTCATTTATGCCAAAGTAGAACAAAGTGACGATCCCGGCCCAAGCCATGTAAGATTCTATTCAAAACTGAATATATTGAGAAGTGATAAAAGCAATATTAATTCGATGTTTATGTACACGCTGGGGCTTGATCTTTCGCTGGAAAAGAATCCTAAACGCACATTTTTAATACCTTATTTTGGACTCGAATTCGGGGGAATATCACAGAAGCAATTTGGTTCTACTGTTCAGTTTACTCCAACTTTTGGTATTCATGTACTTTCTAAGAAAAACCTGTTTATTAATTTGCAGGGCGGTTATATGTATCCCATATCCAACTTTGAAATGCTTCAGGGATGGATGGGACAGGCAGGGGTGAATTTTGCGCTGTGGTAAAATTGCTTCAGCCGGTAAACACTGAATCAGCCCTTCCTAGATTACTCAATCACGGCACATAACAGTAATATCTTCTTATAAATAAGGAAACAAAGGCATCGCTGTGATAGAAGGTGATGTGTTATTTATGTGAGATTAAAACATTATCCGGTGGATGATTTATTCTCCCATTTTGTAGAATTTTGCTTTGCTAATCATCACCACGAGTATCACTCACCATCATCACACCATGAAACATCTGTTCATTCTCTCACTTGGCGCCATACTTTTTACCTCCTGCGGAAACTCTGAAAAACCAGAAGCAGAGCAAAAAGACACTGCCCAAATTACGGTGGCCAAAGATTCATCGGCCCCGGCATTGGACACTGCCCAAATTATCCGAAGCATTGATGATTACCGCATGAGTACCGAGAAAACCACTTCGGGTATGAAAGCACTTTCTGTGGACACCAAAAACCTGCGCGAGAAAATAAAACAGAAGTGGTCGAGAATTGAATTTTACTCCAACGACAACGGACTGATGCGTGTTCGCGCATATCCCCACGAGCAGATTACCAAACGCAACGAGGAATTTTATTTCATGAACAATAATCCCGTGCTGGCTATTGTTCAGGATCAGGGTGGTGGAGAAGGACGTGAGGGAGACGAAAAAGAAAATTTCAGCAAAATGTATTATTACCATGAAGGCAAACTCCTCAAAGAAGTAAATACATCTTCCGAGAAAGAGTACAGCATACGCAATTCTGAGAGCGAAGAACTGTTTCAGGAAGCTATGGAATACATGGAAATTTTCAATGCCAACAAAGGGAAGTAAACCTTTCTCATTTGCGGCTAACTATTCACAAAGGCCGTATCGTGGAAGCGATACGGCCTTTGTGCCTGAAGTAATTTGTATGACGCGGCTGCGGCTTAACATTTTTTATATCCGAGTAATTTGTAAATATCGCTTGTATTCCGACCTTTGAATAAAACCCCGTATGTCGAGAAAATTCCCCATTACCCTGTTGTTTCTGCTCATTTCCGCCATTCCCGCTTTTGCCGGAGGAATGAAAGGAGGATTGATTGACGATGATATGATCCTGCCCTTTTGGATTTGGGTTGTATTGACTCACGCATTGGGAGTAACAGCATTTATTTTCCGGAAATTATGGTTGAGGATTTTGGCCGGGGTGTTATATATCCCAATGTTGCTTATCCCGCTTGTGCCCGCCATCTTTTTTCCGCCTTTCGCATTACTGGTAATACCTGCAATCCTTTTTCTGGTATTTATGATTATCAGAAAGCGAAAATAACCTGTTGCAACCCGAAAATTTCAGTTTGAAAATGATGAAGAAACTACAGCTTACACTGATTTTACTGGTTGCTTTTGTAATTCCCTGTTTTGCGGGTTTCCCCAGGGGTGGTCTTTTTCCGGATGCCCTGGTAATTGGGTTTATCGTTTTTATCGTATGGTTTATAGTAGCGCATATACTGGGAATACTGACTTTTATTTTGCAGAAACAATGGCTCCGCATTACTGCAATTGTATTTTACACTCCCATTTTTATTCCACCATTTCTAATTGGAATATCGGGATCGCCGTTTGCACTCGTTGTTATTCCGATGATTTTGTTTTTCGTATTTTTCATAATACGTAAACGGAAATGAGCACGCTGAAATGGATCATTACGCTGTTTATCTCGCTTACAACTTTGTTTGCAGGCGTAAAGCTGTTTCTGCATTTCAAAGGCACTGCCTCGGTGGCCGAAAACAAAGGCCTATATCTCAATGCTCTCGCCAATGCCGAAGAATTTAAAACCTTCGAAGGTGCTCCGCTCGACGATGCTTATCCCGAAATTACCAGCGTAAAAGCAGTGTATGACCTGAAGCGGAAGGAAATTTACTATATCAATTCGCACAAGTACCGGTTGCATTATGATTTCTGCAGCAATGTGCTGGGCTACAATCTCGGGCTGGGTGTGTTCAATTTAGCGAACTACGGAAGCGGGCGCGATTATTACCTGGCCAACATCAATTACCTGAAAAGAACAAACCAGTATGTGCTCGAATTCAGCAGCAACGATGAAATAGACAGTGTGCAGATTGCGGAAATGTTTCACATCGTGAGCGAAAGTTCCCTGCTGAAAAACAACCTCTTTCTTTTGCTCAACAATACCAATACACTCAGGTATTTCGCCTCGCAATCTGTTATTCCTGTTATCAATCCCAATGCACTCAGCGACGGATTGAATTACCAGATGATTCAGCCCGGCACAGCACGCGGAAGACTGGTGGTATGCCACGACCTGAAAGCACAGTATTTTTCCATCCTGCCCGACGATATACTCCTTGTAAAAGGATCGCCGGCCGATATTCCCTTGTGCAAAGCCGTAATCAGCGATTGTTTTCAAACTCCGCTAAGCCATATACAAGTGCTTAGTCACAATAAAAAAATGCCATCGGCTTACCTTAAAAATGTGTTTGCCAACCAGGAAATCATTCGCTTCGACGGGCAGTTTGTGGAACTTACCGTAAACGGCCATTCGCTGAGCATAAAACCTGTTGCGGCCGGGCAGGCGACAAATACGCCGCAGAAAAAAATCAGTTTGCCGCTCAATACTACCTTGCGCCACATTGTGCCCATCGAAAAATGCAGCGGGCTCACCAATGCCGATATTGGCACAAAAGCAAAAGGCCTGTCGGACCTGAAAGCCATTGCCGACAAGCATCCCACGCTTTTCCGTATTCCGCAGGGCGCATTTGTAATTCCGTTTTACTTTTACACGCAGCATCTGAAAAGTGCGGGTGTGGCTTCATTGCTTGCATCGCTGGAGCAATGCTCTTTGCAGGAAACGGAAAAAGCAAATGCGCTATTGTCGCAAATCAGGGAAGCCATTCTGCAAACACCTGTTTCGGCCGAATTGCTGCGGCAAACGGAAGCACAAATGCTCACGAATAATTGCGGCAACAGCTACCGTTTCCGAAGCAGCAGCAATGCCGAAGACCTGGCCGATTTCAGCGGAGCCGGTTTGTACGAAAGCAAAACAGGCATACTGCACAGCGATAAAAAGCCGATAGACAAAGCCATTAAAAAAGTATGGGCCGGCATGTACAACTACCGCGCCTGGCAGGAACGCCGTTTTGCCGCCATCCACGAGCAAACCGCGGCCATGAGCATTCTCATACACCGCAATTTTCCCGATGAGGACGTAAACGGCGTAATCATTACCCGCAACATTTACCGCAATGATTATCCCGGTCTGGTGGTGAATGCACAGGCAGGCGATGTGTCAACCGTGAGCCCGCCCGATAGTGTGCGCTGCGAGCAATTTATTCTCACCGAAAGCAAATACATGAATCCGCTCAGCAATAAGGTAAATGCAAAATACATCTGCTTCAGCAGTCTTCACCCGCAAGGCCCGCTCATGAACGATAAACAGCTTCTGCAACTTCAGCAAAGCGTAAATGCCGTGAATGAGTTTTATGCTGATCGCCCCGGCGACTGGGACATTGAGTTTAAGTTTGATGGAAATGTGCTTTACTTTAAGCAGGTTCGCCCGTACAGGTAATTCGCGCAACCCTCGTAAGCAAGCAGAGAATTACAGTTTCCCCACTTCCTTCACCGTTACCAGCATCCCGCTCTCAAACACATCCTGCGGCGAAATCATATACTCGTTGAGCGGTGGTTTATTGCCATAACGCTGCCGCATAATTTTCTTCACCAATGGCGAACTGAGGTCGTAGTCTTTCATGCGCTTGCGTGTACCCACTTCCACGTCGGCACCTTCTTCATACACTTTCCACACTAATTCTGAGCAATACATCCGGTCTTCATCCCAACTGAAATAAATATCGTAACCGCGGCCGAGGCGTTTGGTGGCGGCGTTTTTCATGGCTGCAATTTTCGATTCGTTCAGCAGCGAGTCGGCATTTTTCAGGCGGCGTACAATGTAAAAGCCGTTTTGTCCGGCGGCTGTCCATTGTTCGAGCGGTACTTTGCGCACGGGCTGCACGGCTTCATACACCATCCATTTTCCGCTTTCCTGAAACAGTATGCCGCAGTGCGTATAAATGGAATGTGTGGCCAACTGCACCGCTGCACTCTGACCCGAATTGGAGCTTTGAAAAATTAAGTCGCCGTCGTGAAAATTGCTGTCGGTTACCGCTGCTTTGGTGCTTTTCAGCGATTTGAATTCAACCTCCCTGAATGCCTGAAACGCAAACAGACTAAGCGTTACACCGGCCAGCACTACGAAATAAAAATACCTTTTCATGCCTGCAAGGTATTTACAGACAAGTGTGCGGGCAACCCAAAAAATCTTAAAAGGCCGGTTTACTTCGCCGTTTCGAGCAGTTGCAGGGCTTCTTCGGCGGTGCGTGTGGGTGTGTAGCAGCCAAGTACTTTGTTCATTACGCGCTCCACAATACTGTCGGGGCACGAAGCTCCGCTGGTAATGATAATGCGCGCGGGCTGGCTGGCGGGAAGCCAGTTGGCAGTTTCGCGCATTTGATGCGTGTGCAGGTCGAAATGGTGGATGAGTGAGGGGCTTTGTATTTCGGTTTCGTCTTTGATGAAGTAGGTGGGGAACTTCTGTTCGCAGAGTTCAACCAGGTGCGAAGTGTTTGAACTGTTGTAGCCGCCAATTACAATGGCCGCATCGGCATTCCAGGTGAGCAGGCCGTAGGTGGCATCCTGGTTTTCGTTGGTGGCGTAGCAGAGTGTGTCGCGGGTATCGGCGAAATGTTGTTTTTCTTCGGTACCGCTGTAACGCTGTGCCATTATTTGCTTGAAGTAATCGGCAATGGCCTGCGTATCGGTGGCCAGCATGGTGGTTTGGTTTATTACGCCCACGCGCTGCAGGTCGGTGTCGGGATTAAATGCGTGGCTTACACGGCTGGCAAAAAGCGCATCGAATTCGCTGCGGCTGAGTTTGCCCAGAATGAAGTCGCCGAGCTTTTGTGCTTCGTGCATGTCTTTTACCACAATGGCCGGGCCGTGCGAGGCTGCGCGCGAAAAGGTGGCGCGGGTTTCTTCATGGCCGGGTTTGCCGTGTATGATGTTGGTGTAAGACGCACTGCCCAGTTCCGACGAGCGTTTCCATACTTTCTCCACAAACGGGCAGGTAGTGTCATATTTCTCGGGCGTAATGCCAAGTCCGCGCAATTGTTCTTCAATATGCAGTGTGGTGCCGAAAGCGGGAATCACCACCACATCTTCGGGCGTAAGATCGGCGAAAGGCACAATTTCCTTTCCGTCGGTGCTCATCAGAAAATTCACGCCCCGGCTCACCAGATCGCGGTTTACTTCGGGGTTGTGAATCATTTCGCTGAGCAGAAAAACGCGCTTGCCCGGATTTTCGTCCACCGCCCGGAAAGCAATTTCCACCGCATTTTTTACCCCGTAGCAAAACCCGAAATGCCGGGCAATGGCAATTTGCACCGTGCCAAAATCAAGTATCGCCGGACTGTTGTCTTTGCGCCGGGGATCCTGCGTGTTGCGGATGCTTTTTACACGGTCGATAACCGGGCTGCGGTAAAATTCCGGGATGTTGAAGTTTTTCATTGGTTACAAAGGTAAAACTTCATCATGGAACAAGTGGAAACGGCGAATGTTTAATAGGGCCATTTCTTACACAGCAGTAATTTAAAGGGTATGGGAAAATAATGATTCATTGGCCAGTGAATTTATAATGATCGTATCGCCGGCTTCTTTACCGGAAATTTTTGCGGAGAGACAAACCGGGAAAACCACTGCGAAACAGAGTAGGAGTAAAAATTTTCGCAACATGACTATCGTTTGAAAGAGCTGAATTTTAAAAGCGGTTCGGGTACTTTTCGTGATGATGGCTTTTGCCCGAAATTTTGATTCTCTTTTCGTTTGGGATAAATGAGGTACGAAAAAGTAAAATGCAACCAGGGCGAAACGCTAAACCCATCTAACGGGTCGAGCCGGTTTCGTATTTCCTGCAAACGGCCGTCGAATGTAAAAACGGGATAACCGCACGATTTACAGTCGCTCGCCCGCGTATATAAATCGCGGAACCACGCCCCGAAGCCCAATTCGAAATGCAGGGCTTTTCGCGGATCGGCATTGAGGCCAAACGCTGCTTTTACAATAAGGTCGTTGCGCCATTGCGAAAGCACAATCCATTCTTCGTCGTAAGTACTCGTACTGAATCCGCTCAGCGAATGATAAGCATTGGTAAACCACTGATAGCGATACATGGTTCCCAGCAGCAGGTAACGTGGATGCTTCCCCAGGTGGAAATAATACCGGTACTGATAAGCCACAGTGGGCCCGCGGAATTTGCCCAATGTGGACACCGCCCACTTTTCGTAAAACTGCTCCACTGGCCCCGAAGAATACACATAGCCCAGTCGCACTTCATGTCCGTGCGTGAAAGAACGCCGCATTTCGATGCCAAAATTTGCTTCACGCACCAGATTGCGGAGAATGGCCGTGCGAAGGGTAAGCGTGGGAAACTGTGGACTATTTTCTGACTTTGTGAGCGAATCTGTTTGCTGTGCGGAAGCCGCAAAAGAGCATATCAGAAAAAGCAATGCACAATAGAAGGGACGTTTGATTGCCATGGGATTAATTTGCTGCACACCCTCTAAAATACAAAACGCCCGCTGCGAAAGCAACAGGCGTTTTGAATTTATGTATTTGCCAACTATTAATAGTAGGTAGCGCGGCGCACCTCGGCAAGCTGCTTGGCAAAGCGTATTACCTGGCGGGTGTAGCCATACTCGTTATCATACCATACATACAGCACAATACTTTTCTTATCGGCCGATACGATGGTGGCCTGGCTGTCGAAAACCGACGGGCAGGGGTTGCCGATTACATCGCTCGATACGAGTTCGTTGGAGAAAGCGTATTGAATCTGCTCCACGAGATCGCCTTTGAGGGCGTACTGGCGGATGATGTTGTTTACATCGTCCTTGCTCACTTCTTTTTTCACCTCAATATTGAGTATCGCCAGAGACACGTTGGGGGTAGGTACACGCACCGAGTTGGCGGTGAACTTGCCCGAGAGCTGCGGCAGTACTTTTTTGAGGGCGCTTTCGGCACCGGTTTCGGTAATTACCATGTTGAGGGCGGCAGAGCGTCCGCGGCGGTATTTCTTGTGGTAATTATCGAGCAGGTTCTGGTCGTTGGTGTAGGAGTGAACGGTTTCGATATGGCCTTTTACCACACCAAGTTCTTTTTCCACCACGTAAAGAATGGGCATAATGGCATTGGTGGTGCAGGATGCGGCCGAGAAAATGCTGTCGGCTTTAATGTCAACCGTGTGCTGGTTTACGCCGTGTACCACGTTGGGAATGTCTTTGGCGGGAGCGGTGAGCAGCACTTTGGCCACGCCTTTGGCCTGCAGGTGGCGGCTCAGGGCGGCTTTGTCGCGGAATACGCCGGTGTTGTCAATGAGCAGGGCATCATTGATTCCGAAGGCGGTGTAGTCCACGTCTTCGGGGTTATTGGCGTGAATCATGTACACGGTGTGGCCGTTTACGATGAGAGCCTTGTTATCGAGGTCTTCGATAATGGTGCCGGGGAACGGGCCGTGTACCGAGTCGTTGCGGAGCAGGTCGGCGCGTTTTACGATTTCTTCGGCCGAGTTTCCGCGGGTTACGATGGCACGCAGGCGGAGCTGTTCGCCTTTGCCGGCCTGTGCAATGAGTTCGCGGGCGGCGAGGCGGCCAATGCGGCCAAAGCCAAACAGGATTACGTCTTTGGGGGTGAGCTTGTGGCTTTCGGCACCAATGAGTCCGCTGAGTTTGGAGGTGAGGAACGCAGCCATGTCGCTGTGTTTTTCACGCTCTTCGGTCCACTCGGCGCAGAGGCGGCCAATGTCCATACGCGAAGGAGCCAGGTCCATTTTGGTGAGCGCCAGTGCCAGTGCGGCAGTGTCTTTCACGCTGATGGGGCGTTTCACAATATCTTTGGCATACTGGTGCAGGTTCATGATTTCGCTGGCGCTGCGGTCGATAAGCTGATTGCGGAAGATGATGAGTTCTACCGATTTATCATACCACAGTGTGCCGATATGGCTGATCAGTTCGAGCGCGGCGCGTTCCTGTCCAATCCATTCATTAAGTTCGGCTTCATACGATTTCGCAGCAGTGCCTTTTATTGACTCCATCGTGTCGAGTGTCATTGAGTTGAAGGTCTGTTTGGTAGTTGTTTAATTATGGTAAATAGAAACAGCCGCAATGAATCGCGGGCGGGCATGGCCTTACCGGTTCATTGCGGCTGTTTGGTGTTTATGTGTTCAATGTATGACATCGCTCAGGATCTCAAGATTGAGGCGGACGAAGCATTCGAAAAGCGGAGTTTACTTTTGTAAATGAGCATTTTCGAATCGAGTCCAACGAAGAGATTGAGATTCTGAGTGATGTCATTGTTTACCCCAGATAAGCTTTAAGGAGTTTGCTTCGGCTGCTGTGACGCAGGCGGCGAATGGCTTTTTCCTTGATCTGGCGCACACGTTCGCGGGTAAGATCGAACTTGGCTCCGATTTCTTCGAGCGTAAGGCCGTGCTGGCAGCCGATACCGAAGAAAAGCTTGATTACATCGCGTTCGCGCTCGGTGAGCGTGGAAAGCGAGCGTTCAATTTCGCGCTGGAGCGACTCGTTCATCAGCAGACGGTCGGCGCGGGGCGAATCGTGATTCACCAGTACGTCGAGCAGGCTGTTGTCTTCGCCGTTGAGCAGGGGAGCATCCATAGACACATGGCGGCCCGATACGCGCATGGTATCGGCTACCTTGTCTTCGGGAAGGTCGAGCACCTGCGAAAGTTCTTCGGCGGTGGGCTCGCGCTCAAATTCCTGCTCAAGACGTGAGTATGCTTTGTTGATTTTGTTGAGTGAACCTACCTGGTTAAGCGGAAGGCGAACAATACGCGACTGTTCGGCCAGTGCCTGCAGGATCGACTGACGAATCCACCAAACGGCGTAGGAAATGAATTTGAAGCCGCGGGTTTCGTCAAAACGGCGGGCTGCCTTAATCAAACCGAGGTTACCCTCGTTGATAAGGTCAGGAAGGCTCAGGCCCTGGTTCTGATACTGTTTTGAAACCGAAACCACGAAACGGAGGTTGGCTTTCACCAATTTGGCCAAAGCCACTTCATCACCTTCACGGATTCGTTTTGCGAGCATCACTTCTTCTTCGGCGGTGATCAGCTCTTCGCGACCAATTTCCTGAAGATATTTATCGAGCGAAGCGCTTTCACGGTTCGTAATCGATTTGGTGATTTTTAGCTGTCTCATGCCAGACTAATAATGTCCCCCTAGGAACGATTAAATTAAAGTTACCGGTGCCTTATCTGAAAAGACGCCGCAAAATTACACCCTTTTAACGGGAAAGGCAACGATTGGTTATCTAAAGTTTGAAACAAAACGTTGAATGCCCGGGAATGTTCAATAATTATGGGAATTTTAGCGACAAATCACATCTTTTTAACGATAAGTGAAATTTTAAATGAGCACTGTTAAATAAAAAACAGGTACGGATCCATGTTAATAACTTGTTACGATCCTCCATTATCAAGGGTATGCTGCGTTCCTACCATAGAAACGCAGCATACCGCAAATTGTTACATTCCAAAGGCATAATATGCACGCATACCGTTGGGATACACTCCTTCGATAAGAACGCCGCCTTTTTTGTTTTCGAGAATCTGTTTAAGCTCCTCGGGCGAGCCTACGGCTTTTTTGTCGATGGAAGTAATGATGAAGCCTTCGCGGATACCGGCGCTTTTGAGTTTGCCGTTTTCGAGTTTGCTAATCTTCAGCCCGTTGGTAATGCCTAACCGTTTCAAATCTTCTCCGGCCATAGTCTCAAACGTACCTCCGAGCGATTCCACGGCGGTGGCCGGGTCGTCTTTGGTGATGAGTTTGGTGGAGTTGTTTTTGTTTTTGAGCGTTACGGAGGTGGTTTTCGATTTTCCGTCGCGCTCGAAGGTGAGGGGCAGTTTGTCGCCGGGGCGGAAACGGTTTACCTGTTCCTGAAGTTCGGGTACGTTGTTTACGGCCACATCGCCTACGCGGGTAATTACGTCGCCGGGCTCCAAACCGCCATCGGCTGCGGCACTTCCGTCGATCAGGCTGGTAACGTAAACGCCCTTGATTGATTTCAGGCCTTTTTCCTTGGCCAGCGTGGCATCCACGTCGCGGATGTTAACGCCGAGGTAGCCGCGCTGCACGGTGCCGAACTCGGTAAGGTCGGTTACCACTTTGCGCACCAGGTTAACCGGAATGGCAAAGGAATAGCCCGAAAACGAGCCGGTTTGCGAGGCAATGGCGGTGTTGATGCCCACCAGACGGCCCTGAATATCGACCAATGCACCGCCACTGTTGCCGGGATTTACGGCCGCGTCGGTCTGGATGAACGATTCCACGGCTCCGTTTCCGCTGCCGTTCCCGCTTATGATGTTAATGTTGCGGGCTTTGGCGCTTACAATGCCCGCAGTAACGGTAGAGGTAAGGTTAAACGGATTGCCCACGGCAAGCACCCATTCGCCCACCTTTACATCGTCTGAATTGCCCCAGGCCACAAAGGGAAGGCCTTTTTCCTCGATTTTAAGCAGGGCCAGATCGGTGCTGGCATCAATGCCCACGAGGGTGGCCGTAAAGGTGCGTTTGTCGTTCAGAATTACTTCAATTTCCTCGGCCTGATCGATTACGTGGTTGTTGGTCACAATATACCCGTCGGCCGAAATGATAACACCCGAGCCCGAAGCCTGCTGCTCGCGCGGCACGCTTTGTATGCCTCCGTGGCCAAAAAACAGGCCCTGAAACGGATCAATATAGGTTTGCTGGGTGGTGAATTTGGTTTTCACATGCACTACGGCATGAACGGTTTGCTCGGCCGCGGGCCTGAAATCGACCCCGGCACCGCCCGAAGCATAGGATACCAGCCGGGTGGAGGGCGAAGGTGTGTTGTAGGCGTTGGCTTCATCGGCCGGGAAAAGCCGGTTGATACCCAGAGCAGCCGCACCGCCCAACACGGCGCAACTGAAGGCTAACAGCAAAGTACGGTTCATAGGTGTAAAACGTTTTTAATGGGAAATAACTGTTTCAAATTTCTGAAAAAATAACCGCAAATTTTGTTCCCTTCGTATATCCTTCATCCTGTTTTAACAAGAATTGGCGGGGCTATGCGCCCAAACGGCAGAAAATATGACAGCCCGTCAGAATCTTGTCAGTCGTGTACGCAGTGCAGAATGTCGTATATTTGAAAGCGATTAGCACCTCTGCATGAAAACCTGGTCACGACTCCGGCTGTCTCTTGTACGCGATAAGCTTCAGGTATTTTTTCTCGGACTATTACTCGGCGTAGTATTGGGCGGCGGCTTCTTTCTGCTCAAACTCGATGAGTATGTGCAGAAAATGGAGTTTTACAAATCGCTTACCAGCAAAGACGAATCTTCGGCTCCTGAAAAGGAGAAAAACAAACCCGAAAACCGCGAGAAACCATCCCGCAAATCAAACAAAAACACCCCGTCCGATAATTCGCCGCAAAGCGATAATCTGTCCGATACCACGCAGTCCGGCTCCGACGAATTAACCGGCGGCCCGGCAGGCGACGAACAATTTGAACTCCGCACCAAGGAAATGATTGGCGAAGCCGTAATTCCCGTGCGCAATCTCGATCAGGTATCGCCCACCGACAGTGTAATGCGAAAAGAAGCCGGTGTGCGCGATGAAAGCGCGCGTAATTTTACCGTGGAGTTCTGGCGTTCGCCGCTCAACTCAAAATACTACACCCTCACCCGAAGCCGTCTGGTGCTTTTCGGCTTTACGCCCGATGATAAAATTCAGCTCACCCGGTTAGACAATTCAATTTACATGAAAACACCCGCAGGTGTTTTCCGTCTTGAACCTACTTCCAAAGACCGCCCCTACGAACGTGTAACCGACGAATCGGTGCTGAGTCGTATAAACGGATAGCCGCTATGCAGATCAGGTTTTACAAATATCAGGGTACGGGAAACGATTTTGTGTTGGTTGACGACAGGGAAAACCGTTTTCCCGATCAGGATAAAAAATTAGTGGAACGTATCTGCGACAGGCATTTTGGCATTGGTGCCGACGGCCTTATGCTGCTGCGTAATGAGCCGGGGTATGATTTCAGGATGGTTTATTTCAATTCCGACGGTGCCCCGGGCTCGATGTGCGGAAACGGTGGCCGCTGCATTTGTCGTTTTGCGCATGACCTTGGCATTGTAAACGGCTCGGAAATAAATTTCATTGCATACGACGGTGCGCACAACGCCTTTATTACCGGCGATAATGTGCAGCTAAAAATGAGCGATGTACATCAGACCGAACTCACCGGCACCGATTATTTCATAGACACCGGCTCGCCGCACGTAGTACGTTTTATGAGCGACGTATCGGGCCTGAATGTATATGCGGCCGGGCGCGAAGTGCGTTACAGCCCGCGTTTTGCCGAGCAGGGCACCAACGTAAATTTTGTGGAGGTGATGGGACAAAACATTTTTGTGCGCACCTACGAGCGCGGGGTGGAAAACGAAACACTTTCGTGCGGCACCGGCGTAACGGCCTCGGCGCTGGCGGCTTCGCTGCAGGGCATTGCTCCCGAATCGGGAAACATTGCCGTGGAAACCAAGGGCGGAAGTTTAATGGTACACTATCACCGCCGCAACGGTGGTTTTGATGACATCTGGCTCGAAGGCCCGGCTAAATTTGTATTTCAAGGAGAACTTAACGTATGAGCAGTTCCGTATCTTCAATACCCAATACCGATAAAATCAATTACGTCAATATCGGTTTAATGATCCTCGCGCTGGGCGTGGCCTTTTACGTGCCGTTCGAGCTTTTTCTGTTCTCCTACGCCGTGCTCGGCCCCGGGCATTACCTCACCGAAATTTCGTGGCTGCAGAAACGCGGCTTCTTCTCGAAAGGCAAATACGATTATGTGTTTCTCACACTCGCGGCGGTGGTGCTTTTCCTGATTGCCTACGTGCTCACGCCCAAAAAACTCATTGATCCTGATACGCACAAGGGTGTGACTACGGCCATTATTTATGTCGCATTTATAGGTGCGCTGGCCATGGTGCTCATCAAATCGGCCTTTTACCGGTTTATCGTATTCATTTTCATTGCATTTACCGCGCTTATTTCCAAAGAGCTGTTTGTGCTGTTTTCGGTGTTTTTACCCACGCTGCTGCATGTGTATCTGTTTACCGGATTTTTCATGCTTTACGGGGCACTAAAGGGCAAAAGCCGCAGCGGTTATCTTTCCATTGCCGTGTTTATAATATGCCCGATGCTCATTATTTTCATCCATCCCGAATCGCTGCCGCTTACCGAGTATGCTTCGCGGGCCTACCAGAAGTTTCAACTGCTCAATATAGAAACGCTCAAACTGCTTGACGACGATTTCCGGCTCATGTTTACCGACAGCTACGAAGCCGTAAAGGCTTTTGGCGGCACACCCACAGCCCTCTTTGAAAACCGCACTTCGGCCATTTTCACTTCCGATACCGGTGTGGCCATTATGCGGTTTATTGCCTTTGCCTATACTTACCATTATCTCAACTGGTTTTCGAAAACATCGGTTATCAAATGGCACGAGGTGTCGAAACTTCGCCTGGCGCTTATTGGTGTGCTTTGGGCGGCGGCCGTGGGGCTTTATTTGTGGGATTACAGCATTGGTTTCAATGTGCTTTTCCTGCTCAGTTTTCTGCATGTGTTTCTGGAGTTTCCGCTCAACCACATTACGTTTATTGGGGTGTGGAACGAGATATTTAAAGGCGGCGGAGCTCCGGCTCCCACGGCAAAGGCGCGGAAATAATTCGGAGGCCGGTTTCGGCGGGCTGCGTACCTTTGCGGCAGGTTTATGAAACTATCTGTATCGCCGCTCGGAAATTGGGAACTGCTGAAGGAGGGAAGCTGGATTGTGCTGCTCAATATTCTCCGTCCGCCGCCACACCTTATTCTTCTTCATGGCAATGCCTGCTGGGCCCTGCACACAGGCGGCACGCAGCAGGGCGAAGAGGCGGAAGCACTTTTCAGGCTTATTTCGCGTAAACAGCTTCCGGCCGTATTTGTGCGTTGGAATTTGCCCCGGCCCGAACTGGCGGAGGCGCAGTTAAAGGACATTTTTGCCCGCTATACCCGTGTGGAACCGGGCGGATTAACCTGCCTGGCCCCGCTGCGCCAACTGGCCGTGGAGCAGGGTGTGACGCAGGCCGCACAGGCCGGTTTTATTTTCGAGTTGCTGCCCTTACTCGAATCTTCCGGGCAACTGGGGCAGTGTTACAGTATAAATGTGCCGGGCCGTGAAATTGAGCTTCCGGTGTATTCGGTTTCGGATATAGAAAAAGCCATGATCGGCCACGTTATGCCATAAACACGCGGCCAAACATTTTGTGTATATTGTGGCGGCAACACCCTATGGCTCATCAGATTCAGTTACTTCTCGGCGAAAGAATACGCCTGCGGGCATTGGAACCGCATGATATAGATTCGTTGTACAAATGGGAAAACGACCCGGCCATTTGGAAGGCCAGCAATACACTTGCGCCGTTTTCGCGTTTTGTGCTTGAACAGTACATTGCCAGCTCACACCTCGATTTGCACACCAACAAGCAACTGCGCCTCATGATTACCACGCGCGACGGAAAAGACGTGGGCTGCATCGACCTGTTTGATTTCGATCCCACGCACCAGCGCGCAGGTGTGGGCATACTCATTGCACACGAGGAAGACCGCGGCAAAGGCTTTGCGTCTGAAGCACTTTCGCTGCTCATTCAGTACTGCTATCATGTGCTGCATCTGCACCAGTTGTATTGCAACGTAACTGTGGACAACGAAGAAAGCGTAATGCTTTTCCAGCGTCACAAGTTTTTGATTACGGGCATTAAGAAAGACTGGATTCGTGTGGGCGATTCGTTTGTGGACGAATTGCTGATGCAGTTGGTGCGCAAAGGCCACTAAGCCTTACTGCTTTTTCGCTGCGCTGTTCCTTTTCAATTCAATGTAAATGCCAAGCTGCAAAAAGTCGCGGCCGGTTTCGTCGTTTATGCGGTAGTCGAACTGATGCAGGTAGCCGGCCATGAACGAAAGCTGTTTGCTAAGCCGGTAGTTGAAGTTAAAGGCTAAGCGGTTTCGCTCGAAATACGGCTCTCTGTTGGTGAAAAAAAGTTCGTTGCTTACACTTAGCTGAAAAGGTGTAAAGCCGTTTTTTTCTTTTCCAAACGGATAAAGCAGGGCCAGTCTGTATCGGAAGCGATTGCGGTAGCCGTTGGAGGTAAAACGAAACTCGGCGCGGTAGCGTTGCTCGATTTTAAATTTGCCGAGGGTCTGGCTTAGCTGTATTTGCGGCCAGAGGCGGAATTCGTCGTTGTTTTTTGGGGTAACAAAATTTCCGCCTTCGCGGTAAGTATCATAATCGCCCGCGCCTAAGGCCAGGCGCAGGCCCGGAAGGGGTTTGTACTCGATACCGCCTTTGTATTCGTAGTAATGAAAATGCGTGTAAAAGCGCAGCGAGCGGAGTTGTGCTTCGCCAAACAGGCTGAGTTTATCGGTAATACCGTATTTCACCTGAAAAATATTCCAACTCCCCAAACTGCTGTTTTGGGCGTGAAGCGGCCGCAAGAACCCCAAAGAGAGAACGGTTAAAAACAAACAGGGAAGGAAGGAGGAAATACGTTTCATGCAGTTGTTTGGAAGCCTCAAATGTAACAGCCACATAATTTTATTCTTACAGGACCGCTGCCAATTTAATACATCGTCTTTACAAACGACAGAAAATGGCAGGGGGTATTAAAAAACAAGTTAATTCGCTGCGCATAAAATTGTAATTTTAAAGCCAACAAAATTGCGCATCCCCGGCATTTCATTCAACCTGTGAGCAAACGTAATTTCAGTTTTCGTTTTTCGCTGCGGCTTTTGCCGGTGGGTTTGCTTTTGTGCTGGTGTGCATTTTTTGCCGCCTGCTCGGGCAGCGACGATAAAAAGTCCGGCACTGACTCGGTGGCCGCCGTAAGTCCGTACCTCAACCACAGCGACAGTGCCCGCTACGTGGGCATGAACACCTGCAAAGGCTGCCACCTCAACATTTACGAAACGTTCATACACACCGGCATGGGCCGCTCGTTTGATACGGCCAACACGGCCAAAACCTCGGCGAGTTTCGGCAGCAATTCCACCATTTACGATAAGTACCGCAACCTCTGGTACCACAGCTATTTCAGCGGCGGCAAAATGTACATCAGCGAATACCGCCTCGAAGGCCGCGATACCACTTACAAACGCACCGAGCAGGTGGACTACATTGTAGGTTCGGGTCAGCATACCAACTCTCATATTTATTCGGTAAACGGCTACCTGTTTCAGATGCCGATGACTTTTTACACGCAAAAAGGAAAATGGGATTTGCCGCCGGGCTTTGAAGACGGGCACAACTCGCGTTTCGACCGCAAAATCGGGCTCGAATGTATGAGTTGCCACAACACCCTGCCCGGTTTTGTGAAAGGCTCGGAAAACCAGTTTACCGAAATACCCGACGGCATTACCTGCGAACGCTGCCACGGCCCCGGCTCCATTCACGTACAGCAGAAAATGGCGGGCGATATTATAGATACGTCGAAGTTTATCGACTACTCCATTGTAAACCCCGGCAAGCTGCAGCCCGATTTGCAGTTTGATGTATGCCAGCGTTGCCACCTGCAGGGCAATGCCGTGTTGCAGCCCGGCAAATCGTTTTTCGATTTCAAACCGGGCATGAAACTCAATTCGGTAATGACTGTGTTTATGCCCAAGTACGAGGGAGCCGAAGACGAATTCATTATGGCCTCGCACGCCGAGCGTTTGAAAATGAGTGCATGTTTTATACAGTCGCAGCCGAAGCCGGGTAATGCGAATGAACTTCGTCCGGCACGCAGCAGTTTTACCTGCGTTACCTGCCATAACCCGCACGTTACGGTAAAAGAAACCGGCTCATCGGCATTCAACGCCAAGTGTATGGGCTGCCACACGCAGGGCAGTAAGCAAAGCAAACTGCATGGCTGCACTGCGCCGATAAAAACGGTGACTACCGCGCAAAACAACTGTGTATCGTGTCACATGCCGCGTTCGGGTTCTATTGATATTCCGCATGTCACGGTACACGATCACTGGATACGCCGGCCTGTGCCCGATTCTGATGCCGAAGCCAAAAAGACCACGGCAGAGGTGAAAAAGTTTCTCGGCCTGTATGCGGTGAATGACGATAATCCTTCGGCACAAACCAGGGGCCGTGCGTATTTGCAGCAGTTCGAAAAGTTTACGGCCGATCCGCAGTACCTCGATTCGGCCAAACGCTATTTGCCCGATGCCACCGTGCCCGATTTGCGCGGCAATTTCTGCGAGCTGGTGCAGCTTTCGTTTCTGCGCAACGACTTTGCAGGCGTAACGGCGCAGGTAAACCGCCTCGGTGTGCGCACCGCGCTCGACACGGTGCTGGTGCGCGAAAGCTGGGACAATTACCACGCCTGGGCCGCCTACCGCATTGGCGAATCGTTTTACAAAACCGGCAATGCAGCCACCGCCGAACTGTTCTACAAAAAAGCCACCGACCTGGCCCCGTTCCACCCCGATTTCCGCGCCAAATACGGACTCACTCTCGCCGTAAACAAAAAGAATTTCGAAGCCCGTGCGCAGTTACAGATGGTGCTCGACGCCTATCCGAAACACGTTCAGGCAAACACCAACCTCGGTTACCTCTGGCTGCTCGAAGGCAACGATAAAAAAGCCGAGCAATGCTATCAAACCGCACTCAAGTACGACCCCGACGACGATCAGGCTTTGCTTAACATGGCCGGTTTGCAGTTGTTCAGAGGCAACAAAGCCGCTGCATTGACGTTGGTTAATCAATGTCTCAAAGTGCATCCCGAAAATGAGCAGGCCAAACAGTTGCAGCAACAACTGAAACAGTCAAACCCGTAACAAACTGCATGGCATCAAAATCATCATCCCCCTTTAAACGCATTCTGTTCGTGGTGCTTTTGCTGGCGCTGGGTGTAGGCGGCTGGTTGGGCTGGAGTATGTTTGGCAATGTGCAAACCAAAGATCACAGCTCCAAGTTTTTGTATGTGCGTACCGGCACCACAATGGAGGAACTCATTGCACAGCTCGAATCGAAAGCACTTATTAAAAACCGCACTACGTTTGAGTGGATGGTAAAACTCAAAAAGTTTGAAACTGTAAAGCCCGGCCGCTACCGCATAAAAGACGGCATGAGCAACCGCGAACTTATTAATTTACTGGCTGCCGGATTGCAGGAGCCGGTTACGTTTACCTTCAACAGCGTGCGCACCAAAGAGCACTTAGCCGGAAGAGTGGGAGGCAAGCTCGAAGCCGACTCTGCAGCCATACTCGAATTACTTAACGACGATTCGTATCTCGATAAATTCGGACTAAACAGCACCAATGTGATGACGCTGTTTATGCCCGACGAGTACAGCTTTAAGTGGAACACTTCGCCCGAAGAATTTATGACGGCCATGGCCAAAGTGTATAAAGACTTTTGGACCGACCAACGCAAGCAACTGGCCCGAAGCATTGGCCTGAGCCAGACCGAAGTAATTACACTTGCCTCCATTGTGGAAGCCGAGCAAAGCCGCTATGCCGACGAACGTCCCACCATTGCCGGGCTGTACATAAACCGCCTGAACGACGGAATGCCGCTGCAATCGGATCCGACAGTAATTTACGCGCTCGGCGATTTCAACATACAACGCGTACTGCGCAGCGACCTCGATGTAAATTCGCCCTACAACACCTACCGTTACAAAGGTCTTCCGCCCGGCCCCATACGTTTGCCCCAGCCCGAAAGCATTGATGCTGTGTTGAGTTACAAACGCAACAATTATTTATACATGTGTGCCGAGTTTGGCACCGGACGGCACAAATTCACCAGCAGCTACGATCAGCATTTGAAGAATGCGGAGGCGTATCAGAAGGCGTTGGATAAGGCGAATATTAACAGGTAATAAAAAACTCCCCGCAAGCGAATTGGTTGCGGGGAGTTTTTTTGAATCAGGGTTGAGGGGCCGGAGGGCAAATTACATTACCATAAATCTGTTTCGCGAATGATCTGCGGTTTCCATTTACTCCATCACAGGCGCAGTTACAGTTGCCAGCTGGAGGGCATAATGTTCCAAAGTTGAATGCTGCAATATTTGTATCAGGTTCGCCATCTCCATTCACATCCACTTCAAAGGGATTACATTCTACCCAGCATGGAGATCCTTCCGTTGAAACATTTCTGATGGGCACAAAAAGAAAACAGTTGCTTCCGGTTGCTGTGGTGGCATTATAGATACGAATACCATCAGCATGAGGAAAGAAAGACATAAAATCAGAAAATTTTTCATATCCAAAATCTGAGTAAATAGTATAACCAGGATTTGCCTGATGTGCAATTCTGTAGCCATCGATCATGTTATAAGCCACCTGTTCAGGAATTGCAATACCGGGAGGAGTGGCCATCACTCGCATGAGTTGTGATAAGTTTGCCATGTTATTTTGTTTTATTAATGAATTAATTAGTTGAATTGCAGCAAACATCCCTGCTTTAAAGGCTAAAAAAATGCAGGAAAAAAGAAATCGGATTCAGGCAATTCGTAACGTATTGTGGAAAAGTGAATTGGGTAAAACACCCGCGATGTTTATTCGGGTAAAATTGAAATAAACCACAGCCTCTTTCCCCAAAAAATATCCCCCGTAAAAACACCTGTCAGCCAGCCGATAAATTAACTTTACGGTTATGCGTATTTCAATACTATTTATCTCTGTCCTGATTTTAACCGCTTTCCAATCGTCAGAAACCCCCATTCAAAAAGCCGACCGCTGCTACAGGCAAACCAACCAAGCCATGCAGCAGGGAAAATTCCGCGTTCATCGATCGGGCGATAAATCATATTGCAACGGTGTGTTAAAGGGATATTATCTTCCCGGCAGTTCGGTGTATAGTTTACTTATTGATGAAGATTGCGGCGAGTGTGCCTGCCGTAAAACCAGTGTGTATCTCGAAAACGGAGAAGTAGTGTTTGTATATGGTTATTGTGCTACTCATGAAAAAACACAGGAATATTGCCCCGGTTTCGTGAAATATCCCGATGAACGTTATTGGTTTTCGAATGGCAAAGTGATACGTTATCAGCGGGGACAGAAATTGTTTACCGGCGATACATTACAGAAAATACCCGAAGTAATTTTTGAAGAAGAATGTGTGCAGAAACGCGTGGCAGCTTTACCCGCACTGAAAAAATAATCATCCCATAAATATGTGGCCAATGAGATAAGCTACCATTATAGCCGCCACCAGCAAACTTCCCAGCACGTAAAATGCGGGAATAAACAACAAAAACGCCCGCGCCGGAATGCGCATCCACAAAGGGTTTCCCTCTTCATCTTCCACACCCGAAATCCAGCGCATGAGCCACCATTGCGACAGGGCATTGATTGAGTAAGCAATGGTGAGCGTAAGTATGCCCGGCTGAAAAAGCGCATACACGAAAAATGTGAAAAGCAGCGCGCTGGTAAGCAATACAATAAGTTTAGGTCCGTGCGAATTCATACTAAACGTGCGTGAGTGCCGACATGGGCAATTTGTAAATACGGCTGAGTTCGTTTACACGTTGGTAGAACGCATCACGATAACGCAATGGCATCTGATCGGCGTGTTGAAACCATTTTTGGTATTTGGGCAGCAGTTGCGGATAGTGTTGGGCCACGGCTGCGAGCACTAATGTTTTGCTGTGTTCGGGTAAATTGCCGTGCAGGGTAAGTGTGGCGGGAAAGAGGTAAGCGGCTCCGGCCTTGCTGAAAGTTTGGTAATAATTGATGAGCTGATCGCCGGTGTCGGAAATAAACGGAAGCAGGGGCATGAGGCTTACACCGGTGTGCAGGCCGGCGGCAGCGGCATTTTTCAATGCGGCGAGTCGTAACTGCGGATCGGGAGCGCCGGGCTCGAAACGTTTGCCGGTTTCGGTGTGTAAGGTGGAAAAGGAAAAGGTGAGGAGCGTGCCGCGTTTCAGGCGTGTGGCAAGATCAGTTGGAATGACTGCGATGGCATCTATTTCCTGAAGCAAATCGAAATCGCGCTCCACGGCTGGCGATTTGGTAATTACATGCACTGGAAACCGGAACTTTAACAAAAGTTTCAATGCTTCGCGGGTGAGCAAATATTTTTCGTCGGTGGGCAAATACGGATCGGTGGCCGACGACAACACTACAATTCCATGCTGATTTTTTCGTGCACGCAGGGCAAGTTGTTTTTCGAGAAGTTCGAGGGCGTTGGATTTGCGGGTAAGTTTTTCGGCCAGATTGATGCCGTATTTGCTGCCGCGAATGTAGCAGTAGAGACAGTTAAACGAACAACTGCTGTAAAGGTTGAGCGTATAGTCATCGAGAAACCATCCGTCGCGGTGTTTGGTTTTTCGGAGTACGGTTTTTACTTCAATACTTGCCGGCATATCTTTCGCTTCGGGTTATACCTATATTTATTTTGGTCCGAAACCAGGCCGGGGTGGAAGCGGAATTTATTTCGGCTTCAAACTTTTTTACAAGTTGTGGGTAGAATTTCACGCAGGTTTTTGCGGCCCAGCCAATGCCCTGTTTTATTTCCTTGTCTTTACTGCTGCGCATGGTAAGCAGGAATTGAAACAGTTGTGCCACGTATTTTTCGTTCAGTCCCCATTTTACCGCGTTGTGTATTCCGGCGCCCAGCGCACGCACTACAAGGTTTGAAGGATGATTGCCCAGCGCACGTACTTCGGGTATTGCCTGTTCGGGAAATTTCCGCAAGGCTTCGCCAAATACTCTTTCGCCGATAATGTCGCAGATATGCCACGAAGTTCCCTGCGAAATATATAAAGCGGCCTGCAAGAGCGATTCGCCGAAAAAATCAGGTAATCTTAATTGCAAAAGTATGCCGGTAATTACGTGGCCGCCGATGGTATTGAATCGCTGAATTTCGGTGCAGAATTCAGGTACATCTTTTTCGCGGAGAAATTGAAATGTTTGTTGTGCAAAGTATTCGAGCAGAGGAAAACGGCATTTCTGAGTGAGCAGATTTATTTCACAGTATTTCGCGCAGGCTGCAATTCCTTTTTGGCGGTAAATTTCTTCTGCTGCTGAAAGCAGCGGGGCCAGTTGCGATTTTTGTGAAATTGTATTCATAAGGCTGAAAATGTGTGGGTTAAAAGTACAATACATCGGCGTAAAACCGGCAATTTCATGGAGTTTTTCCGGTATCTTTACCACTCACAAGCCAGCCAGCCCCTGCCATAAATTATGTCGGCCGAACACACATCCGAAGCACCTTTTACGCAGTTTCTTCAGCACCTGTTTGAAACGGGCGATGCAGTGCTGCACGATTCGCTGCTGCCGGTGAGCGAAACCGACTGGCACACGGCCTCGGCGCTGCTGCGTGAAGTGTATGAGGGCGAAGTATGGCATTTTCCGGGCGAAGCACCGGCGTTTCAGGAGGCGGCGGCCAACTGGGCGGCCTTGTACTTTTACCGTGCGGCACAGCTTACGTTGCTGCGGCAGGTGGAAGAGGCCGATGTGCTCCGTCTGCTTTCGCCGTTTAGCGGTGAGGTAACTGCCGAAGCGCATTTCAGCGTTGACCTTACCCTGCGTCATTTGCCACGCCTGCATCAGTTGGCGGCGGGTTTGTCGCCGGGCGATGTGCTGGTGAAGTGCATACACGAAACCGCCCTGCAGTGGCCGCTTTCGGGGGCGGGCATTGCGGCTGTTGAAATTCCCGACCCCGGCAGCATGACTCAGCATCACGGCCTGCTTACGTTTTATGCCGACCGCCTCATTGCCCACCGCGATAAACAGCGCGCCGCACATCCGGCCCTGCATCAATACATAAAAGCCGCGCTGGGCGATTACGCCCTGCAACTCTGGCCCGAATTAGACACCGATATTTTACAACCGCCTCTTGCATCACACAATGAACACACCGCCTGAACAGCTTCCGCAGGCCGAAGAACTCAACCGCGCCCTGCAGCACCTCAAAGATACTTTTGTGGGCAAAGACGATATTGCCGACCTGATGGGAATAAGCCTCGTGGCCCGCGAAAACCTGTTCCTGCTGGGCCCGCCCGGCACCGCCAAAAGCGCACTCGTGCGCGAACTTGCTCTTACACTCAACGGCCGCTCGTTTGAATATTTACTCACCCGTTTTACCGAACCCAACGAAATTTTCGGGCCCTTTGATATTCGCAAACTCCGCGAAGGCGAATTGGTGACCAATACCGACGGCATGTTGCCCGAGGCCAATTTAATTTTCCTCGACGAACTGCTCAACGCCAACAGCGCCATACTCAACAGTATGCTCATGGTGCTCAACGAACGCGTGTTCAGGCGCGGACGCGAGCGGCGCGATTTGCCCGCACTCATGATTGTGGGCGCAAGCAATCACCTGCCCGAAGACGATGCACTGCGCGCGCTCTTCGACCGTTTCCTGCTTCGTGTGCGCTGCGACTATGTGGATCCGCAGCAGATGAACGAGCTGTTGGACGCAGGCTGGGCCATTGAGCAAAAACAACTTCGCACCGTGCGCCCTGAGTTAAGCATCGAATCGGTGCTGTATTTGCAGCAGCAATTGGCCTCGGTGAATTTGCAGCCGGTGCGCAATGCGTTTGTACAACTTATTTCACAATTGCGCAATGCGGGTGTGCCCGTGTCGGACCGCCGCGCGGTAAAGTTGCAGCGACTCATTGCTGCCAGCGCATTGCTTTGCCACCGCCGCACGGCTCTGGTGAGCGATTTGTGGGTAATGCGCTACATCTGGGACACCAACGAACAGCGCGAACTCATTGAAGGCATTGTAAACGCCGTGGTGGAAAGCGACCACAGCGAAGCCGCACACCATCCCCGCGCCCGATACAGCGAACGTCCCGACCCCGATGCGCTGTATGCCGAAGTAGTGCAGCTTTCGGAGCAGTGGAATAATCCCGACACTTCATTTTCGGAACGCGCAGTGATTAAAGACAGGCTGCGTTTTCTGAACGGACGCACGGCATGGATTGCCAACGAGGTGCAGCGCAATTATGTGCAGCAGCCGGTGGATGAACTCTGGCAGAAAATTATCCAATCGAATTAATACTGTTGATGAAACGCATTTATCACCTTCCCACACACCGAATCGGTGAGCTTGGCACTGTGCGCGTATTGCCGCAGCTAAAGGGCGCGCTGCACAACGGCGTGTGGTGGATTGGCGATGAGGCGGAAGAAACCGACGAACGGCTGCTGAAAATTGGTTTCGATGCGCGATTAGTGGTGGGGCGCGATGAATTGCTTTTTCCCGAAGGAAGCATTACACCTACCGGACAACTGCCCGCATTGGAATGGAAATTATTGAGCGAGTTGTTTCCGCTCGAACTTCCGGTATCGGCTATGGCCGGTAAAACGGAAGAAGCGGTGGAAGTAAAATTGGTACCAAGCGAAACGCCGCGGGAAGCCCGTGTGCTGCTTACCAATTTTTTTCTCTGGAAAGAATTTTGCGAAACCGCGCCGCAGTTAAGGTTAGAGCGGTTGAGTTTTGCGGCTTCGCAAAACGGACAGGTGCTGGTGGGCGGCGATATACTTCCGGCATTGCCCGGCACCGAGTTCTGGGCCCGCGGCCCGCTGCTTATTCCGGCGGGTTATGATCTGGAGTGGCCTGCGTTGGAAAAATTGCTCATCCACAAATTAGTGCCCGATGGCGATGCGTTTGTGCTGCTGCATCCAAACGGAAGTGCCGAACTTGTTCCGCGAATTATGCTGGTGCCCGCTTCGCGCAGCGGTGTGCGGCGCATGGGCGAGAAAGGAGGTTGGTTGTGAGTGAAGTGATGAAACAGGTTTCGGCGGTGGAATACTTTGGTGCTTCGCAACAGTGGTGCTGGTACTGGGCCGAAGGGATGAATGTGATGGAGTGGGAGAGCGGCGATACGATGATTTACCGCGAAGACCTGGTGGACGTAATGCACGATATTTTGCCCGTGGGTTTGCCGCACACCAATACGTTGCTGCTTGTGCTTGCCGCCTGCAGGCTTTCGCCTGAGGAATTAAAAAAGAAGGAAGAGTTTATTTTAGAAAAACTCAGGTACTGGGGTGAAGATGGCCCTGCCACAGATTTTGAACGAAATAAACTTAGCGTGGCTGCCGATGCGTTTAAATTTCTGAAATACATTACTCAGCTTCCCGAAGCATATCGTACCGGAAAAGCCCGCGCACATTTGCTGAAAAGTTTGCCCGGATTGTTTGCCTACAAACCCGACGAAGCATCGGCCATTTATGCCGAATTCCAGTCGGGCAGGGCCGATGAGCGGATACTTGGCTACGATGATGTAACGCTTACCGGGATGAAGAATACGTTTATCCGGCTGGCGGAGCAAAGCAAACATATCAATTCGCCGATGCATTTGGCGGCCCTGCTCGATACCGGACTTCAGCATCTTCCCGAACCTGCCGAAGAAATAAATCCCGAACCTGTAAAAGACCTTCTCGGCGATTTGCAGAACGAGCAGGAAACCGAAGGATTGGCCAATTTAACAAAGGCCATTTTATCGGTATTCCGCATTCCGCCGCTGAGTGTGAGCAACGACGATCAGCAGCTTGGCGGCGTGTCAGACATCAGCAACCGGGGGCCGCTGCATCGTTTGCTTTTGAGCGAATTGGCCAACGACGACGATATGCTCATGGCGCGTCTGGCGCAGAACGAGGCCATGTACCTGCGCCGCGAATCGCCACCCAACACGCCCGAGCGCAGGCGTACTTTGCTGCTCGATATTTCGTTGCCGCTCTGGGGCAAGCCGCGTGTGTTTGGCGTGGCGGCTGCATTGGCCTGTGCGCAGCAAAACAAAAACATTCGCAGCACCGAGGCATTGGCCATTGGCGGCAGCAGCCATTGGCCAGTGGCGTTGCACACCAAAGAAGGTGTGCGCACCGCACTCACGCGTCTGCAACCCGATTTGCACAGCGGTAATGCGCTGCTGCAACTGCTGCAGAAAACCAGCAAAGCCGATGAGGAAATCATCTTCATCACCGCCGAATCATTGCTGCACGATCCTGATTTCCTGGCGCGTTTGCTGCCGGTGCAGGAAAAACTTTCGTACCTCATCAGCGTAAACCGACAGGGAAATTTTCGCCTCTATCGCTGCTCTGCTTTGGGACGCGAAGAATTGATGGCGGCGCAGTTTGATCTGGATAAACTTCTTTTTCCCGCACCGAAAACAAAGCCGGGTATTGTTTCTGCATTACCTTATTCCCGGAAAAAGAAACGCAGGGATAACGAATATCCAATTTACGATTTGCACATTCCTGCATTTTTCAACCATCATCCTTCACCTCTTTTTTTTCCGTCGAAAGGTTGCCGGATTAAGGCACCCAATTATTTTTTTATTGAAAAGTTTGGTTTATTGATAATTAACGATAACCGAAGATTACTTTATTTCTCCACCGATGAAACCGCCAATCAGGCGGCCCGCGAAATCCTGCCCTGTTTGCCCGAACTCAGCGAAAGGTATAATCATCATTATATCTGGCATGTAGACGAAAACGGGTTCATGGTTTTTGCTTTTCACGATAAAGACACTGAAACACTTGCCGTTTATCTTATCCGGTTAAACGAACATGAACACACGAGTTTCAGAATTCCCGAGTTTTACAATAAGCAGGTGTGGATTGCCCGACAGGGCATTGTGTGTTACAGTTATCCCGAAGTGGCTGTATTTGATTTGCACAGCGGACAGACAAACCGCGGGAAGTATGATTCCATGAAATACGACACGCTGGCGGTTCCTCAATCGGTTATCGATAGAAGAAAAGCAAAAAAGCTCATCAATTCCGGGTACTCGGTTTTTGATACGAATACGTCTTTTTCCATTGGCGATCATGGCCGTTTGTTTGCCGATCAGAAAGTGCTGGTGATTGAAAATGAACAAATGTACTGGCGTGAAGCGCGGGGATGGGATCGGCAGCAGTACAACCAGGTGATGCTTTATGATAAAACACTTATAAGTACGGCAAACATGCAGCGTTTCGAACTCGAAGCATTGCAGGAATACAAAAGAGCCGATGCCGGAATAGCCACCTGGGCCGACGGTAGTGTGATTATTCAGGATCCCCGTGGTTTCCTGCATTTCATAAGTTCCAATCCGAACATTCCCGATTTTACCATTGTGTCTATTTCCGAATCAGCCACCACGGCATGGACGGCAGACAATAACTACGCGGGTAATGATGTGTTTATTCCGGCCGAACATCGCAAACACAAAATCACGGTAAATGCTTTTGCAAGCACTTACCTCATGCCGTTTCTTCAAACCATTCGCCGCCAATGAAACTTTGTTTACATCCCACACCACAGCCCACGGGCAAAGTGGCCGCCGCATTTCTCGGCGGTGCGCACCCGGCTGTGTGGCTTCGTGAGCTCAGCCGCTGGGGATTGGACACCGAAGAAGTGCGCTGCTATGTGGTGCCGCAGTCGCTGCAAACCGCAGAGCCGCTGGGTTTGCTGGTGGTGTTTGGCAACCGTGTGCCGGACTTGGATGAAATTGCCCTGCCTTACACGCAGGTGGCCGGAAAATTATTTATTCCGCTGCACGCCACACTCACACCGGCGTTTACCGATGATGAACTTGGGCGGCGTTTGCTGTATCCTGTACAGGTATTTCATCCCACTGCCGGATTGGTGGGTTTTGAAGAAACCGATTTGTTTTCGTTTGCCCCGCTGCTTCGTGTGCAGGCTCCGGTGCAGGGCAACTGGAACGAGGCACTGAGTCCTTTGCCTGAAATTCCGCCACTGAACAGCGTTTCCATGCCGCGGGCCAATGCCGAAGATTTCATGCAGCAGGTGCAGCAGGAAATTGGTGCCAAACCGTTGCGGCAAATTCTCAGCAACGAGGAACGGAACGAACAGCGCGATGGGTTGGTGAATACGAAACTGGCCCTGCTCGATATGCTCAACCGGTTGCTGGGCGGGAAAAGCAAAGGCAATGTATCGTATCAGGCTTTCTTTATCCGTGTGCTGGTGTTTCTTGGTTGGGCTTATCTGGGTGTGATGAGTGTAACCGGTTTGATACTGAACCGTCCGGGCTGGCGCGATGCGTATGTGTGGTTGTTGATTTCGTTTGCGGTGCTTTTGTTGATTGGTTATATGGCCACATTGGAGGAGAAAGGCAAGACTTCGAAAAAACTTACCACTGCCATTGTCCTGCTAATTGTGCTGGCTGCGGTGGTGGGTGTGATATGGCTTGTGGTGAAAATTATTTCAACCCAAAATCCTGCGGCAGTTGTGGTGTTGTTTTCGCTCATTACGGGTTTGCTGATGGTGGCGTTGTATGATAAATCAAAACCAAAGCCGGATGTGGCCACAATTTTATCGGAACAGACAGGTAATTATATCAATTCGCTGAACGGGTTTACGATTGCCTTGAGTGCGGGGCTTTTTCTTACTGGTCTTTCTCAGGTGTTCGGGTACGGTATTGTATTGGGGTGGTTGTGGATTACACTTGCAGTTTCGGTGTTGGTCATGCTGTTTTATCCAAAGATAATTGCAGGAATACGCAAACGGCGGGAAGAGGAATTGCCGCACAATAATTCATCTTCTGCTCAGTATCAGTTTGCGGATAATTCCGATGCGGGAACTTCATTTCCCTGGGGCATGGCGTTGATGTGGGCCGGAGGAATTGCGTTGTTGTTTTTGCTGGTGTTTGATGTGATTTCGGTATTCACGCTGTTTAAAATTCTGGCGTGGGTGCTGGCAATTTATGTGGTGTGGAAATTATTTGTGTGGCTGATGAGCCGTTTGCCTGATTCATCGGCACAGGCAGGCAACCAAAGCCGCGATACCGACGGATCGGGCAGGGAAGGATGGGTTATTCTGGGTGTGTTGCTGGCTGTGGGTGCAATTTTTTTGGTGTTTACACTGCTGCGGAATAACGGGTTGAATTTTGGTGCATTGCCGTTTGTGTTGGTGGGGATATTGTTACTCAGTTTGCTTTTGCGCGGATTGGTTAGCGGCCCGGCTTACTACACCCCTGCGGGAACCGCGAATGCAAGGCCCGCTCGTTCGTCGTGGTTTTCGCGGCTGATGAATCGTTTGCGCGGGCGTGGTGCGCGTGCGGGCAGGGCATCGTCGGCATCGGGTGCGCAAGGCGGCGGAGGCTGGTTTAACCGCTGGCGGCAAAATGTGCAGCAGCGTGTACAGCGTAGTTTGGACGATTTGCAGAAACGGCGTGAGTCGGAGCTCGACAGATTAGTGCGCATGATGGACGAAAATCCCGAAGAGGGCCTGCAGTATGCCGTGCCGCTCAACAGCAATTACATGGGGCGTGGCGGCGACAATGGCTGGGACACCCTTTCGCGCGGGCTGCCCGATTTTAGTCTGAGCGGTTTGGGTGGCGGCGGCGGAAGCAGTTCGTTTCAGTCTGACGAGCATTACCGCAAACTCCGCGAGCGTTACCAGAAGCAGGCCAATATGCTGCTCGAAAAAGGCGATTACCGCAAAGCCGCCTACGTATTTGCGCACCTGCTTGGCGATTTGCACAGTGCAGCCAGCGCATTGGAGCAGGGCCGCTTTTACCGCGAAGCAGCCGCGCTGTACAAAGATCATATCAAAAGTCAGTTGCTGGCCGCGCAGTGCCTCGAAAAAGGCGGACTGCTGGCCGAAGCTGCCGACGAATACCGCGAACTTCAGCAGCACGAAAAAGCGGGCGATTTATACGCGCGTCTTTCGCACGACGAAAAGGCGCAAAGCATGTATCAGCTTTGTGTGGAGCAGGCATTAGGCCAGCAAAACTACCTCGAAGCAGCCCGCCTGCAACACGACAAACAGCACCACACCGCCGCTGCCGAACATTCGCTGCTGCTGGGCTGGAACAGCACCCATCCGCAGGAAAACTGCCTGCAACGCTACATCGCCCTGCGCCGCGAACAGCACGAAAATCCCGGGCAGGTGGCGCAGCGGCTCTACGACAAGGGCCTCACCCCGCAGCAGCAAACGTATTTCCTCAATCAGTTGCGCCTCATTCACCAGTTTGCCGATTCCGACAGCAGCGAGGCGCAAACCACAAGGCAATTGGCCCTGCGCATCATCAGTGAGCAGGCGTTGGCGGGGCAGCATCAGGCGCTCAACCAGCTTGCACATTTCACCGGCACCGACAGGCTCGTGCAGGGCGATGTGAGCCGTTTCATTGTGCAAAAAGATCTGGAAAGAAACAATCAGCGCAAAGTCTCACGCACCGATACCGACGATCTCCAAACCATTGCCCTGTCCAAATCGGTATCGTGGCGCAAACTCATTTCGGGCAGCCGCTACTGGATTGCGCTGGGCGAACAAAACAACTCGCTGCGTCTGGCCCGCATTACTGCCGCTGGCGAAATAGAAGTGCATGCGTGGAGCGAAACATTTGCCGAGCCTTCAGACAATATCGAAATACAGCACAACCCGCTGCTGCCCGATATGCTTCAGTTGCGCAGCCGCTACACGGCCAATTCGCTGCCTTCGCAATACCTTTCGGCCTCGCCGCTGCATCCGGCCTCGTTTGCGGCCTTGTTTTTCAATTACCTGCCCGAGCGGCTGCTGGCCTACGCACCCGGCCTGGCCGAAAATTCGTGCTGGGTGCTGCTTTATCATCCGCAACTCTCGCTGCAATACTGGGTGCAGGGTAAACTTGTCAGCCAGCACGATCTAAAATTCAACACCCAAGTGCCCGAAGCACTCACACAGGCCGCGCAGTTTGCCTCGTTTGGGTATTATGCCGACGAGTATTTCTATTGCAATTACCAAAACTATTTCCTCAAAATACACACGCACACTTCGGTGACCGAATACATCGAACTGCCCGATGCGGCCTACAACGTGCAGCTTTCGGCCTATCACCGCGAGCCGGTGTTTACCATGAGCAGCTACGGTGATATTTTTGTGGTGCAGCCTTCGCGAAATAAAGTGTGGCGCAAAATTCTCGGCGAGTTTGTGAGCGAATGTACGTTTATCAGCTACAAACATTTAGCTTATTACCGCGAAGAACAACTCATTATCTGCGAACTCGGCGATAATGGTGAAATGCCGGTGGTGTTTCGTCGCCCCATTGGCCCGGGTGTAATTTGCCTCGCCACGGCAGGCCGCAACCAGGTGGCGTGGCTGGAGAGCAATGGCAGCGTGAAACTGCTCAAAGTGCCGCTCGGAATGTGAACATACTGATATGCCGTTCAACAAACCCCGGTTTTCGCTATTTTTGCTCTCCTTAAACAGAAACGAATGTACCAGATCAAATTCGGCACCGACGGCTGGCGGGCCATTATAGCGAAAGAATTTACCGTAGAAAATGTGGCCCGTGTAACCGAGGGCACTGTAAAATGGCTCAAACAGCAAAAGCCCGGTGCATCGGTGGTGGTGGGTCACGACTGCCGTTTTGCCGGCGATCTTTTTGCCGAAACCACGGCCAAGGTGCTGCTCCATCACGGCATTAAAGTATATCTCGCCAAAGGCTTTGTGAGCACGCCCATGGTATCGCTCGGCGCGCGCAACTATGGGGCCGATCTGGGCATTATTGTTACGGCCAGTCACAATCCGCCTTCGTACAACGGCTACAAGCTCAAAGCCTCTTACGGCGGCCCGCTTTCGCCCGAAGGCATTGCCGAAATTGAACCGCTCATTCCCGAAGTGGCCCAGACTCCGCTCGACAGTCTCAAACTGTCCGATTTTGAAGCCTCCGGAATGCTCAAAATAGTTCCGCTCGAAGACGATTACATCCGTCACGTAGAAGCCAGCTTCGATCTCGATGCCATACGCAATTCCAACCTCAACCTGGCCTACGATGCCATGTACGGAGCCGGGCAAAACGTAATACGCCGTCTTTTCCCCGATGCCACTTTGCTGCATTGCGAGCATAATCCGAGTTTCGACGGACAGGCTCCCGAGCCCATTCTGCGCAACCTCGAAGAATTTGCCAGTGTAATACGCGAATCGGGCGACATTGATGTGGGCCTGGCTACCGATGGTGATGCCGACCGTATCGGCCTGTTCGACAGCAAAGGCAATTTTGTCGATTCGCACCACATCATTCTTCTGCTCATTCACTACTTAGCCAAATACAAAGGCATGAGCGGCAAAGTGTGTACTGCGTTCAGCACTACCGTGAAAATTAAAAACATGTGTGAGCATTATGGCTTGCCGCTCGAAGTGGTGAAAATCGGCTTCAAATACATTTGCGGCATCATGGTGAAGGAAGATGTGCTGGTGGGCGGCGAAGAATCGGGCGGCATTGCCATAAAAGGCCATATCCCCGAACGCGACGGTATCTGGATGGGCCTTGTAATCTGGGAATTCATGGCCAGGAGCGGCAAATCGCTCAACGAGTTAATTGAAGAAGTATATGCCATTACCGGCACCTTCGCCTTCGAGCGCATTGATCTGCATCTCGAAGAAGCCGACAAAAACCGAATCGTGGAAAACTGCAAGAACGGCAGCTACAAAGCCTTCGGCAGCTACACCGTACAGCGCGTGGACGACCTCGACGGCTGGAAATTTTTCTTCGATGAAAACCGCTGGGTAATGATTCGTGCTTCCGGCACCGAGCCCGTGCTGCGCACTTATGCCGAAGCGGCTACGCGCGACGAGGCATTTGCTATTCTGGACGCCACGCACAAGGCGTTGCTGGGGTAATTTATCGATATAATAAAATGTTTAAACCGCTTCTCTTTTTCGGGAAGCGGTTTTGTTTTTATTTTTCCCAAAAAAATGAGAGGCTCAAACACATTTACTAAATTTCATTCATGAACACACGCGCTGTATTTTTCATTGCTTCGCTTATTGTGCTTGCCGCCTGTGGCGGAGAAAAGAATGTGCCTTCACAGCTTTCTCCGCAAATTATTACCACGCCGCTTTCCGAACGCGTTCTCTCCAAAGAAGAACAGCAAAAACTCACGCCCGAAAAGGTGCTTGCGCAACTCAAAGCGGGCAACGAACGTTTCCTTTCGGCTTCGCAAACCGAACGCGCGCATACTTCGCTCATCCGCGAAAGCAGTCTCGGCCAGTTGCCCAAAGCCATTGTGCTTACCTGCTCCGATTTGCGCATTCCGCCCGAAGACATTTTCGACCAAACCATTGGCGACCTCGAAGTACTGAGTATTTCGGGCAACCGGCCCAACGACTTCCTCATCGCCAACATGGAACTCACCTGCAAAAAAGAAGGCGCCAAACTCATCGTTGTAATGGGCCACGACCGTTCGCAGGCCATCCGCACGGCCATAGACAATCTAAACGACACGGCTTCGGGCGTATTGATTGACAGTTTGAAAAACGCCGTACGCGCCTCGGCCGATTATCCCAACCAGCAATCGGCCATAAACCTGAGTTTTGTGCGTTATGTGGCAAAGAAAAACATTGCGCAGTCAATTGCTCTCATTACCGCGCGTAATGCCTGGCTGAAGGAGAAAGTGGAAAAGGGCGAGATAAAAATTGTGGGTGCTTATTTTGATATGCTTACCGGCAAAGTGGCGTTTCTCTGAGCCAGGCAAAAAAAC
Organism: Bacteroidia bacterium; assembly: GCA_025454955.1. Lineage (GTDB taxonomy): Bacteria > Bacteroidota > Bacteroidia > Palsa-965 > Palsa-965. Next base: position 16,138 of record JALONL010000017.1, on the reverse strand, counting down.
TTTTTCAACGGATTTACATTACAGGGTTTTGAGGACGTATCTTGAACCCTTAAAATCCCAACACTCACATGGAACCAATAAGAATTCTTGCTCTCGACGGTGGCGGTATGCGCGGCATTATTCCCGCCCGTTTTCTTCAGCTTCTCGAAATACGCTTAAACGAACAGCGCAAAGCCAAAGGCCTCGGCCCCAAACCGCTTTACAGCTATTTCGATATTATTGCCGGCACATCTACCGGCGGGCTTATCAGCGCGGCGCTTACCATGCCCAGTCCTACGCGGCCCGGTTTGCCCAAATTCAGCCTGCAGGAAATTATTGATATTTACACTAAAGACGGAGAACGGATTTTCCCCAAGCCCGGCCTCTGGCGCAAAGTGAAAGGCTATGTGCTGGGCGGCGAAACACTTTACGCCCCCGATGGCATTGAAGCCGTGCTGCGCGAAAAAATGGCCGATGTGCGTTTGAAACAAACCCTCAAACCCGTGCTCATTTGCAGCTACGATATTTACAACAACGAACCACGTTTCTTCAAATCCCGCGAAGCACACGAAACCGAAGAAGAAAACTTCACACTCTTTCATGCCTGCCGCTCCACCTCGGCCGGCCCCACGTATTTTCCGCCCTGCAATTTCAAACACGGCAGCCGGCAGTTCAATTGCATCGACGGCGGTGTGTATATTAACAACCCCAGCATTGGCGCATTGGCCGAACTTATCAAACACAGCCGCTACTACCTCGGCGAACGCCGCATAGAAGAAACGCTGAGCAATGTACACGTCCTTTCGGTAGGCACCGGACGCTACACCGGCCAGCTTTCCATCAGAGAATCGGAACGGATGAGCGCCGTGAAATGGATTCAGCCCCTGCTCGATATTATGATGTATGGCGTAAACCAAACCACCGACTACGTGCAAAAACAGGTGCTAGAGGAAAAAACAAACTACATCCGCTTTAACGTGGTGGTAGATAAAAAAGAATACTCCGCCATGGACAATGCCGCGCCCGATGCACTCAGCTATTGGGACGGTCTGGCCAAAACCGAATTCACCAACAAAACGGCCGAGATAGATACGTTTATGCAGGCCAGCGGTATGCTTACACAGGTGTAATTGAAAAGCGTATTTACACAAAAAAAACTCCGGACTATTCAGCCGGAGTTTTTTTGTGGGGAGGTTTCACTTCGTTTTCGTCATTCACGGTGTATCTCTGGTTTATGTATTCTGTTTGCTGATGCTTGCCGGAGGGTTTACACAATAGTTTTTGCACGGCTTCGCGCCATCTTTTTCGGAGGCAAATTCCAGATTCGCAATAACGACAGTTTAACATTGTGGAATGCTTAGGTGACACATCGAACACGAAGGATTGTACAGGCCAATAGAATTGGCCTGTGACGAAGATTGAATAAAAAAACGGGGCTTGTTAGCCCCGTTTCATGCGAATATTACATTCGTATTATATGTTGTTTTTCAAGACATTAAGTCTTGAAGGTAGCTTTTGTTTAAGCCCAGGTGACAGATTGAACATGACCGAGAGCGCGACCTAATTTGATGCACGACTCTTATTTTTTATATAAATACATTTCATGTTACCCAAAGTATCCCAATAATACTGCTCATGATAAGGTTCATCGTCTAAAAAAAACTCAACTTGTTGAACCTGCCCGGTAGGATAATATCTGATAACGGTGCCATTGTATATCTTATCATTTGATAGACTATATGAAAAAATACACTTTATCTGACCATTTAAATAATAATATTCTTCAAATACCACCTTATTATTAGCATAAATACTATTAAAAATCATTAAGCCATTATTGGTATAAAGCATAAACACACCTTCCCTTTTTCCATGATAATAGTGAATACTAGCAGCTATTTTTTTACTGCTATCTGAGTGATATGCTATAACATACATATCGTTCAAAGTGTCTTGAATATTAAAATAATAAACAGTGTCATCATAGGAAAGTTGTTTGTCAATGACAGGTATCATATATCTAGCATCACCATATTTGATATGTAATGTATCTTGAGCAATTAGGAAGTTACATAATACTGATATGATAATTATTAGTATTACTCGAAGATTAATGATCGTTTTCATTTTATGCTTCATTTTTAGTTACTCTTTTTGGGCTCATCTTTTTTTATTGTTGCTTTGCCATCCTTTGCATTAAGGATTAGCCTCATTTGCCTAATCACACCGTCTTTATCTTTATAATCTATCAGATATTCTCTTTGTATATCCTTTTTTCGACCACCATCATAATATCCAAAATTTAGTGTCGAAGTGTTGGTGTAATTATTGAAATAAAGAATCAGGTCAGAAGCATTTATATATGGATGATTGGCACTGTTAATATTATTTAGGGCATCCATATTAAACCATGCGTCGAGCTTTGTTTTTTCATATTTAGTTCCATCGTGATTTCTAGTCCGTTTAGTATAAATAAATATTCCTCTAAGTGCAATGTCATCTTTCCTGTTTTCTCCATTACTCTTTTTTCTACCATCGTATTTGTCCACTCCAACACCAACAGGGCCAACACCTACATTAAATTGCCCATTCTCTTCTTTTCCTTTCAAATAATTATATAACTAATGTTTAGCCGGATCTGGTGTTTTAGAGGGATCACTTGGATTATGAATAAAGTTAACAGTATAATAGTCGCTAGTTACGGTAGTCACTGGATTCCCATTTTCATCTTTAGAAGTTGTTGCTTCTCCCTTATGATATACGATTTGCACAGAGTAATCGGATCCAAGTTGAGATTGCAGTACTTTTATATAGGCATTTACATTTTCCTCACTCCCATAAACTCTATATTCCTCCCCATCATAATCAATTAAGACTAGTGGTGAATTCGCAGCGTAAGAATACGTTGATAATTCCGAATTTTTGGAGGCTTTCGGATCTACACTCAAAAACCTCCCCACCCTGGCATCATACATCCTTGCCCCAAAATCATAACTGCTACCATCACTACCATACATCTCCCCATCCTTCTCTTTACCATTGAAGCCGTATTTGTAGCTCGGCGAAGAGAACGTCCTACCCGCCAACGGCGCACCAAAGGCTGAGTAAACTAACCTTACTTTTGGATAGCGTGTGTTATTTTCCAGAGTTTTAGGCTCTAAAAAAGCGGGACTGTGATATGTGCCGGTGCGGGTGTACACTTTTTAAGGCGGGGTGTATTATTGACCTGACTAAGGTACATATTTTCAATGATACGGTGTTTTAAAAATGGTGTTTTTTTGTTGTTATTATTGGGTGTGTGGCCTGTAAAACGGTTTAATAAAAAAGGGGCATAAACGGGCGGCAGTTGTTTGTAAACGGATGGCAGTTGTACAGTTTTTGTGCCCGGGTATGAGGTGTTTAACAGCTGTTGTGCAAAGACTGTGGCCAGTTGTGATTTATTGGGTTTTTGTGTTGTATCGTTTAACGTTTTGTTTACGTTATAGAGTACAGAGGCTGCGCACGAGAACGCGGCACGTTTTTAATAACCTCTTTCATAAATTTCAATTTTATGGCAAGACAGCAGGGGCTGATTCGATTGAACGGCACGTTGGGAGGCATCACGTTTTATCAGACGAGTGGTGCAGATCTGGCCCGCGTTGCTAATGGCCCGAGTAAGGAAAAGATCAACAGTGATCCGGCATTTGCGCGGACACGGGAGAATAATGCGGAGTTTGGTGGTGCTGCGCGTATGGGTAAGGCTGTGCGTGTGGCATTGAGTGACAGCAAGCTGAGTAAGGCGGATGCGGGTGGCCCGGCGCGGCTGACCAAGTTGTTTAAGGAGATTAATTTGATGGGTACGGGGCCGCGTGGACAACGACCGATTGAGTTAAGTGCGCACCGCGCACTTCTGATAAACTATGAGTTTAATAGCAGAGTTTCTTTTGGGAGTGTGTTTACTGCGCCTTATACGGCGAGCCATAACACGGCGCGGGATGAGGGCACGATTACGGTGCCTGGCTTTTTACCGGATATTTATTTGGATGCGCCTTCGGGGGCTACGCATTTCCGGCTGGTGAGTGCGCTGGGGCTGGTGAGCGATTATGTGTATAATGTGCAGACGCGCTTGTATGAGGCGGCTGATGCTACCCTGGATATGATTGGCGAGGTGGATAATGGAACGATGACTTCTCTGACGGCTACTGCGCCGGTGAGTTTTACCCTGCAGGTGACTTTGCCGGTAACACCGGCTGCGGCTACCAACGTGAGTATCATTCAGTGTCTGGGGATTGAGTTTTTTCAGCGTGTGGGTTCTACGGATTACCGGCTGGCACAGGGTGACTGCATGAAGGTAGTGAGTGTGTTTTAGTGGTGTGGCAGTACTTGTGTGCGTGATTGCACGGGCAGGCATGGCCTGTGTAATGCCTGGCAGGCGGCCGTTTGGCCGCCTGCTTTTTTTGTGTGTGCCGGGGCGAAGCTCCGGCGCACTTTTTTTGTGCGTGGCGGCGGCAACGGCGCAGCCGCCTGCCCGGATGTACCGGTGTTGCCTGATGATGCGCCAGAGGTAATTTAATGGGGTTTTTAGCGTGGATTGTGCGGGGTGTATGGGTGCTTTGTGTGTGGGAAGTGTTTCGGGCTGACAAAGTGACGTATGGCTCATGGTGGGCTGATCCTGCGCGGATGGTGGTTTGAAGGGCGGGAGGATGTGGACTAAGTAGCGAAGGGATAAAAAAAGCAGCACCGGGGCGCGGATGCGCCCCGGTGCTGCGGGGGGATGGGGGGCGGTTATTGTTCACCCATTTGTTTGAGGTCGTTGTACAGGTTTTCAAAGCGTTCCTGTTCTTTTTTATTGCTGGTGGTGTGTGCTTTTGTTTGCAGCCATTCTAAGGCGCAGGTGTGGCAGTAGCAACCGTTAAGCCGGGGTGAGTAAAAAAAGAGCTGCCCGCACTGCTGGCAGTTAAATGAGCCGTAATCGGCGTTGAGTGAGGGCTGCATGAACCAAAGCAGCCGGACTTGTGAAGCGCGCATAGTATAGATTATTTAAATGGTTTGTACTGCGCCCCTGTTTCTTTATAGTGCCGGCGGGTGCTGTGGTGTTTACTGTGCCTAACCCGCCTGCACCAAAAGAAAAAAGGACAAAAAAGAAAGCTGTTTTTCGCAGCGGGCGCGGGCGCGGATGCAAGGCTGGGCGCAAAAAAATGTGGCTGAACGGTAATGGGCGTTTGCCATATTTTTTTGTGACCACCCTTTAGGGCTTGGCCTTGTCAGCCGTGACCGTGCCTGCTGCTTTTTTGCTTTTCTTTTTTGTTCTTTTTTTGGTGCTTGCAGGGTGGTTATTTGATGCGCTGCTTTGCTGACCTTGCCCGGCTTTTTGGGGCCGGGCTTGGTGTGCAATGCTTGCTTTGCTGGCTTTGCCCTTTTCGGGCAATGCCTGCATTGCTTTTTAGGGGTGTGCGGCCAGCCAATAGGCAAAGGCTGTGGCGAGGATAATGGCGAGCATGATGAGTAAGCCTTTGCCGCTGGGGTTGGTGTGTGTGTAGCTGATTTTGGGTGTGGTGATAGTAATGCGTTCGGGGTAGCGGCGCGGGTGTTTTCCGGTGGCTTTTTTGCGTGGTGTGGGGTGTTGTTTTTTGTGGCTCATGATGATTTCCTTTACTACCTACTTGCTGCGGAGTGGTTTTGTTCATTGCTGTGTTTACAGGGCTTTGCGGGGGGCTGGGTGTGTTTGTGGTGTTGCCGGTGCAAAGGTGGTGGATGCTGTTTGGAGAGTAAAGGACATGGGAGCGGTTCCTCGGCTCCGCTCGGAAGGACAAGGGGGACGGCTTAGGCTTGTGGGATAAGGCTTTTTGTTTTTTTAGTTTGTTTCTTACGTCTTCCGGCAGGGCGTTTTTCTTTTTCAGGCTTTTTGTTTTTAAGGTCTGTTTTTCAGGCTGGGTGCGGGTTTGCAAGGGATTAAGGGTGTGGGATTTGAGGCAGTGACAAAATGAGGGAAGTTTTCCCTTCGGCAGGCTTCCTTCGACTTTGCTTCCTTCGACTTTGCTCCCTTCGACTTTGCTCCCTTCGACTTTGCTCAGGGGGCGGTCCCTCGGCTCCGCTCGGGAGGACTTCTTTGGCTCGGCTTGGGAGGACGGGGGCGGTTTGTTCTGGGGTTGGCTTTCGGCTCGGCTTAGAGGTTGTGGGGGGATTGTCGGCGGTGTGTGTGGGGGATCGGTGAACGCGAAGCGTAGCGAAGCCTGCGAGCGGGCACAGCGGCGGGGGGCAGAGGGGGCGCGGTGCGGCCTTTTTCTGGCCGTGCAAGCGCCCTGCCCCCCTGCTTTGCTGCCGTTTTTGCGGGTGGGTTTTGTGTGGGTGGCGGCAGCCGCTGTGCCCCGCAGGCGAGCCTAATACGGGCGGCGTTTTGCCCCTTTGTGTTTACTTCACGCGGGAGCGTGACCTTATCGGGGTTCAAGGGGGCAAAAGGGAGCCGCCGTGAGCACGCACGCAGCCACGCGAAGCCGCAAGGGCACGAGCACCGCATGGAGCGCAAGTGCCCGGTGGTATGCAAGGCCGCCCGGACTTTTTTGGCCGGGTGCTTGTATAGCCTTGCAGACCATGCGGCTGAGCTGGGGGCGAGTACGTGCGAACTCCTTTTCACCGGCGCGTGGGATTCCTCGACTTCGCTCGGAAGGACAACGCGGCTATGCTCGGAAGGACGGGGTGGCTTTTATAGCTTGGGACGGTATTGATTTAGCCCCGATGGAACCAAAGGAGCGCGTGGGGATGGTGGGTGAGCAAAGACGACGTGAGAGCGGGACAGGTGTTTTTTTGATGCGCGGGGAATGCGCTGCTAAAAAATAAAAACGGCTCACTGATCGGGAGGTGATGCGGTGAGCCGGTTTTGCGGTAAACGTTTAGTTAGCCTTTGGGCGGGTATGGGTCGTTGCCGTAGGTGCGTTCCTCTTCTATGGTACCGTCCATTCTATGGATGTACACACTGGATGGCTGGTTGTTGCGGGCAATGTTGCAGGTTTGGGTGATGGCTTCGGCTTTAGTGGGTTCTATTACTGAGGCGCGGTCTGCGCCTTCTAATTTGCCTTGCCAGCCCCCGTTAGGGTGCGGTGTTACGTGGTACTTTTTTCTCATGGTTTTATTTTTATAGTTCGGTGTGTGCGGGTGCAGTAATTGTGCCGGTAAGTTGTATTGTCAGTTTGTCATTGTTTTTTCAGCAGATGTGTGGAGGAGGTTACTGTTTTTTTGGCAGGTTTTTAGTTGGGGACTAACTGACAATAAAAAACGGCTCACTGATCGGGAGGCGATGCGGTGAGCCGGTTTAGCGGAACAACATAATGTTGTTAGCCTTTGGGCGGGTGCGGATCATTGCCGTAGGTATGCTCGGTTTGTATTTTCCCGTCTTGTTTGTGGATAATTACCTGTGCATTGCCGTTGTTTTTGGCTATGTCAATGGTTTGTTTTTTAGCTTCGGCTTTGGTATCAGCTACTACGGAGGCGCGTTGTCCTTTTTCTGCTTTGCCCTGCCAGCCCCCGTCGGGGTGCGGTGTTACATGGTACTTCTTTTTCATGAGTGTAATTGTTTTAAAGGTTTTATTACTTACTCAAAGTTAATGCCGTAAGAAGGCGTTGCGACACAATGACAGTTTTTTGTGGTGCATTAGTTTATCTATTATGCTATACTTTTTGGTGGTTGTTTTTATAGTAATTAGTTTCCCGGTTGGCTGCCGCCTGTTGCTGCGTGTGGTGCAGTGAGGTTCAACAGGCGGCAGGGGTTAGACCGGGTGTGCAGGCCGGTGGCCTTGCGGCTGCACAGTCCCTTCGACAGACTCCCTTCGACTTTGCTCCCTTCGACTTTGCTCCCTTCGACTTTGCTCCCTTCGACTTTGCTCAGGGACCAACTCTTCGACAGGCTCCCTTCGACAGGCTCAGGGACCGTATTCTCTCGTCTTTGCCCGGGTGTTTTACAGGTTGGGGTGGTAGCGTTGGAGGTCTTCTTTGAGTGCGTCGAGGTTGTTGGCCTGATAGGCTTCGGTGCTGCTGATGTAGCGGTGACCGGCCATGTACTGGACCTGGCGGATGGGGTGTGTTTTGAGCCAGTGGGTGATGACGCTGGCGCGGAGTTGTTTGTAGCTGATAAAGCGGGGTTCGATGGTTTTGAGTTGTTGGGCGATGGTGTGCAGCAGGTTTTGGAGGTTGGTACTGGTGCCGCTGGTGATAAAGAGTTGGGTGGTTTGTTTTTGGGTGTGTGCTAAAAGTGCTGGACGGGTTTGGTGCTGGTAGTCGGAGAGTGGATAAAGCTGGGTGGCTTCAAGTGTGAGAGTGCGTTCGTCTTTGCGGCGGGCGGCGGGGATGGTGAGTTTTGCCTGACGCAGGTGCAGGTGGTGGATGGTAAGCGCGGTTAGTTCTTCGGTGCGCAGGCCTTGTGTGAGCAGCAGGCTGAGCATGGCCTGATTGCGTTCGTGCATCAGGTGTGGTGCGGGGTGTTGTGGATGCGGCGGGTTTAGGGGTAGCTGGCTGTAACGCTGGTAAAGGTTTTGGAGTTCGGCGGGAGTAAATGTATAGTATAGCTGGCGGCGTTTGATGCCGTGCTGGGCAAGGCCGGTGCAGGGGTTGCGGGTGATGTGTTGTTGTTGTTGGAGGTGGGTAAAGTAGTGATTGAGTTGGGTGAGGGTGATTTGTTGGGTGCGCGGGGTGTTGCCTTGTGTTTTGCGCCAGGCGAGGTAGGCGGCGATGTCGGTGGGGCTGGTTTGTTCGGGGGTGAACTGTTGATCGGCAGCCCATTGGGTAAAGCGGGCTACGGTGCGATGGATACCGATGCGCACGGTGGGGCTGAGGCCTTTTTGTTGCAGGTAGTGGTTGAACCCCTCGGCTCCCTCGGCTCCGCTCGGGAGGACTTCTTTGGCTCCCTCGGCTGCGCTCGGGAGGACTTCTTCGGCTCCCTCGACTTCGCTCGGGAGGACTTCTTTGGCTCCCTCGGCTCCCCTCGGGATGGTTTGTGGGTGTGATGTGAATGTGTGCATGTGTGTTAGTGTTCTATGGGGACGAGGTGTGTGTAGCGTTGGGTGGATTCTAGGCTGGTGTGGCCGAGGTAGTCTTTGATGTGTTCGATGGGCATGCCGTTGGTGAGCAGGTGGGTGGCGATGCTGTGGCGCAGGGTGTGCAGGCCGGGGTCTTTGGCGATGAGTTCGGGGTTTTCGGTGCGCAGTACTAAGGTGCGCAGGCGTACGCGCAGGGTTTGGTTTTGGATGGGCTGGCCGCGTTCGGAGAGCAGGAAGTATTCGCTGCGCTGTGCGCCTTGCAACTGGGGGCGGGCATCGTAGAGGTAGTGTTCGAGGTGTGTGAGGGCGGCGGCGGTAAGGGGTACTAAGCGTTCGCGGCGGTTTTTGGTTTTACGGATGTGCAGCAGGTGTTTTTCGGGATAGAGGTCGCTCAGTTGCAGGGTGCTGCCTTCGCTGCGCCTTAGGGCGCAACTGTAGTACAGGGTGAGCATGGCTTTGTCGCGCAGGGCTAAGGAGGGATAAAGGCGGCTGTTTTTGTGTGCGGTTTGTGGGGGGGGATTGTCGGCGGCGGTGTAGAGTTGCTGGATTTCTTGAGGAGTAAGTACCTGAGGGGTGGGGCTGTCGTTTTCTTCGGTGGGCAGGTGAAGCGGCGGGAGTTCGGTGCGGGTGCTGTGGCGCAGCCAGTCGGCGAAGCGGTACAGGGCCTGGCGGTGTTTGTTGAGGTGGACGTTGCTCAGGGCGCCGCCTAAGCGGTTGGGGCGGTGGCGCAGGTGATCGCGGTAGTAGGTGGTAAAATGGTGCGGGGTGAGGGTGGTGAGCCGGGTGTGGTGATGGGTTTCTAACCAGTGTAAGAAGCTGCGGACGTAAACCGGTAGGGCGTACACGGTGTCGGCGGAGTAGCCTTGTACGTCGAGCCAGGCGCTGAAGCTGTGCTGGGCTAACTGGTAGGCGGGTGTGTGCAGGGGGAGTGTTTTCATGAGAGTGAGAATGAGAATGAGAGCGGTCCCTCGGCTCCGCTCGGGAGGACGGTACTTCTACCCCTTCGACCCCTTCGACAGGCTCAGGGGACGGGCTCAGGGGACGGGTTCAGGGAGCGGTTGTTTTTAGTGTTGTTCTTCTTGTGTTTGTTGTGCTTGTTCTTGCTGCGCTTGTGGCGGTTCTTGTGTTTGCTGTGCTTCTTGCGGTGCTTGCGGTGGTGATTGTGGTTCTTGTTGTTTTGGGGGTGGTGTGTCTGTTTTGGGTGAACGGGTGGTGGTGCGTTTTTGGGTGTTGGTTTTGTGGGGGTTAGGTGGTTCGTTTGGGGGGTGAACCGGTGGTGAACTGGTGAGCCGGGTGAGGGTTTGGTTCAGGATGGTGCGGATGTGGTCTTGCAGGTGCTGGTATTCGGTGTAGTTGGTGATTTCGTAATGGGGGGTGCTGCCGGGTTTGGTTTTCTGTTTTTTGAGGTAGCTGCCTTGCAGCAGGTGCAGGTGCCAGCGTTTTTGGTTGCTGTGGTTGACGCGAAGGGCTAAACGGGCTTCGCGGGCGGTGAAGGTGGTTTTTGGGGTGCTGGTGAGCCAGGTTTTGAGGTGTTCGAGGTATTCGCGGGTGCTTTTGGGGAGTTCGTCGGTTTTGCGCAGCAGGGCTTCCTGCATGAGTGCGTTGGCGGCGGCGATGTCTTCAAGGGTGGTCTGGATGTAGGTTTCTCCGGTGTGGGGATCGGTGTGGTGGGGGCGCTGGTATTGGTGGTAGTAGGTGACGGCTTCGATAAACTGGAGGTAGTGGGCGTGGGTGCGCCGGGGTTTGAACAGGTGTTCGGGCAGGCGCAGTTGGGGGGCGTAGGGGTTACGTACGGTAAGGGGTTGCAAGAGGCGCTGGGTGTGTTGCAAGAGGGTGCGGGCGGCTTGTTCTTGGGTGTGGTTGAGGTGACCGGCGCTGCGGGCGCGCTGGTAGTCCATGATGCGCTGGTCTTGTGCGGGGCTTTCGTCTAAGTAGAGTAAGAAGCTGCGGTTGGCGTTGTCTTCGTAGAGGGTTTCGCGGGTGGTGCAGCCGCAAACGCTTACCGGGCCTTCCACGCTCAGGGTTTGGGTTTTGATGTGGCCGCCGGGGGTTTTGACGGTGAGGGTTTTGGTGAGGCGTTGTTTGCTTTGGAGTTCGCGTAAGGGATAAAGGACGTGTTCGGCGCCGTCGAGGTCTTCGATGAGGATGAGTTTGTGGTGCAGTTCCTGCTGGCCGAAGTAGTAGAAGGCGTTTTCGGTGAGGGTGGTGATTTCTATTTTTTCGTGGGGCGGGATGAGCCGGCCGATGCTTTCCTGCAGGTGGCTTTTGCCGGTGCCGCTGCTGCCCAGGCAGATGGCGTGCAGGGGGCGGGGCATTTTGCGGGTGGTGCAGATCAGGTACAGCAGCAGGCGGTTGGTTTCTTCGCCCACTACTCCGCTCTGCCCGATTTGGGTGTTGGTGCGGGCCATTAAATCGGGGGCGGTTAAAAAGTGGAGGGCGGCGCGGTGCTGGGTATCGGTAAGGGGTTCGGGGGTGGTGTGTTGTTGCCGGCGTTGGGTGTCGATCAGGGTGAGCCGGTAGGTTTCTAAGGCTTCGGTGAGGCTGGCTAAGGCTTGGGCGACAAGGGTGCTGCCGATTTCCAAGCGTTCGGCGGTTTTGCGGATGAGTTTTTCGAGCTGGGCATCGTTGTACAGGTCGAGGTTGTGTCGCAGGGCTAAGGCGGCCAGTTCGGGGTGGTTCAGGTAGCGGGTGTGCTGGCGCTGGTGGACGGTGATTTTGAGGGTGACGCGCAGGCGGTCTAAGCCGTCGGTGCGGATGCCGCCCAGTACGGTAAGGTGTAACTGGCCGTAGGGGTATTGCAGGGCTTCGGGGTTTTGGGTGTCGAGTGCGGGTGTTTCGGGTGGTGGTGTGTGCATAACTTATGGTGTAGTCATTTTAGACTACAAGTATATAGATTATGCTTTCTACCACCATGCAGATGTGCTGTTTATTTTTGAACAGTTTGCGTGATCTGCTGTGTGGATGGGGTTTTTCTGGTAGTTTTGGCTGTATTGATATGGCAAATAAACCGGATATGCTTTCTTTTGGGGAGAACTTAAAATCGATTCGTGCGGAGCGTGGGATTTCGCAGGGGGAACTGGCGGAGCTGATCGGGATGCACGCTACGCATGTAAGCCGCTATGAGCGGGATTTGACGCAGCCTACTTTGGAGGTGATTAGGCGCATGGCGCAGGCCTTGGGGGTGAGTGCGGACAGGCTGGTGTTTGGGGCGAGTGAGCAGCGGGCGAAGGGGTTGTTGCTGGATCAGGAGTTGTTGGGATTGTTTGATAAGGTACAGGGGTTGAGCCGCTCGGAGTTGGGGTGTGTGAAGAGTTTGTTGCAGGCGTATGTGTTGAAGGCGGAGTTGCAGCAGCGGCTGGGGTAGCCCCCTTCGACAGGCTCAGGGGACGATCCTTCGGCTCCACTCCCCTTCGACAGGCTCAGGGGGCGATCCTTCGACAGGCTCCCTTCGACTTTGCTCAGGGGGCGGGCTTTTGCAAGTTCAGCAGAGATATTAACAGGTGGTTTTGTTAGTAAGATACGTGTGCGCGTATTGTGTGCGTGAGGGTGTGCGTGTACTTTTGTATGCAACATTTGTAGCACACAAGTTTACTGCTGCATTTGTACTTGCTTTGTTTTGCGGTGCACAGTTTCGTAAAATGAGGGGAGTAAGTAAACGGGTAAATCGTACTTCATAAAAGAAAAAGCCTCCGGACATTGGTACTGTCCGAAGGCCATAAAAAAGGAAACGCTGAGACCGGCTAATGAGACCGGATGTGTTCAGGAGCTTCTGCTGCAGCCTGTGCTGTATGTACTTGCAACACGGACTTCGTTCCCTTTTCACTATCAAACGCATCTGCCTTTGGCGGGTGCGTTTTGCTTTTACAAAAATCTGTTGTTTCGTTCCTGCTTACAAGCCCATTCCATTAACAATGCCCCTAAGTTGTCAACACCCATTGTTAATGTATTTGTAGGATTACTTAGTAATTTTTACATGGTTTTGTTTGGATGGACAGTAAGCGGTGTTTGCTTGGACAGGTGGGTGTTTGTGTGTTTGTGTACAAAGGTAGTGCGGGTGTAATTAAGCGGTTGCGTAATTGTACGTAAATGATCGTAATTGTACGTAATTCGTAATTGTTGCTTTGACTCCCCTTCGACCCCTTCGACAGGCTCAGGGGACGAACCTTCGACTGCGCTCAGGGGGGGGCGGTCCCTCGGCTCCGCTCGGGATAAGTATGGTAATATTAAACGACAACAAACGGATAAAGTGTTGATTTTACTTGACTTTGGGGGTGTTTTGTTGTATTTTTAATACTCCTAAATCATTACTGTATGTTTATGCTTAACTTGCACTGGCCTTGCACGGTTCGGGGGTGGAAACTAACCCGGCGCATCAGTAATGAGCGTAGGAAACCGGATGCAGGGCCGCTTTGTTTTACTTCCTAAATTCATTACTGACATGATTACTTTAACTGACAACCAACTGAGCATTCATTTGCCACACCCCTGCCCGGCTGATTTCCTTGCCGAACTGCAGCTTGGGGTGATTGATGCGCTGCGTAACCAGCAGGCTTTGCCGCATAGCCCGTTAGATGAGGACGAAGCCGGGAATGTGCGCACGGCGCTTTTAGAACTGTTGAGGGCCTTGATGGCCGAACCGGAGGGGCTGGCTGTGGTGGCGCAGGATGCGCCAGGTATGCGGGCTTAACTGTTTTTTCTTTTCTTTGTGCAAACGCCCTGTTGCTGATGGCAACAGGGCGTTTTGTCTGTAGTTCAAGTCCCGTTCCGGATGCGGAGCGGGGTGGTGTCTAACTGGTGTGATTTTACCGCAGAGCTTGTGGAACGTGCGCTTGCTAACGACACTTGATATAAGTGATTTTCTGAACAGTTGTATCTTTAAAATGTAAATCAATTGTTTTCAGAGTTAAATAAAGAGTGTCGTGGGTGTATTTCCCATAATATGATTGATGAATTTTTTTACTGTACCGCTTTGAATACACTGTTATCAATTCTCCATTTCTGTAAAAAGAACCTTTTGACCGGGTATTGGCTAAACTATCAAACTGGAACTGAATTGAATCCCTTCCTGTAATGGTAAACTTAGTGCTACCGACATAATCTCTTCGTATAAACTCATTTTTTTTTTCGCAATAATCTGATGAATCCAGTATATAATATACCACAAAATTGCTATCGATTAAGAGGCACTCCTTTAATAATCCTCCTTCAATATTGCGATTTGAACGATACATCCCAAAATAATTTGGAGAACTGCTATGGACGTGTTTTTTTATAAAACAGCTTTCCACATAAGTGCAAACTAAGAGCAGTAAAGCAACCGATAATAAATATTTTTTTTTCATGTACATTACTAAAATCTAACACCGCTATGGGGTATGTTTTGTAAATCAGGGGACACACCTCCGTTATTCAAGTAGGTTTGATATAAACCAGCAGGAGCTATTATACCTGTAGGAGGAGGTTGTATCCCACTAGCTAATGTAGGAGTAGCATTTCCCATTGGTACAATGGGCGGAATAGTTGAATTAGGGTTCGGGGTGCGCTGGAGCATATTCTGAGACTGCTCTGGACTAAACCAATTTACACGCGACTTTACTACTTGGCCCCTGTCGTTAATTTCATCAACCTGCATAAAAACCAATGTTGCAGATTGAACATAATCTACAGTAAAGACAGACTCGTTCGCTCTTGGTCCTTGTGGAGTTGACTCTACAATTACACTTGTTGTGTTTGCCGGAATAGTGATAAATACAACTTCTGATCCCACCTGACCAGTTGTAGGTGAACCTAATATTGCACCGGTTTGTGCATCACGAATAGTTACTATATCTGGATCAGTAAATGTAGACACGGTGAGTGTACTACCAGGTTGAACATTATCTAATGTTGTAAAAACACGTTCACCGGGAGTACTTGTATAAAGACTTTGTTGAGAATAAACAAAACTCTGACGTGCAACAGTCTCGTCCCGAGTACCATCAATATATTCGGCAGAGGGAGCGGAAGGATCTTGATTATTTGCATTAAACTGCCCCCAATTTGTTGAATTTGTTCCTGCAAGCGGAGTACCGCCCTCAACTAAATCAGGACTTGATGAGCTTGCAGGTTCCTGTTCATTTGAGTTTTCACCGTCATCGCCATTTGGATCAATTATAACAACCGGACAATTATCAAACGCAGAATATCCAGACTGCCACGGCTTCACCACCGGATCCACATTCCACCTTCTCGCCAACTTTGCATCGTACTGCCAGAACTCCGCAGTAGTTACACCTGCTCCCAACTCCTCATCCTTCTCCTGCCCGTTCATCGAGTACCGGTAGGCATTCGAGCTAAACGTTCGCCCCGCCAACGGCGCACCAAAGGCCGAGTAATCCATCGCACTCCGCACCACCGCCGTATAGCCGGTAACAGCAGCACCCGAGTTGAGCACAAGCCGCCCGTCGGTAACCGTCACCAGCACGTTCCCCAAATGATTGGCCATTTCATACACCTTTTGCCCCACCATACGCACAAACGAAGTTTGCGAAGCCGGGTTGCTGGTCTGAGTCTGGAACGTACCACTCAGCAGCAAACCATTGTAAGTATTAAAGGTATAATCTTTCGAGGACAAAATCAAATCCACCTGCCGCATACCCGCACGCGAAGAACCGTACAGGTGCTGCTCCCTGAGTTTAATAATATCCTTATACGTCCCACTGTTACGCGGAAGCGTCCGCTCGTAGGTAGCCATCACATTGCCCTGCGCATCGCGCACATAATACGTGTACACCCAGGCATCCTGCGTACTGGCAGAGCCGCCAGTGCGCGGCTTGGCAATCTTCACCATACGCTGGCCACGAATCTTGTTATACACCGTCCACACAATGGCCCCAATCTGCTCCTGCGCATCGCCGGTAAGCTGGCCAATCTGGTCGTAGGTGTAGTTGTTCGCACTTTGCGATTCCAGGTCATCACTAATTAAGGGCGTACTCACCGCATCCGTTACATACGCAAGTCTGTTGGTGGCATTGTTCGGAGTCGATACCTCCGGATCATACGTACCACCCGCCGCATTGTAGTAAAAATACTTCAACTGGTCGAGGTTGAGTTGCGTGTTGTTCCCGTTGCGGTTCTGACGGATAATGTTACCGTTATGATCGTAAGTAAAC
>JALONL010000046.1 GCA_025454955.1 Bacteroidia bacterium | reverse complement strand
TAAACAACCTGTTTAACGATAACCTCAAAAAAAACAGCCTCCAAAATGTCCATTAGAGACTGTTGTCCTTTTTTCAGCCTCCAAAATGTCCATTACTCCCAGAAGTAAAAACAAAACGCCCGGCAAAGCCGGGCGCAGTGATATATAGGCGTGCTTACAATTTAGAACAATCCGTTTATTTCAGCATTGATTTTATTCATGATTTCGCCGAGGTGTTCGGGATTGTCCATGAATTTATTTTCATCCACATCCACAATAAGCAGTTTGCCCAACTCGTATTGCGAGATCCAGGCTTCGTAGCGTTCGTTGAGGCGTTTGAGGTAGTCGATGCGGATGGCATTTTCGTACTCACGTCCGCGTTTCTGAATCTGGTTTACGAGCGTGGGCACGGAGGCGCGCAGGTAAATAATCAGATCGGGCGGCTGAATGAGTTCTTCCATGAGGCGGTACAGCGCGAAATAGTTTTCGAAATCGCGTGTGGTCATCAGGCCCATAGCGTGCAGGTTGGGCGCAAAGATGTGCGCATCCTCGTATATGGTACGATCCTGAATTACGTTAATGCCCGACTTGCGTATGTCGAGCATTTGTGCAAAGCGGCTGTTCAAAAAGTAAATCTGCAGGTTGAACGACCAGCGTTGCATGTCTTCGTAAAAATCGCTGAGGTATGGATTTTCATCCGCGTCTTCGTAATGGGCCTGCCAACCGTATTGCTTGCTGAGCAATGTGGTAAGTGTGGTTTTCCCGGAACCGATATTTCCAGCTATTGCAAGATGCATGTGTGTGTATTCGTGTGTGAAAAATTACTGGGCAGCGCTAAAGTAACAAAAACCTCCGGCATCTGCGCGGCTTGTTGATTTCTTCGTAAAATGATTGGTATTGCTAAAAATAAGGTATTCCTGAGTTTCATTGATTAACCTGAACTTTTTGCAGCCAATCGCTTTTTCCTGAAAAATCAGGTCATGATATTCTCCTGATCTGCGGCCATTTTGGTATCAATGGCATCGCGCAGGCCATTGCCCAGAAACATAAATGCCATTACCAGCAGCATAATTGCCAATCCGGGAATGAGGGCAAGGAAATAATCGCCCACGAGAATGTATCCTCTGTAATCGCTTATCATAATTCCCCACGAAGGTGTGGGGCGTTGGGCGCCGATGCCCAGAAAGCTCAAACCGGCTTCTATGAGTATGGCACTGGCAAAATTGTGCGCAGTAATTACAATTACCGGCCCCAGCACGTTGGGCAAAATATGGTGAATGATGATGCGTCCGTTTCTGAATCCGAGTGCGCGCCCGGCTTCCACAAATTCTTTTTCGCGGATACTGAGAATTTGTCCGCGCACCACGCGCGCCGTATCTACCCACATGGTTAAGCCCACGGCAATGAATACCGGAAACATGCCTTTGCCCAGCACCAGCGTAATGGCAATTACCAGCAGCAAGGTGGGAATAGACCACACCACGTTGATAAACCACATGATAAGATCATCGACCCAGCCTCTGAAGAACCCGGCCAGCGCGCCCATGAGCATGCCAATGAGGAAAGAAATAGTGACCGATACCAGCCCCACAAACAGCGAAATTCTTGTGCCAATGAGCACACGGCTGAACAGATCGCGCCCGTGCTGATCGGTGCCGAGCCAGAATGTTTGCTGATGAATATTCTGAAGAACCTCACGGCGCAGTTGCGACCAGGTGCGGGTTTGCTGCACATTGCTGCCCACTTCGTAAAACGATTCGGTTTGGCGGGCGGTGTCGGAAAAATGCGGACGAGCTTCGTTTACGGCGTAAATTACCTCGGCCAGCATTTCGCGGTGTTCTTTGCCGGGTGCTCCGCCTTCGGTCCATTCGTGCCAGATGAGGGCGTTGTCTTCAAACGAATAATTGGCAATGGCGTGATACTGATAATCGTTTGGTTCGCCAAAAATCATTTTACGGAAAAAGCCCGTGGTGTTGGGTTCGTCGTGTTTACGTATGCGCAGAAGCTGGCACGAAAAGCCGGGTTTGCAAATGCTGAGTTCGTCGATATGTGTATCGGCATCGGGGCTTCCGTCGGGTGTAATGGTATATCCGAATATGGCAATGAGAATCATTACCACAATTACCCCGAGGCCAAAGAGAGCAAGTTTGTTTTTGCGCAACCTGCGCCACGCATTTGCCGCAAGCGATACGGCCCGGCCGCTGCCACTTTCCTCCGAAATGGTTTCGGCAAATTCGATGAGCGAATTATCCGGTGTAGGCTGCATGTAAACTCCTGTCGGGTTCAGGTTTTGTACGTTCTTCCTTTCCAGCTAAACTTTCGTCTTAATGCACCGGCCGCAATTACAGGCATACAAAGCTGATAAAGCGGCCACAGCGGCATAAACCAGAGCAGAAGTCCGGGCTTGCGGAAGAATGTGTTGGCTAAAGATAACAACAAAAAATCGCCCGCAAATTTTAAAGCCATAAACACCAGCAGCGGGCCCCACAAGCCGCCGATGCAAAATGCGGCTGCACAAAGTATCCACGGCAATGCCGCAGCGGCGACAATTACAATTCCGAGGAAACGTACCTGAACCGACTGGTAACTGCCATACTTGGAGGCCCAGCGAATACGTTGCGAAAGAAATTCGCTGAAACCCGCAGCCGGGGCTGTTTGCACAATGGCCGCGCGTTGATGCAGCCAGGCAATGTTTTGCGGTTGGCGGCTGTGCGTGCGCAGGAGCAGCAGCACATCGTCGCCCGAAGGGGTGTGGTCGTTTGCATAGCCTCCGGCCGCAGCGGGTATGTGGCGCAGGTAGGCCAAACTGGCTCCGCTGGCGGTAAATGCTACACCTCTGCCGAGCAGCCCGGCCGAAATGCTTTGCACGGCAATGCTTTCGATGTTTTGCAGGGCCGTGAGCCAGGCCCGGCCGCCGTGCATGAGTATGGGGCCAAAGCAGAGTACATTTCCCTTATGTAGCTGCGCGGCCATCATGCGGCTCCATTGTGGCGGGGGCGTGCAATCGGCATCGGTGGTGAGGATGATTTCGCCGGTGGCGGCGGCTATGCCTGCCTCGATGGCTGCTTTTTTGCCGGTTTGCGAAGGTTCGAGGTTGAGCAGCCGTACTCCGGGCGTGGCCTTTACTATTTCGGCGGTGCGGTCTTCGGAATGATCGTTTATGACGATGATTTCGGCGGCCAACGTTTGTGCTTTCAATGCAGCAAGGCATTGTGCAATATTCATTTCTTCGTTGCGCGCCGGAACAAGAATGCTGATGCGGGCATGTGTCGTTTCACATTCTTCCGCACTCTCGCGCAGTTGGCCGAAATGCCACACCGGCCCCAGCAAAGCCAGCCAGTATATGGCCGCCAGCACAATAACCACAATGTATGCCACCTCAGTCATGCTCATCGGCCTTGAAAATACGAAATGAAAGCACGGGGACAATTCCGGCCAATGCTGGCAAGCCTACGTTTATGGCCCAAAGCACCACGGCCGCACTCAGCGCCGCTTCGGGGTTGCCGCACATGCCGCCAATTACGGCCGCCGCCGCCGATCCGCGCACAGCTATTTCGGTAAGCGCAAAAGTGGGAATGAGCGTAATTACGCCATACGTTACTGCCACCGAAGCCGCCAGCAAATCATACGAAAGATCAATACCCGAAGCCCGCAGCAGTAACACAAACTGCAGCAGATAAACGCCATAACGCAATGCCGAAAGACCGGTAATTACAGCCGATTTTTTCCGGCCAATTTGCTGCAAGGCACTGAGCAATTGCCGTCCCTGTTTATACCTGCGCAAAAAAAATGCGCCCAGAATTATTGCTAGCAGCACAGCCGCGCCAAACACTATTACCGGCCACAGTTTTATGCCTGGCAACACAAGTTCGTCCTGCACATAAAAAGCCCCTGCCGCAGCCGCCAGCGAAGTTACCAGCAACTGTGCCGCACTTCCCGCGGCCGCCAGTCCCAGCCCGGCCACACGCAATTCGGGTTCAAGCACACACACACGCGCCACACTTTCGCCCACGCGGTTGGGGGTGGCCGTACCCACCGTAACCCCGGCCAGCACAGCCCGCAGCGAATTGGCCATACTCACAGGCTGCAACTGTCCTGCAAGTATTTTCCATTTCAATGCTTCTAGCAGCCAGTTTAACGGCATCAGCAACAGCACAGGCAGCCAGAGTTTCCACGAAGCCGCGGCAAGCAATACAAAATGCTCCTGCACATGATTGCGCACTAAGTACAGCCACAGGTAAAGCACCGCAGCCAAAACAATTGCTACCTTTAGCAGCCACGAAAGCCATCGAAATAATGCCCTGCGGGGTATTTTCACAGCGCCAAAATAAGCAAAACCAAGTGTCAGCCGCAGCCTCCGCCAAACCTCTTGTTGATAAAGTTGTATTGGGCATCGACCCCGGTACCACCATTATGGGCTTTGGTGTAATTCGCATTACCGGCAGGCAAATGACCCTGCTTGAAATGGGTGTGATACGTCTCGAAAAATTAGACGATCATCACCTCAAACTCCAGCGGATCTTTCAGGAAACACTTGCCATTGCCGAACGCCATCATCCCGACGAGTTTGCCATTGAAGCACCTTTCTTTGGCAAAAACGTACAGTCGATGCTCAAACTGGGCCGGGCACAGGGCGTGGCCATTGCCGCTGCACTTACGCGGGATCTGCCCATTTTCGAATACAGTCCCAAGAAGATAAAAATGTCAATTACCGGCAATGGAAATGCTTCCAAAGAGCAGGTGGCCGCCATGCTGCAGCAGTTGCTGAAAATTAAGGAATTGCCCAAGTATCTCGACGCTACCGACGGACTGGCGGCGGCGGTGTGTCATTATTTTCAGAATTCGGGCGCGGGTGGTAAGGCGGAGAAGAAATTTGGGAGTTGGGAAGCTTTTTTGAGTAATAATCCGGGGAGGAAGTTGAAGTGAGTAACTGTTTTGATATTTACTCATTTCCAAAATAAATAATTTCAATATATAAATAGTAATAAATCTATTTTTTTCATTTCAAAAATTTGTATCAATGAATCAATTTAACGTAAATTAAGCATTGAATTTTCTGTATTACACCTTCAAATAAAAACCACTCATATAATTAAGGAAGGCTTTGACATTATTAAATATTCCCCGATGAAGAAACATTCTAAAATCAGCCGGAAATGAGGAAAAACCATACATATATTATTATCTTGATATTAGTAAGTTTATTTATCTCTTGCCAAAATACGCATAACAAATTACTTCAAGATAAAAATGGATTCATCAAATTTGTTGTCGTGATTCGGGAACCGGATAATTTACTGGTTACCGATCGTTCCCTTAGTTCAAAGGATAAAACTGTTGTTTATCACGACTTATTAGAGAAGGATATAACTTGTTATTTTGATGCTGACAGCAATTTATATTTTCAACCCCGTGAAGATTATGAGCCTGTACTTATGATGTGGGCAATTTGTAGTGATCATGGTATTGATTGAGACCTTGTCTCAATCGCGATGCGGTTATTGAGTCAAATTTGAATGAATTTGAGATATCGAAACCGATAAAACGAATCAAGGTTCCAAATTCAGGACCAGAGGAGTTAAATAAATCAGAAATAAGGTGGTAATTCTTCATTCAACTGATCTTCTTTTTTAACAGAGTATATACCACCTCACCCGCCAAAAAAACCGTAAATTCGCACGTTTGCCGGAAAATCATTTCCGGTTCCAGTTTACACTATGTCATCATCCGTTTACGATCTCTACGAACCGGTAATTGGCCTTGAAGTTCACGCCCAGTTGCTTACCCGTACCAAAGCCTACGCAGCCGACGAAGCGGCCTACGGCGCAATGCCCAATTCGCTGGTGAGCCCGGTTACACTGGGTTTGCCCGGCACACTTCCCAAAGCCAACAAGCAGGTTATCGACTTTGCCATACGTCTCGGGCTGGCGCTCGAATGCGAAATACGCGAGCGAAACGAGTATGCGCGTAAAAATTATTTCTACGCCGACCTGCCCAAAGGCTACCAGATTACGCAGGACAAAACGCCCATCTGCACCAACGGCAAAGTGCATATCAAAGACGATAACGGCAACGAAAAGGTAATTCGCATCCAGCGCATTCACATGGAAGAAGACGCGGGCAAAAGCATGCACGATGCCGATCCGATGGATACGCTCGTGGATCTTAACCGCGCCGGTGTGCCGCTGGTGGAAATTGTAACCGAACCCGACATTGCCAGTGCCGACGAAGCCTACCGCTACCTCACCGAAATACGCCGCTTAGTGCGCTACCTCGACATTTGCGATGGCAACATGGAAGAAGGCAGCCTGCGTTGCGATGCCAACATTTCGGTACGCAAAAAAGGCGACCCGAAATTCGGCCGCCGCGTGGAGGTGAAAAACATGAACTCGATAAGCAACGTAAAGCGCGCCATCGAGCACGAAATCATCAGGCAGATCGACATTATAGAAGCAGGCGGAATTATTGACCAGGACACACGCAGCTTTGAAGCCCTCACCGGCACCACGTTTTCGCTGCGCAGCAAGGAAGCCGCAAACGATTACCGCTACTTCCCCGAGCCCGACCTGCTGCCCGTAATGGTTACACAGGCTCACATAGCCCGCGTACAAAGCGAACTGCCCCCGCTGCCTGCCGCACTCCTGCGCAAATACACCACCGAACTCGGACTCACCGCATACGATGCAGGTGTACTGACCGATGCCAAAGAAATTGCACTCTTCTACGAAGAAGTCCTCCGCCATACTTCTACCCTGCCCGACCACAAAGCCGCCGCAAAAGCCGCTGCCAACTGGGTAATGGGCCCGGTAAAATCATACCTCAACGAAAACGCTATTCACATCAGCCAGTTGCCCGTTTCGGCACAGCGTCTGGCACAACTCATCGAGCTTATCGACAGCGGCAAAGTAAGTTTTGCCGTGGCCAACCAGCGCATTTTCCCGCTCATGGCGCAGCATACCGATAAATCGCCGCTCGAAATTGCCGAGGAAAACAACCTCATTCAGGAAAGCGATGCCGGTGCCCTACTCGAACTCGTAAAAGAAGCCGTGGCAAAATATCCTGCCAAAGTAGCCGAATACAAAAACGGCAAAACAAACCTCCTCGGCATGTTCATGGGCGAAGTAATGAAACTCTCCAAAGGAAAAGCCGACCCCAAAGTGGCCAGCGAATTAGTGAAAAAAGTACTCGACGAACAAGCCTAAGCAAACTCATGCACAAATTCATTTCCATATTCCTGCTCGTTTCTGCCGTTACGCTTTGGTCGGCGTGCAATACCAATGGACGAAGCAAACCCGCCAACAGCAATGTAACTGTGAACGGCGAACTCAAAAACTGCAGCGGCGATACCATTTACTTCGTCGATGTGTCGTCGAAAGAATTTAAAACAATCGACTCCACCATTGCCGACGAAAACGGAAAATTTGTGCTTTACGCCAATCTCGAACACAAAGGCTTTTACAATGTGGTGGTAGGCCGAGACGGCAGTCAGAATGCCGTACTCATTCTCGGCCCCGACGATGAAGTGAAAATTACCGGCGATGCCAAAAACCTCGGCTATTCGTGGAGCGCCGAAGGTTCGGACGACACAAAGCACTTCAAGGAACTGAACGACTACATGACCGGCTACGAGAAAAAACGTGCACCCGTGTTGCGCTACCGCGATTCGCTCCTGCAGGTATATCAGTACGAAGTGAGTCTGAGCAACAACAACAAAGCCCGCATCGACTCGCTTGACAATGCCATTGAAAAACCTTTCACCGAATCGCAGGAAAAATTGGATGTGATGATGGACGAAGGTGTGGTTTTTGTGCGCGCTTTCATCGACAAGCATCCCGCCTCTTTTGCAAACATTCCTGCCCTGCAACTTCTCGATCAGGCCGAAGACATTGCCTACTTCGATAAAACGGTTTCGGCACTCAAGGCAAAATATCCTTCATCGCCCAATGTGGCCATGCTCGAGGAAATGGTGGGCCGAATACACAAGGCACTGGAGCCGCGCCCAAGTCCGTTTGCCGTGGGGCAGATTCCCGAAGACATTGTGCTGCAAAACCCCGATGGAAAAACAATGAAACTCTCCGAGCTTCGCGGCAAAGTGGTGCTCATCGACTTCTGGGCTTCATGGTGCAAACCCTGCAGGCAGGAAGCACCCAATGTGGTGGCTGCTTACAAGAAGTTTAATGAGAAAGGATTTGAAGTATTCAGCGTGTCGCTCGACCGCGACAAGCAAGCATGGACACAGGCCATTGCCCAAGATAAACTCACCTGGAAATGGCATGTGCTCGACAACAGCGAAGATCCGGCAGCTTCATTCGCCACAAAATACGGGGCCAGTTCCATTCCCCGCGCATTCCTGCTCAACCGCGAAGGTAAAATCATACACACCGATGTGCGTGGTAAACTGCTTACCCGGCTTCTTGAAAAAGAGCTTGGAAATTAAAACCCTAAACATTCTGTAACATTAGAAACCAGGCAGCCGTCACAGCAAAACAACTTATCCTCCAACGCATGAAAAAACTTTATCTGTTGTTTGTTGCCTCTGCATTAACAGGCAGCATATTCGCACAGTCGAAGCCTTACTTCCAGCAGGATGTGGCCTATACCATAAACGTAAAACTCGACGATGAGAAGCACTTTCTCTACGGCGACGAAAAACTGGTATATAAAAACAACTCGCCCGATGCGTTGCCGTTTATATGGATGCACATCTGGCCCAATGCCTATAAAAACAATCAAACCGCATTAGGTAAACAGCTTACCGAAAACGGCGAACTGAAATTTCATTTCGCCAAGGATGAAGACCGCGGATATATTGACAGTCTCAACTTCTCGGTTGACGGGCAGCCGGTAAAAACCGAAGCTCATCCGCAGCACATTGATATCATCAAAATTGTGCTCAACCAGCCCCTGCAGCCGGGTGGAGAGATTACCATTTCCACACCTTTCCGGGTAAAAATTCCAAGCGGCGAATTTTCGCGCCTCGGCCATATCAAGCAGCAGTACCAGATTACACAGTGGTATCCCAAACCTGCAGTGTATGACCGCAACGGCTGGAACGAAATTCCCTATCTCGATCAGGGCGAATTTTACTCCGAATTCGGAAAGTTTGATGTGTTTATTTCTGTTCCCAAAAACTACGTGGTAGGCGCTACCGGCGATTTAACCGATTGCCCCGACGAAGTAAAATGGCTCGACGAAAAAGCCGCTGCCGCTGCCAAAAAAGATTTCGACAGCAAAGACACCGAATTCCCCGCTTCATCGCCCGAATTCAAAACACTTCATTACCATCAGGAACGCGTACACGATTTTGCGTGGTTCTGCGACAAGCGGTATAATGTGCTCAAAGGCGATGTAAACCTCCCGCACAGCAAACGCAAAGTAACAACCTGGGTAATGTTTACCAGCGATCATGCCCGCTACTGGAAAAACTCCATTCCTTATGTAAATGATGCCGTATTTTACTACTCGAAGTGGAACGGCGATTATCCCTACAACCATTGCACGGCTGTGGACGGCGCACTCAGCGCAGGCGGCGGCATGGAGTATCCCAATATTACTGTAATTGGCGGCGTAAACAGTCCATCTTCGCTCGAAACCGTAATTATGCACGAAGTAGGCCACAACTGGTTCTACGGCATACTCGGCAGCAACGAACGTTTAAACGGATGGCTCGATGAAGGCATTAACTCGGCCAACGAACTTCGTTACAACGAAACCAAATACCCCAACTGGGCATTGGTTGGCGGAACCGACGGACCCAACGGTCTGGCCAATCTCGCGGGTCTTGAAAAACTCAAACAGAAGGCGCAGTACTACCAGCTCTTTGCACTCTCGGCAAGGCAGCACAGCGATCAGCCCTGCCAGTTTCATTCGGCTGATTTTACCAGCACCAACTACGGCACCATTATGTATTCCAAAACAGCCGTGGTGTTCGATTATCTCCGCAGCTACCTGGGCGATACACTTTACGACAAAGCCATGAGCTCCTACTTCGAACGCTGGAAATTTAAACATCCCCAGCCCGAAGACCTGTTCGCCACGCTGGAAGAGGTGACCGGACGAAAACTCGACTGGTTCCGCCAGCTCATCAATACTACCGACCACCTCGATTATAAAATTGTGTCGGCCAAACGAAACAGTGATAACACCTGGGCTGTAACACTGCGCAACACCGGCGAAATTGCAGGCCCTGTGGCATTGCACGGAATTCGTATCGGTGCATTGCCCAAAACAGTTTGGTTTGAAGGATTTACCGGCGAAAAAACACTCACCATGCCCGCCGGCGATTACGACCGCATCCGGATTGATTTTGATGAAGATATGCCCGAAACATATCGCAAAAACAACACATACCACACACATGGTGTACTGCGCAAAACCGAACCGCTCAAACTTCAGCTCGGTGGCAGTCTCGAAGATCCTGCGCGTACACAGTTGTTCTGGTCGCCCGTACTGGGCCTCAACCACTACGACAAGTTTATGGCAGGTGTGGCTTTCTACAACCAGACGGTGGTTCCTAAAAAGTTCTCGTTTGTGGTAATGCCCATGTATGGCTTTGGCAGCAAAAAACTGAATGGTCATGCCGAAGCATTCTTCAACATCATGCCCAAAAAAGCATTTCGTGTAATCAAAGTGGGCGGTGTGGCCAACACCTATCACATGCTCGATGTGGCCGATCTGAATATTCCCAACGCCACTGAGCAACTCAACGAACAAAAGCTACGCTTCATTAAAGTGGCTCCGGGCGTTTCGTTTGAATTCAAAAAGAAACGTCTGCGAAATCCGATTACACACACTCTCTCTTTCCGCTCAATCTGGATTCGTGAAGATGTGCTCAATTTCACGGTTACTCCCGACGGCAGCAATACAGTAATCCGCCCCGAAGACCGCACGTTCTACGAAGCCAGCTACCTGCTCAACAACGCACAGAAAAAGAATCCGTGGAATATCCTCGCTCAGTTCCAGACCGGCGACAGCATGAGCAAAGTACAGGTGACTGCACGATACAAACTGCGCTACAAATCAAACCGCGCTATCGACTTCCGCTTCTTTGCCGGCACATTCCTGAGCGATGCCGCAAACAATGGCCCATACCGTTTCCGCCTCAGTGGCTGGGGCCCGCAGGGCATTGGTAATCACGATTATCTCTACGATCATGTATTTAGCGCACGCAACCAGAACACCGGTTTCTTCTCCCGCCAGATGGTGCAAACCGACGGTGCATTTAAAGTGTATAGCCCGGTAGGTCAATCGTCGAACTGGCTCACTGCGCTCAACACCGATATTCAACTGCCCTTCAAGCCCGGCATCTTCAAATCAATACGCCTGTATGCCGATGCCGGACTGTACAGCATCGACGGAACCGGCGGTGAAACGGGCTTCGACTACAACGCCGGTTTGCACATTGTGGTGGGCTTTGCCGATGTATATGTGCCGCTGTTGTTTTCGGCCAATATTCAGGACTACCTCGATGCCAACGACATAAATATGTTCGAAACCATCCGCTTCACAATTCGTTTCGAAGAGCTTAGACTGTCGCGCATACTGAGCAACTCTTTCTAAAAAGTATGACTGAAACACGATCCGGGAAAATTTATTTCGCCTCCGATTTCCACCTCGGAATTCCGGATCGTGTTTCCAGTCTTGAACGTGAGAAACGGATTATCCGCTGGCTCAACAGCATTGAGCATGATGCCGAAGAAATTTACCTCGTAGGCGATTTGTTTGATGCCTGGTTCGAATACAAACGTGTGGTACCGAAAGGATTTGTACGCCTGCTCGCGCACATTGCGGCCTTTACCGATAACGGCATTCCGGTTCACGTATTTACAGGCAACCACGATATGTGGATGTTTGGCTATCTCGAAGAAGAATGCGGCGTGAAACTGCACAAACAACCCCTGCATCTCACCCTCAAAGGAAAAAAATTCGTCATCGGCCACGGCGACGGCCTGGGCCCGGGCGATCATCGCTATAAATTCATCAAACGCATTTTCCGCAGCCCGGTACTGCAGTGGCTCTACGCCCGGATTCACCCCAACACCGGCATCGGCCTCGCCGATTTTTTCTCGCGCAGCGGCTACGATAAAAAAGAAGGCGAACGCACCTGGCTTGGCGACGATAAAGAGTACCTCATGCAATACTGCCACGAGGTCTTAAAGAAAGAGCATATCGACTTTTTCATCTTCGGCCACCGCCACCTCCCCATCGACAAACAAGCCTCGCCCCAAAGCCGCTACATCAATCTCGGCGACTGGCTCCGCTACAACACCTACGCCGTCTTCGACGGCGAAACACTTTCCCTCAAAACCTTCGAAGGGTAATCTTCTGTTTCTCACTCTGAAAATTTCGCTCTGAAATACCGTGCGCGCGATGCCTTGCGCCCCTACGGATTTCATCACTTCGCTCTCGCTATTTTTTTTCGCTCTCGCTCTGTTTCTCGCTCTGAATATTCGCTCTGAAATACCGTGGGCGCGATGCCTCCTTTAGACTTGTACCAGAAAATTTACGAGTTTTAAAAAGCCAACAGTGAGGGTTACCTATGCGATGCTCCAGGTGCAATAC
>JALONL010000035.1 GCA_025454955.1 Bacteroidia bacterium | reverse complement strand
AGCCGTTGAAATGAAGTTGGTATTGGTAATCAGATAAGGCCCGTAAGCCCAACTGTGAGCCATTGAAATGAAGTTGGAACTGGTATTCAGGTAAGGCCCGTAAGCCTGACTGTGCGCCGTTGAAATGACGTTGGAACTGGTAATCAGGTAAGGCCCGTAAGCCCGACTGTGCACCGTTGAAATGTAGTTGGTATTGGCAATCAGGCAAGGCCCGTAAGCCCGACTGTGAGCCATAGGGGAGAGTGGGAAAAAACAGGTATGCCGGAGTTGGCAGGTGTGTCGTTTTGGAACAGGGCGGTTTTTTTGACTTTTCGTTTTGAGCGTTTGTGTCCGTCTGCAAAGTGTTGTGCCGGGTGTGATTGAGAGTGCGTGTGATGGCGAGTGACTGAAAGTGGGGTATGTGCAGCACAGCATTTTTAGGGAGCACGGCGGACAATCATCCGTTTTCCACTTCGGCGCGATCGGCCGGGAGTGTCTGTATATAAGGAGGAATGCAGAGATTGCCGGATTTCGACTTATTTATTCGGTTTTGAGAGACTGTGGTTTGTTTCATCCGGTTTGGTCGGGTTGAAATAGCGGATGAAGTTTACAGGCTGCGGTGGCGATTTTTTTGAGGGAATATTATTTTCAGGCTCTTTCGGGTTGCGCGGGCAATTTGGGAGGGCCTGATTATTGCTGAAAAAGTCCGGTTATCAACATCCTGTAAGAAATGCCGTTAACCTTGATTATCTTGGCAACTGTTCTGCAAAAGCCACGACTATATATTAAGCGTGTGAAGGCAGGCCCACAAATAGTGATGCGATGAAGATTGCACTTTACGGACGTATTACCGAAAAGGCCCTGCCGGCCACGCTTCAGCCATTTTTTGATTTGCTTAGTGCTGAAGCAACCATTATGGTTGAACACAGCTATCTGGAATACTTCACCCGGTTTATAAAGCTTGGCGGGAAGGTGGAAGCCATAAACGACTACAACGAGATAAGAGGCCGGGCCGATGTGCTGCTTAGTTTGGGTGGCGACGGTACTTTGCTGGAAACGATAGCTTTTGTACAAAATTCAGGTATTCCGGTGCTGGGCATAAATATAGGCCGCCTGGGTTTTCTGGCAGCCGTGTCGCCGGAGGAGGCTGCGGGATATGCTTCGCGTTTGCTGAAACGGGAGTATGCGCTGGACAAGCGCACACTGCTTCGCGTGGACAGACCCGAGGAGTTGTTTGGTGATGTGAACTATGCGCTGAACGAGTTTACGGTTCAGCGAAAAGAATCGTCGGCCATGCTTACCATAAATACCTGGGTGAATGGCGAATTTCTGAATGCCTACTGGGCCGACGGGCTGATTATATCCACACCCACAGGCTCCACGGCCTATTCGCTGAGTTGTGGCGGGCCGCTGATGATTCCGGATGCAAAGAGTTTTGTAATCACCCCGCTTTCGCCGCATAACCTGAATGTGTGTCCGCTGATAATACCCGACGACAGCGTGATAAGGCTGAAAGTGGAAGGCCGCAGCCCGCAGTTTCTGGCCACGCTCGATGCCCGGGAACGCTCGTTCGGCCCGGAAACAGAGCTTTATATACGCCGTGAAGACTTTAAGATAAGTTTGATTCGTTTTCACGAACAGCATTTTTTTCAAACCATACGCCAAAAACTGCACTGGGGGCAGGATAGGCGTAATTAATTGAAATGCAGATAATTGCACATTTGGCTGACTTCGATAATCTCGGTTAAATACGCTATATTTGCGGCGCTGAACCAAAACACACACCAAATATGCGGCTGGCTCCGTTTGTCGTAGATGGTGTAAAAAGAACAGTAATGATGAAAAAGACCCTTCTGAGTTTACTTCTGCTTTGCGCGGCACTGCCCTCGGCCGCACAGAGCAGCAATGAAATTGGCCTGTTTCTGGGTGGCTCGTACTACACCGGAGAGCTTAATCAGGCGGGGCATTTAAACAGCCTTACCCGTCCGGCCGCAGGGCTGGTTTTTCGCCACAACTTCAACTATCGTTTTGCGGTAGCCGGGAGTTTGCTTTTTGGCAGCGTGGAAGGTATTGATTCGCGTTCGGGACAGTTAGAGCAGCAGCGCCGCAACCTGAGTTTCCGCTCGCGCATGTTTGAGCTTTCGGCCCGGGCAGAGTTCAACTTTATTGAATATGCCATTGGCAACGATAAATATGAGTTTACACCGTTTATGTTTGTGGGGATAGGTGTATTTAACTTCAACCCCAAAGCGGCTTTAGGAAACGAATGGGTGGCATTGCAGCCCCTGCGTACCGAAGGCCAGAGCAAAGGATACATGCTTACCCAATTGTCGATTCCGTTTGGGGCTGGTGTGAAATTCAACCTTGCCAAACGCATAGGGCTGGTGGCCGACTGGGGCCTGCGTAAAACATTTACCGACTACATTGACGACGTAAGCACTGTATATGCCGACCCGGCCCTGCTGCTTGCCAACAGCGGCCCGCTGGCCGTAACCCTTGCCGACCGCGGCCCGACAGGCGACAACGCAGGCAGGCAGCGCGGAAATTCGAGAAATAAAGACTGGTATTCATTCATAGGTCTCACCCTTACATTCCGCCTTATGGAAAAGCCGGTACAATGTTCGGGTGTGGGGATATGATTGGATAGTGAACTTACAGAATGAGTCTGAAGACAGAAATAGATACCACACGGTTGCCGGCACACGTAGCCGTGATTATGGACGGCAATGGCCGCTGGGCAAAACAGCAGGGTCAGATGCGTGTTTTTGGTCACAAAAACGGCGTGAATTCCGTGCGCGAGGTATCAGAAGCGGCAGCCGAACTTGGAATACAGGTACTCACTCTGTATGCGTTTTCCACCGAAAACTGGAATCGTCCGCACGAAGAAGTGGAGGCACTTATGGAACTGCTGGTGCATACCATACATGCCGAAACCGAAACGCTGATGAAAAACGACATCCGGTTGGAAACCATCGGCGATACACAAAGCCTTCCTCCAAGCTGCCAGCGCGAACTTGCCGAAGCCATACAAAAAACCTCGGGCAACAAACGCATGGCATTAGTGCTTGCACTCAGCTACAGTTCGCGCTGGGAAATTGTGGAAGCCGCCCGCAGGCTGGCCAAACTTACCCAGGCCGGCGAACTGAAACCCGAAGACATTAACGCCGATGTATTTGGCCGCCAGCTTACCACATCGCGCTACCCCGATCCCGAACTGCTGATACGTACCAGCGGCGAACTTCGGGTAAGCAACTTCCTGCTCTGGCAAATTGCCTATGCCGAATTCTATTTCACCGAAACACTCTGGCCCGATTTCGACCGGGAAGAATTCTATAAAGCCATTCTCGATTACCAGAACAGAGAACGTCGTTTCGGGAAAACAAGCGATCAACTCCTGAAATCAGCAGATTCCACACAACCTTAATCCGTTTTTCCCGACTATTCTTTTGTGATGACTATGAAATCAATTTTTACGACGCTCTGTTTGTTGCTCCTTCTCTCACTCGGTGCACAAACCACGTCTGATAATCCGCCCCTGATTAACTATTCGGCCCCGCGCGAATACACGCTGGTGAAAGTAAACGTTATCGGCACCGAGATGGTCGATCCGAATGTGGTGGTGCTGCTTTCGGGTTTGCCCATACAGGATAAAATTATGGTGCCCGGCGATAAAACGGCCGAAGCCATTGACAACCTCTGGCGCGAAGGGCTTTTCGATGATGTGCAGCTATTGGTAAATAAAACCGAAGGCGATTTTATCTGGCTGGATATTGTGGTGGTGGAAAAGCCGCGCATCAATACCTTTTCATTTAAAAACTCATTCAGCCGCATCAATAAAAATCAGGCCGACGACCTGCGCGAAAAACTGAACATTTCTCGCGGCATGGTGCTTACCGATTACCGTTTGCGGGCCATCAAAGAAACCGTAAACGAGCATTACCGCGCCGATGGTTACCTGAATTGCCAGACAGAAGTAATTATTACCCGCGACACACTTACGCCAAGTTTTGTGAATCTGGACATCAGAATCAAAAAAGGCGAAAAGGTGAAAATTCAGGATTTGAATATTACCGGAAACTCCCTTTATCCTACCTGGCGGGTACGCTTTATGATGAAAGATACCAAGCAGAAACGCTGGTATCAGTGGTTTAAATCGGCCAAGTATCTCGAAGACAATTACCAGAAAGACCAGGAAAAAATATTGGCCAAATACCGCAAGAAAGGTTACCGCGATGCGCAGATTATTACCGACACTGTAAAACGTGTGGGTTCAAGCCGGGTGGTAATAAACATGCGCATTGAAGAAGGCCATAAATATTATTTCCGCCACATTACCTGGGTGGGCAATACCAAGTATTCTTCCGAAAAATTAGCGCGCCAGCTGGGCATTAACCGGGGCGATGTATATAATCAGGAAATACTCGAATCGCGGCTGTTTATGAGCCAGCAGGGCAACGACATCAGTTCGCTTTATATGGACGACGGGTATCTGTTTTTCCAGATCAATCCGGTGGAGGTGAATGTGGAAGGCGACTCGATAGATTTTGAAATGCGCATTTACGAAGGTCGTCAGGCTACCATCAGAAACGTGGTGGTGATGGGCAATACCAAAACCAACGACCATGTAATTATGCGCGAAATACGTACACGTCCAGGGCAGTTGTTCCGCCGTTCGGATGTAATTCGTTCGCAGCGCGAGCTGGCTTCGCTGGGGTATTTCGATCCGGAGAAAATCCAGATCAATCCCAAGCCCGACCCTTCCACGGGTACGGTTGATATTGAATATATCGTGGAAGAACGGCCCTCGGATCAGGTAGAGCTTTCGGGCGGTTTTGGTGCGGGGCGAATTGTAGGTACGCTGGGGCTTTCGTTCAATAACTTTTCGGCCAAAAATATTCTTAACCGTTCGGCCTGGAGGCCGCTGCCCTCGGGCGACGGGCAAAAGCTGAGCATCCGTGCCCAGTCAAACGGTTTATTCTTCCAGTCGTACAATGCCTCGTTTACCGAGCCCTGGCTGGGTGGAAAAAAGCCCAATTCGCTTTCGGTTACGGCGTTTCATTCGGTACAGTCGAACGGTCTGCAGCGCACCGATCCGAACCGGAACTTTGTAAAGATTTCGGGAGTCACAGTGGGCTTTGGTATGCGTTTGCGCCGCCCCGACGATTTCTTTACACTCTTTCAGGAACTTAATTATCAGTATTACCAGCTTCAGGATTTCGGCGCTGTGTTTGCCTTCAGCGATGGTTTTGCCAACAACCTCAACTACCGCATTACCCTCAGCCGCAACTCCACCGACCAGGCCATTTACCCGCGCAGCGGTGCCGATATTAAGATTATTGGCCAGTTTACCCCGCCGTATTCGCTGTTCAACAAGATTGATTATACCAATGCTTCTGTTCAGGATCGAAACAAGTGGGTGGAATACTACAAGTGGAAATTCACGTCTTCGTGGTTTACCCGTTTGGCCGGTAATCTGGTGTTGAATACGCGTATCGGCTTTGGTTACTTAGGCATGTACAGAAGCAATGTGGGCCGTGCTTCGTTTGAGCGTTTCTATCTGGGCGGCAGCGGTCTTACCGGTTTTGCCCTCGACGGCCGCGAAATTATTGCCCTTCGCGGTTACGACGATCAGTCGCTTTCGCCGCAAACCGGAGGGCCTATTATTGCCAAATACACCTGGGAGTTGCGTTACCCGGTAACGCTTAATCCCAGCGCCACGGTGTTTGGCCTTGCCTTTGTGGAAGCCGGAAATACATGGTCCAACTTCAGAAGTTTCAATCCGTTCGATGTATATCGTTCGGCAGGTGCTGGGGTAAGAGTGTTCCTGCCCATGTTTGGTCTGCTTGGTCTCGACTGGGGCTACCGTTTCGACAACGTGGCGAGCCGTCCCACCATGCAGCGTTCGCAGATTCACTTCACAATTGGCATGAATCTGGGAGAACTCTAATCTCAAATCGTATTAAAACAACTAAATCCGTTAATAACAAATTAAGCAACGGGCATTGGTACGAGTTTCGGTTCGACGAAATTTGTACTTTCGTGCCTCAATGGGTTAAATAAACCGTCAAAATAGTCATGAAACAACGTCTTATTCTACTTTTCATCGCTTTTCTGGGCTTTACCGGCATGGTTTCGGCACAAAAATTCTGTTATGTGGATACAGAATATATACTGGCTCAAAGTCCTTCCTATCAGCAGGCTCAGGATCAATTGAACCAGCTTTCGATGCAGTGGCAGAAAGAAGTGGAAGCAAAATATGCTGAAATCGACAAACTTTATAAGAACTTTCAGCAGGAACAGTTGTTATTAACTGAGGAGCTTCGCAAAAAGCGTGAAGCTGAAATTATTCAAAAGGAAAAAGAAGCAAAAGAGTTTCAGAAGCAGAAGTTCGGAGTTGACGGTGAGCTCTTCAAAAAACGTCAGGAACTCGTGAAACCGATTCAGGATCAGGTGTACAATGCGGTAAAGGAAATGGCAGAACGCGGCGGCTACGGCATCGTGTTTGACAAAGCCAGCGATATGACCATGCTGTATTCCAATCCGAAATACGACAAGAGTGATGACGTGCTCGAAATCCTTGGCTGGAAAAAGGCCGGAGGTTCTGGCAAGTAATTTGCTTAACAAGTTCACCAAGTAAATCTTCAATTCTCGAATACACTCCATTTCACACATGAAAAATCTACTCAAAGCAACCATTGCGGCGCTTCTTCTGATTATTGCTGCCCCCGTTACTTCCAGTGCGCAAACCAAAGCAACGCCCGCCGCTGTTGCACACTTTGATCTCGACTCACTCCTCAACGTGATGCCCGACTTCAAGAAAGCCAGCGAAGAAGCAGCCACTTACTATAAAATGCTCGAAGCACAACTTGTGAA
This sequence comes from Bacteroidia bacterium, assembly GCA_025454955.1. Lineage (GTDB taxonomy): Bacteria > Bacteroidota > Bacteroidia > Palsa-965 > Palsa-965. The sequence goes on along the minus strand of JALONL010000035.1, from coordinate 53,494 downwards.
AATGCAGGGCGAGCTTGACATGAAAATGAATGAGTATGATTCGCTTCAGAAAACCTGGAGTCCGCTCATTAAAGGCTTGAAGGAAAAAGAAATTGTTGACCTTCAGCAAAACATGCAAACCTTTCAGGTAAGCGCCCAGAGCGAGTTTTCAAACAAACGTGCCGAGCTTCTCAAGCCTATTTACGAGAAAATCCGCAATGCCGCCAAAGCAGTAGCTGCCCGCCGTGGTTACAAATATGTAATCGACAGCAGCAAATCGTCGGCCATTGTAATTTTTGCTTCACCTGCCGATGATATCTTTATGGATATGCTGAAAGAACTTGGCATTACCCTGCCTGCGCCCACCACACCTGCTCCGGGTGGTGCACCTTCACCTGCTCCCGGTGCAGGTAAGTAAAAAATAAAAGCAACCTGTTTGTAAAACATCCGTCTGTTAAGGCGGATGTTTTTTTATGTCCGTTTGTTACTGATTAAGCGATCTGGCGCTGATGGTTTGCTGTACACGAAACTCTCGTTGTACTTGAAGAATTATTTGCCGGCTTGTAATTTTTTCAGTACAAAAATTTTGAATTATTTAACAAATCATCCCCCTATAAATTGTTGTACCAATAACTCCGTTTTCGTTATGAAAAACCCTTTCCTTTCGTTTTTCGCAGCCATGCTGCTCATTATTGCTGTTCCGTTTTCTGCATCTGCACAGCGCAATTCATCGAATACTGCCGTGGCACATTTCGATCTTGATTCGCTGATTAAAGTCATGCCTGAGTACAAAAAGGCCAGCGATGATGCAGAGGCGTATTATGAAATGCTCGAAAACCAGCTCATTAAATTGCAGAAAGAGCTTGATGCAAAAATGGCGCGGTACGATTCGTTAAAAGACGGAAGCCAGATCATAAAAAGTTTGATTGTGAAGGAAATTGTGGACTTGCAGCAAAACATACAAACCTATCAAACCGCCGCGCAAACCGACTATGCCCGCAAGCGTGCCGAACTTTTCGACCCGATTTATGAGAAAATACGCAATGCGGCAAAGGCAGTGGCTTTGCGCCGTGGGTATAAATATGTGATTGACAGCAGCAAATCGTCGGCTATGGTTATTTATGCATCGGCGGCCGATGATATTTTTATGGATATGCTGAAGGAGCTTGGTATTGCGCTGCCTGCGCCAACACCTGCCGACAAAGCCGCACCCGGAAAATAATGAGTCGGTGCACGCTTAAAACAATGCGGCAAAGCATTCTTATTGGCTTGCGATAAGTTTGATGTGATGTCTGGTTAAGGCTTTATAAATTCAATCGCGCCGATTGCCCGGATAAGTGCAAATCCATTTACTTTGCACTAATGTCACCCGCATCACCCATTGGCGTTTTCGATTCAGGCATAGGCGGCGTAAGCGTGCTGCGCGAAATCAGGCGGCTGCTTCCGGCCGAGGAATTGATTTATGTGGGCGACAGCATTCATTTGCCCTACGGCGAAAAGTCGCTCGAAGAAATACGACGCTATACCGAAGCCGTGGTGCAATACCTTATTCACAGCGGCTGCAAAATAGTAGTCATTGCCTGCAACACGGCCAGTGCCGCGGCTTTGAGCCATGTGCGCGAAAAATTTCCGCAGCTACCCATTGTGGGCATGGAGCCGGCAGTAAAGCCCGCCGTGGAGCACACCCGCAGCGGAGTGGTGGGCGTAATTGCCACCACGGCCACGTTTCAGGGCCAGCTTTTTGCTTCGGTGGTAGAACGTTTTGCGGGCGATGTAACGGTGCTTAAACAGCCCTGCCCCGGCCTTGTGCAGCAAATTGAAGCCGGCGAACTGGAAACCGCTGCCACCGAAAAAATGCTGCGCGGTTGGCTACAACCCATGCTGGCCGCCGGTATGGACGAACTCGTGCTGGCCTGCACACATTACCCGTTTGTGCTGCCTCTGCTCAGGCGTATCTGCGGCCCCGATGTAAATGTAATTGATCCGGCACCCGCCTTGGCCCGCCAAACACAGCGCGTACTGGCCAATGCGGCCTTGCTGAACCAAGCAGCCCAAAGCGGCGAACTTACATATTTCACCACCGGAAACACCACCACATTTGCCCGCACACTAAACCAGCTTACCGGAGACACAGCCGAAATAAATCCACTGTACTGGAACAACACCGGTACACAACTCAGCCGCTGAATAATTCACTTTCGCCGGAGAGCAATGAGCATAATAGCCGGAAGCAGCGACATGCCCGCAACCGCCAGAAACAATCCGGTATAAATAAACACCTGCACCACAAGCGGTATGTTTGATATTTTCATGCTGTAAGAAAATGCTAGCGTGATTAGCAGTACCAGAAGCCCGGCCATGTGCAATAAAAAACTTATTCGCGTGAGTTTGTACGGAGGTTCTTTTTTTTGAATTATTTCAATGTAAATGAGAAACAATCCCGATGCAAGAAGAGATATTCCGGCCGAGAACAACAGATACGCAAAATCGAATGTGTAAATACTGTTTCCGTTCGAAAAGTCAAGCCGCGAATCATTGAACAGGTAAAATCCGGCTCCGGCAAGAATAAAAATCAGCGAAGAAAACAGGAAGCGTTTAAACAGCATACCCTTTTTGGATAAGTAGAAAAGTAAAACGGGGGATGCTTTACAAATTAGTTTAAGACATTAACTATTTAAACCAGCCCGCATACATAATGTAGTTGTTGGCAATACGTTCAATCTCGCCCTTGGTAAGTTCGGGGCTTATGGCTTTTATTTTTTTTGCCGGAACACCTGCATAAATGCTGTTTGGTTCCACCTGAGTGCCTTCGGTAACCACTGCGCCGGCGGCAATAATGGTATTGCTTCCCACCACCACATTGTCCATCACAATAGCCCCCATGCCCACCAGCACATTGTCGTGCAACGTACAGCCATGCACAATGGCCCGGTGCCCGATAGATACATTGTTGCCAATGGTGGTGGCCGCTTTCTGGTAAGTGCAATGAATTATTGCACCATCCTGCACATTTACCTTGTGGCCCATGCGTATGGCATTTACATCGCCGCGCACCACGGCAGTAAACCAGAAACTACACTGATCGCCGGCAATTACATCGCCCACTATGGTGGCGTTTTCGGCTATGAAACAGTCGTTTCCGAATTGAGGCGATTTTCCGTTTACGGGTAGGATTATTGGCATGAGTGTAAAGATAGCACTCATTGCCTAAGTTAAAACTGAATTAGAATACGAATAGGGGAAGGCACGCAAACGTTTGTCTAAATGGTTAGTAATGACCAAAATAGTGCTCAAAATGTCCGTTTTTGAATTTCAGTCTGCCACTTGTCAAAAAAAGTATCTGATAGGCTGTATTTACGTATATTTAGCAAGGCAAACATAAAATACACTATGAAACAACTCCGGGGACTTCTCTTCCTTTTAGTATTTCTCCCTTTTACTGCGCATTCGCAGCTAATCACAAACAATACACTGACTCCTGCACAGCTTGTACAGAATGTGCTGTTGGGCCAGGGCATTCAGGCATTTAACATCACCTATAACGGATATGCAAATGCCATTGGCCAGTTTACGGCACTTAATACCAATCTTGGTATCGACAGTGGTGTGGTACTAACCACCGGAACGGTACTTTTAAACGACCCCCAGCTTGGCACGGGCAACGGCCCGCACGGCAATAATACAGCTTCCAGTGCCGGCGGCGACAATGGCGCAGGCAGCGATCCTGACCTTGCCGCTATTGCCACAACCCAGTTGTTTAATGCGGCCGTGCTTGAATTCGACTTTATTCCGCTGGCCGATACGGTAAAGTTTAATTACAGTTTTGGTTCGGAAGAATACAGCGAATTTGTGAACTCCACATTTAACGATGTATTCGGATTTTTTCTCAGTGGTGTAACAACGCCCCTGCCTGTTACCAACATTGCACTTATTCCCAGCACCACTACTGTGGTAAGCATCAATAATGTGAACAATGGTTTTCAGGGCACACCCACGGCACCCACCACCGGCCCCTGTACAAACTGCGCATTTTTCCGCGATAATTTTCAGGGCTCAAACCTCATTGATATTCAATACGACGGTCAGACCACCGTGCTTCAGGCCATTTACCCGGTGATCTGCGGCGAGACCTATCACATTAAAATTGCCATTGCCGATGCAGGCGATGGCGCATTCGACTCGGGCGTATTCCTCGAAGCAGGCAGTTTCTCGGCCGGTACCGTGAATGTGTCGTCTGAAATCAGTTACGGCGGCCCCAACGATTCTACGCTTTTCGAAGGTTGCGGACAGGCCTGCCTTAATTTTACCCGCCAGGGCTCGCTGGCTGCTGCCGATACCGTGCAGCTTTCTTTTGCCGGTAATGCGTTGCCCGGTGTTGATTTTACTCCCGTGCTTCCTTCGCAAATTATTTTCCTGCCCGGCCAGGATTCAATTACCATCTGCATTTCAGCCATTCAGGACGGGCAGCCCGAAGGCCTCGACACACTCACCATTACCGCAATAGTGCAGGGGCCGTGTGTGGCCTCTTCCTCCAATTCGGTCACGCTTTACATCGGCGATTTCCTTCCGCTCGATGTGGATGCCGGGCCCGATACCGCATTGTGCAATAGTCAGCCGCTTACACTCACGGCCACAGGCTCGGGCGGGGCACAGCCATATTCCTACACATGGAGTACGGGTCAAACCACACAAAGTATTTCTGTAACGCCCGCAGTTACCACTAGCTACATAGTCACCATGGCCGATCCCTGCGGAACTCCCGTAGCGGTGGATACAGTGACCGTATTTTTACCCACTGGAGGCCCGCTTGCACTTCCCGCACTTCCCGACTGGGACATTTGCGATGGCGATCAGGTAACCTTTGCCGCAGCGCCCACCGGAGGTTCAAGCCCATATACGTATAGCTGGAACACATTATCCGGTACTGATGCCGTACCCAACCCGGCGGGACCTGTAAACGTGTTTACACCAACCGGAAACGGCACATTTTTGGTAGTGGTGCAGGAAGGATGCGGCGATGTGGAAGTGGATACCATTCAGGTAAGTTACCGTGAATGTGATGTAATTCCGCCCAACGTATTTACTCCCAACAGCGATGGTATAAACGATCTGCTGGTTTTCGACGGACTTGAAAACTTCCCGCAGAGCCAGTTGTTTATCTACAACCGCTGGGGAAACAAAATCTTTGAAAGTTCAGATTACCGAAACGACTGGAATGGTGCGGGAGTATCGGACGGAACTTATTACTATATATTAAATACTTCGGACGGCAAGAACTATACAGGGTTTATTTCCGTTCTAACTCAAAAGTAAACACGGTTCAATGCTCATTCTCCCAAAATTACACTGTAATTTTTTTGAGCAGAGACTTTAAAATTTATAGCCATGAAGTGGCGGATGTTTTTAATAAGTTGTTTTGCCTTGCTGTGGTTTACGCCACTCAGGGCAACGCACATTGTAGGGGGAGAGTTGTATTACGATTGTTTGGGAAACAACAACTACCAGGTTACCCTTAAAGTTTACCGCGATTGTATCAATGGAATTCCCCCGTTTGATGATCCTGCTTCGATAGGCATTTTTGATGCGGTAACCGGTGTGCTGGTAACCGATCTTGTGCTTACACAGCCTCTCATTACCACAATCAGCTCCACCATCAGTGTACCTTGCTATGTGCCTGCGCCCGGCTCGGTGTGCGAAGAAGAGGCCATTTATACCACGCAGTGTTTTCTGCCACCCAATGCCAACGGTTACATGCTGGTGTATCAGCGCTGCTGCCGTAATGCCACCATTGTCAATCTGGTAAATCCCGGCGGTCAGGGTTCGTCTATTGTTACCTACATGCCGCCTGCTTCGCTGGCAGTGTGCAACAGCAGTGCACGCTACAATAATTACCCGCCCATTTATCTCTGCATCGGCATTCCGTTCATTTTCGACCATTCGGCTACCGACCCCGACGGCGACTCGCTGGCTTACGAACTTTGTGCCCCTTACAACGGTGCCGACCAAAACAACCCCATGCCCCAGCCGCCCAATCCGCCACCTTATGTACCAGTTACCTATGTGCCTCCCTACACCGGAAGCGCACCAATGGCCACTAATCCTGCACTTACCTGCAATGTAAACAGCGGCTTCCTGAATGGCACACCCACTATGCTCGGAACCTGGGTGGTGGCAGTATGCTGCAAGGAATACCGCAACGGGCAGCTTATCAACGTAAGCATGCGCGATTTCCAGTTTACTGTGCTGCCCTGCACACCTATTCCTGTTTCGGGCAATATCAATATCAATGCGGCGGCCTTAAATTGCACAGGTCTTACCATTCCGTTCCAGCAGCAGAGCACCAACGCCTCCATTTTCCTCTGGAACTTTGGCGATCCTACCACTTTAGCCGATTCTTCCAACCAGGCCAACCCCGTTTATACATACCCTGCAAACGGAACTTACACCGTCACACTCATCATCAATCCATACTCCGATTGTTCCGACACCGATCAGGTGGTAATAACCGTGACACAGCCGCCAATAGCCCAGTTTACGCCGCCACCGCCACAGTGTATTGAAACCAATAATTTCAGTTTCACGGCAGGCGGCACGTATGGCCCGGCGGCCACGTTAAGCTGGAACTTCGGGCCCAATGCCAATATTCCCACCTCGACTCAGACCAATCCGTCGGGCATAATTTTTAACGCGGCCGGAACCTATCCTGTAACGCTTTCGATTACCGAAAACGGCTGTACAAGTACAGCCACGCAAAATGTAATTGTGTATCCCATGCCCGATGCGTTGTTTAACACGCCCGATGCCGACGGCTGTGTGCCCTTTACCGTGCAGTTTAATGATGCATCCATAACCGGTGTGCCGCTTACCTACTTCTGGGATTTTGGCGACGGAAACACTTCCACGCTTCCCAGTCCTTCGCATACCTACACGCAGGTAGGTGTGTATGATGTAATGCTGATAATTTCGGCTGCTTCGGGCTGTGTGGCTACCGATACATTCTTTATGCCCGGGCTCATTGTGGTTAACCCCATTCCCACGGCCGCATTTACGGTTGACAATTTCAGCGTATCTATTTTTGATCCGTTTATTACCGCCACCGACCAGAGCATTGATGCTGATTCCTGTCAGCTTAACTGGGGCGATGGTTATGTATCCACCAACATGTGCAACGAAACACATGCCTACTGGAATTACGGAAACTATACTATTACACAGATTGTATGGAATGAATTCGGCTGCTCAGACACTGCACAGTTGCGCGTGGAAATCAGGCCCGAACACCGCTTCTTCATTCCCAATACATTTACTCCCAATGGAGACGGTTTAAACGATGTGTTTTTGCCCGCCATTATGGGTGCAGAAGATTACAGGTTCCTCATTTTTGACCGCTGGGGCGAATTGATTTTCGAAACACAGGATGCCGACCAGGGCTGGGACGGACGCTATAGAGGCGATAAATGCCAGCAGGATGTGTATGTGTGGAAAGTAGAATACACCAATGCCGCCACCGGCGAAGGTGTGAGCCGGATCGGGCACGTAAATCTTATTCGTTAGGCTCCTTACTTCAAAGGATATTTACCGCGTCAGCACATCGTAAGATGTGCTGATTTTTTATGGTAAAAAACTAATTTATGCAGATGAGAATTTATTGAAATAATTCGATTGATTACTTTGTGGGAAATCGAACCGAAATGAATAAAATTTTACTGCTGCTTATTGTGCTTATTACCTCGGCATTTACACCGGTGCGCGAAGAAAGCAGCGTTGCAGATAAAGCCAATGCCGGATTTGTAATTGAAGCAACAGCAGGCGACAGTGTGTATGTGTGTTTGGGAAGTGGGGCATACGCTTATCACAATACCCGAAATTGCCGGGGACTGAAACAATGCAAAGCCAATATAATTCTTGTTCCGATTGAAAAGGCACAATCCATGCCGCGTCGGCCTTGCGGCTACTGCTATTAACCCAGCAAATCGGCCAGCGCAGTTTCGATGGTGGGGAAGCGGTATTTGAAACCGGTGGCCAGAATTTTTTCGTTTGAAATGCGGGTGCCGTTTACAATCATTTGCGCCATTTCGCCGAGGGCAAGTTTGAGGGCGAATGCGGGCACGGCAGGCAGGAAAACCGGACGGTGCAGGGCTTTGCCAATGGCTTTGGTAATTTCTTTATTTGTTAAATGCTGTGGACCGGCGGCATTGAACACGCCCTGCATGGAAGGTTGTTCGATGGCCTGAAGAAACATCTGGCAAAGATCGGCCACATGAATCCACGGCACCCATTGTTTGCCACTGCCCAGCGGCGAACCGGCCAGCCAGCGCACCGGGGCGGCTACTTTGGGCAGAAAGCCGCTTTCGCGGGCGAGTACAATGCCTATGCGGAGCTTCACCACACGAATATTCATGGCGGCCACCGGGTTTACACTTTCTTCCCAGAGCTTGCAGCATTCGCCAAAAAAATCGTGGTGCGGGGCATCGGTTTCGGGGCAAATTCGCTCGCCGGTAACCATGCCGTACCAACCAATGGCCGAGGCGGAAATAAAGGCTTCGGGCTTTTTGCCGGTTTTCTGCATTTCGCTCACCAGCAATTGTGCCGATTGTACGCGGCTGTCGATAATGAGTTTTTTGCGTGCGGCTGTCCATTTCTCATCAGCCACACCGGCACCGGCAAGGTGTACAATGATGTCGGCCTGGTCGAGTGCGCCGGGTTGCATGTAGCCACGGGCAGGATCCCATTCGAAAGAATGAATACCGTATTTATCTGCTTTTTTCCCCCGGCCCAGGTGCGAAACCGAATAGCCGTTTTGAATCAGAAGCTGGGTGAGATGTGAGCCAACAAGGCCGGAACCTCCGGTAATGAGTACGTTTTTTTTCATAAATGCCGAGGTTAAAACACACACCACGCACAAATGTTGTGCCGCGAATCGTATTTCGTGCAGTATGGTGGCATTTATGTTTGCGTACATTTACAGGAGTAATTTAAACGTATGAATACCGAAGAACCTGTTTACCACAAACATATTTTCGTGTGTACCAACCAGCGCAAGGAAGGTGCCGCAAGGCTCAGCTGCGGCGAGGCACACGGGCTTGAATTAGTGAGCGCATTTAAAGAACACCTCAAAAACAAACCGGCCGAACTTCGTGTACGCGCACAAAAAGCAGGCTGCTTAGACATTTGCGATTTCGGGCCTACCGTGGCGGTTTATCCCGATGGGGTTTTTTATGTGAATGTGCAACCCGAAGATGTGCCCGAAATTGTACACGAGCATATTCTCAATAACCGGCCTGTACAACGTTTGCTGCTTACACGCTCATCCACCAAACTTCAGTAACCATGTCGCTGCCGCTGCATCAGCATAACCGTTTGGCTACACAGTATTTAATGCTCGACGGTTTGTTGCAGCACGCCACCGATAAGCAGTTGCGCCAGCCCATTGCACACGGCAAATGGTCGGTGCATGAACAACTGGCGCACCTGGGGCGGTATCAGGAAGTATTTGTGGAGCGGGTGAATGAAATTGTCACCGCCAGTTCGCCATCTTTTCCGCGCTATGTGGCCGACGAAGATGCCGAGTTTGGCAACTGGAAACGCCGGGCAGTAAAAGCCAACCACGATTTGCTCAAGGCGCAGCGGAAAATTATGGTTGACCGCTTTAAAAGCATGGGAGCCACCACACTTCACCGCAGCGGTGTTCATCCGGTGTATGGCCGCCTCACGCTTACCGAGTGGGTGGAGTTTTTTCTGCTGCACGAGGCGCATCACCTGTTTGTGATTTTCAAAGCCATCACTTCCACACGCGCATCCTGACATGAGCGATGATCGTTTTCCGCTCCGTGTGGGCGGGCCGTTGGAATCGTCGGCGCTGGTAGAGCATTTGCTGCCGGCGGCCATTGCCCAGCTTGTGCGCGATTTTGAAAGTGCGGGCTGTGAGGCCGGTTTCGGGCAGCAACAGTTTTCGGGGATATTTGAATTTCGTGATGTACTGGCTGCCCGCCTTCAGCACCCGGCCGTGAGCAGTCATGTTCCACAGGTGCTTTACCGTGTGGATGTGCCCGAAAAATATATTAAGGCGGCCCTGGCTTCCGCACTACTGCCTGAAACAGCATTGGCCGAACTCATGATTATCCGCGCATTGCAAAAGGTCTGGCTCAGGCAAAACTATGGTAAACCGCCGCTATCTTAAATCACATTAATGTCCGGCTCAGATTGCCCGAAACCGTTAACTTTGCATACCGTTTTTGAACGCAAGCAGGCATGAGCGAACAATCTTATCTGGGCAACGCCGAAATAGTGGCAGTTGAATCCCTCTATCAGCAATATCTGGCCGATAAAACTTCGGTTGACATTAGCTGGCAACGTTTTTTTGAGGGCTTTGAATTTGCCCGCAAAAACTTTGAAGACACCGGCGAAATTCCCTCGCAGGTGCGCAAAGAGTTTAACGTGATCAATCTGATAAACGGCTACCGTACCCGCGGCCACCTGTTTACGCAAACCAACCCGGTGCGCGAACGCCGCAAATACCAGCCCACGCTCGACATCGAAAACTTCGGTCTCGAACAGACCGATCTGAATTCAGTGTTTCAGGCCGGTACACAAATTGGCATTGGCCCCGCCAAACTCAGCGATATTATCGCTCACCTCAAACAAACCTACTGCCGTTCCATTGGTGCAGAATACATGTACATCCGCAACCCCGAAATTATAAAGTGGTTGCAGGAAAAAATGGAAGGCACCCGCAATACGCCCGATTTCAGTATCGACGAGAAAAAGGAAATTCTCGCCAAGCTCAATCAGGCCGTGGTGTTTGAAAATTTCCTTCACACCAAATTTGTAGGACAAAAACGTTTTTCGCTCGAAGGCAGCGAAACACTTATTCCCGCGCTCGACACGCTCATGGAGCGCGGTGCCGATCTGGGCATTTCAGAGTATGTAATAGGAATGGCTCACCGCGGACGATTGAACGTGCTGGCCAATATTCTCAATAAAACCTACGAAGATATTTTCACCGAGTTTGAAGGCGCACTCACCGAAGATGCGGCTTACGATGGCGACGTGAAATATCACATGGGCTACAGCAGCGACCAGACTTCAAACAGCGGCAAGCCTGTACACATCAGCCTTACGCCCAATCCTTCGCACCTTGAGGCGGTGGATCCGGTGGTGGAAGGAATTGTGCGTGCCAAGATTGACCAGAAATACGATGGCGATCTGCGCCGCATTTGTCCCATTCTGCTGCACGGCGATGCGGCCATTGCCGGACAGGGCATTGTGTATGAAGTAATTCAGATGAGCCTGCTCGACGGCTACAAAACCGGCGGCACCGTGCATATTGTGACCAACAACCAGGTTGGCTTTACCACCAACTACCTCGATGCCCGTTCGAGCACCTATTGCACCGACGTGGCCAAAGTAGTGCTCTCGCCGGTATTTCACGTAAACGGCGACGATGTGGAAGCGGTGGCTTTTGTGTCGAAACTGGCCATTGAATTCCGCCAGACTTTTGGCCGCGATGTATTTATCGATTTGCTCGGTTACCGCAAATACGGCCACAACGAAGGCGACGAGCCGCGTTTTACACAGCCGCTGCTGTACAAGGCCATTGCCAAGCATCCCAACCCGCGCGAGATTTATGTAAAGCAACTCACCGAGCAAGGTTCCATTGAAGCCGAAATGGCAAAGGCCATGGAAAAGGCGTTCAAAGACGAGTTGCAGGACAAACTCAATATGGCCAAGCAGGCCAACAAAGCCAAAATTACCTCGTTCCTCGACGGAGTGTGGAAAGGTTTGCGCATGGCTACTGCTGCTGATTTCGAGAAGTCGCCCGCTACGGCGGTGGAGAAAACATTGTTCGTCGATCTGGCCAAGAAATCGACACAGCTTCCGGCCGATAAAAAGTTCTTTAACAAAATCGAAAACATCTTCAAAGATCGTCAGTCGATGATTGAGAAAGATGCCTACGATTGGGCGATGGGCGAACTCATGGCGTATGCCACACTCATGAGCGAAGGACATTTTATCCGTTTCAGCGGGCAGGATGTGGAGCGCGGAACATTCTCGCACCGCCATGCCGTGGTGAAAGTGGAAGACTCGGAAGAAGAGTATTTGCCGCTCAACAATATTGGCGCGCCCAAACGTCTCGACATTTACAACTCACATCTTTCCGAGTACGGCGTACTTGGTTTTGAATACGGCTATGCCATGGCCGCGCCCGGTGCACTTACCATTTGGGAGGCACAGTTTGGCGATTTCAACAACGGTGCACAGATCATCTTCGATCAGTTTCTGAGCAGTGCCGAATACAAATGGCGGCGCATGAACGGACTTGTTATGCTTTTCCCGCATGGCTACGAAGGACAGGGCCCCGAGCATTCGAGTGCACGCATTGAGCGTTTCCTGCAGCTCTGCGCCGAAAACAATATGCAGATTGTAAACACCACCACACCTGCACAGCAGTTCCATGTATTGCGCCGTCAGCTCAAGCGCGATTTCCGCAAGCCGCTGGTGTGCTTTACGCCCAAGAAACTGCTGCGCTATCCGGCCTGCGTGTCGAAACTCGAAGACTTTACGCAGGGCGGATTTATGGAAGTGCTTGGCGACGACAGCGTGAAAGCAGCTTCGGTAAAACGTGTGGTGTTTTGCTCCGGCAAAATTTATTACGACCTCGACGAGCAGCGTACAAAAGCTGGTCGCACCGATACAGCCATTGTGCGTCTGGAGCAGCTTTATCCGTTCCCGGCAGCGCAGATAAACGAGCAGTTGAAAAAATTCAGCAAAGCCACCGAGTTTATCTGGGCGCAGGAAGAGCCCGAAAATATGGGTGCCTGGGCGTTTGTCGATCGTCGTTTCCGCGACCTTAACGGACGCAACAACGGTATTCAGCTTACTTACGTTGGCCGTCACGAGGCAGCCAGTCCGGCCACCGGTTTTGCCAAAAAGCACAACCACGAGCAGCAGGAAATTATTGAAACAGTAATGGGCGTGGCCACCACTGCACCCGAAAAAGTATAATTCACACACACCCGAGCGCATCCGATTATGGCGATCATTGATCTCAAAGTACCCAGCCCCGGTGAATCAATCACCGAAGTAACCATTGCCCGTTGGCTTAAACAGGACGGCGATGTGGTGGAAAAAGACGAAGAACTTTGCGAAGTAGATTCGGACAAAGCCACACTTACCATTAATGCCGAAGAAGCCGGGGCAATAAAAATTGTTGTCCCCGAAGGCACCACGGTAAAAGTGGGCGATGTGGTGTGTACCATTGATACCTCTGTGCAGCCTGTGGCCAAGCCCAAAGCCGAGCCTGCAGCAGCCGCCAAAAAAGAGGAAGCCAAAAAGCCCGAGCCCGCCGCTGTAAAAACCGAAACGGCAAAAGCCACCGAAGCTGCCACCTATGCCACCGGGCATCCCTCGCCCGCGGCACAGAAGCTGATGGCCGAGAACGGCATTCCCGCCGCCAAACTCAACGGCACCGGCAAAGACGGCCGCATCACCAAAGGCGATGTGCTGAACGCCATTGCCAACGGCTTTGATGCCTCTGCGGCTCAAGGCTGGGGCGGCACCCGCAACCAGCGCCGCGACAAAATGACCAGCCTGCGCAAAAAATTAGCCCAGCGCCTGGTAGCCGTGAAACAGGAAACCGCCATGCTTACCACCTTCAACGAGGTGGATATGAGCGCATTAATGAACATGCGCAACAAATACAAAGACATCTTTAAGGAAAAGCATGGCGTGGGACTCGGCTTTATGTCGTTTTTCACCAAAGCCGTGTGCGAGGCCCTGCGCCAGTTCCCGGCCATCAATGCCCAGATCGACGGCGAAGAAATTGTATATCACGATTACTGCGACGTAGGCATTGCCGTGAGCGCACCCAAAGGCCTCATGGTGCCCGTGGTACGCAACGCCGAAACAATGAGCCTGGCCCAGATCGAAGCCGAAATAAAACGCCTCGCCCTCAAAGCCCGCGACGGAAAAATTACCGTCGATGAAATGACCGGCGGCACCTTTACTATTACCAACGGCGGCGTGTTTGGTTCACTCATGAGCACACCTATTATCAACCCGCCACAGAGCGCCATTCTCGGTATGCACAATGTGGTGGATCGTCCGGTGGCGGTAAATGGCCAGGTAGTCATTCGCCCCATGATGTACATTGCGCTCAGCTACGATCACCGTATTATCGACGGTAAAGAGTCGGTGAGTTTCCTTGTGGCGGTGAAGCAGATGATTGAGAATCCGCATAAACTCATCTTTGGTGGTAAAGATCCGGATGAGGTGGTGTTGGGGTTGTAATAACTCAGTGCTAATTTGTAAATCCAGCCCGTTCGGGCTGGATTTTTGTTTGAACTAATGTTATTTCGTGGCTTTTGTTCGGGAAATGGGTGGTTGGTGAAAAATAATTGGTTGTAAACGAGTGAGATAGAAGAGATTTAGGGGGAGAAGTGTGAAATGGAGACGAAATGATGTAATTTCGTGGGGAATCTACGAAATGAGGCATGTTGATAGAGTTTTCAGTAGCCAACTTCCGTTCAATCGGAGAAAAGCAAACGCTTAGTCTTGTTCCTGCTCCCAAGCAGCGCGATTACCCGGAGAACATTATTACTGCGGGTAAGCACGAAGTGCTGAATATGGCAGCTATTTATGGTGCAAATGCAAGCGGGAAGAGTAATCTTATCCGCGGGTTGGGTTTAATGGCAGGGCTTGTAGAGCATTCGCTCAGTATTTCATCAATTGCAAGGCTGCCTTACGATCCTTTTTTGCTGCGCGAAGGCTGGGATGAAAAGCCCACTTATTTTGAAATAGTATTCATTGCTGATGATATTCGCTATCGGTATGGGTATGAAATTAACAATGAGCGTGTGGTGCGTGAGTGGCTTTTCAGAAAAATAACCAGCAGAGAAACCCTGCTTTTTGAGCGTGAAGATGATGTAATAGATGTGAGTTCGGGGTTCAGTGCTTCAAAAAAACTGATTGATACGGTTATTGAGGCTACGCGGGTTAATGCGTTGTTTCTTTCGATGTGCGATACGTTTAATGTGGACGATGCGCTGCGGGTAATGAGTTGGTTCAGAGATCTTACCATTATAGATGGATTGGATACTGAAGATGAACAGGTAACCACCGTTCAGCTTTGGCAAAATGAAGAGTATAGGGACAAAATAAGGCAGTATTTGATTGCTCTTGAAATAGGCATTGTAGATCTTGAGATTGTAACCCAGGAATTTAATGAATCAGATTTACGAAGTGATATGCCCAATGATCTTCGCAATCAGATTATACAAACGTTTACCGGAAGAAGCGCATTTAAAGTAGATGCCACACACCGTTATTTTGATGCCAAGGGAAATCTGGCAAACCATACCAAAAGCTGGAACTGGCATGAACGTGAATCATCAGGCGCTCAGAAGGCTTTGCAGTTGAGCGGTCCCATCTTAAATGCTTTAATTAAAGGTGGTGTGCTGGTAATTGACGAAATGGAAGCGAAGATGCATCCCATTCTTACACTCAATACCATTCGTTTGTTTCTTAATCCGGTTACAAACCCCAATCATGCACAGCTTGTATTTGCCACGCACGATACCAATTTGCTTACCTATTCCACACTGAGAAGAGACCAGATTTATTTTACAGAGAAGAATAAGTGGGAAAGCACAGAACTGTATTCACTTTCTGATTTTGTATATATTGGTGAAAAGAATGGTGTGAAAACGTTGGAAAAAGAGCGGCCTGATACAGATAAAGAAAAACGTTATCTGGAAGGGCGTTACGGAGCTATCCCTTTTTTGGGTGCATTTGAAGAAATAATAAAAAAAGGATTGTGGCAAAACGAGGAAAAATAGGGAAGAAGCAGGAGCGGATAGAAATAGATCGCCCTGTGAAGTGGCGTAAATACAGGTATTTTTTTCTGATAGTGTGCGAAGATCAAAATACAGAGCGGGTTTATTTCGAGCAATTTGAAAAGTATTTTCCTCCCGGCACAGTTTTCCTGAAAGTGGTGGGTACTGGTTTAAGTCCGAAAGGTGTGGTAGAACGCACACAGGCTGAAAGCGAATTAATAAAGTTGTATTCAAACAAAGAGATAGATAAGAAGTGGGCGGTATTTGATAAGGATGATGCTGATCTGAATCAGAAAACGATTGAGAATTTCCACAACGCTTTTGAAATTGCCCGCAGTAATAATATACAACTGGCATGGAGTAACGAAGTGTTTGAATTGTGGCTGTTGCTGCATTTTCAGGATGTAGATCATGCAACCACACTGCCAAGAGAAGAAGTGTATGAAAAGCTGAGTCATGCTGCACGTAAACATCCTGCGTGGAGTGAGTTTGTGTACAGGCATGGCCATGCAGAAATAATTGACTGTGTAATGAAGACCGGCAATGAGGAGCGGGCAATTTCAAGGGCAGAGAAATTGGATGAGTATCATGCAAAGCGGCCGGTGCTGGAAGCAAATCCTTGTACGAAAGTATATCAGCTTGTTCGTGATTTAAGAGTGCTGATAGACTGGTATGCTTTAGAACCTGCCGCATGAAAATCAACAAAAAACTCCTTTCCGTCTGGGTCGATCAGTTTCGGTTTTCGCCGTTGGTGCGGGAAGGTATGTTTCGGAAATCGGTGGCGTATCAGTTGTATTACGGGGTTGACGAAGAACACTGGCCCGAAGGGTACGAGGCCGATTTGCCTGATAATTTTCAGGCATTGCCCGATAAGCGGAGTTACCTGAAAGAAGCGGAAATGACCACCCGCGTACTGGAGTTTCTGGCAGTGGTCGGAATTACAGTGAATGCGGAGTTTGCCCAGCATTATGTGAAACACAATCCCGGCGGGTTGGGCTGGATGCTCCGTCAGGCCGATTATATTCTGAAAGTGCTTGCCCACAGCAGTGCGCAGGAATTCAACATGAACGACCCGTTTAAAGGTTGCGGGGCGGAGTTGTATTTCTTCAGCATGATTGAAAGCGGAAGCACACAGATTTCCATTTTCGATCAGGAGCAGCACCTGCCCGATTTTTACCGACGCAACTTTGAAATTCCGACCGATTACCTGAATGATCCGGTAATTGGGCCGCTTTACGATGAAATAGAGCAAACGCCTTCGAGTTTTCTCATTATCGGTAAGGCGGGAACGGGTAAGTCCACGTTTATTCATTATTTCTGCCAGAATACGCGCAAGAAATTTGTGGTGCTTTCGTTTACCGGCATTGCAGCCACAAATGTGGGCGGCACCACCATTCATTCGTTTTTCAGGCTGCCTTTGCGTCCGCTGTTGCCCGATGATGAGGCCATCGAAAAATTTACGCCCGGATCGGGTAAGGCAGAGATTATACGCAATACAGATGTATTTATCATTGATGAGGTATCGATGCTGCGTTCGGATATTTTTCAGGCTATTGAACGTTCGCTGCGCATAAACAGCGATACGCCCGATATTCCGTTTGGCGGCAAGCAGCTTGTGCTGGTGGGCGATTTGTTTCAACTGCCTCCGGTGGTGCGCAACGACAATGAGTTTGACCGCCATATTTTCGGCAGCGAATATGCGGGCGGTTATTTTTTTGATGCGCCGGCATTCAGGCAGCTAAATCCGATGCGGGTAGAGCTCAAAACAATTTACCGGCAGAAAGGCGATGCCGCTTTTGCCGATCTGCTCAACCGCATACGCACATTCCGCCGCGGCGATACGGGCACACTGGCGCAAATCAACGAACGCTGCATTCCCGGCTACAATCCGTCGGCCGACGAATTTGTAATTACGCTTACTTCTTACCTGCGCACCGCCGAAACCGAAAACGAACGCCGCCTGGCCGAACTTCCCGACGAGGAATATGTGTTTGAGGCTTACGTGGAAGGCGATTTTCCAGAGAAAGATCAGCCCACACAGCGTTTTCTAAAACTCAAAAAACACGCGCAGGTAATTTTCGTTCGCAACGATACCGGAGCCGAAGGCCGCCGCTGGGTAAATGGCACCATTGGCAAAATCGTTTTCATTTCCGACGAGGCCATTGAAGTAAAATTGCAGTCGGGCGAAGTTCACCGCGTATATAAAGAAACCTGGGAACTGGCTGAAAACCGCTGGAATGCTGCCGAACGCCGCGTAAAAACCCGCATCCGAGGCACATTCAGCCAATACCCGCTCAAACTGGCCTGGGCAGTAACCATACACAAAAGCCAGGGCCTCACGTTCGACCGCGTTATCCTCGATACCGGCGGAAAGGCTTTTGCCAGCGGACAAGTTTACACCGCCCTGAGCCGGTGCCGCACGCTCAATGGCCTTTTTCTCAAACGTCCGCTCAGGGAAGAAGACATTCTTCTCGACCAGCGGCTCATCGATTTTTATCAGGAAAATTTTGCCTGAAAAGACTTTTATTTTTCTGTATATCAGTTATTTGCAACTTTTCAGGGCAATTGCTGTTACTTTTCCGGGGGGCAGTCCGTCATACCCATATCCTTCGCCAAATTCACACCAAACGTTCTGCCCATGAAACGAAATTTTCTCCTTCTGTTCTCTGCTGCATTTTTGCTGCTTCAGTCCACTGCATTCGGTCATGCCGGACAAACAAGAACCATACAGCCGTTTAACCGGATAAATGCAGGTTCAATTTTTGAAATTGTATATAGCTATTCCACCGAAACAACCTGTATGCTGGCCGGCAATGATAAACTGATTGAGCTTACCGAACTTACTGTAAAAGAAGGAACGCTTTACCTTACCCTTAAACAGGATGAGCGCAACTACAACGGGAAAGAGATTAAGGTAATTCTCACCGGCCCTGAATTTACCGGAGCCACTATTTCGGGTGTGGCATCGCTGAAAGTTACGGGCGATTTTCCCAAATCAGATATCGATCTCACCATTACCGGAGTGGGTGAGTTTATTGGTAAAATCAATGCTTCTTCGCTCAAAGGAAATTTTGCCGGTGTAACAGAAATTGTGCTTGAAGGCACAGCCGATAAAGCCGATGTAACGGTATGCGGCACTGTTGATCTGAAGGCAAAGGCGCTTGAAGTGAATGAATGGGCAATTTCTGTATCAGGAGTTGCCTCGGCCAAAATTTCGGTAAAGAACAAACTCGACGCATTTACCTCAGGCCTTGCCGAACTTAGCTACTGGGGCACGCCTCAGTCGGTAAGCAAAACAGCCAGCGGACTTTCTGAAATCAAGCAGAAGTAAAAATTTATTCAACCACTCTTTTCACATCATATACACACCAAAAACGCTGTCCCATGAAAAAAGCTTTTCCGTTTATCCTCATAGCCCTTGTGGCTGTTTTCTGGATCAGAGCCATCGACTTTGAATTTGGCATTACTCGCTGCGACGGGCCTGTAATTAAGCAGACACGAAACGTCGGTGCGTTTTCAAAGATCAATGCGTCAAATGTATTTGAAATCACCTACCGCTATTCGCCCACCGTATCGTGCGAACTTGAAGGGCCCGAAAATATGGTGAAAGCCACAAAAGTAAGCGTGCTTAACGATGCGCTTTCCCTTTCGCTCAACAACAACTTCTATCATAGCGATGGCGAAAAAATTACCGTGCGCCTTACCGGCCCGCAGTTTAAAGGTGGCGAACTGAGCGGTGCCGTTGAACTGAAATTGCTTGGTGAATTTCCTTCGGCTCCCATTGATCTCACCCTGTCGGGCGCATCGGAATTCGATGGCAGCGTGAAATCTGACAATGTGGAGTTTAATCTTAGCGGAGCCTCAGAAGCCAAAATCAGAGGCAAAGCCGATAAAGCGGTGATGACACTTTGCGGCGCTTCCGAACTTTATGGCGATGCATTCAGTGCCGACGATCTTACCATTACACTTTCGGGCGCATCGGAAGCGCGTATGCATGTGGCCAAAAAACTCAATGCACAGTCTTCGGGAGCTTCGCACTTTGTGTATTCGGGCAAGCCGGGCAGCGTTAGCCGCAATACTTCGGGCGCATCTTCTATTGAGAACGAATAATTTATCACATCCCCAAACCATGACACAAAGGCCGGTGCAAAATGTACCGGCCTTTGTGTTGAATTTACTGACGAATTATTCGCTGAACTATTCGCTCTCCGCTGCCTGTGGTCAGTGTGAGGAAATACAATCCACTGCTGATTTGTTGTTCTGCAATGTCAATTACAGAATTAGCCGCATATACCGTATTGTTTTCATACACCACTCTTCCGGTGGCATCGCTCAGGGTAATACGGCTTACTTCGTAGTTGCCTGTAATAACCTGAAACAAACCGGCAAACGGATTGGGATAAACCGTAAAGCTCCGGATTTGCGGAACAGCCACATCGGCAATGAGCGACACATCATACAACACTACTTTACCCGTACCGGTGCCCGATACCACTTTGCCGCCCTGCGGCGACCAGGCCAGCGAAAGTACATTTCCCGACGAATAGGGCAGTTGCTGAATCAGCTGATAAGTGTTGAGGTTAAAAAGCCTCACCCGCGCATCACTTGAGCCGGTAGCAAGGTAAGAGCCATCGGGCGAAATGGCAATGGCATTTACATCGGAACCGGATGGTGCAATACTTTGCAGGAATGTGTAATTCACCACGTCAAATACTTTTACCGTATTATCCTTGCTGCAACTTACCAGCCGTGCATTATCCGGTGTAAATTCCACGCCCAGCACATCGTCGGTGTGGTTGGTGAATGTGTGCAGCAAATTGCCCAGCGTGTCCCACACTTTTACTTTGTTGTCGCCGGCGCAGGTGGCAATCTTCGTTCCGTCGGGCGAGTAGGCCACATCAAACACATAACCCGTATGCGCGGTTACATTCAGGTCGATGGCACCGGTGGCGGTATGATAGGTCTTGAGTTTTCCGGCCGATCCGCCAGCGGCAATTTTCATGCTGTTTGGCGAAAATGCCAGGGAAAAGGCATAGGTAGTTCCTGTGGTAATGGTAGTGAGCGAATCGGGAGGAAACTGTGTATTGTCGAAAATGATAATGTTTCCAAACTCTTCGATGGTGGCAATGTAGTTGCTGTTTGCACTTATGCCCACACCCATGAGGCACATCAGGCTCGATGGTACTTCATAATCCCACATCAAACTGCCGGTGGTGGTTTGCCAAAGCCGGAGATGTGCCGGATGGCAGTTTGTGCCCGACACAATCTGCGTACCATTTGCCGAAAAACCGACACCGTTTACCTGAAGACTGTCGGGCTGCGCAATGCGGGTCCATAGTGTGTCCTGTGCAAAAGCAGAAATGCCTGTGCAAAGAAAAAACAATGAGGAGAGAAAGTAGTTTTTAGTCATGGCTTGGTTGGTTTGAACAGATACTATGACAAACAAAGGAGCATTTACCCCTGTTTGTGAGTCTTAATTTACGGCAAATCTGATGCAACTTGTACACCCGATACAAGCGTAAATAAATCTTTACCAAAGACTGATATACAATCGGCTCTAACTAACTGTTAATTGGTTTGGATACTAAATTAGTTTCCAAGCCAATAATTCTGCTGGTTAAAGTTGAAAGTAACCCCGGCTACAATACGTCCTGCGCTCGAAAGATTGCTGCTAGCCGCATGTTCATACACCGGAAGGTGTGCGGCAAGCTGGAAACTCATGTTTTTCCACACCAGTTCGGCACCTGCACCGGCCATGCCCACATTCATGCCGGTTCCGGTTTCCAGTGCGTTGTTTACGTAAATACCTTTCGAGTATTCGTAATACGACTGGAGCGAGGGCATGAGTACGGTATTGCTGTTCAGCTGAAAACGGGCAAACACATTGAGCGAACCCACCGCACTGTTTCCAATGCGTTCGTTGAATTTGTTGGTGCCGTTTATCTTGCCCATTGCATTGAAATTTACGCCCAGTTTTTTGTACCCGGCCGTGTAGCTGGTGTAAAGAAACAGGTCGGTTGTGCCTGTGCCCGGTTGCAGCATGAGGTGATGGCGTTCGCCTTTTTCGTTGCGCAGCGCAGTGCGGCCAAACTGAATTTTTGTACCGATGCCAAGGATAAGCCGTTGCTGCACTTTCACATCGTCTAACCGGCGTATGGCGTGCCAGGCGGCGTAAAGTGTAGGATCGCCGAAGTCTGACAGTGCTTCTTTTTCGCCGTTGCTCCGTGTGGTATTGTGGTTAAACGGAATGAAGGCGTTGAGTTCGATGCGGCGGTGGATGAAGTATTTGAGGCGGAGTTCGTAGCTGCGGAATACTTCAAAGTCGGAACTGCTGTAGGCCGGCGGTACACTGTCGGTGCCGTGAGTGGTGTGCAGTGGCGAGTAGGTGCTTTGAGGCGGCACACGCCATGCGCCCGGCGGGAATAGCTGCGGCGACTGACTGGCTGCCGCATAACCGTTAAAGCTGCGGTAGCGGTGCAGCAATTGAATGCTGCTCTGATTATCGTAAGGTGTAATGCCGATAAACGCGCCGCAAATATCGCAGGCTGCCGAAACGAACGGCAGGAGCAGCATGGCCGTTACGACCATGCTGCGTGTAAATAAAAGCCTGCTCACGACCTTAGTTGTGAATGTGCTCCACAGTGAACATATCGGCGTAGTTGGTGGCAACCATGGCCGAGTTGGCATTTACGGCCATCTGGAAAAATGTGGTGGCCACGTTTATCGTTACAGGATTGCGGAACCACTCGGCCACGTCGCATTTTATGTGTACTTCGGGTGTGGCGGTTGAGCTAACATTGGCCTGGTCGCCATTGAAAGACGGCGAGGCCATGCGCAGCGAAGTGTTTGCCCCGCTGAATCCGCCAATGTGATACACAATACTGTTGTTTGCCGCACCCGACTGTGGCGATGAGCCTTCCATTTTGGCCATAATGTAGCCGGTGCTCCATGTCCAGAACATTCCGTTTGCCGGATCGAGCGCACCGGTTTGTGAGCCCGATACGTTGCGCAGACTGTCCACGCCAATCATAAACTCAATGCCGCTGTATGCGCCGTTGGGCACATTGGCAATGGTAAATTCTAGCGAGTTTGTATCGGCTGCGTTGATAAGGTGGTAGCCCCCGGCTTCGGCATAGTGGCTGCCGTCGGGGCGAATGAGTTTGATGTTGGAGATATAATATTTGTACATCGAAAAATTCAAAGTATCGCCGTTTGCAGTTACATAGCTGCTATTGCCCAAAGTAAAAGGCAGTGTGTCGAACATGTTTTCGACATGAATGCTCAGTGAGCCTGTGTTGATTGTGGGCGCAGGCGTTACATCATCGTCATCGTCACGATCGCAGGAGGAAACAAAAAGCGAGCAGGCAATAAGTGTGGTCGCAAAAAGGCTGCGGGTATTGAAAATAGTGGGTTTCATAACCGGTTGTTGATTTTTTAGACAATAGAAAACCTGTTTCTCCGGAATACGGAAAAACAATACTAATCCTGCATACAATAATTTGCAGGGAAAACACAACCGGTTAACAGGGAGGGTGAAAAATATCGGTATGTTGAGCCGATGATTGGGAAGGTAAGTACGCGGGGAAAACGGTGTTTGAAAAACCGGTGGTAAAAACAGTTACAGTAAACTCATTCAACTCGGCAGGCCATTCGGTTTTGCCTTTCAGTACCTGGGGGAGCGATACGGGCGAATTGCCTTCTTCCTTTTGCTTTTGCTCACGCAGCTTTTTAAGAAGCTGACATTTACCGTGGCATTTTTTGGTGGGCCGGGTTTTGTTTTCGCAGAGCGTTTTGGAGATTTTTTCTTTGTTAATCAGGTAATGCACCGTAATTACCGATTTTCCGGTTAACTGAACCAGGAAAGCCGCGATAATCAAAATGGGCAGTAACTGACGTAGCATGCTACAAAGGTAAACGGATTTCGGGAACAGAAATTTCGGGAACGGAAAGATTTGTCAAATCTGATGAAAATCAGGTGGTTTACCTGCGAGAGAGAATCTGTTTGATTTTCGAAGAGGATGAAATAATCGCCGGTAAACACTTTTCGATTATTTACTTTTCTCCGCGAGAATCGGCAATAATTTATTCAGAACTGATTAGCGCAATAAACCGCATTCTGCAAATTACACAAAATCACTTCTTCATCAATTCCCTGATTACCACACTCGCCGCCGTGCAGCCAAATATGGCAGGCAGGTACGACATGGTGCCGATGATGGATTTTTTCGGAAATGCTTTTTCAGTCACAATAATTTTCGACTGATCTACTTCCTCGTCAGAAAACACCACGGTAATGCCTTCGCGTATGCCCAGCTTGTAAAGTCGTTTGCGCACATACCTGGCCAGATTGCAGTAATAAGTTTCAGAAATATCGCATACCACAATGCGCGACGGATCAACTTTTCCGCCTGCGCCCATAGAGCTTACAATGGGAATGCCGCGCTGCTTGCAGGCTGCAAGGAGGAATACTTTGGGCGAAAGCGTATCAATGCAATCCACCACATAATCGAAATTACCGGTTTCGAGAAGGTGTGTGGTTTTTTCGTCGCGGATGAAATCATTTATTACCGTAAGCTCAAGATCAGGATTGATGTCGAGCAGGCGTTGCTGCATTACCGTGGCCTTGGGCTGTTTGTGTGTGCTGAAGAGTGCGGGAATTTGCCGGTTTCCGTTGCTGGCATCCACCGTGTCGCCATCCACAATGGTCATGCGTCCTACACCGGCGCGGGCAATCATTTCGGCGCAAATACCGCCTACACCGCCAAGGCCCACCACGAGCACATTGGCGGCCATGAGTTTTTTCACAGGTTCGTCGCCCAGCAGCAGTTGTGTGCGCGACATCCAGTACGGAATTGTGTCAGGTTGATTCATCGGCGAAAAATGTGCGGGCAAAATTACTAAACACCTGCATACGCAGCGCATCTTCGCTCATGCCAAGGAGTTGGGCCGTGCGGAGGTACAATTCGTGAAAGTGTGCGGGTTGTGTATCGGTTTCGAGCAGCAGAAGATGTGGCGGAATATGCTGCACCACATTTTTCAGTTTTTCCGGCTTGTGCAGCAAACGGGTGCCCACGCTGAACATCACATTCAGGTGCAGCAGTTGATTGGTTTGCTGTTCGTTTCCGCTGTAGCCGTGCAGCACCGCCGTAACGCGGGCCGATCTGAGGAAGCGGGGCAATTCGTGAAGTGCCTGCACAATGTGCAGCACCAATGGTTTGCGCACTGTGTTGGCAAGCTGTACATGTGCCTCAAATGCCTGCTGCTGCAATTCGCGGCTTACCTGCCGGGCATAATCGAGGCCGCATTCGCCAATGGCTGCCACGTTGGGCAGCAGCGCCAGCGTTTTCAGCAGTTCAATGTGGTGAGTCCATTGTTCGGTCACTTTCCACGGATGCAGCCCGCAGCACACCGAGTAGGGCAGTGTACCCGCATTTTTGTGCAGGTACGCATTGCGCACAAACCGCACATTGTGCTGCGCAGGATAACGAAAATGCGTATGTGCATCGGTATAAAATGCCTCCATGCCGTAAAGTTCGCAAAACCGCCGGGATTACCGCGCCAGCGCCGCCGCCAGTTCCATGCCCCAGGCAATGCCCAGATGAATAAGCACACCGCCCCACACCGAACGCGTTTCGAGCGCAATTACACCCAGAATAATTCCGCCAAAAAACGAACTGATGGTTTCGCCCAACGGCTTGCCAAAATGTATGGTTACATAAAACGCAGCCACCGGCAGCACCGCGCCGTAGCCTAACCAGCGACTTAACACAAACAGCAAAAATCCGCGAAAGAAAATTTCTGTCACCACAAAATTCACCCCGTAAAATCCTTCAAATACCAATCCGTAACCCAACCTGTTTTCGGTAATCTGCGCCGCATTGAGCATACGTATGGCCTGCGGATATTGTTTAAGAAAGCCCGCCGAAAAAGTAGCCGCCACAATAAGCGGAACCATCATGAGCAGTAAAATAAAATACGGTTGCAGGTTCGTTTTTTTAAATCCGTAAAATGGTTCGCGTTTACGGTCTTCCACCCACCACCACACAAACACGGGCAGCATGAGCAGCACCAGATTGGCCGGATAGCGGCTTATCCGCAGCAAAAATATTTCTACCGGCCCGTCGGTAATATGCTTAATCCATTCTTTATGCCAGTAAAAAAACACGGCCATTGAAAATGCACCCGCACCCACAATTACCGCCAGCCAGAATTTGGGCGAACGTATCCAGGTTTTGTCTTTCGCAAACGGGTACCAAAGCAATATCGCCCCGATGAGCGTTCCGCCAAATACGGCAAAATTCTGTATCAGCCGCCACACATCGTTGGCTCCGCCGCCTGTCCATTGCAGCCGTGCCTTATCGGCATACACGAATGCCGTAAAACCGCCCAGCAGCAGGGTAAGCAGGAGGAAGTAGGGCCAGCTGAAACCGTTGCGAAAATAGTTTCTGAAGTATGCGGCAATAGCTTTCATGCAATGCGTGAAGATAAATGCTTTTCAGTTGGTTTTAACGTGGCAAACAACGGCGAATCCTAACTTTGCACCATGAGCACACGCACGCATACCAACGCACTCATTCACGAAACAAGTCCTTACCTGCTGCAACACGCACACAATCCGGTAAACTGGATGCCGTGGAATGCCGAAACGCTTGAAAAAGCGAATGCCGAAAACAAACTCATTCTCGTAAGTGTGGGCTACTCGGCCTGCCACTGGTGCCATGTGATGGAACACGAATCGTTTGAAGACGAAAAGGTGGCGAGGATTATGAACGATCATTTCATCTGCATAAAAGTAGATCGCGAGGAACGTCCCGACATCGACCAGGTGTATATGACCGCCGTACAGCTTATGACCGGGCATGGCGGCTGGCCGCTCAACTGCTTTGCCCTGCCCGACGGAAGACCGCTTTACGGCGGCACTTATTTTCCGAAAGAACGCTGGATGAATGTGCTGCTCAATCTGGCCGATTTGTGGAATAACGACCGCGAAAAATGTTTCCAATATGCCGATGAATTAACTGCCGGTGTGCGACGCGTAGAGCGTTTGCTGCCCGAAGACGGCGAAAAGGAAATTACGGCCGAACGCCTTGGTTTATCGGTAGAGCAGTGGATGACACGTTTTGATAACGGCGAAGGCGGCCCCAACCGTGCACCTAAATTTCCGTTGCCCAACAATTACCTCTTTCTGCTGCTATACGCACATCATACCAAGCGCGAAGATATTTTGCAGCACACCCTGCTCACACTCGATAAAATGGCCGACGGCGGCATTTACGATCAGGTGGGCGGTGGCTTTGCACGCTACTCTACCGATATGCTGTGGAAGGTGCCGCATTTCGAAAAAATGCTTTACGATAATGCACAGCTTGTTTCGCTTTACTGCGAGGCATACCGCATTACCGGCAACCCGCGCTACCGCGAAGTGGCCGAAGAAACATTGGCCTTTGTGCGACGCGAACTTACTCACGAAAGCGGCGCGTTTTTCTCGGCACTCGACGCCGACTCGGAAGGCGAAGAAGGAAAGTTTTACGTGTGGCGCGAAGACGAACTGAAACAACTGCTCGGCAATGAATATGGCTGGTATGCCGATTTGTACAGCGTAAACAGCATCGGCCACTGGGAGCACGGCAACTACATTTTACTCCGCCGCGAACGCGAAGAAGTAATTGCCGCACGCCACGCCATGACGCTGCACGAGTTGCAGGCCAAACGTAAAACAGTAAACGCCATGCTTCTCGATGTGCGCAACCGCCGCGTGCGTCCGGGCCTCGACGATAAATCGCTCACCTCGTGGAACGCCATGATGCTGCGCGCCTGCACCGATGCCTACACGGCCACCGGCGACGAAGAATACCTGCTCACGGCCCTGCGCAATGCGCGTTTCCTCAGGGCAAATCAACTGCGCGATGACGGCGGACTCTGGCACAGTTGGAAAAACGGACGAAGCACCGTAAACGGTTTTCTCGAAGATTATGCGTTTGTAATTGACGCATTCACCGCACTCTATCAGGTTACGTTCGATGAAGACTGGCTGCAACTTGCAAAACAGTTAACCGAATACACCATTGCACATTTCGGCGACGATGAAAACAATCTTTTCTGGTTTACTTCCGACCTTGATCCGGCGCTCATTGCACGTAAGCAGGAAATATCAGACAATGTAATTCCCGCTTCCAATTCGGTAATGGCGCGCAACCTGTTTTACCTCGGCCATTATTTTGGCCGCACAGACTGGATGGAAAGAGCCACAGCCATGCTGCGAATGATGCAGCGCGAAATCATAGGCTACGGTGCAGGGCATTCAAACTGGATGATTCTGCAACTGCATTACTGTTTCCCTTTCCGCGAAGTGGCCGTGGCCGGTTATGCGGCGGCAGAGGTGCTGCAGGGTTTTCGCTCGGACTATCACACCAACCTCATTCTGGCGGGAAGTAAAACGCCTTCTGCATTGCCGTTGCTCGAAGGCCGCGTTACTGAAGGAAACCGCAAGGTGTATGTGTGCCAAAACAATGTATGCGAACAGCCTGTAAACAGCCTCGATGAAGCACTGGCACTCTTAACACACAACCGTTAGTACAGCAAGCAACCGGCCCAATACACAGTACGCTGTTAATAAAACATTATCCGGCTGTTCGGGCAGCGGGTTGCCATCGGCAATCTTTGTAAAGTGTTGTAAACTGTATTGTTTACAGCGAAGAGTGTATGACAGCCCGTTTTCTGCTGCTTTTCGTGTTTATTTTCGGCGGTGTGCTGCACACGTCGGCGCAGTTGTTTATTCCCGTAAGCGACGATCCGTTTGGCGTGCCGTTTGCGTTTAACCGCGACAGTGTGCTGGCCAACAAAATAAGGTTTGTAAATATTGCCCTGCAATACAAACCCGATCAGCAGCTCATCGAGGACAAAGGCCTGCGCGAATATTACCAGTTCGATACGCTGGGCAACCTTACCCTTTACTGGCGCAGCCGTGTACGTGCCACGCGCACCGAAGAAAAGGTAATTCCTGCCGTATATCGTCGCGGCCGCCGCATCAGGCCCGAACGGGTGGAATACCGGAATTACTATGTATATGATACGGTGTTTGTGCAATACACCTACGACAGTCTCAGTCGCCTCAACATACGCCGCCTTTGCGATGGCGATTATTACAGCACCTGGTATTACACCTGGAACAAAGACAATACCCTCGCCGTGCGCATTCATGTGCGTGAAACCAATCTCGGACGCAACCACACCAATTTCATACTCGGTGTGCAAACCGTAATTTCCGAAGAACAATTCCGCTACGAGAAATACCTGCCGCGGCAGCTCACACAGATTGCGCTCAACGACGATGGTAAACCATTCCGGCAAACGATTTCTGATTTCGACGAAACAGGCCGTGTGCTTGAAGAACGTTTGGCGTTTATCGTGGGCGGGCATTACAACACTTACCGCTACGAGTACGACAGCCTGGGGCGTTTAAGCAGCCGCCTCTTTACCATGACCGGCCTTAATTCGGGCGAAGAACTGCTCAAATACACCCGCGACAGTTTGGGACGTTTGGATCATGTGCGGCTTTACCGCGAGGCCGTGCTGCACGATGAATATACATACCTCTATCAGAACAGTTCATCGCTTCCCTATGCGTTCATTAACCGCCGCCACCAGCAGGCCGGTATTGATATTGTGAAGCTGTATTACAATGAAGCAGTGGAAGAAAAGCGCAGCAGAAATTAATCGTTTCCTGCCAGCCAGTCTTTGAAATGTGCAGCTTTTTCGCGGCTCACCACCACCTGTTCTTCGGGTTGGGGATGAAGGTGAAGATGGAGTTTTCCGTTGAATCCGTTTTCGGCTCCTTTCACGGCCTTCACTGCAATTACAAACTGACGGTTGGCGCGATAAAACTGTTCGGGATTGAGCAGCGATTCCAGTTCATCCAATGTATGATCGCAAATGTACCGCTGGTTCTGGTGTGTGTGCAGAAACACCAGCCGGTCTTCGGTAACAAACCACGCAATTTCATCGGCAGCAATGGGTAAAAGCTGTGCGCCCTTGCTTACGAGAAAGCGGTTTTTGTAGCTTGTTTTACCGGGACGCATCTGCGCAATAAACTCCTGCCAGAGCACAGCCGGAATGCCGGCATTTCCCGACGAATAATGCTTGTGGTATTTGTCGAGCGCATGGCTCAACGCTTCGCGGTCTATGGGTTTGAGCAGATAATCGATGCTGTTTAGTTTGAATGCACGTATGGCATATTCGTCAAACGCAGTGGTGAAAATAACGGGGCAGTTAAGTGCAATTTGTTCAAACAAATCGAAACTCAGTCCGTCGGCAAGCTGAATATCGGCCAGTATAAGATGTGGTTCGGGTGAATTTTTGAGTAATGCCGATGCGGTGCTTACACTGTCTGATGTTCCCGTAATTACTGCCTGTGGCAAAATTTCCTGCACAAGTTTGGTAATGCGGCGCAGGGCGGGAGCTTCGTCTTCGAGTATGAAAATGTTCATCGCTGTTCGGGTTGAAGAAGTGGAAGTACCACACTGAAAAATCCTTCTTCCTGCATAATGCGCACCGGTTTGGCTCCCAGCAGGTGATAGCGTTGCATGATGCTGCTCAGTCCGAAACCGCCCGGTGTTTCGGGTGTGTTTTTTTTCTGAAGCACATTCTTCACCGTAAGTTCGCCCGATGAATTGGTGCTGATGCTTAACCGCAACGGCTGCGCGGCCGAAATTACATTGTGCTTGATGGCATTTTCGACCAATAGCTGAAGGGCCAGCGGCGGAATGTGAAGCTGTGCGGTTTGGGCATCGGTTTCAATTTCGGTTTTCAGGTGATCGCCAAAACGTATTTGCAGGAGATAGAGGTAGGCGCGAATGAAATCGAGTTCTTCGGCCAGCGCCACCGTGTTTTTTTCTCGCGCCTGCAACACATAGCGATACACCTGCGAGAGCTGCTGCACGAAGTGTACGGCCTGTGTCTGATTTTCTTCAATGAGTACGGTAAGCGTGTTGAGGCTGTTGAAGAGAAAGTGCGGATTAACCTGACTTTTCAGCGTTTCAAACTGCGAAATGATATTTTGCCGTTTCAGTTCCTGTGCTTCCAGCAGACTTTGTTTCCATTGTTTGAAAAAATAGGCGCACTCGTAAATAGTGGAAATGAATAATGTGATAACCAACCCTACTATGGTGTTTATAATAATTGGTTTCATCGGAAGCTGAGAACCGTATTTGAATAAACCATAATTAACGCAAAACCCCGACATAAATAAAATGGTAACAGGAATGCCAATACCTAATTGATACAAAATTCGTTTCCGTGTATTGGACAGGCCGGGAAATTTCGTGCGCAATCTGATTACCAGATAACGCATCAGGTGCCAGAGCGAAAAGGTGAAGAACAACGAAAGCAGCAGCGATTCGAGGTAGCTTACCATGCTGCCGCCACGGCTCATGAGCATTCCCAGCACACCCACCAGCGGAATACCAATGATCCGCTCGCGCAGATCTTTGATTGATTCCTGTTTTGTGTTTTCCTGTGTGGTCATCAGAAAGTAATGCGATATTGAGGAATGAGCAGGAAGCCGGTCTGGTAGTTGGTTTGAATTACGTTGCGCTCGGCATTGTAGTCCTGCGTGAACACGTTTTTATTATTGGTCACATTGAGCAGGTCAACGGCCCAGGTTTGGGTAATGTGTTTACCGTTTCGGGTGTAGCCAATGCGCAGGTCGATGCGGAAGTAGCCTTTGTAGCGCAGTTCGTAGGCGCGGCTGTTGTCGTACACGGCTTCACCGGCCAGTGATGAAGCGGTAAGGTCGATGGGAATGTAGCGTTTGCCTCCGGCCGCATTGGTGCGCAGGTCAATCGAGAGCATATCTTTAGAAATTGAGATAGAAACTAAAAGCTAACAAAAGCAAACAAAATCCAGTAAATACAAGGGTTTAAGCTGTTTTGAGTTCAGATACCGGGCAGATGTTTTCGGATGGTTTATGCAAATAATGTTACTCGTAACGTTACTTAATAAATAACCGTAAAACAAAATAGCCATGAGTGTTATTTTAAGAGAGAAACAGCTAAAAGAAGGTGGTATTTCGTTCTATCTGGAAATTAACCAGGACAAAAAGCGAAAATACAAGTTCCTAAACATCTATGCCTATGGCAATAGACGTAGTGAGGAATTTAAAGAGAAGAAACAGCTTGCGATTGAGGCCAGGGATGCTTTACAATATGAGTTATCGGTAAAAAAGCACAAACTTGTTAATGAGAATAAGAAAGATATTGATTTCATTACCTTTTTATACGAAAGTTCATCGCATTTACGCTCCAAAAAGAGTATTAAACACCTTGCCAATCGCATAACAAAGTTTGCCGGGGCAGAATACGTTCCCATGAGCGACATAACGAAGGAGTTTCTTCTATCCTTTCAGGATGCCCTTAAAAAAGAAGGTTTGCACTCAAACACCGTATATGGTTTAAGCCATCGGTTTAGCACATTTATTACAAGAGCGGTAGAATTAGGATATATGGATTTTAACCCTTTCCACAAAATTCCAAAAGCTATGCGGATAAAGATGCGCAGACATACTCCGCGTTATTTAACCGAAGAGCAGATTTTGCAAATAAATAAACACAGTGGAGGCGTTCATCCTCAAGTAAGATTAGCCTTTTTATTTTCTTGTTTTAGCGGTTTAAGGTGGGGTGACGTGAGCCGGTTACTATGGGAGGATATTATCACACAAAAAATTGATAAGACAACCTACAAACAGGTTCGGATGAAGCAAATGAAAACGGAGTTTTATGTGTATCTTCCTCTTTCTGGAGCAGCTTTACAAATCTTGGAGGAAAGAAAAAAGGATGCAGAAAACGAATTTCCGAGCAGATATGTATTCCCTCACTTGTATGAGCCAGAAGATCAAAAGAGCCGGTACAATTACGCCTACTGGCAAATAGTAAACTGGAGTAAAAAGGCTAATATTTACTTTCGGTTTCATTTAAGCCGCCATACTTTTGCTACAACACTTCTCAGCGCAGGGACAGACATATATACTGTATCAAAAATGTTAGGGCATACTGAAATCAAAAACACTCAGATTTATGCCAATGTAGTTGACCGTAAAAAAGTTGATGCAGCCTCAAATTTTCCGGCTTTATCATTAGACAAGCCAGAGCCAATAAAAAAGGAAATTAAACAGAAAACAAAGCCCAAACCTGACAAAAAATCTAAAAAACAATCCAAGTAAAAAAGGCCACCCCACGGGGTGGCTTTTTGCATACTACCATTTACAGCACAATCCTACTTATTCCCGACCTAACCAACAGTCTCAAATTGACCAGGGTTGACCTACGCCAACTTTGTACATAAATCTAAAAAACAAAGAAAGGAGATCGTTATGGTAGAAGAATTAATTATCAAACTGGTAAGTAAGATTGAACAGCTTGAATCAATTATTAGAGATCATATACTAACTCAGAAAGCTGCATTATCTTTTGAAGAAGCTAAGTTATATTTAGGAATTTCAGAATCACAATTATACAAGTTAACCTGCTCACGAAAGATACCAAGTTATAAGCCCGGAGGGAAACTTCTTTTCTTCAGACGAATCGATTTAGATAACTGGATGTTGAGTAAAAAACGTTTATCAAAAAAGGAATTGAAAACAGAAGCACTTGGATTAATCCGTTGACTTTTGTTTAAATTTCAAAAAAAAAGAGCCGGATTTCCGGCTTTTGTTGTTTTCACAATTTTTTCCATGTTTAATGCAACAATAAGTTAACACGCAGCGTTAAATCAGAAACACTGTCGAAATCCTTTACATCTCCTACCCCGGAGAAAATATGAGGATGGTGTATGATGACCCTTTTAAAAATTATTTCAACGTCACAAATTGCAGCTTGTGCCAGTCAAACTATTGACCGAACTGGTTATTTTATGAGAAGCTGCATTGGTGATATATATTATGTTTCTGTGAAGTACTTACAAAGTATCATTCGCAGAAAAATTCCATTTCAGGTAAACTCAGGTTTTCCTATGTATTGTTCTGAGCGTGATTTAATTATTGATTTACATTGCGTTTTTAAATTAATTCATATTCAATTCAAATCGGGTTCGGGAAAACTGGACACTGATAAATTGTTAGACAATATTTTCAATCAAAATGTACAACAAAATATATTCAGCACAATAAGTAAAGGTCAACTCAAGTTTTGTAGTTCATTTCCCGTTTCGCTGAGACCCTATTCAACAAATCGGGTGTATGAAGACGATTTTGTACGAGGTATTTTTCTATCCTCTCCATTATTTACGCGCTATTAAAAAGTAAGCGGCGGGCAAAGCCCGCCGCCGAGAGAGGCAGCCTGCGAAAAGGATTTCGACGGAAAAGCAGGCTGCTTTCTTTTTCAAAAGAACTCCTTTTCAACCGTAATTACAATTATTGTGACTTTTGTTTGCTGTCACATTTCATATTTGGCGTTATATTACTTTGATTTGTTAACCGAATTAATTTATGGATACCTTGAAGAATGAGTACCTGACATCGGAAGAGGTACTACGAAGGTTTCCTTTGTTTAATCACCCGTTTCAACTGGAATATTACAACTCCGGGACAATTACACGCAATAGGTTTATTGCACGGGAAGTATTTAAAAGGAAAAAGAATGCTGTTGATTTCGATTGTGTCAATGAAGCGATTAATTAAGTATTACAAAGACGATTTAGAAGACACACAACATGATTTAGAGTAAATAATATCCATATAATCAAAGCCCTTTGGTAGTTAAACGCCAAAGGGCTTTTTTTTATTGCTAACTGATAGGTTAATAATGGTTTAAGGTGGTTGCAGGTAGATGAGAATTTTAAGAAAATTCGTTTACGCTTCACTATTGATGCCAGTTTCAACAAAATATCAAAAAGATTCAAGCACGACTGTTGCCAATGTTGCGCACATACGGGGAGTACTGGGGGGATACTGCCAATCCTTTTCAGTTGAAATTTGTATCAGTTTCAAAACACATGAAAAGAACCGCTCAAAGGCCACGAGCGAAATAAACGAAGTCAAACTGATAATTACAAAAGCCATGACAACTAATCGAGAAATAGCCGCCACAATTACAAGAGGCAGAAACTTTTTTAGAGAACTCATTCCGATGATCGAATCTGGAGTAGTAACAAAAGCCGGACTGGAAACCATCTGCGCAAGGCATCATATACACTCTCTGGTTTTATCAAGTTTTTTACTTACCGGAATGATGATTGCTTGCGACATGAGTAAGTACTCAAATAATGGTAAATATGCAACAACCATTGAAGCAGATATACATTACTTAGTTTATTTCACCGTACCGGTTGATGATTCGCTTTGTTTCAATACCGTTTTAGCATCAAGCTATGCTGAAAAAAACGAAGCATTTACAAAATTCTGTAAGTCATATCCAAGAGATCTTCATAAACACTGCTTGCGATGTCAGTTGATTCTTCCTTCAAGCAATACAAGTGAGTTTTGTAGTGACCGATGCCAGGAATTGCACAAAACACATAACGCTCAGAAGCCCGAAAAACTGAATAGCATTAAATCCTCTATTGAGCAGTTAATGCAATCCTTCCGAGACTTTTTTTCTATCCGTTAACGATCAATACCTATTGTTATGAATAAAGTTGATATTTCAGAAATGGGCGATTTGCTCAATATGCGTAATGTGTTTACAATGTACTTTGTTAGACAGTTGAAAACGCCACAATCAGCAGCAGGAAAGATGCTTTCTGAATTTCGTTTGAAATTAAATTCAGTCATAGAGCATTTAAGCTATTACGACTTAAA
The DNA here is from genome assembly GCA_025454955.1 of Bacteroidia bacterium. Lineage (GTDB taxonomy): Bacteria > Bacteroidota > Bacteroidia > Palsa-965 > Palsa-965. The sequence goes on along the minus strand of JALONL010000035.1, from coordinate 17,893 downwards.
TGCAATGATGTTGGAGTTGATTAAAAAGCAAACTAAGTATTCTGTATTAACACGAACAACGTTAAAGCAATCTTTGAAACGCGCTAACCCATTTCAACTATTAACCACCGTTGCCTTATTTGAAGATTTAGGGACAGAGCAAGCGTTGCTGTATTTACTTAGTCCTCAAAACTATGAATATCAAAAGGGCAAGGAGTTGCTAACACGATTTGGCTTTATACAATTAATCAATAAAAAGTAAAGCGATGAGTAAGCCAGCATTATTTATCAGTGTAAAAGATTTGATGTTATTGCATTGTTCTTCAAGCTATGAGGCGATGCGTCGTTTACATCAAACCATCCGGGAATGTTTAACCAGCAAACGGAACAAAGCACAAGGGAGAACAAAGGTTTATCTCACTATTCGTGAGTACTGCGATTTTCAGGACTTGAACGAAAACGAGGTGCTTTGTTTTTTGGAAAAATGTAAATCAAAGCCACAAAGTGAATAGTAAAGTCCAACAAAAAACAACATAGTTTGTACTTGTCCAATATAATGCAATTCAAGAGTGAAAAACTTGATGAAACTTTGTAGAGGATTTCAAGAATTTTAGTTCGTTGTTTCTTTTCAGTTTACAAAGAGTAGCGGGAAAATACAGGATACACAACATAATCCAACACATTCTGTACTTCTCCTACTCTTTCAAATCAACAAGTGGATAATACAACGGAACTTTGTATAGGATTTCAAATACTTTGAGTTCAATCGTTCTTTGATAGTGAAGTAAAGAGTAATACACAAAGGGAGTAAAAACACCACAATATCCTACTTGTTCATTGCTTTTCCTACTTCTTTAAATATAGTATTCAGTAATGCTTCGGAACTTTGTAGAGGATTTCTAAATTTTGACTTTCGATTACAGGTGTAAAGACATTGCCTGAATAAAATTTAAAAGGCTTAAATGGGTAAGCCTTCGAGTACACCTTAAAAATCGTAGTACGATGGATAAGGTTCAACTTCTTCTGATTGTAAACAGCATTCTGCTTTCATTCCTTAGTGTGCTGTTTGTGGTGATCGGGTACTTTTTAAAAGACCTGCACAAAGATTTTAAAACAATGGTGGAGCGCGTAAATACGCTCTATGCTGAACACAATACACACGTTCATATTTCAAGGGCTTTTGACCAGCAAATGAACGAGCGTGTATCTACACTTTACCGCAAGGTACGAAAGCTCCAACAGCAAGGAGCCGGACAAGCTGCTAATCCTGATGCGCCATGTTCATAGAACTTGCCATAGGAGCGGGCGCTATCTGGTTAGCCTCAAAAGCGGTAGGGTGGGCAAAAAACGCCAGTCGTTTGATGTCTGATGTAAAGGTTCGCATTCATAAACTTACCCTTACACGCATAACACTTGGCGTTTCAGTGGTAGCGAAGAACCCGACCAAAAATACCTACCGGTTTAAACATCCGGTTGTGGTGTTGGAATACAAAAAGCAAGTGATTGGTACATCTGTAATTCAGAATATCAATTATGAGATTGTACCATTTTCTGAGTTAGGACTGAACGATACACTCATCGAAATTAATGTGATGGCCTTACCAGCACTTGCGGTTGATATTTTCCGAATACTGCAAACGGCTACTGGTAATGCGCCCATTTTGATTCGCACAACTATTCCGACCTACGTAGGCAATGAACTTGTGAGTTTTACCGATGAACAAACGATAACACTGTAACCATGAAGCGCGACTGGGAAGGCATATTAGAAAATGGCGACCGCTATAATCGCTATTTTCAGACACCGCCGGGAGTGGATGAAACGGTGAAGGTGAACGCCAAGTTAGACGACACCCTGGCAATGTTTCCGGTGAAAGTGAAGGAGTTCTATTTTCAGGCAGAAGCAATCGCTAAAAAAGTATTAGCAGACCCGCAGGGTAATGTACTGAAAACCTGCTTCAACATCTGGAATTTCCTTACCAAGCATTTGGCTTATGTACCTGATGAGGATGGTAAAGAGCAGGTACGAAGTACCTGGCGGTTATGGGCTGATCGTAAAGGGGATTGTGATTGTTACAGCTTTTTCACATCCTGTGTATTGACACAATTACGTATTCCCCATTTTTTCCGAATAACTGAGTACGACCCTGATGATGGGTTTCAACATATCTACGTGGTTGTTCCACAAAAAGGACAGAAAGACATCGTAATAGATGCGGTGTTAAAGTACTTCAACTACGAAGTACCCTATACAAAAAAAATTGACCAAGACATGAATCTCAATTTTCTTAACGGCGTGCCTGGAGCAAAGCAATATACCAACCGAGTAACGGCACAGGATATACAGGAATTAAAGGAGTTGGTTTTATTTCAGAACCCGGCCTACTTTGAACGCAAAGTACGCGAAGGATTGCCTGAATCGGAACTGAACGATTTAATTAAATATCTCCCCGAAGATTATTTACAAAGTCTGAACGGCGTAGGTGATAAAATACGCAATGTGTTTCAGAGTGTGAAAGATAAAGTTCAGAATACCGTAAATACGGTTAAAGACAAAGTACAGCAAACTGCAAACATTGTAAAAGACAAGGTGCAGAATGCGGGTGATAAAATTCAGGATGCCGGTCGAAAAGTAATTTCAGCAGCAAAGACAGCAGCCCATAAAATTAATCGCGTAAATCCTGCTACAACCGCAATTCGGTTGGGTGTGTTACAGGGCTTGAAACTAAATGTTTTTCAGATTTCTGAGAAACTGCGCTATGCTTACCTGAGTAATGAAGCTGCGCGAAAGCTGGGAGTGAACGAGAAGCGTTTCAGTCGCTATCAAAAGACACGCGAACGTTTGGAAAAATATTTTTATACCATCGGCGGCGATGTGGCCAATCTGAAAGAAGCCATCTTAACCGGACGTGGCAATATGGATAAAGCGGTTTCGCTCAACGGTTTTGCCGAGCCGCGCTATGTACCGGGTACATATAGCCCGATTACAGAGATTATTGGCCGTGATATGTACGATAGTGAAGTACCGGCACAAGCCCCCGAACTTGCAGGATTAGGCATTGTTGAAACCGCCGCTGCTGCCGCCGCTGGTTCAAGTATCCTTGCCATTATAGCTGGAATCCTCAAGAATATCGGCCCGCTGATGGAAAAAGGTGAACCGGGGGCTGATGCCGAAATGGATGCACTTGATAAAGCCGAAGCTGATGCCACATCGGGTAGTGCTTCAGGGTCAAATGCAGCAGATACTTCAAACACTTCGGCAAGTGTAAACGATCAGGGAGCGGCTGAAGAAGGTGGTGCAGCTTCCGGAAGTAACAACCGGAGTACTTCATTCGACTGGAAAGAGTTCTACGAAAAACACAAACCGGCTGTGATTGCAGGGGCACTTTTGCTGGTGGGAGGTATTGCCTACCTGATTGTTCGGGCAATGTCAAAGAGCAGCGGAAAGAGTAAAGGAAAATCACAAGAGAATTTAAGTGGTACAGGAAGCCGCGAACCCCAAGTAAACGGTACGCCGGATGGCTATTCGACAAAGCAGGGGACAAAATCGGCCAACCATTCTAAAGCCACCCATAAACGAAAGTATAAGGGAGGAAGTATTCAGGAAAAAGCAGAAGAAGAATTAACACGCGAATTAAGGATGCGAAGCCTTCGGTAGTGCATCCCCTATTAAACACAATAAATAAAAAGTTATGTCTGTATTGAAAGGCTTAACAAGTTCACAAACCTGGAAACGTTCTTTGACATCACCTAAAGCGGACTGGAGCAGCACCATTGCAAGTTCAGTAGTGGATGCGGTTAGCGGTATTATTGGAGCAACCGGAGGTTCATTTATGGGCTTCTGGTCTGTTCCGGTAGGTGTCGTTGCCATAGGCACAGGTCACAAATTGGGTCAACGTTGGCTTACTTCAGCAGGTATCGGTTGTTTGGCCGCACCTTTTGATGTGACCAAAATTGGTATGCGTACCACGCCCGGCACTGGCTTTGACATGAAAGCTGAATTTGAAGCAGGAAAAGAGCGGCTTAAAGATTATATCGAGCAGCTTAAATCAAAATTCACTTTCGGCAAGTATGGTTCACCGTCCGTTAATCAATCTCCAGGAACAGGAGAATCGGATGTAAAAGGCTTCGGAAACGCACCTTCTGCCTCCACGTTGGAAATGCTCACACGAATGGATGAATTGGCTGAACTCGAAGCCGAACGCGCTGCGGCAAACGGAACCGTATTTACCTACGGTCAACCCGAACGCCCTGTGTCTGGTATCGGAGATTTCGATGTGGCTGCAAAGCTGCTTTAGTACCGAACTGTTCAAGAAGTTCCAACTTAATCACCCATCTAAGATTTCCCCCCCCCTTTTTTGGGGGGGGATAATCCGGGTGAAACTCAGTACACAAATTATATGACTGAGAATTTTGACAACGTATTCAACGAATACGGCAATGCGGGCGCACTGTTTGGCCCGTCGGACAACCTTCTGAGTAATTACCTCAAAAACAAATCTCAGAGCGAACAAGCAGAAATTATGAAGCGTATGAACCAAACCAGCCACCAGTCTTTTGGTTCCCGTGCAGAGTTTGAGAAGCATTTCAGTTTACTGCCTGAAAACATCCGTGAGGAATTGATTAAAGGCAATCTGCGTCTGGCCGATTTTAATATCCGCGCAGTTAAACGGATTACTTCCAAGACGGTAAAACTCTTTGAAACGAGCGATACCAAAGTAACCGGTGGTACATCTATCCCCAATGGTAAACTCCAAAAAGGAATGGTGCTTCTGGTAAGTTCTATTCAGTTGCTGGCGGGTACTTCTGCCGATTTGACCGAGGAAAAAGTAAAAGCGATTGATTTTCGCTCTATCAAAAATTTCCCGGCCATTGCCAACGGTGAATTTTCGCTCAAGGCAAACAAACGTCAGATTGTACCTGAAGGTAAAAGCAACCGTTGCTTTGTTACCGACGGAAATTCGACCACGAACCTGGGTGTTTACAAACTCCACAACCCGCGCCTTATCCGTGATGAGGAACTGATTGAGTTTGTCGTAGAACTCGGTACAATGGACGGATTGGATGCAAACTGTCACCTGAACCTGGAACTGATCGGTACGATCACCACCCCGTAGCGGGAAAGGGCACTCCTCCCGGTAATATTGGCCGGGAGGGTTCGCCCCCACTTACTTGCAAATACCAAACAGTATGTCGGAAAAGCAAAATCGAATTATACGGGAGTGTTTTGAGATGCAGATCACGGGCGCACAGCAGAGCGTGAAAGGTTCATTTATCGTGGACAAGAACGCGGCCACTATTTTCGGCATCGTATTAAGTTCCAACCGTGATGATCTTTTGTACTTCCGGGGAAAACAATCGCTGCACATCAACGGCGAGGAATTTTTACCTGCGAATTACGAAAGCAAGTTTCTCATGCACGGATTACAACTCCCTGGTGCAGAACGCTACTTTGAGTTAGGGGAAATCAACCCTGGCAACCGGATAGTGGATGTGAACTATACCGATACTCCAAACGATGATATGGCCGGATTTGCCCCTTACACGGTTTTTGTCAATGTATATAGTCGCCGGATGTAAAATCACCACCCATGCAAAAGTTTGTTGTTCACACCCTGTCAATCACACAACCTGCCGAACATAAACTGTTCACTATCCGCATACCGGATAATGCACAAGCCGTGCAGGCCATTGAAATCAGTTGCGACCGCACCAAAGTGGTAAACCCGGTAAGCAATGTACCAGATCGTGTTTTGTGTGGCATGATAAATATTCGTGCAGCAATAACCGGACAGCGGATTGTGTCACAACCTGTTTTTGCTCAACAGCCGCTCACTGACAGGGAAAATTTGATTGCTGTAAACTTCTTGCCATTTAACAGTGGGTTTAACAGCGGATATAAATTTTCCCCTCAGTGGGTTGCAGGTGAAGTAACACTTCTGGAGGGTACATACATTGACCGGTTACATGAAAGCGAAAGCGGCGATTTCAGTTACAGGGTGTACATAACACTATCACTCATTATCTAAGTCTCTGGCACATGAATATCCTATTTGCAATGGAGTACATACCGCGCCGGATGTGTGAACTGGAGTTCGGGCAAAATTATGTGATGCGATACCAGCACATCCGGTTAGAGAACAGTGAAATAATACTCCTAAATGTGGATAATGATTTACTGCTTTTGATTTCGCCCGAAACAGGTATTCGTATCGAATCTTCAACCGGTGTTTTTGAGATTAACGACCCTGCTGTGAAACAACAACAACATGAGCATACAGGAACGGTAAAAATCATAAACCGGAATAAGTTTTTTATCCACGCTGTATTTATCCAGGTTACGCCATTGAACAATAAAAAACAGAGGCCATGAACTACTTAATCCAGCAATATGATGAGGCGAAAATCAATGCCCTGCGTTTGATGCTTGAAAATAACGCCAGTGCCGGACAGCCAATTACCTACAAGGTAGTTATCGACAATGAAGAAATCATACCTAAAACAGACAATCATACGCTGTTTTCTACCATTGACGAAGTGATTACACCCGATACGGTTTACATTGATTTTATCCGCTATCAGCCTAATATGCGTAACCGGCGCGTAACCCGGTTTATGATACAGCCGCAAGCTGAAACAGAGCAGTTAGGAAATATCCCCTCTCCCGAAACCGTAAAAATGAACCGGGACTATGCCACCTTACAGCTTTCTAATCACCAGTTAAGTTTTGATAACAAACGACTGAACGAAGAAAATTCTTCGCTTAAACATAAAGTAGATTCCCTGCTTGACAAATACCACGATTTAGCACAAGAGCATGCCGAACTAAAATCCTTATACGATTCAGATTCGTCTTCAAAAGCACTGATTACTACCCTGGGCAATTTCACAAACAATGCCTTAGACATTTTCCGGGGTAAACCGGCACAGGCGTTGTCTGGTGTGAACGAAACCAGTAAAGTACAGTCAGAATCTGAGCCGCCCAAGCAGTCCCATGATTCACCCTCACTTGATGAAACTGCGCTGAAAAATTTTCGCTTTATCGAATCACTAATGGGGGGCTTACCTCAACACGAACGCGCACAGGTAATCAGCATCCTTGAACAGTTAGGCAAACAGCCTGAAAAAATCGAATCAGTAATGTGCTTACTCTATCAATAAATAAACCGTATGGCAAAGCAACTCATCCAACTCGAAATTCCTGCCACCGATGCTACACAGGCAGCAGAAGTAAAAAAAGCACTTGAGGTTATCGTGAAGCACCTTTCTGCAAAAGAGCTGAACCGGCTCCGTCAAATCATCCTTTTTGAGCCGTCCGTGCTCAGTGCTGCACGGCAGGCTCTGAACCTGTAAATGTCAGCCCCCCTTGTTGCCGCTGCGCTCATGCAGGAACGTGTCCAGCGCAAAGCAAATCAAGAAAAATCGGCAGGGACTTATTATATCCCTGCCGGTGCTTCCAAGACACGTTCCGACGAATTTAAAACCTACGTTCTTTGGGGGCTTATCGGGCTTGCAGCAGCAGGTACGGCGGGATATTTTGGCTATAAGTTGGTACGGAAAATTATATCTAACGCCGCACAAAACGGTGCGTTAGACACAAACGAACCGGCCTATTACGCTAAAAAAATCAAAGCGGGTATTGACAACAACAACATGCCCGGTACAGATACAGTAGCCATTCGCTCTGCCTTTGTGGAAATTCCAACCAAAGAAGTGTATCGCAAAGTAGCCGACAACTACAAAAAACAATACGGCAATAACCTGTATAAAGACCTGGAGACACATCTGCACACTACCGAAATGCAGGAACTCACAGCCATTTACAGCATTAAGCCCGAACGTTCAGCTAAAGAAGCGCCCACCTACGACCCAACTGCCTGGGCAATCCGATTAAATGCGGCTGTTAATTATGAGCAGTTCGGGTTTCTCTGGGGCACGGATGAAGAAGCAATCAAACAGGTGTTTGTAGAAATTCCTACACAGAAAGCCTGGCAAGATGTACAACAAGCCTATTACGATAAATACGGAGTTGATTTAGATACTGAACTCGATGAAGATTTATCGCAATCCGAATTTGATTACCGGGCTTTTATCGCACGAAAACCTATTCAATAACTACAAAACAAAAAGAAATGGCCACGCAAAGTAATAAACCCTGGTACAAACGCCCCTTAGTACTGATTAGTCTTTCAGCAGGCTTTGTTGGATTAGCGGCAGGTGGATTATGGCTGTATCGCCGGGTAAAAAATAATGCAGATGATCTTGATTCTGCCAAAGCTGGTGTTGATTTTGACCAGATTACTTCATCGGGAAATCCAAACAAGGCACTGCCCCCCGCATCTTATTCTGCATCTCAAAATCAGGGTAATTCTTCAGGGGCTGTTTTCCCCCTTCAATTCAACAGCCGGGGAAAAGAAGTAAAACAGTTGCAGCAAGCAATCATTACAAAATTCACCCGTGACGCATTACCCAAATACGGTGCAGACGGTCATTGGGGAAGCGAAACACAACGTTTTTTTGAGAAGAACACTGAACTGGAAACTGTTATTGACAAGGACACATTTTTACGTTATGTATCCGGTGATTTTAGTAAAAAAGGAAGTGCCGCTTCTACTTCGTCAACTAATTCAGGCCAATACAATTCGATCAGTGATTATGCTAAAGCAGTGATTCCCTCGTGGGTGCGTGACCCGTTTATTATCACTGGCTGGTCATTGTGGGATGCAGCGATGTTGAAGAATATTAATGCAGTGATTGCATTGCTGCAAAAGCTGAAAACGACCGCTAATTATTCTTCGGCCAGTCAGGGTTTCCAGTTGCGTCCCTTTCGCCTTCCTATGCGACGCTATACGCTTGTATCTGGCTTAATGGAAGCCTTTGAAGGACAGGCTGCAAACAAGGAAAAAATTCGTGCGGAATTGCGTCGTATGGGCTTGAAGGAAACCGTTAAAAATAACGACCCGGCGAATTACGATTCTTCCTGGGCGCTTTCAGGTATAGGTGGTGGCATCGCCCGGCTGGTACGCACCACAATGAGCGCAATTCTAACCGATGGCTTTGATGTTCGGGTGGCTGTGCCTGCGCGAACCCTGATCGGACGTTGGGTGTCTTCAGGCAATGGATTTACCCGCATCCTCACATTTGACGGACGCACAATATACGTGCGCACCAATGCAGTGCAGTTGATTTAATTCTGCTTTTGATAATGGCCTCCTATAAAAATCAAGTCGCGTTTATTAAAAAATGGGAAGGGGGATTGAGTAACGACCCGCGTGACATCAATCCGGCCTCGTTCCCCGCTCCGTGTACCTATATGGGGCAAACCGGCTGGCATACGAATAAAGGCATTACCTATCAGACATTTTATCACAATGCAGCCAGATTAAACTATGCTCCAAGCTGTGCGAATTTCTTTACTATGCCTGATGTGATCTGGCTCAAGATTTACAAGTATAGTTTTTGGGATAAGTTTTATTTGGATGATTACCGCTCACAAGCCATTGCCGATGTGATTGTATCGCTCGCGTGGGGTTCTGGAGTTGGCGGGGCGTATAAACAAGTAGCCAAGTTTCTAAATGCAAACTTCGGTACTCAGTTACCCGCCATAACCACAGGTTACAGCCAGACCAATGCAAAGCTGATAAGTGACACCTTTCACAAACACACCCGAACGGCACTGGCAGAAAAAAAAGTACATGAAAAACTGCTCGAACATTACAGGCAGTTCTATATCTCACTCAATAACCCAACCTATATCCGGGGCTGGCTTCGCCGGGTGGGCGAATTGGACAGCTTCACACAAGATGCCTTACGTGTAAACAACAGTCAACGAAACGTGCTCTATTTCGGAGCCGCTGCGGCCTCGGTAGCCGCACTTGCGCTCATTGCTCACTTAATTGTGGAGTAGCCGCAAGTCAATTATCAACTACAAACAACTAAAATCTATTGTTATGAATATCTTCGATTTCCTCTCCCATTGCGGATTTATTAACTGGTTCTGCACCTTTTCCGGCATTCTGCTTTTTCAGTTTGTTCGCGCTTTCCCGATCAAGAAAACCTACTCCACCTCCTGGGCTTATCGTAACATGATTCCCCTGATTTGGTCGCTTTTCTGGCTCTCCCTTTCATGTGCAGTGCTGTTTACCTATCTCGAAAACTTCCCGCTCATTTCTGCCTTTATCCTCGGCTACCTCGGTACTCACTTTATTTTCCGGCTTAGTAAGCCGGTTTTTGTGCGCCCGGTTAGCAAAGGAAAACCGACACGCTATAACCTGCCTAAAGTATGAAGCCGGTAAAAGACTTTATCACCTTTTGGATAAATGTAATCTCTTTCGTGGGTAGTATTTTCTTCGTGGCGCACATGATGGTAAGCGGAAACGATAAAGAACAGCACGAACAAGAAAACATCCAAATGCTCCGCAAGCATATTGACAGTCTGATTGAACAACGCACTGTTACTGACACATTAAACCGATGAAACTGCAATCACCCCAAAGAACACGATCACCATGCTTGAAAACCTGTCTGTTAACCAACGTCAATTTGTACTTACCGTTTTTGACGATTTGATAAACCGCGTCAAGCGCAATAAAAAATGGTATGAAAAAATTGCCCGCCAGCACCATATTGAAGATAAAAATCAAGTTAAAGAATTAACCGAATTAGCGATTTCACTTCGCGCCCGTGAACTGGCTCAACAACCTTTCACCTCTGACTTTGCCCGTTACAGAGACATTGTGGAGTTATACGAAAATCAGGTAAACCTTTCGCACCGAACCAGCCAAAGTATTTTGTTTCAGCAATACAGTACGCCGGCTCCGGTTTCATACCTGGCCGGTCTTTTTTGTAACGCTGCACAAGCCAACAGCATTTTTGAGCCTTCTGCCGGAAACGGTTTGCTTTGTCACACTGCCCCTTATGCACGGACAGTGGTTAATGAAAATGACCCGGTTCGTAATGCCCACCTTAAAGCACAGGATTTTCAGAAAGTAACGGCTAAGGATGCCACCGAACCCTTTACAGATTATCACCGGAAGTTTGATGTCGTACTGACCAATCCGCCCTTTGGTAAACTCCTACGAACCGAAGTAATCAATGGTTATTACATCAACCAGCTTGAGCACCTTATGGCTATTCGTGCATTGGAGTGTATGAAAGACGATGGCCGGGCTGCAATCATTATTGGTGGGTTTGCCAGTTACGATGAAAAAAACCGGCTCAAAGGTGCTAACCGTGTTTTCTTAAACTACCTCTATGCCAATTTTGATGTAAGGGATATAATCAACATCTACGGCCGTGAATTGTATTCACGCCAGGGAACAGCATTTAATGTGCGTTTGATTTTGATTGATGGTAGAAAATCCAAATCCGGCGGTGCTGCTCCGATTTTTTCCGCTGAACGTGAAAACATCGTTAAAGATTTTCACACCCTGTATCAGCGTGTAATCACTGCAAAAGCGCAATGCGTTGCAGCCAACAGTTGGGAGTTTAAGTTCGTGGATTGGTTTAACGCCCGTATGAAGCTGGGAGAGTTTACTCCGAAAGATGCTAAAGAAATGCAGGAGTACCACCAAAGCACAGTAAGCAGCCGGTTGAAGAACGGCAAGTATGTAGCATTGGATGCACTGAGTGACTACCCCGAACTCCAACATTCATACCCGGTTGTTAAATCAACAACCAAACAAAGTTCATCGGCTAACCAAATAAATACACTGCAGGGCATAGCCTCAAATGGGAAATACCGGATTTATTTAAAATCAACACAAACCCCGCACCGGCATTATGCCTTTGACGGTACATTTTCAACTCGTATTGAAGCTGAACAGTTTTCACGCCGTCTAATTGGGTTTCTCTCCCGTGATGAACACCCCTTGCATTGTTCCCTGTTGGCCATTGTTCCGAAAGACCAAACCCTGGGCGCACCTTATCTACCTGCCTCTGAGGCTTGCGTAGTACTTGATACCGTAGTGCCGGATGCCATGAGTTATGCCACACACGATGCACTGGAACAAATACGTAAAGCAGTAGGCGGTGATTTGGATGAGTTCGTGCGCATACGCTTGGGTTATCCCTCTCACATGGCACTTTGTAAAGCATTAGCCGCAGAGCAGATTGATGCCGTAGCTATGGCGATTTACAACGTAGAAGCTCGTCAGGTAAACGGTAAAGGACAGGGAATGATTGTAGGCGACCAAACCGGCATCGGTAAAGGCCGAATTGCAGCAGCAATGATTCGTTATGCTGTAAAACGCGGACTAAACCCCTTATTTATCACCGAAAAGCCAAATCTTTACACAGACCTCTACCGCGATTTAACGGCCATTGGTTCGGCTGATTTAGTCCCCTTTATTGTGAATGCGAAAGAAGCGAAGAGTATTATTCTCGATCAATACGGAAAGCCGCTCTTTACTCCACCCGATAAAAGCGTACAAAAGGAAATTTTTGTGTCGGGAATTTTGCCCGATAAATACGACTTCGTAATGTCCACGTATTCGCAACTTAGCGACGCAGACGAATCCGCGAAGAAAAAATTTGTAAAAGAGTTTAGCCAGGATAATATTTTTATTCTTGACGAAGCACACAATGCCAGCGGCACAGGAAACACCGGGCGTTATTTACAGGATATTGTCAGGGAAAGTGATGGTGTGCTTTTTCTATCGGCAACCTTTGCCAAAAAGCCTGAAAACCTCCCCTTGTTTGCACTTAAAACAGTGTTAAGCCAGGCCAGCATGTCTTCACAAGCGTTGATCGGGGCTATCCGACGCGGCGGTGTCGCACTTCAGGAATTAATTGCCGCTGAAATGGTGAATGAAGGGCAAATGCTTCGCCGTGAACGCTCCAACGAAGGTGTCGAAGTAAATTACATCATGCTTGATGATAATTCAGAAGTTCATCGTGCTATTTCCGATTCAATCACTGATATAATCCGGGATATTATCAAGTTTCAGCAGCAGTATGTCACTAAACAGGTGGATTTATTAGACAGCGAAGCTGCTATGAACCAGGAAATAGTCAAACAGCGAGGAGGAACTGAAAACGCGGGTATTGATAACAAACCCTATTACTCAAAAGTGTTTCAGGTGATTTCACAAATGCTTTTCTCTATCAAAGCAAAATCAGTTGCACTCAGAGCCATTGAACGTCTAAAAGAAGGCAAAAAACCGATTATTGCCTTTTCCTCTACGATGGAAAGTTTCGTGGAATCGGCCGCCGAAGAACAAGGCGAAGTCATGCAAGAGAATACGATAATTGATGCCGATTTTTCTGAAGTACTTCGCAGAGGGTTGAACGGTGTAATGCGCTACACAATTATCAGGGGTGAAGGAGACTATTCATTTGAAGAATTTACTCCCAAAGAACTCGGTCCCGAAGCTGAATTTGATTACGACCGGATTATGGATAAAATACGCAATACCACCACTGGTATATCTGTAAGCCCTATTGATGAAATTGTGCAGATCATACGTAATGCAGGTTATTCGATTGCAGAAGTTACCGGCAGAAAATACGAACTCGAATTATTTAACCGAACCGGCGAACTTGGTCGTTATGAAACCACTATAAAAAAGGCAAACAGGCTGAAAGGACGTATCCAAAAACGCAAACGTATGGTTACGAACGAAGCCTTTCGTTTATTTAATAATAATAAAATTGATGTGCTTCTTATTAATCAGTCAGGTTCTACTGGTGCTTCGGCTCACGCGATACCCACCGACGAAGTTCCACCAGAACAAGTAAAGCAGCGTGTAATGATTATTGTACAACCGGAATTGGATATAGCCACCGAAGTGCAAAAGCGTGGCCGTATTCACCGAACCGGCCAACTTTACAAACCCATTTACGACTACCTCACCTCAAATATCCCAGCCGAACAACGGTTAATGATGATGCTGCAACGCAAGCTGAAATCGCTCGATGCTAACACATCCTCAAATCAAAAGCAAAGCAAAAATATCTTAGATGTACCCGACTTCTTGAACGTCTATGGTGGTCAGGTTATCCGGGAATATCTGGAAATCAATGAAGATGTAAATAAGGCTTTAGGTTATCCGCTTAGTAATGTTACTTCTGACTATGAAGCAGTGATAAAGGTATCTGGTCGTGTAGCCATTCTATCCACTGATAAACAATATCAGTTCTATGCTGAAATCATTAACCAGTATAATGAACTCATCGAATACCTTAAACAAACTGGTGAGTATGATTTAGAATTAACCCATTGGCCACTTCAAGCGAAAACATTGGAGAAAACAATATTAATTGCAGGGAAAGGTGGTACAAGTGTATTTAGCAGCGACACCTATTTGGAGGAGTGTGAAGTAAATGTACTTCGCAAACCCTATCGCTTTGAAGAACTAAAAAACGTACTTCGTCAATCCCTGAACAATCAAAGCCCTGAATTTCACCAACAAACTTTCCTTGCTGCGCTTAACGAATATTACAGCAACGAATCACAACGTCGGATAAGTGCGCTTGAACAAGAACAAAGGGATAAAATCATTGCATTAGAAAAAAGTATTGAGGAAGAAGAGCGCAGGTTAAAAGATGAAAGTGTGATTATTCAAGGTGAAAATAGTATTCAAGAAGTTTTAGATGTGAATTTTGATGATGAACAAACTGGAGAAGAAGATGAAAATACAGCCGAAAGTCAAAAATTAGCAAAGCTGAATCGACTTCAGCAGAAATTATCCGAAGCTAAATCAAATGCTGAAAAACGTATTGATAATTTACGTAGTGGTTTCGAGCTTCAACTAAACTTCTTACGTGAATGTGCAGAGTTCTTCACCATTGGTAAACAGGTTAACTATTTTCTTAATTATGATTATTTCTCGAATGAAGAAACTTCGGAAGACAGCACTCCCGCAAGCAATTCAGTGAAAGCGATATTTGTTGGGTTTAAATATGATCTCAAAAGAAATAAGGCACTATCACCGGGTAACTTAAGGCTACAATTTGCCATTGCCGGCAGCATGAAATCAATCGTAATACCCGCGTCAAAAAAAGAAATAATCCGTCAAACGATTTCACTTAGTAACTCATTGGAACAGGTCGATGAAAGCGAACTTGAGACATTTTGGGTTTCACATACTGCCAAGAGTATGCGTGATCGGGAAACCCGTTACATCATTACCGGGAATGTAATACAAGCATTAGATGGTATAAGTAATGGAAGTTTAATTCGATTTACTACAATTAAAAACGAAGAACGCATCGGCATATTTATGCCAGATGGGTGGAATCCCAATCGTTCATCGTTCAGTCAAGGTGTTGATATACCTGCTACCCAAGCCCTTAAAATTATTCAAAGCATGACCGTAGGGTCAATGAAGAAAATTGGCAAAAAAATAACACTGTTCAGGGACAAAGATGTATTTCGTTTGGCGGTGAAAGCCAGCAAAAATGTAGGTGGAGAAGTTTTTCTCCACCCGGAACTTATCGCGCTTTCTGAACTAAATAATTTCAACAAATCAGGTAATATGATGGTTGCCAAATATGCACCTGAACGTATTGAAGATGTTCTGAAAATCATAGAGAATGATTTCAACGAAACTATCATTATTTCACAACAACAATTCGCTAATCTGCTAAAGTCTGAAAGTCTGGTTAAAAATGAAACTACTCCACGTTTCCCTAAACTTGACTTACAGCCAGCTTATGAAGTGCTACCTGATAAAGAGCCTCAATTTGATGAGCCAGAAAATGAAGATGAAGAACTTGAATTAGAGGCGCAAGCCCTTACCCTGGCGCTGGCACTTCAACTGCAATTCAAACAAAAAAATCGCTTTCAAACTAATATTTAAAGCTATGAATATCACACAAAAGCAATATCCCGACTTATTTAAGAAAGTGCCCACCTCCGAACTTTCAAACGAAATGGAAGATTCGCACGAACTGCTCAAAAAACTGACTAAAAACTGGCAGGACTGGAATAAGGTAAACAATAATGCTACCTACTCCAAAATGTACAAAGCGCAAGTTGATTTGCTGAAAGCCATAGTAGCAGAAACCACAGGCAGTAAATCAAACGCAAAAAACAATACTCCTGCCAGTACAAAAAGCAACGATCAGAAAAAGTCACCAACCAAAACAAAAACGCCTCAACCCAAACAAGCGGATAAAGCCGCTTTACTGTCAAGGCAGGGTAATCCTGTTGAAGCAGTTGACCCACATATTATCATGCTCACGCGGTTTTACAAAATGCACGGTAAGCAAGTACCTCGTGAAAAGGTTGTTACACTTGCCCGTTCAATGGTGCGTAAAATAGAATCACGCGAACTTAAAAAAGCCTCAAAATACGCAGTCCTAATCGAGCGCATGCAAGCAATGCTTTCTGCATTACTTAACACCAACAAAAAGATATTTTCTGTAACTATTGCACCTGACTTTTTAAGTAAGGTAGAGAAAAGTGCTGCAGATGAATATAAAATGGCTTCCGTGCAGCTTTTAAGCCGCTACGCCGGATTAGCTGAAAAGCAAATCACCATCGTACAGGCCGAACGTTTACACAGTGCAATGGAACGCGCCATTGAAAAAAATGTAGTTCCTAAATCTGACCGTTATTTCAAGCGGATAAAGTCGGCCATGAAAGCCCTAAGCGAATACCTTGAAATGGAAGACGAAAGCCAAACTCTACCATTGATTGAAGGTGAACTTTCCGGGTTAGGCTGCGCTTGCAATAAAGATGCACGACAGATCAATTCCCTGGGCGATTGGATAAAGCTGCACAAACAGCAAGGGCAAGGAAAAGCTGTAAACAGTATGGACTTTATCAAAAGTGAGTTTGTAAACTATCCGCTCGATGGTGACTGGCTTGAAGTATTTGGCCGCCCTATTCCCGGAAAACACACCATCGTCTATTCTGGTGCTAAAAACGCTAAAACGACCACCTTGCTTTCCTTTGCCGGGTATCTTGCCCGAAACTTCGGCCCCGTGCTGTTCGTTTCCAAAGAGGAAGGAATTTCAGGGACACTTCAGGAAAAATTTGCTATCACCGGAGCGCAACATCCCAACCTTACCCTGGTAGAAGATTTACCGGACACCGAAGAACTCTATAACTACCGTTTTGTATTTCTTGATTCCTCCAGTAAACTCCAACTGTCCCCGGAGCAGCTTTCAGAACTACAAAAGGAACTCGCCCCCTTTGTGTGTATTTACGCCATTTTACACGCAACAAAAACGGGGCAGCATCGCGGTTCTAACGAATATAAACACGATGCCGACCATGTGGTTAACTTCCCTGAGTTTGGCGTAGCACGGGGCGAAGGCCGCTTTTCTGGCTGCACCAACAGATCTATTCGCTTTGCTCCTGAAAGGGAAGAATAAACAAAGTTTTTGATCTTGATTTAAGGCCGTCCATTGGGCGGCCTTTTTTGTTGATTTAAGCGCCCTGGGGGACATCTTTCCCATTCGCATAGGCTGCAAATCATTTGCATTGAACAGTGCATTTACAGGCCGGATTGCATTCAGCAAAACTCACGCTAAAAACAAGGTAAATCGGCAAATCGAAACTTTTGCTGAATTGGTGAATTACAGGCTTAAAAACCACCTATCTAACAGAAAAACAGTCTTTTGCAAAGGCGTGTATAAAACTGGAATGCAAAACGTGAACTATGCTGATTTTTACTGTATCAGACTTGTTTTAATAATTATAAAAAACAAATCATTCTACACCCGAATAACCCCCTCCCAATCAGTTGTATAACAAGGTGATAACTGCGACCGTCTCAACTTCCAAGCCGAACGCTCCTCCTCCCGATACTTTTCAGCAACGATATGCGGTGACATATCTTGCAATCCCTGCACTGCCAGCTTTACTTTTTCAGCACCAATCTGTTTGTTCACCCAATCCAAAGCGTACATAAGCCTCTTGCGCATTACTCTATCAACTTCATCAAAAAGCGACACCTGAACCTGT
>JALONL010000001.1 GCA_025454955.1 Bacteroidia bacterium | reverse complement strand
GCTGCCGCTCTGGGCTTCGCCGTTGGACTGGCGCACGGGTGGGGTGGGTGTGACCGTGGGGGTGATGGATTTGCTGCGGGTTGGGGTGGACATGGGCGGGTTTGCTGTTGTACTACAAGATACAACAGCTTATGCCCTTTTGGCAAGAGGAGTTTTCAACAGATTTTGTGGGGACTTAGCTGTGCTGAACGGAATGGGTGTATAGCCGGGATAGAACGGAGGGCGGCTTTGTACAATGCCTCCATAGTTGTAATGCCGACCGGAGAGATAGCCCGAGCCAAGCGGTAATTAAACGCTGCAAAAGGTTCGCTCCTCCTTTTTGGAATCTGCGCCGCCGCTATCTTCTTACTCTGCCAACCCTTCCACCACCTTAGCCAGCGCCAGCAATTTACTCTCGGTAAAATTGCCGCTCATTAACTGCACACCAAAAGGCAGCCCTGCAGCCGTTTTGCCGGCAGGCACCGAAATGGCGGGAATGCCGGTAAGATTGGCCTGCACGGTGAAAATGTCTTCGAGGTACATTTTGATGGGATCGGCTGAATTGGCTCCGAACTGGAAAGCCGCGCCGGGTGTGCTGGGCAGGAGAATGGCATCGTACTGCGCCAGAATTTCGTTGGTTTTGTCGCGGAGCAGGCGGCGTACTTTCTGGCCTTTGGAGTAGTAGGCGTCGTAAAAGCCGGCGCTGAGTACAAACGTGCCCAGCATGATGCGGCGCTTTACTTCGGGGCCAAAACCTTCGCTGCGCGACTTTTTGTAGGTCGATTCGAGGTCGGTGGCGTTGGGGCTGCGGTAGCCGTAACGGATGCCGTCGTAGCGGGCCAGGTTGCTGGATGCTTCGGCGGTGGTGAGTACGTAGTAGGCGGGTACGAGGTAATCGAGGTAGGGAAACTTTACTGTTTCTACCGTGTGGCCGAGTGCGCGCAACTGCTCAATGCGTTTGTGCATGGTGGCGCGTATTTCGGCATCGAGGCCCTCGCTGTTGAGGCCTTCGTGGAGCACGGCAATGCGCAGGGCTTTGGGTGCTTCGAGCTTTTGCGTGTAAGCCTCCACGGGCTGCGAGGAGAGTGTGCCGTCGAACTCATCCATGCCCGCAATTACTTCGAGAATGGCGGCCGAATCGTCCACGTTTTTGGTAATGGGACCCACCTGGTCGAACGACGATGCGTAGGCAATTACGCCCCAGCGCGATACGCGTCCGTAGGTAGGTTTAAGCCCCACCACGCCGCAAAACGAGGCGGGCTGACGAATAGAGCCACCGGTATCGGTGCCAAGTGTGGCCAGACATAAACCGGCCGCCACCGCCGCTGCCGAGCCGCCCGATGAGCCGCCGGGCACACGGGAAATATCGTGCGGGTTTTTTACGGTGCCAAAGGCCGAGTTTTCGTTGGAGCTGCCCATTGCAAATTCGTCGCAATTGGTGCGGCCAATGATGATGGCGTCGGCATCAATGAGGCGCTGAGCCACGGTAGAAGTATAGGGCGATACAAAGCCGTCGAGAATTTTAGACGAGGCCGAAACTTTGTGGCCGGTTACACAGATATTGTCTTTGAGGCCAATGACCATACCGGCAAGCGGGCCGGCTGTTCCGGCGGCCACTTTGGCATCAACGGCTTTGGCCTGTGCGCGGGCGGTTTCGGTAAATACTTCGAGAAAAGCGTTGAGGTGTGTATTGGCTGCAATGCGTTCGAGATACGCATCCACCAATGCGGCGCAGGACACACGGCCGCTGAATAAATCCGCACGAACGGCGGCAAGGGAAGAATAAGAATTCACAGGCGAAGCCATACGTGTGTACGCCCGCTGTGCATGAGTCAATCCGGCCTGCGGGCGCGGGTTGGTGGATTAGTCGTTCTTCTGTTCGGGTGTGTTGCTGTCAACGCCTTTTGAAGCGTCTTTAAACTCTTTAACACCGCGGCCTAGACCACGCATCAACTGCGGAATTTTGGTGCCGCCAAACAGCAGCAGCACAACCACAAGAATGATTACGAGTTCGCCGGTTCCCAAACCGAATATGTTTACAAAAGCTAACGATGTCATGATCGTATAAGATTGAACGACAAAGGTAAGGATTTTTTTAGAGCGAGAGAAACAGAGCGAGAGCGGTTTTTCAGAGTGAGAAGCAGTGCGAGAGCGAGGTTTTTTAGTGCGATGAATGCCGTAGGGGCGCGACGCGTCGCGCCCAAGGGCGTTTTCAGAGCGAGGAAGCAGTGCGAGAGCGGTTTTTCAGAGAGAGAAACAGAGCGAGAGCGAGGGTTTTTTAGAGCGAGGAAATCCCGTAGGGGCGCGTCGCGCCCAAGGGCATTTTCAGAGCGAGGTTTCAGAGCGGAGAAGCAGTGCGAGAGTGGTTTTCAGAATGAGAAACAGAGTGAGAGCGGGGGTTTTTCAGAGCGAGAGCGAAGAAACAGTAAGCGGGGTTTTTAATGCTTTCATTCAATATTCAACCCATATTTCCCCAACAACCCCGGCAACCCTTGCCCCGAAAAACGAGCCTTTTTCATCCTGTTCTGCTCTGGATCGATATTGAAATTTACGGCAGTACGCAAATCGGCTTTTTCGAGAATGGTTTTCTGAAAATTGGCGGCCGTAAGGTCGCAATCGTTGAAAACGGCTTCGGTGAGGTCGGTTTCTTCGAAATCAACCTGTTTGAGTGAGCAATTTGCAAATGGGGTTTTCTTCATTTTCATTTTGAAGAAAACGGAGTAATCGAGCACGCAATGGCTGAAACCAACCGAAAACATAAACGCATTGCACTCGCCGAAATTAACCCCGGTTATTTTGCAATGTTCAAACGAACAACCTTTGAATGCGGCACTTTTTACATCGGCCAGCGAGAGGTTGCAGTGCAGGAAACGGCAATCGACAAAATCGATGGTGGAAAGATTGGTGCGCGAAAAATCGCAGTGTTCGAATGTACAGTCGAGGTATTCGCCTTTGGCGATGCCGGTTTCGGCGAAGTTTTGGCGGGAGATGGTTTGGCTTTCGGTAGTACTCATTGTACCGGTGCGTTTTGCACAAAGTTAAAGCGATACACCTACAGACCGTGCGAACCAAATGAATTTGCTTTTGTTAATATTATGAAGGAAGGGAGAGAAAAACCAACTCATTATTTTTCATCATGCAAAATTTATTTCTCCTGATTATCGCCGTGCTGGCGGGGGCCGTACTGCCGCTTCAGGCGGGGCTTAACAGCAAAATGGGGCAAATTGTGCAAAGCCCGGTCATAAGCAGCTTTATTTCGTTTGTAACGGGGGCTGCGGCTTTGCTGGTTTATATGCTCATGGCGCGGGTTCCGCTGGCCAACCTGGCAAATGCGCGCACTGCTCCGGTGTTTTTTTGGGTGGCCGGCTTGCTGGGGGCGTTTTATGTGACTTCGGTAATTATGCTGGTGCCGCGGTTGGGCACTGCACTTACGTTTGGGTTAATTATTGGCGGTCAAATGCTGGTGAGCCTTGCATTTGATCATTTTGGGCTGCTGGGGGCGCCGGTGCAACCGCTTTCGTTTATGCGGGTGCTGGGCGTGGTGCTGCTGGTGGCGGGCGTGGTGCTTATACGTAAGTTTTAGGCCGCCTTACCGCTACAGTTTCTATGACACCCAGGGCGAAGGTGAATTATTATGCGGCTCATCGGTACGCACTGTTCCGCGTACATGGCTGGCCATTACTTCGGGTGGTTTTGTTTTTATAGCGGCAAGGGAAAACAGGCTCCACAGAAACGGCAGCAGCGCACAGAGCCACTGGTGTACTTTGCGCAAACGCAGACTAAGCGCGCGGCTTTTGCGCAATGCACGTATGGCGAAAAACGCAAGCGTGGCGTGAAGGATGAGCAGGATGGTTGCGGGTATCATGCTAATGAGCCGTTTATCCTTTAAGTGTCTTTACATCAAGCCTTCGCGCGCCATTCAGCCATTTACTCAGCTTTTCTCTGGCTTCTGAGGATGTGTAAACCTCCCCGTTATCAATCTGCGTTGATCCGATTTCAATTTTTTGAATAAGAATCAGCCGGTCAAGCAACTCATCCACAGAGAAGCGTTCTGGCATATCTTTTATGATTTCGAGCACATTTTGTTTGGTTATCATGGTCTCGATAGTTTAATTGAAATTATCCATTCCCATACAACTCCCCTGCCCTGTCCCAGTTTACCACATTCCAGAACGCATTGATGTAATCGGGACGGCGGTTCTGGTAATGCAGGTAGTAGGCGTGTTCCCACACATCGAGCGCCAGCACGGGGCGGCCTTTCAGGTCGCTGATGTCCATGAGCGGGTTGTCCTGATTGGGTGTGGAGCCGATGGCCAGCTTGCCGTTGTTTACCACCAGCCAGGCCCAGCCCGAGCCGAAACGTTCTTTGGCGGCTTTGGCAAAGGCTTCTTTAAACGCCTCGAAGCTGCCGAATTCTTTGGTGATGGCATCGGCCAGCTTGCCGGTGGGCGCATTGGCTGCGTTGGCGGGCTGTGCGGGGCGCAGCAATGTCCAGAACAGGCTGTGGTTGTAATGTCCGCCGCCGTTGTTGCGCACGGCAGGGCTGTATTTCGATATGTTGCGGCAAAGGTCTTCGAGCGAGGGCACGCTGTCCATGGTTTCCACGGCTTTGTTCAGGTTGTTTACGTAGGCCTGATGGTGTTTGCCGTGGTGAATTTCCATGGTAAGCGTGTCGATGTGCGGTTCGAGTGCTTCTTTGGCGTAGGGCAAAGGCGGCAGTGTGAATGAGGCGGCGCCCGGCTTTGGGGCGGCGGCAAAAAGAGTGCGGCGGTTGAAGAGCGATAACGCGGCAGCCGACAACGCGGCAATGCGGATAAACTTACGGCGACTTTGCATGTGGTGAAGTTACGCCATTTTAATGTCTTTTGCCAGCTACCATTTTTAACATAATCTGTCTGGTTCGTTATCTGCCAAACCTCTTATACATTAACCAGTACCTGTTGAATTATTTGATGTATATTGTTTTTACCAAACTGTTTCCACATGACCAATACTGTAACTATTTTCAAACAATACTGTGCCGCCAAAATTGCCTCGCGCTGCAACGATGTAAGCGTGGAACATAAAAAGCAACTTGTTGATGAACTTAAAAACTCGCCGCTGCGTCAGGTAGTACAGGCATGGTCGGTACTTGATTTTTATACCTATACACATCTTCATGCCGAGGGTTACGAACGTTATTTCGGCTGGCCGGATGCAGAAATGACTTCCGAAAAAATTCTGGAAATTGTTCACCCCGACGATCAGGAAGCATTTGCCAAACTGTACTATCTGGTGCTCGAAGGCCTGCTGGCCATGCCAGTTCCGGTAAAAAGCATCGGTCATTTCTGCATCAGTTACCGCATTCAAACCGCACAGGGAAATTACGTGCGCGTTCTCGAAACCAACAACATTATTGAAAGCGATGAAAGCACCAATACTCCGCTCATTTGTTTAAGCCAGATGAGCCGGATTGATTTTGGCACGCCCAATGAAAAAGTATATTATTATTTTGTGATTACCGACAAGGACGGAAGTGTGGAAATCATGTCGGAATACCTGAAACAATACAACCCTGTGGTAAACGTATTCAGCGAAAACGAGCTGAAAATTGTACGGCTTATGATGCAGGGGAAAACCAGTCAGGAAATAGCCGACACTATTTTCCTTTCCAAGCACACCATTGATAAATACCGGAAGAATTTGCTGGAGAAAACCGGATCGGCAAACAGTGCTTCACTTATTTTGCACATGCAGTCGGTTGGGGTGGTTTAAATCGGTTTTGTACTGGTTTACCATTAAAAGTACCATTAATGGTATTGCGCACGGCCTTTCGCGGAACGTAGATTAGCCGCAGGCAAAGTTCATTTGTTTTTCATTCCTGTAAAGTTGGATTTTTTCCAACATGGAATTGCTTTGCCCGGCGGAAACCGAAAAGCCGGGAGAGAGTAGGTGTGATTAAATACAAATAGTTCTTATGAAACCTGTTTATTTAATATCAGGTGTGTTGTGTTTGAGTATTTCATTATCAGCACAAAACTTTACAAAAGCCTATGCAGAAGGCTCGGCAGCCACAGACAGAGCCAAGTCTGTTGCTGTTGACAATGCCGGAAATTATGTAACGGTTGGTCTTTTCAATTCAACGGCAGTTTTTGGTACAACAAGCATTACTTCTTTCGGCGGCGGTAATGCGTTTGTGGCGAAATACGACGCAACCGACAATCTGCTCTGGGTGCGCAAAGCCGGTGCGACATCGGGAGTAACCACTGCTTTGGATGTAACCATTGATAATACCGGCAATATTTATGTGGTTGGAGAGTTTCAGAATACGGCCACATTTACCGGTATCTCAACAACAATTACATTAACAAGCACCGGAAGTTACGACGGCTATGTTTCTAAATACAATTCTGCCGGCGAATTGCTTTGGGTACAAAATGTATCCAACAGTTCATTCTCTTCGGCCGTACAGCAAATCAGTCAGGTTGAAATCTCAGTAAACAAACTTATTTATGCTGGAAAATCAAATTCCACACATACAATTGCAGGAGTAGGCAGCCTGCCGATGGGGCCGTTTTTAGGGGCAATGGACTTAAACGGCAATGCTTTGTGGGCATATAATTTTGGTACGGTATCGTTAATGAGCAGTTCGTATCTTGATGATGATATTGGCTTGGCAACAGATGATTTTCGCTACATCTATGTGTCTTCTTCCACAAGTTCTTCCACTGTGGTTACAGGCAGCAATACCAGCATCAGCCTAAGCAGCCCGTCGGGATCGTTCCCGCTTGTGTATGCACAGTATGATAATCTGGGGAGGCTTTACTGGGCAAGAATAAGTTCAGGCACATCGGCTGTAAAGGTTTCCGACAACAGTATAAGCTGCTCGCGCGATGGTTCAACAGTAGTGCTGGGCGGAGCATACAGCGGCGGTTCGCTCTCGTTCAGCGGTTTGCCGGCACTGCCGGCAGTAAGTTCTACGGTGTATAATGGTTATCTGCTCAGAATAAACGGCTCTACGGGAAACAGCGTATGGAATTATCACCAAACCGATTTGGTTTCATCTGCCCGTACCGCTGTGCTGGTAAGTACGTGCGACCGAATTTACCATGCCATCGATGGCCGTTCTACCACACAGGTTTTCAGCAACAGTCCGGTTTTGACACTTGGTATTGGTCCGGCAGTGAATACGCTGGGGTTAGTGTGTTACGATTTTTCGGGAAACCGGCTTAATCAGGGCACCGCAAAGTTTATTACGCCCGACGCTCTGGCTCAATACAAAAAAGATGTGTTACTGGCTGGAGAGCTAAAAGCAGCATCAACCACTGTAAACACCACATCGGGATTAGTTACCTTAACTTCCGCCGGTGGTTTCGATGTGGCTGTACTGCGTTATAATGATCCCACGCAGCCTACAATTGCTTCAATTACCTCTCAGCCCACAGTTACTACTTATGTCTCGTCATCTCCGGCTGCCACATTTGCCAGTTTAAATGCTCCGGGCTGGGCAGGAAACGACTGCTCGGTTACGTGGTGGGTATATTATCCGGCTCTTACAGGCATTCCTACCTACCCCTGGGTTCCTGCAACATGGCTATTTGGTGCATTGGGGTTTTCGTATCAGGAAAACTTCTTTGGAACTGGCTCTCTGGTCATTAAGAACCCGCCTCCTTCTTTTTTTGCGGTAGCCACTATTGACTGTGACTGTGGTACTGCAATTTCAGATATTGTTTTGTATGATGGTTCGAGCCCCACGCCCATAACCAACCCGCTTTTCCGAATGAGCAATTTGCCTGCTGGAGAAGGAAAGTGGAATGCTGCATCGTGGTCGGTGAGTGTGGCACCAAACCCCAGTATTGATGGCATTTTCTCATTAAATATCACTGAGTTTGACGGGCAAGAAACAAACTTGTCGCCTGAGCCATTAACCTTACCTCCTGCTTCTGCGCAGCCGTTCTATGAAAGTCAGCCGGTTTTGCCGCCTACTCCTGTTGGCGGAGAGCAAACATATTATTCCGTTCTGGATTTGACCGGCCGGGTGATTGTACCATCTACACTGCTCAACACAGCCTCGGCGAGATTGGATTTATCAGATATGGTTCCGGGAATTTACCTGTTGAGGGTTGAAAAAGGCAATAGTATATCCACCGTCCGGCTCATCAGATAATTTGAGGCCCCTCTTAAAACCTTAATCCACACATTCTCCGGACTTCGGTTTTAAGAAGGGCTTTCGGTTAATTTTTAACGTAATTATTTTATTGAAAAACAACACGGCGGAAACCGAAAAGCCCAAACAGAGTAGGTAACTCCAATTACAACACTGTTATGAAAAATACATTAGTACTCCTCATTTTCGTCCTTTGGATATGCCCGCTTCATGCACAGCTATGGCACAACGACATTGGCAGCAACACCACTAGTGAAGAAACGCACGATGCCGTTGTACTTCCTGAATATATTGATGCCATGAGCAACGTGATTGAAGAGCGCAGTATAATTGCAGGAACAACTACTCACAACGGATTTCCACGGTTGTCAATTGCTTGTGTATCCAATAAATTCGGCAATGTACTGTACCACCGGCTGCAAAACATCTCATTTGCAGGAACGGCGAAAGAAAATACTGTGATCTCTTCCGTGAGAATAGCTCATAATAAAACTGTTCCGGGCAGCAATTGCACGATTGCCGGTTCATTTATGCGTACCAGTACAAATGGAAGCGTAATTTACGGCTATGGCTTTTTCTCTGCCACCTTAAATCCGCTCAACGGTACACTCAGCAACCTCAAAGCCTGGAATGTGAATGTGGCCGGAGCCACAGACCATACTGTTGCTTCGGTTGCGGTTAACAGTGCGAATACCGTATTTATTACCGGCAGCATAAGAACTGGTACATCAAACGCCGTGGTGGTTTTTGCCGTAAACGGAACCAATAATACGCTTATCTGGTCCACCCGCATTACCGATCCATCTGTTGCTGGACGGCACAATGCTGCCGATTTAATTGTTTCAACCATGCAGCCCGCCGGTGTGCCGGAAATTGTAGTTGCAGGAAACTTCCGCCCATCGGCAGGGCCTGTATCGGGCTTTGCGTTCAGAATGAATGCCACGAGCGGGGCTGCCATAGGGTCAATCGCTTACTTCCCGGTTTCGTCGCTTAACAGTATTCGTTCGCTTACCATTTCCAAAAACAGTTCGGGAGTTGCCGACGGTTATTTTCTTTGTGGCGATTATGATTCGGGCGGCGGAGTAAACTATGGTTTTGTAATCAAGGTAAACAATACCCTTTCGGCGGTGAACTGGACGAGAAATTATCAATATCCCGTTTCAGGCAGCTTAACTGTTGCAGAAATTGAAGAGGCTATCGGTACTGTATCTTCTCCCTGGGCGTGGTATATTTTTGCCACAGCACAACCAAACACAGCGGGCAGTGCCGAGGATTTTGCTGTAATAAAAATAAATCCTGCCGGAACAGTTATCAGTGCATTTACAATACAGCCTTCGGCATTTTCCTCCAATCAGTCGGAAGTGGCTGTGTGCATTGAAACCAGCAACATCTATCAGCCTGCAATGTGTGTATTCGGAACGCGGTCGGCAGCAACAGCTGGGGCTTTGCCTAATTATTGTGCCATGCGGGTATGGGATGACGGTATTAGCTGTGATTCGCCTTTAAATCCTGCAATCGCATCAAATACCCTGTTATTAAATTTATCATTAACAACTCCCGTTACATCAGGTTCATTTACTTCCGTAAACCATACAACAGGTTCAACTTCATTGACTATTCCTTCGCCAATCTGCTATTTTTCCACATTACCGGGGCCAGGCAAACTTGCTGGTTCTGATTTAATATCCGGCATTTACCCAAACCCCGCCCACAATCAATTCACCCTTCAACTTACCCACGCCGATCTGTCCGAACAAAATGTTCAATTACAAATTCTGGATATGTCAGGCCGTGTTCTTCTGGAACAAACCATTACTCAACAACAAACCGAAATTTCAGTAAGCACCCTCCCCGCCGGGACTTACATTTGGCAGGTAAATCAGGCCAATGGGAATAGAGAAAAAGGGAAGCTGATTATTGTTGAATAGTATTCGTCGGGTAATAAAAAAACAGGCTGCTTTACATATGTAGAACAGCCTGTTTTTTATTTATAGCATCCTGTTAATCTTCTCTCTTCCCCGGCCCAAAATAATCTGCTGCCTTTTCCATATCGGTATAAGCGGCATACTTGCGCGGTTTAAGTTTTGTGGTGGGCGAAGGCAGCGGCTCGGGGGCGGGGGGCGGTTCTAATTGGGTGAATACTTCGTCAAGGCCATCGAGGCTGGTTTCGGTATAGCTGCCGTTTTGCTGGCGTTCGGCAATGCGTTTGAGGTCGAGGTTTTCGACTGTGCCGATGTGCATGATGCGCAGCGCGCAGTTGCGGCGCAAAAGCGCCGAGTCGATTTCCACTTCGGTGCGGCGCGAAATGGTGAACATACCGTCGGTGGCCACAATGAGATGCAGTGGTGCATTTACCCGCACCGAATCGATAAAGCGGGCGGCGGTAAGCAGGGCCAGATCGCCGTTGGTGGCTCCGCGTGGTTTTATTTTTTTGAGTGTGCGCTCAATAGCCTCAGGGCTGTGCATGGCCGAAAAGCCAAAATGTATAATGGGCTTTTCGGAGAAGCTGATTACAGCTATGCGGTCGGCGGCGTTGAGTTTTTTCGAGAAATTGGTAATCTGTTTGCGCATCTCCTTGAGCTTGCCATCGTCGCCCATCGACTCGGAGGCATCAATTACAAAGAGGTAATGATCGGCCAGGCGCGGATTGCCGGGTACAATGGTTTCGGCAGGTTCTTCCTGGTCTTTGGGCACACTGCATTCGCAGCCTTCGGGTTTTTGTTCGGCCACGCATACATCGTCGAGGTAAATGTATGCGCCGCGACGAACGTGCATGCTTGCCGGGCCGGTCCAGTAGCCTTGTCCGAGCATGGACACCGGCACTACGGCTGTATCGGAAAAGCTGCCGATGGTAATAAACCGTTCGCCTCCTGATGCTTTAATGGTGCCGCTTACACGCACCCAGCCATCGGCCACGGTGATGATTTTGTTGTAGCGCACCTGTGGTTTTACACGGAAACGCTCTTTATTGTCGGACCGTAAGGCTTCGCTCGAAAAATAAGCACCCATGCCGGCGGTTGAGTACGAGGCAGCCCGGTCGAGCGCCATGTAAAAACTCACTTCATAGGTTTTTCCTGCTTCCATAGGCCGCAACAGGCTGGCCTGAATGTATTCCTTGTAATTGCGGCTCTCGGGCAGTTGCTGGCCCAGCCCGCAAATAAGCGCCACACGCCCTTTTCCCGAACGCGCCAGCATAAGCGGCGAATAGTCGATAAAGGAATAATCGGAATTAAAATAATCGGGCGTGGCGCGGGTGGGAATTATCCATCCGTCGGTAAGTGGTGTGCCCGCCATGTTTTGCGTGGGCCAATTGCGCACGGGGTAAGTGGTATCCGATTCCAGCGAGGGATTGGGTATAAGATTCTGTGCAGGAATTCCGGCCGATACAAGCACAAGGGCAATAAGTACACTTAGTTTACGCATGAATATATTTTTTACAGTTGATGCTCAAACAGGCTTTTTTCCACATAAACCATACCGGAATAAACCGGATGAGCAATAAAGGTATCAAAAACACAGACGGTTGCGCAAGTGTAAGGATGCCCTTTTTAATGTTATTTTATTTAGTACCGCCCGAATTACAACCGGATAATTGCGCTCCGTTTTCGATTTAGTGTGATACAAATTGCCACTGCGGGCGGTTGAAAGAAAAGAAAATTGAACCACAATACCCTGTTTTCAGAGCATGCGGCAGTTTGAATATTTTTACCGGGAATGATATTGAACCCGATAATAGCCGTGGATGATGATATGCTGAACGAAAAGGCCGCACGCATATTGCTAAAGCAGCATTGCCTTATTTCTAATTCCGTAAATTCTAATGTGACGATAATTCCTGAAATCAGGAATGAGGCGGTTACCCAAACTGAATAAGCACCTGGTTTTTTTCCACCGCAGTACCTTTTTTCACGGCAATTTTTTTCACCGTGGCATCGGCGGGAGCTTTGAGGATGTTTTCCATTTTCATGGCTTCGAGCACCACCAGCGCATCGCCTTTTTTAATTTCCTGTCCTTCGCTTACCACCACATCCAGCACAAGGCCGGGCATGGGTGCTTTGAGTTCGTTTACTTTGGCCGAAGAGGCTTTGTCCATGCCGAGTGATTTAAGCAGCAGGTCGAACTTATCGGCCACTTGTATATCGTAGCTGCGGCCGTTGATGAGCAGGGTAAGGGTTTTGGCGGCTTTGTCGGATCTGAGGATTTCGACATTGTGCGAGCGGCCTTTGTGCAGTACGTGCATACGCCCGGCGGCATCTTTAATAAGATCAAACGCAAACGGCTCGCCGTTGAGCGTTCCGGTGGAAGCTCCGGCAGCGTCGAGCACTACTTTGTGCGGTTCTTTTCCGTTTACGGTAACTGTATATTCGGGCTGTTGCATGGTACCAAAGGTTGAAGTGCAAAAATAGGTGTTCCGCCTATACATTCATCCTTATTTTGGGGCGTTTATCCCTTTGTTTGAGCGGTTGACTAACCGGTAAGGCCGTAGTGCCGTTTTTTATGCAACTTTACGCAGCCGTTATGCGTAATGCGGCCATAATAATTAAGACTGCCTCGTGAATCCGAAATTACTTTTCCCGGTTGCGCTGCTGCTTGCCGCGCTGGCCTGCAACACCAACAAAAACAATACGGCCCAAACGGGCAAAGCACCCGAAAACAGTCCGCCGCCGGTGGCCTATTCGGCCCGGCCCGATTATCAGCCCTCGCCCACCCGCGTGGCTGATATTGTACACACCCGCCTCGAAGTACGCCCCGACTGGCAGAAACGCTGGCTCTACGGACAGGCCATTATTCTCATCAGCCCCTACTTCTACCCCATTACCGAAGTCGATCTCGATGCCCGCGGTATGCAGTTTACCCGCGTGGCCCTTTATACCTCGCCGGGCGAAATGACTCCGCTCGATTACACCTACATCGACAATAAAATACTTCGTGTACGCCTGGGCCGCGAGTTTATAAAAGGCGATTTCTTTCGCCTGCTCATCGAATACATTGCCAAACCCGATGAACTTACCACACTCGGCGGAGGTGCTGCCATAAGCAGCGACAAGGGCCTGTATTTCATCAACCCGCAGGGAACTGTGCCCAACAAACCCACCCAGTTCTGGACACAGGGCGAAACACAGGCCAACAGCGTATGGTTTCCCACCATCGACCGGCCCAATGAGAAAATGACTGAGGAAATTCTCATTACCGTGGACAAGAAATACAAAACCCTGTCGAACGGCCTGCTGGTAAAACAAACCGAAAACACCGACGGCACCCGCACCGACCATTGGAAAATGGACATGCCCCACGCCGTATATCTGGTAATGATGGCCGCCGGAGAGTTTTCGGTGGTGAAAGACGAGTGGCGCGGCAAAGAAGTAAGCTACTACGTAGAGCCCGAGTTTGAGCCTTATGCGCGAAACATTTTTGGCAAAACACCGCGCATGCTCGAATTTTTCTCCAAAAAATTCGGGGTCGATTATCCCTGGCCCAAATACTCGCAGATATGCACCCGCGATTTTGTGTCGGGAGCCATGGAAAACACCACCTGCACCAACCACGGCGAATTTGTGCAGCGCACCCCGCGCGAAATGATTGACCGCACCTACGAAGAATACATTTCGCACGAACTTTCGCACCATTGGTTTGGCGATCTGGTTACCTGCGAATCCTGGGCAAACCTGCCGCTTAACGAATCGTTTGCCACCTACTGCGAATACCTCTGGAACGAACACGAGTTTGGCCGCGAAATGGCCGATGCCGAACATTATTCGTCGAAAATGGGCTACGTGTATGAAGCTGAGGCGGGCAAAAAAGAACCGCTCATCCGCTTCTTCTTCAACGACCGCGACGATATGTTCGACAGTCATTCGTACAATAAGGGCGGGCAGGTGCTGCACATGCTGCGTGGGGAAGTGGGCGACGAGGCTTTCTTTGCTTCCATCAAACTTCATCTCGAACGCAACAAATTTCGCAGTGCCGAAATTCACGACCTGCGCATGGCTTTCGAAGAAACCACCGGCCGCGATCTGAACTGGTTTTTCGATCAGTGGTTTTTGGCTCCGGGGCATCCCGAACTGGAAATAAGCTACAGCTATGATGCGTCGGCCAAAAAGCAAAACGTTACCATCAGGCAGATGCAGGACCGCAGCAAGGGCTGTCCGGTATATCGGCTGCCGCTGAATGTGGATGTGTATGTAAACGGAAAGCCCGAACGCAAAAAGATTGTGGTAACGAAACTCGAAGAAACATTTTCGTTTGACGCCGCCGCCAAACCCGATCTGGTAAACGTGGATGCCGACAAAACCCTGCTCTGCACCAAAACCGACAAACACACGCCCGAAGAATGGGCCTACATGTACAGCAACTGTCCGCTGTTTGTGGACAGATTAGAAGCACTCAACGGCCTTGCCGAAGATGATGCACAAACCGAGCTGGCCATAAGCACCATGAAAAAAGCATTGAACGACCGCTACCCCGACATCCGCTCGGCGGCGGTAACCAAACTCTACATACAAACCAACAGCGTAAAGCCCGAGTTAATCCGCGTAGCAAAAACCGATAAGGTTTCTTCGGTGCGCAATGCGGCTTTGCAGGGTTTGGCAGCCTACGGAAAGGGCGAAGAACTGCGCGAAGTATTTCTCAGCGCCTGCAACGACTCGTCATATAATGTAGTAACCACCGCGCTTTGCGGCCTGCTCAAGCAATTTCCCGAAGACGGAAAACGCGAAGCCGCCGCCCGCGAAAACGACCCTGCCCGCAGCATGAAATTGGCCGTACTCACTGCCTGGGGCCTTTTCGGCGACGATACCAAACAGGCGTGGATGGAGAAAACCCTGTTCAGTTTGCAGGGCCGTTTCTTTTCTTACGCCGCCGGAAGCTACGCCTACTACCTGAGCCGCTGCCAGGCATCTACCACCGAAAAGGCGTTGCCTGCACTGGTGGAGTATTACAAAAAAACCGAGTATAAAGACCAGACCCGCTCCATGTTTACCCAACTGGAACGCACCTACCAGTCGAAAGCCAACCTGGCCCAGCAGAAGATTGATGAAATGCGCAGTGTAAAATCGAACGCCACGGGCATTGCCAAACTCGAAGCCGAACGCGCCGAGGCGCTGCGTATGGCCGATCTGGTGCGCGAAAAGAAAAAATCACTCTAAGTAAGAGCCGGTTTAAAAATCGTCCTTTGACCTTGTTATGGCATATTTTTCCTCATCCTGCGTTGCATTTTTTGTCGATATTCACCAAATATCGCCTTCAAAATGCGCCTTGTCTGAGAAAAAATCTGCTCATAACAAACTTCAAAAACGAATTTTAAACCGGCTCTGATTTTTTTAATTCATATAAAAACGGGATGCAGAAATCTGCATCCCGTTTTTATTACATTTACCAAACACCTTTTTCCAATTCTAATTTCATAATCCTTAACGCCTGTGAAAATATTAAGCGTACAGGCCCTGCGCGGCCCCAATATCTGGAGTGTAAACAGAAAGAAACTCATTCAAATGCGGCTCGATCTGGAAGAGATGGAGCAGCAACCCACTGATAAAATACCCGGATTCCGCGAACGTCTGGAAGCCATGTTTCCGAGCATGATTGAACACCGCTGCTCGGAAGGTGCGCGCGGAGGATTTTTTCACCGGGTGGAACGCGGTACCTGGATGGGGCATGTTATTGAGCACATTGCGCTGGAAACACAAAGTCTGGCGGGCATGGAAACCGGTTTTGGACGCACACGCGAAACCAATACGCCCGGCATTTACAATGTGGTGTTCAGTTATGTAGAGGAAAAAGTGGGGCTGTTTGCGGCCGAATCGGCGGTGCGTATTGCCGAAGCACTCATAAGCGGCGAACCTTACGACCTGCAGGCCGACCTGAAAAAGATGCGCGAAATACGCGAAGACGTGCGCCTGGGGCCCAGCACCGGAAGTATTGTGGATGAAGCCGTGGCACGCGATATTCCGTGGATACGTCTTGGCACAAACTCGCTGGTGCAGCTTGGCTATGGCGTAAACCAGATGCGTTTTCAGGCCACCATTACCTGCCAGACCAGCAACATTGCGGTGGACATTGCCTGCAACAAGGAAGAAACAAAACGCATGCTCGATGCCGCCAGCATTCCGGTAGCCAAAGGCGATATCTGCTACGACGAGGAAGACCTCGAAGCCACCATTAAACGCATTGGCTATCCCATTGTGCTTAAACCGCTCGACGGAAACCACGGCAAAGGCGCTTCAATAAACGTAAACGCCTGGGACGATGCCGTGGCCGGATTGGCACACGCCAAGAAATACAGCCGCCGCGTAATTGTGGAGAAATTCATTACCGGCTTCGACTTCCGCGTGCTGGTGATAGACAATAAAGTGGTGGCCGCCGCGCAGCGTGTACCCGCGCATGTAAAGGGCGACGGAAAGCACAACATCCAGCAGCTCATTGACGAGGAAAACAAAGATCCGCGCCGCGGCTACGGCCACGAAAACGTGCTCACCGAAATTTCGGTTGACCGTGATACGCTCGACCTGCTGGCCAAAAAGAATTACACGCTCGAAACGGTTCCGGCCAAAGACGAGGTTGTTTACCTGAAATCGACTGCCAATCTCAGCACGGGCGGCACATCCATTGATGTAACCGACATGATGCACCCCGAAAACGTATTCCTCGCCGAGCGCATTGCGCGTGTAATCGGGCTGGATGTGTGCGGTATCGACATCATGGCCAGAAACCTTACACAGCCGCTGAAAGAAACCGGCGGTGTAATACTGGAAGTAAATGCCGCACCCGGTTTCAGGATGCACCTGGCACCGAGCGAAGGTTTGCCGCGCAACGTGGCCGCTCCGGTTATTGATATGCTTTATCCGCCCGGAAAGCCCAGCCGCATTCCCATTATTGCGGTAACCGGCACCAACGGAAAAACCACCACCACGCGCCTCATGGCGCACATTGTAAAGTACAACGGCTACAAAGTGGGCTACACCACTTCCGACGGCATTTACGTACAAAACCACCTGCTCGAAAAAGGCGATACCACCGGCCCGATAAGCGCCGAGTTTATCCTGAAAGATCCCACGGTGGAATTTGCCGTACTCGAAACCGCACGCGGCGGCATTTTGCGGTCGGGATTAGGTTTCAGCCGCTGCGATATTGGTATTATCACCAACATTCAGGAAGACCACCTGGGGCTTAGCGACATTAACAACCTCGAAGATCTTGCCCGCGTGAAAAGCGTGGTGGTAAAGAGCGTGAAGAAAGACGGCTGGGCCATTTTAAATGCCGAAGACGAATGGTGCATGAAAATTGCCGAAAGCCTCGATTGTAAAGTGGCGCTTTTCAGCATGAACGAGCATTGCGATGCGGTGGTAAACCATTGCCGCAAAGGCGGCATTGCGGCTATTTACGAAAGCGGTTTCATCACCATCAAAAAAGGCGACTGGAAAATACGCATCGAAAAAGCCTCGCATGTGCCGCTTACCATGGCCGGCCGCGCGCGGTTTATGATTGCCAATGCGCTGGCGGCCACACTGGCAGCCTATCTGTACGGCTTCAAAACGGAAGACATCAAAACGTCGCTCACCACGTTTATTCCCGGAGCCGCACAAACGCCCGGCCGCATGAACATTTTTGCATTCAGGCATTTCAATGTAATGATTGACTTTGCGCACAACCCGGCCGGCTACCGCGCCGTGGAGGAGTTTATGCAAAATGTCGATTCGCCGCATAAAGTGGGCATTATTGCCGGCGTTGGCGACCGCCGCGACGAAGACATACGCGAGTGCGGCACCATTGCGGCGCGCATGTTCGACCACATCATCATTCGCCAGGAAAAACACCTGCGCGGCCGCACTGAGGAAGAAATCATCGGCCTCATTCTTGAAGGCTTCAAGGCTACCGGGAAAAATATTTCCTACGAAATTATTCCCAAAGAAATTGAAGCCATCAAACACGCCATAAGCACCGCCCGCGAAGGCGCGTTTATAGTAGCACTGAGCGATGTGGTAACGAATGCCATTGATATTGTGCAGCAGTATCTGGATAAGGAAAACGAAGGGTAATTTTGCTGCTGTTTTTGGATAAGGCCCGAATGTGTTTCGGGCTTTTTTGTTTGCTAATTTGGACAGGATGATGTATTTTTGTGTAAATTAGTGGACAAAATGGAAGAGCGTAGGGTTTCGGTTCCGCCTATGCTGGCTCGTCTTTCGAAGGCGTTCGGGCACAACCTGAAGCAGGCCCGTTTGCGGCGAAAGCTGTCGGCGGCGCAGGTGGCAGAGCGTGCGGGTATGAGCCGGAGTACTTTGTGGCAAATAGAAAAGGGTGCGCCTGGCGTATCTTTAGGCAGTTACATGCAGGTGATGCTGGTGCTGAATCTTGAAAACGACATTGCGATGCTGGCCGCTAACGATGAACTCGGGCGCAAACTTCAGGATGCTGAGCTTAGTATTGCGGGCAAAAACGGGAGGCGCAGGAAAGCGTTGTAGTTTTTTAGAAAGCGGGCGATTGGTTTGATTGGAAATTGCTTTGTTTGGGGGGAAGAGGCGGGCGGTTTTCTTTGGCGAAAAATTGCTTTGTGGGGGAACGTTGCCTGAGAAGCGGGCGGTTTGTTTGATTGGAAATTGCTTTGTTTTGGGGGAGATGCGGGCGGTTTTCTTTGACGGGAAATTGCTTTGTGGGGGAAACATTACTTGAGAAGCGGGCGGTTTTCTTTGGCGGGAAATTGCTTTGCGGGGTGGAAAATATTTAAAAGAAGAAGACCATTATTTTAATTCTATGAAACAAGATCGCACCATATTTGTATATGCCGACTGGTTTGAGCATGGCAATCCGGTGCGGATGGGAACGCTTACGGCTATTGCGGCCAAAGGGAAAGAGGTGTTTTCTTTTGAGTATGAACAAGAGTGGCTGCAATCGGGCTCCTATATCATGCTTGATCCTGATTTGAATTTGTATAGCGGGCGCTACTTTCCATCGGGGAATAAAACCAATTTTGGAGTTTTTCTTGACTCATGCCCCGACCGTTGGGGGCGTGTGCTTATGGACAGGCGCGAAAACATGCGGGCGCGGAATGAAGAACGGCAGCCACGACGGTTGACGGAGTCGGATTATTTGCTGGGCGTTTTTGACGAGTATCGTGTGGGCGGCATTCGTTTTAAAGAGGAGGCGGATGGCGATTTTGTAAACAACGACAAAGATTTCATTACTCCGCCCTGGACTGCGTTGCGCGAGTTGCAGGCGGCCAGCAAATACATTGAAGAAAACGACGAGGCCGATTACCGCAGCGAGCTTTTGCTGAATATGCTCATGAACCCGGGCTCATCGCTGGGCGGGGCACGACCGAAAGCGAGTGTGATTGATCCGCAAAAGCAACTTTGGATTGCCAAGTTTCCCAGCAACAGCGATTTTTTAGATGTAGGCGGCTGGGAATTCATTGTGAATAAACTGGCTCAAAAGGCCGGAATACACACAGCCGAAGGAGTGGCGCTGAAACTCAACAACCGCCACCACACCTATATTTCCAGGCGTTTTGACAGAGAGAAGTCGCGGCGGCGGCACTTTGCATCGGCACTTACCATGCTGGGCTATCAGGACGGGGCGGGGCACGAAAGCGGGGTGAGTTACCTCGAAATTGCCGAGTTTCTTATGCGCTACGGCTCACAAACAAATGCCGATCTGGAAGAATTGTGGCGGCGCATTCTGTTTAGCGTATGCGTGAAAAACACCGACGATCATTTGCGTAACCACGGCTTTCTGCTGGAAGCAGACGGGTGGAAACTTTCGCCGGCATACGACATGAATCCAAATCCCTGGGGTGAAGGGCTTAGTCTGAATATTTCGGAGCAGGACAATGCGCTGAGTCTGGAACTGGTAATGAGTGTGGCCGAATATTTCCGTGTGAAAACGGCACGGGCAAACAAGATTGCCGACACGGTGAAAAAGGCGGTGGCCGGGTGGCGTAAAGAGGCCAGGGCGTTGAAAATTCAGGCGGCGGAGCAGGAGAAGATGGCGGTGTCGTTTGAGGCGGCTAAATAATCTGCCACGGCACTACTGATTGAATTAACCGAATAAAGGATTCTCACGCATCCTTAGTTCTGTGGAGCCGCGGTTATGTTTGGGGCTGATTTTTAGGCGATTACAAATTATGCATCTGGCTTTACCTACAAATAATGCTTTGATGTTTTTCGGGTCATTTAGGGTGTTGACATTGAGGGAAAATTTATTTCATGTCATTTTTTCGCAGCATTGCTCTACTGCTTACAGCTTTAGTATTTATTACTTCTTGCCAAACAAAAGATTCGTCAGAGCTTCGCAATAGTCAAAATTCCTCGTCACTCCGCCTCAAGGGTTCAGAATCAGAATTGCCATTATTAGGCATGATTACCAGTTTGTGGGCCGGGCATAAACCTGCTCTGCCCACCTCGCTGGAGGGCGGCGGTACGGCCACGGGCATTGATGCGCTGCTTAAAGGCGAGGCTGATATTGCCAATGCTTCGCGCCTGCTTACCGATATGGAAGAACGTGAGGCAGAAACAGCGGGCATTGAGCTTACCAATATTGTCATTGCGCGCGATGCACTGGCCATAATTTCGGGGCCGGGCGTAAATACCGATAGCCTTTCCATACCACAGCTTGCCGATTTGCTGAGCGGAAAAATCCGCAACTGGAAAGAACTGGGCGGCCCCGATTTGCCGGTAGTGGTAATTGGCCGCAACCGCACTTCGGGCACTTATCAGTACCTGCTCGATCTGCTTCATTTCGACAATTTTGCCCCCGGCCATCAGGAATTGAAAGACAATGCGGCCATACTTGAGGCCGTTCGCAAAACAAAAGGTGCGGTGGGTTATGTAAACATAGGCTCGCTCATTGACCGCGAAGGAAAGCCTTACAAATATGTGTGGGTAATGAGCCTGTATATCGACGGCGACCGTGCGCACAGCCCCTACAACCGCGAAGCCGTGTCCAGCGGCGATTATCCGCTTACCCGTCCGCTGTATCAGTACGTGCGCGTGCCGTGCTCAAAGGAAGTGTCGGAGTTTTTGCGTTTTGAATTAGACGAAAAGCAGCAGGCAAAAATTACTTCGTTCGGGTATTTTCCGCTTACGCCTATTGATTTGGATGTGAACCGGCGGAATATGGAGTTGTTGTAGTGGCGGTTGGAATTACTTTTTGCTTTACATTTGTAATTATGTATTCACCCTCTAAACAAAAAAGGAGGGCAATTATGCAAAGAAGCATCACTACACCCCGCACACACATCGCCGCATAATCTGCGGAAGAAGTGGTTTCATTTACTTACCTGTTTTCGTTTGCACGGCTGTATTTACAGTCTGTTGCTGCGATATGAACTTTTACCGGCGTATGCTTTTGCATACGTCTAAATCATCATTACACGTATATCATGCCCGAAATATATACCACTAAAAAATCTGTCACGAAATCACTGCCGGTTGAGGGACGGTACATTACCAAAAGAACCAAAACCCGCAAAATAAAAACCGCACGGGATAAGGCGCTCCTGCGTATGAACAGGAAACTGATCTCGATTAGTGAGGCTATCTTCAATCTCGGGTACGAGCCCATACACCCGCCTGTACAGCGCGGCTGGAAGCGTAAATTCGTACTCAGAAGCGATGTGGCCGAAGGCCCGAATGCGGATTTCTTTTCTGCTCTGCTCGAAAAAATAAATACCACTCAGTACAGTCACAGAAAAGACTTCAAACGAAAGGGAAGAAAATACGGCCGCAAGGTTGATAAAGACCGCATTCAGCACCTGGCAGAAATACATGACTGGCTTTTTGTTAAACCTCATTTCCTGACTGAAAAGGAAAAAACGTTTTTTGTGAAGCGTGAACGTTTTGATACAAAAGGTAAATCTTATTTCATGTATGTATTTACCGAGCCGTGGCGATACACGTTGAAGATAACACCCAACATGCTTACGCACCGCCGCATTGTAAGCGGGCAGCTCGATTCGGAAAATGCACGCCTCGACGGCTATCTGGATGCAAATTGTCTCTGGCCACGTATTTATAAACTCCGGAATGGATATTATTATGGAAACGACTGGGAGAACAAAAAGCGCGATGTACGCAAACTGCGCCGTATCAATCCGCTTACTGATTTAAACAACTATTAACCATGCACGAACAACTCATACAAATTACATCAGGCAAAGGCCCGGCCGAATGCGAACGCGTGGTATATCTGCTTTCGCGCCTGTTTATGCACGAAGCCGAAAAAGCCGGTTTAACCTGCGAACTGCTCGAAGAAATAAACGGCCAGGAAAGCCGCACTTTGCTTTCAGCACTTATCCGCGTACACGGCCCAGATGCGGATGTTTTTTGCCGTTCCTGGGAAGGCTCTATACAATGGATTGCGCAAAGTCCGTTTCGCCCCACGCATAAACGCAAGAACTGGTTTGCGGGCATTACACTGTACGCACCGGTTGCCGCCGGCGTATGGAAAGATACCGATGTACACTACGAAACCCTGCGCAGTTCGGGCCCCGGCGGTCAGCATGTAAACAAAACCGAATCGGCAGTGCGCGCTACACACCGGCCTTCGGGGCTAAGCGTAACGGCCTCCGACGAACGCTCGCAACACCTGAATAAAAAAGCGGCTACCGAACGTTTGAAGGCAAAGCTGGCTGTAATGGAAGGTGAGAAGCTGATGATGCAGCAGCAGGCGCAATGGATGGAACATCAATTGCTGGAAAGGGGGAATGCGGTGAAGGTGTTTCGGGAGAAATTGTAGTGTGAAGCAAGTAACTCAACTTTTGTAGGGAAAGAAAATCACTGTTAAAAGCAAATTGTGGGTAAAAGCCCAGACCTATTTTTTGTGGAAAATATCGGATCCCGATAAAAAAACGGGAGAACCGATGACAGACTACACAAAAAAACACGGGTCTCAATTTTTGAGACCCGTGTTTTAGTGGAGAATATCGGAGTCGAACCGATGACCTCTTGCATGCCATGCAAGCGCTCTAGCCAGCTGAGCTAATCCCCCGTTTGTGATTGTTGGGATGCAAAAATAGGAAGTTTTTGAGAATCACAAACGGTTTTTGCGGATTTTTCTGTGGCTTTACGCTGACCGGGCTGTATGGCTCAGCCTTTGCCGCGCTTCCTGGGGGCTTTTGATGGCTTTCCGACGGGTGCCGGAGCCGGTTTGGATACAGAGGGCTTAACAGGCAACGCCCCTGCGCCCTGCGGCACAAATATGTTGGCCGATGTGGGGCAAACCGATACGCCGCCGCAGGTAAGTATTTGCAGTTGGGCATTGGCCCATACGGGTGTTGAGCTCAGCATACGCGCCGGAACGGTTACCGAAACCGAAGTGTCGTTGATGGGGCTGTAGCCGGGCAATTGCAGGCTGATGATGGAATCGGTGTTCATTACATTGGCTCCGTTGAGGATCCACCAATATTTTACCCCGGCAATCTGATTGGCAGGTACCGACCAGTTTACGGTAAATGTCCACCCGGTAGTATCGCCTGCGGCGGTGTCGGGGGTGGGGGTGCTCCAGCTTACGTTGGTGGCGCAGAGAGGAACGGGGCCTGAGGTGGCGGCAGGGCCGCCGGGCAGGAACACGTTTGTGCTTGTAGGGCAGGCATAGCTACCGCCGCACGAAATGGCGTTAATGCCCGCGCCATTGGCATTGCCGCCCACAAACACACTGTCGGGTAAAGTGAGCGTATAGGTTTGTGTGCCTGCCGTAGAGGCGGGGGGCGATTTCAGTTGCCAGGCCACCAGCGTATCGGCCGGGGTGATGTAGCCTGCGCCGCCGAAAGGCAGGAAGTAAAACTGCGCATTTGTGGGCGACCCGGCGGGCACTGTGTAGCTGATGGTGGCACTCCACGTATTGGTCGTGGTGTCTTGCGTAAACGAGGGCGAATTGGTAATAGCGGGTGCCACCAGCGGAGGATAATACGTGTACTTAGGCACTTTGGCTTTGCCCATGCTGCCTATAACCAGCGAAACCGTATCGCTGGTATTGCTGCTTACCAGCGTGCCCGACTGGCCCAGCTCATCGTCGAATGCAAAGGCATACAACTGCGGAATGGCCGAATGCACGGCCTGTGTGTAGGCATTGTACCACGGGCCGTTTTTTGAGCCGGCTCCCGAAATGCGTTTGTTTGTTTTGTAATATGGGTATTGGCCGGGGTTGCTGAGGTAATTACTGTCGAGCATCATCCCGGCAGGGGCGGGCAGCAAACCCACGGTAAATGCCGCGGTAATTTGCCGCACGAGAATGCTTTTGATTGTTTTGTTCGGCGTATCGAACGGGGCCACACCGGGAGCAAAAAAATCGAAACTGCTGGCGCTGCCCATATCTATCGTGCGCGTTACCGGCTGGCCGGTGGTGGGCAGCGGGTTATTGGTAAAGTTCCAGCTTTGCCCGTTGGCCGACATTACCCCATAAAATAAATACGCACCGGGATCGGCCGAAGGCAGTACATTGTAAATATCAAACACTTCGAAACCCGTTGAGTTAAGTTCTGTGCAGTTTATCACCACCGTATCCTGTGTGTTGGCGTAGTGGGCGCAGAGGGTGTCGATGTAGTTGAGGGTGTAGGTGGTGGCGTTTGAGAGGTAAGTTAAATCGAATTCGGGAGCCAGATAGGGTGCGGCGAGGCGGTAAATCATGGTATCGCTTTTCTCTACGGTGTCCATGATCAATGTGCTCCAGATTTTGTTTGCCGTTTTGTCGTTTGCCTTTAGTGTGGAAATCATTTTCTTCATCAGCACATCGCGGGTTGTGTTAAGTGGTGCGCCCGATGATGAGCCGCCTACGGATATGGAAACCGGAATGGCAAAAAAATCGACGGCTGTGGGGTCGATGTACAGCGTGTTTGTGTTGTCGAACGAAAATTCGAACTTGTCGAATACGATGCCGGAGTTGGCATCGAGCGGGTTGTTGATGTTGGGTTCCTGAAGGGAAATTTGTCCGGAATCGTTTACCACCGGAGGCATCTGCATCTGGTAATTGAGCGAAACCATGC
Source organism: Bacteroidia bacterium (assembly GCA_025454955.1). Taxonomy (GTDB): domain Bacteria; phylum Bacteroidota; class Bacteroidia; order Palsa-965; family Palsa-965. The sequence continues at coordinate 192,906 of JALONL010000001.1, read as the reverse complement.
AGCGTCCGCTTTGCAACTGTGGGATGAGAAACACGTTGCTTTGCATGGTATCGAGCCGGTAAGAGCACGACGCGGGCGTGGTTTGCATGGTTACGGGCGTCAGCGAACCCAAATAGGCATTTTGCGTGGCTGAGTAGGTAAACGTAATTACGCAGGGTGTGGCGGCCGTATTCCACATTTGCCCGGTCATGAGTATGTAGGTTTTAGTAACGTTTGATGAGCCGGTGGCGTTGTTGGTAATTGTTATCGGGTAATAGGATTGTGCGAAAAGTGTGTTTGTGCCAATTGCCAATATCAGCAGGAGAAGAAAGCGTTTCATAAGAAAAGAAGAGGTTTGGTGGGAAAAAAGATCCGGGTTTGCACAAATCTATTTTCTTTTCGCACCTTCCTGCTGAAACCCTTTCAATACGGGTATTTCTGCCTGCAAAAACCGGGTTAAAACCGAAGTGTGTTTTTTACTTCGGGATCGTTTTCGTAGCCGCTGTCGATGTGAAGATCGCTGCCAAGTGCGGCCTGTACGGCGAGTTCGTCGCAGCGTTCGTTGTAGGGATTATCGGCGTGGCCTTTTACCCAGCGGAAGTTTATTTTGTGTTTGGGGTAAATACGCAGGAAGCGGGCCCAGAGGTCGGCATTTTTTTTGCCGTGGAATCCTTTTTTCTGCCAGCCAAATACCCATTTTTTCTCCACACTGTCCACCACGTATTTCGAGTCGGAAAAAATGGTGACCTGGCTGTCTGGAATTTTCAGTGCTTCGAGGGCCACGATTACGCTGAGAAGTTCCATGCGGTTGTTGGTGGTGAGGCGGAATCCCTGCGAGAGTTCCTTGCGTTTATCGCCGGCCATGAGTATGGCTCCGTAGCCGCCCGGGCCTGGATTTCCGCGCGATGCGCCATCGGTATAAATGATAATGGGTTGAGCCATAATTGCAGCGAAGGTAGTGAGAGCCTGTTTAAAATTCGTTTTTGAGGTTTGTTATGAGCAGATTTTTCCTCAGATAAGGCGCATTTTGAAGGCAATCCTTGGAGAGGATTGACAAAAAATGCAACGCCAGATGAGGAAAAATATGCCATAACAAAGCCGAAGGACGATTTTTAAACAGGCTCTGAACAGGTTTGTGGTTTTTTAATCCGGGTGTATCGGGCATTTGCGCGGCATTCGTAAATTCGCAATGCCGTTGTGTTTTGCGGCGGCTTAACGAACATACTTTTAACCCTGCACGAATGCATATTCTGGGCATTGTAATTACCGGCGAAGGCCTTCCGATGTGGATGTATTTTCTGATGCGTCTGCTGGAAGCGTCGCTGATAATTGGCGTTACGGTGTGGTGGCTGAATAATATTGCCATGGCATTGAGTAAGGTGCATCCGCAAGTACGGTCGGGACAGCCGGGGCAGGTGTGGCTTACGCTTATTCCGCTGTTTGGGCTGGTGTGGGGATTTGTGATAAACACCCAGACTTCCGAGTCGCTGGCGCGTGAATACCGCCGCCGGGGCTGGGACAGCGACGAGGCCCGGCCGGGATTTGAAATAGGCACCATGACTGTGGTGGTGGCCTGTTTGTATCAGTTTCAACTGTATTTTACCATAGCCATTCCGTTTGTGAGTTTTGTGGGCGCTATTTTGCTGGGCGGAGCCATGTACAGGCATTCGGAGCGTTTAAATGCGTTCCGCGAGCGGCTGGATGAGGCACCGGATGCAGTGCCCAATATTCAGGCTCCGGCTTCGCCGCCGGTGTGGCCGCAGCAACCGCAACAGCAATGGCCCAATCAGCCGCAATGGCCTGGTGAGCCGCAGCAAACTCAATGGCCGGCTCCGCCTCCGCCACAAACGAACTGGCCTCCACCGCCCGGCTATGAGCAGGGTTCGGCACCGCCGCCCAATTATGCGCCGCCACCGCCGCCCGACGATTTTTCGCGGTGGATGCCGCCCGATAAAAAGTAATATTCCTTCTCTTTTTTTCATTGAATGATTAGTATTGAATTATTTACCGGCGATCACCATGCAAGCTACATAGTGGGCTACCTGCTGGGCTTTGCCCTGATTTTTGTATTGCCCTACATTTTTTATCTGCTTCAGGTGCAGCGTTTGTTGCGGCTTATTTCGCCCGATTTGCGGCGCATGGAGCCCGATCAGGCGTGGCTGTTGCTTATTCCGGTGTTTCGTCTGGTGTGGAGCTTTATTGTGGTTACGCGCATCGGCGATTCGCTGCGGGCCGAGCATCAGCGCCGGGGCATTCTGGAGTTCGACGAGCGGCCCGGTTTTGCCATTGGCATGGCTATGGCTTCGGCGGGGGCGTTGTACAATCTGGTGACTTTTGCCGATGTGAAAGTGGTGTCGGGTGTGCTGCTCATTGCCATGCTTTCGTGCTGGATTGTATATTGGGTAAAGCTGGCGGGTTTCGAAAGGCAGCTCAAGCAATCGGGTATGTGGCAGCAATACTCGGCGGCGGCAAACCCGTATTACCAGCAGGCCTGGCCCGCCCCGCAGTGGGAACAGCAAAACGCCGCCACCCAGCACGACTGGCAGCGGCAGGGCATGGGCCAGCATTGGCAAAACCCGTATTATCCGCCCGCCACGCAACAACCGCCGCCGCCTCAATACTGGCCGCAGCAGGGCCCGCCTCCACCGCAGCAGCCCGGATGGAATCAACCACCTCCACAGCAGCCCAACTGGAATCAGCCACCACCACCTCCGGTAACTCCGCCGCCCACAACACAAAGTCCGTGGCAGCCGCCTGCACAAAATCCTCCCTCGCCGCCCCCGCCGCCCACCGACCCGAATGATTTATCGCGCTGGATGCCGCCGGGAAATAATCAATAAACACTCTAAAAATCATGTACTCCTCTTACGGTAATTCTCCCTTCGATCAACCAGGCTTTCTCATCGGACTGGCAATTGTTCTTTTCATCATTTTAGCCATTACTCTGGCTATTTATATTCCGTTTATTATTAACCTGAGCAATGCGTTAAAACAGGTAGCGCCGCATAACCGTAAAATTTCTCCCGGTCAAATGTGGCTGATACTTATTCCAATTTTTGGAACAATCTGGGCCTTTATCATAGTGCCGCGCATAGCCGATTCGCTGGTGGCCGAATACCAGCGCCGCCGTATGCATTACGAAGAAGAAAGGCTCGGATATCAGTCGGGTATGGCCTGGGCTGTGCTGGGTGCAATGACGTATATCCGCACCTTTGCCGACCTAGCGCAGATTCCCTTTATTGGCGCCATTGGCAGCCTTGCAGGGCTTGGTGCGCTTATTTTCTTCATTGTGTATTGGGTAAAAATTGCGCGATATAAAAACGAATTGCGCCGCTCGGGCACCTGGGAGCAATTTATGCATGCCGAAACCGCCGGCTACGGCCAGAATCCGCAGCAGCCCTACGGCCAGCCCAACTGGAACCAGCCCGGTTACAACCAAAACCCGCCCCAGCAACCCAACTGGAACCAGCCCGGTTACAACCAGAACCCGCCCCAACAGCCCAACTGGAACCAGCCACCGGCCACCCCGCCGCAACAAAACTGGACACCTCCATCGAACCCGCAAAATCCACCGCCGCCGGCCGATCCAAACAATAACTGGAATCAGAATCCCCCGGGCAATAATTAATACCCCTGTAAATGGCACTCGTTACACCCGACTGGGGCCTGATTCTGTTTATGTTGTTCACGCTTGCCGGAGCAATAGCATACGGGGTTTTCTTCCTTCTCAGTTTGCACAACGCACTGCGCCAGTGCGCCCCTGCAACGCGCAAAATGGAGCCGGGGCAGGTATGGCTTATTCTCATCCCGTTTTTTGGCATTGTGTGGCTGTTTATCGTGGTATCGCGCATGGCCGATTCGCTGGCGGCCGAGTACGAACGCCGCCGCATTCCGCTGCGTGAAACGCGCCCGGGCTACGGCGTGGGACTGGCTATGGCCATTGCAGGCTGTGGAAGTCTGATACGCAACTTGGGCAAGTATGCAGAAATTCCGGTGCTGTTTTGGATCGGTATTGCATTTGCTCTTGTGTTTATTGTGCTTACCGTTGTTTACTGGGTGCAAATTGCCGGATATAAAAATGAATTGCGCCGAAGCGGCAACTGGCAGCAGTTTGCACATATAAATCCCCATTCACAACCACAACAATCATGGAGCAGTGTTCCGCAGCCTGATTTATGGTCACATTCCAGTCAGCCACTAAATGGGCTACAGTTGCAACCAAACACGCCGCCGCCAACCGATCCGAATGATTACTCGCGATTTATGCCGCCGGGGAGTTGATTGTGTGGTGTTTCAGCACTACCATTTTTTCGGCATCCAATAAGAAAGAGTTCTATCTTAGCAACTCGCAAACACTAACCTTATTTTCATTTCAATGTTTTCTCCGCAAATAATACTTCAGTTTGGCGGTGCAGAGGCCGGACTTGTCATCTTTGGCGTACTTATCGGTTTGGCCATTGTATTTATTCCGATTATCCTGTTTAATATTATGGTAAGCAGGCTGATGAAGCTGATTGCCCCTCACAACAGGCGTATGTCGCCAGGAGGAGCGTGGCTTATGCTTATTCCGCTGTTCAATCTTGTTTGGCAGTTTTTGATGGTAAATCATATCGCCGATTCTGTGGCTGCCGAATACCGCCGCCGCGGCTTGCCCCTTTCCGAAGATCGTCCGGCCTACAACATTGGCTTATGGGCCTGTATTCTTTATTTCAGTGGCTTAATTCCCATTGTTGGTGTTCTAGGTGCAATTGCCAGCATTGTGCTGCGCATTGTTTACTGGGTTAAGCTTGCCGGTTACAAAGCCGAACTCGAACGCAGCGGCCCGTGGGAACAATTTGCACACCTTGATGCCGCCTACGGTCAAAACTACCAGCAACCCAACTGGAACCAGCCCGGCTACAACCAGAACCCGCAGCAGCAACCCGACTGGAACCAGCCTGGTTACAACCAAAACCCGCCCCAGCAGCCCAACTGGAACCAGCCTGGTTACAACCCCAATCAGCCTCAGCAGCCCAACTGGAACCAGCCGCCGGCCACTCCGCCGCAACAAAACTGGACACCTCCCACGAACCCGCAAAATCCGCCGCCGCCCCCGCCCCCCGGAAACACCGGCGGCATCGACCTCAACAAACGCGACTAAACATACATCGCACAAAAGCGGCACATCCACCCACACGGCGGATGTGCCGCTTTTTTATTTCCCGCCATCGCTGCCCGAAAACTCCGTACTTTTGCACCGCCCGGCCGTATGAAAATTTCTGCCTCCATCTACTCCACCGCCGATCCGCTCGACAGCGTGATTCAAACACTCGATGCACACCGCATTGATCTTTTTCATGTGGACTGCAACGACGAGGTGCGCGTGTTTGACGATATCCGCCGCATCCGCCAAATTTCATCCACCCCGGTCGATCTGCACATCATTACCTCCGATCCCGAAAAATATTTTCCCCTGCTCGAAGCCACGCCGGTGGAGTTTGTAACCTTCCAGCACGAAAACCTTGCCGGGCCGCTGCACATTCCCGCTTCGCTGCGCGAGATTAAACCGCCGCACGGCTCGCACACCCGTTTCGGCCTGGCCATTACGGCGGCCAGCGAAATTGACGTGTTTGATGCGGTGAAAGATGATTACGATTTTATTCTCATGATGGCCACCATTCCCGGCAAAAGCGGCGGGGCTTTCAACAAGGATATTTTTCGCAAAATACGCGCCTTCCGCCGCCGCCATCCGGCCAAACGTATTCATGTGGACGGCGGGGTAAACGGCGAGGTATCGTTCATTTTGCGCAATATGGGCGTGTATGCTTCGGTGTCGGGCTCGTTTTTGTTTAAAGGGCCAAGCGTGGGCATGGCGTTGCTTTCGCTCAAAACGCTGGAGAATGAGTCGCATTTTCTGGTGAAGGATTTCATGCTCAATACCGACGAAATTCCGCTTTCGCCGCCGCACAGCCGCAGTTTCAGGCAACTGCTGCAAACTATTGAAGACTGGCAAATGGGCTTTACCATTTGCACCACGGCCGATGGCACACTCGAAGGCATTGTGAGCAACGCCGATGTGCGCAAAGCCATTTTGCGCAACATTCACAACCTTCACGAACTTAGCGACAGCGAACTCATGAACTTCAATCCGGTGTTTGTGAGCGAAGATGCCTCGGTGGTGGAACTGCTGCGGCTTATCAAATCGAAACAATTTCCGGTGAGTTATCTTCCCGTTACCGATGCACAGGGCAAGGTAACCGGCGCACTCACCTTCTTCAACCTCGTAAAAGGCGAGGCATAACGTATTATGATTATCGAACTCAAATCATCCGTACAGGAAGCCCGTGCACAGGAAATTGCACAGCAGTTGAAAGCTTTCTGCATTCATTATCTCGGCCGCTATGTGCTCATCACTTCGTCGTCGGTAAAAACGCTCGACGCACAGTTTGAAGGCGAAACCGACCGATTTACCGTGCTCAGCGACGATATGCAGCTCAGCAGCCGTGCCTGGCAGAAGGAAACACGCACCGTGCAAATTGGCAACATCACCATTGGCGGCAATACGGGCAATACGCTGCTCATTGGCGGGCCGTGCTCGGTAGAGTCGGAAGGGCAGATTGAGCAGAGCGCGCAACTGATGAAGGAGCTGAATATTTCCACGCTTCGCGCCGGTGCTTTCAAGCCGCGTACTTCGCCCTATACGTTTCAGGGCCTGGGGCTGGAAGGGTTGAAGCTGTTGGCCAAAATGCGCGAGAAATACGGACTCAACATCATTACCGAGGTGCGCGATGCCACGCACATTGAAGAGGTAATTGAGTACAGCGATATTATTCAGATTGGCGCCAAGTCGATGTACGACCACGGCATTTTGAAACGCTGCGGCAAAACCACCAAGCCTGTATTGCTCAAACGCGGCTTTGGCACCACACTGCAGGAATTTGTGCAGTGTGCCGAGTTTATACTGGCCGGCGGCAACCCCAACGTAATGCTTTGCGAACGCGGCCTGCGCACGTTTGAAACCAAAACACGATTCACGCTCGATCTTTGCGGCGCGGCGTGGATGAAGGAATATTCCAACCTGCCCGTAATTCTCGATCCGAGCCACGCCATTGGCTATGCCTACGGTGTGCCCGATCTGGCCCGCGCCTGCACGGCTATGGGTGTTGACGGGCTGCTCATTGAAGTGCATCCGAACCCGAAAGAAGCCAAGAGCGATGCCTCGCAGCAACTCAACCACGACGAGTTCCGCGCACTTACCGGCTCGCTTAAAGCGGTGGCCAACGCCATTGGCCGTCAAATTATTTAAGCCCGCATGAGCCGCTACGCCGCCAACCTCAACTACCTGCTGCACCGCCACAATGTGGCCGCTGCCGACCTGGCGCAACAACTCGGCATCCGCGACCTGAGTCATCCCCTGCCCGATCAGCTTGCCGCCGTGGCTGCGCATTTCAATATCACGGCCGATATGCTGCTGGGCAACTCCATTGAGGAAAAAGAAAACCTCCGCAGCCGCGATATTAAGCTGCTGGTGATGGATATTGACGGGGTAATGACCGACGGCGGAATGTACTACACCGAAAGCGGCGACGAGTTTAAAAAGTTTAATGCCAAAGACGGATTTGCGGTGCGCGCGATAAGCAAACAGGGCGTAAAAACGGGCATTATCAGTCACGGCTTCAACACGCGGCTTATCGAAAGCCGGGCCATGCGTTTGCACATTCCGCTCATCGAAGTGTCGCAGGTACCCAAGCTCGACACGCTGGGCCGCTGGTGCAGCGAACTGGGCATTACGCCCGCGCAGGTATGCTTCGTTGGCGACGATCTGAACGACGAAGACATTATCCGTGCCGTGGGTTTCAGTGCCTGTCCGGCCGATGCCACTGCGGCGGTGAAAGAAATGGTGCATGTGGTGCTCAGCCGCAAAGGCGGCGATGCCTGCGTGCGCGAATTGATTGATGAGTATTTGCTGCCATGATGCGCCCGCTCGTAATATTGCTTTGTGCCGTGCTGCCGTGCTTTGCCGCCGCGCAGATTCCCGAACTCATTCCCTTTCACAAAGGCACCACCTGGGGCTATGTCGATAGCACGTTCAACATCCGCATTCCGCTCAATTACCAGCGCGCATTTCCGTTTGTAAACGGCAAGGCATTGGTTGTGGACAACGACACGCTGCGGCAGATAGACCGCGAAGGCCACGAACTCCAGCACTACAAAGGCAAGCCGGGCGATGCGGCATTCGGCACCATCACCCTGCTTTACGAAGGCCGCAAGGCATTGGTGAGTTTCGACGGAAGCATTTTACTGTCGCCCCGCTACTTCGACCTGCTGGTAATTGACCACAACATGGTAGCCGCAGTTACCACCGACAGCACCGCCGGCACAATTTCCTGCACCGGCGACACCCTCGAACCCTTCCGCAAACTCGACATGAGCCAGTTCGACAAGCTGGTGGCCGTGGACAATTTACCCGAATGCACCTACTGCCGCCTCAGCGAGTTTTCGGGCAACCGTGCGCTGGCTTTCGGCGAGAAGTATTTCGGGTTTGTGGACAGCACAGGTGCGGCGGTTATTCCGTATGTGTTTGTGCGTGCCGAGCCGTTTTTGTTTGATCTGGCGTTTGTGGTGCATTACACGGCTGCCGATGCGAATGCGGGTAAAAGCGGGTATGTGGATCGGTTGGGGAGGTTTTATTGTTCGGAGTGAGGAGTTATTATCGTAACCAGCACTCAATGCTGTTCTTGTAAATAAACTACGGTTGCGGATTAATTGGCTGGCGATGTTTCCCGACGCTTTTCATAGTGCTTTGTACAATGTGTTTTAGAATGACACTAAAACATCGTGATTAATATTCCCGTCAGAAAATTAATTCCTGCACCAAGCGCAAGCACAATGAACATGGTTTTATTATCGATCTGATAAGCCGCTCTTAACCGGGGTTTACACAAAATCCATGTCAACCAGCCAAAAAACAGCATTGATACGATATACACCACAGGCGATACTGGCGGAAAAAGCTCATCAAGTGCCGGTATTCCTGACGGAGTGCTGTTGAGCGCAATAAGACACATTTGAATTGCTCCTGCAACCGTATATGAAAAATAAATGGCCGAAAGCATCCAGCCCGCTTTCTTCCTTCGCCAGAAAAGCAGGGCTGCAATGGATAACGTAATTAATGGAAGAAAATACAGCACCGTTGGCAAGTCCCATTCGGCGGTTTGGTCAGTAAACATGAATTTCAGAAACCCCGACTCTTTATACACATCATAAATAAAAAGTACTCCAAGAAAAAGTGAAATTCTTTTTATGGTTAAATCTATAGTGGCTGGCTTGCGCTGAACCGGATTAATAATTTCCACAAGCGAAGCAACAAATGCGTTGACGGGGCTGGTTTCCGGCGCGGCTTGTTGTTTCTCGTGTATCTCTGTTGCCCGGGTTGTTTGTGATTCACTAAGTGTATCGTATTCTTTTACTTGTCTGCTTTCAAGTTCTTTTCGCGCTGCATCAACCGCTTGCGGTTGATAGTCGCCTGGGTTTCGAACGATATTAAGCAGCTTTTCTGTTGTAAATGATTTGTAGCGCGTTTCAAAATTGTTGTCCATCATTTCCTGTTAAGTTCAAATGCCTCAGTCAAGGGCCGAAGAGTTGATTGAATTTTCGGTAACAGTGCTTATATGGCAATCACTTCTGTTTCGCGCATTTTACCATCCGTGGCTTTCATTTTCAACTGTCGACAAATTGTCGACAGTTCAAGCCCATCTTCCGTTTTAACACGGATTTTCATTTTAAACCAATAATCTCTTGCATTAAGGCTGTCTGTTAATACCGCAACTACATCAACCACAGAGAAATACCACTTTTCTTCATTTTCATCCCAATGTGTGCGAACCTGCTTCTGTTCAAATATTTTTACCGCGTTCTCCTTGCTCATTTGATTTTAGAATATTGGTTATTAAAGATAAAAAACAAAAGTGGCCATCTTGTTTTTCGTGTAAAATACTCTGTTCGTTCTAAGGATAAGTTTGGGGAATTACCCTTTCCCCTTTGTTCTGTTAAACTTAAATTGCGGCTCGGTTGGAACGTTCGGAGTGAGGGGAAAATTCGCAATGTTTATTTCCTGACATTTTCAGTAATTATCAACACCCCAAATCAATATTTTATCAAGATCGGGGATATTGAGGTTTTCTCTCTGGTTAATTGCCTTCAGCCGGTCGGCGAAAATTTGCAGCTCATTTTTTGCCTTTTGAACCGCAAGCATAAGTTTTGCCTTTTCAATTTCAATTGTGGGTTGAATTACAGGCGGCACAAAGCTTTCTCTTAGCTGCGTATTCACAAAATCAAAACATATAGCACCGTTTTTTTCAGTAACGTGTGGAACAGGGTGTCCAATGCTAAAATAAATACATTGCCCATTGGCTAAATCTTCCCACTCGCGTATATCGTCCAATCCGCAGCAACACTGCGGAAAATAGATGTCCTCGTTATCGATTTTCAGCACATAACCTCCATTAAACGAACAAACCAAATCTTCCACGCCATTCTTTTCCTCAGTTTGCTGTCTTTCAATTTCGCGCTCAATCGCCTTCATTATATCCACATCCGAAATTTCGCTGACTCTGTAAAACGACGATGCTTTTGCGTAGGGTTTAAGCCCGTTTGAATAGCCCGCTTTTATGTTTGATAGCCGATGATAGTTTTCCCAATCGTTGGGGAATTTCCAATATGGGCCATGTTCAGGCATTTGTACTTCCTGGTCGTAGCTGGTAATTTCAATAACGGGGATGAGTTCTACTTTCATTGCCTGTGCATGATAAAAAACAGTTGTCCCGAAAATCCGGGGAAAATGAGTTTGTCATTAATCAAATCAACCACTTGTACTCTAATGAATGCCTTCGGCTCAACCGCATTTCTATTGGTTATGTAAAACTCCGGTTTATCTCCCTGCTGATGGCAATAAAGATCAATGCGTTTTTTTTTGTGAGTGGGGTAAGCGTTCCAGTTCATTGGAGGATTTGGCTATCGATTAATTCGGCTTGTGATATCTTCTTTGAGTGGATTTGGAAGTATAAAATACCTACAACTATACAACTATAACATGTACATCGCTAAATTGAATTAAGAAATCAAATTTTTGTACAAAAGCCCCACTATCACTAAACCCTTGTTATTTGGAATTGTTTGTCTGTCAATGCAAGAACGAAACCCATTCAACATTTTTGTCTTTGCAAATTTGTAATCCATCTCTGAATGTCTTTAGCAGCTCTTGTAACTCGTCAAAGTTATCGTTTTTACTATCCGCTTTCTTTTCGTCAATTTCAATTTCATTTAACTTTGTCAGCAGGTAACTAATTTCTTGTTTTGAATAATGACTAATTACTGGAAAGTCGGCAATATCTGGAATGTCAAATAGTTTTTCGGTCTGCCACATTCTGTCAAGGTCAATCGTTATTCCCTTACTTTTAAATAACTCGTTTGCTTCTTTCCAAAAGTTGCCAGCATAGAAAATGTCACCGCCAGGTGAAAGAAAAGTGCCTAAGGTGTCGCAAATTACAAGCAATGCGTAACCGTATTGATGGGCAAATTGGGGATTAAGTCCTGAAGTCGGTTTACTTTTAAACAGTCCGAATACTCCGCCTGCTTCTTTTCTGTCAGCAGGCTTGATGTAGCGAACAATTAAATCTTGCAGTATTTCGGCAAAATCACAGTCCTCCGATTGACTTGCATAATTGTAGTATAGACCCGACGATTTTACTTTTTCTAAAAGTGTCAGGTCGTTGGAGCCAATAACCTGTCTTACTTTGTCCAGGTCCACTGCGAAAGGTTGTGCTGTGTATCCCATTGTATTGTTTGTTTATTGTGTCCGGGCGTTTTAGATTTACCGTTAACGGTTTCGGGCTTTGAATTGGTGGGCTTTTGAAACCGTAAACAGTCTGTCAGCACCAACCGTTATTAATTGCTCAACTGTTTTTATTCGCACCGTCGGTCCACTAATGCAAAATCCATGTCAGCGTTCGTTATTGTATTTCGTTTGTCATTCGACTAAATAATTGTTCTATTTCTATCCAGTTTGTTTTGCCTGTTACTTCATTGTCAAGCAATGCCAGTGATGAATTGAAGTATTTTATCCTTTCCTGATGTTCTTCAATTAGCCTTTGTTTATCAACCTTAATCTGTCCCCAGTCTTTGGAAACAGCTAAATCAACTTGTTTGCCCATTTGGTCAAAGAATGATTGGCCAAATGCTTTTATTTTCTCTACAAAGTCGGAATAGGTCATCTCAAAACTGCCGTCTTTTGCTGTCCACAAGCTAATTCCGTTCTCTAAGGTATGTTCAGTGTACCAAACAATTCTTATTTTTTCATTTCTTCTGAAGAACGAAAGCATGGGCCCGCCAATTAAATGTCCTGAGTCAAAAGCTCTTTGGTACGTCCACGAAATTACTTTATCATATTCTTCAAAATAAAAATCGCTGTAATTGTCTTCGTCTGGTTGGTTTATCTCAAGCCATTTTTGTGCATCAGAATGAAACGTCTTTAAGTCTTTTGTCAGCTCGTAAAACTCTTCTGGAATTGTTTCTCTTATTTTGTCAAAAAGTTCTGTGAAGTCTTCTATAAATCGCGATAACTGATAATCATTGTATGGTGTTGACTTATTGCCCCAATAGTCGATAGCTTCTTTCGAATATTCATAAATGGTATCGTTTCCAAATGTCAACCACAAGTCTCCGTCTGTCAGCCCAAACCAATGCAATGACAACTCTTGTTCTTGCCCCCAAGGCGAAATTTTATCTAATTCTCTTAATCTAAAGTTTATCATTGTCGTTCTTTATAATGGCGCCTGACGTTTTGCCGATTTGCGGTGGGTGGTAATTTCAGCACAAATGAATCTGCCCGGCAATGAACTGCCCCTTTTTCCAAGCCCTTGTTTGCAAACATTATTCTTTCGTTTGGCATCGTTTCTCTATTACATCTAAAAGTCTGTCCTGAAAGTCTTTTAAAATGATGTCGCCCCAAAATTTATCATAAAAGTTAATTGTGGAAGTCAATTGATGATTGGATGAAAGTTTCTGTTTTGCCGCAGATGGCGATTTCGGAGCACTTCACTGTCAAACTGAACAAAAGAGCACCCGGCTTCAATTTTGCACGTCGTCGCCAACTGTGGCAACATGCTGTTAGCGGCAGTTTTTATAGTGAATATGTTTGTATCCATTTTATTTTCCTGTCAACAAAGTCATACAACCGGTTTATCTCCGGTCTTGGAACCTGTTGCTTAAATGTGGTGTCGGGTTGATTTGGAACAGGAGTCAAGATTGATGATTCCTCAAAATTGATGTAGAATTTTTTCTTGTTTCTATTGTCACAAAAATAACCACAATAGTCAAATGTTTCTGTTGTGTCAGGCGGTAAAACAGGTTGCTCATTTATAACAGAAAATAAACTGTCAAGCTGACTCTTGTCCATAATTGCATAGCTTTTTCGAGTAAACCTGGCGTGTCTGAAATAAGTTCTTGTCGCCAAATAACAGCAGTCGGTTTTTTTTATTACAAAAGTGTGGTAAGCCCACAAGTCACTATTGGGCCCGAATTGAAATGCTAATTCAATGTCGTCTTTGCCTTCGTAGTTTTTTATATAGTCAAGATGTGCTGCGTGATAATTATTTGGAGCGTAGTCATTCCACAAATTTGTAAATTTTGTTTCTTCCGGACTTTCAATATCCCGATACCAAAGTGTCCGGTTGTCGGCCGCAGAAAGAGAGTAAAACCCATCGTCAGTTAACGTGTCGTAAAACTGTGGAAGTTTATTGAAGTCTTTACTCTTAATTATCTTCTCTGTCGCTACTTTGTCGCAATTGCAGTCATTGTCAATAACAGGTCTGAAAGCTAAGATTGCTATCAATGCTGTCACTGTGATTAATATGATTGTCTGTTTTCTCATATGATTACTGCTATTGGCTTGCAGATTTGCGATGGCCGGGGATTTCTACACAAATATATATGTGCCGGACTGAATTTTTGGCTAGCACAAAAACTGTTTGCTGAGCGCGAAACATCACCTATTACAAATATGCTGTTAGCAACAGTTCTTCTGCTGTTCGTCATGGAGTAAACTTTTCAAATGTTGTCCCATTAAATTTATATACTCCGTTTTCGTGCGTACCAAGCCAAAGGTTACCATTATTGTCCTTGTAAATGCTGAATAATGTAATGGCTGTGGAATTATGTTGAACAATATAGTTCGTAACATTGGTACCATCATATTTCCAAACACCATTACGATACGTTACAAACCACAAATTATTATTGTCGTCTTTTACGCTTGACAGATACTCGTCCAGATTGCCATTTTTTTTCCTGTCTAAACTGCCTATACTCTCAAATCGTCTGTAAAACTGTGGGCTTTTTAATGTTATGCTGTCGTAAACACTATAACGATATTCGGTATTGAACCAAAAGTCACCTTTTCTATCTTCGCTGATTGAACGTACTCCGTTTGCTCCTTCATTTCTAAATTCAGTCACATCATCTTCTGTAATCCACTCAAATAATTTTCCATTATACCGACATACGCCTGATGGATTGGTGCCGAACCAAATGTTACCTGTTTTGTCTTTATAGATGCTGTAAATTTCGAAGGGATTGGAAATTTTAGTGGGCTTTGGAAGCTGCAACTCATATAAAATAATGCCGTCATACCGATACACTTTTTCAGATTGATAAGAATGCCTAAACCACAAATCATTGGTTTGAAGTTTCCAATCATAGCTTGGTGCTGCTGGTAATGCAGTAAATGTATGCCCGTCAAACTTAACTATTGCCGAATTTGGATGACACGAGTTGAAATATATGTTACCTGACGTATCTTCTCTAATCTCGTCAATTCTATTGTTTGGCAAACCGTGCTTGGTTGTATAATTAATCAGTGTCTTTCCATCGTATCTATACACTCCCGTTTCCCAGCTTCCAAACCAATATACGTTCTTCTTGTCTTGATAAACAACCATTATGCTATTGCCAGGTTCTTTTACTGTGTCGCCTGTTGTAATTTTTTTATCAAATTGCTCTGTATTTTTTTCTGACCAGAAGCCTGCCCATTGCAGGATGTAAACAGAGTTAAAATGGTCAGAAATAAAAGTGCGTTTAGTTTCATTGTCGTCAGTTTGGCGTTTGCAGTGTCGCCATAGTGTTACCGCTAACTCGTAAATATACGCAATTACCCACCTCAGTTAAAGACAACAACACATAGACAAACCATTGATTATGTATTGTTTATGAATAATCTGCCCCATTTACTCATACTGTGTTAAAGTAATATCCATTCTATAGATATACAAAACACACAAAGGTTCATAGAAGTACAACAGTGGATATAAACAGGTTTGCCTGCATTTAACCAAATCATGTTAGCTGCTGGCCCGCTTCCCGTCAGATATTTTTCGCATTAACATTTCTATCGGCCCGCTTTTGTATTTTTTTGCCCACAGGTAGCTAAACGTACAACTGGCTATAAAATAAGAAACGGAAAAGCCAAAAATTACAATGGGGCTTGTGGGCAATTCATTCATAAGCTCATAACTCAATGTACGGCCGGTTATGAGTGATAAAGTAAATAATCCCAACACCAAATGGGCAATATAATGTGTAAGTGTCATTTGTCCTGTTGAGGCTAATATTCTTGCAATTTTAGTGTCGCCTATTTTATTCCCGATAAACATAAATACACATATCAGGATTAGCCCGAAAGAAGCGGTGCCGAGCATAAACGGCAGAAAGGGAGGCAGGTAATCGGCCGTGAGGTAGAATATAAGTTCTTTGTCTTGCGTGAGTGACGGAGCAAAAGATTGAATTAGAAATGTAATCAGGTAAACAGTAATTCCAACAAACAATATCTTTTTGAGTGTCTTGTGGTCTTTCCAGTTTAATCGGCCCAAATACATTCCCAGAAAGAAATAAGCTATCCAGGGGAAAATTGAATTCCAGCCATTGTAAAATGTATTTCTGAGAAAGCCTTCCACAGACCAAAAATCATTATACATGAAGGTTTGAAAATTCCAGCCTGTTTCATACGGTATAAATGCCAGCAGGACATGAAAGATAACGATGGCTGCTGCTGCCGCATACAAAAAATATTTTTTTGGCAAAAACACAAGCAGCACTGCAATGTGCATATAGCCACCATAAAAGTGCAGTATGTCGGCAGGCCACCAGAGGTAGAAAACTACGCCCAGCACAAATAAAAACCAGGAGCGCCTGGTAATGATGCTTTTAATAGTGCTTCTTTCTTTAAGTGTGTAATCGTTTCTGCTTGTCATCAGCGAAACACCCATTCCGGCAAGTATTACAAACAGAGTGCTTGAATTGCCGTTGAACAGGTTTAGAAAACCACTGAGGCCGGTATGATCGGTATGACTTCCAAAAACGGTATTAAAGTTCACGATGAACATTCCGAAAATCGCATAGGCCCTTGCCAGATCAAATCCAATTATTCTTGTCTTCATAAGTTAGCGGGAAGAAGTTAATTTAACTCCGATGCCCCGGCCTATTTCAAAAACACCTGCAAGCAAAAGGTATATCCGGTTCATCTTTCTACGTGTTTAAACCACTTTTCAAAACTCCGAAAAGAAAAACACGCGAAATTTGACTTAGGTCAAATAATGAAACGGGTTAAATTCTGGCTCTTATTCTGCTCAGCGTCTCCAAAGAGATGCCGAGGTAAGAGGCTATAATGGTGAGCGGCACGGCCTGAACAATGTGGGGGCTTTTTGTAAGAATATCCAGGTAGCGTTCGGTTGCAGTCATTGTATGAAACTGAAACAGTCTGTGTTCAACCCACATTCCATAATACTCTGCAAGCATCAGGTCTAGGGTCACCAATTTAGGGTATTTTGTTTTCGCGTCCTGAAATGCCTGATAGTGTGTTATCGAAACCGTAATATCGGTAAGTGCTTCAATAAACTCTCTGCCGGGTTGTTGCAACGTATAGCTTTCGAATGAAACAGCGAGGTCGTTTTCAAAATAGAGCTCGGTGGTTATTTCCTTTCCGTCGTTTAAATAATATTTACGGGCAATGCCGCTGAGCAGTAAATAACTTTTTTCACAAATTTCATTTTGCCGTAGAAGTAAATCGCCTTTCTTGTATTTTTTTTCCGACGAAATGCGCTGTAATTCCGTCAGCGTTTCGCTGTCGATTGATTTAATGTAGCTGGCTATTTTTTCTAAGTATGAGGTCATTAATTGTTGGGCGTTTGGTTTGAGGAGGCTGTTAACGGTTTCGGGCTATGAATTGGTGGGCTTTTGAAGCCGTAAACAGTCTGTCAGCATCAACGGTTATTAATTGCTCAAATGTTTTTATTCGCAGCATACTCCCACTAACGCAAAATCCGTGTTATGCGTTGGCAATTTTGTCAATCTTGTGTTTAATTGCACTTAGATCAGTTATAGTTGAATTAAGGCCTTTAAGCTCTGGCAGGCTTTCTATGTGGATTTTATTGTCAACAATTTTAAATATTGCCGGAGAATTTACTTGTATTTCCTTGTACTGATTCATCAACTCAACCATCACCGAACGCTTTATATCACCAACAAGACTTGGGCCATCATAGTGTACTTTTAATATGTCCTTGGGAAGTATTGGGAATATTTGCTTTTCTATTTCTACCTGTATGTCCTTTTTGGTTGGATAAAAGAAAATAAGTTTGCCGTTGTTTTGACGCCTCCATAATTTTAGTTCTTGTATGTATTTATAATTATCAATTCCATTTTTTGTAAAAAGTACAATGATTAAAACGCCGAAAATAATTCTTACGGTTCCGTCGTTATTATAACCCCATAGAATTAGTAAACCACCTAACAAATAGAGGATCAGGGTTGTCAAAATGATGTCTCTATATTCTCTCATAGCTTACATATAACGGTTTGCTGATGTGCGACAGGTGAGTATTTCTACACAAATATACATGTGCCCGACTGAATTTTCGACTGCCTCAGAACTGTTTACTGAGCACTAAACCCCGCCTATTGCAAATGTGCCGTTAGTTCCTTCGCAGTCTGCCGTGAACAATTTTCATTGCCGACCATTTTAAATCTGCTTTGTTTACCCGGTATGTCATTCTGTAATCACAATAGCAATCGCAAAGACGCATGGTGTCCCGATCAAAATAGTAACCCAGATACAGCGTGTCTCTTTCTAAACCCACTTCACCGGAGAATGTGGCGCAACAGTCGGTGATAAAATCAAAATGAATCACCGTTGTATCGTCGTGCGTAATTTCAGAAATGTGATACGGATTGTACTTGCCATATTTAGACATGGTATCCCTGTTTAGAAGAATACCATGTTCATCATCGCAAAGACTGTAGCTGGAGACTGCGTATTTCTCCGCAGCTATTGGAGAGATTAAATGCTCTTCAGCAACTGAAATGGAATCGCGGGATATTGCCGATCCTGAATTATTTCGCGTTATGTCATCGCGTGTTTCTGGATTTGAATTTGTACATCCGCCACCTGCTATAATGACAATAAAGAAAAGCAGATTGAACGTTCTCATCGGTTAATCACGTAATGGCATATACGGTTTTACTACTACCCGAAGGTAGCGATTTCGAAGCACTTCACTGTCATAGACGCATGACCCCCCGATTTTGCAAAACAGCTGTTAGTGGCTGCCGTTATTATTTTGTTAGTCAACATTGCCAAAGTAGTTTTCTATTCTTATTTCATCCTCTAATGGTTCTTCAAAGTATTCCACAGAACTTTTCTCTTTAATTTTTGGAAAGATGTTTATCGTAAGTTGTCCACTTGTCGTAAAATCTCTGGCGACAAGTTCCCAATTCAGAAGAACCGTCTGCTCATTCTCACTTGGTCTAAAACAAATTTTGTCTGTCGCAACAAAGTCATTTTGAACTAAAGTTTTGTTCGAAGGTTTAAAAACTCCGCTTGTAGAATCTTCATAAATAAAAGCATTGTAAGTGTATTTATACATGTCAAGAAACTTATCCTGTTTGTTAGTTGAATCCGCTTTAATGATTTCACCAACTAAATCAAAATTCAATTTGTAATCTTCAATTACAGAATCACCAATATTTTTAATTGTCAAATAAAACTCGCAGGCACTTTTGTTTACATCGTTACCATTCATGTAATAGCGAATTGGTTGTGGATCAATCAACCTGCTCAATTTTTCATTGCGGAGTTCTTTTGGATCTTTTGCTCCATGCAGATAATTAAAATTGTAAGAGAGCTTTTCTCTTTCTTTTAATCTATACGAAACTTTGTGGCGAAGTAAAGTCGGATGAAATTCTATTGTATCTTGCCCTATACCAAATAAAACCTTTACTGCATATAATGTTTTGAAGTTTATCTTCTTTACATACCAATCGTGAGTCCTTTTGTTTTCGTCAATAAGGAAAACAATATCCTCCCAACTGAATAAATGAATTTCAAAAGAACCAGCTTTTCTGCTCTCAAGGTCTTTTAATCTTACGTACTCTTCAATAACTGCATCTTTGTTAGCAGTTGTTGCGAAATAGAATTTCTTTAGTTGGGGTTTAAAAGTTTTTGCTTTTGCAATCTCTTTGTCTATTTCGGTTTCTGTTAATTGTGCATGAGTGTAGTAGTCTTTGCCTTTGCATTGGATGCCGTAGTATTCAGATTGACCGTTTGGAACTCCATAAATATCAACGCCATGTTGTGCATTACCGTTTCTTCCGTTCCGTTTGATTTCTGGACAAACCCAAATCTCTCCCCAAAGCATTTTGCAGAGTTCTTCAAAGTCCTGCCATAGTTCTGGTTTTCTTAATTGCTGTTTCAATGTCTTTTTATTTTATGCATTCAGTTGTGAGTTAGCACTGTCCCCTCGGTTGCCGCTAACGTTTTCGGTCTTGGCGAAGGTGGCGATTTTCACCATCCCGAAACATCGGGATTGATGCGGAGAACCAAACTTTGATTGACCACAAATGGTTCTGCGGAGTATTGAACCGCCACTTTTGCCAAACGCCTGTTACCATAAGTTATTTTATTTCATTCTGCATTATTCTTAGTCGCATTTGAACTGGGGTTGAATCTCCTTCAAAAAACAAAGTTGATGTTTGTCTATCTATCAACACGTTTTGCTTCCTTACCAAGTTCTGCTTGCTGTCAACATATATCAGTCTCAAAGTGTCTAGCGAATTTGTCCATGTACCAGCTTCAAAAGATTGCATTATTCCACTAGATGTATGTTCGAATTTTCCATTGGCTCTAAGAGTCATAAATATTCCAGAGAATGGTGTGTCCGCCCATGCATGCAAAACAATTTTAGAATCTCTCCATTCCTTAGTTGTCCTTTTTAAAATTCTGGCGTCCTTGTGTATGGTACAAGATTCAAACAGAGTCAAAAAACAAATAAATGTTAGTGTTAGCGTCTTTGTCATCTTATAATGTATAGTAACTCTCAAATATACGCAATTAACCACAACAAAAAACAACACCCACTAACAACATAAACACATGCATTGCAGCAGATTACACATATAATATCCGTTCTGCGCATAATGCGTACTTTGTATATCCATTCAATAGATACATAACATGCGCACTCCCGCATTTTACATCTACCCCCCAACTCACAATACACAAAAAAACCTCAACCAAAACCACTCGCCAAACGCAAAGCCGTTTCGGTTGAGGCTACCCCCTTTCCTGCTCAATTATTGTCCGCTTCCGGCTACCACCTCCCACACCAGCACCGGCCTGAAACCCACCGCCGCATTCCCATCCACAACCCCCTCAAACCGCTCCGTATTCTCAATCTTCATCTGGCTCGCATGGCTACTCCAGGCGCCGCCCATGGCTTTGGCCACGGCGGGCTGGCCGTTGGGTTGCGGGGCCCATACCATTTCGGCGGCGTTTCCGCTGGTGCAGTAGAGCGCAAAGGCGTTGGGGTTGTAGGCATACACGGGCGCCATAAGCAGCGTGTCTAACGCGCGGCCGGCGGTGGTGATTATGCTGTGCGGATTGGGCTTTGTGCTTATGCAGGGTGTTTTGCCAGTGGATGGGCCTTCGGGGCGGAGGTCGGGTTTGGAAAGCGTGTAGTTGAAATTGCAGAGGTAGCAGCCGCGCTGGTTTTGCACATTGTCAATTACGCTGCTCCAGGGGTAGGTGGCGTTGGTGCTGCTGGCGCGGGCGGCGTAAATCCACTCGCTTTCGTTGGGGAGGCGGAATTGGGGTTTGATGCCTTTGTTCCATTTTATTTTGCCCGAGGCCACGGCTTTGCGGAATTCGCTGGTCATCCATTCGCAGAAGAGTTCGGCTCCCTTGCGGCTCATGTTTACGGCGGGAAACTCGTTGTAGGCGGGCGATGAAAAGTACACGGCCTCGTACTCGGGCACGCCGGCTTTTGTCCAGCCATTGCTTACAGGTTTTGCGGCCAGGTAATCGTCGGTGCGGTGTTGCACGAGCAGATCGTGCAGGAAGGTGCGGTACTCGAAATTGGTGACCTCGGCGCCTTTTATGTTAAAGCTTTTGAGCGATACCCGCGTGTTGTTTACGCTCGTTGATCCGGCCGGTATGGTTACGTAGGTGCTTCGCTTGCTGCTTACCTCGCGCATGATTTTGAGTTTGTCTTTGGCGGTTTGCTTAATCTGCGCATCGGTGAGCACGGGAATTTCTTCTTCGAAGTAATTGGCATCCTGCGGCATCATCCAGCGCGAAGGGGCGGTGTGTACGGCTACCGGCGGATTGGGCGGGTTTGTTGATTCATCTTCTGCCGAATCGGTGTGCAATGGCGTTATTGCCTGTGGTGTGTGCTGCGGCCTCCATGCGCCGCCTGCCATGCGGCTTGTGTGTGCGGGCGTGCCTGAATTGCCGGGAGAAACTGCCGGTGCCGGAGCAATGTACACCGCCACCTGCTTTTGCTGCGGCCACAGCCACCAACACAGCACAGCCAGCGCAAAGAGCAACACGATACCGATAAGCCAGCGAAGTGTGTGGGCGTGTGTGCTGTGCGCGCTGCGGAGGCGTTTTATGAATTCAGAAGCCCTTGCGGGATTCTCATTGCCGGGATTTTGGGCTAGTATGTGCGCCGAGAGAATTTCCATGGCCTGTTCGTTTTTTGCCGCATCGGTTTCGAGCAGCAGCAGCAACAGCGCCGGAGAGGTAAAGTCCTCGTCTGAGTCGGAAGTGATTGGCCTGTTCATGTGTGCTTGCCGGTTTGGCGGGTTTGTAATTCGGAGAGTTGGTCGTGAAGCCGTTTTTTGAGCCGCATGTAATACACTTTAAGCTGCGACTGTGGCTTGCCGGTGAGTTTTTCAATTTCGGCATAAGCCACGCCCTGGCTGCGGAGCAGGAGCAACATGCGTTCCCAGTCGGCCAGTGCGTCGAGTGCCTCGCGCAGCGGATTCAGCGCCTCGTTCTCGGGCGGCGATTCCTGTGGCTGCGGCATGGCCGGGGTGGCTTCGTTGAGCGACACAAACGCCACACCTGCCGCCTGCGCACTGCGGTGGTGGTTGCGCACGTTGTTGAGGAAAACGGTAAACACAAACGCATCGAGCTTTTGCGCCGAGGCAAAACTGTATTTGTGTGCGTTTTCGAGCACGCTGTAAAGTGTCTTGTAGCAAAGCTCCCAGGCATCGTCTTCGTTCAGGCTCCATTGCCGCATACCGTAGCCTGCCAGCTTTGATCCGTAGCGGCGGTAAAGCTGCTCGGCCGCGTCGGGCTGTTTGCGGATAACGGTTTCAATAAGGGCTGAGTCTGACTTCATAACCGGGCTTCAATGTAAGAACACATTGTGGTAACACTTTATAATTTTTTAGCAAACGCATATCGGCATATTTCCTAATTTGCAACCACTCTGTAAACCCCAATCACATGAAACACCTTCTGCTCCTCTCCCTTACAGCCACGCTGCTTGCAGGCTCTGCTTACCGCAAAAACAAACAGACAAAAACCACAGTTACGCCTGTACCCAAAACCCACTCGCTTGTAATCGGCAATCCGGTCGATTGCGGAATCGACAAAATGCAGATCTTCCCCGTGGGTGCCAATTACAAGCCGTCGGTAACCGAAAAGCCCGAAGAAATAAAATCCATATCGATAGGTTTTTCGGCAAATTCAGGTTCAACTACTTATTACGACCGCAATGCCTCTGCAGAGTATGTAAACAACGACGAAAACTCGTTCGACATCAGTAATATTCTCTTTTACAATATCGAAACAGACATCACACACGCGCTGTTTACCGATACGGTTCACATTCTCTCCTTTGCACTGCACAAGGAATTTCCCACACCGCTTATTTTTTACCGCGTGGTGAAAAAAGACATCAACAACGACAGTATTTACAATATTGAGGATGCGGTGATGCTTTACTGCTCCACGCTGAACGGCGAAAACCTTACGCAGCTTACACCCGATAACGAACAGTTCCGCGAATATTTCTGGTATCCGAAATCGAACAAACTGCTCATCAAAACAGCCATTGATGCCGACAACAGCAAAAGCTTCACCACCGGCGACGAAACCACCTTCCGCAGCGTGGATATTCTGGCTCCGGCTTTGGGCAGGGAAATTTTTTCGAAAACCATGAAAGATTCGCTGCGCAAACAGGTGTTGTAAAAACGGGAATGTCGTTCAGGCTTGTAAAGTATTACCACGATATCATTACGCCGCAGCAGCAATGTTTTATAGGCTATGCGGCCGATATTGAACTGGCAGGGCTGCGGCTGGCCTACAACGGTCATTTGCATTTCGACGGCGAAAAAACCCGGCAGCGCAACCGGTTCGGTAAACCGAATTTGCCCGATGTAACTGCAGGCGAAATACGCTGGCGTTACAAACACGCAATTTTTTCGTGGACAGGCGAGCCCCTGCATCACCGCGAAACACTTTACCGCAGCGCCGATGGCGAAGTGGTGTGGGAATGTCTGCTGCCCAACGCCGCCGCCTGCACCAATGGCCATTGGCCCTTTGCAGCCGGACGAGGCTACTGCGAAAAACTGAGCCTTACCCTGCCGCCGTGGAAACTGCCGGTAAACGAAATTTACTGGGGCCGCTTTACCTCTGCCACCCACGCGGTGGTGTGGATTGAATGGCGCGGCACACAGCCTCTGCGCCTGCTGCTGGTAAACGAACAACGCCACACCGATTTTGAGCTGAACGATAACACACTGCGCACAGCAGAATTTGAACTGCATTTCACCCCGCACACCACCCTGCGCAGCGGCGCCGTGGCCGATACCGTGTTTAAACCCGTGGCCAATATATTGCGCCCGCTCATTCCCTTTCGCCTGCTGCGCACACAGGAAACCAAATGGCTGGGCACAGCCCAAATGCGCAGCACGGCAGGCACGGTACACGGCCAGGTAATTTACGAACGCGTTTGCTGGCGATGAATCAACTTCCGGGGAAATGGTTCTATGGACACACTTCCTTTTTTCAAAACAGCTTTCACATATCTCCTCTATCGTGGAAATAACAGCGGTGGTTTTGATTACCTTGTTGCTTGTAGTTGGAAAATTCTTTGGGTTTTTATTACATTTAAACCTAATCCTTCCCCGTCATGCGCCTGTTTCGTTTTTTCATCGTCCTGCTGCTTGGCCCGTTATCGCTGTCCGCACAGGTTACTATTGTCTTCCAGCCCGATTCTGCATGTGGTAAAGATGCCCTTGCGTGGTCGCTACAGCCAGCTAATTCGTATCCGAATCATCACGATTTTTTGGCGTGCATGTGGACCAACAATGGCAACCCCAGCGGCTGCCGGTCGTTTGTTGATTTTGACCTTGCAGCCATTCCGGCAGGTGTGACCATTGTTTCAGCCACGCTCGAACTTTTCCATTACCCCAGTCCGTTTAATACCGGCCACTCCAACCTTTCGGGGCCAGCCGATTGCTGGTTGCAGCGGATAATACAGCCCTGGCAGGAAAATACGCTGACGTGGAACAACCAGCCGGCCACCACCACCCTGAACCAGATCAATATACCCGCACCGGTGTCGATGACGCAAAACTATTCGCTGAACATGACCCAACTGGTGCAGGATTACCTGAATAACCCGGCATCCAGTTTTGGTTTTATGTTGCGGCTGCAGAACGAGTCGTTTTACCGAAGCCTGTTGTTTGCCAGCAGCGACAATCCCACTCCGCAACTATGGCCCAAACTTACCGTGGTGTATATGCCGACACTTCAACCGGCGGCGGGCTGCTGGAGTTCGTTTGACATCGTCGAACCGAACAGCAGCAACCAGACCGTTCTCCCTCCCGACCCCGAAGTGAACATTCCCAATGTATTCTCGCCCAACGGCGATCAGGTGAATGACGTGTTCGTTCCCTTTGTCTCCGCCGGAATAGCGCTCACCCGGTTTTCCATCTACAACCGCTGGGGCGCGATGGTTTACTCCAGTACTTCTGAATTTGCCTGGGATGGAAACCACATGAACCAGTCGCCCTGCGCAGACGGAGTGTATTATTATGTGATTGAGTATTCCGACGTATTCTCGCACGCACACGTCAAAACCGGATTTATTACACTTATCCGGTAATCGCCACCCCGGAAAGGTTTGCATTTCTTCTGGCATTGCGAGGGGTATAAATGGGTTCGCGGAGAAAGCCTCGTGAATCTTATCCGCATCCGCTGATTTTGTTTTGCATAAACTTCCCGGGCTTCGGTAGCGGCCGGTTTACGGCATTCCGTTACTTTGAGGCTGTTTACCCCCTTGTGTTTCGCAATATGAACCACACTCTCGGAAAATGGCTTTACGGCCTTGCGTTTTGCGTGGCGGCACCGGCCCTGCTGGTGGGCTGGGCGCACGGGGCAGCAGTGCATTTTGCGCCGCTTGCTTTGGGTTTTCACTGGCGCGTGGCGGGCGCAGTGCTGGCTGGCTCGGGTACGGCACTGATGCTTAAAGCAATGGCCGATTTATGGCTCACCGGCAAGGGACTTCCCATGAACGCCTATCCGCCACAACACTACGTGCGCAGCGGTGCTTACCGGCTTTTCAGACATCCCATTTACGTGGGTTTTGTACTTATCTGCTTTGGAGTGTCGCTGGGGGTGTCGTCGGCAGCGGGATTGTTTTTGGTGAGTCCGGTGGCGGCGCTGGGCGTAATGGCCATCGTGCTGGGTTACGAGCAGCGCGCGCTGGGCGAAATTTTTGGCACTCAGGCACACGCACCGCTGCTGGGTATTGCACCGCAAAGCGCGGAGCCGGCCACTATGGCACAACGCATTGGCGCGGCGGTAATGGTGTTTTTTGTGTGGGCGTTGCTTTACGAACTGCTCATTGTGGCCGGGCCGGGCAAAGCTGTAAACAGTTACCTCCCGGTTGAACTGCGCTGGCCGGTAATAGAATGGGCGGTATGGCCCTACGCCTCCATTTACGTGCTGGCCATTGTGGTACCGCTTACACTGCGCAGCAAGGCCGGTTTGCGCCGCTGGACCACCACCGCCCTGTGGAGCATCGGGCTGGGGGTGTGGCTTTGCCTCATAGTACCGCTCAAAGCCGATCCGCGGGCGTTTACACCCGTTTCGGTTTCGGGAGTGTGGCTGTTGTGGGAGCGGCAGGCCGATGGGGCGGCGGCGGCGTTTCCTTCGTTTCATGTAATCTGGGCGGTACTTTCGGCGGCGGCGCTGGCGCACGAATTCCGGCGACTGCGCAGGGCGGCCTGGCTTACGGCTTTTGTCATTGCGGTCTCGTGCGTGGCCACGGGGCAACATTCGCTGGCCGATGTGGCGGCGGGCATACTGGTGGCTGCCGCCGGACTCAATTACCCGCACATCATTGCGGCTCTGCAACGTGGCAGCACGCGGCTGGCCAATTCGTGGCGAAGCCGGCGTGTGGGCCCGGCGCGGATTATCAGTCACAGCATCTGGGCCGCGCTGGCAGCATCGACAGGCATTTTACTGGCCGGTTGTTTCATTGCCGACTGGCGCGTGCTGCTGTTGCTTACGCTGTGTACATTGCTGGGTGCAGGTTTGTGGGGCTGGCTTATGGAAGGCTCGCCGGTGCTGCAGCGGCCGTTTGGCTATTACGGCGGCATTTTGGGCGGCATGGCGGGCGCGGTGGTGGTGAGTGTGTGGCAGCAAATTCCGCTGCTGTACCTGCTGGCCGTGTTTTCGCTGGTGGCGCCGTGGGTGCAGGTGCTGGGCCGCCTGCGCTGCATGGTGCAAGGCTGCTGCCACGGAGCCGAAAAACGCGGCTCGGGAATTGTGTACACGCACCCCAAAACGCGGGTGTGTGCGGTGTCGGGGCTGGGCGGGAAAACCATTCACAACACACAGTTGTACTCGCTGGTTTGCAACCTGGTTATTGGCACTGTGCTGCTGCGGCTGGCGTACGAAGGGTTTCCGGCCACGCTGCTTACAGGTTTGTATTTTATACTCAACGGCCTTGCCCGTTTTGTGGAGGAGCATTACCGCGGCGAGGTGCAAACGGCGGTGCGCGGTGGCCTGCGCATTTATCAGTGGGCCGCGCTGGCAAGTGTGCTGGCAGGCGTGGCGTGCAGTATGTGGCCCTCCGCCATTACGCTGCACGAAGCTGCCGCCCCCGGCTGGCCTGTGTGGGCCGTATCGTTGGCTGCGGGCTGCTGCGCGGCATTTGCGCTCGGTGTCGATTTTCCTGATTCGGGCGCGCGGTTTTCGCGGTTGGCGGGAAAATGAAACGGTGTGTTTCCGGTGCAGGATGAATGGCGGCGATTGTCGGTGTATATGCTTTTTGGAGAAATTTTATTTATTAATCATAACGTTTGCGAAGTCTTGACATCGCCTTTTTGTGATCTTAACTTTGTGCGAAACGCTCCTGCATGAATACTCCTTCTGAAATACGCCTGCTGGCCCGACAGCGCCTTTCCGAGGCTAATGTGCTTTGTAAAAACGGGCATTACGATGGCGCATTTTATCTGGCAGGTTATAGTGTGGAACTGGCACTGAAAGCAAAGATTTGCGAACTTTTCGGAGTACCCAATCTTTTTGATGAGTCACTTTCTCCTAATAATTCCATTAAAGGGATTCGTGAAATCCGGCGATTTGCAAAAACCCACGATTTATACGTTCTGCTTATCTCAAGTGGTCTGTTAAATAAGTTTGAAAATGAAATCGCCCGAAATTATTCACTCTCAAAATGCAACTCCCTGCTTTTCGGAAACTGGACTGAGAACGTGCGCTACAAACCCTGCTCACACATCACTTTGTCTGATGTGGAAGATTTAATAACTTTATTATCTGATTCGGAGGGCTTCTTAAAATGGATAGAACGCAATTAGAACAACACCTCACTTCTTTTCGCCTTGGCTGCCAAAACGCGGGGTATCCGGTAAACGATTTCCGCCTTACCGAAGCCTTTCCTGGTGTTTCGGGCTCTTCTTTTATTATTGATATTAGGGAAGAATGGATAGGCACTATGTCGTGCTCTGCTGCGTTGGATATTCTGTTGGGAATGTTATGGAAAACAACCACGGAAGATATTCGCAAGAAAATATTTTGCTTCCGGTTAAATACAAAAAACACCTTGCGCAACGCTTCCTGAGCCTGCGGTTTCAACTTCAAGAAGCAATATATCTTCCCTCCCGATAAAACAACTGCAATTGCCAATACCGGGAAAAACGCAAAACTCTCCCCTACTTCTTCTCCGCCCCAACCGGCGTAATATTCTTAAATATCGCCCAAATATCCGCTTTATACTCCGCCGCCATATTATTGTCGGTTATCAGCCAGAGATCCTGTTTCAGAATAGAATCGTGCAGCTCGGGCAGGGGCATATTTATTAACTGATTGCCGCGGTTTACAAATTTCTCCTGCGTAAACAGCACCTCGTCGAAGCGGCGGAACTTCATGAAATTGCTGCGCCTTTCTTCTTCGGTAAGGTTAAACGGACTGTCGCTGGCGGCCACAAGTGTGCCGTAGGTGGTTACGTGCGAAAATACGTGCGCGGCGGTATATACCACATCCTGCGATTTGGTGGTGTTCCAGTACATCACGCCGTTTGGTTTCAGGTTGTTTTTGGCCATGCCCAGAAACTCATACGAAAGCAGGTTGGTGCTGTTTTGCCGCCAGTGATAGGTGGTGTTCATTACAATCAAATCAAACTTTTGATCGGGATTGCGTTTGAGCCATCTTCTTCCATCGTCGATAATAATTTTTACGCGCTTGTCGGTGAGGAGTGTGGCTATTTCGGGGTATTTGGAAATAATGTCGAGGTAGCCGGGATTGATTTCAATAATGGTCATTTGCTTCACATGGTCGTAATTGGCCAGTACTTTGGCCCACGAGCCGGTGCTCAACCCAATTACCAGCACACTCTCGGGCTGGCGGTGCATGGCGGCTACCATGTATATACGATCTACGGCGTTGATGTTGTATTCAGACGGGTCGGTGTTGAAAGCGCCGTCGTAAGCCCCGCTGCCAAACATGCGGTCCTGCTGGTCAACGGCAAGTATGCCGCTTCGGTTGTGCAGCAAGTGCTTATACACCTTGGTCTTGTCGAATATTGACTGGTACTGGATATGCTCCAGAAAATGTGTGTAAAGCAGGTTGTGAACAAGCACCACACCCACAAGCAGCGTGACGTAAACTGCGGCGTTTTTAAGTTTGGGTGCGGCACCTGCACTGCGCATCCGCAGCATAAACGAAAGCAGCAGCAACACCACGCAAAGGCCGGTAATAATTTGCTCGATCGAAAAAAGATCGTACAGAATATAGCCTGTAATGAGCGGCCCGGTAGTGGCGCCAATAATGTTGGCTGCATACAGTTGCGAGGTTTGCCGCCCCACACTTTGTTCCTGCTGCGAAACAGCCAAATGGCAAAGCAGCGGAAAAATACACCCCAGCAAACCCGATACCACCACCACATTAATTGCCAGCAAGGCCGCAAACGCACTGCTGAACGTCATGAGCCAGGCAATAACCGGAAAGCCCGCAAAGTTAAACAGCCCGCCCACGAGCAGGTATTTCGAAATAAGCTGAAGCACATTTACACCCGGCTTGTTTACGGCGCGGTAGCCGTATTTGGCCCCAAACGCAATACCAAACAGCACCAGCGAAAGCACGGCACCAAAAGTAAACGCATGGCCTTTAAACATGTAGCCAAGTATGGAAAACCAAACAATTTCCATACTGATGCTCACAAACCCGGCAATTAACGAAATGATAAGCGCAAGTCGGAGGGTCATACGGTGGCGGGTTTTTTACGTGAGTAAATGAAGGTGAGAAATGCAATAAGGAAATTGAGAAACGCCGCCGCATAAATGGTCGATTGCCGCGTGCCGATGACAAACAAAATGCCTACGGTAACCAAACACCCAATGGCCGAGCCCAGCGTATTGATGTAATAAAGCCGCGTTACCGAATTGCCCACCGATTTGGTTTGCTTAAACAGGTAAGTAACCAGTACCGGCAGCGTGGCGCCCATAGCAAAAGTGGGAATGACCAATATGGCAAACACAATAAACGGCAGCCACCATCCGCCCGATAAATGAAGCGTAAGATGGCTCACGTATTCGATAAGCGGAATGCTGATGAGCCCGAAAAGTCCGATGGACACTTCAAAGAAAATGAAGTAGTTAATGAGCTTTTTCTCCGACGCATTGGACATGGCCCCGCCAATGAGCGAGCCCAGCCCCAGGCCCAACATAAACACCGATACGATGATGGTGATGGATTCAATGTCGGTACCGAAAGAGGCAAACAACACGCGTTGCCATACAATCTGGTAAATAATAGCCGAAACGCCCGAGCAGAAAAACAGCAGCGACAAAATTCTGGTCATGAAAGAGAAGCCTCCTGTGTTGGTTTGTTTGAATGAACCCATGCCATCCCCACCGGCAGCCGTACCGAAAGGAATATCATGCGCATAAGCCCCCGAAAATACGTGTTTTTATGTGATCTGGTGCAACGACGCATTGGCTGGCGAACGCAGCGGAACTGCACGGGAAATGGTTATGTGCTTTCTAATCATTCTCCGGCAGGCTTTAGCCGTCAATCTTTCACGCAGCGCACCGGCAAGCCTTCGCTCTGATCGGCGAAGGTGTATATGAGTTCATCGCTTCTTCTTGCGACCATAAACACGCACACATCGCTTCGCCGCACCAGGTTAGTACTCCACCACATACAGTATTTGCCGTGGCCCTGAAAGCCGTTGTTTTGGTTGATGAGCGTATAAGTGCGCGAGCCGCAGGGCAGGGCTGTGAAACCGCTGCTGTTTGTTCCGTTTTCGTCACCAAACCAGCCCTGGGTGCTTTTCATTTTTTCGCCGGCCAGTTTTCTTCCGCCCAGATGTTCGCATAGTTTGTACCACTCCTCAGCCGTGGGTATGTGCCAGCCCGCCGGGGCCAGTCCGCGGGGATCGTTTACGGCGTAGAAGTTATAAAGCCTGCCATACTTGCGGCCGAGGTTGCTGTCGTTTTGGTAATAGCACCAGGCGGGTTGTTTTTTCCACGAGGCGGCTTTCCATTGTTTCATGGTGCGGGCGTGGGGAATGGTGTCGCCGTTGCGGAAGGTGGTTGTATTAAGGTTTTGGGTGGTCCAGGTTTGGGTGCCTATTAATATCTGTTTTACATCATTATCGTTTTGCCCGGGGCTGAGGTTTTTCCAGCCGCTAAGCATTGTACAGATTACGAGCAACAGAATAACAAACGAAGTCGATTGTTTCATTTTGCGCAAGGGTTTCTTTACGTAATTACTACACGAAAAAGATCCTGCTATAATATACGCTCACCAATTAATACCTCTGCAATGGCGTTTGCCTTCCGGTAAGACATGCCCGAGCCCAAGTTTGAAAGTACCACAATGGCCACCTGCTGGTCGGGAAAACGGATGAGCTGGGCACTCACGCCAAAATCGCCACCGTCCCACGCAACGCTTTTACGTTCTTTATATTTGTCGAAGTACAGCCCAAAGGCCTGGTTGTTTCGGCCGTGTGCAAATGTTTCTGTACGATGCATGAGGTTGTAGAATGCCTCTCCGCCAAACTTTTTGGTAATAAAATTTTCGCTCCACTTCAGCAAATCGTTTACGGTGGTAACCACCCCGCTTCCTCCGTAATGTGGTGAAATGCGTGGATGTTGCATCCACTGACCGATCTTGCCCGCTGCAATTCCCTCTTCTCTGTAGCCTTCTATATTTTCCTGTGTTCGCGGGTTGTAGGGGGTTGCATAGTTTTTAATTATTTCGGTGACATCGTCGTTTATCAGAGTGTGCTGCATGCCCAGCGGTTCAAACAGCTTTTGCCGGGAAAATTCGCGAAATGTTAGTCCGCTCACTTTCTCCACAATTTTGGTAAGCAGCATGTAGTTGGTGTTGCAATAGTCCCATTTGGTTTCGGGCTTAAACAGCAGTGTATCGCTGCTTAGCGAAACCCGAATGGCGTAATCAATATCAAAATAGTTGAAGGTGATCCAGGTTTTTCCGTCGGGTCGGGGCAATCTCCAATAATCGGCAATGCCGCTGGTATTGTAAATCAGGTGCTTAATGCGGATGGTATCTTTGTACTTGTTAAGTTCGGGAATGAAGAGTGCTGCCGGGGTTTCTGTGGTAAGTTTGTTTTCGAGAATCAAAAGTGCAATACAGGCTGCCGTAAATTGTTTTGATACAGAAGCAATGTCGAATGCGGTATTAGGAGTAATGGGAATTTCGTAGTTGAGATTGGCAGAGCCATACCCTTTGGAATAAAGCACCTGCGACCCTTTGAGCACACCAATTGCATAGCCGGGCGTATTTTTTCGGTTAAACTCGCTAAAGAGGCTGTCTATGCGGGATTGGGCTTTAGGCGAAAGCCTGGACGTGTCGGGCTTTTTATCTTTTCGCGGAATAAAGCCGCAAAAAAGCAATACAAGTACCACGAGCAAACCGGAGAAGTATAATTTCATCTTGGTGCAATGTTTTCTTATTGCAATTTATGGATTTTCGTCCTCGTTTGCCGGCTTTTGCCCGGGAGCACTCTTTCATACACCTTGTTTGTCGTTGTATTCTTTATCTGTAATTAAAGCCCGTGTTTCAGGACTGGTGTACTGGGTATGACTTGATTGGCGGTTTTGTTTAGCAAAAAACGAACCCTCATTTTAATCCTGCCTGTCCGACCGTGTTTTAATCATTTCACTTTGTCCCTTCTTCTTTTTCCGATCGCGCCTACAAGTTTACCGATTTTCAGGGGGCGTGTATTTTCGGCACAGGTGTTAATTTATACATTTTCCCCTCTAATTCGTTCATCTGCCTTGTCGGTAGTTTTCAGGTAATCAGAGTGCCTTTTCCAGAGTTTGTTTCACCCGCTGTTTTAATTCCGGCAAAACCTCCAGTTCAAACCACCGGTTTTTTGCCTGCCATAAATTATTTCTTGGCGAAGGGTGTGGCAATGGAAAGTAACCGGGCAAATAGGTGTTGAATTGTTTAACCGTTTCGGTTAATGTACTTTTTGCCTTGCTGCCGAGGTAATGGTTTTGGGCATATTGCCCTATGAGCAAAACAAGTGCGGCCTGTGGCATTCGCTTCAGCAATTTATCGTGCCACAGGGGGGCACACTCAGGCCGTGGCGGCAGGTCGCCCGATTTGCCTGTGCCGGGGTAGCAAAAACCCATTGGCATTAACGCAATCAGGCGCGCATTGTAAAACACCGGTTTGTCTATACCCAACCAGTTGCGAAGGTTGTCGCCGCTCTTATCGTTCCACGGAATTCCTGTCTCATGAACTATACGCCCGGGTGCTTGTCCGATAATAATTATTTTGCTTTGTGTACTTGCCGCCACCACCGGATTAACACCGTCTTTCAGGTGCCGTTCACACTCTTTACAGTTTCTTATTTGTTGCAGGAGTTTGTCCATTGGTTTGTGGTGATGGCCGGTTTTCGGGCACAGAAAAGAATCTTTTGTGCCGAAAATATTTCCCGGTGCAACTAAGATAACCTGCTTTATTGTTTCGATCTGCTACGCAAAGGCGTGATTATTGACCGTCTTTATTTCTGGCTTATCATACGCAATTCCGAGAGTACATTATTTCCTTCTTCAAATAATGGAAGCCAACGCGAAGTGTTGTTCTCAAAATTGTCCATTATTTCCTGTCCGGCGTAAAAGCCATTGTTGGTGAGCAGATAAAACTTTACTTCATCAGTTATCGGAAGCGGGGTTTCATTGGTTTGGGTGGTATTGTGGAGAAATTGCTGTGCAAAGGCCACAAATTGTTTTGCCGCAGTACTTACACTTTCATGCTGCCCGCCGCCAATCACTCCACCGCCCGAACTTAAATACAAACTGGCATCGCCGGTGCAATACGACACGGTAGTGGCTGTAAAACCGCCCATATCCCAATCCATAATTACTCCGTAAACAATGATCTTGTCGGCGGGCAATGTAAGACCAAGCTGTTCGGGTGTGGCAGAAAATGCCATGTTTCTTAGCTTTTCGAATGGGTTTTCGTTCGTTTGGCGGGTGTTGGGGGTTGTCATGTGCCGGTTTTTTAATTGTACAGTATTGTTTGTGGCTGAATTATTTTTGCTTCGGCAAATATCTTTTCGCAGGGCATAATTGGAGACTTTGTCCAAAAAGAAAAGCCCGTGCGAAAAAGAATCCGAAGTGACCTTTTGAGAAGAGTTCTAGTCTGTGTCTGCAATTACAATTTTCTCCACTGCAATAACTTTATCTCCCTCCGTCAACAAAACAAAATACACCCCGGCCGAAAGATTATCCCGCGATAAAAAAACAACCTGCCCCGAAATATTATTTACCTGCTTTACCGTTTGCCCCAAAGAATTGCAAATGGTTAGGGTTGCATTATTAAGATTCCCCTTTGTCTTAATAATAGCTGAGGAATAGAAAGGATTGGGATAGATAGAAAAACCACTCCCGCCCGCATTTTCATTAATCCCCACAGTAGTTTGACCCGACTGAATGCAGGCATCAGGCGTACTCTCGTAAGCGTAATCTTTTATGGTAAAAGATGTGGATGTGGGCACTACATCTAATCGGGCCCAGCCATAGTATGTGCTCGTGCCCACAATTAGTTTCAGTGCCAGATACTTGTCTGTTTGTCCTACCCAGTAACCGGCACTTGTGCCCCAGGCCATTGTGCCGGGGCTGTTGGAATCATACCAGGTGGCCAATGAGTCGCAGATAATAGTTGATGGCGATAGCGCCCACGGTAAAAATAAACCACCCGCAAAATCGCCCGAATAGGCATTGCTGTTTTGAGGATAACACATTATCCTGTCTGTCATGGAGAATTGAATGATGAAATCAACCACAGCGTCATTGTTCAAATCCAACGAATAAGATGCGCTGGGTGTAGCGTCGGGTATGTCGGTGTAAATAATTTGTGCGTGTAGTCTGCTGCTGAAAGTAAATACTGCCAGCAAGCAGA
The DNA here is from genome assembly GCA_025454955.1 of Bacteroidia bacterium. Lineage (GTDB taxonomy): Bacteria > Bacteroidota > Bacteroidia > Palsa-965 > Palsa-965. The sequence goes on along the minus strand of JALONL010000001.1, from coordinate 157,646 downwards.
ATGCGGATGCCGCCTTTTTCAGAAATGTAGTTTGTGTGTTCATTTTTGTCGGCTTTAATTATCGTGCTTGCCCCGCACTTTTTGTAACGTGAATGCGCGTTTTGCCAGCTTTTCGGCATTGGGCATTACATATAAATATACCCAATTCTCCGCCCTGCAAAAAGCAATATTCATTCATTAAACAGATGTTCAACGCCCGAAACCGCACAAAAAATCCAGCCATACCAAAAAAACACCCGTTCAAAACACCCGGCTTGCAAATCACCCACCCACCCAATACCTTAGCCACATGAATCCACTCCGCATTCTGCTCCTCAGCCTCCTGCTCCTTACAGGCGCAGCTACCACACACGCCCAAAAGCTCCCCTCGTTTGTAACCGACAGCCTGAACACCTACATAGCCCGCGAAATGGCGGCATGGAACGTGCCCGGACTGGCCATTGCGGTGGTGAAAGACGGGAAAATTGTAACCTCAAAAGGCTATGGGGTGCGCGAGGTGGGCAAACCGGGGCGTGTAAACGATAAAACCCTGTTTCAGATTGCCTCGTGCAGCAAAGCCTTTACCGGTACGGCCGTGGCCATGCTCGATCACGAAAAAAAGCTCTCGCTCGATGATACCGTGCGGCGCTGGCTGCCAGGCTTTCAGCTCAACGATCCGCTGGCCAACAAAGTGGTGACCCTGCGCGATTTGCTTTGCCACCGCATAGGGCTGCAAACGTTTCAGGGCGATTTTGTACACTGGGACTCCAACCTGAACCGCGAACAGATCATCGGCCTTATGGCCAAGCATGAGCCGCAAATTCCCTTCCGCTCGTCATTTGGCTATTGCAATGCGGCTTACCTTGCTGCCGGTCAGGCAGTGCAGGCGGCCAGCGGCAAAAGCTGGGACGATTTTGTGGCCGAACGCCTGTTCAAACCGCTGGGCATGACGCGCAGCAGCACCACCTACAAAGCCATTACCACCGACACCAACGCCTGCCGCCCCTACAGCCGCTGGGAAGGCAAACAATTCATGCTGCCCTACGACAATATCGACAACCTCGGCCCCGCAGGCAGCATAAACTCGTGCGTGAGCGACCTCGCACACTGGATTCAGATGCACTTAGACAGCGGACGCATTGGCGGCAAAGAAGTGGTGCCCTACGCCGCACTGCGCAAAACCTACACGCCGCACACCATCATTCCGCGCACCTCGGCGCAGTTTCCCAGCATGCACTTTCAGGCTTATGGCCTGGGCTGGTTTATGGCCGATATTCACGGACGCAAAATAATCTGGCACGACGGAGGCGCGGGCGGTTTCCTCTCTACCGTGTGCTTTATTCCCGAAGAAAATGTGGGCTTCGTCATACTCACCAATACCGACAACAACAGCCTCTTTACCGCCCTGCGCTACCAGCTTATTGATGCGTTTTGCGGCCAGCCCTACAAAAACTACAGCCGTCGCCTGCTGCCGTTTACACAGGAAGACGAAGCGGCCGCCGATGCCGACATTGCCAAATGGCGCGAAGAAGTAAAAACCGCCGGCCAGCCGCCCGTGGCCCTTTCGGCCTTTGTGGGCCTGTACGGACACCCCGTGTACGGCCGCATGGCTATAGACATGGACAAAAACGGCCAGTTAATAGTACGTTTCCAGCACCACCCGCAAATGAGTGCCAAAATCGAGTACATGGGCAATGGCAAAATGCTCTGCTCGTTCAATTCGCCGCTATGGGGCATTTCGCCCGCCGAGTTTGAGCTCAATGCCGATGGTACGGTGAAAACGCTTACCGTGCATTTGCCGGGGTTTTTGGATAATATGCCGTATGTGTTTTTGAAGAAGCCGCCGAAGAAGTAATTTTTCGGAAATGTTTCACATGAAAAAAACACTCGTTTGGCCTTTACTGTTTTTAATTGCAGCTTGCGAAAGCAACAGCGATTATGTGCGCAAACATGAGTGGAAATATGGCCACGGCCATCACATCGGCGACTGGCTGTCTTTTGCCCCGCCCACATCATTTCGCATTGCACACGATACAATTTACTGGCGCGATACTGCGCGGGCAGTGGTGACAGAGGTAAACAAACGTGTGGGAGCCGATAACAAACTTATTTTGCGCGATGTGGCCACCGATAATACGGGTACGTATTTCGGGAAGTGACCTGTGTGGTGCTTAACCGTCAACCATTTCTGCCAGTGCCTGTAAGGCTCGTTTAAAATCGCCGGTGTTGTTTTTTTCTTCGCAAGCCAGAGCCACAATCTCATCAAACACCGCAATACACAAACCCGTGGCCGATTCTCCGGGTGGCGAATGTTTGGTAAACTTCTTTATTTCGCCATTCTGGCGGATAAATAAATCGTACACCACCCCGTCGAGGATGATCATTAATTTAGAGTCCTTACGGGCATCGGCAAGCATGGTGTGCAACAACCTTTTCAATTCATCGCCCGAAACACCATCAGGTCGCCAAACCGATTGGTGAATATGAATTTCTTCAGGAATGTTTTTCTCATACTGTCTCGCCCAGTATTGCGATTCTAACCACCTGCAGGTGTAATTATAACCGTTATCGTCCTTTCCGAAAATAAGCAGTATTTCGGGTTGAAAAGAGTGTTTTATCAATACATAAACCTGTCCTTCTTCAATACGCTCTATCTCAAAAAGCTGATACAGGCTTTTATTGTAATTCCCGGAAACCGTATCGGTGAAATCTATTTCTGCCGGTTCAAAATAGTTGCATTCTTCAAGATACCGTAAGTACGATTCGTGTTGTTTTCGTTGGTGTTCCAGCATTTCCTCGCTAACAGGAAAACGATGCAAGCCGGTTTGAATACGGTATTCCTCGAACGATTGGTGAATGATTTTTTTCATTACTAGCACCGGTTGCTGGTTCCTTTTATTTATGCCTTCCTTTTAAGAATTCAAGGTGCTTTATCGGGTCAAAATCATCGGAAATTCCGCTGACTTTGCCTTGTTCAATGGCTTTTTTCAATATCTGTATCTTTCTTTTTTCTTCACAAATGGGGAGTAATCCGAAATAGGGAAATTTTTGATCTTTCATTTTGCTCCTTCAATTTATTATTAACCGGTTAGTTTATACGTTTTTAATTCGTTTATCAATCGTAAATCCTCACAAAATCTCCTCCAGCGCCTCAAACAACCTGTCCAGATCATCCTGCGTATTAAACCCCTGAATAGAATACCGCAAATAAGCCTGCCCGTTATGCATCATTATCGGAGCTTCAATCTTAAACTCCTCATACAACCGCTTTTTAAGCGCCGCCGCATCAACGGCAGCTCCCGCAGCAGCCGAGCCTGCCGCGGTGGCTGAGCCTGTCGCGGTGGCTGAGCCTGTCGAAGCCACCGCAAGGCTGCACATTTGTCCAAACATCCCACTATTCAACGGAGCCAACGGCACAGTACGCAGCAATGCCGCAAAACGCGGAATGTTTTGCAACGTAAGTTCCAAACACTGGCGGCTTACCTCGGGCCAGTTATGCTGTTGCATAAACTCAATACACGCAGGCAGGGCCAGGTAAGCACTGAAATCGTTGGTGCCCTGCATTTCGTGGTAGTCGATAAAGCGCGAGTGCGTGGGAGCCGCGCTTTCGTAGCCCCAGCTTACAATAAGCGGGTCGAGCATGTCCTGCTTATCGCGGCGGGCGTAGAGAAACGAGCAGCCTTTGGGCGCCATCATCCATTTGTGGCAGGCGCCGGTGTAAAAATCGGGATCGATTGCTGTGATGTTTAGCGGAATATGCCCGGGGACGTGGGCGCCGTCCACAATTATAAGCAAACCAAGCTCGCGGGCTTTGCGGCAAATTTGTTCCACCGGAAACACCAGCGCCGTAGCACTGGTGATCTGCCCGATAAACACAACCCTGGTGCGCGGCGTAAGTCCGGCCCAGAATGCCGCCAGAAACTCGTCCTGCCCCGAAAGCGGCAGCGGAATATGCTGGCGACGATACACCCAGCCGTTTTTACGCGAATAGAAATTCCAGGTACGATCCATGGCGCCGTATTCCAGATCGGTACTCAGAATTTCGTCGCCGGGCTGCAGTTGTTTTTCGAGGTTGCGCACCACAATGTTTATGGCCTGCGATGGACTGGGCGTAAACACCAGATCGTCGGCATGTGCGCCCACATAGTTGCCTAATGCCTCGCGGGCTTCGCGCAGCAACTGCGGCGCACGCACGGCAATGTGCTGCACCGGCTCGCGTTCCAGTTCCAACTGCCAGCGCTGGTAAGCCTCAAACACCGGCCGCGGCGTGGCACCAAAGGAACCGAAGTTGAGGTAGGTAATATCGGGGCGGAGCAGGAACTGGTCTTTGAGTGTGGACATAAAGCAATTTTTGAATTACAAATTTATAGTTATTGTTATAGAGAATGCCGATTAACACAAATCACCCCAACACCACACTCAGCACTTCGTGCGAATGAATGCCCTGCATATTGCTCACATGCAACTCGTAATACCTAAGCATACACACCACTATTTGCCGGCGCTGTTCGGCATTGAGTTTTAACCCGCCCAGATCGGCAAAACTTATATCGCGCAGCAGTTCCAGCATGCGCGATTCGGCCACATCGGCAAACAGCGGATGGTTGGGAATGGCGGGGCGGAAAACACCATCGCGCAGGTCGAAAAAGCTTTGCGGGCCGGCCTCGTTGCTTTGCGGATAAAAACCGAGGTAGCGCGTAAGCTGCATGAGAAAAGCCAGGTGAAAATTGGCCGTGCCATCGTGCATCACATCCAGCACCTGCAGCGAGGAGCAGATGAAATCATACAGCGGCTGGTCGGGCTCTTCTTCTTTTACGGCCTTGTGCAGCACCTCGGCCACAAACAGGGCCAGCGAGGTTTTTACAATGTCTTCGTGCAGGTGGCGGTAGGGCTCGTGGCAGCTCAGCTCTTTGAGTGTGTGCAACGTGTTTTTTTCGCGCTGCTGCACCACCAGATCGAGATGCGTAAGCGGCTGCAGCAAACGGCTGCGCACCTTGCCGGTTTTGCTGCGCGAAGAAGAAACAATGTAGCTGCGCAGCCCGAATTTCTCGGTGAAAATGCGGGCAATTATCCGGCTGTCGGAATACGGAATGGTGTGAAAAACGATGCCCCGCGTACTGTGCAACATGACGCAAAGGTAAGGCGGCATTTGCCTGGCTGCTGCGGTAATGTGCTTAAAGATTTAAGCCTGCACCCCGGGGCTTCGACAGGCTCAGCCGCCGGGTGAAGATCAGCCGCCGGGATGGGCTCTTCCGCTGGGACGGGCTCTGCAGCGGCGATTAGCTCGGCCGCAGGATTAGATTGCTGTGCTTGTTGAAGCTCTTATGTCTGCTAATGTTTTCGCGGAGGCTGTTTCGACACCGGTGGTTGAGCCTGTCGCGGTGGTTGAGCCTGTCGAAACCACCGTACTACTTTCCCCCGGTGACTGAGCCTGTCGCGGTGGCTGAGCTTGTCGTGGTGGCTGAGCCTGTCGAAGCCACCGCAAACTCAATTCACAAAAAGAATCTTGGTAATGGCCGTTTCCGATCCGTCTTCATTGGTAATAAACACCATATACACCCCGGTGGCCGCGCGCTGACCGGCAAAAGTATTCCCGTCCCAAATAGCCTGCCCGCCCAGGGCGGTGGTTTGGAATACCACATTGCCGCGCACGTCGGCAATTTTTACATCGGCATCTTTCACTAAGCCGCGTATGGCAATGGGCCCGCGATAATCGGGATGCACCGGGTTGGGATAGGCCATTACATCCTCGTTTTTGTCGCCGCCTTCAATAGCGTCGCTTACGTAGGAAATGAGGCCTTTGTCGGTAGAGATAAATACTTCGCCGGTGGCATCGTTTATGGCAATGGCCTCTACGTTGTCTGAAAGCAGCGGACTGTTGGCGGAGGTAAAGTGCCGTATTTCGGTAGTGCCGTCGGCCGACATGAGGAATACGCCGCCGCCGCGGGTGGCAATCCATTTGCGGTTGGCTCCGTCAATAGCTATGGCCGTTACTTCGAGGCCTTTTAGCAATTCCTGCAGCGTGCCGTCCTGCGTAATCAACACCCGCTGGCAATCGAAGCCGCTGCTGTTGAATACATTTTCGGGCGAATAAAACACGGCCACTCCGTCGTTGGTGCCAATCCAAATTTCGCCGTCGTCGTCTTCGGCCATGCACAGCACCTCGTTTCCGGGAATGTTGCCCACGCCGGCGGTAAAGCCTAATTTTCGTTTGCGGTCATCGCTGGTGGTGTTCAGTGTGCCCTGATCGTCAAACACCAGCATTCCGCCGCCGCGGGGCATAATCATCCACTTCTGTCCGCTTTGGGTGATAATGATATTGGCCACCACATTTTCGCCAGCCACCAATCCCGAAAAGTCAAACGACCTCCACTGCCCGCTTGGTGTACGTACTTTGAGGCACTGCGGAACGTGCGAGTTTACCACCCATAAATTGTTGCTCTCGTCGTACGCCAGCCCGCTTATGCCGCACCAGGGGTAAGCCGGACGCGATTGCAACGGACTGTTGTTCTGATCGAAAATGTTGGTTATCTGATTACCGTTCATTTCCACCAATCCCTCGCCCCAGGAGCCAAAGAAAAAGTGGTTGGAGTTGGTGGGATCAATCACACAACTGATGAGATCGTAAGTAGAATCAACCAGCACGGGAAGCGTATTGCGGTTGTAGTTTGTCCACATACCTCCCACCAGTTTCGAGGCGCCTTCGCGGCTGTAAATATTGTTCCAGGCATCGTCGCGCCCGCCGGGCACCACAAGCAATTCGCCCTGCGAAACGGCCATCGTAAATACATCTACCGACGAAGGGCCGTTGGGCGCATAAACCACCCCGTCGAACACCGAGGTGTTTTGAATGAGCGACCGTTCATTATCGGCCACCCACGGATGAGTCTGATCGACAAAAATGGAGTTGGGATAAAGTGGGCCTCCGGCCGCAGCAAGGTATAAGCGTATTTCGGTAAAAGCAGCACCCGAAAGCACCGGCACCGAATAAATATCGGCCACAAACAACTCGCTGTTTACCACATCCAAATCTTTCACAAATCTTCCTCCGCCAAAATTGGGCACGGTATCCCAGGCCAGACTGCCCGGATCAAGATGAATCATTACATCAGTAAGCGCGGTGTTCGACAGGCGGTAATTGACTATCACTTCATTGTTGAAATACGCCAGCGCATTGATTCTTGTGGAGGGCAAAAACGAATAACGTGTCCAACTGGTAAAACTCGACAAAAACGGATCCGACAATGACGCATAATACAAACCTGATTGAGTCCCTGCATATATCTGTGTGGCATCCACGGTAACGTCCATCACTTCGAGATAGGTGCCGTTGTTTCCCAGAATGTAAGTATCCTTCACCTCTACCCTGTCGAGATCAAGCACCACAATGCCAAACCCGCACGAAAGGTAGGCCAGCGTGCCCACCACGGTAATATTGTTTATGGTTTTGCTTCCGATAATGGTAGAGCGGCGGATATCGGGCAGGTTAATCACCCTTCCACTGTAAAGCAGGTCGATATTGCCCGTTTTGTAACCAATCACCACCACATCTTTTGCCGCGCAATATTCGAGCGCCGAAAACGAAAGGTCGGAAAGGCCTTCTACTTTGGTAATGCGTTGTACACTGCCGTCGGCACGGTTGGTTCTAAACAAACCAAAGTCCGACGCGCACCATACCGCATACGGACTACCCGCCAAAAACTTGCCTTTCTTGTAAGGCAAATGCACCCTCCACGAGCCCAAAGCCTGATCCTGCTGCGCAGGAAGCTGAGACGCCATAAAACAGGCAAACAGAAAAAACAGAATTCCTCGTTGAAATGTAGATTGAAGTCGCATCAGTACAAATTTATGCGTTTGTTCCAGCCTGTTAACTCTGTTTGGCTTTCTTTATTGTGTAAAACGCCGGAAATCCACCACATGTTTGCTATCTTTGCCGCTGAATTCACGGCTCCGTAGTTCAACTGGATAGAATGACAGATTCCGGTTCTGTTGGTTGGGGGTTCGAATCCCTCCGGAGTCACTGTAATGCGCCCGATACCCGAACTTTTTCAGTTCGGGTATTTCTTTTTTCCGCAAAGCGGAAAAAGAGAATACGCGAGCCCGTTGTTCAACCGACAAAACCCTATTCTCTTTTTCCGCTTTGCGGAAAAAAGAATTCGCCGGGCTACTCCCGATGCTGTTTAAACGAAAAAACCTCCCGGCGAATCGGGCATTTTCCACAGGACGTGAACCGGGATCATTGAAAATAATCCCGGTCAAAAATGCAATGTCGTTATTGGGCGCCTGCTTCGCATCAAAAACGCAACGTCGTTTTTCGTTCTCGCTTCGTCAGGCACAGCATCGCCGAAAATTGGCAAACGCATTACGGTTTCGTGCCGGAACCGCGACGTTTCACATACATTTTTTGAATTTGTGTTTCGCGCCCATGCCAGGCGTGTTTGGGGCGCGACGCGTTTACCATGCCTGTTTTAACGCCTGGTCCAAATCCTGCTTCAGCAACTCCGCATCTTCCAAACCCACATAAAGCCGCACCAGGTTCCACGGCAACGGATTGGTGAAACTGGCCGATGCCCGCAACGCACACATGGGGAAACACAACGACTCGTGTCCGCCCCACGAGGTGGCTATGAGAAAACGCTGCAGGCCGTCGCAAAACTTTTCTACCTGTTTTACCTCGTCGGCTTTAAGCAGTACCGAGAGCAGGCCTCCTCCCCTTTTCATCTGTTGCCGGGCCAGATCGAAATCGGCATTGGTGGCCAGCCAGGGATAATATACACGCTCAATTTTGGGGTGTGTGCTCAGAAACTCCGCCAGCATTTGCGCCGACTGTGCCGAACGCTGTACCCGCAACTCCAACGTGCGCAACCCGCGCAGCATGAGCCAGGCATCGTGTGCGCCCACTACTGCGCCGAGGGTCATGTACTCCTCGGCCATCATTTTGGCAATGCGTGCTTTTGAGGCGCACACCACACCGGCCACTACATCGCTGTGGCCGTTCAGGTACTTGGTGGCCGAATGGATTACCAGATCGGCACCAAGTGCAATCGGGCTCTGGCTGAGCGGCGAGTTGTAGCTGTTGTCTATGGCTACAGGTATGCCGTGGCGTTTGGCCATTTGGCAAATGGCGGCCACGTCCTGTAGCTCGAACGTAAGCGAATTGGGGCTTTCGAGGTAAATGAGCCGGGTGTTTGGCTTTATGGCTTTTTCGAAACCATCGGCTCCGGGGCCGTTTACGTAGCTTACCTCCACGCCGTATTGGGCGAGGTACGAACCCATGAGCGTACGTGTCCAGCTATACGGCTTTTCGGCACTTACTATGTGTCCGCCGGCTTTTACCACACTCATTACTGCGGCGGCCACGGCGGCACTGCCGCTGCTGAACACCAGCGCGTCTTCGGCTCCTTCGAGGGCGGCCAGTTTTTTGCGCAAAATGGCCACCGTGGGGTTGTAGCCGCGTGTGTAAAACGGCGTTTCCAGTTCGCGTTCCAGTTCGCTGCGCATGTGCGCCACGTTTTTAAACGCAAAATTGGTGCTGAGCATCATGGGCGGACTCACCGCGTGGTAATAGTTCTCGCGGTCTTCGCCAAGATGATTGAGGATATAGCTGATGTCCATCAGGAAGTGTTTACTTTTTGAATACAAAGTAAACGGCCAGAATGAGGAAACCAAAACCGATGAGGTGATTCATGGTAAGTTCCTGCTTTTTGAACACAAATACCAGCACCAACGAAAACACGATGAGCGAAACCACCTCCTGAATCACTTTCAGTTCGACCATGCTAAACGGCCCTCCGTTTTCGAGATAGCCGATGCGGTTTGCTGGCACCTGAAAGCAATACTCGAAAAAAGCCAGCCCCCAGCTTATGAGCACGGTGGCAAAAAGTCCGGCGCGGGCAAACCAGCCCCACTCGGCAAATTTGAGATGTCCGTACCAGGCCAGGGTCATAAACACATTCGACACAACCAGCAGGCATACCGTGAGGAGTTGGCGGGTGAGCATGGCGTGCGGCGGTTAGGCGTTTGCGTGGCGGAGAATGTAAATCTGGCTCGACCAGCGTTCCGCGCCTGCTTTGCGGTTTGATACAAATCCGCGCCACACGGCCGCGAGGTAGCGGTTGCCTCCGCTGCGGTATTTTTCGCTCAGCATCGAAACGTAGTACGAGTCGAACACCATTGGCTTTATGGCTTTCGGTTCGAAGCCGTGTGTGTTGGCCAGGGCGCGTATATCGTCGGGACGGAAATGCCAGAGGTGTCGGGGCACATCGTAAGCGGCCCAGAATTTTTCGTAGTGTGCCGCATCGTGCGAGTTTCGGTTGGGAACGGCAACTACCAATGTTCCGCCGGGAGCAAGCAGGCGTTTTAGCGTTTGCATACGGCCGGGCAGGTCGGGCACATGCTCGAGTACGTGCCACATGGTTATTACGTCGAAACTTTTGTCGGCCAATGTGGCCAGCGCCGGCTCGTCGAGTATGTCGAGGCCGTGGTTGTTTTTTGCCGCCTGCCGGGCCTGGGCGCTTGGCTCAACGCCGGTAACCTTCCACCCTGCTTCGCGGCTGGCATTTAAAAACTCGCCGGTGCCGCAGCCAATGTCGAGCAGCGTTCCGGTTTTACCAGCCAGCGAAGTCACCATTTCCACCTTTTTGCGCAGCGTGTATTTGCGCACCCACTGATACATTTTGCTCACCAGCCCTTTCGAGGTATTGGAGTGCGAAATGTATTCGTCCGATTCGTAATACGCGCCCAGATTTTCGTTGGCCGGCCTCGGATTGGTGAGTGCAAAGCCGCAAGCTCCGCAACGCTGAATCATGAATTCGGTTTTGCTCACCGTAAAGTCTTTGCACGACATCCAATCGGCAAGCGATGTGCTCCCGCAAATCGGGCAGGTGGCAATTACTGTATTTTTGGTTTGTTCCACGTGAAACAATTTTTAAGAATCTTGTTTGAAGATTGTTTATCAGTCTTTTACGGTGTTTTTATTTTTGATAAAGTTCATAAAATGTCTATAAAATTGCTTTTGTTCCATGTGGAACATTTTGAATAGAGAAATTCTCAAATTATACAAAGTATGGTTTTGATAATTTGCTGTAAATCAGTGTTTTTATAATTTTCTTATTTAATCAAAATCTATTATTAGCGATTTAGATACAATCCTTAAAGCTATAGGAAAGCGGTTCTCGGTTTAACCTCGTAAATTATATGTTTCAAACAGCACGAAGTGGAAAGGAAGGAACAGTTGCTTGTTGAAAACCCGTTGGGCTTAAGGTGCTTTTATATCCGGTTTCACGTGAAACAAATTCTGTGTAGATTTTTGGAGACGGCCAGATCGGGAATGAGCCGTTTTTGATCTCGGGAAAACAAATCCGTCCGGAATTATTTAGAAAACAAATGAGCTTCCTGCCCGACTCCTCAGAATATGAGTGGAAGAATAGTTGAGGTTTGTTCCTCTAAAAACGGTTTGGGGTTTTCAAAAAAGGCATTGGGTGCTTTGTTTCACGAGAAACAATATCATTCCTGTGGATCGAATAGCTGGCCTTGGGCACAAATTGGTTTGAAATAGCTTTAGGAAATTTGGAATTAGTTCAAAACCCGTTTCATTCAAAACCAGAATAGGATGAAGCTAGAGCTGGATGCCACGGTGAGTGAATAAATTCGTAAAACCATAATCCGCTGGATATCTGTAAATCGAATTGCTATAAATGTCTGGTGGAAGTTCGCTCCCACTACTCTGCAATAAATTTGTGAGTCATTCAGTTATTGGCTGAATCAGTTACCAAAAGGGAAATGATGCACCCAACAACAGAGTGAACCTGTATATAAAACACATTAGGGAAGATTAAGAATAACGGGAAACCAGAGTTGAATACTCAGACGCTAAGAAGAATGGAAAAATCAGCACTGATTGTCAACGTAAATCGCGCTAGTACAACTGCTGTATCAAAATCCGAATGGCCTGGCGAAACTCCTACTCTCCCAGAAGAACTCACAGAAAACTGAAACCAGAAGAAACATCGGAACCAAGCCGAGGCTCATTTAAAACTCAGCCCAGAACAAGCTTAACTCAGGGGGAGCAGCCCTTTTCTGAGAAGTAAAAAATCCTCCCTGGTAAACCCGCTAAAATGTTCCCCGTGGAACAATTCAGTAATCACAACAGCAGTACCAATCACCCCGACCAACGTTTCATGTGAAACAGAGTCGCTAACGATAAGAAAACAAAAACTGGGCATAAAAAATACTCGGCCGCCTATATACGCGGGAGTGCAAAAAAATGCCCCAACGATGGGGCATCAATAAATCGTATGTAAAAAAGAGAGCTATCGCCCAAGATAAACCAGCAATACAGAAATATCCGAAGGGTTTACCCCGCTGATGCGTGAAGCCTGCCCCAAAGTACGTGGCTTAATGCGCGACAACTTCTCCCTAGCCTCCATAGAAAGCGACGAAAGCTGATGGTAGTTAAAATCAGAGTCGAGTTGAATATGCTCCAGGCGGCTCAGCTTTTCGGCCATATCGCTCTCGCGCTGTATGTAGCCTTCGTACTTCATCAGAATCTCAGCCTGCTCAATGGTTTCCGCATCAAACTTCGAGAGATAAGTTTGCACTTCAGCATCGCTCCCGGCCAAATCGGAAATAGCTATGCCGGGACGCGACAACAGCCCAAACAGCTTTACTTTTTGTGTAATGAGCGACGAGTCTAAACGCTCAAGCGTGGGATTGGCGTTGGCGGGATCAATACTGTAATCCTTGAAATACTTCGTAATAATGCGCGAGTTGGCAATCTTATCCTGTACCCGTTTGTAACGGGCATCACTGGCAAGGCCAATTTCGTGTGCTTTGGGCGTAAGCCGCACATCGGCATTGTCTTGACGGAGAAGGATGCGGTACTCGGCACGAGAAGTAAACATGCGGTATGGCTCGTCGGTGCCTTTGGTCACCAGATCGTCAATGAGTACGCCGATGTAAGCTTCGGAACGCTGCAAGATAAACGGCCCGGCCGAATTGATCTTCAAATGCGCATTAATACCGGCCATTATGCCCTGGCAGGCGGCTTCCTCGTAGCCGGTGGTGCCGTTTATCTGTCCGGCAAAGTACAGATTCTCTATTAGCTTAGTTTGCAGCGTAAGGTCGAGCTGCATGGGCGGGAAATAATCGTACTCAATGGCATAACCAGGGCGGAAAAACTTCACATTCTCGAATCCCGCCACTTTACGCAGTGCTTTAAACTGCACCTCTTCGGGCAGCGAGGTGGAAAAGCCGTTTACATAGACTTCTACAGTATTCCAGCCTTCGGGCTCTACAAAGAGCTGGTGGCGGTCTTTATCGGCAAAGCGGTTTATCTTGTCCTCGATAGACGGACAGTAACGCGGCCCGAGGCCCTGAATGCGGCCCTGAAACATGGGCGATTGCTCGAAACCGGTGCGCAGAATGTCGTGTACCTCATCGCTCGTGTAAGTAATATGGCACGAACGCTGTGTGGAAATCGGCTCAACCGTAGTATCGAACGAAAACTTTTCGGGCTTTTCATCGCCGGGCTGCTCCTCCATTTTCGAATAATCGAGCGAGCGCCCATCAACACGGGGAGGCGTGCCCGTTTTCATGCGCCCCGACTGGAAGCCGATGTCTATAAGTTGCTCGGTAATTCCGGTAGAGGCCTTCTCGCCCATTCTGCCGCCACCAAACTGTTTCTCGCCCACATGGATAATGCCGTTCATAAACGTGCCATTGGTAAGCACCACAGCTTTGGCCCGTATTTCTATGCCCATGCCAGTAACAATGCCTACCACACGGTTTTCCTTAATAAGCAGGTGCGAAACCATGTCCTGCCAGAAATCGAGGTTGGGCGTTTGCTCGAGCATGAGCCGCCATTCTTCGGCAAAACGCCAGCGGTCGCTTTGCACACGCGGACTCCACATGGCAGGGCCTTTGGAGCGGTTAAGCATACGAAACTGAATGGCCGTTTTATCGCTCACAATGCCTGAGTAACCGCCCAGCGCATCTACTTCGCGTACGATTTGCCCCTTGGCAATGCCACCCATAGCCGGGTTGCAGCTCATTTGGGCAATGGTTTGCATGTTCATAGTTACCAGTAGCACACGCGAACCCATGTTAGCCGCTGCAGCTGCCGCCTCGCAGCCGGCATGACCGGCCCCCACCACAATTACATCATAATCCTGAAGCATGATTGTATGAAATAAGAGCACAAAGGTAGGGAATAGGCTTGTGATATGCTGTTTCACGCGAAACACCTGTAAACAATAGTTTGTGGATGTTGTTTACTGAGCTGATGACACGCATAGACAAAGCAACAATTGAAGGTTACGAAAAGCTGTACCGGACAAACTTCGTAAACAGCTTGTGGGGATTTAAAAGTGTAAGCCTTATAGGCACACAAGATCAAAACAGCCATACAAACCTGGCCATCTTCAGCCAAATAGTACACCTCGGCGCAAACCCGGCATTGGTAGGCTTAATTGTTCGTCCGCCCGAAACCGAACGCCACAGCTACGAAAACATGAAAAGCACTGGCTGGTTTACCCTAAACCACATTCACCCTGGCATTGTGGACAAAGCACACCAAACCGCAGCCCGGTACGGCAGGGATGTTTCGGAGTTTGACGCGGTAGGCCTTACTCCGTTTTACAGTGAGAAAGTAAAAGCGCCTTATGTAAAAGAAAGCCGGTTGCAAATCGGTTGCCGGTTTGATGGGGAGCAAATCATTCCTCAAAACAATACGCTGCTGGTAATTGGAAGGGTAGAGGAGGTGTGGCTAAATGAGGACGCAATAATGAACGACGGGTATATTGACATTGAAGAACTGGAAACGGTAACCAGCAGCAATCTCGACTGCTACCATAGTACCACAAGGCTGGCGCGTTATGCGTATGCCAAACCCGATAAGCCTTTACTACGGATAGGTTAAGCTAAATGAGCCGGGGCAAAGAGGTAGTGGTGGTAATGTGGTTTAAGCGCGATTTGCGCCTGCACGATAACTATGCTTTAGCTGGTGCATTAACTTCGGGATACCCGGTATTGCCCGTTTATATTTATGATACAGATGTAATTGCTGGCGAAGATCAGGACATCAGGCATCACCGGTTTGTATTTGAAGCGGTAAACGACTTGAATAAGCAACTTGAAAAGCACCAGAAGAAAATTCATGTGCTATATGGCCGTTCGGCAGAAGTATGGAAGTTGTTGTTTGATAAATACAGCATACATGCGGTGTATTCGCATCAGGAAACGGGCAATTTGAGAACATACACACGAGATGTGGAAATGGCAAAATTGTTCCACATGGAACAATGCCGTTGGATTGAACATTTACAATTGCCGGTAATTCGTAAACTCAAAACCCGGAAAGGGTGGAGCGAAAACTTTACCCAATTTATGGCCGATGCGCAATTGATAATAGGCGAGGAGCGGTGGGGAAATATGGTGACCGATGATACCATTGAGCAGGAAATGAAATTGCCCGATACCCTTGTAAAAGAATTCTCCACACCAAACAAACTATTCCAGCAAGGGGGTGAGTCGTTTGGCTGGCGATACCTGGAGTCATTTCTGAACAAGCGGGCAAAAAACTATTCGCGGCATATTTCAAAACCTCTGTTGAGCAGAGAAAGTTGTGGCAGGATTTCTCCTTACCTGGCTTACGGTTGTTTGTCGGCGAGGATGGTTTATCAATACACTTTGCAACAAATAAACGATGTTCCGGCATTGAAATTTGCGCTAAGAAACTTCCTTACCCGGCTTCATTGGCAATCGCATTTCATACAGAAATTTGAGCAGGAATGTGAAATGGAATTGCGGCCGGTAAACCGGGCTTACCCTGCGGATAGCGGAGAGGAGAAAAGCGAGTGGGTGCTGGCGTGGAAAAAAGGAAAAACAGGCTTCCCGCTGGTGGATGCCTGCATGCGATGTGTAATAGAAACCGGCTGGCTGAATTTTAGAATGAGGGCGATGGTAGTATCGTTTTTCGTGCATAACCTTAACCAGCATTGGAAAACAGCGGCAATACATCTTGCCAAACAATTTCTCGATTATGAACCCGGCATACATTACCCGCAAATACAAATGCAGGCTGCGATAACCGGTACGCATACTTTACGCATGTATAATGTGGTGAAACAGTCGTATGACCATGATGCGGAAGGTAATTTCATAAGAAAATGGGTGCCCGAATTATCGGCTGTGCCCGCTGCGGAGATTCATGAACCCTGGAAACTCACGCCCGAATTGCAGGAAAAATACAGTGTGAAAATTGGTGTCGATTATCCTTTCCCGTTAATCAACCACGAAACCTCATTGCGCGAAGCGAAGATTCGTCTTACAGAAATAAGAAACAACCAGGCATACAAAAACGAGGCTGACAGAATCGTGCAAAAACTTTCAAATCCCGTTACAGATGCCCGCAGTAAGCCTCCGGGTAAAAAGCAAAGAAAGCCGGTTCAACCCAATCTGTTCGACAAGACAGAAACGCCGGAACAGTAATGCTCCGCTGCTGTAATTTGTAATAACAGGAACTTGATCTGACAGTCGGATTTAGGGTACGATAAAAGCTATGCGTTGATATTGTGTCTCTTATGTGATCGGGCTATTTATAGCTTCCCGGATAGGCGCAAAAGGACAATAAAAATGATAAAGCGGAGTTGTGCCTTAAATGCGAAAAATAATTTATAGCCACTTCTCAAAGCCTAAGAATCTGGCTATTTTAAATGGGTGCCTGATAGCCATTATAATTGTCTTTAATAGTTACTTTCAAGCCTTTTGCATACCAGCCAACTGGACTATTATTGCCTTGGCGATTTGTTTTACCAACACCATTTTTTTTCCAATTCTTATCAAGAACAAACTGGCTCCTTTAACAAGTTTCATAAGCGGAATATCTCTTTTCGTTTTTATCTACTGTGTTATTTTTCTTGAACAAATGAACCTTATCGGACTGGTTATGATACTTGCCGGGCTTGGGCTGGTGGTATTTATTCCTCACTTTTTTATTATCCAGCTGCTCTGGAAAAACCTGGGCGGTTCCACCACGAAGGCATCAAGAACACTTTTCTTATCTGCTATAATTCTGTGCACTGTGGCTGTTATATTCATTGGACAAGAATACAGGAGGGCAGTGCTTTCCATTGAGAAATTCAAATCGGGGAATTACACAGTCCTTGAAAAGACATTTATGACTGAAAAAATACTTGGAATGCATTTCATATATCATACCCGCTACTGTGAGTATGACGGTTGGCGACCACCCAGGCATGAACCCATTCTGGTAATTGGAATGTGGCTTAACAACAGATATGACCCTTTGGATGTGGACTTAAAAACCCGTCTCGAACTTTACAAAAAGTTCTTTCCCCACAATACATATAAGTTCGACTGTAGCTGTGGTATTCAATACAGGCACGACTATCACAACGATGAGCTTTGGAAGAAACAGAACGGTGGCAGCTAATTACTCATGGCCAAAAGAACTGTGCGGAAAAATTCGGCTTCGCCAGTCGCACACAATACAACCCGACAAACGAATTACCAAAACAGAAACGCCGGAACAGTAATGCTCCGGCGTTTAGATTTATGCTTATTGATACTTACTTCATTTCGTAAATGAGAATGTTGTGTACATCATCCTTATCCCGATAATCGACCTTGAGACGTTTGGCGGTTTTCTCCAGTACTTTTAGTTTAAACACTTCGTTGGTGGCGGCATCGGTAAGTGTAATCCAGGTTGCCGATGCATCAATGGTAAACTTGCCTTTGTGCTCGGTGCCATCCATTACAAACCGGAATGTACCATCGGCATTAAGCGTGAGGACATCGCCCTTTTGCTTATCGTTAGGATCCTGAGGCATGGAGAATGTTTCGGAGCCAATGAATGTCCAGGTGCCGTAAAGCGCCTTGGCTTTGGCCGAGGGCTGGGCCGTTTGTTTGGTAGCTGTTTGTGCCGTGGCCTGATTGGTGACAAGCACCGCAAAAGCGAGCAGGGCAGAGGAGAGGATGATGCGGATGGTTTTCATGTGGGTGTATTTATGCTATTGGTAAATATACAGATTTAAAGGCCCGACACAAATGCCCTGAATGCGGGCTGCGTGTTATGCGCGAAGAGCAAGTGCGGCATCTTCCTGCCTGCGCATGAGGGCGGCGTCTTTTGTGGTTTTGTCTTTAAATCCGCAGAGATGCAAAAGGCCGTGTGCCATTACCCGGTGCAGTTCGTCGCGCAGGGGAACGCCGTAGGTTTTGGCGTTATCGCGGATGCGGTCAATGCTGAGGTATAATTCGCCGGAAACGGTGTTGCCTTGGGTGTAGTCGAAAGTGATAATGTCGGTGTAGGTGTGGTGTTGCAGATAGTCTTTGTTCATTGCCCAAAGCTGCTCGTCGGACACGAAGATGTAGGTAAGCTGGCCAATCTGCTTTTTATGTTTCCGGGCAATTCGCGCAAGCCATTTGCGGGCCTCGGTTTTGGCGGGCAGTACAAAGGGAATTCCGTCGGAGAAAAATTGGATCTGATTGGCGCTGGAGGGCATCAGGCTTTCAGGTTGAACTCAAGCTGCACTGTGCGGCCTTCGTCGAAAAACTCGATGTTGTCGGCCAGGTTGCGCATAAGGAATACGCCGCGGCCGTTGGGTTTTTCGAGGTTTTCGGGATTGGTGGGGTCGGGCAGGTTGTTGTAATCAAATCCGGGGCCGTGGTCGCTTACGGTTACTTTGAGCTTGTCGTTTTCCGACGTCCAGCTTACATCAACCGGTTTTGAGGCATCGAGTTTATTGCCGTGGGTGATGGCGTTGTTTACTGCTTCGGTAAGCGCAACGAGTATGTTTCCGTAATAGTCTTCGGAGATCGAAGAATTAGCACAGATTTCGTTTACGAGTTTTTCAACGAGCGTGATGTTCTCGGGTGATGAGGCAAACGATAATTTCTGTTCCTGTAGCATTTCAAAATTCAGGTTCATTGCTGTTCTACTCCATTAAAGTATTCGTTGACTTTGCCTTTGTAGAACGGGGAAAGCGCAGGGGGCACAGTCTTTAATAGTTCAGCTTCTTTTTGTTTTTGCCTATTATACTCCAAAAAGTCGGCAGGGTTACTTTCTGCCTCATTTTTTGGTTGCTGTGCTTCGCGCTGCTCGTCCTGTTCGCGTTCTTTTTCGGCTTTTTCGTATTCGAGCAGTTTGTTTATTATTTCCTGTTGCCGTTTAAGGGTTTCGGCATTGATGCGTTTGTTTACCAGGTCGTTTTCTGTTTCCTCCATTTTAGAGGGCAAATCGCCTGCGCCACCGGCACCGGGAGTTTCTTTTCCTTTACCGTTTTTGAGCGATTCTTCGAGCATACGGCGCAGGGCTTCCTGCTCGGCGGCCAGGCGGGCCAGTTCTTCGGCGCTGAGTGGCTGTCCGTTTTGCTGCTGTTGCTGCAGGCGATTGATACGCTGATTAATGGACTGCTGTTTCATGCGTATTCCTTCGGCTCCTTCGCCCTTGCCATCGCCTTTGCCGGGGCCGGTTTGCTTGCCTTGTCCGGGTTTGTTCTTTTTGCCCTGTCCGGGCTTTTTGCCGTCGCCAGGTTTGTTGCATTCGCCGTTGCCTTCTTTCTGGCTCTTGCTCTGGCTCATTTGCTGCATCATTTGCTCAAGCGATTCGTTGAGCATGAGTGCCAGGTTATTTACCGAGGTCATGGCCTGCTGCTGCCTGTTCTGCGCCTCGGCCGAACTGCGGTCGGCAAGGTTTTGCACGGAGCGTTCCATGTTGCTGTTTATGTTGGTGACCTCTTCGTTCACCTTGGGCGAAATCTTCGGATTGCGTTTTGAGAGAGCCAGCAAACTGTCTTCAATCATGCGGGCATCATCGCGCAGCTTGCTTTGCTTGCGGGCCAGGGCAGGGTACTTCGGATCGTTTACGCTGGTTTGCTTTACTTCCTTCATCAATGCTTCCTGATCGAAAGAAAGCTGCAGAAGGTTGTCGAGCAAAGTGCGTATGGCTTTCATGTCTTCGCCTTCTTTGCTTTCCTGCATTTCCTGCTGTGCCTGCTGCAACTGCTGTGAGAGTTGCTGCATCTGGTCGGATGCTTTTTTCTGCGAGGGCGAGGCTTTGCCGGGCTTGCTGTTGTTTTGCAGTTGCTGGCTGCTCTGGCGCTGCTGCTGCTGAATTTCCATTTCCTGCACGTCGGTATTGGGCAGTTCGTTGGGGCTTTCCAGCTTTTCATTCAGCTCCTGCAACTCGTCAAGTTCCTTGCGGAGTTCATCAAAGCGTTTGTTCAGGCTGTCCTGGCCTTTTTTCAGTTCTTCGGCCGGAGCCTTGTTCTGCTCCGAAAGTTTGGCCAGCGAATCCTGCTTTTGCTGAATATCGTTGAGTTCCTGAATGGCATTGTCTAATTTCTGCTCCACCTGCATCTGGCGGAAAAGTTCGAGCGTGCGGTCCAGATTTTTGCGGGTGTCGGTGTTTTCCTGCTTCATCTGGTCGAGCATTTTCTGCGTCTGCTGCTTGTTCATTTCCAGTTGCTGGAGTTTCTCCATCTGGTCGAGCAGCTTTTTCATTTCATCGGTGTTGAGCTGATCGAAAAGCTCGCTCATTTGATCCTGCTGCGGGTTGCTTTGCTGGAATTCCTGCTGCTGGTTTATGTTTTGCTGGTTCTGCTGCTTGAGGTTGTCTATCTTTTGCTGCAACTGCTGCTGGCGCTGGGTAAGCTCGTCGAGCTTTTTGCGTTCTTCCCAGCTCATGGTTTTTTTCTCCATGAGCTTTTTGTACAGCTCATCAATGTCTTTCTGCAACTGCTGCGATTCTTTGAGGCTTTCTTCGAGTGCTTTTTCCACCTCTTTGTTGCCGGCATCGTTCATGTCCGACAATTGCTGTTTGGTGGGCGCCTGATAAATCATGCGTTGCGAGCGGGTGGCTTTGGCACCAAACACGGCATCATTGTCATACACCTCAAAGTAGTATTCTATTTGCTGGCCGGGCTGTATATCGAGGCGTGAAAGATCCCAGAAATAGTAAAACTGATCGCGCTGCTGGCCGCGGTTTAGGGGCAGCGAAACGCTGCGCAGTTCGTCGGAGGCGGTTTTGCCGGCACTGTCGGTGGCGTTGAGTGTGCGGTAGCGGAAGTTGAGCGAGGTAAAGCCGTAATCGTCTTTTACATCGCCGGTAAACTGCAGGCGCAGGGCAGAGGAGGTGTCGCGTTTTTCGGTTACGCTGATGCCGGGGTAGAGGTCGGGAATAACGTTAATGCTGTAGCGCATGGAGTCTTTGCTGCTCAAAAACTCGTTGGCGGTGTGAAGCGTGTAGGTACGGCTTTGCAGCACGCGCTGGGCAAAGTTGAAACGGTTGTCGGCTGTGGGTTTTAGGGCATACAGGCTGTCGTTCATGCGCACCTTCATTTGCCGTGTGGCGCGGGTGCTGAACTTCCAGCGTATCTGTGTGCCTGCCGGAACAGAAAGGTCGCCGGTATTGCGCAGGGTTTCGTTTTTGCGCCCGGTGTAGGCCGGATACACAAGTTCCACATCAAAGTTGAGCACAATGGGATTGGCCAGCACATTGAGCGTGTACGGGGCCGAGGTAAAGCCGTCGGCACTCAGGCGAAACTCCTGTGTTTTCTGCACATTGCGAAACACATAGCTGAAATTGATGGTGGATTCGCGGTTGAGTTTGTATTCGTTTTCGCCTACCAGAATGGTTACCGTTTCGGGAATTTCGGCGCCCGAAAGTTTGATGTCGAGCTTATAGTCTTCGCTTTCGGCGGTTTCGAGCTTTTTGTTGAGCACCGTAATTTTAAACGGCATTTCTTTCTCGAAATACTGCCCGTGATTAACCAGACGGTTGGTGCTTTCGGTAAGCAAGCTGGCGTTGGTAAAAAAGATAACCGCGATTACAAGCAGCGGAATGGCCACGTATTTCGCGTATTTGCGGTTCTGGCGCAAATCAATGGCCGCGGTAAACGGCACCGGACGAAGTTCGTTTATCTTCTGGTTAATGCTGGCCTCAATAAGATCGCGGCTCACTCCGGGTGCCGCGGCCGACTGGTGAAGCTGCAATACATTGAGCAGTTTATCCTGCACATTCGAAAAATGGGTGCCAATAATACCTGCCGCCTGCTCGTGCGAAATAATTTTACCAATACGGTTAAGCCTGAAAAGCGGCACCAGCACCAGGCGGGCAAGCACAGCCCCGGCAGCCGCCAGAAAACCCCAGAAAAGCACGGTGCGCACCGTAGTGTCAAACCGGGCAAAGTACTCGAGCAGCGCCACGGCAAGAAACCCGCTCAACACTAAGCCTCCGGCATACAACAACCCGCGGATAAGCTGATTTTTGTAGTACTTGCGGATAAACTCATCGAGTTTTTTCAGCAAAAGGTCGTAATGAGAGGTCGTGCTGCTCATATCTCCGTTCAATAATGCGGGGGTCAACTGTTTTCCATACCACAACCGGCACAGACTTTCAAATATACACCTAATAACGCCGAAAAACGGATTTTGATACTGAATTTAACAGTTTTTCGGTTGCCCGTTAAAAATGCAAAATCAGTAAATTCCATCCTCAATTATATTGATATTGGACGGGAATTACTATATAATCAGAAGAGAATTGTTATCAATTTTAGATAAATCGTCTCCTTTTTATTTTTTATTAATGTATTTTTGATGTCTTATCAATCCCTTGCTCTTATGACAACCCTTTCTGAAGATGAAAAGAAAGATTTAATTAATGAATTAAACAGTTTTGCCTCCTGGCTTAATGAAAATAACATTACTCAGGAGAAAATTGTGATTACTCAAAATATCGAACTGCCTTATGCCAACGAAGATTGGATGATGATGGTGAAACCCGAAGACAACACAGTGTCTTTCAATACCTTATTCAGAAACAGATGTTCCGCACTGTTTTATAAGCAGGTTGTTTTGCATGAGTTTTTTCATCTTGCTGTGCAAAAGGTCCCAAATAAAGAAGATGCGGTAAAGTTAAAAGATGATTTTGGCGACCAGTTAATGAAACTCATTGATATTGAAGCAGATTTCTTTACTGCCCTATACATGAAAGAGCGACTAAATGTTGACCTTGTAGATTATCTGGAACTAATGTATGAAGGTGGCCAGATTTTTGCTGATTCTTGGATAAGAATCGGCAAGTTTGAACGATTTCTGGGAAGTCTGTTAAGTATTACAAAATTGTATATAAAAAGTATAAATGACCCGTCGGAAACTCCGTCTCATGACTTATATTTACCATGTATATCTCCGATATATACAGAAAGCAGCCTGCATATTTTGGTTATCCGGAAAGAACATATTTACTTCGATCAGATTAGTGCCGGTTATGACGACTTTGTAAATTTAAAACGGTGCTACACTAATACTGAAGAAATTACAAAAAAGGGATACATAAAACTGCTCATAACCATTGCCTCGAAAGCACTTGGAATGAAAGTTCCAAAAGACATTAGCACAAAAGTAAATAACATCAAACCATAACTGTCATGGAAAACAACAAAACCACCGCGATTAATACTGTACTTCGTGAGCTCAAAGGTTTAGGATATTTTCGCATTCATGACGTTTCTCCAGAGCAAGACCCTCATTTGCTTATTGAAGCTGACGGACAAAAGAGAAATATTCTTTTGTGGGTAGATGTTTTAGACAATTCAACCACCTCTTCTTTAAGTAAACCCGAACGTAAGCTGCTCCAGCGCAAAGCCTCTGAATCAGACCGCGAACCGTGGTTGGCTATTGTTAATCCTGTGGGAAATGTAAGTTGGGAAATGGTTGTTTAACTCACTGCAAATCATTCAACTAATTTCTCCAGCCTTCCAAACACACCCAGCGGAAGCTTGGGCCCATACTTTGCCTGCAAAAACAACTCGCCGGTAGTAAGGTGCTTCTTGTGCTGCGGAGCAAACAGGTTTTCAAGAATCATGGCCGAAAAGCCCAGCGAATAAGCGTTGAGAATAAGTAAATGCTCGCGTTCATCAAGCAGTTCGGTTACCGCCGAAACCATTTCGCTGATCTGCTCTTCCAGCTTCCATTTCTCGCCCGAGGGGCCGTGGCCGTATGCCGGCGGGTCAAGTATAATGCCCTGATAGCGGCTGCCGCGGCGCTGTTCGCGTTTTACAAACTTCAGCGCATCGTCCAACAGCCAGCGTATGTTGTCGAGCTCCGAAAGCGTCATGTTTTCGTTGGCCCAGGTTACTACCTGTTTTACCGAGTCCACATGCGTTACATCGGCTCCGGCTGCGCGGGCGGCCAGTGTGGCTCCTCCGGTGTAGGCAAAGAGGTTGAGGAAGCGCGGCTGCTTTGTTTTCATGTTTTGCAGCCCGCTCTGAATAAAATCCCAGTTTACGGCCTGCTCCGGAAACACGCCCACATGCTTAAACGCCGTAAGCGCCATGCGCAGGGTAATGCTTTGTCCGCCCGGCAACTCGTAGCTGATGTGCCAGCGGTCGGGCATGTTCTTTTTGAGTTTTTCCCAGGTGCCGGTTGAGCTTGATTTGGGCACAAACTTCACATGCGCCATACTTAGCCATTCTTTCTCCGAAAGCGTGCGCGGCCACACAGCCTGCGGCTCGGGACGAATGGTAATGTACTGGCCGAAGCGTTCGAGTTTTTCGAAGTCGCCGCAATCGAGCAGTTCGTAATCTTTCCAGCGGGTGGGTGAGAGCAGAAGCATTGCGGCAAAGATAAACGAGATAGCCCACAAAAAAGCGGGTTCCGGCAAAACCGAAACCCGCAACAGGCAATAACCGGGGTATAAAAATCAATGCTGTACGACTAACCGCCCGGTGGTTATCTTGCCGCCGCTTACCCATTGCACAAGGTAAACTCCGGCATCCAGCGCCGATGTATCAATCGAAACGAATGTGCTGCCCTGCACGCTCACTGTGCTTACCGGCTGGCCAAGAAGATTGAGCACCACCAACTGACCGCTCACCGCTGAGCCGCCAAACGATACATTCACCACCTGCGTGGCCGGATTGGGATAAAGCGTAAACGCCTGCGGCTCGTTGCCTGCACCGGTGCCAGTGGTAATTATCACCGGCGAATCGCCATTGTTTACAATGTTTGCCGCACGGTGATACACCAGCACGGCACTTTCGCCGCTGAATGTGCTGTTTCCCCAGGCCGGTACGCCGATAACCGACATCTGATTGCCTGCGCCGGTGTGTTTGCCCACGGTAATTACACCCTGCGCGGTTTTGAACATGCCATACAAACGCACATTGTCGCCACCCTGCTGGTTAAGCGTATCCCACTGGCCCACCACCAGCGAACTGTAAAGCGGCACATTGAAATCGGGCTGATATACGCGCACAAAGTCGTTCCAGCACGACTGGCTGCCGGTGCCTGGCTTTGGCATTTTCTGAAACGCATTGGCCGTGGTAATGGTGCGGCGGCCTTTGCCAAGCACCACTACCGATCCGTTTGAAGTAACCTTGAGCATGTTTTTGCCCAGGTACGTGGTGTTTACATTGGGCCAGCCGCCGTTGGGGTTGGGCCAGTTGTCGAGGTTCGGATCGGGGTGTGGTGCGCCGAAACTGGTGGAGCCTTCGATATATTCGGCCACGTAGGTGCTGTGCATGAGTGTGCCGTCAACCAGTTTCAGTTTGCCCAACCAGGAAATGTGAATGTTTCCGTTGGTGCCGGTAAAGCGGTTCTGGAAGCCCGATGCGGTGGGATTGGCCGCAATGGAATTGCCTTCCCACAGGTTTTCCACATTGTTGCCGTGGCAGCGGGCCTGCACTACGAGATAGCCGGTGGAGGCGGGCATGGAATAGTCTATGGCCAGCGCATCAATATACTGGTCGGGCGATGAGTTTACGGTATCGCCGTTGGGCTGAAGTTCGTGGTAAAGACGCGACCACCAGAGCAATGCGCCGTTGTTGTCCATGGCCATTACGGCGGGCTCAAAATCGGGGTTACCGTCGGGCAAAACCGATTTGGCGTTGAAACCGATGTACATGTGGTTGTTGCGGCGGTCAATGGCTACCGACTGCGGGCCGTAGGTGAACGTACCGGGCGGACTGTAGCCTGTGTAGCCCGGGCCGCTGGTGGTATTGCCGGGCTGGCCGGGGTTGCAGGGCGAGTTGTATAGCACATCGAGCGGCCATTTGCCCTGTTTCATGCCTCCGTTTCCGTCGGGCTGCATGAGGGTATAATCGGCCATGTTGGGCGAGCGCAGTTCGCAGCGATTGGCATCGCGCTTAAACACAATTCCGCTGTACAACAGCCCCGTGGGGCCACCCGGAAACAGCGATGCCTCGCCGTAATACTCGCCGCCAACCACTTTCCAGTGTATGCGCCAGTCGTCAACCACGGTGCGGTTGCCCGAGGCATCGAGTTTGTAAATCACACTCCAGTTGTAGGCGTGAGAGTCGCCGCCGGCAAACACCACCGATCCGTCGCTGCCCACATCCCAGGGCTGATAGGTTTTCGGTGTGCCGCCGCCGGCACACGATACATTGTACACCCAGCTAAAGCCCGAAGGGGCACCGGTTACAAAATTGGTGTTGAGTTTGCCAATAAAATAGCCCCCGGTGTTGCTGTCTTCGGTGGTTCCGCTTATATACACATCGCCGGTGGGCGTGCCGGGAATATTGGTGGTTTTTATAAACTTAAAATCTTCGGCAGCACCGGCAGGCAGGTAGTAAAAACGCAGCATGTTTTGCAGCGTACTGTCGAACTCGCAGATAAACGCATATTTGCCGGTTCCGGTATTGTTGGTAATGCCCGGATTGGTAAGCTGAATCTGGGGAACGTTATTGTTTACCCAGATAATGTTGTCGGCCGCACCAAGCACAATCACATTTCCGTTTGATACCTGTACCACATCGTTAAAGGTTTCGTTGCCCGAACCTCCGGCGTAGGTGGCCAGTGTGGTTTGGGCGGGCACCGGCGTGGTAAGCAATACTGCAGCAATGAGCGGCTGGTAAAGATTTATGCGCATGGTTTTGGATTTATGTGTGATACTAAAATAGATTGCTTTACCATATCGGGTAAGTTTGTTTTGAGAAATAATTTTTTTTCTGAAATTGTATTTTTTTTATATTTATCTGTTTTTCAGCTATTTATTTTGTATGAATACAATAGATTCATCTCTTTTTCAATTAATATTAAAATCTTCACCATCAGAAAGGCGGCAACTGCTGCTCGATCTTTCTTCGTATCACAAACCCGGAAAAACGCGCTTGGCAAGGCTTTGCAAGCTGCTTTTTGCGGCTTCCGAACCCGTGCAGTTTGCCAAACTTTCGCACGGCTGGACGGTATCGGAAAAATACCTGTTGTTTGAACGGATCCTGAATTTACTGGCCACCTACAATACTTCGCCGCCCGAAATGGAATTGCGGCGCGAACTCAACAAACTCCGCATTTTGCAGGAACGGCAGTTGAATGATGATGCCCTCCGGCGCAGCAAAAAACTGGCATTGGTGGCCGAAACCACATTCAGCATTCCCGAAGCGCTGAGGCTGCACGAGTTTGGCAATTTGCTTATGATGAATCATTTCAGGCTCCGGGTAAATGAGGTTTCGCTGAAACGCGAGCGGGAACTGGCCGAAACGTATGTGCGCATTATTTCGCTGCGCGAAATTCTGGTGAAAATGTATCGTATTGAGTTCCGCAAAGGACAGCCACATGCACCGGCGCAGCAGGCGGCCTTCCGTAAGCTGTGGAGCAATGAACTGAGCCTGTTTGATGCGGCCACTGTTCCGCCTCATGCGCGCGCCACGCTGTACAATGCGCGCGGACTTGTACTAAACCGGCTTGGGAGTTTTGCCGAATCAGTTTCGGAATACGAAAAGGCGCTGCGGCTGTTTAAGCGTTCGCCGCAACTGCGCAGTGTGTATTTTCAGAATTTTCTGGGCGGCTACAACAACCTGCTTTCGGTGCTGGCCAAAACCAACGATGCACGCCGATTTTACCGCTATCTGCATGAACTGGCCGCGCTCGAAAATGCCCCCGAAGTACTGCGCCAGCCCGAACTGCAGCGCCGCGTGCAAATTCGCGCACTCATGCAGGAACTCGATTACTTTGTGTTGCACAACCGTTTTGAAGATGCCGCACAACGCATCAGCGGACGCGAAAACGAACTCATTGAACTGTGCAGCCAGAGCGATATTACCGAACGGCATTTCCTGCTGCTCAAGTTTACCACGCTTTGCGTAAACGCCCGAAACTGGAGGCCTGCACTGCGCTGGAACAATTTGCTGCTGGCCGATGAAAACCGAAACATCAGGCAGGATATGCTCTATGCCAGCTATATCCTCAACCTCATCATTCACTTCGAACTTGAAAACTTTGAGCTCATAGGCTCACGCATCCGCGCATTCAAAAAACGTTTTGCCCGGCACCGCGAATGGAGCGTATTCGGCCGCCTCATTTTCCCTGCCTTTCTGCGCGCGGCAGCCAGGGACGATGAAGCCGAACGCCTTGCCATTCTGGGCCGTTTGAATGATGATTTACTAAAAGCCGGTGTGCAAAACAAAGTGCTGCTCGACGATTTACTGCTCTGGTTAGAGAGAAAAACGGCCGCCGCCGCAAAACAGGCATAGCGCAAACGCCCGTTTACCGCTATCTTTGTGCCCTCATTTTCAGATTTTCAGTTATGGATAACACCCGGCGCGTTCGCGTTCGTTTTGCTCCCAGTCCCACAGGCCCGCTGCACATGGGCGGTGTGCGCACTGCATTGTACAATTACCTCTTTGCCAAAAAACACGGCGGCGATTTTATTCTCCGCATCGAAGATACCGACCAGGAACGCCTTGTGCCCGGTGCCGAAGAATACATCATTAATGCCCTGAAATGGTGCGGCATTGAACCTAACGAAGGCATTGGCTTTGGCGACGGCGATTGCGCGCCCTACCGCCAGAGCGACCGTAAAAACGCCGGTGTGTATGCACAATACGCCGACCAGCTTATTCAGAGCGGCCACGCATACTATGCGTTCGACACAAAAGAAGAGCTCGACGAGCAGCGCAAGCGTTACGAAACAATGGGCAAGGCTTTTGCCTACAACGCACTTACGCGCCAGAACCTCAAAAATTCGCTCACCCTTTCGGAAGACGAAGTAAAGACGCGCATTGCGGCCGGTGAGCATTACGTAATACGCACAAAAATTCCGCGCAACGAGGAAATACGTTTCCACGATATTATCCGCGGCTGGGTGGTGGTACACAGTTCGCAGCTTGATGATAAGGTGCTGTTTAAAAGCGACGGTATGCCCACGTATCACCTGGCGAATATTGTGGACGATTACTCGATGAAAATTTCGCATGTAATACGTGGCGAAGAGTGGCTGCCTTCGGCTCCGCTGCATGTGCTGCTGTACCGCTTTCTGGGCTGGGAAGAAGTAATGCCGCAGTTTGCACACCTTCCGCTTATTTTGCGTCCCGACGGAAACGGAAAGCTCAGCAAGCGCGATGGCGACCGATTGGGCTTCCCCGTATTTCCGCTCACCGGCGAACTGCTGGATGTAAAAACCGGTCAGCCCGAAAAGTTTACCGGCTACCGCGAAAAAGGCTATTACCCCGAAGCATTCATCAATATGCTGGCGTTGCTGGGCTGGCACGGAAGTTCCAACCAGGAGCTGTTTACCAAAGAAGAGCTTATCGAAGCATTTTCGCTGGAGCGTGTGAGCAAGTCGGGCGCCAAGTTTGATGCCGAGAAAACCAAGTGGTTCAACCAGCAGTACCTGCGCAAACGCAGCGATGCCGAACTGGCCGCCGAACTTTTGCCCATGCTCAAAGAACAGGGCATTGAAACCACGCCTGCATTTGCCGAAGCAATATGCCGCCTGCTGAAAGAAAAAGTGCAGTTCAGCTACGAACTCCGCGACCAGTGCGGCTATTTCTTCAACGACCCGGCCGGCTACGACGAGGGCGTAATTGCCAAACGCTGGAACGAGCAGAATGCCGCATTCATGAAATCGCTGGCCGACGCCTTTAACGGCCTGGGCGAATGGACAGCCGCCACCACCGAAGCCTGCTTCAAAGCCACCGCCGAAACCGCCGGTATCAATGCCGGACAGGTAATGCAGCTTTTCCGCGTGTGCATTAGCGGACTTGGCGGCGGGCCGGTGCTGTTTGAGCTTGTGGAACTGCTGGGCAAGGAAACCATTGTGCGCCGTTTGCACAATGCGGTAAACACCATCGGCAAATAAAATGGGCATTATCCGGGTCGATGGCATACGCCTGCGCGCCTACCACGGCTGCCTGCCCGAAGAGGGCATTGTAGGCGGCGATTACGTGGTAAACGTGCGTATTGATGTGGATTTCGCCCCATCGGTAAAAAGCGACGAGCTTGACGATACGGTGGATTACTGCGTGGTGTTTGAGTTGGTGAAACAGGAAATGGCCATTCGCTCCAAACTCATTGAGCATGTGGCGCACCGCATTGTTACCCAGCTGCGCAACCGCTATCCGGCAGTGAATGAGTTTGAGGTGGAAGTAGTAAAAATTGTTCCGCCAATGAACGGGCCGGTAGATAAGGTTTCGGTGCTGGTAAAAGGTTAATTTTTCGCCTTCTTTTGTTTTTCATTGAAATGTTTACCTTTGTCCTCCCTGAAAAACAGCAATAGTTGTTTTTCAGTTAATGGTCCTGTGGCCGAGTGGCTAGGCTCAGCTCTGCAAAAGCTGCTACAGCGGTTCGAATCCGCTCGGGACCTCAATAAAAGCAAAAGGGCACCACGATAGTGGTGTCTTTTTTTGTTTGGGGAGAAAATACCATGCCTTTTCATGAGGATTTTCTCCCCAAACAAAAAAACGGTGCGCGACAGCGCGCCGCTTTTGCTTTCTGACTTCAGGCTTGCCCAATGCGGATCATGCAAATAATCAGCCCGGGACCCCAAGTAAAATGAACCCTTTGAAGTGATTGATCTTCAAAGGGTTTTTTGCTCTCAGTGTTTTATGATAAAACGCGGAAGTATTATAACGTGTTATAAATCAATACATCTGTCGTTCGAAGTTATTTTTAGCCTGAATCATGTGACTTACTAATAGGCTTCCAACTTTAATACTTCATACTGTTTGCTTCTTTATTCTATATTCCTCTCCCCATTTGGCCATTGATAGCATTATTGGAGAAAGGGTCAATCCAAATTCTGTTAACGTGTATTCTACTCTTGGCGGAATTTCAGCATAAATTTTCCTGCTAATAATCCCATCTTCTTCTAATTCTCTCAACTGCTGAGTAAGCATAGATTGAGTGATTCCTTTTACACTTCGCTTCAATTCTCCAAACCTTGCCGGGGCGGTTAGATAAATGGCATTTATGAGAATGGACTTCCACTTTCCACCTAAAACCTGCATCGTGGCAGTTACCGGACAAGAGTTTTCATCAAAAATGATTTTTTTGTCCATTTTATCTGTTTGATTATCAGTATTAGTAGTTTTTTTCATACCTACTATTATTTATCGTCCTACTTGAATTATTTATTATAACACCGAATATTTGCGCTACAAAAATAAATGAAACCAATGACTATGTCAAAAAATATATTTTAATCACTGGGGCGAGTACAGGATTTGGCAACATCACGGCCAAACTACTTGTCAAAAATGGGCATACCGTGTTTGCAACCATGCGAGATATAAATGGTAAAAACAAAACACTAAAAAGACACATTGTTGGACCAGGCAAAATCACATCAAATAAACCTTATGGTGGTTCAACTTGATGTAACTCAGGATAAAAGCGTGGAAGATGCAATTTTAAAGCAGGTGGATATGCCCAATGGCACACGACCATTGAGAACAGTAGTAGATAAAATGATGGGCGGTGTTACCGAAATCATTAATGAAACTTCAAAACAAGTGCAAGCTGGTGTACTTCAAAATTTTGGACTTAGCGAATTAAACATTAACAACTAAAAAAATAAAAACAATTAAAATTTAAAATAATGGAAAAAATGTATGAGGCTGAAGTGACAACTTTGGCAGGACGCAACGGTCACGCAAAATCGTCTGATGGTTTATTGGATATAGACGTTAGATTCCCAAAAGAAATGGGCGGATCTGGCGATGCAACAAATCCAGAGCAACTATTTGCTGCGGCTTGGTCGGCTTGTTTTGGAACAAGTGTTGCTGTTGCAGCGGGTATTGAAAAAGTCAAAATTGGTGAAGTAAGAGTAACCGCAAAAATTGGTGTTTTACATTCAAACGGCAACTTCGATCTTGGAGCACATCTTATTGTTAAAATAGATGATGTAGATACTGATACTGCAAAAATGCTTGTTGAAAAGACCAAATCTATTTGCTCTTATTCAAAAGCAACAAAAGGAAATATTGAGACTACTTACGAGGTTGCGTAACTACTCATTAATCTTAAAATAATCTGTACAATCTTAAAAACAAAATAAATCTAAAACTCAATAAACATGGTAAATAGCCTAAATTGGTTTGAAATACCCGCTAAGGATTTCAAAAGAGCAACGACTTTTTATGCAAAAGTTTTATCTGCTCAAATTCTAGTCGACCCAAATCCTAATATGCAATATGCATATTTCCCATCTGATCCCCAAAAAGGCGGATTTGGCGGAGCAATCGCTGGCGGTGAAAACTTTGTTCCTGCAATGACCGGCACTACTGTTTACTTAGATGGCGGAAATGACCTTTCTGTTCCATTAGGCAAAGTAGAAAGTGCTGGTGGGAAAGTTATTCTGCCAAAAACGGCCATAGGTGACAACAGGGGCTTTATTGCGCTTTTTATCGACACAGAAGGAAACAAAGTTGGGTTCCATTCAATGGGTTAATTCAGCGTTCTCCCGTATCATTGTAACATAGCCGACAGAAGTGTTATCACTAATATTTCTATCTGCTTTACGATATATCCTAACGGTTTTTTTAAGAAGTTCGAATTAATATTTTTTGGACTGAACATTCCAAAAAAAGGGGTTAGAATACCCCTTTTTTAATTAATGGGTGTATTACCCCGTCCCATCTTTTCTGGGGCCACATGCTGCCAATTTAGGGGATTTTTGGGCGTTCATCACTCGGCTCCGGTCAATTTAAAATAGTCGTATAAATCGCCGCTTTTGCTTTCTGACTTCAGGCATGCCCATGCGGATCATGCAAGTAATCCGCTCGGGGCGTGAAAAAAGTTGCACCAGGCATTCTTTTGTTTCTCTTTGAAAATCAATAATATATATTGTTTGCTCTGTAATTATTCCTTCTATATCACCGCATTTTGCGATGAATAACCAGTGATTTCCGCAAATAAGGATTCTTCCAATACCTGAATGCGCGATTAGTTTTGTGGAATGGGGGCCTGGTTTTAATCCCCCTTCAATCCACAAAAGCACTTCAAAAAGAAATTCCGCTTTTCTTTGTAAATGCAGGGTTACCTTTCCCCGTTTCGGGTAACTCATCATTATACAATGGCAGGATACACCACAGACGCTGAGCTGATAGAAGGCATACGTGCAGGCGAAAGCAACGCATTCAGGCGGGCGCATATCGCGTATTTTGCCATGGTGAGGTATTTTGTGCTGAACAACAGCGGGCGCGAGGAAGATGCGTACGATGTGTTTCAGGATGCGCTGGTGGTGTTGTATGAGCAGTTGCGGGCCGGGAAGTTTGAGCTGCGTTCGTCGCTCAAAACCTGGATGTATGCGGTGTGTCGCAACCGCTGGCTGAAACAGTTGCAACGCAGCGGACGCGTGGTAAGCATTACCGATTTTGAGCCGGTAGAACCCGTGGAGCTACCCAACGAAAACGAAGAGCGCACCGATGCACACCGGCAGCTTAAAGACGCGCTCAACCGCATGGGCGGGCCCTGCCGCAAGTTGCTGCTACTGTATTATTACTTCCGCAAAAGCATGGAAGAAATTGCGGCAGAAATGAACTACTCGGGAGCCGACTCGGCCAAGAACCAGAAATACAAATGCCTGCAGCGGCTGCGTTCGGGCTATAACTCATTAACTCAGGTGTAATGCCCATAAACGAAGCCACATACGAACAGCTCGAACGCTGGCTCCGGGGCGATTTAAACGCCGCCGAACTGGCTGCGTTTGAAACTCGCTTAGCCCAGGAGCCCGAACTGCTCGAAGAGGCCGAGTGGCTTACCAATGCACAGGAAGTAATGAACGACGAAGGCCGCGCCTCATTTAAACAAATGATTGCCGGTATCGGCGCCGGTGTGGCGGCCTCGTCGCTGGCGCAATATACGCCCACGCGCAACGCCATTCCGAAATGGAAAATGTGGCTTAAAAAGTTCTGGTGGATTCCCGTGGGCGTTGTAGCTGCCGCTTCGGCCATTGCTTTTGCGCTTACTGCGGTGGAAATAACGCGCGAAGATCATCCGCCACTTATTCCGAATGAAATGCTGAATGCGCCGGAAGGAAAAACCGATTCAGTTAAAGAGGAAAAGCCGGGGCAAGTGCCAGTTATTCCGGAAAAAGATTCGGTTGGACAAAAGCCGGGTGTTGGTAGTTCTTCCCAAGGCGGGTCTAAACCGAGAATAAAGTCTTTACCGGCTTCCGGCACAAGCACTCATATCGTGAAAGAATCCTCTTCCTTTTCACAATCTGAAGAGCTTTTTGGTGTTGATCAAAAATATTTCTCTTTGGTCAATTCGCTCATTTTTGACTCGCTTTACACGGATGAACAGATTATAAAGTCACTAAAACGCCGTAAAATCAGGTTTAATTCTCAGCCGTCATCTACCGATAAATAACCTGGTTACTCCTCCAGAAACCGCCGCCTGATGCGGTAAACCCCTTCCGGCAACGAATCCTTCGCCTGGCGGTCATACACAGCTACTTTCCATCCCTTTCGCTGCAATTCAGTCATGGCCGCAGCATCGGGCTTTAGTTTGTAGGCGGTAATGCCGGTGTAGAAATAAAACGCCGGTGCCGACTGTAAGCCAAACACCGCCCATTTTCCATTGCCCAGTTCTTTTTGCAGCAGGTAACTCTGCACACGATCGTGCATTCGCTGGGCGCGGTTGCTGTGCGGATTGGCCAGCGCGGTATGCCGCTCTTCGAGATGCGACACGCGCGCCACCGAAAAGCCCGTTAGCAGCAACAGCGGCAATGCCACCAGGTATGCCCGCGAAACATGGTCCACCACACGCCTGAGAAACAAATCGAGTAAAACGGCACCGCCAATAATGAACAGCGAGTACACCGGCAGCGTAAACAGCGGCATTTTGGTGGCGGCAAGGGTGTAAAACACAAACACCACCACCAGCATGGCAAACAACGACAGCGCCACTGCCCGTTGTTTGGCCACCACTAACCACAAGAGCCAGCCGGCGGCAAACAGAATGGAAAGCAAATCGCCAAAATTATAGCGCAACTGAAGGAGGTGATAATTCCACGGCCCGTCGTGCCCTTCGATGGGAATGGTAAAGTGCAGGGCAGAGTAACGCAGTTCCCACGCGCTTTCTTCGGGAAAAGCAATGTGTATATAAATTTGCCACGGTAAAATGAGCAATGCGGCAATGCCTGCTGCCACACATAAATCAACCCAGGCCTGTTTGCTTCGTCGCTTATCGGGCGTGAGCAGCAGCCACAAGCCCCAGCCGCCAAACACCAGCAAACCCGGCAGCCACTTGGTGAGCACGGCGCAGGCCGCAAACACGGCTATCCACACTCGCATTTTCTGTTTTTGCCCCGCGGCATACTCCACAAATGCCCAGATGCTGAACAGCACCAATGCCGAGAAAATTACATCGTTGTGATCGGTATTCACAATGCCGGTAGTGACATTTACAAACACAAATCCCACCGCCAGCAGCATGGCCGCATAATAGCCGGTAGCGGCTGTGTACACAAGTTTGCCAATTCGGAAAACCGCCGGCACCATGAGCGCCGAAAGCAGCACCGAGGGCATTTTTACCGCCAGCGGGGTAAAGCCGCCCAGCTTAAGCGACAAGGCCATGAGCCAGAGAAAAAACGGCTGTTTATGCAACCAGATGTGATTCCGGTCCCACTCGTCAAGGGCGTAGGGCATGAGCGGCTCGGCATAAAGCATGGGCTTAAACGGATGCTCGGTCATGTGCCGCGCCACGAGGGCATGAAACTGCTCGTCCCAATCGTACAGAAACGGATCGGTGAGGCAAAACGTGAGGCGCAGCAGAAATGCGGTAAGCGTGAGCAAAACCACCGCAGCCGCCATGCGCTTATGTATAAACAGCAGCACACTCAGCAGCAGCAATGCCCCGCAGCAAAGCAGCAAAACAATATCCTGTGAGAAGAAATGACTGAACACGTTTACCCGATTTCGGGGCACAAGATAATGCTTCTGATATGTTAACTTTGAACAATGCGCGCCACTCTTTTTTTTCTGCTGCTGACGTGGCAGTTACACGCACAAACTTCGCCCTACCGTTCGGTTTGGGGCCAGTTGCCGCTTACCGATTTTGTACGCTCGTTAAAGCAGTTGCCTTCGGGAAGTGTGTATGCGGCGGGGTTTTCGGCGGTTGACGGCTCGGTTTATACGGAGGGCGCTTTGCATAAGCTGGATGCAAACGGGCAGCCTTTGTGGACAGTGTATTTTGGCGATACGCTTAACGACTATGGCCTGTACCTGCTGGTTACGCAAAACGGCCAGCTCTTAGTGAGCGGCGAAACGCAAACAGCCACCAACGGCATCGACGCATTCTTTTGCCTGTTTGATACCTCCGGTGTATTGCTGTGGCGCAAAACATACGGCGGGCCGCAAAACGAATCGGCAAAGGCGGTAACGCAAACGGCCACGGGCGATTTTGTGGCCACCGGCTTTGTTACTTCCGCGGCAGGCACAAACGATGCGCTGCTGCTGCGCACCGATGCAAACGGCAACCAGATTTTGCTTACCGGAATAGGCAACAGCGCCACCGACTACGGCCAAACCATTAAAGCCCTGCCCGACAGCGGCTACCTGCTTGCCGCCGACTCGCAGGATCCTTCCACTTCCGATTTCGACATACAGGTGTACCGCTTTGACAAAAACGATAATGTGGTATGGTCAAACACCTTTGGCGATACGCACGTAAACGGCTGCCAGTCGATAGCCCTGCTCAGCGACGGCACTTTCATTGTGAGCGGCGAAACACACACTGCCACGTCCACGCTTTTCGATTTTTCGCTCGATAAAATAGACATGAACGGCAATTCAATATGGCGTTCGGTATTTGGCGGAGCGGGCGGCGATGCGGCTTTTGGGGTGGTGGAAGTGTATGGCGGCTACATGGTATGCGGCTACAGCAACAGCGGTTTTACAGGCTCGGCCAGCGCCGCACTGGCGCGTACTGATACGGCCGGAAACATGCTCTGGCTGCGCACCATGCGCGATTCGGGCATTTCCATCCTCTACGAAATTATTCCCTCCGCCAACGGACTTTTCCTCACCGCCGGAAACACCAACACCGGCAGCGACGATCAATGCCTGCTGCTTTGTGCCGACGCAGCCGGATGGACTGCCGTGCCGCAAAACGAATTGCACACCATAAAAGCCTATCCCAACCCCGGCCGGGCTGATTTTCCGGAAATAGCCATTGAAAATGTGGCCACCAATTTACCCGCCGAAATATT
Organism: Bacteroidia bacterium; assembly: GCA_025454955.1. Classification (GTDB taxonomy): domain Bacteria; phylum Bacteroidota; class Bacteroidia; order Palsa-965; family Palsa-965. The sequence goes on along the minus strand of JALONL010000001.1, from coordinate 120,193 downwards.
GGCTGCCGACGGACGAAAAGTGTTTGAAGGAATGATTACCGCCGGAATACTTCGTGTAAACACAAGGCTGGAACCGGGCCTCTACATAGTACAATGGCAGGAACCAAACGGAACCAGAATGAGTTTCCGCTGGATAGTGGAATAAGCAGGAGTTTAAAAGTACCTTTTTGAGGAATTTATTAAAACGCGAAAGATTGAGGCGGGCGAAGGAACAAAAACCGGAGTTTGTCCAGATAGTATCATCTGGACAAATGAGGATTTTTGTGACGAGCCCAACGAAGAGATTTCGCGTTTTAATAGATTCCTCTAACCTACCTTTGTTTCGGCTTCATGAAGAACCTCTGCCCCCACCACATCGTCGAGATTTATGAGAATGCCCATGCCTGATTTATGGCGCTCGCTGAGTGTGGTGAAAAAGTAGTTGGCTGTGCCCCGTGGGGTTTCTCTGATTACACCAAAAAACTCCTTGCCCGATTTTAATTTAAACCGGCAGGGACGATCGTTGATGTATGAAAATTCCTGTGCTGTCATGGCGGGGAATTTTGGGCTTATTCTCAAATTTCGTCAACAACACCCCGTTTTGTCAAATTTTGAACCCCGGAGTTATAAACATCTTTTGTGCGGTGTTAATCGTTTTCAACAACATCTTAATTTGGCGATTGTTGTATTTCTGCTAACTTCATCATTTACAACATTAAAGCAAATTCCATGCGTTACATTTTGTTCCCCGGAATGTTAATAGCCGCTTTTGTGGCTTTGGCGGTTTTTGGTCCGGTAAGCCGTGAAAAAGGTTCAATACCGGCCGCAAAGGAGTCGGAAAACCCGGCCGAGCCTTATGAATGGATGGAATGGCAACGAAGCTGGCCCGATGCCGCGCCCGATGCCGCAGCTTATCAGGCCGCCATGCAGCAGGCGCGGATGCAGGAAAACAATGCCCGGATGAGTTCTACCGTGTCGTGGACAGTGGAAGGGCCCGGAAACATTGGCGGACGGTTTAACAGCCTGGCCATTGACCCCAACAACAATCAGGTAATGTTTGGCGGAAGCACCACCGGCGGCTTATGGAAAACCTCCGACGGCGGCAATAGCTGGGCCCCCATTTTCGACAACAATCCTTCGCTTTCCATTGCCTGCATTGTGTTTGAGCCGGGCAGCTCTTCCACATTGTACGTAGGTACCGGCGACCCCAACATTGGCGGTTATCCGTTTATCGGCACGGGCATTTACAAAACTACCGATGGCGGACAAACCTGGACCAATCTGGGTTTGGGCAATTCCTACATTATCAGCGACATTGCCATTGACCCCACAAACACCAATATTATGTATGCCGCCGCCATGGGCCTGCCGTTTGTGCGCGACAATAACCGCGGGCTCTACAAAACCACCGATGGCGGACAAACCTGGACACAATCGCTGTTTGTAAGCAATCAAACCGGCATTACCGATCTGGTGCTTGATCCGGTAAACCCGCAGGTGGTGTATGCTGCAAGCTGGAGCCGTATCCGCAACAATCAGGAATCGTTTATTTACAGCACCGAATCGAAAATCTGGAAAACCACCGATGGCGGCACAAACTGGAATGCGGTGATGAGCGGTATTCCCAGCCAGGCTTTCTCGCGCATTGGTTTGTGCATGTATCCCGGCAACAACAACCAGCTTTTTGCCATGCTGGTGGATACCACGCTGCAGCTTCAGGGCATTTACACCACTACCAATGCGGCATCGTCGTGGACGGCCGTTCCCACAGCCACACTCGATCCGAATGCGCTGGGCGGTTTTGGCTGGTTTTTCGGGAAGATTTTTGTGAAGCCGAACGATCCGAATACCATTTATCTGCTTGGCGTGGATCAGTGGCGCACTACCGATGGCGGACAAACCTGGAACCTGTTTACCCCGCCCTGGTTTACGTACGAAGTACATGCCGACGGGCATGATCTGGACTTCAACACGGCCGGAGAAATGATTTTATGTACCGATGGCGGCATTTACCGCAGCAGCGACGATGGCGCCACCTGGAGCGATATTGAAAACATACCGGCCAATATGTTTTACCGCGTGGCCAGCAATCCGTTTTCGCCAAACGATTATTATGGCGGTATGCAGGACAACGGCACTTCGGGCGGCAATGCCTCAGTCATCAACAACTGGCCGCGTATTTATGGCGGCGATGGATTTCAGGCCTGGTTTGATCCTATAAACCCCAGCCTGTGGTATGTGGAAACACAAAACGGAAACGTGGCATATACCGACGATGCCGGGTTTAACTATTACTCACTTTCTTTTGGCGATTTTACTGACCGCAAGCACTGGGATATGCCGTATTTGCTGAGTGTGCATGATCCTACGGTCATTTATATAGGTACTCACCGCGTGCATAAATTAACCGGTGCGCCTTATGGAGCGGGCGTACCAATAAGCAACGATCTTACCGATGGTGTAATATTTGCACCGCGTTTCCACACCATTACCGCATTAGGCGAATCGCCGCTGGCTGCAGGGCATTTGTATGCCGGCACGCACGACGGAAATGTGTGGGTAACCACAAACGACGGCGTTTCGTGGACAGATGTAACCAGTACTTTGCCAAACCGCTATGTGACTTCGGTAAAAGGCTCGCCCAATATGCTGAATACGATTTATGTCACACATTCGGGCTACAGATCGAACGAGTTTATTCCGCACATCCACAAATCAACCAACAACGGACAAACCTGGGTTGACATTTCGGGCGACTTGCCGCAGTTTGCCATAAACGATCTGATAATTATGCCGGGCAATGAAAATGTGTTGTTTGTGGCTACCGATGCGGGCGTGTATTTTACTTCCAACGGCGGCACCAACTGGAGCCGGGTGGGCAACAATATGCCCGTAATTCCGGTGTATGCTTTGGGTTTAAACAACAACGGTACAAAGCTGGTGGCCGGCACATTTGCCCGTTCCATACAAACAATTTCCATACCCGCATTATTAACCGGTACAGAGGCCGAGGCTTCATTACCACAGTTTGTATCGCTCTGGCCCAATCCTGCGCAGGAAACGCTTATTCTCGACCTTCCTGCCGCAGCCGATGCGGTGATTGTTGATTTGAGCGGAAAAGAAGTGTGGAACAGTCGCTGCACGGCCGGTATAAACCAGGTTGATGTGGCTGCGCTGCCAAAAGGCGTGTATCTGGTGCGCACACAGGCTGGCGCAATTATAAGAACATCGCGGTTTGTAAAGCAGTAAATGCTTTTCGCGTAAACAAACAGGCTGCACGGAATTTTCCATGCAGCCTGTTTTTATAATTATGCGTAAAGTAAAACTTATGCGCCTTCGGCCTCGGCTTCGGCGGCAGCCAGCGTTTCGAGGTCGCGGTCGAAAAGGTAAAGATTGCCTTTGTCGCCACCGAGGAGTTTGAGTTTGTCGAGGATTTTGCGGGCCAGTGCTTCTTCTTCAATCTGTTCGGAAACGTACCACTGCAGGAAGTTTTGCGTGGTATAATCGCCTTCTTTTACGCAGATTCCAACGAGTTTATTGATTTCGGTAGAAACCTTTACCTCGTGTTCGAGCACCAGGTCGAATACTTCTTTCACACCCTTAAACGATTTTGGCGGTGCTTTGAGTGTGGGTACTACAGCCTGTCCGCCACGTTCGTTTACATACTTCATGAGTTTGAGCATGTGCATGCGCTCCTCGTCAGAGTGTTTGTAGAGGAAAGTGGAAATACCATTCATTCCCTGCGTTTCGGCCCACGAAGCCATGGCAAGGTAGTATTGCGAAGAGGCTCCTTCCAACTCTATTTGCTGGTTAAGGGCTGTTTCTATTTTTTCTGATAACATAGCCGGTGATATTAATCTTTATACAAAGTTAAAATAAACACTGCCTGATGTTCAGTGACCTAAAATTAAATCAGGGATAATTTAGGTTATTATTTTTTGCTTTTCATGCCTGAAATAGTAGTTTTAGTTCCCAAACAGGCATATTCCATGCGTCGGTTTTTCGAAAGTCGTGCCGGTATCATTCTGCTTTTCACTGTACTTACAGTGCTGCCGATACTGGTATTTGTACTTCCTAAAACCTTTTTCGACAGCGGGCCGCCGTTGTGTGTGTACACCATTGTTTCGGGAGTAGAATGCCCGGGTTGCGGATTAACACGCGGCACGATGCGTTTATCGCATTTTGATTTTGCCGGAGCCTGGGAAATGAATAAACTTACATTCGTGGTGGTTCCGCTGCTGGGAATATGGTGGATAAGACAATGGATTATCGTATTTAAAAAAGTAAAAACATTTTCAAACAAAACATCTTCAAATACTCAATAATTAATCCTTAAACAATTAACTATGAAACACAACAAAATTGTACTTGGCTTTACTGCTTTAGTTACTGCTGTTATGCTGTTTTCGTGCAGCACCAGCGATGGCCTTACCATTGAAAAACGCCGTTACCGCGATGGTTTCTATGTAGCTAAAAACCATAAGAAAACCACTAAGGCCGAAGAAAAGCAAGCAGTTGTTCAGCGCGAAAGCATTACACCCGCCCAGGCAAACAGTGTAACGCCGAATGCCGTTACACCCGAAGCATTAAAAGGCGAAATACAAACCCTTGCCGAACAAACACCTGCTCCGCAAACTTCAAAAGCAGTAACCACACCTGCCACCGAAAAACAAGCTCCTTCGGTAGTAACTGCTCCGCTCACCAAAAAAGAAATACGCGAAGCTTCAAAAGCAGTAATAAAACAAGGCAAAAAAGAAACTAAAAAATCTCCTTCTGATGATGTAGATCCGATATTGGTTATTCTCTGCTGCATCTTCATTCCGCCGCTGGGTGTTTATCTGGTGAAAGGCGATATTGATAATGATTTCGTGATTAATCTCATATTAACCGTTGTGCTTTGCTGGATTGGTGGAATGATTCACGCGTTAATTGTTTATTCAAGAAATAAATAAATAATACTCTAAACAAAAAGGCGGCTCAGAAATGAAGCCGCCTTTTTTATGTGTAAAAAATATTACCTGATACCTTTTCTTTCGCGCCAGATCTGGTTGAAAGATTTAGGCGCCACAGCAGGCAGTTCGCGGCGATTGCCCCATTGTTTGCGGAAAAACTGACGCAGCATGAAGTTTTTAAGTTTCGATCCGCCTTTTTCCATTTTGCTGCGTTTGAGCATGGCTCCTTTCCAGAAAAACCACATTACGTTTTCGGTTTTGGTGGCCATGCCCTGCTGGTTGGCATCGCGGCGGTTGTAGAGCAGAAGTTTGTGCAGGTCTATTTTTACCGGACAAACTTCTGTGCATTTTCCGCAAAGCGAGGAGGCATTGCTGAGGTGGCGGTAATTTTCCATTCCGCCCATCCACGGCATGAGTACAGAGCCTATTGGCCCGCTGTAGGTGGCGTTGTAGGCGTGTCCGCCAATGCCTTCGTACACGGGGCAGGCATTGAGGCAGGCCCCGCAGCGTATGCAGCCCAGTGCGCGGCGTTGTTCGGTTTGGGCAAGCAGACTGGTGCGGCCGTTATCGAGCAATACGAGAATGAGTTCTTCGGGCCCGTCGGTTTCGCCATTCTGGCGCGGGCCGCCAATAATGGTGTTATACACGGTAAGCTGCTGGCCTGTACCATACGTGGAAAGCAGCGGCCAGAACAAATCGAGGTCGTTTTGCGAGGGAATTATTTTTTCAATGCCGGTAATCACAATGTGGATTTTCGGGAAACCCATCGACAATACGGCATTGCCTTCGTTTTCGCTTATGGCAATGGTTCCGCTGTCGGCCATAAGAAAATTGGCACCGGTAATTCCGGCTCCGGCACTGAGGTATTTTTCGCGCAAATGTTCGCGCACCCAGGCCATTACTTGGGCTGGCGTCATATCAGGTGCGGTGCCTTTTTTCTCGTGAAAAAGTTTGGCCACATCTTCCTTCGACTTGTGCATGGCCGGAGTAACAATGTGGTAAGGCGCTTCGTTGTCTATTTGCTGAATGTATTCGCCAAGATCGGTTTCGAGCGACTCGATGCCTTCTTTTTTCAGGTGTTCGTTAAGCCCAATTTCTTCGGTTACCATTGATTTTGATTTGATAACCGAGGTGATATTATTTTTTGAAAGTACCTGCGAAATTTCGCGCGCTGCTTCGGCCGCATCGGTGGCCCAGATAATTTTTCCGCCCCGTTTCAGAAAATTGGCTTCAAACTCAATAAGATATTTATCTAAGTTTTCGACCACCTTGTTGCGCAAACCTGCAGCGCGGGTGCGGGCAAGTTCAATATTGCTGAACTGCTGCTTGCCCTGTATTACTTTTTTATCGTACTGCCCAATGTTAAACTGCAGTTTTTTACGGTGTTCGCGGTCAAACACCTTTGCTTCTGCAGCCTGCTGAAAACGTGTGGCAAAATCGCTCATGAGGTTTATTTTTTGTCCACCACAATACGTGCATCGCGGTTGGCTATTTCCCAGGCTGTATAAAACACTAAGCGTGCGCGGCGTTCCATGAGCGGGAAATTTATTTTGTTTACTTCGTCGGTTTCTTTGTGATAATCGGCATGGGTTCCGTTAAAGTAGAAAATTACCGGCACATTTTTGCGTGCAAAGTTGTAATGATCGGAACGGTAGTAGAAGAAATTCGGGTCGTCCGGTGCATCGTAACGGTAATCGAGTTTAATGCCGCAGTAAGTATTGTTTGCCGTTTCACTCACCACTTTTAGCTGCGAGCTGAGCTTGTCGGAACCAATTAAATACAGGTAAGCAGCCGTATCTTTTTCATGCTCCGGATCAGAACGGCCAATCATGTCGATGTTTAAGTTACACACCGTTTGACTGAGCGGAAACACCGGATGTTCGCTGTACCACTCAGAACCCAGCAGGCCTTTTTCTTCGCCCGAAACGGTCATAAATAAAATACTCCGGCGCGGCCCTTTACCATCTTTTTTTGCTTTCACAAAGGCTTCGGCCAGTTCGAGTATGGTTACAGTTCCGGTTCCATCGTCGTCGGCACCGTTAAACACCACGTTTCCTTCCATGCCGATATGGTCGTAGTGAGCGGTAATTACAATGAGTTCGTTTTTCAAATCGCTGCCTTCAAGGTAGCCGAGTACGTTTTCAGTAATTACTTCACGCTTTTCGCGTTGAATAACAATTGAACAGGGTTGTTTAACCGCAATGGATTTGCTTTTTCCCTTGCGGTTTATTTTTTCGCGCAGTGCAAGCACATCAGTTTTTTCTCCCAGCAGGGCATTGGCCATTTGCGGCGAAATATACAGCACAGGCATACGCGGTTCGTCTTTTACGCCTTTAAGCTGCAGGGTGGTGGTTTCAATGGCGTGCTGCATTTCCTGTTTACGCTTTTCGTATTCGGGCAGCACAATGAACAGGGCTTTTGCACCACGATCGCGAGCCGAATTTATTTTAAGCCGGCGTTGTGTGCTCCAGTCCGATTTTTCGGTGGTGCCGGTAATCATGGATTTTCCGGTGGCATCCACAGGTTCATCGGCCAGAATGATTACAACTTTGCCGGTGTGTTTTTGTTTGCCGTAGTCTTTCCAGCCTTTGGTTTCAATTCCGTAGCCGGCAAACACCATTTCGGGCGCTGTTAAATTCTGGTCGGTAGTGCCCGAAGTATAGAAAAAGTCTTTGCCGAACGAAAAAGACTGTGTCCCGGCCGTAACAGTACCATTTCCGGGCAGAAATTCTTCGAGGGGCACATTCTGGTAATATCCTCCGGAGGGCAGTTCGGGTATTCCCAGTTCGCGGAAACGGTTTTTAATGTACTCTGCAGCCATTTTCTGGCCCTTCTTAGCCGTTTCCCTCCCCTCGTAGGCATCGGAGGCCAGAACTTCGAGATGTGCTCTTAAATCGGCTGCAGTGACTGTTTGGGCATAGCTCATGCGCACCGGATCTTTCTGATCGGGTGCCATGGCGGAAAACAAAACGGCAGAAGAAATTGCTGCAAAAACGGCAGCCTGAACTGAAATGCGCATGAAACAAAGATAACCGCCGGCAAGGTGCGCGTTATGCACACATTACGAGCGGTTATCCACAGGTAAAATGTTAATTACAATCCGAACTGCGCCGAAAGCTCCAGCATACGGTTTATGGGCCGGGCCGATTTTTCAATGAGTTCGGGGGTCATGGTTACTTCGGGCAGCTCGTACTGCATACACACGTAGAGTTTTTCGAGTGTGTTGAGTTTCATGTGCGGGCAATCGTTGCAGGCGCAGCTGTTGTTGGGAGGGGCCGGAATGAATGTTTTATGTGGCGATGCCTTCTCCATCTGGTGCAGGATGCCGGTTTCGGTGCCCACAATGTAGCTTGTTGCGCTGTCTTTCTTCGTGAAATTGAGCAGGGCCGTGGTAGATCCAATGAAATCGGCCAGTTCGAGCACCGGTGCTTCGCATTCGGGATGGGCAATGAACTTTGCCTCAGGATGTTGCTGCTTTAAGCGGGCAATTTTTTCGAGCGAGAAAATTTCATGCACCATGCAGGCTCCGTCCCAAAGCACCATGTTTCGGCCGGTTTTCTTGTTCAGGTAGGCACCGAGGTTGCGGTCGGGAGCAAAAATTATTTTCTGCTCTGCCGGAAGGCTGTTTACAATCTGCTCTGCATTGCTCGATGTGCAGATGATATCACTCAGCGCCTTGATATCGGCCGTGCAGTTGATGTAGGTAATCACAATGTGATCGGGGTGCCGGGCCTTGAAAGCGGCAAAGGCTTCGGGCGGACACGAATCGGCCAGCGAGCAGCCTGCGCGTAAGTCGGGCAGGAGCACTTTTTTGTGCGGATTGAGGATCTTGGCGGTTTCGGCCATGAAATGCACCCCGGCAAAAACAATAATTTCGGCATCGGTTTTTGCCGCCTGCTGGGCCAGGCCCAGACTGTCGCCAATAAAATCGGCCACATCCTGTATATCGGCATCCTGATAGTAATGCGCCAGCAGCACCATCTTCTTTTCTTTTTTCAGCCGGCTTATTTCGGCAAACAAATCCAGGGTCGGATCAGGGGGCAAATTAAGCCAGCCTTTTTCGGCTACTGTATTATTCATAATTCTATATTTTATTTTATTTCTTTTATATATGTTATTACTATTAGCTTGTTCAAACGGTGCATAAGTCGGGGCCCGAATGCTTGTATTAATCAGTTTTCATTACTCAGTAACATGTTATGAACAAGAGTAAAAATGGCTGAGCTTCTTTTTCAGTATGTTACATAATTATTAACACACTGTGTACAGCTTTTTTTACAGCCTTTTGTTGATCGAATTCTTTACAAAAATGAGCAAAAACCTGTTTGCTTTTTCGGGCCAATATTTTTTTAACAGCTGTTGGTAGTGTCAAAACTCCTGTTAAGGGAAAATGAATATGAAATCACCAAATCTTTTTTTAGGCAAATTAACAACCGGTTTTGTTCAAAACACACAGTTTTTGTGTTGAAAAACGGCGGTGTAAATGCTTCGTTTTCAGAACCAATTTTTTTGACAGGTTCTTTGTTTGTTCATAACGTTCCCTTAACTAACGTGCGCGGAAGGCGATACCTGGAAGGACGAAGAAAAGGCCTAACTTTACGCTGTTAAAACTACACTTCTTATGTCTTACAAAAAACTGGCCGCAGGCAGCGATCATGCCGGCTTTGCACTGAAACAGGAAATGGTGGCTTACCTGCGTTCGCTGGGTTACGAAGTTACCGACCACGGCACACATACAGAGCAAAGCGTGGATTATCCTGATTTTGCGCACCCGGTGGCCAGTGCCGTGGAAAAAGGAGAAGCAGAGCTGGGTTTACTTATCTGCGGATCGGGCAACGGTATAAGCATGGCCGCCAACAAACACGCCGGCATACGTGCCGCATTGTGCTGGAAACCGGAAATAGCCGAACTTGCCCGCCAGCATAACGATGCCAATATCATTTCGCTGCCCGCCCGGTTTATCAGTACCGACGAGGCGAAGGCCTGTATCGACAAATTTCTGAATACAGCATTTGAAGGCGGCCGTCACGCCAACCGCGTAAATAAAATTCCGTGCTGAACTGATTTACAGCTGGTTTCAAACAAAATCAGGCAGTAAAATGTTATCTTCTCCATGCGGATAATAGTTGTAGCTATTTTTTGTTTCTTTTTCGGCAATTTTACAATGCAGGCGCAAACCGCCCCGTCGGTTTCGGATTCTATTTGCTCCTTTGCGCCTTACGTGGACAGTTCGGGCATGTTTCTCAATGCCGGTTACCAGGTTGGAACCACCGTGCCCGATTTTACACTTTACGATTCGGCCAACACAGCACATTCACTTTATTCTTATTTCGGACAGGGTAAGCCGGTAATATTGATTTCGGGCAGCTACACCTGTCCGCAGTTCCGGAATTGCCTTACCAACCTTATTCCGCAAATGAATGTGGCTTACGATACGCTCATTCACATCCTGCTGGTTTATACACTCGAAGCACACCCCGAACTCCCGTGGAATTCGCCTTACGCTTACGGGCCCTGGGTAGTAGGCACAAACATTGCGGCCGGCATTTCATTTCCGCAACAACAAACGTATGGCCACAGGCTGAACATGATGAACACCACACTGGCCAACTGCCCGGTAAATCACATTCTCCTGGCCGATGATACCTGCAACACCTGGCTGAGCACATTTGGCCCCGCACCCAATATGTCGTATGTACTTTCCGAAAATGGTGTGGTACGTGGTAAATACGGCCTCGGATGGAATGATAAGGTGGAGTTACTGCGTATGATTGATCTGGAGCTCGGGCTGTTTCCTACTGCTGTTTCGCCGGTATCAGCCAATGAGCCAAAACTCATTAATCATCCCTCGTCGCAGGCCATATTACAAACCGGATACACTTTGCCCTGGCAGATCACCATAACCGATTTATCGGGCCGGAAAGTATTTGAAAGGGCAAACATCAATCCGGCCGAATCGTTTGAATTTGCCCGTCTTTCGCTTTTACCCGGAACATATATGGTTTCGCTGAACAACGGAGAACATACACTGAGATATTTACAGCTTTAGAGCCTGAGTTTTTTACTTATCTTAGAACGCTTGGCAAAAAACAACCGTAAGCCGGGCAAACGATAATGTACAGCATCCGTTTTTGTTTTATCCTGCTTGCCCTGGTGTATAGCATCGGGCTTGCAGCACAACAGCCTGCCGACACCGGCCGATACACACGTTTGTATTACGAAAACGGAAAAATATACAGCGAAGGCCGCCTCAAAAACGAAAAGCCCGAAGGTTACTGGAAAACGTATTACCCAAACGGCAAACTCAAATCGGAAGGCAACCGCCGCAATTTTCAGCTCGATAGTACCTGGAAATTTTACTCCGAAAAAGGAATTCCCACCATTACCTACACCTACAAAAACGGACGTAAAGACGGCCCAAAACAGATTTTCGACGAAAACGGTTTGCTCAAACGCGAAGAACCGTTCAGAAACGACACCATACACGGTACCGTGCGCGAGTTTTTTGCCGGCGGAAAAGTACAGCAAACCATTCCCTTTACCGAAGGCCGCGAAAACGGTACCGGCTTTGAATTCGACACAACCGGCACCATCATTACCATTACCGAATACAAAGGCGGCTTTGTAAAAAGCACCGAACGCCTCAACCGCCGCGATGCCAACGGACTGAAACAGGGTGTGTGGAAAGAGTTTTATCCGAACGGAAAAACACATATTGAAGGGCGTTACCTGAACGATAAAAAAAACGGCTACTTTAAGGAATACAACGAAAAAGGCAACCTGCTTTCCATTACCAAATGGGAAAACGGGGTATTGGTAAAAAACCCGCCCGAACTGGCCACCATTGAAACAGTTACCACACGCCATAGAAACGGTCGCCCGAAAGAAGTGGGCAATTATAAAGACGGTGTGCCCGAAGGTGTTTTTAAACAATATGATACTTCGGGAGTAATTATCGGCTCGGAACAATACAAAGACGGTATTCTTATTTCGGAAGGAATTTTAGACAGCAAAAACCTGCAGCAGGGTCATTGGAAAGAATATCACGAAACCGGCGAACTGCGCGCAGAAGGCGATTATAAAAACGGTGTGCGCGTGGGCGACTGGGTGTTTTATTATCCCAACGGAAAAACCGACCAGAAAGGAAAATACGACAGCCGCGGAAGACCCGCAGGCGTATGGAAATGGTACTACGACAACGGCCAGCTATTGCGCGAAGAAAATTATAAAGACGGTGTGCGTGAAGGAGTAATGACCGAGTACGACGAAAAAGGAAACGTAATTACACAGGGCGAGTATCTCGACGGACTCAAGGAAGGTCCGTGGTTTTTCCAAATGAACGATTACCGCGAAGAAGGCGTATATCATGCCGATCAACGCGACGGATTATGGAAACATACTTACCTTACCAATGGCAGCAGGCGTTTTGAAGGAAACTATGTAAACGGCCAACCCGACGGAAAACATACCTGGTGGTACGAAAACGGTAGAATATGGCAAACCGGAACTTATGCCTACGGCATGAAAGACGGCGACTGGAAATACTACGAAGAAGAAGGAATACTCATTCTTACCATTACCTTCAAAGACGATAAGGAAATAAAGTACGACGGAATAAAAATGAAATTCGAGGCCGATAAAAGCTGATATTCCAAAAATCATTTACCCCCGAATGAGCTACGAAAACTGGTCGCGAGAAGATCTGATTGACGAATTATCGAGGCTGCGGCGCTTGCTTGATAATGAAGGAAAGCTGCGCGACAAACCCGCGGAGGAAATTCATATTGATACCCTTCTCGACGATGCCTGGTATGCCGATCAGGAACTGGTAAAGAATATTTTTTCGCGCATTCTGGAGTTTGTGTATTATGTGGAAATGGACAGTAAGGGCTTGCGCCAGATTCGCTTTGCCAGTCCGCATATCGAACATATTTACGGCATAAGCAGGGAAGAATACATGAATAATGCCACGGCACTCGCAAGCCGTATTCACCCCGAAGATATGCAGGCCATACGCGAGGCTACCGGAAATCTGTATATCAGTAAAATACCGCAGACATTTACATACAGACTTTTTCACAAGAAAAAAGATAAATACGTTTGGCTTGAAGAAACGGTTTATCCCAAACTGAATGACAACGGCGATATATACGGAAACTTAGGTGTAATACGCGATGTGACGGAAAAAGTAGAGGCCGAAATAAAACTCCGCCGAAGTCAGGCCTCGCTCGAAAATGTGCTCAATGCCATTAATCAGGTAGTATATCATTTCGATTTTTCCACACAGGGAAGACCCAAAGTGCTTTATCTGAGCAGCAATATCGAAGACCTTTTGGGTGTGGATTATGATGAATACTACAACGATCCGCTCAAATTCGGTCAGTACTGCCATCCCGATGATTTGCCCGGAGTGTTAAGCATACTGCGCGAGCAGAAAAAAGACCATTTACCAAAAACATACCGATACCGGTTTCTGCACCTGAAAACAAAGGAGTATTTCTGGCTCGAAGAATATGTGGTGAAAACATACGATGCAGACAACAACGTACTCACCGCATTTGGCATTACCCGCAACATTACCGAACAGAAAGAAGCCGAAGACCGCCTGCGCACCAGCGAAGAAAGATTCAGAATGCTGGCCCAGAATGCCGACGATATTATTTTCCGCCTTTCACTAGAGCCTTCGCCGCATTACGAATACATAAGCCCTTCCATTGAAACCATTACCGGTTATTCTCCCGAAGAATTTTATAAAGATCCGCTGGCCGGATTCAACCTCATTCACCCCGACGACCGGGGTCCGTTTATACATTCGCAGGAGGTAATTGCCGGGAAAAAGAAACCTGTACAAGGCAGCACCGACGAAGAGAATTATGTGGTGCGCTGGGTGCGTAAAGACGGACAAATAATATGGACCGAAACGCGTAACAAACGAATTATCGACGCTTCGGGCAAAACAATAGCCGTAGAAGGCATTTCGCGCGATATTACCCGAAGCAAAAAGGCCGAGGAAGAAATAATTGCCAGCCGCGAATTTTACCGCACACTCATCGAACAGTCGCCCGATGGAATTATTTTTCTCGACCTTAAAGGCAACCTGCTTTCGGCCAACCCCGAGGCGTATAAAATTATGGGCGCCACAGACGGGTATAAACTCAAGTCGAAGAATATTTTCGAATATGTGGTGCCCGATTTTCACGATTACACCAGAAACCGGCTGGGTAAAGTAATGAAAGGCGAACAGGTGCCTTTTGGTGTGATACAGGTGTATGATGTACACGGCGAAACGATAGAGGTAGAGTCGAAACCTATTTTATACGAGTTTCAGGGATCGCCTGCAATTATTGTGTTTGTGCGCGACCTTTCGGTTTTCCGCAAGCTCGAAAAAGAGCAGTTGCGTGTGCAGGTAATGGAAGAAAACAACCAGAAACTGCAAAACGAAATTCAGGAACGCATAAGGGCCGAACGCCAGCTGAGCGAAACACAAAAAAACCTTCGCCTGCTTTTCGACAGTTCGCTCGACACCATTTCCTCGGCCGACCGCGACGGGCACATTACCGAGTTTAACGCCGCCGCCGAGCGCACCTTTGGCTATACCCGCGAAGAAGCCCTGGGCGAACACCTTTCGATACTCTTTGGCGGCGACGAAGAGCAGGCCGCATTGGTAACAGCCAGGCTTCAGGCCGACGGCTATTACTCGGGCGAGGTAACCAACAAACGCAAAAACGGCCAGCTCTTTACCTCATTGCTGGCTGCCAGTCTGCTTCGCAACGAAGAGGGCGAAGTGATAGGCTCGATGGGCGTTTCGCGCGATATTACCGAACGCAAAACTTTCGAACGCCAACTGCTCGAAACCCAGAAATACCTGCGCCTGCTCATCGACAGCTCGATAGACATGATTATTGCGTCTGACAAAGACGGAAACATCACCGAGTTTAACGCCATGGCCGAGCAGGCATTCGGCTACACCCGCGAAGAAGCCCTGAAAATGCACGTCAATCAGTTGTACAAGAACGACGACGAAGGCCGGCGGATTTCCAAAACACTGATGGAAGAGAACAGCTATTTCTCGGGCGAAATAATAAACAAACGCAAAAACGGAGAAGAGTTTAACTCCTTCCTCTCGGCCAGCATACTGCGCAACGAAGACGGCGAAGTAGTAGGCTCAATGGGCATTTCGCGCGATATCAGCGACCGCCTCAAAGCCGAACAGGAACTGCGCCTGCGCGAAGAAAAGTACCGCGCCGTATTCAACCAGGCATACACCGGCATTGCGCTGGTAAGCGTAGAAAGCGGAAACTACATAGAAGTAAACGAGCGGCTGTGCAATATGCTGGGATACAGCAAAACCGAACTGCTCGAAATGACCGTGCACGACCTGCAGCTCCCCGGCGACCTCTCGCGCCTGCCCAAAGGCGAAGACTTCATCAAACTCGGGTTCAGGCACATTGTGGATGAACACCGCTACCGGCACAAAAACGGCGACACTGTTTTCGTAAACATCACCATTACACTCGTAAGAGGCGACGACAACCAGCCCCTGCATTTTGTGTACGTATATGAAGACCTTACGCCCAAGCGCAAAACAGAAGAACAGTTGCGCATACAGGCCGCCAAACTCAACGCCATTATCGAAAGCAGTACGCACATTATCTGGACCATAGACCGGCACAACAAACTCACCTCATTCAACCACAACCAGGCCGACTGGTTTAAGCGGGCCTACAACGAAGTGCCTTACATCGGGCTCGATATGCTGGGCTATTCCTTCCGCATGTCGGAAGAGTATGCACGGTTCTGGGACGAGAAAGTGCAGAAAACCTTTGCCGGCGAGCCGCAGTATTTCGAACTGCCCAGCACCATGAAAGACGGCACCATAGCCTGGCGCGAAGTGTATCTGAACCCCATTACCGGCCATAACGACGAAGTAATTGAAGTATCGTGCATTGCCCACGAAATAACCGAAATGAAGCGGGCGCAGGAAAAAATTCACCGCCAGGCCGAGCAGCTTAACGCCATTATCGAAAGCAGCACACACATGATCTGGACTTCCGACCGCGAACATAAAATGACTTCGTTCAATAAACAGCAGTCGGACTGGATTTTGCGCGCCTACGGTATGCGGCCCTGGGTGGGAATGCCCATCGACGAAGTAAAAAAACGCACCGGCGAGGCGTATTCTGATTTCTGGGATCAAAAATTCATCGCCACTTTTGCCGGAAAGCCGCAATACTTTGAATCGAAATTTGAACACAAAAACGGACAGATAACCTGGCGCGAAGTGTATCTGAACCCCATCAGAAACGAAAAAGGCGAGGTGGTGGAGCTTTCGTGCATTGCCCACGACATTACCGAGAAAAAAGCCATCGACGAAAACCTGCGCCAGTCGCTCAAAGAAAAGGAAGTGCTGCTCAAAGAGGTGCATCACCGCGTAAAAAACAACCTGCAGGTAATTTCCAGCATCCTCAACCTGCAAAAAGCCTACGTGCGCGACAAAAAAACCCTCGAACTCCTGCACGAAAGCCAGAATCGCATAAAATCGATGGCTTTTGTACACGAAAGCCTCTATCAGACCAAGGACTTTTCCAATATCAACTTCGCCGATTACATTGGAAACGTAACAAGGAACCTGATGCACTCGTATGCAAGTACAGAATCCCCGCCCGAACTCGAACTCAGTCTGGCCCCGATCCAGTTGAACCTCGACACAGCCATACCTTGCGGGCTAATTATTAACGAACTCCTTTCAAATGCCCTCAAATATGCATTCAGGAAGAAAAAGAACGGGAAAATCACCCTCCAGCTCACCGAAAACCAGGGAAACATCAAAATTGTGATTGCCGACAACGGTTCCGGCCTGCCCGAAACGGTCGATTACCGCAATACGGAGTCGCTCGGCCTTCAACTCGTAGTTACACTTGTTGAACAAATCAATGGTAAAATAAAGCTGGAAAACAAAAAAGGCGCTAAATTCACCATCGAATTTACCAGCATACCTGCAAACCCGTAGTTTCAGCATGTCGAAAACAAATATTTTAATCGTCGAAGACGAAAGCATTGTAGCCAAAGATATCCAGATGAGCCTGCGCAAACTGGGCTATAACGTTGTGGCTATATGCTCAAACGGCGAAGACGCCATACGCGCCGCCGAAGAGCACACGCCCGATCTGGTTTTGATGGACATTATGCTCAAAGGCAATATGAGCGGAATTGAAGCCGCCGAACAAATCCGCGAACGCTTCAGCATCCCCATTATTTACCTTACCGCTTATGCCGACGAAAGCACGCTGAGCAAGGCAAAAATTACCGAACCGTACGGCTACATCATAAAACCGTTCAAGGAAATAGACCTGCGCACCTCCATCGAAATGGCGCTTTACAAGCACCAGAAAGAAAGCGACATGCGCAAGGAGCGTGATTTTCTTTACTCCATTGTGGAAAACAAAGACAGTAAAGACATCATCTTCGTAAAATCAAATTCACGCCTCGTAAAAGTGCGCACCCGCGATATTTACTTTATCGAGGCACTCAAGGATTATGTGGTAATTAATACCTCAAACGCCCGCTACACCATACATTCCACCATGAAAGACATCGAACGCAAACTCTCTCCCAACGAGTTTGTGCGCGTTCACCGCTCGTTCATTGTGCGTATCGATAAAATTGTATCCATCGAGCCGCCCAACCTGATGCTGGAAGACGAGAAAAAGCCGATTCCGATTGGCGGCTCGTATAAGGATGAATTGGCGAAGAAGATTAATCAGGTGTAGAACAGAACTAAATCTGTTGAAAAAATCCGGTTTGGAAATAATTCCAGGCCGGATTTTTCGCTTTTTGTTGATGTATATTGTGAAAAACAATAAATAATCTATGGAAGCAGCAAAATATGCCTCAGAAGAGGCTTCAAATGAGAATAGTGTGGGTAAAACAACGCGGGAGAAAATACAAAATACGCTTACGGAAGAGATTGTGATTGGTATTTGCTCGCCGATAGGGTCGTTGAAACATGAAGTAATAGAACAGTTAAAGAAACAGCTTTCCAAAGAATATGGATATGAGGTAATTCATTTAAAAGTAAGTGATCAGATACCGGATAGTGATGAAATGGAAATGGGAAAATCTGCTGAATACACAAAAATGATGAACAAAATTCGTGGGGGGAATAAGTTTCGTCAGCAGTATAAGTTGAACTCAATATTGATTGATTATGCCATTCGTGACATTTATACAGACCGACACCCGGAAAACTCAGCAGAAATGAGGCCCGAAGAATTTACAAGTCAAAGAAAATGCTACATCATAGATTCGATTAAAAATAAAGAAGAACTACAGGTTTTACGAGCTTTATACAGAGACATTTTCTATATGTTCAGTGTCTTTTCTCCAAAAGAACAAAGAATAAAAAATCTTACAGCAAAACCGATTAATAAATCGGAGGCAATAGATTTAGTTGAGCATGACGAATATGAAAACAATAATGACGGGCAAAATGTAAGAAACACATTCATTGAGGCCGACTTCTTTGTAAGAGTATCAGAAGAAAATAAAGATAAAATACCAGAAAAGATTAAAAGATACCTGGAGTTGATATTTGATATACCTGTTGTAACTCCTCTGCCCGAAGAAACGGCTATGTATGTGGCAAAATCAGCGGCTGCTAATTCGGCTTGTTTATCAAGACAGGTTGGAGCGTCTATAACTGATAAAGAATACCGGATATTATCAGAGGGATGGAATGATGTACCTCAATTTAAAGGAGGGGTATATAGAGAAGATAGTAAAGAGGATCAAAGATGCTGGAAGAAAGGCATTTGCTTTAATGATTCCAGGAAAGATGATATTTCTGAAAAAGCAACCGATAAAATACTGAACACAAAAGTATTTCAGGAGTTGATAGACAATGGAGAGAAAGACAAACACGAGATCAGAAACATTATACTTAAAACACTTCGGGAAGAGTCGCCCCTCAAAGACCTGATTGAATTTTCAAGATCAGTTCATGCAGAAATGCTTGCAATCATTTCAGGGAGTCAAAAAACAGGAACCCAGATGAGAGGGGGAAAATTATTTACCACCACATATCCTTGCCATAATTGCGCAAGACATATTGTTGCCGCAGGAATAGAAGAAGTGTATTTTATAGAACCTTACGTGAAAAGCTTGTGTATAGAACTCCATAATGACTCGTTAACAGAAAAAGAAACAGAGTCCGACAAGGTTAAAATATTAATATACGATGGAGTAGCACCAAGACGGTATCAGGAGTTTTTCTTTAGCAGTAAACCACGTAAAGAAGGCGGTAAATTAGCTGTTCATAATAAAAAGACAATTAAGCCTAAAAATCCGCTAACTTTACAAGCATTAACAACATTAGAACAACAAGCAATTCACACATTAAAAGAGAAAGGTTTACCAGGAATAACAGAGAAAAATGTCTAAGAAGAAGAAAAACAAATCTGAAGAGTCAATAGATAAGCAACTCGAACTTGACTTTGACAATGGAAATGCGATACCAACCGCAAAGGTTATTTCATTGGCTCAACGAATTAAAGAAGAACAACGTAAACAAATTTCTACTCAGGTTATCTTGAAGAGTAAATCTTTTTAATCAAGGTCACTTCTTCGTCCGATACTCACAATACCCCCCCGCCCCGAAAAAAGTAATATCCCCGGTACCGCAAAGCACCACATCCTGCCGCTTCTCCGAAGGATAAATCAACCGGCTTTCCCCCCCACAAATAACCCGCACCGGCATTTTCGTAAAACCACTCACCGTATTTTTCCAACGGAAACTCAGCTTTTGGTTCCCGCCAACACGCGTAACAGAATAATCTAACTCCGGCACGCGGTAATCAAAAATATACTGATCGAAAAACCAGCCGTAATCCTTCCCCGTGTAGCGGTTTACATGCGCAATAAAATCGGCAGTGGTAACCTGCGAGTTTTTGTGTGCCTGATAATACGACTTCATCATGCCAAAAAACAACGAGTCATCCTGAAACGTCCACCGCAAACTATGCATCACCGCCGCGCCTTTTGCATAAATATCCTGATCGCGGTTGGCCACTAATGCCATGTAGCGCACGCCGGTTTTTTTGGCAATGGGCACTTTGTTGTGCATGATTTTGCCGCCGGTGTTGGCGAGGTAATAGCTTACAAAACCTTCGTAATGTTCGGGCTTTGATACATGCCCGGTGTAAAGCCATTCGCAATACGTGGCAAAGCTTTCGTGCAGCCACAAATCGCCGTAGTCGGCTGCGGTGATGCTGTTTCCAAACCACTCGTGTGCGGTTTCGTGCAGCAGCAGTCCGTCAATGCCCATGCCGTTGTTGCGGAAAATGCCCGAGTAATGAATACTGGTCTGGTGCTCCATCGAAGCGTCTCCCGGTGTTTGCACCAGTTTGTAGCCATCATTGTACCACGGGTATTCGCCAAAGGTATTTTCCATAAAGGCAAACATGTCTTTCAGCTGCTCCAGATGCTTTTCGCCATCGGCGGCGCGGTGGGCAAGCAGGTAAAAAGTAAGTTCGTGCGGGCCTGTGGCATTTTCATACACCTTCGTAACCTTTTTGAAATTGCCCACGGCAAACGAAATGTTATATACATTAATGGGGTTTGAAGCCTTCCAGTAAAATGTGGTTTCCTCGCCGTGCGTTTCGGTTTTCGCCAGCACGCCGTTGCTCACTGCCGTTAAGCCGTTTTTTACGGTAATGCTTACTGAGGAACTGTCGGCCTCGTCATACAGCAAATCCTTGCACGGCCAGAGCGTGTGCGCGCCTATGCCCTCGCAAATGGTGCTGTACCACGGAAAGCCGTGGCGGTCGGTATTCCACACTACCGGACAAAAGCCGGCCAGCGTAATGGGCTTTCCTTCGTAGCTGATGCGCAGGGCGTTTGCCGATCCGTTTTTCTGCGACTTTTCAAACACCACAAACAACGCATTGCGTTTGCGGTAGTGCCGCACATTGCCCGTTGTGGCCGTAAGCGATGAAATTTTGTAGCAGGGATGCAGATCGAGCAGAAGTGTATCGAAATTGCGCAGCGCGGCAAAAGAAATGGTCATGGTGGCTGCCAGGCGCTGCTGGGCAAAGTCGGGTTTCACATCCAGCGCATAGTGCGTCACATCGTAGCAGGTGCGGAAATTGTTTTGGCTGCCAACCAGCCTGTCGTGCCGCAAAAACACCGGATAATGGCCTTTGCGGGCGGTGTAATATTTTAAATACGGGCCATACTTGCAGCCCGAAAGGAGCAGCATTGATAATGAAAGCAAGAAAGCAGCATAGAAACGAAGCATAATGCTATAAATGTATGAATCGGATTTTGAAACAGCGTCTGATTCGCCGTCTATTAATTTAATGGACTGCCAGGGCATAAATTAAATTCCGGCACAAAAATTGAAATACCCCCCCGGTTTCAAACACCGAAAGCAAACTTGTTTAAATTTGAGTAACCAGAATTAATAAAGTCGCTCCGAAACACTCTTTACATCTTACCCATTTCCCCCCCAAAATCCCATGAAAAACAAAAAAATCACCCTGCTCCTTGCGGCGCTCCTGCCCGCGCTTTTCGCAGTTGCGCAATGCACAGACTGGGAAAGCCCAAACAAAAACGAACAGATAAAAGTAACCGTATGGTCTGAAAACGACGAGTGCTTCCGCATTCTGCTCGACGGTAAGGAACTTCACCCCGACAGTGCCCGGCAGGTGGTGTTCTGGATTAGCGGAACCAGCATGAAACTTCAGAAAATGACGCTGCAGATTCGCGGACAGGAAGATCAAAAATCGCTGTTCGTGAATAAAGACATGACCGAAGTGTTTTACCGGGTCGATAAAAACAAAAAAGGAGAATACTCGCTCAAAGGAGAGCCCTCCAAAGCACAAATTACCCCCGAAGCACAGGCCCGCCGCGATGCCGAGCAAAAAGCCGCCGATGAAAAACGCGCCGCCGAAAAAGCACAGCGCGATAAAGAGTGGGAAGAAAAAATGGCCGCACAAAAAGCCGAACGCGAAAAAGCCAAAGCCGAAGACGCACAAAAAGAAGCCGCCGAAAAAGAAGCCAAAGAAAAAGAACTCGCCAAAAAACGCGAAGAAGAAAACAAAGCCCGCGGCTATGGCGGCCCCACCACACCGCCCGCCACTACCACCACCACGCCCGGCACTTCTTCACCTTCGTCCGGCACTTCCACACCAGCGGTAAAAAACATGGCCAAATTCCAGGGTTATGGAATACACAAAACATCAGAAGGCCCCAACGAAGTAAGAGAATCGTTTTTCTACAAAGGAAGACCGGTTGCCAACACGCTCATTACCATTACCACCCGCGACAGCATCATCATTGGCACTGCCACCACCGACAGCGAAGGAAAAGCCATTTTCAAAACGTATTTCCCTCCCGGCCAATACGTAATTAATATATACGGCGAAAAAGGAAACGCCACCTGGAGCATCGGCGGCTCGTTTGTACTCACCATTCAAAGTAACCCCACCGAATACGACAAAACCAACCTCGACAAAGCCATTGCCGAAATGGCCCAGGCCATGGGCATGGAACCCGATAACCTGGCGCGTGGATTGGGCTTGTATTAAACGAAACAACGTTATTGAAAATCGGCAGGAGCTTTTGGGTTTCTGCCGATTTTGTTTTTATCACTCGTAAAAAAGAAAGAAATTCACACTACCGGGCATAGTTTCTTTTTCAGGCTTTCTGTAAAGCCGGCTGCGGCTTTGCTGCACAATATTATCCATAGGGGCGAGCAGAAACAAAATATCGGTCTCCGACTTTACTTCCCGCCGCTCAGTTACATAAAAAAGATCAACACGCGATCGCAACAAATAGTCCTGCAATGTTCCGTAAAACACACAGGCATCGCGTTTAAACATATAAATCGAATCGCCCGAAATGCGGCCCGTTGCAGTTACTTTTCCGGCCCTGTCAAAAGCGGTCAGCGAATCATTCAAACGTTCAAAAATGATTTTACCTTTTTTGTTCGTGTACACACGGCGGTTGCCAGTACAGGCAAGCATGGGTGTTCCGCTTTTGCGGAAAACCACAATGCTGTCGCCGTTAACATACAATCGCCGCTTCCCTTTTTCAGTGTACGATATAAGGCTGTCCTTATTATTAAAAAGAGCAATCTGCCCGTTTTGATAATAATATCGTTCACAGACTATCCGTTCCCGGCTCACCGGCATGACTATAAAACCCGCTGTATCGGGAGTATATTTTACCGAAAACCAAAGCAATCCGCTTGGATAAAACCCCCATACGGTATCGGCCTCCACGAAAACAACCTGCTTTACCGGCGGTTCACCGGTGGGGCAATAAAAATTTGTCGTCTGTGTCTTTGCAGGTAAAGCAAAAAGAACAAAAGCAAGGAGCAAAAACCGTGTCGGATTTCGGAGCATTACAGCACTGTTGCCGCCGCTTTCCGCTCCGGCCCTGATTTTGGCAACAGCTTTTATCAACGTCGATCTGCACATAATCATTAAAGCTATAAGGAAACAGAAGAAAATACAATTAACCGGCTATAAATTAATCACCAATTTTAGGGAAAGGGAAAAGAGGATCAATGTATTCTTTTACCTTGTATAAGCGAATAGATTTGCTGCCATGATAGTATAAGAGACTTTTTTCATCATACAAAAGAAATACCACCTCTGTTTCTGATTCAATCTCTCCGGACTCGATAATGTAAAAGGAATCGTGTGGGCAGGAAAACGTTTTCCCCGAAAACATCAGCAAACCGTTGCCGGCATTATATATACTGATCGAATCGTTTTCAATGCAGGCAAAATAAATTCGTTTGCCGGCAGCATCATATTTAAAAAGCGAATCACCTCTACGCTCGGCAATAATGCGGCCTTTTTTGTCGGTGTATTTTCTGTATCCCGGCCTGCAAAACAAAAACTCACTGCCATCTTTACGAAACAGTGTTACAGAATCTTTATACTGCTTCTGTATCAGTTTGCCGTGCTTATCGTATATCAGCAATGTGTCTTTTGTCTGGTAAACTGCACATTGTTGGTTTTTGTAGAAAATAGCCAGAGATGAAGTAACCACAGAAGATGCTGCAGAAACAGAATCTTTCTTTATTTCTGAGGTTAGTAATTGCCTGAATGCCATGCGCGAATTGCTGTAATAACCCTTCACCGAATCGTGATTCCAGTAATGTATTTTTTCCCCCTGGTTCCATTTTTCCATTCTGAAATACTGGCAAGCAGAATCGGAACGAACCATGCTATTGGGGCCATATATAAGGCAGTTCGAATAGAGAAGTGTGCCGGAAGTATTTTTTACCGAAAGAGTAATCCGGCTGTCTGGCGGGAAAAAACGATAAATGTAGCTTGCGGCATCAGAAGAATATTGGTCGTACGCAAAAAGGTCTTTTTCCCTGATAATTATTTGGGCGGAATAATTGGAAGGAAAAGATTTCTCAATTGTTCCAAAATATTTTTTGCCCCGGGAAGACTGCACGTAAATGCCCGTAATTTCACCATTATTAAAACGCCCATACATAATTGCATTACCAACCCGCCCCAGATAATGATCGTTGTTTCTGACACCGTTTATTGAACAGTTTATCGTGTCTCTGTAATCATCACGCACGAGATAAATAACCCGTTTTCCACTGGTATGCTCCTCTAAAAACCAATCGCCGGAAAGATGCTCTATCCTGAGCGGAATCACAATTGTATGCTTTGTAATTAAAAGGCTGTCGCTGCTCCAGAACAAGGCTGTTTTGTCCGGATCCATATAATCACACTCCCAGCCATGCTTTTTGCCATTGTACCAGTTTATTTCCTTTTCAATGCGTTTCTTATCCAGAAAATATTGCTCCCGCCCGTGCAGGAGTCCGTTTTTCAGGTAATATTTATGTTGAAGCACACCGTCGTGACGATATATTTTATAGCAGAAAAGGCTGTCGCCTTCAGAAAAAACAAGGGTGGCGTTTAACGAAGAAAAGCACCAGTTTACAATAGGCAAAACCCGCCGCCCTTTCGGGTTCGAATGAATAATATTGATAAGCCCAAACTGAACACCTGAAACGCGGTTGCTTCGATTAATTAAACCGGCCTGAACACCGGCAAGCCTCTCTGAACGGCAGAACACTCCGGCCTGCAAGCCGTTGAACTGCTCCAGACTTTTATTGCGCCACAGCGCTGCCGAAATACCCGAAAACCCTTGTGAAGCATAATTGTATATTCCGGAAAAGGCAACACCAGAAGCGTTTTCCGAAAACTTATTGGAGACACCTGAAACTGTGACGCCCCTGAACAAACCGTCGTATAAACCCACAAAGCCACAGGCGGCAGCACCACAAAACGCATCATCATACCGATGGCCGATTCCACTAATTGAAACACCATTACCGGTTGTGCCTGTTTGCCAGAAACCCGCACACGAAATGCCACGCAAATGATTGTGAAAGGCAAAAACCGAGAACAAGGCAACACCATCAAGTGTATCAAAATCACTAAACACACACGCCCCGGCAAAACCGCGCAAATGGATTGCAGAAGAAAACAGGGGTTGAATTAATATTCCGTTTACTGTATGGTGGGTATTTAGCAGACCCACATCAATAGCAATGCCATTTAGTAGTCTTGCGCCACCACTAAAACTAAGCGAAACGCCATTTATCCGGTAACCCGAAGTGTTTTGTCCATAATAATCGGAAACACCGTGCAGAGCCAGCCCGTTTACATTACGCCCGGCGTATCGCCACTTGAGAGAAACAAAAGCCGCACGGTTTTTTTTCGGGGCAACGGGCAAAACTACGCTGTCGGTTACCAACGAATCCCGCTCCTGCCAAAACAAAGACCCATGAGGAAAAAGCAAACCACAAAACACAATAAAAAACCAAACAGCAGCAAGCCTACCGCCGCTTGCCGCCCTTACTGCTCTTGCCCGACTTAGGCCGCCCGCCCTTATCGCCTTTACCGCCGCTTTTTCTCGGTCGTGTTTCATCCCACTGCGAAGTAATCCGAAATCCGCTGCCGCTGCCCAACGAAGTTTTGGCAGGCATATCGGCCAGTTCGAAATCAAGTTGTTTCTTAATCAGGTCGGCGGTTTTTACCACAATGCGCACCTTGTCGCCAAGCGAAAAACTGCGGCCATTGCGTAACCCGCGCAAACAATAACGCTCCTGCTCAAAAAAGTAACGGTCGTCGGTCAACGTTCTGATGTGTACCATGCCCTCGCACTTGTTATCGGCCAGTTCCACAAAGAAACCAAACTCCGTTACGCCCGACACAATACCGTCAAACAGTCCGCCAATTTTGTCCTGCAGAAACTGCACCTGCTTGTACTTAATGGAAGAACGCTCGGCCTCAGCCGCCATTTTTTCGCGGTCGGAGCTGTGTTTGCAAAGCTGCTCAAGTTCGGCCGTGTCCATCGGCTTTTCGTCCGATTTGCGGCCCGCATCCGAATCCAGATAAAACTGCAGCAGGCGGTGCGCCAGCACATCGGGATAGCGGCGAATGGGCGAGGTGAAATGCGTGTAATACTTAAAACCTAAGCCGTAGTGGCCAATATTATCGGTAGTATAAATGGCTTTGGCCATGGCGCGTATGGCCAGGGTTTCAATCATATTGGCCTCGGGCTTGTCTTTTACCTCACTCAGCAGTTTGTTGAGCGAGCGCGAAATGAGTTGCTCGTTGCCCGTTTGGAGTTTGTAGCCAAACGTGCCCACAAATTCCGAAAACTCTTTTACGCGCTGCGGATCGGGTGCGGCGTGTACACGATATACATACGGACGGCGCAAATCGTGTACGCGTTTTTTCTTTTCATCGGCCGTTTCGCCCGCGCGGCGGCGAAGCGTTACAAATTCGGCCACACGGCGGTTGGCCAGCAGCATGAAATCTTCGATAAGCTGGTTCGAATCTTTCATCACTTTAAAATACACTCCGGTAGGATTGCCCTGCTCATCGAGATGAAATTTCACCTCCTCGCGGTCGAACGTAATGGAGCCGTTTTTCATACGCTCATCGCGCAGCTTCTTGGCCAATTTGTCGAGCAGCAAAAGTTCTTCGCGGAAATCGCCGGGCTTACCTTCGAGTATTTCCTGCACTTCTTCGTAGGCATAGCGCCGTACCGAATGTATAACCGTGCGCCCGAACCACTCGTTATGAATCACCGCGTGTTCGTCAAGTTCAAACACCGCCGAGAAAGTGAGCTTATCTTCATTGGGCCGCAGCGAACACACAAAATTCGAAAGTATTTCGGGCAGCATGGGCACCACACGGTCAACCAGATACACCGAGGTGGCACGCTCCACCGCTTCCTTGTCGATAATGGAACCGGGCTTCATGTAGTGCGACACGTCGGCAATATGCACGCCCACTTCCCAGTGCCCGTTTTCGAGTTTGCGTACAGAAAGTGCATCGTCGAAATCTTTTGCGTCCACCGGGTCGATGGTAAATGTGGTCACGTTTCTGAAATCGCGGCGGCGGGCAATTTCGTCAGCTGTAATTTCGGTGGGAATGCGGTCGGCCATTTTCTCCACATCGGCCGGAAATTTCCAGGGCAGGCCATATTCCACCATAATGGCGTGCATTTCGGTGTTGTTATCACCGGCATTGCCCAGCACGGCCACCACTTCGCCGTGCGGAAGGTCTGAGGGATCTTCCCAGGCAAGGAGGCGCACCACCACTTTTTGCCCTTCGGTGGCTTTGCCGATTTTGTCTTTTGGAATTAGAAAATCCGGCAATTTCCGATTATCTGGTACCAGAAAAGCCACCCGCGGCTCGATATGCAGCGTGCCCACAAACTCGCTCCGTGCGCGCGAAACAATGTCGATAATTTCGCCTTCCTCGCGGCCGTCGCCCCGTTTGCGGTGAAACACCTTGGCCGAAACAATGTCGCCATGAAAAGCACCGTTGGTAAAGCGGGCAGGTACAAACACATCTTCGCCGCCTTCTTCGGGAATTACGTAAGCCGCGCCCGACTGGGTCATGTCAACCCGGCCCTGCACCATGCGCGACGAAGTTTTGCTGCGGAATTTGCCGCGTTCCACTTCTTCGGCCAATCCTTTTTTGGTGAAATCGTCGAGCAGCACAATGAGCGACTGCCGCTCCTCCTGACTGGTAATTCCCAGAGCCGCACCAAGCTGTTTATAGTTCCAGGCTTTGCCCGGATGACTGTTAAGTACTTCAAGAATTTCTTCGAAAAGATGGCGTTGTTTTAGTTTTTTTTTAGCCATTACAAGTATGCAAAATGAATAAAGGCAATAATTGAAAAAGAGGCAGGGGGAGAGTTTTAATAGAGAGGTGTGGATAAAAGTAGGGCTAATGACTAAGATTTGTATCCCGATTTTTCTATATTTGTTAACAAAAAATCAGAAACTTTTCTTTGTTTTGTAGTTATAGGTACGTGGGCTCAAGGCATGGGCCTGGTATTTATCGGCAAAAAAAACACACATGAAACACCCTTACAAACCCTCAAGGCGGCTTCTTCTTCCTTTGCTAATGTTGATGGCATTGCTTTTCGGAGCAGCCCAACAGGCAAAAGCCTGCCACGCGTTGCCCATTCTTAATGTGGTAACCACAACCTCACCCACCGGGCTTACCATTAACGGTAATTCCGACCCCTCCACCTGCGGCTGCGGCCCTTACTGGATGGAAGTGGAGGTAGCCTGTTCGCCCACATCATTTCTGGGTACACCACCGCCTCCCAACTCTCCGCTCTGGGGTACCAACCCGTGGTATCATTCCACGCTTAACCCTCCGGCCGCCGAAGCCTGCGTGCTTGAGCCCTACTTCCCGATTTTCATTCCATACGCCCAGTTATGCCCGGGAACCACTTATTTCTTCCGAATAAGGGAGTTTGTAGAGGTCAACTCGCAAGGCACCTGGTCGGCACCCATATCATTTACCACACCCGGCTCACCGCCGGTTACCACTATTCAGGCCAGCAGCGCAGGTTTGTATGCAGGCTGCCCCGGCGACGTGATTCAGCTTCAGGCAAACATTGCCGGCGGTTGCCCCGGTGCCACCTTCCAGTATTCCTGGGCTCCGGTTTCGGGCATCATTGGCTCGCCCAACCAGCAGAACCCGCAAATTGTAGTTGGCGCTACCAACATTACCTACACCGTAACCGTAACCGGTGGCTGCGTAACCATTACCTCTGCCGACGATACCGTGGGCATTACCGTAGGCCCCCCGCCCATTGCCGGTGTGGCCTCGTCAAACCCAAACATCATTTGCGCCGGCGATACCTCACAGATTCTGCTTCAGGGCAACACTTCGCCTAACCTGCAATGGTACGTATCCACAACCGGCCTGCCCAATACATTCTTTACCATTGCCGGAGCCACTTCGCCTACCTACAACACCGGGCCTATCAACTCCACACTTTTCTATCAGGCCATTGTTACCGGCACGGGCTGGCCAAACGGCACCGGCTGCGGTACTGCTGTATCCAACATTATTCCGGTTACCGTGAGCCCCGCGCCCACAGCCAACGCAGGACCCGACATTACCATTTGTCCCGGCGGCACCGCCACACTTAATGGTTCGGGCGGCACCACCTACAACTGGTCAACCAGCCAGACAACCAGCACCATTAACGTTACCCCGCCGTCCACTACCACCTACACCCTCACCGTGGCCAACGCTCTTGGCTGCGACGATCAGGATCAGGTAACCGTATTTGTGGCACCCGCGCAGGTAACAGCCAGTCCCAACGTAAGCATTTGCGCAGGCGCACAAACCATACTTATTGCCACCGGCCAGCCGGGCATGAGTTACAACTGGCAGCCATCGTCGGGCATTCTCGGCTCCAACACACAGGCCAACGCCACAGCCAACCCCACGGTAACCACCACCTACACACTGGTGGGCACCAACGGAGCGGGCTGTACCGACACTGCATTTGTAACCGTAACCGTAACCGCACCACCACAGGTAACTGCCACGGCCTCGGCCAGCCCCATCTGTGCAGGCGGAACATCCATACTCACCGCCTCGGCGCAAAGCAGCACCACCTTTACCTGGACACCCGGCCCCTTTACCGGAGCCACCTACACCGTTAACCCGCTTGTAACTACCACGTATATCGTAACCGCAAACACCAACGGTTGCTTAGATACCGACACAGTTACCGTAGTGGTTGACCCCGTGCAGTCCATCACCGCCGGCCCCGACTTCTCCGTTTGTTCAGGCACACAGGGAACAATTGGTGTACCCCCGCAGGCAGTTGGTTCCAGCTACTCGTGGGCAGGCCCGGCCATTGTGGGTTCGTCCACCAACCCGAGCATCACTATTCAGCCCACACTCAACCCGTCGAACTACACCATTACCGTTACATCGCCCAACGGATGTATTTCAACCGACGTGGTGCAGGTAACCGTATTCTCGCTGCCCACCGTTACGGCAACAACCACCGACAATACAGTTTGTCAGGGCTCCAGCACCACGCTCACTGCAGCCGGTGCGGCTAACTTCCAGTGGATTCCCACCGTGGGCCTCGGCAACCCGAACTCGGGCCAGACTTCTGCCAACCCGCCCAACAACACTTCCTACACAGTAATTGGCACCGATGCAAACGGCTGTACCGATACCGCCGTGGTAAACATCACCATTCTGCCGCTGCCCGAAGTGTACATGGAAACCACCCCGTCCAACTGCGGCGACAGCACCGGAACCATTACCCAGCAGGCTGTAATTGCAGGCACAGGGCCGTTTACCTATCAGGTAAATAGCCAGACCTACAACAGCTTGCCCATTACCGGTCTCCCCGGCGGCACCTACAACGTAGTGACTACCGATGCCAACGGTTGTGTAAACAGCGGCCCGGTAACCATTAACACCATAAACAACGCCACTGTTCAGGCCACGGCAAGCACCATTTTTGGCGTGGCTCCGCTTACAGTAAACTTTGGGGCAATTGTATCGCCGGGAGTAAACAACTTCGCATGGAACTTTGGCGACAGCCTTCAAACATCATCAAACCAGCAGAACCCGTCATTCGTGTACACCTCACCCGGTGTTTATACCGTGTTTCTCTCAGGTTGGAATGATATTCAGGGCTGCGAAGTGGTTACCACCATTGTAATTACCGTGGTAGAACAGGCTCAGATTATTATCCCCAACGTATTCTCGCCCAATGCCGATGGCCGTAACGACGAGTTCCAGCTCGATGTAAATGCGGTGAAGAGCATCAACGTACTCATCTTCAACCGCTGGGGCAACAAAATTTACGAAGGCAATGTGGATGGCCTTCCCGGCGGCCAGCAGCAGGTTACCGTGTGGAACGGCTTAACCGCGGCAGGCAACATGGCCGAGGACGGTGTGTATTACTACACCATCACAGCCGTGGGTTACGACGAGGAAACCTACAACTTTGCCAGCTTCGTGCATTTGCTCAAGGAGCGTCCGTAAACGATAAACCATACCATATTCTCAAAGCGGCGGCCTGAAAAGGCCGCCGCTTTGGTTTTCTTTCCGTGCCTGTTTCGCGCAATTAGTTTCAGGGGCATTTGCCACGATGTTATTTTCAGGAACACACCCCTCTCTGGCCATTTTTCTCCGGGAAAATTTTTCCGGCGAAAAATTAATTTTCAAAAAGTTTTGAAAGTTCAAAAAACGTTTTTACATTTGACTCATGAAACTCGACGAAGCAAAAGAAAAGTTCATACAGGCCTGGGGCACCCTCGGATCGAGCTGGGGAATAAGCCGCACGATGGCGCAGGTACATGCCCTGCTGCTCATTTCGCCTGATGCACTGAGCGCCGAGGAAATCATGGAACAACTCAGCATATCGCGCGGAAATGCCAATTTAAACGTGCGCGCACTCATAGACTGGGGCCTGGTGCAAAAAGAACTCCGCCCCGGCGAACGCAAAGAGTTTTTCGTGGCCGAAAAAGACATCTGGAAAGTATTCCGCCAGGTGGCCAAAGAACGCCGCAAACGCGAACTCGAACCCATGCTCTCGGCCCTCGAAGCCCTGCGCGAAGTAGAAGTGGCCAAAGGCGACCGAAATGCAAAAGCATTTTCCGATACCGTGGAAGGCATTTACAAACTCGGCACCAAAGCCGACAAAACCCTCGACACTATGATTAAGGCCGATGAGAACTGGTTTCTTGGTGCCATCATGAAACTCATGCGCTAAAAAAATTTGCCAAAATATTTCAATAAATATTGAAAGTATAATAACTCACATAAAAACGAAACGACATGAAAGACTCGCTGAAATTAACCGACAGAGTTCTGCAACTGACGCTGCTCGTTCTTATTGGTATTGCAGGAATAAGCCTGGTGGGCTGGATGTTGCTTATGGTACTTTTTCCCGCATTGGCCATTCTGCAATTGCTCAGCGCCGGAATACGCACCGCATTTGAGTTTAACCAATCAAAATGGCATCGCCGCACATTCAGCAGTTACTGGATAATGGTAGGGCTGTGGGCGGTGATTAATGGTATCATCTGGATAATGAATATGGACGATGCCATTTTTCTTTCCATGATGCTGCTTTCGCTTCCCCTTGCCATCTGGTACTATATACAGCTGGGTGAAGAGAAATACGCAGTAAGCGAAGAAACCCAACAGCACCGCCTGGCCGAAATGATAAAGTAATTCACGCAAAAACGAAAGCCATGAAAACCGCGCAAATCAAAATCGAAAATACCATGCAGACTGTGCTGCTCTCGCTCTCTGCGTTTTTTATGCTCACCATTGTGCTTTCGCCGTTGGCCCTGTTTACCATGCTGGGGCTGCTTGCGGTGCAACTGGTAAGCTCGGTAAACAGGGCTTCCTCCGGCCACGAAGGCGGGCGTATGGTGGTGTATATACTCTACTGGGTTTTTGCGGGCGCAGGAACCATTGCCACCATTTACCTGCTGGCGGCTGGCCAATGGGGCTGGACGTATCGCTGTATGTTGATTTTGCTGGCGGTGATGCTGGTGTATTTTGTGTTTTCGCTTACACAGGTTTCCACAGCGAAAAACGAGTATTACCGGAACGGATATAATCATTACGGCAGTACAAACAGTGATTATCAGGCGCAATTGTGGCTGGCTTATCAAAACGAAATGGCGCGCCGGGCCTGGGAAAATGCCGAGGCATGGAATAATTATTACCGGCAATACTATCACGCACAGCAAATTCAAAACTACTGAGCCATGGATGCTGATGATGTTCGTGAACTGAAGAATAATTGTCAGGGACAGTATGTACTGATTATAATTATCGGTCTTTTCTGCGGCATTACTTATTTCTGGGTGCTGATGCCGGTACTGTTTCTTTTGCTGGGCTTTATTCAGTTGAGAAGCGCTATTTATTATATGCGCCGAAGCAAGGCAAGAGGCGAGAGCACGGCGTTTTTTACCCGCTATTTTAAGAATGTGGGGATATGGGTTGCCATACAGGCCGCCACGGCTATTGCCGGCAACGTCGTGATTTCGGCGGTGGTGATTTCTGTTACTTCTATGGCGCTGGCAATTTGGTTTTATGTGGAACTGAGTGAGCTAAGGGATAATGCGCAGTATGAATCAAACACGCACACACGGTGAGTAAGGATAGAAAAATTCTGTTGTATGATGGCGAGTGTCCTTTGTGCGATGCCTATTCCTCGGCATTCATCAAAGCGGGCATATTGCAGGCCGATGAGCGGCGCACATTTTCGTCGCTGCACAATGAAGAGTTTCTGTGCCGCGTGGACAGCGGCCGGCAGGGCAACGAAATTCCGCTGGTGGATGCAAACGGCGGGGCTACCATTTACGGTGTGGATGCGCTGCTGTATTTGCTGGGCCGCCGTTGGCCATTGGTGCAGCGCGTGTTTGGCAAAGGTGCGCTGCGTATGCTGGCCGGACGCATGTATTCGTTTATTTCCGACAACCGCCGCATTATTCTGGCCCGCCGTTATGCCACACTAAAGCATAGTTGTGCGCCGCAATTCAGGTGGCAGAGTCGTTTGCGGTTTATTGTGTTTTGTGTGTGCGTGGCGGTTATGGTTACGGCGGCGTTTGGCGCTGGCGTGGCAGCGGCGCTGGGCAATGTGCAAAGCGGCGGTGTGCTTGCCGCACTGGCAGCCTGCGGTACGGGCTGGGTGCTGCAAATGGGCGTTGCACTGTGCATGCTGCGCCGCCGTGTGTGGGACTACTGGGCGCACCTGGCCATGCTTCAACTGCTGGGCGTGCTGGTGCTGCTGCCCTCGCTGGTGTGGCTGCGCGTGGCTCCCGAAACGGGGCTGTATGCGGCGGCGGTGTGTGTGGCGGTGAGCAGCACGATAATGCTTCGCGGACATATCAGCCGCGTGGCACATCTCCAATACTCTCAGTTATGGACGCTGCTTTGGACTGCATTGCTGGCGGTTTCGGCGGCAACGGTTTGTGTGTATTACCTCAACAACACTTTTGTACGATGAACTTATTGAAGCAAATTCCAATTACTTACTCCGGGCAACTGCACCAGATACGGCTCATAAATTTTTATGTGGATGCCGACGAGGTGCGTGCTCTTTTGCCCGCTCCGCTTAAACTGCGGTTAGTGAATGGCCGTGCGCTTATTTCGATGATTAATGTGAGCCTGCAAAAAATGCGCGCCTCATTTATGCCTCCGGTGTTTGATTTCAGTTACTACCATGCCGGTTTCAGGCTGCTGGTTGACGATTCGGAACTGAACGGCGGCGTATCGAAGGGGGTATATTTTCTGCAATCGTTTACCGATAAGCCGCTCATGCAAATGGGCGGAAACCTGCTCACCAATTACCGGTTTTCGCAGGCCAACATTACTGTAATAGACAATATGCTGGAACTGCGCAGCGGCACAAAGTTTCTCAACTGGGCCATAGACACGGCACACAGCGGCACGGGCAATGAACAACTGCGCGAAACCATTGCATCGATAGACAGGGCTTACTCGGTAGCCAACGGCCAGGTAAAAATGGTGCGCATACTCCGCGAACGCTGGCCCATACGCCCGGCCGAGGGTTACCTCTTTGAAACAAACTTCTTTACAACGGCCCGCTTTGCCGGGGCGTTTGTGGTAGATCAAAAAATAGATTACACATGGCTGCCCGCACACGAAATAAAACACGCATCCTGATTCTCGGCGCAAACGGGCAGGTGGGGCGCGTGCTCTTTTACGCGCTTCAGTCATATTTCCCGCAGGCCGAAATTATGGGCGCCGTGCGTCCCGCACATTTCCACTTCGAAGGCGTGGGTGCAGGCGGCCGAGCACATTCTGTGATTTACGATATACACAGGCAGCCGTGGAGCGGAGGAAATGTGGACGTGGTAATAAACTGCATCGGACTCATGCAGGGCAGCGAAAAAGAACTTTTTCATGCGCACACCGGCACCTCGCTGGCGTTGCTGCAAAACCGGGCGGCCATGGGCAATCCGGCCATCATTCAGGTATCTGCATTAGGTGCGGGCGGAAATAACCCCTCCGCGTTTCTGCGCAGCAAGGCTTTGGCCGATGCGGCAATTTTGGGGCAGGAACGTACCTGGGTGATTCGGCCTTCCATTCTCTGCACACCACAAACCATGCTGGTGAAACGCATAAAAAAACTGCGTAAACTCTCGGCCCTGCTTGCCCGCAATTTATGGCTGCCCGCTTCGGTGCTGCACACCAAAATTCAGCCTGTGATGCCTGCCGATTTTGCAGCCACTGTGGCCGCCGTAATTGAAAACCAGCCCACACAGCGCATCATTGAAGCCGCAGGAAAAGAGGTGTATGATTTTGCGGATCTTTTTGCGCTGGCCGGAGTACGCACACACATTATGCCCCGAAAGTTATTTGAAATAGCCGCATTTATGCTGCGCCCACTGATCCGTACATTTATTTCGGCCGAAGAAATGAAACTGATGGGAATAAACAACACCTCAGATGCCGGGCACATTTACCATATCTCCGGGTGCGAAGCCCAAAGCACAGCGTCATTCTGGAAACAGCAACTCCACCCGGACATTCGCACAAGAACCGATTTCAGCACGGTGTTTGCCTGACGTGCTGACGTTTTTCTCAGCGAATAATCCGGAGGTAGCTGCTGCTGCCGTCTTCATAACGGCATTCCAGAATATAAATTCCCGATTCCCACTCAGCGGTATTGATAGGCTGTGTGGTCCATGGTGCCTGATAAATTATTCGTGCCTGAATATCGCGCACCACAATAGTTTCGGGTGTGGGGTGGCCGGGTAATACCTCTATGTGCAGATTTTGCAGTGTGGGTATGGGGAAACATTTTATGCCTATTGGCCGCGTTCGCGGCCGCTCGCCTATACCGGTACCGTCGAGTACATACACCGGAACCACAATGGAATCGCCGGTGGTAAACTGAGGATCTGATACAATCGGCCAGATTACAATTACATTTCCGCCAATCCTGAAAAAACCCTGTTGTGAAACCTGCTCAATAGGTATTTGAAAAATAAGCGGCAGGGTGTCGAAAGGATTAAGCAACACCTGTGCATATACCTGGTAAAGAAAATTAACATTGCCATTACCGGTATCCACATATCCCTGTAAGATAAGGGTATCATTATACACCAGCGGACTGACGTTTCCCAATATCGCGGCGGCAGTAATGGAGTCGCCGGTAGCTACGGTATCGGGCATACCAATTAACACCGATGGATAAAAGCCGATAAAGTTTTGAGCGCGCACCACACGGGGAGAAGCACAAAAAAGCAAAACAAGGCCAAACACCGCCAGAATACGGGCGGAACAAACAGTTACTATCGGTCGAAGTCTCATGGGTGTGAATACATTACAAGTAATACAATTTCAAAAATAAGGCAGGCGATTAGAATAAAACACCTAATTTTATAAAAATCTTACGTGTTCAACTTATGCAGGTATTACAGCAGATTATCGGTTCGATGAACAAAGAAGAGGTGCGGCACCTGAAATTATACATGAGCCGTACCAATGCCGGCGATGACAGAAAAGATATAGAACTGTTTGACTACATCCGCCATAATCACGAAAATTATGAGGAGTCGCGCATTCAGCAGAAGCTATACAAGGGTAAGGATAAAAATGCGCTTTACCGTTTAAAAAACAGGTTGCTCGATGATGTGGGCCGGAGCCTGGCCCTGCAATATCTCGATGAAAACGAGTTCGGGCAGGTGGTACATTTGCTTACGCTGGCCCGCCTGTTTGCCGGCCGCACACAACCGGCGGTGGCACAACACTATCTGCAGCGCGCCGAACGAAAGGCGGTGTCGCTCGACAGTATCGAGTTGCTTGATCTGGTGTATGGCGAATACATCCGCTTTTCGCAGGAAACACCCGAGCAGAACCCGTCGGAATACATACGCCGCCGTAAACAAAACCGCGAGCAGCTAAGCCGCCTTCAGGAAATAGACGATATTCTGGCCGAAGTGGTTTACAACGTGCGTATTTCGCAGGGCTTCTCGAAACAGAATTACCGCATGATTGAAACCCTGCGCAAGAAAGCCATGGCGTTTTCGCGCAGCAAGGCCGGGCGAACCAGCACACAGCTCCGCTTTAAGGTATATCACTCGCTGAGCCGCGTACTGCTCCAGAAAAACGATTTTGTATCGCTCGAAAAATACCTGCAGCAAACCGTAGAAGAATTTACCGCCGCCAAACTCTACACCAGAAACAACCACGATACCAAGCTGCAACAACTTACCTACCTGGCCAACGCGCAGTATAAAAACAAAAAGTACGACGAATCGCTCGAAACCGCCGCGCAGCTGCACGCCGCCATGAAAGAATACGGCGGTTTGCTGCACGATAAATTTCTGATGTATTATTACAATATTCTTGTAATTAATTATTCGGTAAAAGACCGCGACAAGGCCATAGCCATTCTCAATGAGGCCAAAGACAGTACGGTAATACGCAAGCTGCCGTTTTACCTTGTATTTATCTACTTTAATTTATCAGTATTACATTTTGACAAGGCCGATTATAAAACGGCGCTCCGCCACCTCACGCGCTTAAAAATGGAGCAGGGCTATCCCACGCTCGACGAGCAGTTGCGCATGAAAATTGAAGTGGCCGAACTCATTATCCGCTTCGAACTCGAAGACTTCGATTTCCTGGAGCGCCGCATGTCGCAGATACGAAAAGACTTTGCCACACTCATGAATACACGCAGCGGAAAACGCCAGCAGGAACTCATGAACATTATTACTGCCATGATGAAGCTTCAGGGCAGCGTGCGTCGCGACAAGCCTTTGCAGCGCAGCATACAGAAGTTTATTGATGTGGCCAAACGCAGCCCCGAAGAAGACGTAATCAACTACACCATCTGGCTGCAGTCGCGGCTGGCCTGAGTTTATTGATTGGCCGGGCGCCGCCGTTTCGAACGTTTTGCCGAATTGCTCTGCAACTCGCTGAGTTTGCCTTTCCAGTACTCGGCCCGTGCGGTGTTGCCGTTTTTCTCGTAGTATATGGCCAGTTGATACATGCGCATCTGGTTGGTGG
Organism: Bacteroidia bacterium; assembly: GCA_025454955.1. GTDB lineage: Bacteria > Bacteroidota > Bacteroidia > Palsa-965 > Palsa-965. The sequence continues at coordinate 81,864 of JALONL010000001.1, read as the reverse complement.
GATTAAGCTCTGAAGCTTTGTCCATATAGGCCACAGCCGCCGCAGTATCGCCTCTCATTATGCTTATGTTCATCATGGCCGTGTAGGGCATGTCTGATTTCGGGTTGTTGGCCACGGCGCGGTTGAGCAGGGCCATTACCTGTGTTATTGAGGTGCTGTCTTTTTTCAGCATGAGTTTCGAAAGCGGATCGTAGGCCGCAGAGTAGGCCGAGTCGGAGGCCACACACCTGCGCAGGAAATAGATGGCCGAATCGGGCATTTGCAAACTGTCGTAGGCCATGCCCAGATTGAAAAGGCCTTCGGTATAATCGGGCTTATGCACCAGCGACTGGCGAAACAGCGGCACCGCATTTTTAAAATCGCCGAGGAAGTAATATGTGGTGCCGTAATTGCTCCACGCCGTATAGTATTTGGGCGCAATTACCGTGGCCTGTTTGTAATAGTTGCGCGCCTGCGAAAACATCATTCTGGCCGAGTCGCGTTTCATGCGGCCCACATTAAACTCGTTCATATTGCCCGAGCGGCGGCTGTTTTCGATATACGATTTCCCTTCATAATCAAGCCGCGCACCGTCGGCCGAAAGCAGCGAACCATACAGCATATTGGCCTTGGCCGACTCGGTAAGATATTCCATATCGTTGCCGTAAAGTGTGTGCTTGTCTTGCCAGTCTTCGTTGCGCACCACCGCACGCAGCGCATACACTGCCGCCAGCCCCACCAGCACCAAGCGCACGCGCGAGAATGCGGGAGCGCCCCACACAAACTGTTCGGGTGCCAGCTTCATCAGCTTAAACACGCCCCACACCAGCACAATGCAGAAACCCAGCACGGCAATGTAGGCAAAGCGCTCGCCCATGAGTCCGGGCGCGGGAGTGATAAGGTTGGAGTAAAAGAAAATGGAAACCAGGTAAAACAAAATCCCGAAACTAAGCACCGTGCGCGCACGAAGCTGCCACAGGCCCAGCGCAAGCAAGGCCAGGTGAGCAATCAACCCCGCAATAGCCACCGGATCGGCCCAGGTGGCAAGCGGCACATAGCTGTGTCCGTAGTAATACACCAGCGGGTGCGGCACAATATGCAGCCAGAGATAACGCCCCAGCACATGTGCCGCCGTGGCCATGCGCGATACAATGCCGGTATCGCCGGTAATGGGGTTTTCAAATGTCTGATATTCCCTTACCGACTCGGGCAGCACACCATTTTTAAGGAGCAGCACCAGTGCGGCCACCGCCACCAGCGGCACCATGTAAAGCACCATGCGCATAAACGGTTTGCCGCTGAAAAACCAGAGTGCCATGGGAATAAGCACATAAAACGGCATAATGGTAGCCTTTGCCAGCATGCCCGCCATAAACACCACCGGATACAACACCGCCAGCCACCACTTGCCGGTTTCCATAAAACGCCAGAGCAGAAATGTACTGCCCACCCCGGCCAGTATGGCCAGCAATTCATCGCGGCACTTGATATTGTCAACCACCTCGGTATGCAGCGGATGCAGCAAAAACAGCAGCGCAATAAAAAACGAAAACCAGTTGCCCTGCGCACTAAACCAGCGACGCAGCAGGCCAAACAGCAGCACCACGGTAAACGCATACAACAGCACATTTATAAAATGGCTCACTTCGGGATGCTCGCCAAACAACTGAATTTCGAGCGCAAAGGAAGCCACCGCCACCGGACGGTAAGAATACCCCGAACCATCGTTGTTGTAAAATGTGCGGGTGGTAAATATTTTCGGAATGGCTTTTATTCCCTGTTGCGTGTATTTGTTGCTTCCCGCCGTATAAAACTCATCATCAAGCGCATATTTATTGAAAATACCATTGCCGAAAACAAGGAAGGTAAGGAGAAACAACGCCAGCGAAAAGGCGTTGCGGCGCAGAAAACCCGGCCTTACCGGAGCAGATGATTTTTTACCGGTGGTGTTTTTCTTTTTCGACATGGTTAAATCAGCATGAGGTGGCTAAAAGTAATTAAACCCGATTAATTTGTCCGGAGAATATTTTCGGAGGAACTGCATTTAGAATTTGATCCGACTCCGTTTTTGAAAATCAGGCAGTTTCTGGGTGTAATAAATTTTTTTGCAGCCCTCAAAGACCATATCCGCCTAAAAATTAGAATTGGCGGGGTCTTGATTTGCAAAATGAACCGGGAAGCTTGAAAAAACGGCTGCGGAACAGAATATTCCTGTAAAAAATTCGGATGGAATTGCTTTTTTTGTACTTTAACGTTTGGTAAAACCCAAAAACACATGATTAAAAAGCTACCAACCCTAAGTACCCTGCTGTTTATTCTGGTCTTTTCCTTATGGAATAAGCCGGTAATGGCGCAAGCCTGCTTGCCGACCTACTCTTTTGCCTGTACGAGTAATGACTTTATCGACCTCGTAAGCACCACCGGAGGAACCACCAATATAAACAACCCGGCCTCGGGCTGCAACGGTCCGGCCCCCAACAACCACACCGATTTGTCGGCCACACAGTTTGTGACCATTGCTCCCGGCAACACGTTCAACTTTACCGTGCAGGCCGGTTCTATCTTTGGACAGGGCTTCCGCATCTTTATCGACTACTCGCTCGACGGCGATTTTCTGGATGCGGGTGAAGATCTCTGGAACTCCGGTTTCTCGTCCACCTCGGCGTTTACCGGTTCCATTACCGTACCGCTTGCTGCAAGCGGTGTTACCAAGATGCGTGTAATTTGTACTTATGCCTCGGTGCCCACCGGCCCCTGTCCGACAGCTTCTTTTGGTGAAGTGGAAGACTATGGTCTGGTGCTTTGCACCATTCCGCCCACACCCACAGCAGTGTCGCCCGTCAACGCCTGTATTAACAATACAGCCACACTCACCGCATCGGCCGCTTCGGGCACATTCCAGTGGTTTACCCAGCCCACCGGCGGTACGCCAATAGGCACAGGGTCGCCATTTACCACGCCCATACTCACGCAGGCGGGGCCTGATACATTCTACGTCCAAACCACAAGCGGGGGGTGTAATAGTCCCAGGGTGCCGGTAATTGTAAACGTGGCCGCAGCCATAGCGGTTAACCTCGGGCCCGATACCATGGCCTGCGGAACAGCCTTTACGCTCGATGCCGGGAACCCCGGAAGCCTATATTTATGGAGCACCGGTGCCGGTACGCAAACCTTAACCGTTACACAGCCCGGTACGTATTCCGTATCGCTGGTGAGCCCGCTCGGGTGCCTTGGTTCTGATAACGTGGTGGTGGGCTTTACGCCCAATCCTGTAGTGACCGTGGCCGATACAGTAAGTTGCTCAGACACGGTGCTTCTTACCGCACCCTCGGGCTTCAACAGCTATGTATGGAGCACGGGCGACAGCACGCAGACCACCAGCGTAACATCAGGCGGCACCTATCAGGTTACCGTAAGCGACACCAATGGCTGCGCAGGCAGCGATTCGGTGCTGGTAACCCTCAGCCCTGCACCCTCAGTAAACCTCGGCCCCAACGTTACCCAGTGCGGCGATACCGTTACTCTCGACGCGGGCAACCCGGGCATGAACTACATCTGGTCGAACACCACTTCGAACCAAACCACCAACATTACACAGGTAGGCGCCAACGTGGTAAGCGTAATCGTAATCAGCCCGGCTGGCTGCTATGGCTATGACACCGTAACGGTAACCATAAACAACCAGCCCGATGCCAACCTTGGCCCCGACACCAGCATCTGCACCAACAGCATTACACTCGATGCCGGCAACCCGGGCAGCAGCTACCAGTGGAGCGGCGGCAGCAACCCCACCAGCCAGATCAACACCCTGGGCAACGGCACCTTCTCGGTAACCGTTACCGACCCCAGCGGCTGCGCTGATTCCGACACCATCACCGTAACCACAAACGTTCCTCCGGTTATCAGTGCAGGCTCAAACACCTCCATCTGCCCCGGCCAAACGGTTAACCTTACTGCCACCGGCGGAATAAGCTATGTGTGGAGCGATGGCGCAACCACCGCAGTAAACCCGGTATCGCCCACAGTAACCACCACATACTACGTAACCGGCACAAACGCCGCAGGCTGCACCGGCACCGATGTGGTAACGGTAACTGTTAATCCCACATCAACCGCCAACTTCACCGCCACTGTGGTAGGTGCTACCGCAATTGTAAACAACACCAGCACCGGCGCAGTAACCTACCAGTGGATCTGGGGCGACAACAGCCCCAACGACAACAGCGCCAACCCGAGCCACGCCTACACCGCCAACGGCACCTACACCATTACGCTGGTAGTAACAGGCATTTGCGGCAACGACACCTTTACACAGGTGGTAAACATTACGCAGGTTGGCCTGCAGGATGTGGATTTGCAAAACACACTCCAGATTTATCCCAACCCGAACGGCGGCCTGTTTACGGTTCAGTTTGAACTGGGCACCGCCAAAGACGTTCACCTCGAAGTACTCGACGTACAGGGCCGCAAAGTAGTGGAGCAACGCGCCGAAAGCGTAGTGGCTTATCGCGAACAGGTTGACCTGAGCACCGCCGAGTCGGGTGTGTATATACTACGTATTATTACCACCGATGGCGTGGCCACACAGCGAATTGTGTTGCAGCGCTAAACCATAGCATACTTATCACGCAAAGCGGCGTTCTCTTTTTGAGAGCGCCGTTTTTTTATTCGATATGCTTCTGAATCGAAAATCAGTTAAGTAACTCTTCACGACTTCATTTTACTTTAAGAGCCGGTTAAGACTTTTTCTTTCTAAAGATTTTAATTCTTTTTATTTCCTCTTTACCGGCAACACTTCTTCCCAGGTGTCTGTAAATAAGCCGCTTCAGTAGTTAAGGTGATCCGCACTGCATCATCGGAGCCCGAAAAAATTCCTCACAAACAAAGCATAAATAAAATCATAAACATGCTCAAAAACTTGCTTTTAATCAACTTACTGTAAAGACCACTTTACAAACTTGTTTTTTGAATATACAAATCAGTTGCATTGAAATAAATTAAATAAAACAATGTTTGCAACACGTTAGCTAACCGTAATACACTTAAATAACCCAATTACGAACCCTAAACAACAGAGTAATGTATAACACAAAATGGATTTTCGGCAACAATGCCGGATTGGACTTCAGTACTGCAATAAATGGCAACAAACCCACCGCCATTTCCGGAAGTAAAATGAGAACTAACGAAGGTTGTGCATCCATTGCAGATGCACAAGGAAATTTGCTTTTCTACACCAATGGTCAACACATCTGGGACGGGCAGCACAATTTAAAGCACAACAATGTGCTAAACGGACATCACTCGTCAACACAATCCGGAATTTTATTCCCCGATCCGGCCGACACGAATGCAAGTAACCCGACCAAATTTTATGTATTCAGTGCCGATGGATTGAGCGGAACACCAGACCGTGATACAGCACGGATTAGCTCCATTAAGCCGATTTCGGCAATCCAAATGGACACCGCAACGCCAAACTGGTCATACACCGTTCCTGCAATTTTTCAACAGCTTGCGGATGCTGATAAAGCGAAGGGCTACATTCCGACAGAAAAACTTACAGCCATTCGTCACGCCAATGGACAAGATTACTGGGTAATCGGTGCATTGCAAAGAAATGGCGGCTGGAACGGGGCGGGTACACTTCGCGTTTTCCTTGTAACAGCTACGGGTGTAACACATCATAGCGACATTGATTTGAAAGACTCAAGAGGAACAGATCGTAACATTGATAATGTGGGCTACATGAAAGCAAACATGGATGGAACGATGCTTGCGCTTGCCAACCACCATTTAAAATCGGTTACTGTATATTCTTTCGATAAACAGGCCGGTACAATCAGTAGTGAAATTGTAATCACGGATAATGCCAATACATACGGAGTTGAGTTTTCTCCAAACTCCGGCTATTTGTATTATACCACTTTGGCTACTTATACTACAGCCAATATTCAACGCTACGAGTTCAGTACGGGTCAAATTACTACGGTTGCCACTTATACTGCAACGACCACTTACAACGCGTCATTACCGGCAACAATTTGGGATTTTGCGTTAGCTGCACTTCAGATAGGACCTGATAATGTGATTTATGCGGTAAAACCGTTTGAATCAACTTTAGCGGCAGTTATCAATCCGGATGATGCCACGCCAACCGTTGATTTGAAATATGTTGAATTAGCCACTGAAACGCAAGGTGTTATGGGATTGCCCAACATTATAACCAGCTTTAACAGGCCTGATGAGCCCACAGATTCGCATGATGACTGCGATTGTGGTTGCAATGGTTGCAATGAAAATGCGGATGAACAGGACAAAGAACTCATGGAACGGGCCAAAGTAAAAACCAATATCGTACCGGCAAATCCCAAAGGCCACGACAGTCCGTTTACTCCAATGAGCTGTGCTACGATTATTAGAGAAAATGCAACGCTGGCACCGGTATTTTATTTGCATTGGGGCGACAGCAAGCGCGATGTGATCGAAAATCACGATAACGAAGTTTTCTATATCACAGTATGTAACCCGTTCAGTGACGTAGAATTCAAAGGTTTCCGCATAACCAGTGTGAGCTTTGATCCTGCGCCGGGCAAACCGTATCAGGCCAGAATAGTTCCCGATCGCTTCATTTCATACGATTGTTTACATCCGTGCTCTTGCAAGACACGCGAATTCAGCCTCACTACGCGTGACGAGGAGAACCAGTTTGTGGGAGAAAAGAATATTGTGATCGAATATTGCATTGACGAGATTGTGATTTTGTCAAGTAATACCACATCTGGTAAAGCAGCTTTCCCGGTTGAAATAATTAAAGACGAAGAATAAGCGGGTACAGCATGTTTCGCTGCAAAAAGAGACTGTCTCAAAAGGGCAGTCTCTTTTTCATTACAGCTTACCAGATTAAGAAAGCTGATTGATACAGCCTGATTTTTGTTCATTATGCCGTTAATGCCGGCTTTTCATTTGCCTTAAAGCTATGCCCATTAAGGTTTTTGGACGTTCTCAGCCTCCAAAATGTCCATTACTCACACTTTTTTTATTCATAGCCTTTGATTTACCTCAACGCTGTGCCTGTTATGGCATTCAGAGGTTCTCAGCCTCCCAAATATCCATTAAGCCATCGTAATTTCAGGCGACCCGGGAATAAGTGTATTGCAAACTGGTATCGTCCCCAACGAAACAGGCGCAACCTCTTTGCGGAGATTGCGCCTGCGAAATAAATTCGGTTTATCAATTCTGCTTACTGGCCGCCGCCGTTAGGCTGGGGCTGCTCGGCAGCGGGCAGGTACAGCATGGGCTGGGCAAAGCAGGTGTTGATGTCGGCGGCGGTGGCGGCGCTTATTTGTTTGTCTTCGAGGGCCGTTTTTGCCGTGGCGTTTTCGGGGTCAAGCTCTTTCATGAGCTCGTAGCAGGCTTTTGCGCAGGCAAAGTTTTTGAGACCGATGTAATGATCGCCGAGCCATTTAAGGGCAACGATAAGGTCTTTCTTGTTCTTCGCTTTATCGGCCACGGCCAGCGATACAAACTGCTCGTAGAACGGGCGGGCTTTGGCGCTCACAGCCGGGTCGGTATTTTGGGCCGAGTAGCAGCGACCGCGCCAGTAGTATGCGGTTACGCCTTTCGGGTCGCGTTGCATCATTATGGCAAACACGCTGTCGGCTTTGTTGTAGTCTTTAGACAGGAACAGGGCGCGGCCGTAGGTGTTCAGGTCGTTAATGCTTTTCCAGCCGAAGGCTTCGCCTTTCATTCTGTACCATTTGGCGGCATCGCCGTAACGCTTCAGTTTGAGGCAGCCTGCACCGAGGTCGCTGTACAGCTCTTTGCGGCTGGTATCCATCTGGTAAGCCATCTCGAAATCAAGCATAGCCAGGGAGTCCATGCTCTTTTTCAGGTATATTTTACCACGGTATTCGTAGTCTTTCGAAAGAACTTTCGGGCTGCCTTTTTCTGTGGCTTTGGTCATGAACTTGTTGATGTTTACCAGCGCCGGATCGTAGTTGCCAAGCTCGTAGTGGCTGTATGCGTTGAGGCGGTAGAGGAACAGCAGGGTAGTGTCTTTCTGGAATGTTTGCTCAGACTGTGTTACCACATCGCCATACTGTTTGCTGAGGTAAAGGTTGGCCACATAGCGGTAGCGGGCATACGGATCGTCGTTCAGTTCGAGGTATTTGCGGTAGCACTCGGCACCTTTTTCGAACTGGCCTTTCTGGAAGTAAGCCTCGCCTTTTGCACGCCATGCGGGAGCAAAGTTGGGATCCACCGCAGTGGCCTTCTCGAAAAACTCCAGCGCACCGTCGTAGTTCTGGCCGCCAAAATAAAGCAGACCGATACGCAGGTTGGCCTTGCACGACTTGGGATCGAAGCTGGCGGCCTGCTTGTAGCACTCAATGGCAGGCGATCCGTTTACCGGATCCTGTTTGCCCAGGGCATCGCCGCGCACGAGGAATACTTCGGCGCTTTTATCGTCGATTTTCTGTGCGCGCTGTGTATGGACGATGGCGGCATCATAGTCGGGCACAGGGGCGTAGGTATAGGTTTCGGCCATTTCAAGGTAAGCGGCAACTATGCGCTCCTTGGGCAGATTTTTCTGGGTGGTAATGAGCGAGTTGGCTTCGCTGAACGCTTTTTTACCGTCTTCCTGCTTACCGGTGTAAAACAGGTAGCGGCCCTTGCCGGTTAGGGCGAGAGGGTTGGTGGGATTCACGGTGGCACCTTTCATGAAAAACAGTCCCGCAGAGTCGGGCATTTCCTGCTTCATGTACACGTCGCCCATGTAAAAATACAGGTCGCCGTTGGTGGGTTCCTTTACGAGCAACTGGCGCAGGGTGGCTTTTGCTTTCTCGTATTGTTCGTTATCCGACTGTCGGATGGCGTCGGCAAGAGTTTGGGCGTAACCGGCTGCACTCATGGCGAGAGTGGCAAGGGCAGCGGCAGTAATGCGGAGATGCGTTTTCATTTTACAAAAATAGCACTTAGTTTACTTTCAATTCTATTCGCCTTTCGGCGGGTTTTGCGGCAAGGAGCCCGGCTTTCTGAACGATCAGTTGTCCTACCTCGCTGTATGCAAAAGAGGCAAAGCCCGTGCCAAGTCCGGGGCGTTTACCAATTTTCACAAACCAAACCTCGCGGCAAAACGGGTAGGTGTGCAGCGCAAGGGCACTCTGGTGGGGCGTGGTGGCGGTATTGAGGCTGTCGCCCACGGCGGCCAGCACAATCATTTTGCGGCGGCTCATGTCGGCTTCGCTGTCTTTGTCGCCAATCCAGTTGAGGCCTACCACGCCAATGGCTTCGGGGTGTTCGTTTACGTATTCAATTACGGCCTGGTTGGTTTGTACGGCAAAACAGCTTTTCGAGAGCGGCTGTTTACCGAGCAGGGTATCGCTCAGGTAGCGGATGTTTGACGAGCCGGGGTTGTCGAACACCACGCGTATGCGGCCCAGCGTGCTGCCGGGGCTTATCTGGCTCCAGAGCGTGTCCTGGCCCAGCAAAATGCGGCGGAGCTGGTCTTTGGTAAATACGCTGTCGGTATTGTTGCGGTTTACCACAAAGGCCACGGCATCGGAGGCCAGCAGCACCTGTTCGAGACCGAATTTCTTTGACTCGAAAAAGGCTACTTCTTCTTTGGTGAGTTTGCGTGTAAGCAAGCCATTGCGGGCCGAGTCGTTGATGAGCATAAGTGCCGCATCCTTTTCGGGGGCCACGCGGGGAATGAGGTGTGCCTTGGGGTAGCGGGCCACAAACGAAATGGTGAGTTCTTCGGCTAAGGGCTGTATTACTTCGTCTATGACAAAGGGAATGGTGCCCGAGGTAGGCGTGTCTAATTCCTCTCCCTTGGGTTGATTATTGCAAGAGATTAACATCGCCGAAGCAATAATGCTGCACAAAATAGCCTTGTAGCTCATCTTCGTCATTGTTTTTTCGGCTCAGGCGGCAGCATTTCCTTGTATGCAACACCTGTTTTCTTTTTCAAAATAATGTATTCCTGCTGCGAGATTTTTGTCAAACCATACTTTGCATTATGCAGCTTCAGTATATCAATCACATCGATCACCTCACCGTAGGTTGCGTCTTCTCCCCATTTAACAATAAATACCGGCAATTTTTTCAGCGAGTCGCCGGGAATGGTGTCTGATATTTGCCCGCTGATAAATTGTTTCAATTCATTTCGCGGTGGTTTGTAGCTGACAATAATTGCGGATGTATCTGCAGGTGTTTCGCCCTTGTAGATATAAACCTTGTTTTCTTTATTTCCCTCCAGCAGCAGCGTAAAACAGTTGTTTCCTGAAATGATGGAATCGCTTATTTCAGTTTTCTTCTGAATAATTGTTGAATGCTGTTGGGGGCTGGTTAGTCCGCAGGCACCGGTAAGAACTGAAACCCAAAACAGCAAAAAGAAGCAATTATTGTTCATCCTCCAGGTGTTTTGGTGTGGCTTTGTATCGCCGCCAGCCTGTGTAAGCGCGGTAAAGACCGTATGCCACAAACAGAACACCCGCAATGGGGCGATTGTTCGGGAAATCTTCGGCCCAGACATTGGTGAATAAAAAAACACAACCCAGACTCACTGCGATTAATGTTACCAGACCAGCCAGCAACAAGGAAACGAGAGCACCCGGGTTGTGTTTCAAGCGTGTAAAGAACCTTATTTAAGTACGAAGCGAACGGGCAGGTTCATCTGCACTTTCACTGCGCGGCCGTTCATTTTGCCGGGAGCCCAGCGCGGCATCGAGTTGATAACGCGGATGGCTTCCTTGGTGAGACCGGGAGCACCAGCCACGCCCTTGGTTTCGCGCACGTTGCTGATTTCGCCGTTTTTGTCCACCTCAAAGTAGATGTACACCGTGCCCTGCTTGCCGGCTTCTTTTTCCATAAGCGGGTAGCGGATGTTCTGCTGGAGGTAAGTCATCAGCGCAGCCTCGCCACCGGGAAACTGGGGCATTTCTTCGGCAAACTGGAGCGCCTGTTCGGGAGCATCCTGTACCTCCTCTGATTGTTGTGCGGTAATAGGCTCAATTGTTTCATCATCAGAACCCTCCTGATCGTTTTTACCAACCTGGGTGTCTTTCAACTGGTCTTGAGAAACAATATCATTTACTTCCTCTTCGGTAACTTCAGGTTCAGTAAAGCGAACCATTTCCCGAAGCGGCGGCGGCGGCGGCGGCGGGGGTGGCGGCGGCGGCTGATTTTTGTCCACGGGAGGCGGAGCCACCAGTTCCACGTTGGTCACCTTGAGTTTGGGCGGTTCCTTTTGTGGTTCTTCCTGTGTTACGGAGAACAGGAAGAAAATGAACATAAACGTTACAATGGAAATACCGGTAGAGATCATTACCACGCGCGAGTAGCCACGGCGTATCATGTACGCACCGTAAGAGCGGTTGCGCTTCTCAAACACCAGTTCGTCCATGTCTGAACGTTGCGGTACGGGTTGTGTTTCCTTAACCATTTTTCAGGTTGTTTTGAGTTCGTTATTGATTTGTTCCCGGCGGGAGCATGTCTTTGTACTTGATGCCTGTTCTTACAGAAAGCACTTCGTACTCGGGCTGCGAAATCTTGGTGAGTGCATAGCGTGATACATCGCCAATCTTGAGTTCATCTATCACGTCAATTACATCGCCGTAGGTGGCATCGCCTCCCCATTTTACAATAAAGAATGGAGCATCGTCCTGATTCTTGTATTTTTTTGTCCGGGGCAACGTATCGTATGCAAGAGAGTCTATTTTGCCAGCCTGGAATTGATTACGCAAATCATTCATTGCTGCAATAACCTTACGGTTTCGTTCCAGAATGTAACGGCGAAGCCCTTTTTTGGGATCCATGGTTATATCCAGAATTTTACCAGACTCTGTAGGGAGCTTGCCTTCGTAGTAATAAATTTTCTTGCCTTTATTACCATCAAGCAATATGGTTACAGCTAACTCGTCGGGGATTTTCGTGGTGTTGGTATCGTTCTTTTCCAGCGGCTTGGGCACGATAAGCTCCGATGCTTTCGGCTTGTTGAGCTGCGAGGTAAGTACGAAGAAGGTAAGCAGGAGGAATGCAAGGTCAACCATGGGGGTCATGTCAACCCGCGGTGTTCCTGACGACTTTCTGCCTTTCTTCTGGTGTTTCCCACCACCACCACCACCTGTATTTACTTCTGCCATTTTAGTGTATTGTTATTGGCGTTTGTTTTTGTTGAGGTAATTCAGCGGATAAGAGCCATTTCGGCATCCGTGGCTTTCACCAGGGCGTATTTCGAATTGGCAGTCCGGTTCAGTTCGTCGATAACGTCCACTATGTATCCATAGGAGGCATCATCGGCCCACTTTACCACCACAAACGGCATTGCTTTACTGCTGCTTAGCTGGCTGCGTTTTTCGTTGTACGCGGTTTCGCTGAGCAGGCCCAGTTGGTATTGCCTGTTAATGACGTTCAGATTTTCAAAGACCGTACGGTTTGCATCCTGCAGCACCTTGCGAAGACCATCTTTGCCGGGTGTTGTAACCTCAAGATGCATTCCGGGAGTGAATTCACCACGGTACCAGAAAATTTTTTCCGGATTCTTACCCACAATCACAGTCATACCATTTACCTGCATGGCCGGCCCCTCGGCGGGGAAGGCCATGGAAATGGCTTGCTGTTTGTTGAGTTCGGCCGTGAGTACAAAAAAAGTGAGCAGTAAAAACGCCAGGTCCACCATCGGAGTCATGTCGATGCGGGGAGCCTGCAGCACGGGGCGGCGGCGGTTGTTTTGCGGTGTATTTTGCTGTACGTCGGCCATAGCGAGCAATTATTTACTTTTCTTCTCGTTCGGATTAGCCTCGAGATTGGTAATCAAATTAAAATTGAATATCTCCTGACGTTTGAACTCATCAAGCACGAAATCAATTTTTTTGTACGCCGACTTATTATCGGCTTTGATAGCAATCCTTAGCGGCTTAAGCTGCAATTTCGGGTTTTCGTCGCTAAACCGTTTGGCTTCTAGTCGGCCATTGTATATCCAGAAGCGCAATTCGCTTTTGTCCTGATCGGCAGTATCAATAGGAATGCCTTTTGTAGCGGCATCCATAACTTTACGCTTACTGGCATCACCATCTATATAAGCAGGAAGTTCCTTTACAGACACACCAAAAGACTGCATGTTGGAAAATTTGACCAGCTGTTCTTCAGTAAATTTTACTTCAAATCGTTTGGCCATGTTTTCGAGGGCAATACGACGAACGGTAGGATTCTCAATGTTATAAAACACGCGTCCTAAGGTGTCTATCGTAATGAGCATGGTGTTTTTGGGAACCTCTTTGGCATCTATCGAACTAGGCGTATCAACAGTTACCGGTTCCGGCGTGCGCATGGTGGCCGTGAGCATGAAGAACGTTACCAGGAGGAACGCAAGGTCCACCATGGGCGTCATGTCGAGCGACGGGCTGCTGCGTGGTACTTTAATTTTCGGCATCTCTTGTTCAGCGTTTACGTGAACTGATGTGAATCGGCAAATGCCGGATTAGTTATGCTTCTTCGAAGAGAAGGTTTGCAGGATGCTGAAGTTGGCCTCGTCGATGCCGTAGGTAATGCGGTCGATGAGTGTGGTGTACATGTTGTACACGATAATGGCGATGGCCGAACCGGTAATACCGAAAGCGGTATTGATAAGCGCCTCAGAAATACCTGTAGCAAGAGCGTTCGAGTCGGGAGCACCTGAAGAAGAGAGCGCCGAGAACGCACGGATCATACCAATTACCGTTCCGATCAGACCCACGAGTGTGGCGATGGAGGCGCAGGTAGAGAGGATAACGAGGTTTTTGGAAAGCATCGGCAATTCGAGCGCGGTGGTTTCTTCGAGGTCTTTCTGAATGGCAGCCAGTTTCTGCTCTTTGTCGAGCTCGCTGTCGTGTTCTACCATGCGGTATTTGGTAAGACCCGCGCGAACCACGTTGCCGATAGAACCTTTCTGACGGTCGCAGGCTGCGAGAGCCTCGTCCATACGGTTGTTCTCGATAAGCTGACGGATATTGCGGATAAAGTTGGCCACGTTTCCGGTGCCGCGTGCGCGGATAATGGTAATGGCGCGCTCAATGGTAAAGGTGAGAATTACGAGGTTAATGGTCATCAGAATCGGCACAATGAAGCCGCCTTTGTAAATGGTTCCGAGAAGATTACTGTCAATCGGATGTCCTTTGATACGGTCGCCTCCTTCGAAGAGTTTGGGATTGCCCATTACTTTGTCAAAAATGATGTACGATACCACGTAAAGTACAATGATGATTCCGACGGTGAAATAAGCCTGGAAGTTGGTGGACTTCTTGTTGCTCATAGCAAATTGTGTTTGGTTGGTATTGATTTTGGTTAGAAAAAAGTTCTTTTTTTTTGACCGCAAGAATAACGAAAACAGCCGAAGCGATTGTTGTGCAATGGTTATTTTCTTTCCAAATTGCGAAGTAAAAGGTTTATTCTGCGAATTATAAGGGTTCAAACATAGTAAATTCCGGTTGGTTTATGAATGATGGAACAATGATTTTAACCAGTTATTGACAAATCAGAAACGCAAAAAAACGGGGTTTTGTGCATTGCCCGGCAGGGTTTTGGCAAGTGGGGCAGGGTTTGGCACAGGCGGTTTAACTGGCGGGATAATTGGCGGGCGTTAACTTCCGGTTTTCGGCTCATTTTCGCGGATGCGTTTTTTTTCCTTTCGCCATGTAATGACAATGGGAATGAGCGTAACCACTATGAGGAAAAGCACGATATAGCCGATATTATTCTCCACCCAGGCAATTTTGCCCAGAAAATAGCCCGCCAGCCCCAGCGAGCCCACCCAGGCTATTGCGCCTACTACATTATAAAACATAAACCGGGCGAAATTTACCCGTATTACGCCCGCAAGGATAGGCGCAAAAGTGCGCACAATGGGCATAAACCGGCCCATAATGAGCGCCCGGCCTCCGTAGCGGGTGTAGAAATCCTGCGTTACATCGAGGTAGCGTTTTTTGAAAATGAGCGAGTCGTTGCGCTTAAACAGCGCGGGCCCCACACGGTAGCCAAACCAATAGCCGGCCATATTGCCCAGCACGGCGGCAGCCATTATTGACGAAAGGAGCACGGCTATGTGTACATCCAGCAGTTCGGGCCGGGTGCGGCAGATGAGGCCGGAAATGAACATGAGCGAGTCGCCGGGCAGGAAAAAGCCGATCATAAGGCCGGTTTCGGCAAAAACCACAAACAGCAGCAAGGCCAGGCCGCCATACTCGATAATGGACTTTGGATCGGTAAGTTGTTTGAGAAATTCGAGCCAGTCCATACGGTGGTTTAAGCCTGTTTTTCGGTTGCTGCCGCGTCGTTTTCTATGCCCGGCTGGCCCAGAGCATTTTCGAGTTTGCTGATTACGGCTGTGGCCACCGCATTGCCCGCCACATTGGTAGCCGAGCGGCCCATGTCGAGCAGCCAGTCTATGGCAATAATCACCGAAAGCCCCTCGGCCGGAATGTGAAACGCATCCAGCATACCCGCAATAACCACCAGCGAAGCCCGCGGCACACCGGCCATTCCTTTGCTGGTTACCAGCAACATGCCCATCATGGTAAGCTGCTCGCCAATGCTCAGGTCTATGCCATAAGCCTGTGCAATGGCCACGGTGGCAAAGGTCATGTACATAATGGAGCCGTCGAGGTTAAACGAATAGCCCAGCGGCAGTACAAAGCCGATAATCCTGTCGGGGCAGCCGAAACGCTCCAGCGCATTTATGGTTTTGGGCATGGCCGCTTCCGAACTGGAGGTGCCAAAAGCCAGCAGCATGGGGTCGCGGATGTATTTGAGCAGTTTCCAGTACTCGATGCGCAACACATAACAAATTAGCGGCAGCACCACAAAAATAAAACCGGCCAGCCCGCCAAAGAAGCAGAGAATGAGTTTGATGTATCCCATAAGCACACCCACACCATGCACCGAAATTACCGCCGCCACCGCACCAAACACCGCCAGCGGCGCAAAGTACATGATATAGCCCGTCATTTTGAGCATAATATGCGCCACCGCATCGAAGAACTTTATTACCACTTTCCCCTTTTCGCCAATGGCCGAAGTGGCCGCTGCAAAAAACAACACAAACACAATGATGGGCAGTATATCATTGTGCGCCATTGCATCAATAATGTTTTTCGGGAAAATGTGCAGCACAAAATTCGTGAGGTTAAACGGCTGCGGTTTGGTGATAATGCCAGTGGCCGAGGCCACGTTGAGTGCCTTGCCGGGTTCGAAAATATTTACAATTACCAAACCCATTACCAGCGCAATGAGCGTGGCAAAAGTGAAATAGATAAGTGTTTTTGCGCCAATGCGCCCCATTGCCTTAAAACCCCCGGTATTGGCCAAACCCACCAGCAGCAGCGAAAACACCAGCGGCGCCACAATTACCTTAACCAGATTAAGAAAAATATCGCTGAATATCTTGAAACCATACACAAACCTTCCGGCTAAAGCCTTTTGCGCATCGGAAGAGAGCGTGTCGAGCCCGTTTGCAGCAATTAAATCAAACAGGTGGTTATGCCACCACACACCGGCAAGCACGCCCAGTAAAAGGCCGATAAATATCCAGGAGGAGAGATTTGACGCTAATTTTTTCATGCATGTAAATTCGGACTTGAAAGTAACAAATAAAAGCCAGCCCTCGTTCGGCTCCGCTCACGATGACTGGTGCTGGTGTTTATTTCTCACGATGACTGGTGGGTTTATTGCTTACAACGACAGAGAACAGTTTCATTTCTCACGACAGCTGTGAAGAGTGTTATTTCTCGCGACGACCGGGAACAGTTTTATTTCTCACGACTACTGGCGGGTTTGTTTTTCACGTTGACCGAGAACAGATTTATTTCTCACGGTGACGGTGAACAGGTTTATTTCTCACGATCACTGGTGGGTTTATTTTTCATGATGACTGGTGGGTTTGTTTCTCACGTTGACCGAGAACAGTTTTATTTCTCAGAGTGACTGGTGGGTTTATTTCTCGCGATGACTTGTGGGTTTGTTTCTCACGACTACCGTGAACAGTTTTGTTTCTCACGATGACCGAGAACAGGTTTATTTCTCACGATCACTGATGGGTTTATTTTTCATGATGACTGGTGGGTTTGTTTCTCACGACTACTGTGAATAGTTTTATTTCACATGGTGAGTGGAGGGTTTATTTCTCACTATAACCGTGAACAGTTTTATTTCTCAGAGTGACTGGTGGGCTTATTTCTCACGACTACTTGTGGGTTTGTTTTTCACGATGACAGGTGGGTTTGTTTCTCACTATGACAGTGAACAGTTTTATTTCTCACTTTGACAGAGAACAGTTTTATTGCTCATACTGTAGAGCACAGCAAGTATTGCTGGTAAAGCCAATGCAAGTCAATAATTATTACCGAGAAAAACAATTAATGCACACAATAGCGATTATTGCGAAGCAATAGAGACACAAACAATGCAATACGCACATAAAAAGTGCAGCAAAAAACATTCTGCAAACACAAATCCTAACGTACCATCCGCTGTCATTTCGAGCGGAGCCGAGAAAAGACAGCCTACTTCCCGTCAGCCATAGCCGAAATATTCAGCAACAAATCAGGCAGAAGTCCAAGCACAATCGTAAACACAGCCGTTACAAAAAGCAACACCTGATGCGTACTGCTCACCGTTACCGCCGTTTCATCGGCCGGGCGGAAATACATGGCTATGATGAGGCGGAAGTAATAATACACGCCAATGAGTGAGGCCAGAATACCCACCACAGCCAGCCAGCCATAGCCCGAACTAAAGGCGGCGGCAAAAATGTAGTACTTTCCAAAGAAGCCTGCCGTGGGCGGAATACCGGCCAGCGAAAGCAAACCAATGGTCATGGTAACGGCCAGCAACGGATTCTTTTTGGCAAGCCCGTTGAAACTGTCCACGTTATCGTTGCGGTGTGCTTTAATAATGTTGAGCAGCACGGTAAACGCAGTGATGGAAGCAAACGAGTATGCAGCGGTGTAAAAGTAAATAGCGCGCGGAGCCATGCTGCTGCCCACTGCGGCTACGGCCATTACCAGAAAACCGGCGTGCGAAATGCTGGAGAAGGCCAGCATACGTTTTACCGAAGTCTGCACCACGGCCGAAATATTGCCGATAAGCAGCGTAAGCGCCGCACACACTGCCAGCACCGGAGCCCAGAACGAGGCCAGCGGGCCAAGTACTTTTGAAAGGAACAGGTTGGCAATGGCCACAATGGCCGCCGTTTTCACCACGGTCGACATAAGCGCGGTAACCGCAGTGGGCGCACCCTGATACACATCGGGAGCCCAGAAATGGAACGGAGCCGCCGATACTTTAAAGAGCATACCCACCAGCAACAGCACCACACCGGCATACAGGAACGCGGGCTGTGCCTTTGCACTGTCCATCATTACCTCGCCAATTACATTCATATCAAACGAACCCACCGCGCCGTAAATGAGCGCAATGCCAAACAGCAGGAAGCCCGAGGCAAACGAACCGGTGAGGAAGTATTTGAATGCCGACTCGTTCGAATGCAAATCGTTTTTGCGGCTTCCGGCCATTACATACAGCGGAATAGAAAGTATTTCCACACCGAGGAAAAGCATGGTAAGGTTGGAGAAGCAGGTGAGAATAATGGCACCGGCCAGCATAAACATTACCAAAGCGGTGTGGTCGGTTACGTTCGACTCATCACTCAGGAAATCTTTCTGCATCAGATACCAGAGCAGGGCTGTGGTAATGATTATGGCCGAGGTAATCATGGGAAACGAAACGGCTTCCTTGCTGCCGAAACGCAGCATGCCGTTTATGAATGCGCCCATGGCACCATCGTCGTACCAGGCGTATGAAATTGTGGCGGCCAGCGCGCCCAGCAAACCGATGATCACCAGCGGAAACAGCGCCTTTCTGAAACGGAAAAGCTCCGCAAGCAGGGTGAGAATGCCAAGGCCGGTTAGAATGAGTATAGGTTTCATATCGTTTCTTGGGTGCGCGGTTTAGTTGGAAGCCGGTGCCATGAGCAGTGTAAGGCTGCGCAGGTCGGTCTGAATGAGATCAAGCAAAGGTTTGGGATATACGCCGAATACAATTACAGCGGCGCATACAATGAGCAGCACGGCTTTTTCATTGCCGCTGAGTGCGCCAAAGTTTGCGGTAACCGAATTGCTTTCGCCCAGCATAATACTCTGGTAGCTGCGCAGCATGTACACCGCACCGAGAATAATGGTGAGCCCTGCAAACACCGCCGCCGTGGCACTGTACTGGTAAATACCGTTCATGAGCAGGAATTCGCCCACAAAGCCGTTGGTAAGCGGCAGTGCCACTGAGCCCAGCAGGATAATGAGGAACAGCACTGCAAACAACGGATTCACATTACGGATGCCGCCCAGTTTGCCCAGCTCGCGTGTGCCGGTGCGTTGCAGCACAATTTCGGCAATGAAAAACAGCCCCACCACGTTTATACCGTGGCTGAACATCTGCATCACTGCGCCTGCAATGCCTTCGGTGCCGGTTTTGCCGGGTGTGTAGGCCATAATGCCGGCGGCAATAAGGCCAACGTGTGCGATAGACGAGTAAGCAATAAGCCGTTTGAAATCCTGCTGCACAATGGCCATTGCCGAAGCATACACCACGCTTATTACACTAAGCACCACAGCCAGCGGGCCCCAGGTTTCGAGTGCTTCCGGAACCAAAGGCAGAAGCCACACGATAAGACCGTAAGTACCCATTTTAAGCATAATGCCCGAAAGCAGCATGGTGCCGGTGGTGGGCGCAGTGACATACGTATCGGGCTGCCAGGTGTGGAAAGGGAACACAGGCATTTTAATGGCAAAGGCCAGAAACAAGCCCCAGAACACCCAGCCCTGCTGCGCGGCAGTCATGCTTTCGTGTGCGCTGTAAAGACTGATGAGGTCGAAGCTGTGCGCACCTGCATCGCTTGCCGGCGTGTGTATGTACAGCATGATGAGTGCAGCCAGCATAAACAAGCTGCCAAACAGGGTATAGATGAAAAACTTGAAGGTAATTGCGCCCCTGTTTTCGCCGCCCCAGAGCAGGCAGATGAAGTAAATGGGTATAAGCGCAAGTTCCCAGAAGATGTAAAACAAAAATCCGTCGCGGGCCACAAACACGCCAATGAGCGCCATCTGCATAAACGAAATGAGCGCGTAGAATGTTGACGGGTTTTCATACTGGTTGCGGAAACTGCTCAGGATAATGAGCGGTGTAAGCAAACAGGTAAGCAACACCAGCACCATGCTGATGCCGCCCATAGCCACATGAAAGTTTACGCCAATGGAAGCAATCCACACCGAATCGTTTTCGAGGTTTGGATCGGCCGGATTTTGCTGCAGTGTCCAGAATGCGAAAAGCGCAAACAGGAAGGTAATTACGGAAGCGGCCAGGGCCACACGTTTCACGCCTTCTCCCCGGGTAAAGAGCAGAAGCAGTCCGAAAACAAGTGGCAGTCCGATGAGTGATGCGGTTATCATAGTGTCTCTTGTTCAGCCGGGTCAGTTAATGAGGGTGAAATAAATCATGGCAATGGCGGCCAGTGTCATGGCAAAAATGTAGAAGCCCACATAGCCGCTTTGCAGCAGGCGTACCGTGCTGCCCAGCCATTTTACGCTGCTGCCCACGCCGTTTACAAGACCGTCTATTACCGGAAGTTCAATGAAACGGTAGGTAATTGACGAAATCATATCGAGCGGTTTGCGGATAATGGCATCGTAAAATTCATCCACATAGTATTTGTGGTAAATGATGCGTTGCATACGGCTCATGTTCTCTTCTTTCTCGGCAGGCAGCGTGTTTCGTTTTACATACACTGTCCAGGCCATGTAAATAGCAATCAGCGCAAGCAGTGTGGCCGTGCCCATGAGCAGGGCTTCGTGTGCCCAGTCCACATGATGGCCCGTGCTTCCCGGATTGAGGAAGTGATCGAGCAGGTGTGAGCCGGGAATGCCGATGAAACCGCCCACCACCGAGAGAATGGCCAGCACCATGAGCGGAATGGTCATGCTCTTTGGCGATTCGTGCAGGTGATGGTGCTGCTCTTCGGTGCCGCGGAATTTACCGCTGAAAGTGAGGAAGTACAGACGGAACATGTAAAACGCCGTCATCATGGAAGCCACAAGGCCAAGCACCCAGTGCAGTTTGTGTTCTTCAAACGCCCCGGCCAGGATTTCGTCTTTCGAGAAAAAGCCCGAGAACGGCGGAATACCGCTTATGGCAATGGTGCCCAGCAGGAAGGTAAGATGCGTAATGGGAAGATGCTTGCGCAAACCACCCATGCGACGAATATCCTGCTCGCCGCTCATGGCGTGAATTACACTGCCTGCACCAAGGAACAGCAGCGCTTTAAAAAACGCGTGTGTGGTTACGTGGAATACGGCACCGGTGGTGGCACCCACACCCAAACCAAGGAACATCAAGCCAAGCTGACTTACGGTAGAGTAGGCAAGCACTTTCTTGATATCGTTCTGGAAAATACCGATGGTGGCGGCAAACAATGCAGTTACCACACCAACCGTGGCAATTACTTCGTTGGTAAGATGTGCGTATTCGAAAATAAAGCTCGAACGGGCAATCATGTAAATACCCGCAGTAACCATTGTTGCAGCGTGAATAAGTGCCGAAACCGGTGTGGGGCCTGCCATGGCATCGGGCAGCCAGGTGTAGAGCGGAATCTGCGCACTCTTACCGCAGGCTCCAATGAAGAGCAGAATGCCAATCAAATCGGTATACTGGCGATATTCTGCATTGCCGCTCATGGTGCCGATGGTGGCAAAGCTCACGCTTTCAAACAGCACATAAATAAGCAGAATGCCCAGCAGGAAACCGAGGTCGCCCACGCGGTTAATGATGAAGGCTTTCTTGGCGGCGTTGTTGTAATCGGTGTTTTTGAACCAGAAGCCAATGAGCAGGTACGAACACAAGCCTACACCTTCCCAGCCCACAAACATGATGAGGTAGTTGCTGCCCAGCACCAGCAGGAGCATGAAAAACACAAACAGGTTGAGGTAGGCAAAGAACCGGTGGAAACCCTCATCGTCGTGCATATAGCCTACTGAATATACATGGATCAGGAAGCCGATGCCGGTGATGATAAGCAGGAAAAGTGCCGAAAGCGGATCCACTAAGAAAGAGAAATCCACTTTAAGACTACCTGTGTTTATCCAGTCGAACATTTTAACGGTGTGCGACTGTCCGTGCAGTTCGAGGAAGATACCGAGCGAAAGCCCGAACGCGGCCAGCACAGAGCCGCAGCCGATTATGCTGATGAGCCCTTTGGAGAGTTTTTTTCCGCCCAGACCGATGATCGCAAATCCGATCAGCGGTAATAACGGAATCAGCCAGGCAAGTTGAATCATAGTGCGTTTATTTCTGAGGTTCGGTCAGCTTAGTGTTTGAGCTGGTTCAGGAAATCAATATCTGTGGTGCGTGTATTGCGGTAAATGGCAATGAGTATGGCAAGCCCCACAGCCACTTCGGCAGCGGCCACGGCCATTACGAAAAACACAAACACCTGTGCGTGCGGGTCGCTGTGATGTGCCGAAAAGGCCACCAGCAGCAGGTTTACCGCATTAAGCATCATTTCAATGCACATGAGAATGACAATGGCATTGCGGCGGAACAACACGCCCAGCACGCCCAGTCCGAAGAGCAGCGCGCTTAACGTAATGTACCACTGAAGCGGAATAATTTCAATTGCAGACATATCGCCGTGTGCAGTGGTTTAGTGAATATTTTTCTTGCTCAGCATTACCGCTCCTACCATTGCAGCAAGAAACAGGGCCGAGGAAAGTTCGAAAGGAATAAGGAAATCGGAAAACAGCACATTGCCCAAACGCTCTACGGTTCCGATAGTGGTATCGTAGTTTGTTTTGGTGAGCGGGGTGGCGGTTTCCTTGAGTGCGCCCACGAGGGTGGCCATCATCATGCCGCCGGCAATTACCGCTGCAATTTTTACCCAGGGCGGGTTGTGTGGTTCGGTGTCTTTGTTCAGGTTCAGCATCATAATTACGAACAGGAACAGCACCATAATGGCACCGGCGTAAACAATAATGTGTACCACCGCCAGAAACTGCGCATTGAGCAGGATGTAATGCCCTGCAATGGCAAAAAACATGGTGATGAGGTAAAGCACGCTGTACACCGGGTTACGGCTCATCACCACCATGGCCCCGCTAAAGAAAGCGATGCCGGTGAGGATGAAAAACAGAATTTCCGTGGTTGTCATATTTGTGTGCGGGTTCGGGAAAAATTAGTGACCTTTTTTGGGGCCGATTTTTTTGTTCGGATCCCAGAGCAGGTTGTGGGCGTATTCGGGATTCTTTTTGAAGTCGATGGTGGTTTGTGTCTGACGCGGCCCGATGTTTATGCGCTCGTCTTTTTTCGTGGGCTCCACGAGTTTGTCTTTTCCGTACACAAAATCATCGCGCTCAAACTCGGTGGGCACAATGCGGTCGGTGAGGAAGATGGCTTCTTTGGGGCAGGCTTCTTCGCAAAGTCCGCAGAAGATGCAGCGCAGCATATTAATTTCATATACGGCGGCGTATTTTTCTTCGCGGTAAAGGCCTTCTTCGCCTTTTTTGCGTTCGGCGGCTTCCATGGTAATGGCTTCGGCGGGGCAGGCTACGGCGCAGAGTCCGCAGGCGGTGCAGCGTTCGGCGCCGTTTTCATCGCGCTTGAGCACATGCTGCCCGCGATATACTTCGGCGCGCGGGCGCTCCACTTCGGGATAATTGATGGTTACCTTTTTCTTGAAAAGGTGACTCATCGTAATCATCATCCCTTTAGCCACCGCAGGCAAATACAACTTCTCGGCGAAGGACATTTCCTTCTTCACCACCACTTTTGATCGATTGGTCAGCGACTGCATTTTCGTTTCGTTTTTTAATCCGAATAATTAACCAATTTTACCGGTTGCCCACATCGTAATGCCCGTCGCCACAAGGTTTGCGAGCGACAAAGGTATCAAGATTTTCCAACCCAGGTTCATAAGCTGATCGTAGCGGAAACGCGGTATCGTCCAGCGGATCCACATAAACACCATTACAAAGAACAGGGTTTTGATAAGCATCGATGCGGCACCAATTACGGCCACCAGATTGGGGTGGTTGCTGAGCTCGTCCATGAACGGGAAATTGTACCCGCCAAAGAAGAACAGCGACATTACCGCCGATGAAATGAACATGTTTACGTACTCGGCAAACAGGTAGAAGCCGAGTTTCATGGAACTGTACTCGGTATGATATCCGCCCACAAGTTCGGTTTCGCATTCGGGAAGATCGAACGGGGTACGGTTGGTTTCGGCCAGGGCGCAGATGAAGAAAATGAGGAAGGTGAGCGGGTTTTTGAAGAAATTCCAGGTAAACCAGCCATCGGCCCAGAAACCATGCTGCTGTGCAGCAATTTCAGACGTTTGCAACGTGCCGGAAAGCATGATAAGCGTGATTACCGAAATGCCCATTGCAATTTCGTAGCTTATCATTTGCGACGAAGCCCGCAGCGCACCCAGCAGGGCGTATTTGTTGTTGGAAGCCCAGCCGCCAATCATAATGCCATACACACCAATAGACACCACGCCCAGCAGGTACAGCACACCGATATTCACATCGGCCACCTGGAGCGAAAACCATTCGCCGCCAATGTTTATTTTGGGGCCCCAGGGAATTACGGCACCGGTCATAAGTGCGGTAAGCATGGCAATGGCCGGGCCCAGAATGAAGAGGAATTTGTTGGAAACGTTTGGAATGATTTCTTCCTTCATTACCATCTTCACGCCATCGGCCAGAGGCTGCAGAATGCCCCACGGGCCTGCACGGCTGGGTCCGAGACGATCCTGGAGGAATGCGGCAAACTTACGTTCCACATAAGTAGAGTAAGCGGCCACACCCAGCGAAACGGCAAACACCAGCCCCGCCATAATGAGCGGAAACCAGAAACCGGCAAATGTGACTAATACAATAGAGAGTGTCATACTGTTTGGTGTGCTTATTATTTACCTCCGTGCAACTCCTTGAGTTTTTTGCCGGTGTCTAATTTCAGTTTGGCCAGTTCGTAATGCCCCTGCGAAATTACCGAGTGGCGGTCTATGCGGCTGGGGCCTTCCACGGTCCAGTCGCTGAGTTGTTTTTTATCGAAACGGCAGGTGTTGCAAATCCAGTCTTCCACTTCGCCCCACTGGTCTTTGCGTGCGGTAACGCGCAACACTTCGCTGCCTTTGAACCAGAGGCGTACTTTGCCGCTGCATTTGTCGCAGTGGCGGTGTGCATCAACCGGCTTGGTAAACCATACGCGGCTTTTGAAGCGGAATGTTTTGTCGGTAAGCGCACCTACGGGGCATACGTCAATTACATTGCCCGAGAAGTCGTTGTCGATGGCATTTTCGATGTAGGTGCTTATTTCAGCCACATCGCCGCGATTGATTACGCCGTGTACGCGGCCGTCGGTAATCTGGTCGGCCGTTTTCACGCAGCGGTAGCACAGGATGCAGCGTGTCATGTGCAACTGTATTTTGTCGCCGATGTCTATTTTCTCAAACGTGCGGCGTTCAAAGTCGTAGCGAGTTTTTGCGGCACCGTGTTCGTAGCCGAGATCCTGCAGGTGGCATTCGCCGGCCTGGTCGCACACGGGGCAGTCGAGCGGGTGGTTAATGAGCAGGAATTCCACCACGCCTTTGCGGGCTTCGAGCACTTCGGGCGAGGTGAAGTTTACCACTTCCATGCCGTCCATTACTTCGGTGCGGCACGAGGCCACGGGCTTTGGCATGGGGTTCGGGTTCTGGGCCGAGCCTTTGGTTACTTTCACAATGCAGGTACGGCAGTAGCCGCCGCTGGTTTTCAGCTTGGTGTAGTAGCACATGGCGGGCGGCGCCACTTCGGGCCCGATCATCCGTGCTGCCTGCAAAATCGTAGTGCCTTTGGGTACTTCGATCTCGTGTCCGTCTATGGTTACTTTAGGCATGGTATCGTTTATGCGTTTTGCAACTGCGTATTATTAAACTCAGGCCACCGGCGCTTTTTCGTTGCGCACGTTGTAATAATGCTTCTCGTCTTTAATCGACGAAGGATTTTTGATATATTCCTCAAACTCTGCACGGAAGTGGCGTATGGCCGAAGCCACAGGCCAGGCCGCCGCATCACCAAGCGGGCAAATGGTTTTGCCGTCGATCTTGCTTTGGATGTCCCAGAGCAGATCCACGTCACTTTGTTTGCCGTGTCCGTCGAGAATGCGGTGCAGTACTTTTTCCATCCACCCGGTGCCTTCGCGGCAGGGCGAACACTGGCCGCAGCTTTCGTGGTGGTAGAAACGGGTAAAGTTCCAGAGGTTCTTTACCACGCTGGCGGTTTCGTCCATCACAATAAATCCGCCCGAACCGAGCATGGTGCCGGTGGCAAAACCTCCGTCGGCCAGCGATTCGTAGCTCATCAGGCGGGGCTCGCCTTTGGCGGTTTTCAGGATGAGTTCGGTGGGCAGAATGGGTACCGAAGAACCTCCGGCCACCACGGCTTTCAGCTTCTTGCCGTTGCGTATGCCGCCGCAGTATTGTTCGGAGTAAATAAATTCTTCTACCGGCAAACCGAGTTCTATTTCATATACGCCGGGCTTGTTAATGTGACCACAGGCCGAAATGAGCTTGGTACCCGTGCTTTTGCCGATACCGATTTTGGCATACTCCTCGCCACCCATATTGATAATGGGCACGGTAGCCGCAATGGTTTCCACGTTGTTTACCACCGTGGGACGGCTCCACACACCCGACACGGCAGGAAACGGAGGCTTGATGCGCGGATTGCCGCGTTTGCCTTCGAGCGATTCGATAAGTGCTGTTTCCTCGCCGCAGATGTAAGCACCGGCACCCGGATGCACATACAGATCGAGGTCGAAGCCCGAGCCGAGAATGTTTTTACCGAGAAGCCCCGCCGCATAAGCCTCGGCAATGGCTTTTTCGAGAATGTGATACACATACAGCAGCTCGCCGCGGATGTAGATGTACGACGTATTCGCACCCAGCGCAAAGCTCGACAGAATCATGCCTTCCACCAGCACGTGCGGATTGTGCTGCATCAGGAAGCGGTCTTTGAAAGTGCCCGGCTCCGACTCGTCGGCATTGCACACCAGATGGCGCGGTACGCCTTCGGGTTTGGCCAGGAAGCTCCATTTCATGCCGGTGGGAAAACCCGCACCGCCACGGCCGCGCAGGCCCGACTTCTTCACTTCTTCCACCACTTCTTCGGGCTTCATTTTCAGCGCTTTTTCAAGCGCCTTGTAGCCGCCATTGGCACGATACACGTCTAACCGGGCCAGGCCGGGAACGTTAATGTGTTCGAGCAGGAGTTGTTTGCCCATATTCAGCCGCGTTTATGCGTTGATGTGTTTTTTATCAAAATGCGTTTTGCGTTCGTTCCCGTTGCGCAGTTCGCCCAGCAGGTTATCGACCGATTCGCAGGTTTGGTTTTCGTAATATGTTTCGCCGATCTGAATTACCGGCGCAGTGCCGCAGGCGGCAAGGCATTCCACGGTTTTCAGCGTAAACATGCCGTCGGGCGTGGTTTCGCCGTCTTTTATGCCGAGGCGTTTTTCGATGTGGCGCACAAGGTCTTCGGCACCCAGCAGCCAGCACGGACCGGTGCGGCATACTTCGATGAGGCATTTGCCCACGGGCTTGAGGTTAAACATCGTGTAAAACGACGCTACCTCGTACACTTCAATGGGCTGAATGTGAAGCAGGCCCGCCACGTAGTCCATTGCAGGCACGCTCAGCCAGCCGTCGAATTCCATCTGTGCCAGGTGCAGCAGCGGCAGCAACGCCGATTTCTGGCGGCCTTCGGGATAACGGGCAATGATTTTGTGAACCAGTGCCAGTGTTTCGGGCGAGAATTGTGGATTTTCTGTACTCATTTGTATTCGGTTGTTTGCCGGGGCAAACGTTTAACGACTTTTATGCATCCAGTTCGCCCGCAATCACATTCATGCTCGACATGGTAAGGATGGCATCGGAAAGCATGCTTCCTTTAATGATTTCGGGATAAGCCTGGTAATAAATGAAGCAGGGACGGCGCATGTGCAGGCGGTAAGGCGTGCGGCCTCCGTCGCTGATGAGGTAGTAGCCCAGTTCGCCGTTTCCGCCTTCCACGCTGTGGTACACTTCTCCGGCCGGCACTTCGGTTTCGCCCATCACTATTTTGAAGTGGTAAATGAGCGCCTCCATGTTGTTATATACTTCGGCCTTCTCGGGCAGCACAAACTCCGGTACATCGCCGCTGAACACGGGCGATTTGCGGTCGATGTTTTTCAGCGCCTGTTTAATAATGCTCAGGCTTTCCCACATTTCCTGCTGGCGCACCATGAAACGGTCATATACATCGCCCTGTGTGCCAATGGGAATAGTGAAATCAAAGTCCTGATACGACGAGTACGGATTCATTACCCGCACGTCGTGGTCGATACCGGCGGCGCGCAGGTTGGGGCCGGTAAAGCTGTACTCAAGCGCCATTTTTTGCGACACGGGCCCGGCATTGATGGTGCGGTCCATGAAAATGCGGTTGCGCTCAAGCAGGTTGGAAAACTCAGTGAGTCCTTTCGGGAAGTCGCGTACGAAATCGTCAATCAGCGACCAGACCTTATCCGAGAAATTGCGTTCAAATCCGCCAATGCGGCCAATGTTGGTGGTGAGGCGCGCACCGCAGATTTGTTCGTAGATGTCGTAAATTTTTTCGCGCCACTGGAAGATGTAGAGGAAGCCGGTCATGGCTCCGGTGTCCACACCAATTACCGAGTTGCAGATGATATGATCGGCAATGCGTGCCAGTTCCATTACCACCACGCGCATGTACTCTACGCGCTTGGGAAGTTCGGCGCCGATGAGTTTTTCCACCGTCATGTGCCAGCCCATGTTGTTTATGGGCGATGAGCAGTAGTTGAGGCGGTCGGTGATGGGAGTAACCTGGTTGTAGGGGCGGCGTTCGGCGAGTTTTTCAAACGCGCGGTGAATGTAGCCAATGGTGGGCTCGGCTTCCACAATAATTTCGCCGTCCATTTTAAGCACGTTTTGGAAAATGCCGTGCGTGGCGGGGTGTGTGGGCCCGAGGTTGAGGGTGGTGTACACCTTTTCTTCGGGTTCAGCCAGTTTGCCGATGTCGTGATTGCTCATGCTGTGTTCAGCTTTATACGTTAAGCGGCTCAGCGGCCGAACATGGTATCGTCTTTATCTTCGCGGGTGGGATCTTCGAGGGGGAATTCCTTGCGCAGCGGGAAGAAGGTAATGTCTTCCATATTGAGGATGCGCTTGAGATTGGGATGCCCTTTGAAGATGATGCCGAAGAAGTCGTATGCCTCGCGCTCCATCCAGTTGGCCGCGGGCCAGATGGTGGTAATGGTGGGCATTACGGCGTCCTGGTCGGGGAAATGCACCAGAATGCGGATGCGGGTATTGGCGGGCCAGTTGTGAAGCTGGTACATCATGCCCATTTCGCGGCCGTGGTGGTCGGGAAAATGCAATCCGCAGGCGGTGGTGAGGAAGTGGAAGTTCAGTTGCTCGTCGTCCTTGAGGAACTTCAGCACATCGCAAATGGCTTCGCGTTTTATTTCAAACACGGGGAAATCGTAGTCGATGCGCGAGCCCAGCACGGCATCGCCGAATTTTTCGGTAAGGCGTGCCAGCACGGTATCGTGCAGAGGCTGTGCCTGCTGGTTGAGTGCCTGAACGTGTTGTGCAGTATTCATTGTGGCTTTTTGCAATGCCCGGCTGCACCAAACGGCACAACCGATATGGCCGTTTTATTCTATTCCGTAAGAGTTGAGCAGGGCTTTGTACTCGGGCGAATCACGGCGACGGAACGACTCGTTCTCCACCAGCTCCTGAATTTTCAGCACGCCGTCGAGAATCTGTTCCGGACGTGGCGGGCAGCCCGGCACATATACATCCACCGGAATAATACGGTCGATGCCCTGCAGCACGCTGTAGGTATCAAAAATGCCGCCGCTCGATGCGCAGGCACCTACCGAAAGCACCCAGCGCGGTTCGGCCATTTGCTCATATACCTGTTTGAGTACCGGCCCCATTTTTTTGGCAATGGTGCCCATCACCATTAAAAGGTCGGCCTGCCGGGGCGAAAAACTCAGTCGCTCCGAGCCAAAACGGCCCAGGTCGTAGTGCGAGGCCATGGTGGCCATAAACTCAATGCCACAGCACGAGGTGGCAAAGGGCAGGGGCCAAATTGAGTTTTTGCGGGCCATGCCCACTACTTTTTCCAGCGAGGTCACAAAAAACCCCGGGCCTTCCATGCCTTCGGGCATTTTTGCCATTTCCAGCTTTGTCCGCTTCACTTCCAGTTCGCTCATCGCTTTGTCATTTTTATGGTACGGGCAGGAATCAGTCTTCCCACTTCAGCGCACCGCGTTTAATGATGTAGTAGAATCCGATCATGAAACAGGCCATAAACGAGAACATCTCGATCATGCCCACTACTCCCAGTTTTTGGAAATTCACCGCCCAGGGGTACATAAAAATCACCTCCACATCAAACAGCACAAACAAAATGGCGGCAATAAAGTACTTCACCGAGAAAGGCACACGGGCATTACCCTGTACATCAATACCGCACTCAAAAGTGTCGAGTTTCTTCTTGGTTTTGCGCCTTGGGCCGAGTAAGTGCGTGACTACCAATGTGGTAGCCACAAACCCGCCAGCCACGATAAACGTGAAAATGATGGGTAGATAATCGCGGGCAGTGCCTGTCATAACCGTGTTTTAGAATGCAACAACAATGGTTAGCAACTTGTTCAAAAGCCACAAAAACCGCATGGGTGCGTTTCCGGGCGGGCGTAAAAATACAGGAATTATCCAAACCGGGGGTTAGGATGGGGTGAAATTTGGGGGTGTACAGACGGAAGATTGGGGGGCGGGGGCGAAACGGGGAATTTTTGGGATAAAAAGAGAGGTTTAACGTTTGGGCCTCTCACAGAAACCCGAAAACAGGGCTGCTTTCTCCAGAGAAATCCATAAAGCAGGGCATGTAAATTTTTGTGCAAAAAATCAATATTTTGTTTCGAAAGAGATCAGTAACGTCAGGCAAAGGAATTTAACAAGCTATATAAAGACGCGGGGCAGGATCAGTTTGATACGCATTTTCAAAGAGATTTCTGGTTTAGCAGCATCAATAGAAAAACAAAGGAGAAGTCAACTTCGTTTTTACTTTTTTGACGCAGCATTGTTTAAAACGCCCCATTACAACTCATTTTTAGAGAAAAATCAGTTAATTCATTTTGGCCATAAGTGTGTTTTTTTGACACTTATGGCCAAAATGAAAAAACAAATTTTACCATAAAGATCACATATTCAAACACTTGTGTGTTTTGTTTGGAGTTATTATGAGGGTGCTTATTGATGGTTATTTGAAAATGAATTTATGTAAAAAGGGCTTCCATACTTATGCTGTTTTGTACATTCCCTGAGTAGATGTTTGTGTGTATATCGTATGTAGTAATCATGGTAATCGACACAGATTTTTTTGTAGATGTTTCGGAGATAAAAGCACCTATTTTATTTCGTAACTCTGCGTCATATTTTTTATCTATCACAAAAACACCCACAGAAAACTTCATTTCACACAGGTTAATTACACCATCTCTGCGATCAATTAATAAATCAATTTGAGTGCCGTTTATCTGTCTTTTGCTTCTCCACGATGAGCATTGTGTTTCGATGCCACTGATGCCCAGTTCTTTTTTAATTTGATCAATGTGTCCAAGGCATATCTGCTCAAACGCATAACCGCTCCAGGTGCGGTGTTTGGGGCTGTCAATAAGTTTTAACCAGTGATTCTTGTCAAAATGCTTTACTCCTTTGATGAAACGAAGATGGAATAGTGAAAAGAAGTCACAAAGCTGGTATAATGCATTTCTCGATTTTTTTTCAAAAGGAATATAGCGTCTGATAAAACCGCTTTCTTCAAGTTCATCCAGCAGTCGGGTTAAACTTCCGCCGGTTGGCAATTTACTTAAATGGCTTATCTCATCACGAGTAAGTCCGGTCGCTTTTTTGGCAAGGGCATTAACTATTGCTTCGTGTCGACCAGCATTATCGAAAAGCGATTTATATAAATTATCAAACTCGTTCAGCAGTAATCCGTTCGGAGAAAAGCAAATTCTGTCTATGTTTTGCGAAGCGCTTTGCCCTTTTTTAATTTCATCCCAGTAAAACGGAATTCCCCCCAACACCATATATAGCTGCACCAACTGATAATGATCCAGGCGAATAGACTTACTTTCCATTAATGCTTTACATTCTTGTAAAGTAAAAGGCTCTACCCGTATTCGTTGCGTAACCCTATTATGAAGGCCTCCTTTGTTATTAATCAGTTTATTAATCATCCAGGATGCCGCAGAGCCACAAACCACCAATAAAACATCTTTCCTCTTTGTAGCCCAGTCGTTCCAGAAATGCTCTAAAGCAGAAATAAAACCAGAGTGCGGCGTATCAAACCAAGGGAGTTCGTCAATAAAAACAACTTTCTTTTTTTGTTTGGAGCGCCCAATTAAAACACCAATCTGTTCAAAGGCATCAAGCCAGCTTGTGGCCGGCTCGAATTTTATTTTTTTATTCTGTCGTTTAATTGTGAGATTAAAGTTATTGAGTTGATTTGCCAGAGTAGCCTTGCTAAGGCCGGTAATAGAAAACGTAAAAGATTTTTCCAGTACGTTTCGCACAAGGAATGTTTTCCCAACACGACGGCGTCCATATAACGCAACAAATTCTGACCGCTTTGAGGCCAGTCGTTCTTCCAGAATTTTTCGTTCAGCAGTTCGTCCAACCATATTTTCATTTTGGCCATAAATATATATAAAACACTACTTATGGCCAAAATGAAAATATGACTTTTCCCGCCTACTCTTCCTCTTCCGCATTAAACATCGCGCTCAGCAAGGCATACGCGCCCGATGTAACAAACTTCGCATTACGGCTCACACCTTCGGGCAGGCGCACTTCAGTAAGTGTACCGGTGTGATTACCGGTGGTCACTTCCACAGGCGTAAAGCGGTTGTTGCCAGCCGCCACAAACACATAACTTTTGCCGCCGTAGCTTACCACGGCATTGACGGGCAGGGCGGTGGCGGGGTGCGCGCCGGTTTCGATTTCGGCTTTTACAAACATGCCGGGCAGCAGGTGCGGGTCTTCCTTGTCGAGATGGCCGTGTATGCGTATGGTGCGGTCGGTGTGTATTTCGCGGCCTATTAAAAATACTTTGGCGGTGCGCACCGAGTCGTCCTGGCCCTGAATGATGACGCGCACGTTCTGGCCTTCTCTGATAAAGGGCAAATCGGTTTCATACACCGTAAGCTCTACGTGCAGGTGCTCGGTGTCCACGAGTTCGAAAAGCACATCGTTGGGGGCGGCAAATTTGCCCACGTTTACATTTACTTTGGTCACGTAGCCGCTTATGGGTGCGGTGAGGCGGATGCTTTTGGCAATGCCGTTTGTGCGTATGCTTTCGGGCGAGAGGCCGAGCAACTGCAACTGTGCGGCTCCGGCGCTGCTGCGGGCACGGGCGGTGAGCATGGCGGCTTCGGCCTTTTCAAGATCGCGGCGGGCGTTGATGTTGCCGCTGCTGAGTTCCTGCTGCCGCTTGTATTCCGACTCGGCCAGCGTGAGGGCGGCAAAGTCTTCGAGGTAGCTTTGTTGCAGTTTAATGTAGTCGGGATGTTCGAGTACGGCCAGCACATCGCCTTTGCGTATGCGCATGCCCTGCAGCATGTCGGTGCTTTTTACAATGCCGCCCACGGGCACCGATACCGACACCAGATTTTGCGGCGGCGCATCCACCATGCCGTTGCAACGAATGCTGCCGCCCATTTCGGCGGTTTGCAACGGGCCGGTTTCGATGCCGGCTGTTTTAAACTGTTCGGCGGTAAGCACAATTTCTTTCACGGCCGTGGCTTCTGCTTCGGTTGCTTCGGCCGGTTCCGATTTGCACGACAGCACGGCAAGTGCCGGAATAAAAGATGCAAACAATAAAATATTTTTCATGACCATAATTTTATAATGTGCCGCAGAGGAAGTTAAACTCCAACGCAAGCTGATTGTTGAATTGAATGAGTTGCTGATGACGCAGACGAATGGAAAGCACCTGTGCCATTGCCTGCAGGTATTCGGTTTGGTTGAGGCTGCCGCTCTGCCGCGCAGCCACGGCCTGTTTTTCCTGCAAGTCGGCCTGAGGCAATAGTTGCGAGGTGTAGAGTGCAAGCTGGGTTTTTAAACTATGCCGCTCCTGTTCGAGCCGCAGGAGTTGCATTTGCAGTTCGAGGTGTTGCTGTGCTTCCTGTTCTTCGGCCACGGTTTGCCCCAGCCTGGCGGCTTTTATGCGTGCGGCCTGTGCGCCGGTGCCCAGCGGAAAACTCACGCCAACGCGGAATCCGTCGAAACGCTGGTTGCTGCCAATAAACACATCCTGCCCGTTTATGTTCTGGTATCCCACAATGCTTTGGTTGAAA
Source organism: Bacteroidia bacterium (assembly GCA_025454955.1). Taxonomy (GTDB): domain Bacteria; phylum Bacteroidota; class Bacteroidia; order Palsa-965; family Palsa-965. The sequence continues at coordinate 47,400 of JALONL010000001.1, read as the reverse complement.
TAACCCGCAGTGAGTTCGGGCCAGAGTCTTGCTTTTTCGCTGCGTGCAGCCAGTTCGGCTACGGCGGTGGTTTGCTGTGCAAGCACCAGTTGCGGAGCAGTGGCGAGTTTGAGCGAATCGTAAAGCGGCCACTGCACCGGCGTTAATTCGCTGCCCGGGGGCGTGGTTACGGGCACGGCAGAGCCGGTGAGGAGTTGCAGCATTTTTTCGGTGCTGCGTATTTCGGCCTGATGCTGCATGAGTTGCTGTGCCGCCACAAGGCGTTCGCTGCGGGCCACGGTGGTTTCGAGCTGGGTGCCATCGCCGGCGGCATAGCGTCGCTGCGCAGCATATTCGTTGAGTTGCAGCAAACTGTCGTGGCGCACGAGCAGTTTTTCCTGCGCTTTCATGGCGGCCAGCAGCAGCCAGGTTTGTTTTACTTCCAGCAAAAGCTGCTGCTGCGTGAGTTGCTGCACCGCCTGCTGCTGCTGCACCTGTGCCTGCGCCAGATTGCGGTTGCTGATGAGCAGCGCGGGCGATACAATGCTTTGCGACACGCTCACCATATTATCGCGCAGCGGACTGTTTATATTACCCTGCGAATACTCGGCCTGCGTGGTGCCGGGCGTAAATGTGGCGCGCACCAATGTTTGCTGCTGTGCCACCGATGCGTTGGCCGCGCGCATTTTCGGACTTTGCCGCAGCGCCATTTGCACACACGAGTCGAGCGGCAATGCAGTTTGTGCGTTGGCGTTTGTGCCTGTAGCCAGCAGCAGCACAACCGCCAGCAATGCGGCAGTGTGTTTGGTTTTCATGCGTGTAAGATGTTTTTGTTCGATAAGCAGATACAGCACAGGCAGTACCAGCAATGTAAGCAGCGTGGCGCTGATGAGTCCGCCGATAACCACCGTGGCCAGCGGCTTTTGCACTTCGGCACCGGCGCCGTTTGAAATGGCCATAGGCAAAAAGCCAAGCGATGCCACCGTGGCAGTCATAAGCACCGGACGCAGGCGCACGGCAATGCCGCGGCGAATTACATTCAGCAAATCGTCGGGCAGTTCTTCGGTGCGCAGGCGGTTAAACTCGGCCACAAGTACAATGCCGTTGAGCACTGCCACGCCAAACAAGGCAATGAAACCCACGCCCGCCGAAATACTGAAAGGCATATCGCGCAGCCACAACGCCACAATACCGCCCACCGCCGAAAACGGAATGGCCGAGAATATGAGCAGCGAATGACGCATATTGCCAAAGTTGAAAAACAGCAGCAGCAAAATGAGCAGCAAAGCCACCGGTACGGCCACCGCCAAACGGCTGCGCGCTTCCACCAGATTTTCAAACTGCCCGCCGTAGGTGACATAAAAACCCGGCGGCATTTTTATTTCGCCGTCAATTTTTCCGCGCAATTCATTCACCACCGATTCCACATCGCGTCCGCGCACATTGAAACCAATGGTGAGGCGGCGTTTGGCATCTTCGCGCTGAATCTGGTTGGCACCGGTTTCGGTTTTTACTTCGGCCACCTGTGTAATGGGAATTTGCTGTCCGCCGGGTGTGGTTACGTACAGCGCACTCACATCGTCAATGTTGTTGCGGTGCGCAGCATCGAGGCGCACCACGAGGTCAAAACGGCGTTCGCCTTCAAACACCTGTCCGGCGGCGGCACCGGCAAAGGCGGTTTGCAACGTGCGGTTCACATCGTCCACATGCAGGCCAAACACGGCCAGCTTTTCGCGCTGCACACGCACCACAATTTGCTCAAGGCCCGATACCTCTTCCACATACAAATCGCTGCACCCTTCAATGCCCGGCACAAGGCGTGCAATGCGCGCGGCCACGGCGGTGAGCGAGTCGAGGTCTTCGCCAAAAATTTTCACGGCCACATCCTGTCGCGCACCCGTCATGAGTTCGTTAAAACGCATTTGTATGGGTTGCTGAAAACCAAAGGTGACGCCCGGAATGATGCTCAGTGCCTGGCCCATTTTTTCGGCAAGTTCTTCGCGCGTGTCGGCCGATGTCCATTCGTGGCGGTCTTTGAGGGTAATAATCAAATCGCCCGATTCGATGGGCATGGGATCGGTAGGCACTTCGCTGCTGCCAATTTTGGCCACTACGTGTTTTACTTCGGGAAAATTGCGGCGGATAATTTTTGCGGCTTCGTTTGAGGTGTTAATGGTTTGCTGCAACGAACTTCCTTTGAGCAAACGCATTTCCACTGCAAAATCGCCTTCTTCGAGTGTGGGAATAAATTCGCCGCCCAGCGTGCCAAACAACAGCACCGCGCCCGCCAGCAAAGCCACCGCCGAGGAAATAATAATTACCGGCCTGCGCAGCGCACGTTCGAGCAGCGGAAGAAATGCTTTGCGCACCGCGCCAATCATACGATCGGAAAGCGTGACTTTGCCGCTGATGTTTTTACTGAGCAGCAGCGACGACACTACCGGCACGTAAGTAAGCGAAAACACAAATGCGCCGAGAATAGCGTAAGCCACGGTTTCGGCCATGGGCCTGAACATTTTTCCTTCCACACCCGAAAGCGCGAGGATGGGCAGATACACAATGAGAATAATCAACTCGCCAAACACCGCCGAGCGCATAAGCCGTTTGGCCGACGACTCCACTTCCACATCCATTTCGGGCTGAAGCAAACGGCCGGGCTGGCGCAGATGCAAATGATGCAGCGTGGCCTCCACAATAATAACCGCGCCATCTACTATTAATCCGAAGTCGATGGCGCCCAAGCTCATCAGGTTGCCCGACACGCCGGTGAGCACCATCATGCCAATGGCAAATAGCAGCGAAAGCGGAATAACCGAAGCCACCACCAGCCCCGCACGGAGATTGCCCAGAAAAAGCACCAGCACAAAAATGACAATGAGTGCGCCTTCGAGCAAATTGACAGTAACCGTGCTTACCGATTTGTTGACCAACGCCGTGCGATCGAGAAACGGCGCCACGCTTACGCCTTCGGGCAGTGTTTTATTGATTTGTGTGATGCGTTTTTTAACGGCTTCGATTACCTGCGAGGAGTTTGCGCCTTTGAGCATCATTACCACTGCGCCCACGGCTTCGCCTTTACCGTCTATGGTCATTGCACCGTAGCGAGTGGCGCTGCCGAAGGTTACGGTGGCCACATCGCGCAGGAGCAGCGGTGTGCCGTTTTCGTTGAGGCGGATAACTGCGCCGGCAATATCATCGGGACTGCCGAAAAGACCTTCGCTGCGAATGAACCAGGCCTTGGGTTCTTTGTCGATGTAGGCTCCGCCGGTGTTCTGGTTGTTGCGTTCGAGCGTGGTGAAAATATCTTCGAACGACACATTCATGGCGCGGAGCTTATCGGGGTTTACGGCAATTTCGTATTGTTTGAGGTGGCCGCCAAAGCTGCTTACTTCGGCCACGCCCTCTACACCGATAAGTTGCCGGCGCACCTGCCAGTCCTGAATGGTGCGCAACTCCGAAGCATCGTAACGCGCCTCGTAGCCGGGCTTTACGCGCAGGGTGTATTGATAAATTTCGCCAAGTCCGGTGGTCACTGGCGCCAGTTCGGGCGAGCCTGTGCCGGGCGGAATGGCCATGCGTGCGGCGGGCAAACGTTCGCTTATTTGCTGGCGCGCCCAGTAAATATCAGTTTGTTCGGAAAACACAATGGTGACCACCGAAAGTCCGAAACGCGAAATGGAGCGTATTTCGGTAATGCCCGGAATGGTGGCCATGGTTTGCTCCACAGGAAAGGTAATGAGTCGTTCCACTTCCTGCGCCGCCAGCGAGGGAGTAACGGTAATTACCTGTGCCTGGTTGTTGGTAATATCGGGAACCGCATCAACCGGAAGCCGTGTAAGCGACCAGGTTCCCCAGGCAATAAGTGCAAGCACAAAAAGCCCGATTACCAGTTTGTTCCGCATGGAAAAGCGGATCACTGCATTAAGCATAGTAGTAAGGATAGATTTAAACTGTATAATACCGCAACGCAAAGACGAAGCGGAAAACCGAAATACAGTTTAAGCCCTGGGCGGCTGCCACACAAACGAGGCACAACCTTCGGGAATGAAGGTTTGCACAGGCGTGCTGTGCTGTGCATGAACTACGGGAACGATGAAGGAAAAATGCTGAATGAGCGGCCTGTCGATGGGTGCTTCCACCACATGATTATGGTGGTTACCCTGAAAGGGAAGATTATCGTGCGAATGAGAATGTTCGGAATTGCCCAGGTAGTGATCGAGCAGGAAATCGGAAAACGTAAGTGCGGGTTGTTGGCTGCTGTGTTCGGCGTAGTGCGAGAAAAGCATGGGCAGCTTCAATAACTCATGCGCCTCGGTGGTGCCACAGAGGAAGACGAAGAGTAAAAGCCAGGCCGCAATGCGTTTCATGGTGTATGGCAAAGTTAGGGATTGATTGGCAACGGTGCAGGATTTTTATTGGTTTTTTGGAATACAGGTGGAATGGTTTCCTAGCCCGGGCTGTAGTGGAAATGCCACCGCAAAAAATAGTTGGGTGCCAAACCTCCGAGGTTTTTAAAAACCTCGGAGGTTTGAGTTGAGTAGTTTGTTATTTTTTGCGGTGGCATTGCAGCGGAAGACCGGAGCCAGGCGGTTTTTAACAGCACCGGTAAGTTCGCTCCAAAACCCAATCAGATTAGTAATTGCTAACCCAATCTGCCACTCCGGTTAAATCGGGCATTGCAAAAATTGCCGTTTCGCCCTCAGGAATTTTATCGCCGATAAAAATGGCATACATGCCAGCATTGGACGCATAGCGCAGGTCGCTGGCCGAGTCGCCTACCATGAGTGAGCGGGAGAAATCTATTTCGGGAAAATCTTCTTTGGCTTTCAAAGCCATGCCAATGCCGGGTTTGCGCATGGGCGAGTTTTCGGCGCTGAGTTGTGGGGCAAAATATACGGCATCTATTTTCACCCCAGCTTCGGCAAATGCGGCGTGCATTTTTTCATGCACGGCGGCAAGGTCGTGTGCGGTGTAAAGTCCTTTGCCAATGCCCTGCTGGTTGGTGACCACCACCATGCGGCCAAAATACCGCGAGAGTGTGGCCACGGCCTGGGCCACGCCGGGAAGCATTTCAAACTCGCCGGGATGTTTTACGTAGTCGTCGGGCAGGCGGCGGTTTATTACGCCGTCGCGGTCTAAGAAAAGTGTCCAGGTTTTATTTATGGCCGAAGGGTTGAGCATGGGGTAAAGGTAAGAAGCGGTATAAATTATTGGTTATTTAGGGAATAAAACCAAGTCTTTTATCTTTATTAACCAGATAGATTTTTGAAAACAATGATTTACAAAATACTAAAATCAATTCTCCCTTTTTTGATTGCTGTATCGGGTGCTGCTCAGACTCCCTATTATAAAACAAAGGAAGATATAGAACGAATCTCTTACAATCCCCCGTTGAGTAAATTTTCCTTTGCGAAAAGGAAGATTATTGAGATGACCAACGCAGCCCTGTCGAAAATAGATACGACAAGTGTTTATTTTGTAAAAGACAACCCTCAGTACAAAGAAGAAGAGGACTCGGCTTATACGATGTATCGATTTTATTCCAATGGCAGAGTGTTTATTTCTTCGGCACTTGATATACGGGCATCAAAAGCAGATACTGTTCTGCTTGATACCACTTACGGCAATTGGGGAATGTATAAAATTGAAGGGAATAATCTTGTTGTTCAGGGCTGGTTTAAAGTAGTTGTGCCACATTACTACCGGCTTACATTTAAAATATTACCCAACAAAGGTTTAATGCTTATAAAAACAGCAGGAGGAAAACTGGGTCTTACGAGATGGGTAAGAATAAAAATTCCGGTATACAGAAAGCCATATAAAATGGGAAAATTGCCGATCTGGCATGAGGGTGATTAATTAACAAGCATTATTTATGAAAGACGCAGGAAGTGTCTGAATATAACCCAGACCGATTCGGGAACTACATATTTGTGTTGTATTTAAATTAGCCGGGCCGGATTCGCTATCAAGCATAATGGTATTGACAGCGAAGCAGAAAAGGGGAAATAAGGTTGATTCACCGGTTCTTCTTTGTGCAGAAATCTTACAACAACAATCCCCCTGTCTTTTCTCGGCTCCGCTCGAAATGACAGGGGGATTGTTGGGTTGAATAGGGGTGTTTATGGGGTGTTTTTTATGTTTTTTTGAGGTTCTTAGATTGTATTTAAATGCGTTGATTATTACTCTTAAAACACCACCAGCTGCCGCACTGTCTGCGACTGTTTTCCGGTTAAGCGAATCATGTAAGTGCCCGATCCGTTTGTAGTAAGATCAATTACCTGCTGGTAGCGGCCGCTGAAATTTACAAGCTGTTCTTCATATACCCGCTTACCATCGGCCGAGAAAATACTGAGTACATAATCGTCGCTGGCTTCCACATCGAACAGGAGTTCAAACACACCGTTGTTCGGATTGGGTTGAAGGTTGAAGAAGCGCGGGGCGGCTTCGGCAATGCCGTTTACCAGCACCGGTTGCGACTCTTCTGAACTACAGCCGAGCGTGTTGCTCAGGATTAGCGTGTACATGCCGGCCGTAGTGGCCTGATACGTTTGTGAAGTAGCTCCCGCAATGGCCACACCATTCTGGTACCACTGGTAAAACTGCGCAGTAACCGACGACGTAAGTGTAAATCCGTTTACGAGAATAACGGGTGTAAGCAACGGAGGATACACATTTACCGTGCGTGTTTGCGATGATGCGCAGCCCGTGATATCAGTGGCGGTTACAGTGTAGGTTAAATTGTAGGTGGGGAATACCCGCACACTGTCGTCGGCGGTGAAGGTGAGGAGTTGCTGCTGGGGCTGCCAGTTGTAGCTGTAGCTGGTGTTGTTGGTGGCCAGCACAATGGTATCGCCGAGGCAGATGGTGCTTGTGGGAGCGATGGCGAATACGGGCAACGCAATGGCGGTGGCCAGCACAGTATCGGTTGCTGAACAGCCTTGTCCATCGGTAACCGTTACCGTGAATGCGGTGGTGGCGGAGAGTTGCAGTGAGGGCATGGCCACGGTGCTGTCGCTGAGTCCGGCGCCGGGGCTCCAGCTGTATTGTGTGCCGCCGCCGGCTGCGAGTTGAATCCACGAGTTGTCGCACACGGCTGTGTCGGCAGTGGCGGTGACGAGCGGATTGCTAAGTACGGTTATGGTTTGCTGCACGGTGTCGCTGCCAAAGCTGTTGGAGGCGATGAGTTCTACCGTGTAGGTGCCGGGGCTGTTCCATACCGGGTTTGCCTGTGCGGTGGTGGCAGTGGCCGGTGTGGCTCCGGTAAATGTCCAGGCAAACGAAGTGGCCGCCGGAGCCGATGCGTTGGCAAACAAAGCCGGACTGCCTGCACACACCGTTTGTGCGGTGAATGCAGCTACCGGTGCCGCAGCAGGTGTGGCGGCAAGGTTAATATTGTCGAGGAAAAGGTTGTTGCCGTTGCGGCCACGGTTGCGGAAACGGATCATTACCGAAGCATTGCCCGCATAGCTGCTCAGCGAAACCACTTCGTTGCGCCACTGGGCGGCAGTGGGCACAAATGCGGAGGTTTGCTGCGAAGAAGTAGAAAGCTGTGTGCCACCTTTGAGGAACACCTGTGTCCAGCTTACGCCGCAATCGTTCGACACCAGTACTTCGAGTGTATCGCTGCGCGAAGAACTGTAACGCGCATAGGCCACATCGAACGAAAGCTGCGGCGAGGTTACACCGGTCAAATCAAATCCGGGCAACTGCAGCATGTCCTGATCGCCCTGCGCATTGCTGTTGAAGTTGTAGAACACTGCGCTGCCGGTGTTGGTATTTCCGGCGGCGTTGTAAGCCCAGTTAAGCGAAGGGTTGCCGCCATTTACCATGCTCATGCCCGAAGGCAGAAACGCGGGCGATAAAAAGCTTTCGGTGTATGGAAGTGGCTGTGCGCCGCTTACCACAATATAACCTGTGCGTGAGGCCACCGAATTGCCTGCAGCATTGGCCGCAGTAAGCGTTACGGCATACACACCCGGCGCAGGATAAGTTACCGACGGATTTTGTACCACCGACGAAGAAGGTGTTCCGCCGGGGAAGGACCAGCTCCACGAGGTAGGATTGTGCGAAGTCAGATCGGTAAACTGCACTGTGCTGCCGGGACAAATTTGTGCCGAACTAACGCCAAAATCGGCCAGCGGAGCCAGCAGCGATGCATCTATGGTACATTCCCACACTCCACGGCCATAAGTGGAGATGCGGAGTGTTTGTGTGGGTTCAAATACTTCCATGTCGCTCACCGGAGCGTGCGGCAGTGCAGTGAAGTAGGGCATCCAGGTGCCGCTGTTGTCGGTGCGGTAATATACGCCCACATCGCAGCCAATAAACACCAGCCCATTGCCCGCCTCTGGTACGGCCACGCCGCAGTTGGCAGGGAGATTGGGCAAACCATTTGAAATATTTGTATAGGTTGTGCCGGCATCGGTGCTTACCATTACCTTCTGCGCCGCATTATATCCCGAGAAAGTGAGCCAGATTCGCCGCTCGTTGTGCGGATCAACAATGATGCGGGTAATAGAAGCTCCGCTGGTAACGAGCTGGCCAGTAATGTTGCTCCAGGTCTGGCCTCCGTTGGTGCTGCGGAAAATGGTATTACCGTTGGTGGTGTATATGTAGAGTGTGTTTGAAGGAGCCACCACCACATCGGTAAGATCGGAGCTATTGGGCAGGGTGCCAAGCTGAAACCAGTTTGTGCCCCGGTTGTTTGATTTAAATACCTGTCCGTATCCGGCATACAACACATCGGGCTGCACGGGATCCTGAATCCACGGCGTAACCCAGCCACCGGTGCCGGTAAGGCCGGTGGTCACACCGGTCCAGTTGTTTCCCCCGTTGGTAGAGCGGTAAAAATCGCCGTAGTAAATGGAGCCGTACATTACGCTGTTGTTGGTACGGTCAATGAAACAATCCATGCCATCGCCGCCGAGAACTTCTTCGTAGTTGCTGCCTGTTTTCAGGTTGGTACCGTTGTCCTGGTGGCCGGTAATGAGTGTGCCGCTGTTGCCGGCCGAAATGCCGAGGCGGTAAATCTGGGCAATGCCCATGTTGGCGCTCAGATCGCTCCATGCATTTCCGCTGTTGTTGGTGAAAAACACACCACCGTCGTTGCCCGAATATACAGTGCCGCTGGTGCCGGGCACAAATACAAGATCATGTATATCGGCATGTACGTAAGGCACGCCGCCGCCGCCATACCAGTGTGCATTGAGGTTCCAGTTAAGGCCGCCATCGTCAGACCGCCAAATGTTTACGCCTCCGGTGTAAACCACATCAGGATCAACCGGCGAAGCGGCAATGGCAAGATCGTACCAGGCCTGTCCGTCGGTATCGCCGCCCGAAGGATCCCAGCCAAGCAGGTTGGGCGATGAAGCCCGGTTTACAAAACTTTGTCCGCTGTTTGTAGAGCGGTAAATTCCTTCAAAACCATTGCTTCCGGCGGCACCGGCAAGCACATACACCATATTGGGGTCGGCGGGAGTAACTGCAATGGCCAGGCGCGAAACCACATTAGACTGCGGAAGTCCTGTGGTTACCTGTGTCCAGTTTGCGCCACCGTTGTAGGTCGCATAAAACCGTGTGCCGGCAATGTAGAGCGTATTCGGATCGCCGGGCTTCATTTCCATATCTTTTGCGCCAAACTGCGAAACCTGAATCCAGGTTACACCGGCATCGGTAGTTTTGAAAATGCCGTTGGAGGCGGCCACATACACAATGTTGCTGTTGGTTGGATCGATAAGCACGCGTGCAATGCGGCGGGTGAGACTGGGCGCAAACGTAAGTCCGGTCTGGCTCCAGGTTAATCCGCCGTCGGTCGATTTGAGTACGCCGATGCTGTATGTGTCTCCGGCATCGTTATCGCCGGTGCCGAGGTAAAGAATGTTTGGATTGGCCGGGTCAATGGCCACATCAGAGCAGCCAATGCGTGCCTGAAAATCGGTGAGGCAGGTCCAGCTTGCGCCGCCGTTGGTGGTTTTCCACAAACCGCCCGCAGGCGCACCGGCATAAATTACATTGGTGTTGGTACCGTCGAAACGCACACAGTTTATGCGTCCCGCTCCGCCAAAGGAAGGCGCACCCACCGGCCCCACAAACGACCACGAGGGAGTGGAAGAAGCCGAACGCATGACAGAAGCATAATACTGCGCCTGCGCCGCCGGAGTATTCATGAGATAATCCTGAAAACGCGCGTAGGTGGTGGAAGGCAATGAAATATCGCCGCTCGGATACACGCGGGGTTCGGTAAACCATTCCCAGCGTTTGTAATGAAACCAGGTTCCGTCCTGTTCTTCCTGTTCGCCGCTGCGTGTACGCTGTTCGTGGCGCTCGGCCAACATCTCTGCTTCGCGTCCGGCCCAGGCCGAGTCGAAAGTGTGCTGTATGGTGTAAAAGCTGGTGCCGGGAATCATTCGCTGCTGTTGCCAGTTGTCGGCAGCAGGTGTCTGGGCAAATACGGTTGCAGCTAAAATGATCCCTGTGGTCAGCAGGGAAATTTGTTTAGTTGTCATTGGCGTGCAATTATTGAGCCGTACAATATCGTAAATACTTATGGATTTAGAAGGCTTAAATGTTCATTATCAGCCGGATGTTTAACGGACAGGGGTGGATAAATCTCTTTGTCTGCACAAAATTAACCGGTGCCCGACAGAAATATGCATTTTCAAGGAACAAAGGGTATTTCTATGCCGGGTTACCAACTCCAGGCATAGAATTACACCACATGCAATTAAACGCTTTTTATATGATGCGTATGGTATTTGAAAGCTGATTAGGGTTGCGTTTATTTCTGGTTTGTGTGAATGTTTTTCAGAGGAAATGATTTTCGGGATAATCCACAAACGTAATTTAGAAACCTTTCAGGGAATAGAATTCTTTTTACTGGAAAATTTCTTAGTGCATCGATCTTAAAATTTGTAATCTGCCAGATTACGCTGGTATTAATTGGAGAATATCACAAAGTATATTTCACACCCCAAATAAAATAAGAACAATAAATTGTCAAATCAGCCCAAACACCTGCGGTTGCTGGTGTAACACGGGCAGAGAATACCGGGTTTGTTTCCTGAAATAATTACAAAGAAAAACCCCGGACATTACATCCGGGGCTTCTCTTCTTGCAGGGTATCGGGCGCAATTAGTTATTCACGATAACGCGAATGATGTTTTCGTTTTTGTTGCTGCGTAAACGTATCGAGTACATACCCGATCCGTATTCGCGCACGCGCATCTCGTGACGATACTGACCAGAGAAATTGGTAAGGTTTTCGGTGTACACTACCTGACCAAGTGCATTGAACACTTCAATCACAAAGTCTTCGGTGGCCGATGCATCAATGGCAATGGTAAACTCACCATTGTTTGGGTTGGGTGTTACCTGGAACAGATCGGCTACAGGCGTGGTGGCAGTTACATCGGTAATCACAGTCGGGTTCGACTGGCCCGATGAGCAGCCGTTGGCATCAAACACTTCCACGGTGTAGCTGCCTGACTGTGTGGCCGTGTAGCTTTGCGAGGTGGCACCGGCAATCGGGTTGCCGTTGAGGTACCACTGATACGATGCGCCGGTTACAGAAGAAGTAAGCACGTTGCCCACGTTGGTAATAGACGGTGTGGCAGGAGGTGTGCCCACGGTTACAGTTACCAATGTGGTATTGCTGCAGTTGGCGGCATCGGTTCCGGTAATGGTGTAAGTGATCGTGGCCGACGGACTCACCGACTGGCTCGAACCGCTCAGGTTGCCGGGCATCCAGGAGTAGTTTGTTGCTCCCGAAACAGTAATCGTGGTTATTCCTCCGGGACAGATAGATACGTCGCCCGATGTGGTGAGTGTGGGCAACGCATTCACCGTTACACTCACCGTTGAAGTGGCCGAGCAGTTGTTGCCGTCGGTTCCGGTAACGGTGTAGGTAGTGTTTGCCGAAGGTGTGTCGGTTACTGAAACACCGCTCAGGTTGCCGGGCTGCCAAGAGTAGCTGCTTGCTCCATTGCCGGTAAGTGTTACCGGGCTTCCTGCACAAACGGTGTTGTTTGATGCGCTGGCGCTTACTGTGGGCAGTGCATTCACTGTTACACTCACAGTTGAAGTGGCCGAACAGTTATTACCATCGGTTCCGGTTACAGTGTAGGTGGTGGTGGCCGAAGGCGTATCAGTTACAGAAGTACCGCTCAGGTTGCCGGGCTGCCACGAGTAGCTGGCTGCACCGCTGCCTGTAAGTGTTACGGCGTTGCCTGCGCACACTGCATTATTCGAAGCAGAAGCAGTTACCGAAGGCAGCGCATTCACAGTTACCGATGTGGTTTGTGTATTGCTGCAACCGGTCACGGTGTTTGTGCCTGTTACGGTAAACGTGGTGGTGGCCGAAGGCACAGTGGTAACCGAAGCGCCGCTCAGGTTGCCGGGCATCCACGAGTAGGTGTTTGCACCGCTGCCGTTAAGTGTTACGGCATTGCCTGCGCACACTGCATTGTTCGAAGCAGAAGCAGTTACCGAAGGCAGCGAATTCACAGTTACCAGTACGGTAGCCGTATTCTGGCAGCCGGGGCCGTTCACACCGGTTACCGTGTAGGTTGTGGTGGTAGCAGGCGATACGCTGATGCTGGCACCGCTCAGGTTGCCGGGCATCCAGGTGTAGGTGCTTGTTCCGCTGGCATTAAGCGTGGTGTTTCCGCCGGCACAAATGCTGCTGTTGCTGCTGCTGGCAGTTACTGTGGGCTGGCTGCCTACGTTTACGGTAAGTGTTTGCGTATTGCTGCAACCGGTTATTGTATTGGTTCCGGTTACAGTGTACGTGGTGGTTGATGCCGGTGTGGTGGTTACACTCGCGCCACTCAGGTTGCCGGGCATCCAGTTGTAGGTGTTGGCGCCGCTGCCGCTAAGTGTTACCTGATTGCCTGTGCAGATGCTGGTGCTCGATGCGCTGGCAGTAACTGTGGGCAGGTTGTTTACGGTAATGGTGCGCGTTTGCGTATTGCTGCAACCGGTTACGGTGTTGGTTCCGGTTACGGTGTAAGTGGTGGTAGCGGTGGGATTTACCGATACACTCGCGCCGCTCAGGTTGCCGGGCATCCAGTTATAGGTATTGGCTCCGCCGCCGGTAAGTGTTACTGCCGAACCGGCACACACCGTGGCACTCGACGAAGTGGCCGTAACCGTGGGAAGGTTGTTAACGGTAATGGTGCGCGTTTGTGTATTGCTGCAACCGGTTACGGTGTTGGTGCCTGTTACGGTGTACGTGGTGGTAGCCGTGGGATTCACGGTAACCGAAGCACCGCTCAGGTTGCCGGGCATCCAGTTGTAGGTGTTTGCTCCGCCGCCGGTAAGTGTTACGGGCGAACCTGAACACACTGTGGCGCTTGATGAGGTGGCCGTAACTGTGGGCAGGTTGTTTACCGTAATGGTGCGTGTTTGCGTATTGCTGCAACCGGTTACGGTGTTGGTGCCTGTTACGGTGTACGTGGTGGTAGTGGTGGGCGACACAGTTACGCTTGCACCGCTCAGGTTACCGGGCATCCAGTTGTAGGTGTTTGCACCGCCGCCGGTGAGCGTGGTGCTCGATCCCACACAAATGCTGGTGTTGGATGCAGTGGCCGTAACCGTGGGCAGGTTGTTTACGGTAATGGTGCGTGTTTGTGTATTGGTGCAGCCGGTTACCGTGTTGGTGCCTGTTACCGTATAGGTAGTAGTGGTGGTGGGCGATACCGTTACGCTGGCACCGCTCAGGTTGCCGGGCATCCAGTTATACGTGTTTGCTCCGCCGCCGGTAAGCGTGGTGTTTGATCCCACACAAATGCTGGCACTCGACGAAGTGGCCGTAACTGTGGGCCGCGCATTTACAGTAATTACCTGTGTGGTGCTGTTGTTGCCGTTTGCATTGGTGGCAGTGAGCGTTACAGTGTAGGTGCCTGCGGTGTTCCATACCACGCCACTTGGGCTTTGTGTGGTGGAAGTGGCCGGTGTGGCGCTGGGGAATGTCCAGCTCCAGCTTGTGGGCGATCCGGTTGAGTTATCGGTAAAGTTTACGGCTGTGCCTGCACATACGGTGGTTGCACTGGCTGTAAATGCGGCCGTGGGACCTGCGGGCGCGCTGGCTCCGGTAATGTTTATGTTGTCCACATAAATATTATTTCCGTAGCGGCCGCGGTTGCGCACAGCGATAATTACACTCGTTTGTCCGGCATACGCATTAAGGTTTACTGACTCGTTGCGCCACTGTGTGTTGGTGGGTGTAAACGCGGTGGTCTGGTCGGGAACGGTGGCCAGTGTGGTTCCGCCTTTCAGAAACACCGATGTCCATGTGGCTCCGCAGTTGGTGGAAACAACCACTTCGAGTGTATCCGAGTAAGTGGCATCATACCTTGCATACGACACATCGAAAGTGAGTGTGCAGTTTTGCAGCGAGGCAAACGACATTCTGGGAGCCCACATTTCATCGCGTGCTCCGGCTACATCCAATGAGTAGTTGTCGAACTTGGCACTCCACGAACTGTTTCGGCCCACGTTGGAGCGTTCCCAGAAAATGCCGTCGTTATTGATGTTGTTTGCCGTCCAGTTGACGGGCAGGAATGTGGCGTTTTCAAAACCTTCGGTAAGCGGCGGTGCCTGCGAGCCGAGTACGGTGATGGTTTGTGTGTAGGTAGAACTTCCGTTGGCGTTGCTGGCCACCAATGTAATGGTGTAGGTGCCCGGAGCACTCCAGTTAATGTTTGTGGGGTTTTGCGCGGTGGACGAGGCAGGTGTTCCGCCGGGGAATGTCCAGCTCCAGCCTGTGGGCGCGAACGAAGACTGATCGGTGAAATTCACTCCCGTACCCGGACAAACCGTAGTGGTGCTTGCCACAAACTGCGCTACCGGAGGCAGTGTGCCGGGGTTGTAAATATCCACCTCCCACACACCGCGGCCATAAGTGGCTGTGCGGAGTTTGCCGGTGGGCACATATACTTCGAGATCAAACACCGGCACGTTGGGAAGACCGGTAAAATACGGCTGCCAACTGGTAAAGGTGTTATCAATATAATATACACCCACATCCATTCCCACATAATATGCGCCGTTGGTTGAACCGGGCATAACGGTGATACAGTTTGCAGGAAGGTTGGGTAAACCTGTCGAAATATTTGTCCACGAGGTACCGCCGTTGGTTGTGCGGAATACTTTATTGGCCGAAGAATATCCCGAGAAAGTAACCAGTACGGTGTTCGGGTCGTTGGATGCCACGGCCACGCGTGTTATGGCTGCACTGCCCACGGGCAGTGTGCCGGTTACGGTTGTCCAGGAGGTGCCGCCGTTGGTGGTTTTAAATAAACCGGTTGAACGCGCCACATAAATTACCTGGTTGTTTGAAGGAGCAACCCTGAAATCCACAATGGTTCCGCCGGGACTTGTGGGGAGCGCAGTAAGCTGTGTCCACGTTGTACCCTGGTTGGTTGATTTAAACATGTTGGTGTAGCCCACATAAATCGTATTGGCCACACTCGGATCCTGATACCAGGGCGTAACCCATGCCGCATTGCCTGTAAGGCCCGAGGTGATGCCTGTCCACGAAGCACCGCCGTTGGTGGTGCGGTTAAGCGAACCGTTGTACTGCTCGCCATACATTACGTTGTTGTTGGTGCGGTCAATGAAACAGTCCATGCCGTCGCCACCCATTGTTTCAAAGTATGAAGCGCCGTTGCGAATGTTGGTGCCGTTGTCCTGGTGACCGGTAATGTGCAGCGAGGCATTGCTGCCCGAAAGTCCTACGCGGTAAATCTGTGCAATGCACATATTGGCGCTGATGTCGCTCCAGGCTACGCCGCTGTTGGTGGTTTTAAACACACCGCCATCGTTGCCCGAGAAGTAAGTGGTGCCGCTTCCGGGCAGGAAGATAAGGTCGTGAATATCGGCATGTACATACGGTGCGCCGGTGCCGGTCCAGTGGCCGTTAATTGTCCAGCTGGTACCACCGTTGGTGCTTCGCCAGATGTTTATGCCGCCAATAATAATTACATCCTGTTGTGTGGGCGATGCGGCAATGGCCAGGTCGTACCAGCTTTGTCCGCCGGTACCGCTGCCGGTGCTCGACCAGCCCATGATGTTGGGTGTGTTTGAGCGTTGTGTGAAAGTAGTGCCGCTGTCGGTGGAGCGATACAAACCGTAGAAACCGCTGTTTCCTGCATCGCCTGCAAGCACATATACATAAGCTGCGTTGGCGGGCGTTACTGCAATGCCCATGCGGTTGGTTTGTGTGTTGGTGGGCAGGCCGCTGGTAATTTGCGACCAGGTTACGCCATTGTCGGTCGATTTAAAGAAGCGGGTGCCGGTGGCGTAAACCGTGTTCGGATCGCCGGGCTTAAACTCCATGTCTTTAAACGAGTTGGCGGTTTGGGTTTGTGTCCAGCTGGTGCCGCCGTTGGTGGTGCGGTAAATACCGTTGCTGGTAGCGGCAAGAAGTATCTGCGGATTGGTGGGATGAATGTGCAGGCGGCTTATGGTGCGGCCCTGATTCACGGTCCAGGTTAATCCGGTAGGATTCCATGTGGCACCACCGTCGGTCGATTTCAGAATACCTATTGAATAGGTGTCTCCTGCGTCTCCGTCGCCGGTGGCCAGGTACATGATGTTGGTGTTGGTATAGTCAATGGCAATGTCGGTACAGCCAATTACCGTAAGCTGGTCGGTATTGGTTGTCCAGCTTGCACCGCCGTTGGTGGTTTTCCACAAACCACCGGCCGGAGCTCCGGCCCATATAATATTGGTGTTGGTGGGGTCGAAACGCACAAAGTTGATACGGCCTGCACCACCGCCAGTGGGTGCACCGGTAGGCCCTATAAACTGCCAGGTGCTGTTAAGCACAGAAGGCAGCGAAGGCCCGTTAAAACTGTTGGGCGAATTGCCAATCGGGTTGCCCACGCGGCTCATCTGGTACTGCTGCATGGCCACCGGGTTGCTGTTCAGGTAATTCTGAAAACGCTCCCAGGTGGTGGAAGGCAGCGAAAGATCGCCCGAAGGATACACGCGGGGCTCCATATAATCGGCCCAGCGTTTATACATTTTGTAGCCGCCTTTTGTGCTGGGTGCCGGCACATTTGGCGAATTTGGCGTATTAAACTTTCCCTGGTAGGGAGCATTGGCTACGCGGGCAGCCATTACCTGTTGTTCAATTTGCCCCCAGGTTTGGTAAAAACTGGCCTGTACCTGACTGAATGTGGCCGAGTTTCCTGCAGGCAACGGCTCCTGCCATTGCTGTGCAAGCAATCCAACGGTCGATAACAGCAGGAAAGCAAGGGTAATCCTGAGTGTTTTCATAATGGTGTGTTAAGGTTTATTTATGGTGTGTGAGCGAACTGTTAAACAAAATCCGGCTACTCCGATTCTGGCAGTGTAATTCTGGTTGCTGCTTAAATACAAGGGTATCATGGCAGCCCGTTTCCACAAGCAGGTCAATATCAGCGTAGTTTATGTTAAGGTTTGCAAAACAGGGGTTTTGCAGGTTCCATTATACGACGTACATTAAAACAAGGCTGCGTTTTTCGACAGATTGTATATAGCTGTCGGCAAATGGCTCTTTTGCTCAAACCGTTTGTTTTTTACCGGCGATGCCTTGTTTTTTTCTTTAGATGCATCCTTCGGCGGGAGCCCGGGGAAGCCTTCCGTTTTTTATATCCTGCCGGATAGTTTAATAACAACATCACCAAGTTTTCAACACGCCCCCGCCGGGAGATGAGTATTTACGGCATATAACAGGCTTTTGTTGATTACTTGAAAAACCAACCCCGTTAAACCCATCATCCTTTTATTAGTTTCGGGTATCATCAATGTCCTTTCTTTATTATGCCCAGGATAACCAAGACCCGCACCACCAAAGTTGAAGCAGAGAAAAAAATATTCGTACTCGATACCTCTGTCATTATTTACGATCATAATGCCATCAAGAATTTCGCCGAGCATGATGTGGTAGTTCCAATTACCGTTCTGGAAGAACTCGACAATTTCAAAAAAGGCAACGATACCAAGAACTACGCCGCACGCGAGTTTACACGATACATCGACAAAATATCGGGCCGCAATACCCTCCAGGACTGGGTAAACATAAACGGACGCGGACACGGGATGTTTAAAATAGAGATGGGGCAATCGAAAACGCGCGATGCGGAAAAGATTTTTGGCGAACGAAAAGCCGATCATCGCATCCTCAACGCGGCGTTGTATTTGTCTGAACAACATCCTTCCCGCAAGGTTATTCTTGTTACCAAAGACATCAACCTGCGCATAAAGGCAAAGTCGCTCAACCTCATTGCCGAAGATTACGAAACCGGCAAAATAAAAGACCTGAGCGAACTATACACCGGCCTGTCCATGATCGACAAAGCCCCGGTAGCCTCCATCAACGAACTTTACGAAAAAGAAATTACCGCCACCGAACCCATTCTGAAAAAAGAAAAACCGGTAGCCAATCACTACTACATTCTGCGCAGCGGACAAAAATCGGTACTCACGTATTCCAACCCGCTTACCGGGCTCATGGAACGTGTGCGCAAACAAATTGCCTTCAACATCACCCCGCGCAACGCCGAGCAAACCTTTGCCCTCGATGCCATTATGCGCCCCGAAATACGGCTGGTTTCCATTCAGGGCGTGGCCGGAACCGGTAAAACACTTCTCTCACTCGCCGGCGCCCTCGAACAACGCCGCAATTACCATCAGATTTACCTGGCCCGTCCGGTAGTACCGCTCAGCAACAAAGACATCGGCTACCTTCCCGGCGATATAAAATCGAAACTCAATCCCTACATGGAACCGCTGTGGGATAATCTCAAATTCATAAAAAGCACCTACAGCGAGAAAGACAAAGAATTTAAACAAATCAATGAAATGGTGGAGAACGAAAAACTCGTGGTATGCCCGCTGGCCTACATACGCGGACGAAGCCTCTCCAACGTTTTTTTCATCATCGACGAAGCACAGAACCTTACCCCGCACGAAGTAAAAACCATCATCAGCCGCGCCGGCGAAAACACCAAGATCATCTTCACCGGTGATATTTACCAGATTGATACGCCTTATCTCGATACACAGTCGAATGGTCTTTCGTATATGATTGATCGTTTGAAAGGGCAGAATCTTTATGCACACATTACACTCACCAAGGGTGAGCGTAGTGAACTGGCTAATCTGGCGAATGATTTTTTGTGATAAGAATTAGCTTTAAACTAAATACAAAAAACGCCCGGCATTTCAAACCGGGCGTTTTTCATAATACAATAAATCACATCAAATACCCCCCGCCCGCACACGACCCGAAGCACTCTTGCCCTGGCCGGTATAAACCACACCAAGTTCAAACGCACCGCGTGTGCCGCCAAAGTATTTCAAACGGCTCGTAAGAATATCATAACTCACCCTGAACATGCTGCTGCCCTGACGCAATCCCAACTGAAACACCATCGCATCTTTATGACGGTAGTTGGCTCCGGCCATCAGCCTGTAAGGTGTGCCGTTTACACGATATTCTACCATTACACCCATATTCAGCTCAAAGGCTTTGCGCTGATACATAAACAGGATGTTTGGCGTTACCAGTAAATCGGTGGTGGCGTGAATATCGCAGGCGGCAATGGCGTTGAAACGCATGGGCAACCGGCTTTTGGTACCTGTAAACGACTCGTTGGCCATGTTGAGGTGATATACCGAAAGACCAATAGACGGATCGAAACGTTTCTGCTTGTCGATGTATTTGTAAAACACACCCATGTTGGCATCAAAGCGCGTAATCGATTGCCGGTCGAACACTTCGCCGCTGGGCAGCGAGCCGTCCAAACCTTCGTTGGTGTACTGGCTTTCGAAAAGCAGATTGCCCATGTTGAATCGCTTCTGGAAAAAGCCCATCTGCAAACCTACCGTGAGAAAATGATTACGGCTGTTGTCGGCAGTGATGCGGTATGCGCCCGAAGCAAGAAACTGAAACGTACCAAAATTCGATGTGCCGGCAATATGATCCATAATGAGCAGCCCGGCTCCGAAACGTTTCAGCGGCACATCGCCCGCCACACTTACCGATGAGTAGGGCTTGCCCTGTAGCTTCTGCCACTGCGAGCGGAAATTGCCAAAAATGCGGAACGGCTCATTGCCCGTTAAATACATACCCGTTTGTGCCGGGTTGTAATACAGCGGAGCCATGTCATATTGCGAGAGGTGAAAATCCTGTGCATTCAAATTACCTGCACATACAGCCACACACACGGCCGTTACACCCATTCGAACTTTTGCTGAAAGATTGAACTTCGTTTTCATTGCGTGTTCTCCTCTGTGTTTATCGGATAAGTGTAACGTTGCCTGAAATGTTTACCTCGCGTCCATCTACCGTAGTACCAATTACGGTGTACACGTAAATGCCTGCGGGTTGCGGCTTTCCGCCCATTGTACCATCCCATCCCAGATCAGGATCGGTGGAGATGAATACCTGATGGCCCCACTCGTTGTACAGGCGGAAGTCAACCGTTTCAAACGGCCCGCCAAGCACATGCAGCACATCGTTTTTACCGTCGCCATTGGGTGTGAAACCGGTGGGCAGTTCTACGGGCTGAAGAATTTCTTCCACGGCATTTACTATGCCCACAGCCGTATCTGTACATCCGCCGGCGCTGGTAATAATCAGGGTTACGGTGTAAGGCCCGGCGGCAGGATACATGTGCGTGGGATTCTGATCGGTAGAAGTGCCGCCTGCTCCGAAATCCCAGAGCCAGGCCACCGCGCCGGTTGAACCGTCGGTAAACACAATCTGAAGCGAGTCGTCGGCTACCGAACTGAATGCGGCTACCGGCAGCGGCTCTACGGTAATTACCATCGAGTCGGTTACAGCCGGACAAATGCCGTTGTTGGTGGAAGTGAGATAAAGTGTTACGCTGCCCGCCGCAATGTCGGCCACACTCATGGTGTAGGTGGCTGCAAGTGTGGCGGTGTTGGGTGTAAAGGTGCCGCTGCCTGTGGTTGACCAAAGGCCGGTGCTGGTGGTGCCGGTTACAAGTCCGTTAAGCAGCACCGATGTCTGGTTACCGCACACCACGCGGTCGGGGCCCGCACTTACCACGGCTACCGGAATAATGGTCACTACCATTGTATCGCGGCGCGGGGTGCATATTCCGTTTCCGGTGGAGGTGAGAATGAGTTGCACACTGCCCGCTACCAGATCGGCAGGCGAGGGGGTGTACACGGCATTCAGATCGGTATTGTTGGGTGTAAATATGCCCGTGCCGGTGCTGCTCCACTGTCCGGTGGTGGTGCCGCCGCTCACTGTACCGCCCAGCGATACACTTGCGCCCTGAGCGCAGGTGGTTTGGTCGGAACCGGCATTTACAACGGCCGGAGGTGTAATGTTTACCACCATTGTATCTGCATCGGGCCCGCAGGCAAGGGTGTTGGTGGCAGTAAGAATAAGCTGCACCGAACCATTGAGCGAGTCTGACGAACTCGGAATGTATGTGGCATTAAGCGTGCTCGCATTGGGCACAAACGTACCGCTGCCGGTAGTTGACCACACTCCTGTGGCCGATGCACCGCTCACGTTTCCGCCAAGCAGCACACTCAGGTTGTCGCCGCAAATGGTTACATCGCCGCCGGCATTTACCACCGATGCAGGCACCAGTGTATAAGTTACGGTATCAATACCGGGCAGACACGAGCCGTGATCTACGGTAGTAAGAATAAACGTTACAAATCCCGTAGAGTAATCGCCGGTGCTGGGTGTGTAAGTGGCATTCAGCACAGAGTCGTTTGGCGTAAATGTGCCCGACCCTGTTGTGGCCCATACACCCATAGTTGCACCGCCCGATACAAAACCATTAAGTGTTATCGGCCCGTCGGAAGCACAGAGCGAAAGATCTGCACCCGCAAAGGCAAATGCGCTCGGGCCAAAAGTGATAATCATCGTATCGCGTGCCACAGGGCAGGCGCCGTTGTTGGTTGAAGTAAGTATTATGGTTACCGATCCCGAAGCTGTGTCGGCCGGACTAAACATGTACAGCGCATTCATCGAACTGTCGTTGGGTACAAATGTGCCCGAGCCCAATGTGCTCCACTGTCCGGTGGTAGTGCCGTTTGCCACACTGCCCAGCATTTGTGTAAACGAAGAGCTTTCGCACACCGACTGGTTGGGGCCTGCATTTACCACAATGCCCGGCGAGAGGAAATGAGTTACCGTATCCGATACACTGTTACAGTTTCCGTTGCCGGTAGAAGTAAGTGTGAGGAATACAAAACCCTGATTTACTTCGGCCGCCGTAGGTGTATAAACCGCATTCAGCACCGTGTTGTTGGGCGAGAATGTGCCGTTGCCTCCGCTCCATACCGCGCCCGTGGCGTTGCTTACCGTGCCGGTAAGTGTTAACGGCGTATTGGCTCCGCATACCGATTGTGATACACCTGCATCCACTGCGGGAGCCGGAGTAATAATCACATTCAAAAAGTCGATGGCGGTGTTGCAACTGTTGGTGGCGGTGAGAATGAGACTCACGCTGCCGGCAATTAAATCGGCCGGGCCGGGAACGTAGGTGGCGTTGAGTGCTGTGTCATTCGGAACAAACACACCGTCGCCGGTGGTGCTCCACTGGCCCTGTGTGGCGCCGCCGGTAATGCTTCCGCCAAGTACAATGTTTGCATTGTTGCTGCACACAATCTGGTCGGGGCCGGCTGCGGCCACACCCTGCGGATAAATATTCAGTCGCACCGAATCGCTCACCGGAATGCACGAACCGTTGTTGGTGGAAGTAAGCGTGAGCCATACTACCTGTGCATTTACATCGGCAATGCTTGGAATGTAGGTGGCGTTGAGTGTGGATGCACTGGGCGAGAATGTGCCGCTGCCCGAAGTAGTCCACAACCCGGTAGTGGTGCCGCCGCTCACGCTTCCGTTTAATCCTACCGAAGTACTGTCGGCACAAATGGTAATGGTATTACCGGCATTCACCACCGGAGCGGGAGTAATGGTTAATGTTAAACTATCTACCGCCGGGTTGCAACTGTTTGCCGTGAGGAAAAGCGTGGCTCCTCCGTTGGCAATATCAAACCCGCTTGGCACGTAAGTGGCATTCAGCGTGGTGTTGTTGGGCAGGAAGAGTCCGGTTCCGGTGGTGGCCCAGGTTCCGCCTGTGGCTCCGCCGCTTATAATTCCGTTCAGCGAAACAGTGGAATTATTACCACATACGGTAATATTTGCCCCTGCCGAAGCAGCGCCTGCCGGAAGAATATTAATAATCATCGTATCGCGCACCGCAAGGCACGAACCGTTGCCGGTAGAGGTAAGCACAAGTGTTACCGAACCTGCTGCCGAGTCGGCTGAGCTGCACTGGTAAATGGCATTCAGCGCATTGCTGTTGGGCACAAACACACCGCTGCCGGAAGTTGTCCACACACCGGTATTGGTGGGCCCCGATATGCTTCCGCTCAGTGCCAGGTTAAGGTTGTTTACGCACACCGTCTGGTTGTTTCCTGCATTCACCAGCGGGGCCGAAGTAATGGTAAAGAGCACGCTGTCGGTAACAGGCAAACAGGTTCCGTTTCCGGTGGTGGTAATGAAGAGCATTACACTTCCTGCGGCAATTTCGGCAGCCGACGGTGTGTAAACCGGCGAAAGCGCAGTGGCCGAGGGCGAGAAACTTCCTGTGCCGCCGCTCCACAACACACCGGCTGCCACGGTTACACTGCCATTCACCACATGCGCCGGATTGTTGGCGCAGGCTGTTACTGCGGCACCGGCATCAACCGTGGGCGCAGGGGTGAAGTTGATACGCATGGTATCGCGCACCGCATTGCAGTTTCCGTTTCCGGTGGTGGTGAGAATGAGGTTTACAAACCCGGCGGCAATTTCGCCCGCAGTGGGTGTGTAATCGGGAGCCACCACGTTGGGCGAGGGGCTGAATGTGCCCAAACCGCCGCTCCACTGTCCGCCTGCGCAGAAGTTTACAAAACCGGCCAACGATACCGTGGCGTTGTTTCCGCACACCGTCTGGTCGCTGCCTGCGTTCGACACAGGTGCAGGAGCGTAGGTAATTACAACCTGATCGCTTACCGCCGAGCAGCTTCCGTTGCCGGTGCTTGTGAGTGTAAGCGTTACACTACCGGCAGCAATTTCGGCGGCAGTGGGTGTGTAGGTGATGTTAAGCGATGAGGAATTGGGCGTATATGTACCGCCGCCGCCGCTCCACACACCGCCGCCCGCATTGTTTATAATACCGCTCAGCGATACTACCGAGTTGTTGGCACAGGAAGCCACATTGGGCCCCGCATTCACTACAGGAGCAGGCAGAATGGTAATTACCACCTGATCGTTTACTGCATTGCAGGAGCCGTTTCCGGTAGTGGTGAGCGTAAGCGTTACACTACCCGATGCAATTTCGGCCGCAGTGGGCGTGTACACCGCATTCATGGTAGTGTTGTTGGGCGAGTAGCTTCCCGCACCGCCGCTCCACACTGCGCCCGAGGCAATGGTGAAAGCTCCGTTGAGTGTGACTGCCGGGTTGTTGGCACACACGGTAATGTTGCCTCCTGCGCTGGCTGTGGGGGCAGGTGTATAGAAAATTACTTTCTGGTCGGTTACTGCATTGCAGGTGCCGTTGCCGGTGGTGGTAAGTGTAAGTGTTACGCTACCTGTGGCAATTTCGGCTGCCGTGGGTGTGTAGGTGGCATTGAGTGTGGATGCGTTGGGCGAGTAGGTGCCCAGTCCGCCGCTCCACACACCGCCCGATGCAATGGTTACTGCGCCGCCCAATGCCGCTGCGGGATTGTTGGCGCAGAAAGTAAGGTCGGGCCCGGCGTTGGCGGTGGGTGCGGCTGTAAAGAATATTACCATCTGGTCGGTTACTGCATTGCAGCTTCCGTTGCCTGTGCTGGTGAGTGTGAGTGTTACACTGCCTGCCGCAATTTCGGCTGCGCTGGCGGTGTACACCGCGTTAAGTGCCGAAGCATTGGGGCTGAATGTGCCGCTGCCGCCTGTCCAGGTGCCGCCTGTGGCTATGGTTACCCCACCGGCAAGAGTTACGGCCGGGTTGTTTGCACAGCGTGTTACATCGGCACCGGCATTCACTACGGGCGAAGGTGTAATGGTGATTACTACCTGATCAGACACTGCATTGCACGAGCCGTTTCCTGTAGAAGTGAGCGTGAGTGTAACTGTTCCCGCTGCGCGTTCGGCGGCAGTGGGTGTGTACACGGCGTTCATGGTGG
Organism: Bacteroidia bacterium; assembly: GCA_025454955.1. Taxonomy (GTDB): domain Bacteria; phylum Bacteroidota; class Bacteroidia; order Palsa-965; family Palsa-965. Next base: position 22,226 of record JALONL010000001.1, on the reverse strand, counting down.
TGTTGTTGGGTGCATACGTGCCTGCGCCGCCTGTCCATGCGGCACCTGCAGACACGGTAAACGAACCGTTCAGTGTGGCGGCTGCGTTGTTGGCACACACGGTAATGTCGGTACCGGCATTTACTACCGGGGCCGGTGTGTAGAAAATTACTTTCTGATCATTCACTGCCGAGCAGGTTCCGTTGCCGGTGGTGGTGAGTGTGAGGGTTACACTTCCTGCGGCAATTTCGGCGGCAGTGGGTGTGTAGGTGGCGTTAAGTGTAGATGCGTTGGGCGCGTATGTGCCAAGCCCTCCGCTCCACACACCGCCGGTGGCAATGGTTACGGCTCCGCCCAGTGCTGCGGCCGGGTTGTTGGCGCAGCGTGTAAGATCAACTCCTGCGTTGGCGGTGGGGGCGGCCGAGAAGGAAATGGTCATCTGGTCGGTTACCGCATTGCAGGTGCCGTTGCCGGTGGAGGTAAGTGTAAGTGTAACGTTGCCTGCCGCAATTTCGGCGGCACTGGCGGTGTACACGGCATTGAGTGCGGTGGCATTCGGACTGAAACTTCCGCCGCCGCCTGTCCACACGCCGCCCGTTGCACCCGAAACAGTCCCGGCAAGCGTTACGGCCGGGTTGTTGGCGCAGCGTGTTACGTCCACACCGGCATTCACTACCGGCGCGGGCGTGAATGTAATAAGTACGTTATCGTTCACCGGCTGGCAAATACCGTTGCCGGTGGTGGTGAGTGTGAGCAGCACACTGCCTGCGGTTAACTCGGCTGCAGTGGGCGTGTACACCGGGTTCAGCGAACTGTTGCTGGGCGAGAATGTGCCCGCGCCGCCTGTCCACACACCACCCGAAGCTACGGTAACCGCGCCGCTCAGTGTGGTGGCCGCGTTGTTGCGGCACCGCGACTGGTCGGGCCCGGCGTTGGCGGTGGGTGCGGGTGTAATGGTAAGCAGCATATTGTCCGACACCGGAATACATGCACCTGTAGAAGTAAGAGTAAGTGTTACCGAGCCCACGGCCGCATCGCCTGCGCTGGGTGTATAAACGGCATTGAGTGTGGTGTTGTTGGGTGTAAATGTGCCCGAACCCGAAGTGGTCCACTGGCCTGTGGTGGTGCCACCCGCCACTGTTCCTGCCAGTGTGGCCGATGCATTGGCGCAAATGGTTTGGTTGATGCCCGCATTAATGGTAATCGGGGCTACAAATTCGGAGAAATAACCGTAGCGGCAGCCCGAGGTGGCGCCGCCGTTTATAATGCCCAGCGCAAACACATCGGCGCTGTTTGAAATGCGCACGGTGGAGTCAACCGGAATTTGTGTGGTGTTGTATTGTATGCGCGCAGCTCTCCAGGTGCCGCCGGTACCGGGCACCACTACAAAAGAAGCCGGGTTAATGGTAGCCGTTCCGCTTACCTGAATGTTGAAATTGTTTACCGCGGTGGAACGCACCAGCAGTGTTACAAAAAACGATTCGCTCGACGAACGGACAAAGTTTACCTGCTGCGATCCTGCGCAGTTGAGCGGCGGCAGCAGTGCCATGCCCGACTCGCAGCCAAAACCGGTTACGTGTACGGCGTAAATAGGTTTGGTGGCGTGAATGTAAACCGAGTTGTTGGCACTTGACGACAGATAGTCCATGTCCACACGGTAGTATTCACCGGCAAACAGCGTAATTACCGGTACAGTGGCACCGTCGAGAAAAATCTGTGTGTTGTTTTCGGTGGCTACAATAACCACACTTTCGTCGCCATTGCTATTGAGCGAACCTTTTACGGCAATGTAATCTTCGCCCACCACATTCACCGGCACAAGCTGATCGCCCATGAGGTCGTAGCATCCGCCCGAAGGGTTGTGGTTCGAATCGTCTTTGAGCGAAACGGCTATCGGCTTATCGGCCAGCACCACTGCGCCCGAAGGGTGTGTGGAAGGCTGCTCGTAACCTGTGCCTGTAAATCCGCACGAGTAGGTTTGTCCCTGATTAAGTATAATGGAAAATTGCTGCAGCGCCGGATGTCCGTCAACCGGAACCGGCGAGTAAATGGTAACCACCGTGTTGTTTTGCGTGGCCACAATATCAAACGAGGCGTATGCTTCGTGCGGTGCGGCAAATGTGTGGTTGTAAAACGGTGCGTGTTTGTGCAGCGGAATGTAAAACTCCTGACCAAGCCCATTGGGGCCTTTCAGCGCCCAGATGTCGGTGTTGTTGGTATTGGCTATCTCGTAATAGCAGGTAATGGGCGTGGTTGACTGAATGCGCAAACCTGTGTTGAGCACCACGTCGGTAGGTTGTGTTTCGAGCAGCGTTTTGCGCGAGGTGAGATTTACCCGTGCCGAACGGTTGGCCGCTACGTTTACAGTGATGGGCGTAAATCCGGGGTTGGCGGGCTGTGTAATGGTTACCACAGCGGCCTGCCCCATTGACGATAGCTGGAGAAAAATGGGTTCGCCTCCGGGCGAGTTGTGCAGTTCTGTTACTTCGGGCGGTGCCAGCCAAAATTCGTTTCCGCTCTGCGCAAACGAAACATTTACTCCAAGAGTACACAACAGCACAATATGTATCCAGCGTGCAGCGTAGCGTTTTATCATAAGCTTCCGGTTATGCCCCGTTGTACGCTAGTTGCAATATAAAAGTGTCATTAAATAGATGGAAAAAAGTTTCGCTGAAACGAAACCTTTTTTATTGTGCCTATAATTAGTTTGAAAATCAATAGAATGCGGGGTTTATTAAAATAACCGGGATTACTAAAAAATATTCTTTTTACCGATGAAACACGAGAGCTGCCTGACAAACCGGAAAAACCACACCACAGTAATATTTAAATAATTAATGCTTTGATAATGTAGATTTGTCGAATAATAAACGATTTAGTCTCTGAATTCAGGGCTTGTTTAAAATTATCTTTTGAGGGGTGTTATGAACCGATTTTTTCTCAGGTATTGCTTAAAATGCTGGTGCGGGTGCATTTGTGCAGCACACAGGCAGAAAAATAAATAACTCGCAAACCCCTCGCAGGTCTTCAAAGACCTGCGAGGGGTATCAGTCCGGATTATTTTTCTGCCTGTGTGCGGAGTTTCTGCTAAAACTCAGTGGATACAGAGAAGAGCTAATCAAACTCGTTAAAAAGCTATTGTGTCAGGCGATTGCGATTACTCCTAAAGCAGTTCAAAATGGGGCATCTCTTAAAAGATGAATTGCAGAACCAACTTTTACATGGTTCTAAAATCATAGAAGATGCCCGCCAGATTACGAATAGTTGATCGAACCCTCGGAAGCAATGACCCAATTTGGAGTGATAGCAATGCCGGCTAAGAAAATTTACACAGGCTCTCAGTGCGCATCAAAAAAACGCAGTCCGTAGTTTTTGCTGTGAATGAGCAGTTCGGTAATGCGCAATGCTTCTGATTTCATCCAGGCTTCCTGCTCGTGACGTTCGGGCAGGGCGATAAGCTGGGGCAGGAGTTCGCGTTCGAGTTCGTTGTGGCCGGGTTCTTTGTTCATGAGGTACAAACGGCAGCCGCGGCCGGGAGCTTGTGGCTGAAACAGAAAAAGGTGTGCCCGGTCGTCGTGCCTGAACCAGAGTACGTGCGGCTGAGACGGATCGAAATCGGCTTTCCCGGCTTTTTCGAGAAGTTCAAAAATTTGCAGATCGTCGGTAATGAGTTCCATTTGCAGGTGCAAGATAAGTTCAAGGGCGGAAATTTCTATCTTGCCGCCATGAAAAACACGTTCATTATTGCCGCACTGCTTACTACCTTCTGCGCCGGGGCACAAAGTTTTAACTCGCCCGAAAGTGTGGAGTATGATGTGGCCGGAGGCCGCTGGATTGTGGGGCAAAATGGTTCGGGCAACGTGCACATTCTCAGTCCCGCTTCCAATACACTCAATTCGTTTGCCACCGGCATTCCCTCGGGCCCGCACGGCATTGAAGTAGCCGGCGATACCGTGTTTGTGTGCGACGGTGCGCGTGTGAAAGGTTTCGACAGAAACACCGGGACGCAGGTTATTAACGTAAATCTCGGCGCCACATTTCTCAACGGCATTACCAGCGACGGCGGCGACAATCTTTTCATTACCGATTTCACGGCAAAGAAAATTTACCGTTTCAACCGTCGCACGCTTGCCAACAATGTAATGGTAACCGGCCTGGTAAAAAGCCCCAACGGCATTTACTACGACGCAGCCAACAACCGCTGCGTATTTGTAAACTGGGGCAGCAACGCCACCATCATGGCCATGAGCCTGAGCGACTCCAGCACCAGCACACTTACCACCACCACGCTCACCAACATCGACGGAATTACCCGCGACTTTTCCGGAAACTGGTACGTGACAGCGTGGGGCAATCAATCGCTCATGCGCTTCGATCCGGCTTTTGCCAATGCACCTGTGGCCGTAATGACCGGCCTGAGCAATCCGGCCGATATTGATATTAATGCCGTTGGCGATTCCATTGGCATTCCCAATTCGGGTACGGCAAATAATGTGGTGTTTTATACGGTGAGTGTCACCACTTCGGCCGCGTTGCCCGATGCCGGTGTGCATTTAACTGTTTTCCCCAATCCGGCTACCGATATGGTGCGGCTGAAATGGACAACCGATAAAGCGGAACGGCTTATTGTATATACTCAGACCGGCAGCGAAGCCGGTAGTTCATCGGGTAAAATTTATCCGTTGAATGGCATTTGTGAACTTGAAATTGAGTTGAGCGCGTGGACAAAAGGCGCGTACATACTTGTATTTGTAAATGCGGCGGGCGGGCAGCTTGCCACACAAACTTTGCTGGTGCAGTAATCAGTTGCAACTCTGCACCGTTTTCACCAACCGCGAAGTATCAAACTCAAGCTCAGTGGCTTTTTTTAACAACTGTGCATACACCGCCTCGTCCATTTTTGGCGTGCGCGAAAGCACCCAGAGATAATCGCGGTTAGGATGGCCTACCAGCGCATACGAATAATCGGGAGCAAGATCAATAATATAGTAATCGCCGCGAAGCGGCCAGAAAAACTGCACTTTCAGTTTGGCGTTGTTGCTTCCCTTTACGGCAAAGGCTTTGCCGGTAATACCTTTAACTTTTCCTTCTTTAATACAGTTGTTTTTTACTTCCACATTGCCGTTGGCCATTACGGTATATTCGGCCGTGGTACATGAGCAGCCTTTCTGAAAGCTTTGCGGGAAAGAAGCAATTTCGTACCACTTGCCGGCATATTTGGTCAGATCAACCGAGTTTACCACCGGAAGGTTTTTTTCACTGCCGCAGCCGAAGAAACCAAACATCAGGACAAGTGTAAATACCGCACCGCCCATCGCCACGCGTCCCCAACGGCTTTTTGGAAGCAGAAGCGAACGAATGCGCGAGGCGCTGCGGCGGATGAAATTATTTTTGTTCAACGGGTTTCAGTTTTTGAGGGAATACCTTGCGGAACTTTTCCACTTTCGGGCGAATTACATATTGGCAGTAGCCTTCGCCGCTGTTCTGGTTGTAGTAATTCTGGTGGTAATCTTCGGCTTTGTAAAATACCGTTAAGGCCGATATTTCGGTCACTACCGGTTTGCCATACACATTTTCGTCGTTCAGCTTTTTCTTGTACATCTCGGCTTTCTGCTTCTGCTCTTCGTTGTGGTAGAAAATGGCCGAGCGGTATTGGGTGCCCACGTCGTTGCCCTGGCGGTTGAGCGTGGTGGGATCGTGTGTTTGCCAGAATACTTCAAGCAGTTCGTCGAATGTAACCAAGGCCGGGTCATATACAATCTGGCATACTTCGGCGTGGCCGGTGGTGCCGTTGCATACTTCGCGGTAGGCCGGGTTCTTTACGGTACCGCCCGTGTAGCCGGAGGTTACTTTTATCACGCCGTTCATTTGCTGGAAAACGGCTTCCACGCACCAGAAGCATCCGGCGCCAAAGGTGGCTGTATCGGTGGTTTGTCCGGGAGTCATAGCAGTTTTTGTGGTGGTTGAATCAGGTTTCGGAATACGGGTACTGTCTGTAGCGGCAGTTGGTGTTTGTCCGCACGCGGTAAATGCGCCGGGAAAAATAAGGGCCGAAAGGAGGTAAAGCAACTTTTTCATGCAATAAACTACGAGGTGTGTCCGAATCCAGTTTTACAGTTAAGCAAATATTAACAATTAGACAGGTAATATTGTTTCAGGTGTAACTATCTTGCTTGCGAATTAACTCTATTTACCATGAAAACAACCCTCCTGCTTCTCAGTATTTTTCTGCTGCCCACGGGCTTGTTGGCCCAGACTACGGCAAACAATCAGTCGAAACTTCATGTAACCGGTTCGGCCACTATGGAAATACTTCCGGATGAAATTTACGTGGATGTGGAACTCAAGGAATTTACCCGCGAAAAAAAGAAAACCACCATCGAGGAACTCGAATCGGGTTTGGTGAAGTTTCTGGAAAATCAGGTGAAAATTCCCAAAGCGAATATTAAAATGGACAATACGGATGAGGCAGTAATTGCGCTGAGAAGGCTTGACAGGGATGCCGTAATTACCAAAAAGTACGAGGTGAAATTTTCGAGTTTCACACAGGTAAACCAGTTGCTTGCGGTAATGGATTCGCTCAATATCCGTTCGGCTTCGGTAAGCCGGCTTTGGCACAGCAAAATGGATGAGTACAAAAAGCAGCTTAGAATAAATGCCATGAAAGCGGCCAATGAAAAGGCAATTTATATGCTGGAGAGCATTGGGGCGAAAAAAGGAAAACCGTTGTTTGTGGATGAAGGCAAAGGAGAAATTATCATCGAACAAAGATTTATGCAGGGGAAAGGGAAATCAGACAGTGTATCGAGCGAGAAATTGGGCAGCGACGGCTACAAGGTGGACAAACAGTTGCTCGACACGAAGGATCCGCTTTCGGCCCGGACGATGACTTTGAGTTACAGCGTGGATGTGACTTACGAAATTCTCTGAGTTTACACCGAATGCTGTTTTTCGTCCTCATACTTTGCTGGCTCGGTTTTACCACGCTCTGGCTGCTGAATGTAAAGCTCCGCCGCGATCGTGTGCTGGGACGGCGATGGTATGATTTCGGCGATTTTCAGGTGCTGGTATATGCGCTGTTTGTAATGGCGGCCTGCTTTGGGCTGTTTACGTTTTGGCAGCCCGCTCATCATTTCGAAAACAGCAGTGCGCAAATAGCCTACGGCGAAAAAACAAGGCAGCCCGCGCTCATCACCAACGCCCTGTGGAGCCGCATTGCCCGCGAGCCCGACAATGTGCGCCTGCATTACGACTTAGTGAAATACCACTTTGCGCAGGCCGCCAATGCCGAACTGCCGCAACGCCGCCGGGCCTTTGAACTCGAAGAAGTGCGGCTGTTTGACCTTTACTCGGGCTGGGCCCGCAACGATAGCAACCGCCACCGCGCCGACATGGGCAACCTTTTCCTCGGCTGGTACTACCTGCTCCACACCGCGGCCGACCACAACATGGCTGCGCTGCACCTGCGCCAGGTAGAACGCACCGATATGCCCTTTGTAAACCTCGCCGTGGGCCGTATGCTTTTCGACGGACTCGATGGCTCGGCTGCCGTTCCGCACCTTCTCGAAGAAATAAAACTCCGCGGCGGAGTGCCCGATGCCACTGCGCTGCTGGCCCAATGCTACGCCGAGGAAAACGATACCGCACAACTTGCCAAACTCGTAAACACACCTGCATCGGCTGGTTATGTAGACGATGAACTCCGCTACGAGGTATATTACCAGAGCGGGCAGGTGTGGGCGTTTTACAGGTTGCATTTCGCGCATTTCGGCACCACGCTTTCGTTGTGGGGTGTGGCGGGCGGGCTGCTCATTTTGTGGGTGTGGCTGTTTTTCCTGCGCAGGCTGGGGCATACGCAGCCGCTTTCGTGGCCGGCGCTTGCGGGTGCGGCGGGTGCGGGCGCATTGCTGGCTATGGCTTCGTGGTGGGGCTATGCGGTGCTGCATTACACGTTCCGGTTCCGTCTCAGCGGCGATCCCTGGCACGATTTGCTGTACTGCCTTGGCGGCATTGGTTTTCTCGAAGAACTGGTGAAACTCATTCCCTTCCTGCTCATCCTGCGTTTCACCAAACTCATTCGCCGCCCGGTCGATTACCTGCTGGTGGCCTCCGCCACCGGACTGGGCTTTGCGTTTTTTGAAAACCTGCTTTACGTATCGCGCTACGGACTCGATGTGCTGCACGCCCGCGCCATAACCGCCTCGGTGGCACACATGATTGCCGGTGCCACTGCGGCTTACGGATTTGTACTTGCACACAACCGCTTCAACCGCCGCTGGTGGCTGGTGCCGCTGTTTTTTCTCCTTGCCGCATTCTCGCACGGCTTTTACGATTACTGGCTCCTGCAGCGCGAAATGCCCGCACTGAGCATTTTCACCCTCCTTTTCTTTCTGGTGCAGATACAGCTTTACTCGTTCTTCCTCAACAATGCACTCAACCAAACCGCGCAACCGCACGATCCACCCTTCCGCAACCAGCGTCTCGCCGCCTTTCTGGCCGGGGCACTGGTGCTGGTATTTGTGCTCGAATACGTGAGCGTAACCCTCGTGTACGGCAGCGAACAGGGCACACACACGGTAAAAACAGCATTCCTCTCGGGCGGGTTTCTGGTGTTCTTCCTTTCGGTGCATCTCTCCAATATTCTGGTAGTGCCCGGTGCCTGGTACCCGGTTTCGGTGCTGCTGAGTTTTGTGCCCGCCGCCGGTGCGCAAAGCAGGGCCGCGGCTTTGCCGGTTGATCCGTTTCTGCCCGGCACACTTTCCTTTACCAACGAAACCGCACAACCACACGAAATAAATGTGCGTGTGGTACGTTTTCATTCCCGGCAACACATAAACGACCATATAGAACTTCACCCCGATCACTCCGAACATTCATTGCTTCAACCAATGTTTATCACCCCTCCCGATGAAAACGGTAATACCCGGCTTTTACTGCATTCCGAACAACAAATTGCGCAACCCGCCGAATTTCATCAATCCCACGGATGAAATTTTTTTTCATTTGCCGGTTACCTTTTCACCTTTCAGGTATTAATACAAAAAAAGCTACACAATGAATCACCCCATTATCCGTATCGCCTCAGGCAGTTTTATTGCCGCCGCATTCTTTTTCAGCGCATGTTCACAACCATCGGGCACCGTTGCGGCCGATACCCGCAACCCGGTTGATCCTCCGTTCAGCGATATTTCCATTCAGCCCAATGAATATCTGGTGGATGCCGAAACTGCCGATACTATTCAAGCAGCCACCGGAACCAGTATCATTATTCCCGCCGGAATTTTGGTGGATAAAGAGGGTAATCCGGTAAAAGGCCAGGTGAAATACCGTTTCCGCGAATTTCATTCGGCGGCCGAAGTCATTGTATCGGGCGTAACCATGCTCTACGATTCGGCCGGGAAAACAAATTCGTTTGAAACCGCAGGCATGTTTGAACTTACTGCCAGCCAGAACAACAGCCCGGTGTATATTAAACCCGGCAAAAGCATAGAAGTAAACGTAGCCAGCAATGTGCCCGGCACGTTTAATTTCTACAAACTCGATACCACCGCCGGAAACTGGGTTTACCTCTCCACACCGGCCACCGACACCACGCCCGCATTCAAAGCCATACAGGCCCAGCTGAATGCATTGGGCATACGTCCGGCTCCGCCGCAGGCACGCGAACCAGGCAAACCGCTGCTTAACATCGACATCGACCCGGCCATGCGCCCTGAACTGGCGGGCTACAACAATATTGTGTGGCAATACACCGGCGAGGGAGCCAACCCCGATAAAACTCCCGGCCTTTACACCACACAATGGCGCGATGTAAAACTCATCCCCAATGCCGATCAGACCACTTACACACTCCAGCTCAGCGGGGCAGGCAGCACATTTACCACCAACGTGGCTCCCGTATTCAGCGGCAACGATTTGAAACGGGCACAGGAACAGTTTAAAACCCGCCTTGCCAGCTGGGAAGAAAAACGCCGCGAGTTTGAAGCGAAAAGCGAAGAAATTAAGGCGTATAACCGCAGCGTATCGGTACTCAGTTTTGGCTTTGCCAACTGCGACAGGGTTTTTGGCCGTCCGGATGCACAAACCGTGCAGGCCATCTACCAATTCAATGACACCAGCTTTACAAATAACCGCGGTAATATCGCATTGTACCTTTTAGCTGACAACGCTGCCATACAGCAAACTTCGACAAGCAACGCCACAGCACTGCTTTACACTGCTGAAATGGATAATGGATTGATTGCTGTGGAGCGTTCAACCGGCAAAGTGGCCATCGTGAAACGTGAGGCATTTAAAAATGCCGCAGGCAAAATTGCCAAAGCCGGAGTTCCCGTTACATTCGTGTTTACCACGATAGCCCAAAAAGTGGTCTCTTTTGCCGATTTTAATGAGGTGGTTGAAAGCCTTTAGTCATGAACGCCGCACGAATTACGGCCATTTTGCTGTGCCTGTTGCTGTATGGCAGCAGCCGGGCACAACGGCCCGCTAACCCCAATGCCCGCGTAAACAGTTGGGCCGCGCGAAACAGCGTATGGTTTATTTCAGACAACGAAACGCCGCGTCCAAACCGTTATCCGGTGCGTGTGCAGGGGCAATGGGGCTACTGCGATGCCGCCGGTAAAGCCGTGGTCACACCCGGGTACGATGCCGCCTTCCCTTTTATCATGGGCATTGGCGTGGTGCAGAAAAACGGTTTGCTCTTTGCCATCGACAGCAACGGACGGCAGCTCATCCGCCAGGGTTATGATATGATACGCCCCATAAGCGCAAGCCTGCTGGCCATATATCTTAACAATACGCCCCACACACCCGGCGGCTGGGGAATTGCCGATACCAGCGGAAACATACTCCTCACTCCCGGACACGACGAAGTGGCGGCTTTGCCCGGCGGTATGCTGGCTTACCGAAGCGATACACTTTGGGGCTACGCCACACCCGCCGGCAAAATACTGGTGGATGCACTTTACGACACTGCTTACTTTGTGCGTGGCGGCCTGCTGGTATTGCGCACGGGCAATAAACTCGGTGTAATTACCACCACCGGCATACGCATTGCCCCCGATTCGTGCAACGACCTAAGCCTCATTCTGCAAAATCAGGCACTCGGATTCCGCTGCGGCCGCCACTGGGGCGTGGCCCGGTTAACCGATGGCCAACGTATAATTCCCTGCCGCTACGATACCGTTCATGCCACCGGCCAGTATTTCATTACCGCCAAAAAAGGCGATACGCTTTCGCTATTTACTTCATATTCCGGCCGCCGCGTGGCGCATGGCGAATACAAACGCTTTTTCGATTGCGGCCCCGGCTATGCACGCAAAGTGGCCGATAAAGATAAATGCGGACTGGTGGACACCAACGGCACCGAAATACTGCCCGAAATTTACAGCGGACTCGAATATGCGCTGGAACTGCGCTGGCGTGTAAGCACGAAAGACAAATGGGGCCTGGTTGATGAAAACGGGAAATTTGTGCTGCCTATGGAGTTTCAATGGATTTCTACGGTATTCAGAGGTGTGGTGGTAGGAACCAAACAAACACTCAAAGGACTTTATTCGCGCAATGGCGAAACTCTGGTTGCCGCCGCCGAACAGGAACTTCTTTTTCGCGGAAATACCATAAAGGCATTGCGCAAAGATGGGAATGCCACTTTCATAACCCTCGACGAGAGCGGGAAAATTATTGAAAGAATTGAATACAATAATATGCGCACCATTAAAATTGGCGGCGATTCCCGTATGCCCCAAAGGGCGCTGGGGGAGAACTGGGGCAGCAGGCCATTTTTTCCGATGTCATTGGGCGCAACTTTAATCACCAACTTTCAATGGTATTATAATAATAAGCTTTGGGGCCTTTACGATTCCTTTACCGGCGATACGCTCATTGAGGCTCAGTTTGAATACCTCATTTCCGGCAGAAACTGGGGCGGACGCAATGGCGTGTACACGATTGCGGGAAATCCCAGGTCGCAGCGCAGCGTCGAAATAAATGGAAAAGTAAGTATGTCGCAAGTGGTGTGCGGATTAGTTTGCGATACTACCGGAAAATTTGTGCTGCCTTGCACATATTCGTGGATTAATCAGGATGATGCAAACCGTAACCGGTTCAACGGCTGGGTGCGCTGCATTCGCAGCGACGGGCAATACGGGCTGGTGCGCATCGACGGCAGCGAACAGTTTATTCCTGTATCGCTGGTAGAAAATCCTGCGATAGGAGGTTATGCCAAAATATGCCGTGGCGGTGTGCTTACTACCGAAGCCGAGAAAAGCGATTATTCGCTGGGAAGTATTAACCAATATGGTGGTTCGGTAGGAATTGATCTCCTCAAAACATTTCCCGCACCCAACAACGAAACTGATCCCATAACCCGGCAAACGCTTTACCTCAAAGGCGGAACCTGGGGTTATATTAATCGGAAAGGCGAAATTGTAATTGAACCCAAATACGAACAGGTGGGAGCTATTCGCGCCGGACGTTGTTTGTTTCGTGAAAACAAAAAATGGGGATTAACCGATTCCACCGGCGCAGTACTCATTGCTCCGCAATATTCGGGACTTCGTTTCACAACCTCAAACGACACGCTGCTCATTTCCATAAAAAACGATCCGCGTTACGGATTTACCGATACGCTTGGTCAGGAACTGTCGCTGCCTGCTTCGCGCAAAGCATTGGTAATGGGCGAACAGCGGCTTGCACTGAGCATAAAAGGAAAATGGGCGTTGTATGATTACAGCGGAAAAGCAATTACCGGCGAAGATTTTCAGGCCATTGAACCATTCAGCGAAGGACTTGCCGCTGTGCAGCGTGCCGGGAAATGGGGTTTTATTGATACTTCGGGCAGTGAAGTGGTGGCCGCGCAATATATCTCGGTAGGGCCGTTTTGTTCGGGCCGGGCACGGGTGAAAATAAAAAATAAGTGGGGTTATATTGACCGTTCGGGCGCATTGGTTATTGATGCGGTGTATGATAATGTAAAAGACTTTTCATTTGGTACTGCGCCGGTGCGTGTAAAAACAGGCTGGCAGTTAATTGATGCGCAGGGCCAGGCTGTAACCAAACCGGCGTTTTCAAGTATCGAACCGGTAAAAGGTTCGTCGTGCTTAGTGGTGCGTGTGGCGCAAAATGTGGCGCTGGCCGATTCGAAAGGAAAACCGCTTACAGCCTATAAATACGAACGCATTGGCGAAGCCACACAGGGCCGCATGGTGGCGCGGCAGGGAATTAAATGGGCCATACTCGACACCCTCGGCCGCGAAATTTATCCGCCCGAACTCGACCGTGCCACATCTTACCACGAAGGCTGGATGGCCGTGCGTTGGCGCGATGGCTGGGGCTATATTAACCTGAAGGGGAAAAAAATGCCCGGGCCGCTTTACCGCACAGCCGCGCAGTTTTCGGAGGGACTGGCCGCAGTGAGTTTTTACTCCGGCAAAGTGGCTTACATAGATACTGCAGGCAATGTGGTGTTTTATCTCTCCGGCAATTCTGTGTGTTCGCCCTTTTCAAACGGGTTGGCTTTTATACACAACGGCAGGCTCGACAAAGGGTATTACATAACCACTCAGGGTGCGCGGCTTAAAGGAATAACCGTAAACGAAGGCCGCGGTTTTTACCACGGTGCCGCGCAGGTAAAACAAGGCTACACCTGGGGGCTGCTGTCGTTTGCCGGACGAATGCTCACACCCTTTCATTACAGCGAACTCCAGCCCTGGAACGATGGAATTGCACTTTGGCGCCGCTCGGTGGTGTATGGCATTTGCACGGCATCGGGCCGCGAACATTTGCCCACGCAGTTTGATTACATCGCCTACGTACCCGGCGAAACAAGCGTACTCATGGTCACGCAGGGCAATGCACTCGGCTACCTGCGCAACGACGGCACCTGGCTTTGGCCCATGCAGCAATAAATTCGGTGTAATTAAGCGTTGGGTTTTGCCTGGCTTATGGGCTTCACAAAATACGCCACCGGAATAGCCAGCAAACTCGCGGCCACGGCTACGTAGCCTACCCAGTCGTAATGTTCAATCTGTTTGTTGGGCAATTCCACCACCAGCAATCCGCCAATGAATGCGGCCAGTCCGGAGGCTAATTGCTGCACGGCTGCGTTTATGCTCAGAAATCCGCCGCGCTGGTGCGGTTCGGCAGTGGCGGTAATGAGTGTGCTCGAAGGCACCGTGCGCGTTCCGCCAAAAATGAAGAACAAACACGTAGCCGCAAGCACCACTGCCAGCGTGGTAGGCGGCAGGTGTGTAATAAATACCAGCGGAATAACCGTGAGCACCGAAAGCAGGGCAAATACCCTGAACGGCCCCAGCCTGTCGGCAAAACGTCCTACAATGCGCATGGCCACCACGCTGCAAATACCACCGCTGAGGTAAATCCAGGCCACATAGCTGCGCGGCAGGCCCACGTTGTATTCCACATACGTGGGAATAAAGGGAATAATGGAAAAATGCCCCAGCATGAGCAAAGCCATAAGCAGCAGTGCCCGCATACGGTTTGCCGAGTTGAATATGTTAATCAGACTGCGCACCGGATTGGTGGCCTTTGCCGCCTCAATATGATTGCGCATGGGCGGAATAAACTTCACCATTCCCGCAAACACCAGAATACCCACGCCCGCAATGGCAAAAAACGGCACATGCCAGCTGAATGCATTGGCCACAATACTGCCCACCGGCACACCCAGCACCGCCGCCGCCGCAAAGCCCGACATTACAATGGCCATGGCCGAGGCCCGCCGCTCAAACGGAATACTGTCGCCCACAATACTCAGCAACACCGCCGAAAGCACCCCGCCAAACATCCCCGTAAAAATGCGCGCAGCCAGCAACATACCGTAGCTCTGCGCCAGTCCGCAGGCAATGGTGCCCGTAACTAAGCACGCATAGGCCAGCAGCATCACCCTGCGCCGGTCGAACCGGTCGATGAACAACGCCCCCAGCAAACTCACAATACCTGCACTGATGTTGTACGAAGCCACCAGCGCCCCAAACTTAGCCGGCGAAATTTTGAAAGCCTCCTGAAACTGCGTGCTCAGCGGCATCATAATCATAAAGTCCATTACATGCGTAAACTGCACAAAGGCCAATGTGATGAGCAGGAAGCGTTCTTTTTTATTCATAGGTTCGGGGAAAAGCGTGGATAGAAACGAAAAACCGCGCTTTGTGGTTTGCGCGGTTTTTCGGAGAGGCTGGCTTATACCAGCGAAATATCGAATTGAACTAAGTCTATAAATTCCTGCACCCGTTCTTCCACTTCTTCCTGCGAAAGCCCCACAAGGCGCTCCACGCCAAATTTCTCCACGGTAAACGAAGCCATGGCCGAACCGAAAATAATGGCCCGTTTCATATTGTCGAACGAAATGTCTTTGGTTTGTGCCAGATAGCCAATGAAACCACCGGCAAAGCTGTCGCCCGCGCCTGTGGGGTCAAACACATCTTCGAGCGGCAGGGCAGGCGCAAAAAACACCTGTTCCTTGTTAAACAGCAGCGCGCCGTGTTCGCCTTTCTTGATAATGAGCACTTTCGGGCCCATTTCCAGAATTTTCTGTGCCGCCTTCACCAATGAGTATTCGCCCGAAAGCTGTCGTGCTTCCGAATCGTTAATGGTAAGCACATCCACCTGCGAAATGGCTTTCACCAGATCGTCGAAAGCGGTGTCCATCCAAAAGTTCATGGTATCAAGCACAATGAGTTTGGGGCGGCGGGTAAGCTGCTCCATTACGCGCTGCTGCAGCTTGGGCATAAGGTTGCCCAGCATCAGGAAATCGCAGTTGCGGGTATGCTCGGGCAGTATCGGATCGAAATCGGCCAGCACGTTCAGCTCGGTAGCCAGCGTATCGCGGCTGTTGAGGTCGGTATGGTAGCGGCCCGACCAAAAGAACGATTTCTGGTCCTGCTTAATCTGCAATCCATCAAGGCGCATCCCATGCGATTTAAGCATGTCAATGGCCGATTGCGGGTAATCGCCGCCCACAACAGACACCAGATCAATGTCTTTGGTGAAATAAGAAGCCGCAAGGGAAATATAGGTAGCCGCGCCACCCAGGATTTTGTCGGTTTTGCCGAACGGGGTTTCAATGGCATCAAACGCCACCGTGCCCACAACGAGTAAACTCATATTGGCCGTAAATTTTTTTGCAAATGTATTGCATATTTTGTTTCCTCGTTGTAATATTGCAGCCCGAATTAACAAACAGTCCTCCTTAGCTCAGCTGGTTAGAGCACATGACTGTTAATCATGGGGTCCCTGGTTCGAGCCCAGGAGGGGGAGCTGAATAAAAAGCCTGAGAGTCAACGACTTTCAGGCTTTTTTTGTGCAGTTGTTTTCGTAGCTGGGCAGGCAGAACCGTTTAAGTGCTCTTTTGTAGTGCTCAGGTTGGAGCAGGCAGAGAAAAAACGCGTGTGTGGCCATGCGGAGAAGAAGTAGTAGTGTGTTGCTACACAACGACGGGAAACGCGACAGAAGCGATGTATGTGAGTTAATAAGCAGCACCAAGCCAACCAGTCGCTAAGTCCCGGCTGATATAAGCCCATTAAGTCGCAGAAGTGAATCGTTTTGAATACATTTCTTCATATTCTTTTTTTGCCTCAAGAAACCATCCATGCTTGTTTAGCGAGATGGATGTTTCTTCGAACCACCTATAAATCATTCTGAAATCTATGCTTTTCGTCCATGAAGATGGAATGAGTTTTTTTTCGAAGAAATGTATATGCCACCAGATAAAGTTTCTGGCAAACAAATCAAAAATAATTTTTTTGTCAACTTGCTTGTATTTGGCTGATTGATAAAGCCGCCAATAAAAATTTATGACATAGCTTATATCTTCCATATCTATCGGATTGCTTCTTTTGTAGATGTCGTCTATTAAACCCTCTTGATTACTATTCAACCATTTATCGGCACCACACCGATGTCTGTATGGGATATCACTCTCAAATTCTTTATGCATCTCTAGCGCTGTAGCTATACGCAAGGATTTTTTTCTGTGGTAGTTTTCTACAATACTGGTTATTATCGCGGCAACAATAGTTCCACATAATCCAATAATTGCAGCTATTATTCCACTATCGTTTTGTGCCATAGTTTCGAGAGTTCACTTGTATTGTTTGAGGATATAACGCGATAGCAGATTTGATGATTGTTTTCGGTTAGTCTCGTAAATAGTTAATTGGTTTATTAGTTGAACTTCGGAAATTTGTTCATTTAAAGATAATAATCCTGATATATACGATGCAATAGTCAGATCTGAGGATATTACCCCCCTTGAAATAGACTGTATCTATTACTAAAACAAAAAGTCCGAACTGTTTTTCAGTTCAGACTTTTCAGTTCAGAGATACTCACAGAGTAACCGGAAATGTATTCCTTTTTGCTATCTTGATTTCCCTGTGTCGTTCTCTTTGCTCGTGCGCAATTTCTCAAGGCCGGTTTTGGTCAGTGCACCACCCATATCAAGCCACACCTGCGGTGGTATTTCTTCTCTGACAATGGTATCGCAACTTTTCGCCACATTCATAGCTCCCTGCATTTTGCCCAGTTCATGCAGGCGTTTTATTTCTTTGAGTGTCTCCCAGTCGCTTTCTCCAAGATGTGCCGGTTCTGTCCAATCGTGATCGTTGTTCATGGTGTGTAGTGTTAGATCGGATAATTTGCTGTGAGGACTTCAGTCTTCCTCCTCCCATTCTTCTTCGCACCCTGCACAGAGAGATGCATTTCAATTTCCTTCGTATGCCATTTATTTTTTCTTGTGTATTCCTTTAGAATCTCCGAAGGATAGCTTGATAAGAGGAACTTCCCTTTGATGCCCGAGAGGATTTTGAGCAAAGACTCAAAGTGTTCTTTTGAGTAGCCGCCATAATGGCCCATATCCGAATTGAAATATGGCGGGTCGAGGTAGAAGAAGGATTCGGCTGAATCTCTTGTTAGAATCACTTCCAGCGCGTTTCTGGCCTCAATCTGTACCCGCTCTAAACGTTTGCTGTACTCTGGAAGGAAGAATTTCTTCTTGGAATCGAATTTCTTCTCGGAGGTATTGTCTTTCACACCCGCCGACCAGGTGGAATCGAGTATGGACGAATACGATTGATGCGCCATCACGAAGATCGCCCAGGCGCGTTCGATCTCGGAAAAGAGATCGGGCATGGCGTAGATGAAGCGTGCTTTGTAATGAACGGCGCGGCTGTGCAGCGTTTGATCAATTACTTTTTTCAGTTCGCGGAATCGCGTTTTGACGATGCGGTAGAAGTTGATCAGTTCCCCACTCGTATCGTTGATCACTTCGATGCGCGACGGTTCTTTTGCGAAGAAGATGGCTCCGCCTCCGAAGAATGGTTCGCAATACAGACGATGCGTGGGAATGAGCGGCAGTATAACCGGAACAAGTTTTTGTTTGCCACCGTAATAGGTGAGTATTGACTTCATCCGATTTATCTTGAAAAGCCGCGATCACGGTCTTCGTACAAGCTGTCAATGGTGAGTCCGTCTTCGATAGCGGTGCGGACAATCGAGGTGTACAGTAATTGCTCACGAGCGTGTTTAAACACACGATGCAATTCTTCGGCAGAAAAGTTTTTGATTTCATTTTTGCGCATGAGATTGAATGCCGATTCTTTCATCCGCTGGTATGGGGTGGACATGGTTTTTGATGTGCCTTTTCAAAGGCGTATTAGTTTTTGTAAGAATTTATTTTGTAGGAGTTTCTTTTGTACAAAGCATTTTTTGCGCAACGCTCGTGATTAATCTGCTGATCTCAGGAGCATATTCTGCCGAGGTTGTTTCGTTATCCACAGACTTGTTCACGCCGTTATCCACAGCCACGCGGTAGTACAGTCGGGTCTTGCCTTTACGCGATTGTGGTGTGTGTAATACGGTTCCGTGTTCATCGGCAATCAGGATCAGATTGCGATGTGTGAGTGATGCAAGTGCGGTAGTAATTGCACGGCGAGAGAGTCCTGCCTTCTTCTGAAACTGCGAAGCGGAAATCCAGTCATATACTTTGCGTGCTTTGTTCTTTCCTGTTTGCCATCCAAGTGTTTGCCGCAAGATGACGAGGTAGAGTTTTAGTTCTGCTTCCGAGAGTGTTGGCATATATTCAAATACCACGTTTGGAACGGGTGTTGTTTTGATCATGTAGCTTAGTTGATGCTGATAAAGAGAGGATAGAAAGGATTATTCTTTCAGTTCTTCATTGGTATCGGCATCAATGACTGTAGCTGTTTTGTCATCTGCGGTATCAAAGCAGAAATACTGTATATCCGGATTGTTGAACATGCGGATGTACATGTTGCCGGATGACTCGTCAATGCTTAATTCTCCGGTTTTGTAATATTTACGACGCTGTTCCCCGTCTTTGGTGTACTCGCGGCGGGTGGCGATGTGAAAGATTTTCATAAGCGATTTTTTATGTTGATAATGCTGTATGAAAAAAGAAAAGGCTCTTTTTACAAAGCCTTTGTGAGTTCTCCCTGTGCCCTTAGACTAATCTTTATTTCCCATGGCACTTCTTCCACTTCTGAGGACAACCGCACAAAAGTCTTGCAATCAATCTCATCTTCGGCAGAGTCGGAATCGTCCCGGCACTATCGAAGATGAGCGAGCCTTTTCTTTTATCAAACAATCAGAGTATACCACAAACAGGGAAATGCACAATATTCCCTGTTTAGATCATATTCCTTTAAATATCCGGTATCTGTTTTCCAATTCGGGTCCAGTCATCATCGTGTAGATAGAGGAACTGGCAAGTGTAGCGTGCCCAAGAATGTTCATTACATCTGATGAACTGCCTCCCTTTGTTATTATGTCGTGTCCCATGTGGTGACGGAAGCTGTGCGCATTCATATATGGAATTCCGGCCTTGTTAGAATAACGACGCAGTAATTCACCAACGGCTTTTATCGACATACGTTTTCCGCTTTTGCCTAATCCTTGTGCAGAACAGATACATGGAAAGAGAGATTCATCCATATGCGACATTTTTGTTTTCTTTAAGTAATCACGCTTTTTTAACCACGCCATGAGTGCATCATTGGTTTGATCTGTCCAGAACAACTCCCTGAATGGGCGACGACCTTTCGACTTTTCCGTTTTTATAACGGCATGTTTTCGCACTAAATCCAAATCTGAAGGGTCAAGTGCAAGTATTTCTCCGTTTCGTGCACCCGTGTCCCATAGAAGCATAATAATAGCTTTGTTTCTGATGTGTCGCGGATCGTTAGTGTTAGAAGGGATGGCGGTGAGCAATTTGTGATAGCTATCCTCATTTGCTACTCGCGGAATATTATATTGTTTTGAGGGCATCGGGATTAATCCGGGATCGAGAACGAGTAATCCTTGTTTCTTATAGAATTCGAATAATTTCTTCAGAGCCTGTGCTTTAGGTATGAATGAATTATGTTTCCAATTAAGATGATTCATAAGTTCAAACCACTCAACTATATCCTCAAGTCGTACATGCTCAATTTGGCAGTCCCGAACGAACATGCAAAATTGCCGAAGTATCATGTCATACCCTGCTACTGTGCCTTTTTTTACTTGAAATGCTCTCCATTTGGTGAACTTTTCGATTGCTTCTGATAACTTCATAAAATGCAAACACCCACCAAAGGAATCGGTGGGTGTTTGCATTAGTCGCTTCTTTCATAAGAGAAAGAACGAACGTTTCATTATGTATGTGCGTTCACATCTTGCTTACGAAACTTCGCTATAATACAAACCCAATGCTTCCTTTGGCTTTTCAGCCGACCCCTTTCGGGGACAATGGGTGACTTATCTTTTTAAACGACCGAGTATATAGTAGCATGTATACCATAGATTGTCAAGCACACAAAATATAGAGTTTGGCAAGAAGTTTTAGAACTTATTTAAATTCTCTCTAACTTTATCTGTATGCATACTCCCCCTTCAACGCTGTTTGAGACAGCCATACGATTACATGATCAGGAACTGCTTAAATATATATCCAAGATTGTCGCCATAATAGTCAGAAATAACATGGAAGACTTTCATGTAAAGCATTTGAGCGACACTCAGATGGCGGAGTTGAATCCACTTATCCGCAATGGTATCTATGATGCTTTGTTTGCTCTTTCCTTGTCAGGAATGAATACGTTTGGAAGCGACTTTATCAAACAAGCCATCCGTTGCATACCTTCCTATTGGGAGGAGCCAGTGCTTTCCGAGAGACTTGCTGCCATTGCCCAAAACATGAAACCGGTGAAAGAGAACCCCATTCAATTCAACTCGCCTTTTCTGAATGCAGAATATCAAAATGGCAATATCTATGAAGGTCCCACAACAGGGATGATTTCTATTAAAGGATCGTATGAGTTTGTTCTTGAAGACGGAATAAATGCACATAGGCATCGAGACAAGATTTCGGCTGCTCTTCGTAAAGAAGGATATATGTATGTAGCTTCTCTTATGGCATATATACGGCGATCAGAGATATGATCTTCTCAAAGTAATATCGTCTGGCACTTTGCTTGTGATTTAACCGCTAACGCGCAAGCATCACCTTCTGCTGATACAACACTTCCCCATCTCTGCGAATCACAACCAAATACATACCGGCAGTTAAGTGGTTCAGCGGATAGAAACCGGTATCATTGGCCGATTGAAATACTGCACGTCCACGCATATCGTAGATCATCAACTCAGCACCGGTGGGAAAACTGTCTATCAGCAAGGGCTGCCCAATTTGCAGCACCGTAGGCATGAAATACGGCTTCGGCACCACATTAACTGTAACCGAATCAACCTGTGAGCAGCCCAGCGTATCGCTTACCGTTACCGTGTAGGTGGTGGTGGTGGCGGGCTTCACAAACGGATTGGAGCAAGTTGTACAACTAAGACCGGCAGATGGCTGCCAATAGTACGCGCTGCCTCCGGCGGCCTGTAACTGTGTACTGTCGCCCTGTGTGAGTGTTACATCTGCCCCGGCGTTTGGTTCCGGTGCAGCCGTTATCGAAATCATATCCACCCAATAGTAGGCAAATGGAAAATAAGGCGTAGTAACAGTGTTTACCCACGTCGTCTGCGCATTCGTCCACATATTGCCCAGCACCAAAAACTGCTCCCCGCCTTGTGCAATAAATGAGCCTTCTATTTTCACCCAATTCACGGTGTCGTATATTACACTGTCGCAGGGAAAGGTGGGCGTTTTACCGATATAATACCCCGGAGTTAATGAGTACTCAGTAGCACTGTCTGCAAAGAGATAGACGCTGATTCCGTTAGAGGCATAG
>JALONL010000034.1 GCA_025454955.1 Bacteroidia bacterium | reverse complement strand
AAATAAAATTATTCACCGGGTCTGTGCGGTGATAAAACTCGAAAAAAATTATCAACCGCCATTGGTTTTGTCATAGAAATCGCGCCCCTACGGGAATTTTACACACTCTCGCTCTCTTTCTCGCTCTCTTTCTCGCTCTGAAATTGCCCTTTGGGCGCGATACCTCGCGCCCCTACGGGAATTTTACACGCTCTGTTCACTCGCTCTCGCTCTGAAAAACCGGTCTTTTATGTTTCCACCGTTTATGCGACCATGCCCACACATCGGGATCGCGGATAATATCCTGCTCCAACCTTTTGGTGTGAATTTCGGTAATCTCGCCGGGCTTGTAATCGCGGGGATTTTCAATGAGTATTTCGCCGGCTACGGTGTAATGTCCGCGTTTTACACGCGAAATGCACATGTAAACCACCGGGTAATTTAATTTCTGTGCATATTTTTCGGCCCCGAGATACACGGGGGTGTCCTGATTTAAAAAGGTCATCCAGTGTGCGCGTTCCGGGCGCGGGGTTTGATCGGCAATAAGTCCGAGCGCAAAATTGTTTGTTTTGCTAAGCCGTTCGATGTACTCCACATTTTCCTTAATCGGAATCAAACCCGTTCCGAAACGCGAGCGCATACGTACTACCATTTTATTGAAATATTTATTCTTTAACGGCACATACACTCCCCACAACTTGTATTTCTGCGTAATTCCGAAAGCCGTGGCAGCCCATTCCCAGTTGCCGTGATGGCCAAGAACAATTACTATATTCTGATGCTTTTCAAACAGCTTGTTCAGCAGTTCGGCAGTTTCGGGTGTGTAGGAACAACGTTTGGCCAGCTGTGCATTGGAAATTGTAAGCGATTTGAATACTTCCACCAGCAAATCGGCCAGAAATTTGTAATAATTCTTTTGAATGCGTTTAATTTCCTCGTCCGATTTTTCGGGAAATGAATTTCGGAGATTGGTATAAACCACTTTTTTGCGGTAGCCAAACACGTAAAACAACAGCACATATACAAAACTGGAAAAGCCATATAATACCGGAAACGGCAATATGGAAATGAAATAAAGTATGGGCAATAAAAGGTAATAGCTGATGGCCTGCATACGAAAAACCCGTCGGGCAGTTGGTTACTGCAAAAATGCCAAAACTAATTTACACGGCAATAACAGCTTCGTAAACCACGTTTTTAATCGCCGCAATGCCTTAACAACCGCATTTTAGCCCCATTTATTCCCCAAAAAATCTGTCTAACCATCCAAAATGACTATTTTTGACACGGCCAGCCAATTTTCCTCGGCCATTGAATATACATATCACTACTTACATGCAAGAATCAAATTTGAACGCCACGGGGATGGAGTACAACACCGACCTTCCGCCGATGGTAATTTCGGAATACGGGCGCAGTGTACAGCGCATGATCGACATTTGTTTAACCATTGAAGACCGCAGCGAACGCAACCGTTGTGCCCGCACCATTATCAAGGCCATGGCCCTGCTCAATCCGCAGATGAAAGAATATCAGGATTACGAGCACAAACTCTGGGATCATCTTCACATCATGTCGGGCTACCAATTAGATGTTGATTCGCCCTACCCCAAGCCCGAGGCCAATGTACTTGCCGCTCCGCCCGAACGTGTGCCTTACCCGCAAAGCGATATCCGTTTCCGCCACTACGGCAAAATTCTCGAAGACCTGATACGCAAGGCCATCAAGGAAGAAGATCCCAAGAACCGCGAAATCTTTACCGGACAGCTTGCCCAGTTAATGAAAAAACATTACCTGAACTGGAACCGCGATTCGGTAAACGACCAGCTTATTGTAGAACAGCTCGAAATGCTCAGCAAAGGGCAGTTGAAAGTGGCCGAAGATTTCAAATTCCTCCACACCAACGATATTCTCCCGCGCAATGCCGTGCCTGCCAACCAGCAGCCGCAGTATGCCACCAACAAAAAGAACATTAAAAAGAAGAAAAAAGGCAAGTTCTGATCGCTGCGTATGAGCTCATTTGTAATTACCGGTGGGAAACGCCTTTCGGGCGAAGTAATTCCCCAGGGCGCAAAAAACGAAGCCCTGCAAATTCTCTCGGCCGTGTTGCTTACTCCCCAAAAAGTAACCATCAGCAACATCCCCGATATTATTGATGTAAACAAACTCATCGACCTGCTCCGCGACCTCGGCGTGAAGGTGGAAAAAACCGGACACGAAACCTATTCGTTTCAGGCCGATGATATTGATATTGATTACATCAATTCCGAAAAATTCAAGAAAAAAGGCGGTGCGCTGCGCGGTTCCATTATGATTGTGGGCCCGCTGCTGGCACGTTTCGGACGTGGCTACATTCCCAAGCCGGGTGGCGATAAAATTGGCCGCCGCCGTTTGGATACGCACTTCATCGGTTTCGAAAAACTGGGAGCTAAATTCGAGTACGATGCCGCCAACGAGTTTTTCCGCGTTGAATCAAAACGCCTCAAAGGCGCATACATGCTGCTCGACGAGGCTTCGGTAACCGGCACGGCCAATATTGTAATGGCTGCCTCGCTGGCCGAAGGCATTACCACCATTTACAACGCCGCCTGCGAACCTTACCTGCAGCAGCTTTGCAAAATGCTTAACCGCATGGGAGCCAAAATTTCGGGCATTGGCTCCAACCTGCTCACCATTGAAGGCGTGGAAAAACTCGGCGGCACCACACACCGCATGTTGCCCGATATGATTGAAGTGGGCAGCTTCATCGGACTGGCAGCCATGACACAGTCTGAAATTACCATCAAAGACGTGGCCTACAACGAACTCGGCATTATTCCCGATGTATTCGGTCGTTTGGGCATAAAAATGGAACGCCGCGGCGAAGATTTATTCATCCCCGCACAGGACCGCTACGAAATCGACACTTTCATTGACGGCTCCATACTTACCATTGCCGATGCGCCCTGGCCCGGCTTTACGCCCGACCTTTTAAGCATTGTACTGGTAACCGCCACACAGGCCAAAGGCAGCGTGCTGGTACACCAGAAAATGTTTGAAAGCCGCCTGTTCTTTGTCGACAAACTCATCGACATGGGCGCGCAGATTATTCTCTGCGACCCGCACCGCGCCACGGTAATCGGTCTCAACCGCGAACACCAGCTACGCGGCGTAACCATGACCTCGCCCGACATCCGCGCCGGGGTATCGCTGCTTATTGCGGCGCTTTCGGCCAAGGGCAAAAGCACCATCCACAACATCGAACAAATCGACCGCGGCTACCAGAATATCGACGGCCGTTTGCGCAACCTCGGGGCCAATATTGTACGCCACGACGGGGTATCGATGTAACGCCGTTTTGCCCAAACTTTTGTAACTTGCAGTAATACGATTTCAAACTGTTTTTGCACCATGATTTTTAATTCCGTGACCCGTATTACCGCCGCCGCAATTTTTGTGGCAGGAATTTCAATGGCTTTTTCGGCCTGCAAATTCTTTAAAGGCGGCGGCAGCAAAACTCCCGAACCGGTAGTGGCCATGCCCGATTATACGCCCCCGTCCACAGCCGTGGAAGGACTTAACGTAGGCAACATTGCCCCCGATATTCAGCAAAAAAATCCCAAAGACTCGCTCATTCCGCTTTCTTCGCTGCGCGGCAAGCTTGTGCTTATCGACTTCTGGGCTTCGTGGTGCGGGCCCTGCCGGGGCGAAAACCCTAATGTGGTGCAAACCTACAACTCGTACAAAGACTCGGTTTTTGTGGGGGCGCAGGAAGGATTTACCGTGTACGGGGTTTCGCTCGACAAAAGCAAACCCAACTGGGAAAAGGCCATAATCGACGACAAACTCGCATGGCCCTACCACGTTAGCGATTTGGGCTACTGGAGCAATGCCGCGGCGCAGCGTTACGGTGTGCGTTCCATTCCCACCAATGTACTCATCGACGGCAATGGCCTTATTCTGGCCAAAAACCTGCGCGGGCCGGCACTTTCGGCTGCCATTCGCACCCAGCTTGAGTCTGATCAGGCCAAGGTGAAAGCCGCGCTCAAACGCCGCGCGGCTGCGAACGCCAAAGGCAAATAGGCCGCCAAAACTGACAAAAAACACCTTCCCGGGCCATTTACTGCCAGTTTGGCGGGATTGTCCCGCATGGCTTGTTTTTTGCCCCGGCGAAGCCGAGTACATAGCCCGCAGGGGTTCAATTTTATTATTTCCGATAAGCCATGAGTGAAAATCTCGATCCGAAAGACGCATCAGCACCCGAAGTAAACGCCGATGCCGCTGAAACTGTAAACGAAACCGCACAAGCCACCACCGAAACCGGTGGCGATGCCCAGCGCATTGCCGGGCTCGAACAACAGGTAGCCATGCTCAACGACAAATACCTGCGCCTGTATTCGGAGTTCGACAATTACCGCCGCCGCACGGCCAAGGAAAGCCTCGAACTGCGCAAAACCGCCGCCGAAGAAGTCATTAAAAAACTCCTTCCCATTCTCGACGATTTTGAGCGCGCCATACGCAACAACGCCACCGCTACCGATGTAGCCGCCATAAACGAAGGCGTGCAGCTCATTGCCGGCAAATTTCATCATGTACTTACCCAGCAGGGCCTCGAAGCCATGAATGCCGGTGGTCAGGCTTTCGACCCCGAATTTCACGAGGCCATTACCGAAATTCCCGCACCCGCGCCCGAACTCAAGGGCAAAGTGGTGGACGAGGTGGAAAAAGGCTATCTGCTGGCCGGTAAAGTAATTCGCTACGCCAAGGTGGTGGTAGGAAGCTAAGCCGCTTTTACTGATTTCAAGAAACTGTTTCAATGTCGAAACGCGATTATTACGATGTGCTCGGTGTGGGGCGCAAAGCCGATGCGGAGGAAATAAAAAAAGCCTACCGCAAACTGGCCATTAAATATCACCCCGATAAAAACGAGGGCGATAAAACCGCCGAGGAAAAATTTAAGGAAGCCGCCGAAGCCTACGAGGTACTCAGCGACCCGCAAAAACGCCAGCGATACGACCAGTTTGGTCACGCAGGTGTGGGAAGCAGTGCAGCCGGTGGCGGAGGAGGAGGCGGTTTCTCGATGGAAGACATCTTCAGCCAGTTTGGCGATATTTTCGGCAGCGGCTTTGGAGGTGGTTTTGGCGGTGGAGGCGGCCGCGGTGGCCGTCGCGTGCAGAAAGGCTCCAACCTTCGCGTAAAAGTGAAACTCACTCTCGAAGAAATTGCCACCGGTGCCGAGAAAAAACTCAAAGTAGCCAAACACGTTAGCTGCGACAAATGCGACGGCACAGGCGCAGCCAGCAAGTCGGGCATTAACACCTGCTCCACCTGCCGCGGCAGCGGACAGGTAACCCGCCTCATGAACACCATGCTCGGGCAGATGCAAACCACCACCACCTGCCCCACCTGCAACGGCGAAGGACAAACCGTTACCGACAAATGCCGCCAGTGCCACGGCGATGGCGTAATGCGCGGCGAAGAAGTAATTACAGTACGCATACCGCCCGGCGTACACGACGGCATACAACTCAGCATGAACGGCAAAGGAAATGCAGCCCCGCGCGGCGGCATTCCCGGCGACCTCATCATCGTAATAGAAGAAGCCGAACACCCGCACTTTAACCGCGACGGCAACCACCTCTATTACGAACACTACGTAAGCATTGCCGATGCCGCCCTCGGCTCCACCATAGAAATTCCCACACTCGAAGGAAAAGCCCGCGTAAAAATAGACGCAGGCACACCCTCCGGAAAAGTAATACGCCTCAAAGCCAAAGGCCTGCCCGATATTAACGGCTACACCCGCGGCGATTTACGCGTGACATTGTTTGTGTGGACACCCACCAATCTTACCTCCGAAGAAAAAAAGATCATGGAAAAACTCCGCGATTCGCCCAACTTCCAGCCCAAAGCCGGTAAGAAGGATAAATCGTTTTTCGATCGGATGAAGGAAATGTTTGATTAGAAATTCATGCAGGATATTGCCTGATAAATTGTTTTCTGTTCCTGAAGCCCGCAAAAGCGGGCTTCTTCTTTTTATACCACTTCGTTTATTCTTTCTCCGAAAACATCTTATTGCCTTTCAAATCCTTGATTCCCGCAATAATTGCGCAAGCTGAAATCCGGAAGAAATCAAAAAATCAACGCACAAAAATTACCGGAAACCGGTAGTTTGAGAAGCAGAAATACTACTTTTAGCCGAAGCAAAACGAGCATAAATCAATTATGTCATCCTTTTATAGCAGATTTGATTTACGAGGATTTATCGGGCACATTGTGGTGCTTTTCACGCTGCTTCCTTTATTTTTCATCAATATAAAATCAAGCTGCGACTGGGGCGATGATTTTGCGCAATATCTCCATCAGGCACAACACATAATTAGCGGAGAATCGCAAAACGAAACAGGTTATATTTTCAATCAAAACTATCCCGACCTGGGGCCACAGGCTTATCCGGCAGGTTTTCCGCTGCTGCTGGCTCCGGTTATCTATTTTAAAGGACTGGATATAATCAGTCTCAATTTATACATCACTCTGTTCTGGGTGCTCTGCTGTTTCACCGGCTACCTTTTGCTGCGCACCACTTTATCCTATATTCCGGCAATGGTAATTATGTTAATCATTGCCTACAATCCATTGCTGTTGCAATTCAAAACAGAAATTGTTTCCGATTTGCCGTTTACACTTATCTCCATGCTCAGCATTTATTTAATGTTTAAAAAGGAGTCGCTGGTGGGAAGCATTCTCATTTGTGTGTTAATTGCATTGTCTCTTCACATCAGGCTGGCGGGTTTGCCGTTGGTGCTTGTGTTTGTACTAAACAAGTTTTTTCTGGAAAAGCACTGGAAAGCGTTCTCCTTTCGCACACATAAAAATACATTCATTGCCCTGCTGGCGGGAGTAACGGTTTATCTGGCCATTTATATTGGCTTTCCGTGTGAAGTAAATTATAAACTTCCCGACGAGTCGGGCGACCACTGGAAAATATTTAACGATCATTTATCCTATACCGTGCATCAGCTTTCGTGGATGTTTCGCTGGTACGATATGAAAGAGTATTCGTCGATAGGCATTTTAACCTCGTGTTCTTTGCTAATCTTTTCACTCCTGGGAATGCTCTACACATTCAGGAATAATAAAAAATCGTTGCTGCTTATTTATACCGCCATTTACCTGTTCATGATTTTCTACCATCGTTCGGGCCATCAGGGAATGCGTTTTATCTATCCGGTGTTATTCATCCTCTTTCTGTTTGCCGCAATTGGTCTCCGAAAAAATCTTGAAAACCTGAACTGGACGAAACACCGGTGGATAGCCATAATTTCGGGAGCATTAATTTTGTTTTCGTACAATTACGAAGTAGAGAAAATCATTCTCGCCGAAGATTCAATAACCGACGGCCCTCAAACACGCGAAGCCGATTCGCTCTTTGCCTATATCCATACCTCTCTCCCGCCCAAAAGCATAGTGGCGTTCGACAAGCCCCGTGCGCTGGCGTTATATACGCAGGTGCATTCATTTGCCCTAAACCCTGTGGCATCCGACGCAGAAATCCGCAATGATCTTAACCGCTTGCAAGCCGCTTATATTTTAACAAGCCAATCGTTAAGCACAGATAACATCCGGAATTTTCCTTTGAAAGACACGGCTTCTTTTACACCGCTGTTCAGCAGCAGTCAATTCAGACTTTACCGCTATAACAGAGCGCGCTGAATGTAAATAACGAAGCGGGCCAGATTCCATTTACCTGTAATTACTAATTCCGCCAAAATCAATCTTTGGTAATTGTCTGCTGACATACAGTTGTCACACCCGCACACCACCTTTGCGACAACTAAAACCACTCTCAATGACCATCATCGAAACCTTTACCCACGAATTTGAGCACGAATGTATCACCACCCGCAAAATGCTGGCCTTAGTGCCGGCCGATAAAAACAACTGGGCGCCGCACGAAAAAAGCATGAAATTAGGCAACCTCGCCAACCATGTGGCCGAGCTTCCGGAGTGGATCGGCATGAGTCTTTTGACAGACGGACTTGACTTTGCCGTTTCGCCTTATGAGGCCAAAATGTTCGACACGAATGAAGCACTTATGGCCTTTGCCGAAAAGGCGATAGCCAAAGCCAGCGATGCACTTGAAAAAGGCAAACACATAGACCTTTCGCAAACATGGACACTCCGCCACGGCGAAATGGTATTGAGCGAAGGCCCGAAGTGGGAAATGATGCGCATGAGCATGAGTCAGATCATTCACCACCGTGCGCAGTTGGGTGTATATCTGCGTTTGCTCCACATTCCGCTTCCGGACAGCTATGGCCCGAGTGCCGACGACACGGGGATGTAAATGCAAAACGGGTTTGAGCAAATTGTCTCAAACCCGTTTTTCTATTTCCGAATGCGTTACTTTACTTCAAAACGCAAACGCATTCCTTTTTTCGTCTCGTCGAATGCGCCGCTGTTGTACACGAGATGGCCGCTCACAAAAGTTTTTTCGATCCGGCTGTGAAAGGTGGTGCCTTCAAACGGCGACCAGCCGCATTTGTAATGCAGGTTCGACTTTTCCACTGTCCACGGCGCATTGAGGTTTACGAGCACCAGATCGGCCCAGTAGCCGGGGCGGATGTAGCCGCGTTTTTCGATGCGGAAAAGTTCGGCCGGGGCGTGGCACATTTTTTCGGCCACACGTTCGAGGCTGATACGGCCGTTGCGCGCAGTTTCGAGCATGGCCACCAGTGTGTGCTGAATGAGCGGGCCACCCGAAGGTGCCTTCGTGTAAGGCTGCTCTTTTTCTTCGATGGTGTGCGGAGCGTGGTCGGTGGCAATTACATCAATGCGGTTGTCGAGCACGGCCAGCCAGATGGCTTCGCGGTCGGCGGCATTTTTTACTGCGGGATTCCATTTGATGTAATTGCCCTTGGTATCGTAATCTTCGGCGGCAAACCAGAGATGATGCACACAGGCCTCGGCCGTGATGTTTTTTTCGCGCAGCGGTTTTGTATTGTCAAACAGCGCCAGTTCTTCGGCCGTGGAAATGTGCAGCACATGCAGTCGGGTGCCGTATTTTTTGGCGCGTGCCACCGCTTTCGACGAGGAAGCGTAGCAGGCTTCGCGGCTGCGGATGAGCGGATGAAATTTTGCCGGAATATCGTCGCCGTATTGTTCTTTATACGCCGCCATATTCTGCTTAATCATCGGATCGTCTTCGGCATGAACGGCAATGAGCATTTTCACTTCGCTGAAAATCCGTTCGAGAGCTTCTTCGTTGTCCACCAGCATATCGCCGGTTGATGAGCCGAGGAAGATTTTTACGCCGCACACCGTGGCCGGATCAGTTTTAAGCAGTTCGTCGATATTGGTATTGGTGGTACCAATGTAAAACGAGTAATTGGCCAGCGATACTTCTGCCGCACGCTGGTATTTCTGCTCCAGCAGTTCCTGCGTAACCGCCGAAGGAACGGTGTTGGGCATTTCCATGTAAGTAGTCACACCACCCGCCACCGCCGATTTTGCTTCGGTGTATAAATCGCCCTTGTGCGTAAGCCCCGGCTCGCGGAAATGCACCTGATCGTCTATTAC
Source organism: Bacteroidia bacterium (assembly GCA_025454955.1). Lineage (GTDB taxonomy): Bacteria > Bacteroidota > Bacteroidia > Palsa-965 > Palsa-965. Next base: position 35,716 of record JALONL010000034.1, on the reverse strand, counting down.
CCCCGGAAAAAGATGCAGCCCGAGGGCATCAATTACCTGAGCATCGTTTACACTGAGCGGTGTTTCCGAAACCGCTTCAATTTTTCCGTCGCGTACAAGCACATCGGCTTCAAACGTGCGGCCTTCGTTTACCACGGTGGCGCGCTGGATGAGGTAGGTTGCGTGTGTCATTGATTCGTGTATTGCATTATCCGTGGCTTCGACAGGCTCAGCCACCGGTTTTATTTTGTGCTTTTCAGCTGCCGTTTTTATTTCGGGCAACTCTGCGGGCATGTTGCTTCGCTTCGCTCAGCTACCAGTTTTTGTCCCGGTGGCTGAGCTTGTCAAAGCCACCATTTTTTTCTCCGGTGGCTGAGCTTGTCAAAGCCACCATTTTTTTCTCCGGTGGCTGAGCTTGTCGAAGCCACTGTTTTTTTACTCAGAATTGCACCTTCAGTGTAATTATTTCTTCCCCGCGTTTTATCATCACCGGCATCACACTTCCTTTTTCAAATTTAGCGAGGCAAGCCATGTAATCCATCATATTATTCACAGGTGTATCGCCAAGCTGGAGAATCACATCGCCCTTTTTTATACCGGCATTCGCGGCCGGGCGGCCATCGGTTACACCATCCACATGCACGCCTTTTCCTTCCCAGGCATAATCGGGCATGATGCCCATGGTGACTTTCATTTTGGGCGTGGAAGTCATGTTGCTTTTGGTGGCGAGGAATTGAAGTTTCGGTTTATCATCGGTAAGGGCAATGATGTTGACGATGTATTCGAGCACCATTTTTTCGCCGGTGTAATTTACCTTGTCGGCATCATCGCCGGGTTTGTGATAGTCGCTGTGCTGGCCGGTGAAGAAATGCAGCACGGGAATGTCTTTGAGGTAAAACGAAGTCTGATCGCTGGGGCCGATGCCGGAACTGTCCTGCTTGATGCGGAATACCGAGCGGAAACTGTTTATCATGGGCACCCAGTCGGGCGCAGTACCTACGCCGTAAATGATGAGCGATTTGGTGGAATCATTCAAACGGCCAATCATATCCATGTTTATCATGTAGTTTACCGTTTTGAGATCGATGGTAGGATTTTCGCAGAATTTCTTCGAACCAATAAGGCCGAGTTCTTCGCCGGAGAAACAGATGAACAGGAAATTGTATTTCTCTTTCACCTTGTTGCCGGCATAGTAGCGAGCAAGTTCAAGCACACCGGCTGTTCCGGAAGCATTGTCGTCAGCTCCGTTGTGAATTTTTCCGTCGGGATTGGCATCGAGCGAATTGTGGTCGTGGCCGAGGCCGAGGTGGTCGTAGTGTGCGCCAATGACAATGGTGTAGTCGGCACCGTTGTCGAGAAAACCCACCACGTTTTTGCCGCTGCGTTCTTTTACGTTGGCCGTGGCCGTATCGTGCGGATTGGGATTTTTACGGAAGGTGAATTTCTGGTAATACCCATCGGTTCCTTTGGGCTGCAGGCCTATTTCCTTAAACTCCCGGGCAATGTATTTGGCCGCTTTTTTCTCGCCCTTGCTGCCGGTGCCGCGGCCTTTGAGTTTATCGGCGCTGAGATAGGTTACATCTTTGCGGATGCGTTCGGCGCTGATTTCCTGCGCCGATACGGCCACTGCAAAAAGCAGCGCGAAAATGGTGAGTGCGGTGTGTTTCATTATTTGCTGTGTTTATTATTCTACCCAGTCGGCGATGAATACGTTGGTGTCTCGCGTGCCGCCGTTGCGGCGGTTGGAGCAGAACACGAGTTTTTTTCCGTCGGGCGAAAACATGGGGAACGAGTTGAAAATGCTTTCGAAGGTAATTTGTTCGAGTCGGGTTCCGTCTTCGGCATTTACGGTGTAAAGCTGAAAATCGTAACCGCGCTGTGAAGCGTGGTTGGAACTGAAAATGATTTTTTTGCCCGAAGGCGAAAAGAACGGCGCCCAGTTGGCTTTGCCAAGTTTGGTAATTTGTTTCAGGTTGGAACCATCGGCATTGCAGGTGTAAATTTCCATGTTGGTGGGAGCCACCAGGCCCTGCGCCAGCAGGTCTTTGTAGTCTTTTATTTCTTCTTCGGTTTGCGGACGTGAGGCGCGGAAAACTATTTTGCTGCCATCGGCCGAGAAGAATGCACCGCCGTCGTAGCCCAGCCCGAAAGTAATTTGCTTGGGGTTGCTGCCGTCGAGGTTCATGGTCCAGAGTTCGAGGTCGCCACTGCGGGTGGAGGTGAAAAGGATTTTATCGCCTTTGGGCGAGAGCACGGCCTCAGCATCGTAGCCGGGCTGGTTGGTGAGTTGCTTTACGATATTGCCTTTGAGGTCGGCCATGAAAATATCGTAACTGTCGTACACCGGCCAAAGGTATTTGCCGCCCTGACGCAGGTTGGGCGAAGGCGGACAGAGTTTTCCGCCAATATGCGTGGAGGCAAATAAAATGTGCTTGCCGTCGGGCATGAAATACGAGCAGGTGGTGCGTCCGTCGCCGTTGCTGATTTGGAGCGGTTTGTAGAGGCTGTCTTTCGAGGCGGCCTTAACATTCATGGCAAAAATCTGGTCGCAGGGAATGCCTTTGTTGCTTTGAAAGGTAAGCCATTTCCCATCGGGGCTGAAATAAGCTTCTGCGTTATCGCCGCCGAAGGTAAGCTGCCTCAAATTGCGCAGGTGTTTTTCCTGCGGGTTATCGATTGATTTTTTCGGCTTTTTACCAGCCATAAAAAGCACCGCCGGAACGAGTACCAGCAGGGCAAAAGCAAATTTGCGCATATTGAAAAGGTGATTGATGCCGCAAAGATAAGACGCGCGGCCGTTCGGGAGTCTTAAAATGGACTTTAACTGATAAAACTCAGGGAATTCAGGCCCGGGAAGCGGGTTTGTAGGTGCGGAAACGCATTTGCAGCACGCCCAGAAAAGCCTCGCGGAAAATGCGGGTGCTCATTTTCGATACACCTTCCTGCCGGTCGATAAAGGTAATGGGCACCTCGGCAATGCGGAAGCCAAGTTTGTAGGCGGTGTATTTCATTTCAATCTGAAAAGCATAGCCTACAAAGTGAACGGCGCTCAGGTCGATGGTTTCTAGCACGCGGCGTTTGTAGCATTTAAAGCCGGCCGTGGTGTCGCTTACACCAAGCCAGAGCACCATGCGCACATACACCGAGGCAAAGTACGACATGAGCAGGCGGCCCATAGGCCAGTTTTTCACTTTCCCGCCTTTCACATAGCGCGAACCCACGGCCACATCGGCCCCGCCCTGTGCGCAGGCGGCAAACAGGCGGTTAAGATCGTCGGGGTTGTGCGAAAAATCGCAGTCCATTTCAAAAATGTACTCGTAGCCTTTGGCCAGTGCCCAGCGAAAGCCGTGAATGTAGGCCGTGCCCAAACCGAGTTTGCCTTTGCGTTCTTCTATAAACAAACGTCCGTCGTATTCCTGCATCAGCCGTTTTACAATATCGGCCGTGCCATCGGGCGAACCATCGTCAACAACCAGCAAATGATAGCCTCCTTCGAGACCCATCACTTTGCGGATCATTTTTTCAACGTTTTCCTTTTCGTTGTAAGTGGGAATTATGACAATGCGTTCAGGCAACTTGGGAGCAATTTTGAATCAGCGAAGATAACAGACCGGGCGTGATCCTGCAAAAGGTTTGCATGTTTTGACAATCACTTCTGGCATAAATAATGCTAAAGGAGCCAAAAAGAAACATTAACTTGTATCAATGCGACCATTTTTTTGTCTTTTCGCCCTGCTTTTCACGCTTGCACTGAATGCCCAAACCGATTCGCTGCGCCCCAAAACCGATTCGCTGAAAAGTGTGGCAACAGATACCTTAAAGCCATTACCGCCCAAACTTCCGGCAGCCGATACTTCCTACAAGGAAACCGGCATTGCAAGCTGGTACGGGCAGAAATTTGAAGGCCGGTACACCAGCAGCGGCGAAATTTTCAGGGTTGACAGCCTCACGGCAGCGCATAAAAAACTCCCTTTCGGCACGCTGGTAAAAGTAACCAACCTGAAAAACGATTCGGTGGTAATTGTAAAAATCACCGACCGTTTACCTCAAAACTCCACACGCTGCATCGACCTTACGCCACGGGCAGCGCGGCAACTCAATTTCCTGCGGGCCGGGCTCACACCCGTGCGGCTCGAAGTGGTGGGCAGTGCGCCCCTGTACAAAAAGAAGAAAACGCCGGCAGCCAAATCAAAAACGGCAGCCAAACCGGCTGCCGCTCCTGCAAAAAAGTAATGTTAAGTTAGCCTCGCGGACGGGCGTAAGCCTGCACGTCTTTGTCGGTAATGGTTTTGTCGCAGAGAATGAGCAGGCGTTCCATTACGTTTCGGAACTCACGTATATTGCCGGTCCAGTTTATCTTCTGCAATTCTTTAATGGCTTCTTTGGTAATGGGCTTGGCAGGTGTGCCATGCTCGTCGCTGATGAGTTTGAGGAAATGCTCGGCCAGCATCGGAATATCGTCTATGCGGTCGTTGAGCGAAGGAACGTGCATGAGAATTACGCTGAGGCGGTGATAAAGGTCTTCGCGGAAATTGCCTTTTAAAATTTCGTGCTTCAGGTCTTTGTTGGTGGCGGCCACCACGCGCACGTTTACCTTAATTTCCTTGTCGCCGCCCACGCGGGTAATTTTGTTTTCCTGCAGGGCGCGCAGCACTTTGGCCTGGGCCGAGAGGCTCATGTCGCCAATTTCGTCGAGGAAAAGTGTGCCGCCTTCGGCCAGTTCAAATTTGCCTTTGCGCTGTGCTACGGCCGAGGTAAATGCGCCTTTTTCGTGGCCAAACAATTCGCTTTCGATCAGTTCGGAGGGAATGGCCGCGCAGTTTACTTCAATAAGCGGTGCGCCTGCACGGTTGCTTTTCTCGTGCAGCCAGCGGGCCACAAGCTCTTTGCCTGTACCATTCTGGCCGGTAATGAGCACGCGGGCATCGGTGGGAGCCACACGCTCAATCATGTCTTTTATTTCGGCAATGCCTTTCGACTCGCCGATCATGTCGAATGTTTTCGAAATCTTCTTGCGCAGGGTGCGGGTTTCGGTTACCAGCTTCGATTTGTCCAACGCATTGCGCAGGGTCACCAGCAGGCGGTTCAGGTCGAGTGGTTTCTGGATAAAATCAAACGCACCTTTTTTCACCGCTTCCACGGCCGTTTCAATATTGCCGTGGCCCGAAATCATAATTACCGGCGCATCCACAGCCGCTTCCATCAGCTTGTCGAGTGCCTCCATGCCGTCCATTTTAGGCATCTTGATGTCGCAGAGAATAATATCAAACTTCTCCTTCTGCGCCATGGTAAGGCCCTCAAGCCCGTCGGCGGCTTCTTCTACTTTAAAATTTTCATACTCCAGAATTTCGCGAAGCGTGCGGCGAATACTTTTTTCGTCGTCGATGATGAGAATACGGGCCATAGTTTGATTTGAATCGTGTAAAAATAAGAAACGGCTGTAAACAGCCACCATCGTTTTGAAGCTGTTCTAAATTATTACACACAATTAGTCTTGTACATCTAATCCTTTAGCCCGAAATAATTGAAAAAATATGGCCCTTCGGCTGTAACATCTAAAAAAAACCAAACGTCGCAGCAGCAAAACCAGACCACCATGAGAAACAGCCTTGTGTATATTTTCGTGTGCTTTTGTGCGCTCCACACTGCTGCACAAACAGGCCCGGCAGGCATTCTGCTGAAAGGACAGATAAAAACTCCCGACAACCAGCCCGCCGAAATGGCCGTGGTTACACTGCTTGCCGCCACCGATTCGTCGCTCGTAAAAGGCGATATTGCCGATGCCACAGGCGCATACGCACTCGATGCCATACAGCCGGGCAATTACGTCCTCACCGTTTCCCTCACCGGATACGCCAAATACTGGCTGGCTCCTGTGGAGCTGAGCAGCACCATTACCGAAAAAACATTACCGCTCATCACCCTCACTCCCGCTGCCGATCTTGGCCCGGTAACAGTGACCGCCATACAGCCGCTGTTTGTGGCCAAACCCGACATGCTCATTATGAACGTGGAAAACAGCCCCGTAAAAATGAGCGGCACAGTATATGAACTCATCCAGAAAGTACCCGGCGTAATTGCCGATCAGAACGGCAACATCTCACTCAAAGGCCGCGCGGGCGTGCAGGTACATATTGACGGAAAACCCACCTACCTGGCGGGCGATCAACTCAGGCAATACCTCGAAGCCATGCCCGCTGCCGAAGTAATACGGGTTGAAATTATATCCAACCCCTCGGCCCGCTACGATGCACAGGGCAGTGCAGGCATTTTAAACATTGTCACCAAAACCGGCAGCAAACAGGGGTTCAACGGACGAGCACGGATGAGCGGCGGCTACGGACGAAGAGCAAAGGCAGGTGCAGGAATTTCCATGAACTACGGAATGCCCAAAGCCAATATTTATACGCGGTATGATTTCTCCAACTGGAATTCGCTTTCGTTTTACGACAGCCGCAAACTTATTGCATACAATGGTGAGGAACATACGTTCAACGGCTTTTCCGATAACGACAACTCCAACTTCTCTCACTCATTCACACTCGGGGCCGATTTCAATCCCAACAAACGCACCTCGTTTGGCTTTCAGGCCCGGGGAAGTCTTTTCACCGCCGAAAATGAAACGTCCAGCCTCATCGATATTGCCCAACTGGTGCAGGACTCGGCATTCCGTCTCAATCAGGTCAACAATACATTCGACGATCACCAGAACCTGCGAGGCGGAATTTGGTTTAAACACCTGTTCGATACACTTGGCCGCGAACTCTCCGTAAGCGGCGATGCCATTTACCACAACTACAACGGCGATGGCGATTACGACAGCCGCTACCTCAACCACAATGATATTCCGATTGCGTCGCCGTTTATTCAGCGGCATTTCACAGTCATGCAAATGAATATTTATGTAGGGCAAATTGATTACGTACACCCCATTAACGAAAAATACAAACTCGAAGCCGGTGTAAAATCGAGTGCCGTAAAAATCGACAACTCGCTGGTGTTTGACATACTTCAAAACAACGCCTGGCAAAAAGACACCACCCGCTCAAACGATTTTATTTACACCGAAAACATACAGGCCGCCTACTCGCAGTTTTATTCCGACTGGGGCAAAGTACAGCTCCAACTGGGCCTGCGCTACGAATACACACGGGCCGATGGAAATTCGCCCACCATTAATCAGCGCCAGATACGCCGTTATGGAAACTTTTTCCCAAGCATATTCCTTACCCATGTAATGAATGAGAAACATACAATTACGTATTCACTCACTCGCCGTATTAACCGGCCCAATTACGACGATCTCAATCCTTTTCGAATGTATCTCGATCAATACACTTACCGCGTGGGCAATCCGTTTCTGCAACCCGAAATTTCGTGGAATGCTGAAATCAGCCATAGCTTCAGCGAATTTCTTTTTACCTCGGTGGGAGGCAGTCGTTCGTTCGACGGCATTTCCGAAGCCTCGGACCAGAACGATTCGCTGCTGACCACTATACTAACCACTTCCAATCTCGACAATATTGATAATTTTTATGTGAGCCTGAGCGGCGGAATTCCCGTGGCCAAATTCTGGACGATGGAAGCAAGCGTAACCTACAACTGGTTTGAATTTCAGTCGCGCCTTTTTGGTGGTATTCTGAATACACAAACCAGTACCTGGAATTTCAACCTTCAAAACACGCTCATGCTGCCGTTCGGTGTAAAACTGCAAATTTCGGGAACACTCAGCACACCGATAGAATATGGAATCTACTCGGTAAAAACACGCGGAGGTGTAAATGCCGGTCTTTCGAAATCGTTTCTGAAAAACAAACTCAGTGTTACGGTAAATGCAAACGATATATTCGTAACCAATTACCCGCGGGTTGATATTAATTACATGAATCAAAACTCCTACCTGGCCAGCCGCTACGAAAACAACTATGTGCTGGCCCGGATAAACTGGACATTTGGCAACGAAAAAGCCGCCCGCCGCGCACAGTACAAAGGTACTGCCGACGAAATTCTGCAGCGGGGCGGGTTGTAATTTTTCGCTCCCCGGAAATCGGTACGCATTCCGGGGAGCATACTTGTACTAATTTCTGTAAATGCGTTTTTCTCCCACCGGCACAGTAAACAGGCCGTTTGTACTTTTTTTTCATTTTGCCTGTAACATCTCCCAAACTTTGTGCGTCACAGGGTCAATGCAGGACAAATTGCCGTATGCCCTGCATAACACGTTTTCCCAAACGCACACCCATGAAGTCTGTATTACTCGCTTTCGCGTCGTTGTTATTAAGCCTGCAGGCCAATGCAGCATTCAACAACACCACCATTAAAGGAAATATTCAAACTTCCGATCAGCAGCCAGCCGAGTTTGCCGTGGTTACCCTGCTCGAGGCAAAGGATTCGTCGCTGGTAAAAGGTGCCATAGTGGCGGCCGACGGGAGTTTTGTGATTGACGGAATAAAGCCCGGCAAGTTTCTGCTCACCACCATGCTCACCGGCTACAGCAAAAACTGGTACGGCCCTTTTGATGTGGAGGCTTCCACCTCTGAGTTTGTAATACCCGCAATTACACTGAGCGCGGCCGTAAACATGAAGGAGGTTACCGTAACCGCCGTGCAGCCGCTCTACGTGCAAAAGCCCGATATGCTCATTATGAATGTGGAAAACAGCCCGGTGCGAATGAGCGGAACCGTGTTTGACCTTATCCAGAAAGTACCCGGAGTTACAGTTAACCAAAACGGTGTAATTACCATGAAAGGCCGCTCCGGCGTGCAGGTGTTTGTAGATGGTAAGCCCACTTATCTTGCCGGCGATCAGTTAAAACAATTTCTCGAAAATATGCCTGCGGCCGATGTTTCGCGGGTGGAAATAATTACCAATCCTTCTTCAAAATACGATGCCGAAGGTAATTCGGGCATTCTCAATATTGTGACCAAAAAAGGAACCCAGCAGGGTTTAAACGGCCGCATGCGCAGCGGTGTGGGCTACGGACGCACGTTCAAGGAACAGGCCGGATTCAGCATGAACTATGGTATGCCCAAAGCCAACTTCTATACGCGCTACGATTTTTCAAACTGGAACAATATCGACTCTACCAATATCGACCGCAGCGTTCCCTACAATAATGAAAATACACTTTTCAACCAGCGTTCTTCGTCGGTAAGTCGCCCGTATTCTCATGCGTTCACCGCCGGTATCGACTTTAAGCCGAGTGATAAAAACACTTTCGGCGTTCAGGTAAGCGGCAATTTTTACAACGGAAGCGATGTAACCGACAACATCACCCGAATCCGCCTGAACACGCAAGACTCTGTTTACTCACTCAACCAGCACAACGACATACAGGAAGGCTACAACAACGGCCGGGCGGGCCTTTGGTACAAACATACATTCGACACCAACGGCCGCGAACTCTCTGTAAGCGCGGATGTGCTTGGCTACCGCAACCGCAACAACGGCAGCTACGAAACACATTATTACGATCCGGCAGGAGGCGAATTCGGAACGCCCTTTATACAGCGCAGTACAGCAGCCACCAACATTGGCATTGCAGTAGCACAAATTGATTACACACATCCCTTCGGCAAAAAATACAAACTCGAAACCGGCCTCAAAAGCAGCTACGTGGAAACCGACAACGACCTGCATTTCGATGTGCTGAATAACGGCAACTGGGAAAACGACATACTCCGCTCAAACCGCTTCATTTACAAAGAGCAGATAAACGCCGCCTACGCACAGGCCTCGGCCGAATGGGGAAAACTTCAGGTACAGGCCGGCCTGCGCGCCGAACAAACCAATGCCGACGGAAGTTCGCCCACCACCGGACAACGCTTAACACGCAGCTACCTGCAATTTTTCCCCAGTCTTTTCGTAACTCAAAAAATAGACGATAAAAACTCGCTCAACTTCAATTACTCGCGCCGCATAAACCGTCCCGATTACGAAAACCTCAACCCGTTCATCTATTACCTCGATCAATTTACCTACCAGGTAGGCAACCCGTTTCTCCAGCCCGAAATCACCCACAACGTGGAGCTGACACACAATTTCATGGATTTCATTTTCACCACCGTGGGTGCCAGCCGCACATTCGATGCGATAATGGATGTAACCGACCAGAACGACTCAACCGGCGCTACCTTTCAAACCTCGGCCAACCTGCGCAAAGTAGATAACGCCTGGGGAAATCTCGGTTTCGGCTTTCCCATTGGTAAAAACTGGATGGTAGAAAACAACGTAACCTGCGTGTATCTCGATTACCGCTCACAACTTTTCGGCAGCGAACTCAGCAGCCAGAGTTTTATGTGGAGTTTCTACATGCAGCACACCATTTCGCTGCCCAAAGATTTTAAACTACAGGTATCAGGCTATTATCAGACCGGATTGCTTTACGGCATGTTCGATGTTAGTCCGCAAGGCTCGTTCGACATTGGTGTATCAAAACCATTTTTCGAAAAGAAGCTGAATGTGAGTTTATCTTTCAACGATATTCTCTACACTTCAAACACCCGTGTGCGTGTAAACTTCGAGAATCAGAACGTGTATCTCATCAACCAAAACGAAACCCGCCGCGTATTTCTCCGTGTAAGCTACAATTTCGGCAATGCAAAAGCAGCACGCCGCACCGAATACAAGAGTGCTTCGGAAGAAATTCAGAAACGAGCCCGGAAGCAGGATTAAGAAGAAATTTATAACTGCGAATTTCGCAATGTACCACTGCCCAACAATTTATGCAGGGCTTTGGTTTTTATTGCACGCTGCATGAGCTGCTGATGCCCGGCGTGGTGACAATCGCTGCCCAGAAAGTCAACCATGTTTTTATCAATCAGATGCTCGGCCACTTTTTTTGCCTCGGGCGAATAATGGCCGGTGAGTGAGTTGATGTTTAATTGAAGCAGCACGCCTTTTTCTCTGATCTCTTCAAACATTTCCAGCCTGCGGTACCAGAACGGATAACGCTCGGGATGCGCCAGCACGGGCTTGTAGCCACTGGTGATGAGACGAAAAATAAGGCTGCTTATGTTTTGCGGTTCGTTGAGGTACGATACTTCAAACAACAGGTAATTACCGCCAAACGTAAGCAGTTTTTCCTGATCTATTTTTTTGTCCAATTCAAAATCATCGTAATATTCTGCGGCTGCATCAATTTCAATATTTAATCCTTCTTCTGCCGCAGCCTTCCGCACATTATCCAACCCACCGAGAATGATTTCGGGAGTATTCCTGAAAAAATCGCTCATTACATGCGGTGTGGTAATTACTTTCCGGTAACCGAATTCCTGCATACCGCGAAGCAACTGCAGCGAATCCTGCATGGTTTTGGCCCCGTCGTCGATACCCGGAATGAAATGCGAGTGCATGTCCACTCCAATCACGGAAAGATCGGCAGCTAAAACTGGATCGGGTTTACTGAAAATGCGGCTGAAAAAATTCATGGGGTAAAGTTATGTCGCTCGGCGCAATAAAGATATGCGAATTTGTGGGGCATGAGGGTGAATAAATGTTTTGTAAATTGTGAAAATGAAACCAGTTTTTGCCCTGCTTTTTTGTACTGTTTCTTTCTGTTTATCTGCGCAGGTAAATTGGATCAAACAGTCCTTACCGGTAATTCCCCGCTCGGCAATATATCCAAACTGGGATGCCGTTGCCACTGCCGATGCCTGCGTATTGCTGGTTAATGACACATTTAAAATGTGGTATTCAGGCGCGGGCTGGCTTTCGGCGGGCGATACCAGTGTGAATGTGCGTATTGGTTATGCATGGTCAACCGACGGATTAAACTGGAATCAGTTTGCCGCCAACCCGGTACTCGACCGAAGCAGCAGCGATATTAATGCTCCTGATTACTGGAACGTGGAAACGGCCAACGTGATTTACGACACAGCCGCACCTCCGGCCGAACGATACCGCATGTGGTATTCGGGCAAGCAATACGATACTGCACTCACCACCGGTAATTACAAAGTATGTTACGCCACTTCGCCAAACGGAATTAACTGGACCAAGTATGCCGGCAATCCTGTGCTTACAGCCGGTTCGTCGGCCGACTGGAACAACCTGCTCATATCCAACGTAAGCGTACTGCGCGATGGTGATACGCTAAAACTCTGGTTTGCATCGCCCGACGGTTTCCTCAACAACCAGCCCACCGACGGGAAAGGCAACATTGGTTATGCCACTTCCACCGATGGAATAAACTGGATCAAGTACCCCAATCCGGTGCTCATTGCCGGTGTGGGCAACAGCCCCGACTCTGCAGTGGTAGCCGAACCTTCGGTGCTCAAAATCGGCAATACCTATCACATGTGGTATTCGATGATTAACAGTTGGGCAATAGAAAATTTTGTGGTGGGTTACGCCTCCTCAACCGATGGAATCAACTGGATCAAACACAACGCCAATCCGGTGCTTCCGCTTGGCGGTTTTGGTGCCTGGGATCGTTATTGGGCTGCGCATCCGGGCGTGGTTTACAATGCGCAGAACGGCGACTTGTTTATGTATTACACCGGCCGCGATAGTACGGTGTTTCCAAACCTCACAGATTATTACTGGGACATTGGTCTTGCCCGTTCTACACTCATCTCAGGCATTGCACCGCCAACCAGTCAATCTGTTCCGCTTACAAGTGTTTATCCCGTACCGGCCTCCGAGGTGCTTTACCTCCGTTCCACAGAAATAATTTCCTCACTCGTTTTTAACGACCTTGCAGGACGCGTGGTAAATACAGAAAACAACATTGCATCTTATTCGGCTGAACTGGATATACATTTGCTTCCACCCGGCCACTATGTAATCACGGTTACTTATGCATCGGGGAGTCAAACCAATCATCAGCTCATTGTGAGATAAAATAAAAGGCTGTCTCGCTTTTTTGAGACAGCCTCTTACTTACTTCAATTTATTCTTCAACGCTTCCAACTGGTCCTGCCAGTCGTTGCCTTTGTCTTTTTTCTTGCCGGCAGCGGGCTGGACGGGCTTTACCTGAGGTTTGGCCGGAGTCGTTTTTGCAGCCGGTTTTTCGCCTTTCATGGAAAGCGCAATACGTTTGCGTTTTTCGTCCACTTCCACCACAGTCACCATTACTTTCTGTCCGGCTTTTACCACACGGTTGGGGTCGTCCACAAAAGTATCGGCAAGCTGGCTGATGTGTACGAGTCCGTCCTGATGCACACCAATATCCACAAACGCGCCGAAATTGGTTACGTTGGTTACAATGCCGGGCAGGCGCATTCCTTCGCGCAGGTGTTTTATTTCGCTTACGCCTTCTTCGAATTTGAATACTTCAAATTCTTTGCGCGGATCGCGGCCGGGTTTGTCTAACTCGGCGAGGATGTCAGTAAGTGTGGGCAGGCCCACGGTGTCGGTGACATATTTTTTGAGTTCGATTTTTTTGCGTTGTTCCTTATCACGCAATAAATCGGCGAGTTCGCAGCCGAGGTCTTTGGCCATTTGCTCCACAATGTGGTACGATTCGGGGTGTACGGCCGAACTGTCGAGCGGGTGTTTTCCTCCGCGTATGCGTAAAAAGCCGGCGGCCTGTTCAAAGGCTTTATCGCCCAGGCGCGGCACATCGAGCAAATCTTTGCGTGAGCGGAAAGGGCCGTTTTCGTTGCGGTGTTCCACAATGTTTTTGGCTAATGCCGGACCAATGCCCGACACGTAGGCCAGAAGCTGTTTGCTGGCGGTGTTGAGTTCAACACCCACGCCGTTTACGCAGCTTTCCACTACTTCGTCGAGTTTTTTCTTCAGCATGGGTTGATCCACATCGTGCTGGTACTGCCCCACGCCAATTGATTTCGGATCAATCTTTACCAGTTCGGCCAGTGGATCGGCCAGGCGGCGGCCAATGGATACGGCCCCGCGCACGGTTAAATCGTGTGTGGGAAATTCTTCGCGGGCCACGTCCGAAGCCGAGTAAATGGATGCACCGCTTTCGTTTACCATAACCACCACAATTTCTTTGGGCAGTTCGGCAATGCTGCGCACAAACTCTTCGGTTTCGCGTCCGGCGGTGCCGTTGCCAATGGCTATTGCTTCTATGTGGTGTTTGGCCAGCATGCGGAAGAGGGTGTCCTCAGCCTGCTGCTTTTCGCGCGTCGATTGGTGCGGGAAGATTACGTCATTGTCAAGCAGTTTGCCCTGTCGGTCGAGCGCCACTACTTTGCAGCCCGTGCGGAAACCGGGGTCGATGGCCAGTATGGCTTTTTGCCCCAACGGCGAGGCCAGCAGCAGTTCGCGCAGGTTTTGGGCAAATACTTCTATGGCCTTAATATCGGCCGCTTCTTTGGTAAGCTGGCGGAATTCGGTTTCGAGCGAGGGCTGCAGCAAACGCTTGTACGACCCGGCAATGGCGGCCTTTACATGCTCGGCTGCTTTGTTGCGGGCTTTTACGAATTGCTTTTCGAGCAGGTCAATGGCATGGTCGGCATCGGGTGCCATGTCGAGCATGAGTACGCCTTCGTTTTCGCCCCGGCGCATGGCCAGCATACGGTGCGATGGGCACTGCATGAGTTTTTCATCCCACTCAAAATAATCGCGGAATTTCTCGCCGGCTTCTTCCTTGCCCGCCACCACACGGCTGCGCACCAGTGCTTCGTCGCGAAACAGCTTTCGCAAAGCCTCCCGCGCCGTGGCATCCTCGCTGAACATTTCGGCCAGAATATCGCGTGCGCCGTCCAGAGCTTCGTCGGCATCGTTTACCTCTTTCGAGGCATCAATGTATTTGGCCGCTTCTGCATCCACATCAAAATTGGTTTGCTCGAGCAGCATCAGTGCAAGTGGTTCCAGCCCTTTTTCGCGGGCCACGGTAGCGCGTGTTTTGCGCTTGGGTTTGTAGGGCAAATACAAATCTTCCAACTGAAGCATGGTTTCTGCCGCTTCAATTCTGGTGCGAAGTTCGTCGGTAAGTTTGCCCTGACCTTCAATGGTTTCAAGAATAAACGTACGGCGCTGCTCCATACTGCGCAGCAACTCAATACCGTCGCGCACAGCCGCAATCTGCACCTCGTCCAAACTACCCGTCATTTCCTTCCGGTAGCGCGAAATAAACGGCACAGTGGCACCTTCATCAAGCAAAGAAACGGCAGCACTCACCTGCCCCGGTTGCACACCCAATTGCGATGCCAGCTTACGGATAAGAAGGCGGTCAAGAACTTCTGATGACATGAAAATAGAATAAGATTAGGCTGCAAAGGTAACTGCCCGGAGCCCGCTTCGCTAAAGTAAAAATCAACAAGGTGTGGATAAGTTTACCCGCTGAAAATCAGGCACTGCCGCCTGTAAATTATACCAGTTTTACTACAAAACTCACCTGCGCATTCAATGCCGCAAAAACTCTCATCACCGTTTCCAGCCTTACGTCTTTCGTACTGTTCTCAATTTTCGAAATCTGGGCCTTTTGCACCCCAACCAGCTTACCCAGTTCTTCCTGGGTAAGCTTTCGTTTTTTCCGGGCATCGCGCACCGCCTGCCCCAGCAAATCAAGCCGGAGTTCGTATTCAAATATTTCACGGCGCCATGTGCCGCGCTTACCGATATGCTTATCGGTGATTTCTTCTAAGGTAAATGTCTTTAACTTTGCCATTTCTGTTGTAATTAAATTATTCTTTTTCCTCTTTTAAAACAACGACCCGCGTTTAATATCCCCATATAAAACCGGCCATCCATACAACGCAATACGCATTTACGATTACACATTACATTGCGCCTACATACGAATTTTACGATTGCACATTACATTGCACCTACATACGCATTTTACGATTACACATTACATTGCGCCTACATACGCATTTTACGATTACACATTACATTGCGCCTACATACGCATTTTACGATTACACATTACATTGCGACCACACACACATTCAAACAATTTGCATCTACGTTCTGCAATCAAACACAGGTTCATTTATTCTTTTCAAAATAAACCCGCATCCAGCGCAAAGCCCGTTCTATTTCACCTCCCGGCACCTTCATGGTTTTCTTAACCATCCCATGAGTTGCAATTACCACAGTATCTGCACCGCCTCCCTTACCCCAGAAAGCAAACAACCGGTAACAGGTTTGGTTATACAATGTCCTGAACTCCCAGATTTCATCAGTAAGTTTCTTAAACAACTCCTGATCTGTTACATACTGCGCCTTGGTAATGTTATAAATAACCTTCGCTTTTGCCTTTCTGTCGAGCCCGCTTAAAAAAGCCTCTGCTTCTTTCAGAAACTCCACTCTGAATTTTTTCTTTTCCATCACAAATGTACAAGTTTCCCAATTAGGAAACAATTTTTTCCATCATTTAACCATCTCTTTTTAACCATTTTAATATAACCCAGTAATTTTCAACGGATTATTTTCGCAACCACGCGTCGCCTCTCTTGTCTTTTTCTTTTTAGTAACCATCTTTTCAAGTTTTGATAAATAATAAAAATCAGTAAAATTCAATTCAAGGCTGCGAAAGTATTTCAATTTGATTTATCTCCAAAAAAAATTGCCCGAATAGTTTTCAACAGACGCTGAAACCCAAAGCCACAAATAAAATTCAGCAAAAACGAAAGTATCAGTAAATTGGCGCAGGCATGACTATTACACTCAATATCGAAAACATCTTTCTTATTGTTGTTATTTTAACAGGGGTGCTTTCAGCTCCGTTGTTATGGATAAATAAAAACAACCAGACAGCAAACCGCATACTTGCAGCCGTACAAATAATTGTGGCCGGCGGGCTTCTTCATAATCTGCTGCTTACAGCCGGCATTTACGAAACACATCCGCAACTGTATTTTTTGCCACTGAGTTTGCGTTTGGCCATTGCCCCGCTTATCTGGTGGTATGTGGGCAAACTCACTGGTGCCCGTCAATCATACCTCTTTATTCATCTTTTACCCGCCATATTTATTTTCGCTTTCGAAAGCTATGCCTTTACCAAAACGGTGGAGCAAAAATGGTTGCTCTGGCAAAAGATAAGCTGGTACTGGGACCATCTTTACTTCTGGATGTATCAGCTACAACTCAGCATTTACCTGCTGCTTTCGCTTAAACAGCTTCGTAAATGGAAACAGCGGGTTGAAAACCAGTTTTCACTCCCCGAAAAAATCGCGCTGGGAAATGTACGTAAACTGCTTCTTGGCTTTTTTATTCTGGTGCTGGCTGGAGCTGGCTGGAGAATAGTGCAGCAGTCAGGCGAAATAGAGAGCTGCTTCCTCCTGCCTTCTGATATGGTAAAAGGAGTAATTCTTCTGGGAGTGGGCTGGTTCAGCATCCGGCAAACTCAAATAATTGTAGTTGAAAATCAAAACCGGATTCAATCTGAACCTGTTACGGAAAGCATCACAGAAATTCCGCCTGTTGATCTTACCATTCCATCGGCCGAAAGTGTACTTGCAGAACCAGTTAACGAGGAACTGCTGGCAAAGATTAAGAACTACATGATTGAAGAACGGCCGTTTCTTAATCCGGAGTTATCACTCTATCAGTTGGCACGCGCATTAAATGAACCGGCTAAACAGGTATCGTTTACCATCAACCGGGGCACCGGACAAACATTCCAGGCATTTGTAAATTCCTATCGGGTAAATGAAGTGATTAAACAAATCGAAAACGGCCGACATAAACAACTCACACTCCTGGCCATTGCATTCGATTCCGGCTTCAATTCAAAAGCCACTTTTAACCGTGTTTTTCGCGCTCAAACCGGAAAAGCTCCGGGCGATTTTGTCTCAAATTCCTCCTAAAACCTCAAAATCAACAAATTAGCACGAAGCCTCAATTCCTGTTTTGAGGCGATTAAGGAGTGCGTATCGTTCATTTTTGCAGCGTCATCAACCCGATAACTGCAAACCAATGAACAACATCTTCACCTTTGCGCTCCTGCTCGCCGCCCTGGTTTTTAACTCCTGCGAAAACGAAAAAACCGCCGCCACCGCAACCAAAAACCCCGGCATCGACACCACCGATACCGAACCCAACCGTCTGCTCCCCAAAAAACTCCGCGGCCTGCCCGTGGGCATGATTGGCGGGCACGATCCAAATCCCACAACGGCTGTGTTCGAAAACGGAATGTATGTATGGAAACACAATACTTCCATTACCTCGGTGGCCGGCGATCTGAAACTCATTGAATACGGCAGTTTTGTATTTACCGATGAAGGCTGGCTCCTGCGCGTAACCATGAGTCCCGACGAATTTGCCAAAACCTACAATTGCCCCGGCGCGGTACTCAAACAGGGAATCACCTACACCGACCCTGCCAGTTGGCGTCGTCAGGAAGTGCTTACCGGTGGCGATGCACTTTGGTACTACATTGCCGAAGATAAAAACGGCAAACGCTACAAAGGAACCGCACTCGTAGAAACCGAAGCCTCACTGGCCCCCGCCAGCGAAAACGACACTGCCGCTGTTTCTTTTGACCCCGCCCGTTGCAATGTAGTATGGACAGGCTACGGCGAAGTAGGCGACTACAGCCTCACCGGCACAATACCCGTAAAAAGCGGCTGGTGCAGTTTCAACGGAAACATTCCCAAAGCCGGCGAACTTGTGCTAAACATGCAGGCCATGTCGCACACCAACGCCGACCTGGTTTCTCACCTCAAAAGCCCCGACTTTTTCAATACCGACAAATACCCCGAAGCCCGTTTCGTACTCACCAAAGCTGTTACCCTTCAAAACGATTCCTGCACAATAACCGGAAACCTCACACTCTGCGGAATTACCAAACCTCTTTCGTTCACAGCCAGAATAATCAAATACCCCGCTATCACTCAGCTCTATGCCGATGTGTTGATTGACCGCACAAAATGGGGTGTAAAATATAACTCATCCTCTTTCTTCAGCGGGCTTGGCGACCAGGCCATTAAGAATGACATGAAAGTGCAGTTTGCACTCACCGCAAATACGAAATAGACATAAAAAAACAGCGACAGTGAAATTCAATCTCACTGTCGCTGTTTTAAATATCAAGTTGCACTACCGCTTCACATACTGCTGCTCGTAGTAGTGCATATAATCGCCCGAAGTTACGTTCTGCAACCAGTCGTGGTTGGCAAGGTACCAGTCAACCGTTTTCTCCAGTCCTTCTTCAAACGTCACACTCGGTATCCAGCCCAGTTCGTTTTTCAGTTTCGACGCATCAATGGCGTAGCGCATATCGTGCCCGGCGCGGTCTTTCACAAACGTAATCAGGCTGGCCGATTCGCCTTCCTTACGGTGCAGCTTTTTGTCGAGCAGGCTGCACAGCAGGCGGATAAGATCAATATTCTTCCACTCATTGTGCCCGCCAATGTTGTAGGTTTGGCCGATGCTGCCCTTGTGCAGAATTACATCAATGGCCCGCGCATGATCTTCTACCCATAGCCAGTCGCGCACGTTTTCGCCGGTGCCGTACACAGGTATCGGCCGGCGGTTTACAATATTGTGAATGGCCAGCGGAATCAGCTTCTCCGGAAAATGGTGCGAACCGTAGTTGTTGGAACAGTTCGACAATACCACCGGAAGCTGATACGTATCGTGATAAGCCCTCACAAAATGATCGGAACTGGCTTTGGATGCTGAATAAGGACTGTGCGGATCGTAGCGGGTTTCTTCGGTAAACAAACCGGTGTCGCCCAGCGAGCCATAAACCTCGTCGGTTGATACGTGATAAAAACGGCGGCCTTCGTACTTGCCCTGCCAGTGATGTTTGGCGGCATTGAGCAAATTTACAGTGCCCACTACATTGGTCATTACAAACTCAATCGGGTTGGAAATCGACCTGTCCACATGCGACTCGGCCGCAAGATGTACCACGTAGGTAAAATCGTATTTCGCAAACAGTTCCTGCACAAACGCACCATCCACAATATCGCCGCGTACAAAAGTGTAGTTGTCGTTCAACTCCACATCTTTCAGGTTGGCAAGATTTCCGGCGTAGGTAAGTTTATCGAGATTCACAATGTGGTAATCAGGATAATTAGTTACCAATCTCCTCACCACATGCGAACCGATAAACCCGGCTCCTCCTGTTACAAGAACGTGTTTCATTTTACGATTACCCTTTTTGGTTACAGACTCCAGTAATTGAGTTTACGCACTTTGCCGCGCAGCAGACCTTTCACATCCACCAGCACACCCTTGGGCGAAAGCAGTGCAGTAAAATATTTTTCGTCGAGAGTTTTATACTCTTTATGACTTACCGCCAGTATCACGCCGTCGTAGCCCTTACCTATCTTATTAAGACCAAAACCATATTCGTGTTTCAGTTCCTCACTGTCGGCATGAGGATCGGCCACATGCACGGTTACGCCAAACGACTTGAGTTCTTTCACAATATCGGCCACCTTCGAATTGCGGATGTCGCTCACATCTTCCTTAAACGTGGCGCCCATTACCAGCACTTTCGATTTGGAAATATTTTTCCCGGCGGCAATAATTTTCTTCACCGTATTCTTGGCCACGTAAAAACCCATCGAGTCGTTTACATAACGGCCCGAGTTAATTACGCGGGCGTGGTAGCCCAACGCCTCTGCCTTGTAGGTAAGGTAATACGGATCAACCCCAATGCAATGTCCGCCCACAAGTCCGGGCGAGAATTTCAGGAAGTTCCATTTCGTGCCTGCTGCTTCCAATACATCATACGTGTTTATGCCCATTCGCCCGAAAATGATCGAAAGCTCGTTCATCAATGCAATGTTTACATCGCGCTGTGTGTTCTCGATAATCTTGGCAGCTTCGGCAGCTTTGATGCTGGGAGCGCGGTGTGTGCCGGGTTCTACAATTATTTCGTAAACCTTTGCAATATTGTCAAGACTTTCCTTGTCGCAACCCGAAACCACTTTCAGAATTTTGGTAATGGTGTGCTCCTTATCGCCGGGATTAATGCGCTCGGGCGAATAACCCACTTTGAAATCTGTCTTGAATTTCAGTTTCGATTCGCGTTCAAGCACAGGAATACAATCTTCCTCCGTGCAACCGGGATATACCGTGGATTCGTACACCACATAATCGCCTTTCTTGAGCACCTTGCCTACGGTGTTTGAAGCACCAATGAGCGGTTTCAGGTCGGGCAGGTTATGTTCGTCAATGGGTGTGGGAACGGCAATGATAAAGAACTGAGCCTCGCGCAGCTTTTCGGGCGATGCGGTAAACTCAATATCGCAGCCTTTGAAATCTTCTTTCGAGAGTTCATTGCTGGGGTCAATGCCTTTCTTCATCATGCCCACACGTTCGGCGTTGATGTCGAAACCAATTACTTTAATTTTTTTCGCAAAAGCCAGGGCAATGGGCAAACCCACATAGCCCAGACCAATAACGGCCACTTTTGCTTTCTTGTTCAGAATATCGTTGTAAATGCTCATGGCAATGAACTGTTTTCAATTCAGGATTTTCGGTCGGGGCTGCGCAGGGCGTAAATGCGCTCAATCATATCCACTACTTTCAGCCCTTCGAGAGCATTGGTGGTGATTGAGGTTTTACCGCGCAGCGCATCCACCACGTTTTGAATTACGAAGTGATGATTGTTTGCTGATCCCTTGTACGCGCCGTAATCGTTGGCCGGATTGGTGGGTGCAAGTTCGGGCATTTCGTAGCCTTCAATGTGGCAGTACTCTACTTTATCCATGTACTGTCCACCTACTTTCACACTGCCCTTGCTGCCCACTACGGTAATGCTGCTTTCGAGATTGGTGTCCCATACTGCGGTGGAGAAATTGATGCAGCCCATGCCGCCGTTAACAAAACCAAAACTCACAAAGCCCGAATCTTCAAACTCGGTAAGTTGAGCATGGTTGAAATCGGCAAAGCGGGCCTGGATATTGTCGATATCGCCAAAGAGCCAGTACAGCAAATCAATCCAGTGCGAAAACTGTGTAAACAATGTACCGCCGTCCAAATCCTGCTTTCCTTTCCACGATCCGGCTTTGTAGTAGCGCGCATCGCGGTTCCAGTAGCAGTTTAGCTGCACCATAAACACATCGCCGATAATCTTTTTATCCACCACTTCTTTCATCCACACCGAGGGCGGCGAGTAGCGGTTTTGCATTACACAAAACACCTGTTTGTGTTTATCGAGTGCGGTGTGAATAATCTGCTCACAATCGCGGCGCGAGAGTGCCATGGGCTTTTCCACCACCACATGGCGGCCGGCCGAAAGGGCCTTGAGTGCGTGCGATGCATGAAGGCCGTTTGGCGTACATACATTCACCACTTCCACATCGGGATGAGCAGCCAGCAGTTCATCCACAGTGTGGTAAAACGGCTCGCTGATGGCTTCGAGGCCCAGTTGTTCTTTGGGCTGAACATCGCAAACGGCCACCAGTGTGGTATCAGGGTTACGGCGCACCATTTCGGCATGGCGTTTTCCGATGTGGCCCTGGCCGATTACGGCAAATTTTATCGGTTCACTCATAAATCAGTTGGCCTGTTTGCGCACTGCGCCGTTTTCGAGTAGGTAAGTGTCTTTGCTTTCGGGGCACACAGCCACACCGGCTGCATCAAACTCAAGACGATGGCCGAATTCGCTCATCCAGCCGGTTTGCCGGGCCGGATTGCCCACCACCAGCGCATAGGGCGGAATGGTTTTGGTAACCACCGCCCCCGCACCGATAAAGGCAAACGCGCCAATATCGTGACCGCACACAATAGTGGCATTGGCACCAATGCTGGCCCCGCGCCCCACATGTGTTTTGGAATATTGCCCGCGACGATTTACCGCACTGCGCGGATTTACCACATTGGTAAACACGCACGACGGGCCCAGAAACACATCATCATCGCAAATCACACCCGTGTAAATGGACACATTGTTCTGCACCTTCACATTGCGCCCAAGCACTACCTCGGGCGAAATAACCACGTTCTGACCAATGTTACAGTTCTCGCCCAGCACGCAGCCGGGCATCAGGTGCGAAAAATGCCAGATTTTGGAACCCTTCCCAATCGTGCAGCCATCGTCGATTACTGCCGTAGGGTGGGCATACCATTCTTTTTCCATAGTTTACGAAAGAGGCTCAAAGATAGGCGTTTTCGGCACAACTGAGCCTTATTTACGCCTCATAAATCCATTCAACCGCTTTGTCCTTATCGGTAAAAAAACGCGTAGGATTTACAGGCTGGAAAACCCGCACATAAAAATTGGCCATTTGTGTGTGTATCTTACTATTCAGAATAATTGCCATTTTGCCCACATACTGGCTGTACTCGTTAGGTTCGGCCCAGTAACGAAGCACTTTGTTGGGAACTCTCAGAAACGAAACTTCCTGCACGTCAAACAATACATCCACCACCCTTTCTTTCAAAAAATCAAACGACTTCTCATTGTGAGCCTTCACAATGTCAAGCGTCAGTTCGTCATCGAGTTTCACTTTTACATGAAGCAGATTGCCTTCATACAAGGTAACGTCGGCCATCAGGGTAGAATATTCGCCTACTCTGACAAGTTCTTTGCTCATGCTTTGTTTCAAACTCATTGTTGAAATAGTGTTACTTGTTTACCCTTGCCGCAACCAATTTAACGCTGCATTTTCACACTCGAAAACCGGAATCTTCCCTTTGCCGCTAAATTCGGAATTTTGTTTGCCCAACAGCGCAATTTTCAGCCTCAAACCGGAAACAAATGAAGAAAGCATGTTCAGTTTTTCAGCATTTACCCTCCCCAAATCCCTCAAATCAATCAGTACCGAAAATTTCATTCCCGAAAGTTTTTGCTGCAATATCCGGTTATGACGCAATATCACAGACTCATCGGGTTCTTCGTCCAGTAATCTGATGAAAAGAACTTCATTCGTCAGACTGACCTCCGAAATCTCGGTGTAAAATGTGGCAATATCCTTCGACTTATTGTTTGTCATTACTATGCTTATTCAGCAATTTCAATACCGATCAGGTCATCCTGAATACCTTATCGATAACAGGCAGGGGTACCCCGACAAACAACTGCTTTCATCGGACTACTGTAAAAGCGTATTTCGGTTGGTTAACCATTCGAGGGCGGTGTCACAATCGGAAAACACTTTGATTGGAACATTCGAACGGCTTCGGAGGAATGCCTCGTTCAGAATCTGCCGGGTAATCCGGCTTCGGCTCGACACCGCCACACCTTTATGAAACTGGCTCAGCGAGCTTTTCTGCACAAGTTCCTGAATGACTTCATTGTTTAAATTCAGTAAAATCAAATCCTGAATATCAATCAGAAGTCCCTGATGCGTTGCACTTACTTTCGATATCATTTCACGGTACAGCAACTCTAAAAATGAGTTGGTCAGTTCCTCTTCAAAATTCAGGTACAGCCTGAGCACATTACCTGAATACTCCTTTGTCTTAATATCAATGCTGGTCATCACAGATGTCGGTATCATGGGCTTTGGTTGGTGTGGCAAAAGTATTACCACCAACAGCCTGTTTCCGGAAATTTTCGATTAGCAGACAGAAACCACCGACAAGCATTTTACACGCCTGAGACGACTAAATCGAATAAAAAAACATGATAAATACCGGACTTTAAGACAAAAACCTGTTACATATAACAGATAATCAAAGGCTTTGGAGCCATTGCCGGGCATTGATTTCATCCGTAAATACACGGGTAGAAATTGAAGGTCGATAAATGCGTATGTAAAACGTGGCTATTTGCTGAAACAGCTTTGAATTAACCAGCAAGGCCACTCCTTTCTGAATGTGCTGAAAAGGATCATTAGTTGCATTGTCTTTCATTACCGTCTGGGGTACCTGCAGCAATGAAATATGGCGCACATCAAACAAAATTTTCAGTTTCATACCCGCTTCTGTATGACGCCTGGTGCGGTCAAAAATTACCTGTTTATGCTCCAGAAGCATATCCTTTGTAAGCTCACCTTCAAACTGCACTTTTACATGCAGCAGTCCATAAGCATCAAGGCTCACGTCAGCAAATACGGCACGGAAATTTTCTGCTTCTGAAAAACTCATAGGTAGGGTTGAACTTTTTTAAGATTTACAAATATCTCAAAACCGCTCAACCAAATATCATTATCAATACTAAAAATTACCTACCGGGAAACCAGCAGCGAGATGAGCCACTCACGCGCCTGCCCCTCATCGCGAAAAACACGGGTAACCACCGTGGGCCGGTATACTTTACTGAACATGGTAAACAGCTGCTTCACCACAATACTGTCCACAATTACCGCCATGCCCACCTGAAATTTCGAATAGTCATTGTCGGCCTGATAGGTCATTACATCAGGTTTAAGCCTGTACAACGAAACATCACGCGTATCTACCAGCACACCGCAACGGGCATTGGGGCCCATAAAATCAAGTATCTGCGCATTATGCCGCTGCAGCATTTCCAGGCTGATATCATCATCCCTGTGAAGATGAACCCTGAGAATATTGTCGTCTGAAATGGTAACTTCTGCAAGTTCGGTGGTCAGGCTCCTTGTCATTTTTTGTCAAATTGCCTGTGATCTTTTTTGTAAAGTTCGTCTCGCGTAAGACTTTTAAAATAGTCGTATGTGCGGCGCAAACCCTCTGCCCTGTCCACTTTGGGCTCCCAGCCCAGCAATTGTCTGGCCAGCGTAATATCGGGCTGCCGCTGTTTGGGATCGTCCTGCGGGAGCGGATGATACACTACTTTTTGTGAAGTGCCGGTGAGTTTGATTATTTCCTCCGCAAAATCGCCAATGGTTATTTCCTGCGGGTTGCCCACATTTACCGGGCCGGTATAATCGCTCATGAGCAGGCGGTAAATGCCTTCCACCAGATCATCCACAAAGCAGAACGAACGGGTTTGTGAACCGTCGCCAAAAATGGTAAGGTCTTCGCCACGCAGCGCCTGCCCGATGAATGCCGGAAGCACACGCCCGTCGTTTAAACGCATACGCGGACCGTAGGTATTGAAAATACGCACAATGCGGGTTTCGAGACCGTGATAAGTGTGATAGGCCATTGTCATGGCTTCCATAAAACGCTTGGCCTCATCATACACCCCACGCGGGCCTATCGGGTTTACATTGCCCCAGTAGTCTTCTGTTTGCGGGTGTACCGTCGGATCGCCGTACACTTCCGAAGTGGAAGCAACAAGGATACGGGCCTTTTTCACACGCGCAAGTCCGAGCAGGTTATGTGTTCCGAGCGACGAAACTTTCAGCGTCTGAATCGGAATTTTCAGATAATCGATTGGCGAAGCCGGTGAAGCGAAATGCAGTATATAATCGAGTTCGCCCGGGACAAAAACGAATTTTGAAACATCGTGATGATAAAATTCGAAATGTTCGAGCTTCATCAGATGTTCGATATTTTTCAGATCGCCGGTAATGAGATTGTCCATGCCAATTACATGGCAACCTTCGGCAATGAACCTGTCGCAAAGATGCGAACCCAGAAAACCGGCGGCACCGGTAATTAATACACGTTTGCGTGGTGTGCTCATACTGTATGGCTTAGTTCACAACAACGGCGCGGCCGATGCTGGCGTAATAAAAACCGTTTTCTTCCATCTGATCCAAACCGTAGAGATTGCGGCCATCGAATATGGCGGCATTCTTCAGCAGACCTTTCATGCGGGCAAAATCGGGCGTACGGAACAAACTCCACTCTGTGCAAATGACCAGCGCATCGGCACCGTTAAGCACAGAGTATTCATCCATGCCAAATTCAATTTTGCCATTGAGCAGGCGGCTTACATTGTCCATCGCCTCGGGGTCGTAGGCCGAAACCGAAGCACCGGCTTTAAGCAATTCGTTTATGATGTAAAGCGCAGGTGCTTCACGGATATCATCGGTATCGGGCTTAAAAGCCAGACCCCAGATGGCAATTTTCTTTCCCTTCAGATTGCCTTCGAAAAACTTATTGAGTTTGGGAAGAATTATTGTCTTCTGCTTTTCGTTAATGCTCATTACCGCTTCCAGAATGCGCATTTCCTGATTCACCTCCGAAGCCGAACGGGCCAGCGCCTGCACGTCTTTGGGGAAACAGCTTCCGCCGTAGCCAATGCCGGGAAACAAAAACCGCTTACCAATTCGATCGTCCGAACCAATGCCAATGCGCACCTTGTCCACATCGGCCCCCACTTTCTCGCAGAGGTTGGCAATCTCATTCATAAACGTAATCTTGGTAGCCAGAAATGCGTTGGCCGCATACTTGGTAAGCTCTGCCGATTTTTCGTCCATGAAAATAATCGGGTTACCCTGGCGCACGTAAGGCTTGTAGAGTTCTTCCATGAGCTTGCGCGCACGTTCGCTGCTGGTGCCAATCACCACACGATCGGGTTTCAGAAAATCATCCACCGCAAATCCTTCACGCAAAAACTCGGGATTGGAAACCACATCAAATTCGGTCTTGCAGTTTTCGGCAATGGCAGCGTGTACTTTCTCGGCCGTGCCAACGGGTACGGTGCTTTTGTCCACCACAATTTTGTACTCTTTCAACAGGCCGCCCAACTGTTTGGCCACGCCCAGCACGTAAGAAAGATCGGCCGAGCCGTCTTCGCCGGGAGGTGTGGGCAGTGCGAGAAAAATAATCTGTGCCTTTTCTATGGCCTGCTCCAGATTGGTGGTAAACTGCAACCGTCCCTGCTTGATATTGCGCTCAAAAAGCACATCAAGGTGCGGCTCGTAAATGGGAATAATGCCGTTGCGCATCTTCTCCACTTTCGCGGCATCAATATCCACGCAGATTACATGATTTCCGGTTTCGGCAAGGCAGGTGCCGGTAACAAGGCCCACATAGCCGGTGCCTACTACTGCAATATTCATATTGTTCTGAAAAGATTGTTCAATTATCGGTTCACAAACTCAAGCACACTGTCGGTAATCAGTTTCAGTGTGGCTTCGTCGAGTTCGGTATGAATGGGAAGCGATACCACCGAGGCGCAAAGCTGCTCGGTAACCGGGAAATCGCCTTCACGGTAACGCTCATCGCGGTAGGCTTTCTGCAAATGCAGCGGCACCGGATAGTAAATCATGGTAGGAATGCCCCGCTCGGCCATAAAATCGCGGAATGCCTGGCGATCCACGCCTTTCAGTTGAAGCGTGTACTGATGGAAAACATGGTCGCTGTGTTTTACGCGGGCCGGTATCACCAATTTCGGATGATTGCCAAGCGCATTATCGTACCACGTCGCAGCACGGTTGCGGGCTGCGGCATAGTTATCGAGATGGCGGAGTTTAATGCGCAAAATGGCAGCCTGGATGCTGTCGAGGCGCGAGTTTACGCCAATAGAATCATGGTAATACTGCACACTCTGGCCGTGGTTGGCAATCATGCGCATTTTATCGGCCAGTTCGTCGCTGTTTGTGTACATGGCCCCGCCATCGCCGTAGCAGCCGAGGTTTTTGGAAGGAAAAAACGAGGTGCAGCCAATGGTGCCAATGGTGCCGGCCTTTGCCTTGCGCCCGTCGCTGAATGTGTAGTCGGAGCCTATGGCCTGTGCGGTGTCTTCAATTACAAACAGGTTATGCTTTTCGGCCAGTTTCATAATGCGCTCCATATCGGCGCATTGTCCGAAAAGATGCACAGGCACAATGGCTTTGGTTTTGGGCGTAATGGCGCGCTCAATGGCTTCCACGTCAATATCCATCGTGCCGGGATATACATCTACCAGCACGGGAGTTAAGCCCAGCAGGGCAATTACTTCGGCAGTGGCCACGTAGGTAAAGCTGGCGGTAATTACTTCGTCGCCGGGCTTCAGACCCAATGCCATCATGGCAATTTGCAGAGCATCGGTGCCGTTGGCGCAGGGAATTACATGCTTTACACCGAGGTAAGCCTCCAGTTCGGCTTTAAACTCTTTCACCTCGGGGCCATTTATGTAGGCCGATGAGCGGATTACACCAAGAACGGCAGCATCAATTTCTGCCTGAATGTGCTCGTATTGACCGAGCAAATCGACCATTTGTATTTTTTTCGTTGCCTGTTGCATAATTGCCGGGAGCAAAATGGTGAACGGTAGTTATCTTTCCGCAAAACAGCGTAAAAACCGCGGCGGAAAACGGCACGAAGATAGGTATTTTCGCCCGCCTGCACCCGTTTGTGACCCTTCCGGGGCGCGTTTTTGCATATCTTTACAAACAATGAAGAAATACCTGTTTCTCGCCCTCCTGGCCGCCTCCGCTTTTTTGCCTGCCCGTGCGCAGCAAAACGTAAAAGATTCGGTGGTAAGCTGTGTGGGCTTTGGCTTTTCTTACGCAGCACAAATGCCCCGCGGCGACCTGGCCCAACGCTTTGGCAATAACTCAAACGTGGGTGCCACTTTCTGGGGCAAAACAAAAAAGAACTACTGGTTTGGCCTGCACTGGAACTACCTTTTCAGCCAGAACCTCAAGGAAAAAGGCGTGCTCGACAGCATTGCCACCAGCGACGGGCTGGTGATAAACAAAGAAGGCAAATACTCCGATGTACAGCTCTACCAGCGCGGGTTTGCACTCTATGTATCGGCCGGCAAAATATTCCCAAAAGCTTTCGGTGCCAACCAGAATTCGGGACTTATGCTTACGGGCAGCGTGGGATATATTCAGCACCGCATACGCATTATCGACAACGGCAGCCTCACCCCGCCGCTTTCCGGCGATTACCTCAAAGGCTATGACCGCCTCACCGGTGGATTGCTCGTGCAGGAATTTGCCGGCTACTGGTTTCAGGGGCGAAAGAAACGACTGAATTTTTACGCCGGTATCGAATGCACACAGGGCTTTACCCAAAGCATGCGTTCGTGGGATTACGACCTCATGAAAGCCGATACCAGCCAGAGACTCGAATTACTCTGGGGCATCCGCGCAGGCTGGAACATACCCATTTACCGCCGTCCGGCCCGCGATTACTACTACTACTGATTTTGTTTATGCGGGCACTCTACACGCTCAGTATCCTGCTCTACCGTGTGGCCATTGGCATTGCCGCGTGGTTTGTGCCCAAAGCCCGGCTGTGGGTAAACGGCCGCCGAAACTGGCAGCAACAGCTTGCCCAAAAATTAGCCGGCAGCAATGCCCCCGTAATCTGGATGCACTGCGCCTCGCTGGGCGAGTTTGAACAGGGCCGCCCCATACTCGAAGCACTGCGACAGGCCAAACCCGGCCACCGGCTGCTGCTCACATTCTTTTCGCCCTCCGGCTACGAAGTACGAAAAAACTACACCGGAGCCGACATCATCTGCTACCTCCCCGCCGATACGCCTGCCAATGCCCGCCGCTTTGCCGAACTCGTAAAGCCCGAGGCCGCCATTTTCATTAAATACGAATTCTGGCTCAACCTCCTCAGCCAGCTTCGCCGCAATAACGTGCCGCATATTCTGGTGGCTGGCATTTTCAGGCCTTCGCAAACGTTTTTCAAGCCCTGGGGCGGTATTTTCCGCACGGCGCTGCACGGCTTTGCGCACCTGTTTGTGCAGGATGAGCAATCCGAAACACTGCTGCGCGGCATTGGCATTACCAAACTCAGCCGCGGCGGCGATCCACGCTTCGACCGGGTGGCACAAATTGCCGCACAACCACGGAGCATTCCCATTGCCGAAGCCTTCGCGCAAGACAACCGGCCCATACTCGTGGCCGGAAGCACCTGGCCTGCCGATGAACAACTGCTTATTCCGGCCCTTGCCAAACATTTCGGCCGGCAATGGAAACTCCTCATTGCCCCGCACGAACTGGGCGAAGCACATTTGCAACACATCGAAAGCCTGCTCCAAAAAGCCGGGCTCTCCCCGCAGGCCATCGTGCGTTTCTCCGCCGCCACCACCGAAACTGCCGCACAGGCGCAGGCCCTCCTCATCGACAATATTGGTATGCTTTCGGCCCTCTACGGTTTTGGCCGGGCAGCCTACATCGGCGGCGGATTCGGCAAAAGCATACACAATACACTCGAAGCCGCCGTGTGGGGCATACCCGTGGTATTTGGCCCCAAACACAAAAAATTCAACGAAGCCCTCGGACTGCTTGCCTGTGGCGGAGGATTTGCCGTACACGACGAAAATTCACTTTCCAACACCATCGACCAGCTCCTGCAAAACCCCGCCGCCGCTGCCGAAGCAGGCAAAAAAGCCGGCGAATATGTGCAACAGAATCGCGGAGCCACGCAGCTTGCACTCAGCTTTTTGAATACGCTGGGAGATTGAAATCCGCTATGTCTCAGCGTAATTGAAAAATCGCCTTTCCGGAAATTGCTGCTCTCCAAAACCCAATTAATCCTTATCTGAATTTACATATTGGAACATCAAATAATCTTCTTTCAGGTATTATTACCTGAAAGAAAAAGTTGATTTTTTGTGTTCTTTGAAACTTTATTTTAAAAAATCCGACCCACTTCCATGTCACATTCAAACCCTAATCTCAGCGTAACGCGAGAAATACGCTTTAAACAAACCCCAATGCTGCGCACAGCAGCACCAGGTTCTTCAAACAAATTTCTGATTGCAGGTCAGGGAGTGCTGATCTTTAAATTCAAAACCGCCGTTACACCCGATTTCTCCACCGAGTTATCTTTCAGCAAAGCCGATAATTCCGAAGGAATAAGGCTAATCATGAATGCAGGTTATTTAAAACTATTTCGCTACAAAGGCCAGCACGCAGAGGTATTGTTTGAAACCGCCAAAGGACTGCCCAACGATAAAAACGCCTTCTTCTGGGTAAGTCTCGATTCCAACAATCGCTGCTACCGGTTTGGAACAGGCGAGGCGCGCCTCGAAACACTTGTATTCGAATATTTCTTCTCTTCAACACAATCCAATTCTTTCCTGCATAACCTTACCGATTATAATTTCAATGCGGCACTCATCCAACCTATGCGTTTGCTGCGCGATCCGGTGCAAAACCATGTACCGATGAAAGTAAAAGGTATGGATGAGTTAACCATAACAGACGTTGCTTCGGCGGCGTTTATGCCCAAAGCCAATCTCAACAGTATCGGGCAGCAGTTGTATGAAAATGTGGCCGGAAAGAAATTTGTACTTAACGACGACGATTTCCCCGATTTTGCACAGGCCATCGAATACAGCATTGCCACCCCGGGCTGCTGGTGCTACGAAACACTCAAAACCAAAAGCGACAATAAACCCGCCGGGCTTTCCAAACAAATTTACCTGCGCATTACACTCGGACAAAACGGTGGCGAATCGCCCGGAATTCCGTATGTAATGGAAGTGTGGCCTCCCGGATGTTTCAGCAGCATACACAATCACGCAGGAGCCAATGCGCTGATACGCGTATTGCATGGCGAAATAAAAGTGCATCTCTATCCATACCTCGGTGCACCCAAAACATACAACCCCGAAGGCGCAGTTTTCGGTAAAGGCGATGTAACGTGGATAAGCCCCACACTAAATCAGTTTCATCAACTTGTAAATCCCAATCCCGACGGGCCAAGCTGCATCACTATACAATGCTATATGTATGATGCAGATGACAGCGGGCACTACGGCTATTTCGATTATATCGGTGCCGATAATCAGGTTACAAGCTATGAACCAGGATCGGATTGTGATTTCCTGAAGTTCAGGAAAATCATTCGCAAAGAATGGGAAAACAGAAACAAATAGTCTCCTACAAAACCTAACCGGCCGAATTTGATAATTCGGCTGGTTCGGTTTATTGGGTGAATGAATGATGGCAATTGGAATATGCGGGAAATTAGATAATCAAATTTTATCTATGATGAATATATTAAAATATTCTAATCATTAAATATCCACGAAATTCCAAGTCTCAGCGCAAGATCATTATGTGGATAAGATGGGGCGATATAATAACGCCTTCCGAATAAACCGGCATTTACATGATCTGCTTTTACAAATACACGCACCGGTCTTATGCGAATACTGATCCACGGATCGAGGTAAAGGTAGTTCCCGATTTCCTGACTGTCCTGCAAATAAAATTGCGAGAGATTGGGATTATACGCCTGGGCAAAATACCCCGAAAACCATTCGGCATCCACGCCCGCCTGCATTTGCAGTGCGCGTTTAAACAGCCTGAATTCAAAGTAAAACGACTGCCGTAAAATAAACTCGGGAAGCCTTATCACCGCAGCATCCGGCAATTGAGTCCACACCGCCGAACCACGCCAGTGAAATGATTTCAAATGAAGCAGGTGCGACAATGTAAGCTGCAACGCCTGCACCGAACCGTTTAACTGTGCGGGCAAACTCGATGCGTTGTAATACACAGGCCGGTCGTAATTATAAAAATCGAGCGCCAGCTGCACCCACGAATAGTTTTTGGTTCCGTACATGGCCGATGCACCGGCGCGGAGCACGCCTTCTTTGGTAAAATTGTTTGCCCAGCGAAAGTGATTGCCCGAAAAATGCCGTGTCATAAACACCGGCCGTGTAAGCGACACATCGGCTGCGGCCTGCAGCACCCAATGCTTCCACAAAATGGTGCGGTCGGCAGCAATGGCCGAAATTTTAAAGTCGCCGCTGTTCTCGCCCGCCGCCACTAACCAGGCATTGGCCTCCAATGTGCGCAGCAAAGCCGATTTTTTATCGGCCAGACGAATCATGGCCTCGGCAAAGATGTTTTGAAAATCGTGCCGGATTGTGTCGTTTCGAAGCCGCCCAAATTCATGCCTTATTCCGAACGAACCCGAAAAAGGAAAAATGCTTTCTTTCCAGGCCGGAAAAATTTCGAATGCCACGCTGTTACTCAGTCGCCAAAGCCCTGTTGAATCAAGCGTTTCGAGCGTATCTCGATAATCGGTCTGGTAAAATGCCGTATCAGAACTGCCCGAAGTAAAACGCCACGACTCATCTTTGAACTGAAGGGTATGAGTAATTGCAGCCCGCGGTCTGATGACGTGTTTTATTTTCACCGTATCGCGCTCGTCAAGACTGTCGCCGCGAAACACCAACGTATCAATCACCGATCCGAAGGCAAAATACTGTTTCACTCTTCCGCTGCGCACCCGTTGTTTGTTTTCGGCGTCAAACAAATTCACGGCAACCAATCGGCGGTCGAGCTGCTGTGCGTTTTCAAACGACGAAAGCGAACGAATGCCGCCATTTTCCAAAGCATCATGGCCCGTCCAGTAAAAATCACCCGTTAAAGCATACCGGTTTGCCGCCGACCAGTACCAGCCGTTGAGCCTCGCGCTGGTGTTGTTGGTATTTTGCCTGTTGTAAAAACCTTCAGCCCGCTGCCTCAAAAATCCGAAGGTAATATTGCAGTTGGGCCCAAAGTTATGTGCGTGAAGCACTTCCGTTTCACTGGCACGACGCTGCCCTACTACAACCCGGATAGAGGTGTACGGTTTTTTCGAAGTATAAA
Organism: Bacteroidia bacterium; assembly: GCA_025454955.1. Taxonomy (GTDB): domain Bacteria; phylum Bacteroidota; class Bacteroidia; order Palsa-965; family Palsa-965. Next base: position 1,547 of record JALONL010000034.1, on the reverse strand, counting down.
ACACGCGATTGGCATCGCTGTAACCGAAAAAAGCAAAACTATTGTTACTCCGCCTGAACGCATCAAACGGCACACCAGGCAATTGAAGCAAAAGCGACGGCGCACCAAGATTTCCTAAAGCCAAATGCCTGTAGCCGTTGAATTGAAAATTATCCAACCGCACTTTAAGCGGAGTAAGCTCAGGAATTTTACCTCCTGCCACAAAAACCTCTTCCCGAAAAAAGTAATGCTTTGTAGAATCGATGGGAACCGAAGTGGTATCTTTTTTCGGAATCCGATTATTTACAGGTGTTTGAGCCGTAACCGGCAAAACACCGCACAAAATAAAAATCCCCGACAGGAAAAAAACAGAAAGAAACCGGGATCGAAGATTGTTCATAGTGCTGAGAACAAAAATAAGTGTTAGAGGCTGTCAGGAAGTTTTCTTTTGAATGTTTTGTGTCTTTTTTACAGAATATAAAGTGTTTTTGGGGTAAAGCCACGATGGCAAAAGCTCCGTGAGTGCCATATTTCACCAGTAACATCTTTTTACTCTCGATTATTTGAAGCTAAGAGACCGGTTTGTGAAATTGGCTATTCGTTTTCGGAGTTCAAAACGAATCTACATCAGAGAAAAAGTAGAGAAAAATGAGGTAAAATGGAGGTTGTTCAAAAAGCATACACTGGCTTTGTCATGGCACATTTTCCTCATCCTGCTCCAATGAAAAACGGGGCATTTCTTGTCGATATTTTCCCAATATCACTTGTCCCGCTATTTCAGCGGGACGCCATATCTGAGAAAAATCTACTCCTAACCAATCTAAAAAACGAATTTCAAACAGCCTCTTGGCCAATACAGGTTACACTGTTTTAAAAATTGGGAACAGGAGCAGTTTGTGAATTGGTCAGGCGGGAATCGGGAGAATGTAAGAAACGGGAAAGCTCTGAAAACCGGAACGGAATGAGCGAAGGGGAATAAGGAATTGGCTAAAAACAAGAAACCCCGGTCGAGATGACCGGGGTTTCTATCTAAAACTGGCAGCGACATACTCTCCCACCTTGTAGGGCAGTACCATCTGCGCAATCGGGCTTAACTTCTCTGTTCGATATGGGAAGAGGTGATCACCGATGCTATAGCCACCATGAATCTTTACAATTCTGTAAAAAACATATTGGAAGAAAATACACCAAAAGTGGGCTGCAAAGAAAGTCGATCGAGCAATTAGTACTACTCGGCTTTGACATTACTGCCTTTACACCTGTAGCCTATCAACGTCATAGTCTTTAACGGCTCTTCAGGGAGATCTCATCTTGAGGCGAGCTTCGCACTTATATGCTTTCAGCGCTTATCTCAACCAAACATAGCTACCCTGCGCTGCACCTAGGCGGCACAACAGGCACACTAGCGGTTTGTCCGACTCGGTCCTCTCGTACTAGAGTCAGGCCCCCTCAAATCTCCAACGCCCACTACAGATAGGGACCGAACTGTCTCACGACGTTCTGAACCCAGCTCGCGTGCCACTTTAATCGGCGAACAGCCGAACCCTTGGGACCTTCTCCAGCCCCAG
>JALONL010000016.1 GCA_025454955.1 Bacteroidia bacterium | reverse complement strand
GTGAAGTTGTTTGCGGATGGGTCGATTGCGAGTGAGGGGGCGTTTGTGCGGTTGCAGGGGGGGAATGTGGTGGCGAATTTGGGGGTGAGGGTTTCGGCGTGTACGGGGGCGTTTTTGAGGTTGGGGGATGATGGTGTGAATTGGCTTTCAATTAAAAATAGCATCAACACCCGGTTAACCGGAAAACAGGGCTGGACGCTGAAATATACTGATGCTGAGATTCAGATGATGTGTACGGAGGGCAGAAATCTGAATTTGAGTTCTATTGAAATAGAGGATATTATTCTAAATGGTTGCCGTCCGGATAAAACTTATGTGGCTGCCGATCTGGTGGCGCAAATGAATTATTGGCTTGTGGTGAAACAAAGGGGCTACCCGAATTTATTTCAGAGTTTGCAGGATTATGACCAGTTTAGTCTGGTGGTGAAACAACTTGCACAGGAATGGAATTTGCCGACTAATTCTATTTATGTACAGGGCAGTACTTTAAGAGAGAGCAATGCGGCTGTTATTGGTGATATTGATGTGGCGATTAAAGTTGATGCGGCTACTTTTGATAATTTGGTAGAGAGATTTAAAAACGCTACAACTGTAAAGCAAGCAGCTATTGAAGCTGATCGTAGTAAAGGAATTATTCGAGGAACAAATATGCATACCAGTCAAAGTAATCGTACTTTTACAGGTGTGTTTTATGATAATTTTCAATCTTCATTTGGTATTGAATATGCTCAAAAGTTTCAAGGAAAGGGATTTCAAATTTCTATTATCAAAGAAAATAGTCCAATTGATGTCTCACCCTATCTAAAAATAAACTAAAATATGATCGAATATTTTAAAAGCTTTCCATTGGTTGAATCTGCAAGTATTACTCGTGACGAGTTTGAAAAACATGGAAATGGCTATATTAAAATAATAAATGAAAACATATATAACGGGATTATCATTGAAAAAAAAATCCAGCATGATACAGAACTTGTAACATTCCTTTCAGATAATATTAGTAATCCTAATGTTGGAAAAATTGCTACTGAAAATTATACAGGAATAAATTATGAAATTGAGCAAAAAATAAGCTCTAACTGCTCGATTATTCAGCGATTTTATATCAAACACAAACAAACAACACTTATTGTTAGACAATTAGATTCAAATGGTATTATAACTGCGGAGTCTTCTTTTGAAAATGGTCAGCTATTACAGTATGACGAAATTATTTACGGCAATAATTATGATCTAAAAGAAACCAGAACTTTCTTAGGAAAAAATGCATGGATCATAGAAAAAGAAAAATATTGAGTTATTCTACATACTTATTGAGTGTTAAAATAAGAATAGGAATAAATGAAATTGATGGATGGGGACGAAAATTAATTAAGGAAGAAATCTATCTTCAGTAGATCCTATTCAATATTTTTTATTGCACCAACCGGTCTGAATTCCCAGCCCCGGCTGTAATGGAAAGCCCGCAGGGTGCAGAAAGCCTGACTAACCACAAAACCACCGAGGACTTGCAATGGAAGACGGGAGCCGAACGGTACTTTAAAGCACCCACAGGTTCGCTCCTGCTCTATTTATTTTTCATTTTAATCTTTATTCCGCAGAACGGATTAACTAATTTCAGCTACCCCGCCGGTTACCGCGAATACTTCTTCGGCCCTGAGCAAGAGCAACCGTGAAGCCTTCCCCCCAAAACACCTACGCTCAAAACTGCTAACATTCGCAGAGCGTAATAAAAAAATCAAAATCCGCCCGCAAACTGGCTTATTAACGATTTCCCCCACTCTTCCTGTACATCTTCCCCACACTCGCACAAAGCCGCACACCCGCCACAGGCCGTTTGGAAAACATAATTTCAGCACTGCCTTCGAGACCGGCAAAACGTGTGGTATAAAGAAAATTCACACTCACCGGCACGCCAATGTTCCGTTCACGGTAACTGTCGTACATCTGATCGGTGCTGCTGCGGTTGAAAAGTATGGTGAGCAATTGATCTTCGAACGTGCCGGTGGTGGAATAGTAATGCGTCATGGTTTGGCGCATAATGCCAATACCAATGGCGGGCGTGAAAAACAAGTGCGGCGTAAGCTGTGTGCGCTGTCCGTAGCTGATGGCCGAGGTGGTTTGGAAGTAAAGCTGATCGGGGGTGAAAAACAGGTTGCGGTTCCAGCCCACACTGCCACTGAGCATAATATCGTGCCGCCCGCCCGCCAGATGATGCCACACCGAATGCAACTGCGTAATACCACCCGGCGAAGGACTGAACACCGCCGCCTTGCCCACACCCAGGCTGAGCCACGATGTGTATTTCTGCTGCGCCGGAAGAAAATACGAAAAGAAAACGGCCACCGCCGTAAGTAGAAGTTTGTGCATAACTATTGGTAGTTTGAACTGCACAAACGTATTGATAAAACCACGCCAACATGTGCAACTGCACAGGTTTTTTAACTGTAAAGCATTGCTTGAAAGATTGCGACATTCAGATAGTTTCTCCGCAATGCACTTTAAACTGTAAAATGCCCTTCCGCAAAATCGCTTAATCGCCAATGCGATAAACTGGCAATGCTTATAAAAACCTGTAAGCTGCAGCAAGTGTACACCGGCACAGCCGATAGAAACTTTAAGCCCGGCAGTTGGAATTGTAGCAATTTACCACCACCCCTGTTTTGCCTCGGTCACTTTTACGAACATTGTTATCTTTACTTCGCAACAACAGACTACCAGCTACCGTGCAAAAAACAATACTCGCAGTGGTGGGCACACGCCCCAACTTTATTAAAGTAACCCGCTTTCGTGAAGTGGCGGCACGATACCCGCAGTTCACCCTGAAAATTGTACACACCGGCCAGCATTTCGACGAGAAAATGGCCGATGTGTTTTTCCGCCAGTTCGGGCTGGTGCCCGATATTTTCTTAGACATTCCGCAGGCATCGCCCAACACGCAGATGGCCGAAATCATGCTGCGCCTCGAAAAAGTAATTGCCGCCGAAAAACCCGAACTGCTCATGGTGCCCGGCGATGTAAACAGCACACTGGCCGCCGCACTTACCGCCAATAAAACAGGCGTAAAAATTGCCCACATCGAAAGCGGCCTGCGCAGTTTCGACCGCACCATGCCCGAAGAGTTTAACCGCATACTCACCGACCAGCTTGCCGATATGCTTTTCGTAACCGAGCAAAGCGGACTCGACCACCTTGCCCACGAACACACCCCGCCCGAAAGAATCCATTTCGTGGGAAATACCATGATTGATACGATGGTGAAGTTTTCGGCCGAAATAGACTCCTCGCCCATTCTCGATCAAATTGGCACCGCCCCCGGCCAGTATGTGCTTATGACCATGCACCGCCCGGCTACGGTGGATACGGCCGAAGGACTCACCAAACTGCTTAAACTCCTGCGCTACGTGACCGCCAAACGCCGCGTGGTATTTCCCATACATCCGCGCACGGTAAAAAACATGCGCGAAGCCGGTTTGGAAAACGAGTTTACCCGCCTCGAAGGATTGCTGCTCACCGAACCGCTCGACTATTTCGCGTTTCAGAAATTGGTGAAAAATTGCAGCTTCATCCTCACCGACAGCGGCGGCATACAGGAAGAATCAACCTTTTTACAGGTGCCCTGCCTCACCCTGCGCCCCAATACCGAAAGGCCGGTAACCGTTACACTCGGCTCAAACGAATTGCTGCCTTTCGATCTCGATGTAATTGCCGAAAAAATTACCCAAATCGAAAACGGCACATTCAAACGCGGGCAAATTCCCCCGCTCTGGGACGGCTTTGCCACTGAGCGGATATTTGAAGTACTGGCCAAAGAAATTTAATCGGACAAGAATGCGGGAAGCATTTTACGAATCTCCCCGCCCCGATTAATTCCAAAATAAAAAGGAGCGAACCGGCAGCAGCTATTAAAAACCTTCCGCTCCCGTGCTCACTGCAAGTCCTCGTGAAATTGTAAAATGCTGAAGCATTCTACAACTGCGGGCTTTCCGTTCGCCCAGGGCTATAAATTCACTCCGCTTGGTGCAGCTCATTATCTGGCAGCTCAACTGTATATGCCCCAATTTATGTTTGCGGCTTTAGCAAGCGAGGTAAAACTGCAAAACCCTTTTTTATCTTCGTTCCTGCAATGGCCAGTACACTTTTCCTCACCTTCAACGATGCGCCTTCGGGAATTTATGCCGGGCAGGTAATAGACGTATGCCGCTTTGTAAATGCGCACACGCCTGCAAAACTGAGGCTTGTGGCGTTTTTATCACTGCGCGGCTTTGGTGCGGCGCGCAAAAAAATAAAAGCCCAACTGCCCGATGCCATTGTGCTGCCCATGGTGCCCCGTGCCAGGAACTGGAAGCTGAACGGCCTGCTGTTTCGCATAGTGTGCCGCTTTACGGGTGCGCGTACCTGCATGGCGCGCGGGCCCTTTGCCACCGCACTGGCACTGCGCGCGCGTGAGAAAGGCCGGCTCGATAAAGTAATATTTGATGCCCGCGGCGCCTACATTGCCGAGCTTACCGAGTACAATGTAATTCCCGACGAGGCCGTAAAACTGGAAATTGTGGAGGTGGAACGCCGGTGCGTGATGCAAAGCAACCGCCAATTGGCCGTATCGGAAGCATTGGTGCAATACTGGCGCGATAATTTTGCCTACACCGGCCACACACACCAGGTAATTCCCTGCACACTCAACAGCGATACCGTTTTTGTACCGGCTTCCGAAACAGCCACCGCACAGGCCCGCGCCCGGCTTGGCATTCCTGCCCATGCGGTGGTAGTGGTGTATTCGGGCTCGGCTGCGGGCTGGCAGTCGCTGCACGATTTCGGACAGCGCATGATGCCTTTGCTGGCCGCCCACGAAAAACTGCACCTGCTGCTGCTCGTAAAACACCTTCCCGAAAATTTTGCCCCGCTGGCCCACTACTCCGCCCGCCTGCACCGCCACTGGCTCAACCCCCAGGAAGTGGGCATGGCCCTTGCCGCCGCCGACCTGGGCTGGATGCTGCGCGAAGATTCCATCACCAACCGCGTGGCCTCGCCCGTAAAATTTGCCGAATACCTTGCCGCCGGCCTGCACGTAATAATTTCGGCCAACCTGGGCGATACCACGGCCTTTGTAAAACAACACGGCTGCGGCATTGTATCGGATGGCCAAAACATTGCGGCCCCGCAGCCGCTTACCACTGCACAGCGGCAGCAGGCACAGCAACTGGCGCAAACGTACTTTCTGAAAGAGCGGTTTGTGCAGGCCTATCACGATTTGCTAAAATAATTTTACTCTCTTTTGATTTGAATACAGAAAGTGACTATTTATCACTTATTATTTTTATAATTTAGTTGATAAATAACTTAACTATGTCAAACTTCTTTCTCGAATATCAAAACCATATTATTGGCTTATTTATCACAATTGCAGGAGGCATTATTATCTGGTGGATACAAAAAGACAAGCTAAAATTGGTTTACGATATTAGCGCCTCTGTTCAATTCCCGTCTGGAAGCAAGAAGGGGCGTTTTTTCAATATTACTTTTAAGAATACCGGAAACAAACCTATCACAAACTGTGATATAGATATAAGTTTTGAGTCAAGTGCTATAGATTCGTATGCTTTTTCCAATATAAAATTGGTAAGTAATATTAATAAGTCAGAGAATTCAATTTCAGGGCAAATTCCTTTGTTAAATCCCAAAGAATCTCTTTTACTTACAATTACTACAAAAGAAGATAAAGGATTAAATAATCCATCAGTATCAGCAAGAGCTATTGGTGTTACAGCTACGCGGGTAAGTTCAAACTCTCGTTCGTTTATAGATAAACTGATTATATTATTATTATTTGTCGCAACATTAGTCATGGCTATAACAACATTAAAAATAAAAGTTCAACAAAAAAATGAACCTCAACAAGAAGATAGAATATTTATATTGTTTAATATTAATGGAATAGGTAATGATTATCCAGTGTTTATTTCGAGTTATGAAAAAACCTATAAAGATGCTGGCTTATTTCTTTTTTATAAATATGTGAGCTTAAAAAAGGATAATGAAAAATATTTAAACTCATTAATAGCTTTAGCTGAATGTGATGAGGATATGAGTAACAATTCACGCGCATTTATTTATTATTTGATTGCAAAAATCAAGGGATATGAAGGGAAAAAACCTGAAGCAATTCAGTTTCTTGATAAGAGCAAAGAATCACGGGAAGATCTTTACCAACTTTTGATTGAAAACGATTCTTCATTTAATGTTCAGAAAATTCGGGCTGCATTGATTAAGAATAAATTCTTCCAGAATAACCAGTACAATCAAACATATATAGATTCATTAGAGGTGCCTTTCAAGGATGAGTAGCAGATAGTATGACTGCCCCTGAAAACAAAAAGTATGCGTGTAAACTCAATTGGTATTTCCTAAACAAAATTCTTTCTGTTTACTTCTGGTAAATTACAGATGGATAAACTCTTTTTTCCCGTATTTTCGGCCTTAATTCAGCACCCGAAAACCAGCTTATGAAAATAGCCCTGCTTACCGACGGAATTTTCCCTTACGTAGTAGGCGGAATGCAGCGCCATTCGTTTTACCTCTGCAAATACCTTGCTCAGCTTGGCCACCATGTGGAACTCTACCACATGAACCAAAGCAAACTCGATATTTCCAAACTCGATGTGTTTACACCCGAAGAGCGCATGTACATACGCTCGTTTGTGGTAAAATTTCCGGGCAAGGGCAAAAGCCCCGGGCATTACATCCGCGAATCGTACGAATATTCGCGCCGCGTGTTTGCCTCGTTTAAGGAAAACAGCCGCGATGCCGATTTTGTCATCGCCAAAGGCTTTGCGGGCTGGGAACTGCTGCATCAGAAAAAAGAAAAAGGATTTCGCTGTGCGCCGGTGGCCGTTAATTTTCACGGCTACGAAATGTTTCAGCAGCAGCCTTCTTTTACAAGCTGGCTGCAGGCGCGGTTTCTGCTGCAAACTCCGGTTAGGTACAATGTAAAACACGCCGATTACCTGTTTTCTTACGGCGGAAAAATTACACCCGTCATCAAAAGCCTCGGAGTAAGCGATAAGCAGATTATCGAAATCCCTTCGGGCATTTCGCCCGAGTGGCTGAACGATAAAATTGCCCCGGCCGGAAACGTGCGCCGGTTTGTGTTTGTGGGAAGATACGAGCGGCGAAAAGGTGTGGAAGAATTAAACAAAGTGCTTACGCAGTTTCGCCGCAACCTTACTGCCGGTTTCGAATTTCATTTCATAGGCCCGGTGCCCGAAAAAAAACAACTCCGCGACAGCCGCATATTTTACCACGGCAGCATTACCGACAGTGAGAAACTGAAAGCCATGCTCCGCAAATCGGAAGTGCTGGTGTGTCCGAGCCATGCCGAAGGAATGCCCAATGTAATACTCGAAGCAATGGCCTCGGGCTGCGCGGTAATTGGTACCGATACGGGCGCAGTGTCGGAATTGGTCAGCAGCACCACCGGACAGCTTATTGCGCCGGGCCATGTGGGCGAACTGGACAAAGCCATACGCCGGTTTACCGATATGCCGGGTGCCGAAGTGGATACACTTCGTACACAGGCCGTGGCGCATATACGCCAAAATTTCCTCTGGCCGCACATTGCCGAAAAAACGGTGCTGGCCATACAAAGCAAGTTAGCGAGTGCATGAGTGTCGCGCCACACATACCGCTCAACCGCCCGTTCCTTACCGGCCACGAAACGGAGTACATCCGCCAGGCCGTAATGAGCGGCAAAATTGCGGGCGACGGCCTGTTTACCGCGCGCTGCCATGCGTGGATGACACAGCATTTGCAAATTGCCCATCCGCTGCTTACCACTTCCTGCACCGATGCACTCGAACTTGCCGCACTGCTATTAAACATACAGCCCGGCGATGAGGTAATTGTGCCCGCCTACACCTTTGTATCAACCGCCAATGCCTTTGTGCTGCGCGGTGCCGTACCCGTTTTTGCCGACAGCAGTGCCACGCACCCCAACATGGATGCGCAGGAAACAGAAAAACTCATCACGCCCCGCACCCGCGCCATTGTGCCCGTACATTACGCAGGCATGAGTTGCGAAATGGATACGCTGCTGCAATTGGCCGCACATCACAGCATGCACATTGTGGAAGATGCGGCGCAGGCCATTGGCGCACGCTACAAAGGTCAGGCGTTCCTCGGCACGCTGGGCGCACTGGGCACATTTTCGTTTCACGAAACCAAAAACGTAATTGCCGGCGAAGGCGGTATGCTGGCCGTAAACGACGAAACACTGGTGGCCCGTGCCGAAATTATACGCGAAAAAGGCACCAACCGCAGCGCATTTTTCAGGGGCGAGGCAGCCCGGTACGAATGGATTGGCCCCGGCTCGTCGTTTCTGCCGTCGGATATTATTGCCGCTTTTCTTTATGCCCAGCTCGAGCAGTTTGAAAGCATTCAGGCCAACCGGCTCAGCCGCTGGCAGCGTTGGTACAACTTGCTCCTTCCGCTGGCGCAGCAGGGCGTGTTTGAATTGCCGCAGCAACCGGCCTGGGCACAAACCAACGGCAATATATTTTACCTCTGCTGCCGCAACCTGCACGAGCGCGACGCACTTATTGCACATTTGCGCAGCCGGGGAATTTATGCCGCCTTCCATTACCTCTGCCTGCACAAAAGCCCCTACTTTGCCGCACAGTACAAAGGCCCTGCCCTGCCCCGCGCCGAACGTTTCGAGCAAACCCTCGTGCGCCTGCCCATGTACCACGAGCTCACCAACCAAGAGCAGGACTACACGGTACAATGCATTCATGACTTTTATAAAACACGCGCATGAAAGCATTCCTGAAAAACCGCCAGTTGCTGCTCCTGTGCAGTTTGCTCATACTCATTGCAGGCCGGTTTACCGGGCCGGGTGCATTTGCACTTATTCCCGCACTGGCCCTGCTGCTCATGATACGCGGTTTTTATACCGAGCTTCTGCTGGGCTTTTTCCTTTGCCTCATTCTTTCCGACAGCCGCAACCCTTCGCTCGAAGTGTTTCAGAATGTAAAAAACATTTACATGCTTCTGCTCGGGCTGGGGCTGTTTGTAATTCCACGGCAGGGATTGCCGTATGAGCGCACCTTGTTAAAGTTCTGGCCGTTTTTTGCCATTGCAGTATTCTGCCTTTTTTTCAGCGATAATTTTCTTACTTCCATTCAAAAAACACTTTCCTATTTCCTCATCCTTGTAACCATACCCAATTATGTATTTCTGGCCTGGCGCAAGCAGGGAACACAGTTTATTCAAACATTGGTGTGGTGGGTGTGTCTGTTGCTGTTTATTGGTTTTGTACTGCGTTTTGTAATGCCCGAACAGGTTTTTCTCGAAGACCGATATACCGGCATTCTGGGCAACCCCAACGGGTTGGGATTATTTACCATGTTGTTTTTTATCCTTTACCGGATTATTGAAACCAACTGGACAAACCTGTTTAACCGCTGGGAACGAATTGTGATTTATGCGCTCATACTGCTTTCGCTGCTTAGCTGCGGGTCGCGCAATTCGCTGTTTGCGGTGTTGCTGTTTTTATCGTTTGGTTATTTCTACCGGGTATCGCCGGTGGCGGGGTTTGTGTATTTTGTAATCATCGGGTTTACCTATAGTTTTATTCAGGTAAATCTGGTGGGAATAGTAACCTCACTGGGTTTGGAAGAGCAATTCAGGATTGATACGCTCGATAATGCTTCGGGCCGTACCATTGCCTGGAGTTTTGGCTGGCAATGGATTCAGGAAAACATTGCGCTGGGCAAAGGCATTGGCTTTACCGACGATTTGTACCGCAAATACTACAACTACCTTTCCATGCTGGGTCACCAGGGCAATGCGCACAACTCGTACATTACCTTCTGGCTCGACACGGGCGTGTTTGGGCTGTTCTTTTTCCTTCGCGGATTAATTATGAGTTTCTGGCGCAGCACACGCACCAACCGGTATTCGATGCCCGCATTGTATGCCATTATGTTTTCGGCGTTTTTCGAATCGTGGCTTACGGCTTCGTTAAATCCGTTTACCATTCAGCTGCTCATTATTCTTACGTTGCTCAATATGGATGCCCTGCCCGAACCATTGCAAAAAGAAAGCGATGCGGCAATACAAACCAACCATACCGATGCGCAAACCCCAGTAATTTCCGGCAAATGAAAAAAGTACTTTTTCTCTATACCGAAATTGCAGGATATACCCTGGCCTGTTTGCGCGCCCTCGCCCAAACCGGTGCAGAAGTGCATCTGGTGCGCTGGCCGGTAAATCAGGAAGCACCGTTCAATTTTGATTTCGGCGATAAGCTGCAGGTGTATTCGCGGCGCGAACTGGGCGACGAACAGCTTATCGCATTGGCCGCACGCATCAGTCCCCATGCCATTGTATGTTCGGGCTGGGTTGACAAAGGCTATGTGGCGGTGTGCCGGAAATGGAAACCAAAAATTCCGGTGGTGCTGGCCATGGACAATAAATGGACGGGCAGTATGCGGCAACAGCTTGCGCGGCTGGCAGCGCCGTTTAAGGTAAAACGCAATTTTAACCGCGTGTGGGTGCCGGGGCCGTTGCAGGCCGCGTTTGCCCGCAAATTAGGCTTTGCCGCGGCGCATATTTCCACCGGATTTTACTCGGCCGATGTGCCGGTGTTTGCGGCGCTGGAAACACAACAACGCGCCGCAAAGCAGGCCTCTTTTCCGCACCGTTTTGTATATACAGGCCGTTACTATGAGTTTAAGGGCCTGCCCGAATTGTGGCGCGCATTTATACGCCTGCGCCAAACCGGCTGCCAGTGGGAACTCTGGTGCGCCGGCACCGGCGATCTTGCACCCGTGCAGCACGAAGGCATTAAACACCTCGGCTTTGTGCAACCTGCCGAACTGGGCAGGCTCATGAGCGAAACCGGCGTATTTGTAATGCCCAGCCGCACCGAGCCCTGGGGCGTGGTATTGCACGAGTTTGCGGCGGCGGGTTTTCCGGTGCTTTGCAGCCGCGAAGTAGGTGCGGCATCGGCTTTCGTGAGCGAAGGTGTGAACGGCTATCTTTACGAGGCCGGAAACGAAGAAGCCTTGTTTCGGCTCCTGCAAAAAATGACCACACTCAGCGATGCACAATTGCTGGAAATGGGCGCGCAAAGTGCCGCAAAAGCACAACAAATCACCCCGCAACGCTGGGCCGAAACCCTGCAGCGCATAATTACTAACCACGGCTACTAAATTTATGTGCGGCATAACCGGCATATTTACACCAACCGCCACACCCGCCACAAGGCAGCAGGTGGAAGCCATGAACACGGCCCTCGCCCACCGCGGGCCCGACGATGCCGGTTTTTTTGAAGCCGGAAATGTGGTGCTGGGCCATCGCCGCCTCGCCATAATTGACCTTTCGCCGGGCGGCCACCAGCCTATGCACAGTGCCGATGGACGCTACACCATTGTATTCAACGGCGAAATCTACAACTTCCGCGAAATACGCGCCCAGCTTGGCGGCTGGCAGTTTCGGTCTGAGTCCGACACCGAAGTTATTCTGGCTGCTTACGCACAATGGGGCAAAGAATGCCTGCACCGTTTCAACGGCATGTTTGCCTTTGCGCTGTACGATGCACACACCCGCGAACTGTGGATTGTGCGCGACCGTATGGGCATAAAGCCGCTTTACTACTGGTACAAAGACGGTACGCTGGTTTTTGCGTCGGAAATACGCGCCGTGCTGGCTTCGGGTCTCATGCCGCGCCGCGCATCGGCCACCGGCGTGGGCGAATACCTGCGCTGGCAAACCGTACACACACCCGATACCATTGCAGAAAACATACACCTGCTGCCGGCCGGACACTGGATGAACCTGAGCAGCGCCGGAATGCAGCAGCAGGCCTGGTGGACATTGCCCGGCCACTTCAACAAAGAAACTGCCACACAGCCGCTGCCCGAAATACACAAGGAAATACGCCGCCTGCTGCGCAATGCCGTGGAACGCCGCCTTGTGGCCGATGTGCCTTTTGGGGCCTTCCTTTCGGGCGGAATTGACTCGTCGGCCATTGTGGGGCTGATGAGTGAAGTATCACAGTCGCCGGTAAACACTTTTGCGGTGACTTTCGATGAGTCGGAATTCAGCGAAGCGAAATACGCCCGTATGGTGGCCGATAAATTTGGCACAAAGCATCACGAAATACGCCTTCGTCCCGACGATTTCCTGCACGATTTGCCCGATGCACTGGCCGCAATGGATCATCCCGGCGGCGACGGCCCAAACACCTGGGTAGTATCGAAAGCCACGCGGGCTGCGGGAATTACAATGGCGCTCACCGGTCTTGGCGGCGACGAATTGTTTGCCGGTTACGCCGTATTTACGCGCATGGCTGAGCTTGAACGCAAACGCTGGCTTAATGGTGTGCCGCGCCCGCTGCGCAGCATGGGAGGCAGCCTGCTCGAAAGGCTGCGCCCCGGTGTGGCCTCGGCCAAAACGGCCGAAGTGCTGCGGCTGGCGGAAATTGGTTTCGAAAAAGCTTATCCGCTTTCGCGCCTGCTGCTCCTGCCGCAGCAACTTAAACTGATTGGCGGCAATGCCTTTCCGGTAAACGAAATATTTGCCGCACACACCCAACTGCGCAGCGAATTTGCCCGCAACGATTACCTGCTCAGCCGCGTGTCGATGGCCGAAATGAGCACCTACATGCAGCACGTACTCCTGCGCGACAGCGACCAGATGAGCATGGCCCACGGCCTCGAACTCCGCGTGCCGTTTATGGATTACACGCTGGTGGAATACGCGCTTTCCATTCCCGATAAATACAAATACCCGCACACACCCAAAAAACTGCTGGTTGATTCGCTGGCCGATTTACTTCCGCCCGAAATTGTGAATCGCCCCAAAATGGGTTTCACTTTGCCGTGGGAGCAGTGGATGAAAAACGAACTCCGCAGCTTTTGCGAAACACATTTGCACACCTTATCCAATTCAAAGCCTTTCGATAACCGGGGCATGATGCAGTTGTGGCAGCAATTCCTCAAAGGCGACCCCACAGTTAGCTGGTCGCGGATATGGCCGTTGGTGGTGCTGGGCTATTGGCTCGAAAAAAACAAGGTGGAATTATGAAACTGGTTCGCGTATTGCTGTTTATCGACTGGTACCGTCCGGGCTACAAAGCCGGCGGGCCGGTGCAGTCGTGCGCCAATCTGGTAGAGCAATTGCAGGGCCGCGAAATTTCCTTTCGCATTGTAACCCGGATTACCGATTACTGCGAAACCTCGCCTTACCCCGGCATTGCCGCCAACCAGTGGATTACCCGCAGCGATGGTTCTGAGGTGTATTACCTCCACGAAAAAGACCTCAGCCGCCACACACTGAGCCACCTCATTTCCACCACCGAATTTGATGTGGCGTATATCAACGGCATATACTCGCGCTGGTTTTCGATAGAGCCGCTGCGTGTATGCCGCAAGCTGAAACCGGCAGCGCGTATTGTTATTGCCGCACGCGGTATGCTTGCGCCCTCGGCCATGGCCATAAAGCCGTTTAAGAAAAAACTGTTTTTGCAAATTGCCCGTCTTACGGGGCTTTACAAGAACGTCACCTTCCACTCCACCGGCACTCACGAAACCGCGCATATACGCGCCGTGCTGGGCCATGTGCCGGTAAAGGAAGCGGGCAATTTACCAGCCCGGTCACACACCGAAGCTATACATCGCCGCAAAACACCGGGGCATATCCGCCTCATTTGCGTAGCCCGCATTGCGCCCGAAAAAAACATCGACTATGCCCTGCGCCTGCTTGCCGGTGTAAAAAGCAATGTGCAGTTCGACATTTACGGCCCGGTGTATAACGAGCAGTATGCCGCCGAATGCCGCACATTGGCCTCGCAGCTTCCGGCGCACATTACAGTAAATTTTCACGGCCCGGTGGAGCCCGATATGTTGCCGGCGAAATTTGCCGCGGCCCATGCCCTGCTGCTGCCCACGCGTGGCGAAAATTTCGGGCATGTAATTTTGCAGGCATTTCAGGGCGGCTGCCCGGTTATTATTTCCGACCAGACTCCGTGGCGGAATTTAGAGGCGCAGAAGGCCGGTTTTGATTTACCACTGCAATCGCCCCAGGCCTTTGCCGATGCGGCTGAGAGGCTGGCGGCCATGGATGAGGAGGAATTTTCAGTGTGGAGTAATGCGGCTATGGAATTGGGGAAACAGTATTCGGAGGCGAAGGAATTGGTGGAGGAAAACAGGAAGTTGTTTATCAACCCCTGAGTTTACTTCTTTTCAATATTCCATTTCAGCGGCACAAAAATCTGCCCCGCGCGCTGTGCCCGTGCCGATTCGTTGTCGGCCAGCGTAAAGGTGAGTATGTCTTTGGCGTGGAAAAATTTGCCGTTGTCGTAATTAATTAGTCCCAATGTAATGGTGTAGGTGCCGGGTACGAGCAACGGGTTTGGAATTTGAATTTCTCCGGTGTAGGTGCCGGGATCGCGGGGCTGCAGGGCTTCGGGATCGTCGCGGCGGTCGGAGAGGAAAACGATTTCGCCGGCGGCTGTTTTAATTACCATGGTCATGTGAATACTGCGGATGAGCGTATTCAACTGCAAGGTATAGTTTACGCCAAAGGGCTGGCCAATGCCGATGTTTCGTTCGGCTTTGCCGGTGGTTAAGTTGGTAAGTTGGGCCTGAACAATCTGGCAGTCGGCGGTGTGATCGGGAGTAAATGAGGCTTCGGCTTTTAGTTCTTCGGAGTTGAGTACTTCGTAAAGCCTCACTGCTTCGGCGGCCGTACCGTCGAACGCCATTTTGCCCGAGCGCAGCACAATGCCGCGGGTGCAGAGGCGGTTTATGGCGTTCATGTTGTGGCTTACAAACAAAATGGTGCGGCCCTGGTTTTCGGCCACGTCCTGCATTTTGCCCAAACATTTGCGCTGAAATTCGGCATCGCCCACGGCCAGCACTTCGTCCACCACCAGCACTTCGGGCTCGAGATGCGCCGCCACGGCAAAGCCCAGCCGCACTTTCATGCCCGACGAGTAGCGTTTAATGGGCGTGTCCACATACTTGGCCACACCGGCAAACTCCACTATCTCGTCGAAATGCTTTTGCACTTCGGCTTTCTTCATGCCCAGAATGGTGCCGTTGAGAAATATATTTTCGCGCCCGGTAAGATCGGGATGAAAGCCGGTGCCAACTTCAAGCAAACTGGCTAAACGGCCGCGTATGCGTATTTCGCCCTCGCTGGGCTGCGTAACGCGCGAAAGAAGTTTGAGCAATGTCGATTTTCCTGCCCCGTTTCCGCCAATAATTCCCAGCACTTCGCCCTCGGCCACCGAAAACGAAATATCGCTGAGTGCATTTACATATTGCCCCCCGGCCACGGTACGGTTGTTTTCCACGCCTACCTGTTTGTACGGATCTTCCTTTCCGCGCATACGTGCCAGCCAGCGGTTGAGGTCGTGCGAGAGTGTACCCGTTCCAATCACCCCGAGGCGATAGGACTTATACACATGCTCTACTTCTATTACGTTTCTCATGCCGCGCTTACACAGTATCCATAAATGATTTTTCCACCCGGTTAAACACCGCAATTCCCGCAAGCAGCAGTACTAATGTAAAACTGCCGCTGTAAATCAACTGCCAGGTTTCGGGGCTGCCGGTGTTGAAAAAAGCGTGGCGGAAAAGCTGTATTACCGGTGTCATCGGGTTGAGTTCGATGGCTGTTTTAATTATACCGTCGGGCAAACTCTTTACCGACAATACAGCCGGTGTGGCAAACATGAGAAGCTGTGTGCCAAAACCCACCAGAAACTGAAGATCGCGGTATTTGGTGGTCATGGCCGAGATAAGAATGCCTGCACCCAAACCCAGGCCGGCCATCATAATAAGCAGCAGCGGCAGGAAAAATATGGCAGAGGTAATTTGCACTTCCATATCGCGGAAGAGCGCATAAAACAAAAACACCGAAATAAGGAGCAGCATTTGCACCCCAAACCGCAGCATGTTTGAAATAACTATGGAAACAGGAACCACCAGGCGCGGAAAATAAACCTTGCCAAACAAATTGGCATTGGCCACAAACGTATTCGATGTTTTCAAAAGACATTCCGAGAAATACATCCACGTAATTTGCCCGCTCATGTAAAAAAGTATGGGCGGAATGCCGTCGGTGGGTTGTTTGGCCACGCGGTTAAACAGCACATAATACATGAGCGAAGCCAGCACGGGCTGTATAAAAAACCAGAGCGGCCCCAGCACGGTTTGCTTGTAAATGGCCACAAAATCGCGGCGCACAAAAAGCAGAATAAGGTCGCGGTAATTCCAGATGTCGCCCAAACGCAACTGCAAAGCTCCGCGGCCGGGTTTAATAACCAGCGACCAGGCTTCGGTTTCCTGCGTAGTGTTTTTCGGGGCTTCGTTCATATCGGCGCTTACTTTTTACGTTCGGGCGTTTCGTCGCCGTAGTTTACATAATCGCCATAGTTGCCATACCCCGAACCATACATGCCATAGCCGTAACGATAGCGGTAACCGTAGCGGGTGTAGTAGCGGCCTTTGCGGCGTTTAACACCGTTTACAATGATGCTGAAGTTTTTTATCTGCGGATTTTTGCTGAGCTCTTTGGCCACATTTAAACCGGTGCGGTAGGGCAACTGACAGTTCAATACGAAAAGGGTAATGTCGGCTTCTTTCATCAGCACCTGTGCATCGGAAATAATGCCCACCGGCGGCGTGTCGATAATTATGAACTCGTAATGCTGGCGGCAATATTCGAGAATCTCGGTCATTTTTTTGGTCACCAGCAATTCCGACGGGTTGGGCGGCAGCGGGCCTGAGAGCAGTGCATCCAACCCTTCTATGGTAGAAGGAGTAATGGCCTCGCCAATGGTGTGTTTACCAATCATGATGGTGCTTATGCCCATGACCGGCTCCATTTTTAACGCCTTCTGCACGCGGGGTTTGTGCAGGTCGAGTTCGAGAATAATTACTTTTCGCTCGCTGCGCGCCAGCATGGCGGCAAGGTTTACCGAACAGAATGTTTTGCCCTCGCCGGGATTGGTGGAGGAAACCACTATAATCTGGCTTGGTTTATTATCGCTGTTTAGATATTGCAGGTTGGTGCGAATGCTTCGGAACGATTCGGCCAGCCACGATTTGGGGTCGTGTTCCACCACAATTTCAAGTTCCTTGGAAGTGGTGTACTGCCCTACTTCGCCAAGAATGGTAATGTCGGTACGTTCTTTCAGTTCGGCCGAAGAAGTGATTTTTTCGAAGAAGAAAATACGCAGCAGCGAAAGCAGTACGGCAAGCACCAATCCGACACCCACAAAAATGAGCAGTATTTTTTCGCGCTTGGGGCTGAGCAATCCGCCCGACTGTGCCGACTCGATAATGCGGGCATCAGACACAATACTTGCGCGGGCAATAATGGTATTGGCTCTTTTCTGGAGCAGGAAGAGGTACAATTCTTCGTTTACTTTCTGCTTGCGCAGAATATTGGTAAGACCGCGCTGTTTGTAGGGCAGTTCCTGAATGGAAGAAGTGTATTTGCCAATCTGGCTGTTTATTTCCTTTATGCTTTCGCGTATGGCCACGCGCGAATTGCCAATGTACACGAGCAGGCTTTTCTTGAGCGCATCCACCTGCTGAAGCATTTGCTTGATGTTGAAATTACTTTCGGTGGATGTGGTGCGCAACTGTTTGAGTTCGATTTGCAGGCCGTAGAGTTTCTCCACACTTTTCTGCATAAACACATCGTCGTTGAGCACGTATGCAGAGGGCGGCAGAAAATCGGGGTCGCGGTCTTCTATAATGTAGTTTTCGAGGTCGTTCAGCGATTCGAGTTGTAATTGCAGGATGCGTTTTCGCGTATCAAAATCAACCATTTGCCCGAAGTACAATTCTCCCTCGCGGTCGAGGTTGTAAATTGTATTCTTCTCGCGGTAATTCTGCATGGTATCTTCAATGGTATTGAGGAAACCGGTTACCTCTTCCATTTGCCGGTCGATATACACCAGCGTATTCAGGTTGATATTTTCGCGCTGTTCCTTGGTGTTGTTAATGTAAGTGGCCGCAAGCGTATCGAGGAAAATAATGGCGCGTTTGGGAACCACATCGGCCACGGTGAGTTGGAGGATATTGGTGTATTCGGGCGAAGTAACCTGGAGGCCGCGCTGGTACTGACGCACCAGATTGGGCTTGTCGTGAATCTGAACCAGGTAATTGCTGCTGATGTAGTCTGAAGAGCGGAGCGAATTGAATTTGCCTGTTTTGGTAATTTTCAAACGCAGATCGGCCTCCACCAATTCTTTTCCAAAAGTCCCGTTTACCTTTTTTTCCGTTTCCCCTATTTTGTAAATCATCTGATAGGTTTGCGGGCCGGTAATTTTAAACTGTATTTTCTGTTCATACAGTTTCCGGTTTACATTCACCACATCCACCCTGAACGGAGCGCCCTGAAACATTTCCTCGGTACGCAAACGCCCCACGATATAATAGGAAATATCGAAATTGAGTTTTTCGATGGCTTTCAGAATAAGATCGTAGGAAGAAATTACACGCTTTTCATTGGAAATGTCTACAAACGTGCGCATAGTGTTGCCATACATACCCGTATTATCGCTGATTACGCTTCCCGGCGTATAAGATTCGTTAATACGCACCTGCAACTGCATTTTGGCCGAATAAACCGGGGTAATGCGATAGATATACACCTCGCCTGCAAAAAAAGCAAGCAAAGGCAGCAGCACAAGAATTAACCAGTTCTTGCGAACAATAGACCAAAGTCGCTGTAAGTCGCGCTGTGAAACTAGTTGCTGGTCGGCGGCCATGAATAAAATTTAGTTGCAAGTATAGGCAGTTTCTTTCAGATTAAGAGCCTGTTTAAAATCATCCTTTGACTTTGTTATGGCATATTTTTCCTCAATCCTGTCCCGATGAAACTATCGGGACATTTTTTGTCGATATTTTTCAAATATCGCCTTTCCCGCTATTTCAGCGGGACGCCTTGTCTGAGAAAAAATCTGCTCATAACAAACTTCAAAAACGAATTTTAAACAGGCTCTAATGTTTTTTGACCGTCACAGTCTTTTGGCAGGCCCGGTTTACTCCGGCAGTTATAACCACTCCCCTCAAACCGGTTTCGGTTTTATGACGTATATGGTGAAAAAGTTACCTCTAAAGAGCTAACTAACAGATTTACTGAACTATACGTAACCCATTCACGATTTGAGGTTGTTGGTAAGTTTAGTATCTTTGGAGGCTGAATGCTCGTATAAAGCACGTTACCCTAAATATTGTCCGGGAAATGAAAAGACTCTACCCTGCACTCTTGCTTGCCTTTGCAATGACCTCTGCAATGCACGCAGCCACCTTTACCTCTGCCGTAGCCTCCGGGCTTTGGAGCAACCCGGCCCATTGGTCGGTGGTTGGTCCTGATACCGACGGAATTCCTGATAACGATGATGATGTAATTATTGCCGCCGGCACTTTTATGGATGTGGATATTCAGATTACCGATTTCCGCTCCATGAACATTAATCCGGGCGGCACCTTAGACGTGGCGGGCCGGCAGTTGCGCATCCGGGGCGGCAGTTTTGCCCAGAACGGAACCATGCCCGGCACCTGCACCCTGTACTTTTTTGGGCCAGGCGGTACAATTTCCGGCACATTCAACAACAGCGGAAACTGGTACTTCTACATTAATTCCAACTACACCATTGCGGCCGGCTGCTCGGTAAATAAAACCACCAATTACATTTACCTGCTCAATAATGCCATTGTAAACAACTTTGGCACCGTTCGCCTGAACAGCGGAACCATTTCGTTTGGTGCCACCGCCCGGTGGCGCAACCGCACAAACAGCATCCTGCGCATTACCCGCAACCTCGACGGTACTCCCACACTCGAAGCATTTGAAACCGGTAACACCGTGGAGTTTTTTGGCGCTCAAACCACACTTGTTGACAATCTTGCCCAGGGATATTTTAACCTTTCGCTTCGTAACAATCCCAAAACACTTGCCACTGGTGGTACGTTTACCGTAGCCGGAAACCTTACCCTGCAAACCCTCACCACCCTTAACGCAAACAGCAATACCATTGTACTTGGTGGCAACTGGGACAACCTGGCCAATGCCAATTTAACCAACCTTCCGCTCATCAATTTCAACAGCACCGATGCGCAAAGCGTAAGAAAAACTACCGGCCCTGAAATATTTAACGACGTAACCATCGACTCGCAGGATTCATTGAACCTGCTTTCCGATGTGCGTGTAAACGGCACCACCACATTAAACAGCGGATTCCTTAACCCGGGCAGTTTCAACTACCGCCAGCGCGGCATAAACTGGAACGGCGAAGGCGGCACGGTAAGCATGAACGGCCGTGTGATCTTTGAAGGCACTGTGGCACAAATTATTGGCGGAGGCTTCTTTACCAACTTCGGAAACCTCGAAATCAACAATACCGCCGGTGTAAGCAACGCCGCCAACAACCGCATAAGAGGTACGCTGTTCCTTACCGCAGGCACATTCAGTGCCACCACCAACGATTTTATGTTTGTGTCGGATGCCAGCGGCACCGCACGCCTCAACGAACTTCTGGCCGGGGGCGGCTCTGTAAACGGAAACCGCTTTATCTGCCAGCGATTCATTGGGGTTACTGCTCCCGCCACCACCACGCCTTACTGGTCGTTTTTCTCAAGCCCTGTGCTGGCTTCAACCGTGCTCGACTGGGACAATGAAATGTACATGAGCGGTGTGGGCGGAGCCGACGGCAATGCCTGCTGCCCCATTTTCCGCTCGGTGCGCCGTTACAGCGGTTCGGTTTATACCAATGTAACCTCGGTAAGCACTGCGCTGGGCATTACACAAGGCTTTCAGGTATGGACAGCCGATAACATGACCACGTTTACCGGCCTCCTGTTCGACACACGCGGAGCACTTACCACCGGCAGCCGCACGGCCACTGTGCCCAGCGGATTTACTCTCATCGGTAATCCGTATATGTCGCAAATCCAGTGGTCGTCGCTTACCCGTACCAACGTAAACAACTTCTTTTACATACTCGACGAGTCGATTTCGAACTACGCCACCTGGAACGGCGCCACCAATACGGGCACAGCCAAGCTGACTTCGTCGGGCGGTGTAATTAATTCCTCGCAGGGCTTTCTGGTGCAGGCCACCGCGGCGGGCAGTGTAGGTTTTGCCGAGTCGTCGAAAACTGCCTCCAATGCCGTGTTTGTGCGTCAGGCTGCCGACAATGCCCTGCTTCGTCTCCAGCTTCGCCGCACCGACGGGCAGCCCATTGGTGCCGAAAACATCATTACGTTCGACACCCAATCGGCCGATGAGCAGGACGAAACCGATATTCCGGCTCTGCTCGCTCCGAACGAAAATTCGCCCTACATGCGCACCCTCACCGCATCGGGCAACGAACTTTTCTTCGACAACCGCAGCATTTCGGCCGCCTCACACAGTGTGCCCCTGACCATTACTCCCGGCATGGCGGGCGATTTCCAGCTTAAATTCGGCAACATCGGCCAGTTCAGTGCCTACTCCTGCGTATTCCTCGAAGACCTGCAAACCGGTCGCCGTATCAACGTGCGCAATCAGGAAAGCATCACCCTACATGCCGAAAATGGCGTGGACGAACTCCGCTACATACTCCACTTCGATCAGGAAGAAATTGCCACCGCCGGCTTCTCATTCTGCCGCATGGCCGAGCTTACTGCCCAAACTGCCTCCGGCACCATTCCGGTGGCCGCCGTGAGCACACCCGATGGCATTATGCTCAACTTCGGCTATCAGGAAACCACACCGGTAATTGTAACCATTTACAATCTGCTCGGTCAGGAAATACTTCGCGATCAGCTTAACGTAAGCAGCGAACAGGTGAAACTCCCGCTCGTACACGAAGCACACGGCGTATATATATTACGTGTGCAGCAGGGCGAGTTGGAAGTGTCACAGAAAATAAGCTATTAACAATCAGGCAAACCCGCTTTGTCTGCTTTCGACGAGAATATGAACCGAACCGGAAAAATTATACTGCTTATTATCGTGTGCTGCATTCCGGCAGGCATATCGCTGCTGCACAGCCAGCCGCCGCCGCCACCTCCGCCCAACGGTCCGCCCTGCTGGCCTCCGCCCTGCATTCCGGTTGATGGGGGCATTGTAGCCGCCATTGGTGCTGCCGCTTTGTTTGGTGGCAAAAAACTGCTTGAGCGCGTTAAGTCAAAAACGGCATGATGAATACTGCCGGACGCAAACTCGTTCGCTTTTTACTCATTTTTTTCGCGCTCTACTTCGGCTGGACTATTCTTTACGACCAGCTTATCAACCCGTGGGGTAAATTGGATACGTGGGTTATCAACGCCTCCTCATCAGGTTCAATCTGGCTCCTTAAACTACTGGGCTACAATACTTTTATCGGCCCCAGCGAAACAATCCGTACAATAGGCATCGACGGCACACACGGGCTCTGGATTGGTGATCCCTGCAATGGAATTACCCTTTTTGCACTCTTCACCAGTTTCATTATCGCCTTTCCCGGGCAATGGAAACACAAACTCTGGTTTATTCCAGCCGGTATTCTCTTTATCCATTTTATGAATGTAATCCGTATTACGGCATTGTGTGTAATTGTGCTTTACCGCCCCGACTGGCTCATGTTTAATCACACTTATCTGTTTCAGATACTTATGTACCTGTTTATTTTCGGGTTGTGGTGGATATGGATAAGCCGGTTCAGCAAAAAAACAGAAGCACAATGAGCAATCCGGTTCGGCGAATTGTGGCAGTGCTGCTGGTGCTGGTGTATATCGGATTGGGATTTTTCCGCGAATTTTTGTTTCTCAATATCAATGAGCAGATGCGGGTAACTTATTACAACTCGCCCGACTCACACCTCTCGCCTGCCCTTTCGTTTCTCGAAAATTACGGGTACAATGCGCTGTACTATTCCAAATGGCCGCTTACGCTGGTGTTTGCTGCGCTGTTTTGTATGCTGGCGGTGTTTGTAATACGCATTGGCTTTGCCACACGGCAATATACACGCCTTATTGTTTTGGCCTACGCCGCGGTATTCGGGCTTGGTGCGCTGGTGCTTCTTATTGGCTGGTTGTTTAATATCAATGAGGCCGTGTACGATCTTTCGCGTTTTCTGGCAGGGTTGGTGGAGAGTCCGGTGTTGCTGTTGATGATTGGGGGGGGGATTTTGTATGCTAGGAAGTAAACTCCCGCCCCGGTTCGACTCCGCTCACCGTGACGGGAGCATAGTCGTAATGCTATTGAGTGCAAAACATATTATTGGGGGGAATTATTAGTTGGTGTTATTTAATTTGGTGATGTTTACCCATAATGTGGTGATGTTTACCCATAATGTGGTGATGTTTACCCATAAGCCACTACGCTTATTCCTGTCTCATAGATCACACTGTTTTGGGTAACTGAGTTTTTACCCGCTGTCAACAACACTTATTTCAGGCGCGGTGAACATACTGCTGTTTGGTAAAGGAGTTTTTACCAGCTGGCAACAACACTTATTCCAGGCGCGGTGAACATACAGTTGTTTGGCAAAGGAGTTTTTACCAGCTGGCAACTACACTTATTCCAGGTGTGTTGAACATACTGTAGTTTGGTAAAGGAGTTATTAACACATAACACCTCCACTTATGTCGTGCACAGCGATGACACAGGTGCTTGGAAAAGAATAAACACCTGTTGAGCGAAGCGAAACAACTACAAAGCCATATACAACGAACACTGTTGAGCGAAGCGAAACAGCCACAAAGCCATAAACAACGAATACTGTTGAGCGAAGCGAAACAGCCACAAAGCCATAAACAACGAATACTGTTGAGCGAAGCGAAACAGCCACTAAGTCATAAACAAAGAACACTGTTGAGCGAAGCGAAACAGCCACTAAGTCATAAACAAAGAACACTGTTGAGCGAAGCGAAACAGTACACCTTTAAAAAATCAACAAATGCTCCCTGTCACGGTGAGCGGAGTCGAACCGGGGGCAGGGAATCTTTATTACATTTGTGCGGCCTGCGTATGGGCTTTGGACTATGAAAAAAGATACCGCTATTTTCAAACTGATTCAGCAGGAACACCTGCGTCAGCTTCACGGAATTGAGCTTATTGCTTCCGAAAACTTTGTAAGCGAACAGGTAATGCAGGCAATGGGCTCTGTGCTTACCAATAAATATGCCGAGGGGCTTCCCGGCAAACGCTATTATGGCGGCTGCGAAATTGTGGATCAGAGCGAGCAACTGGCCATAGACCGCGTAAAGGCCCTGTTTAATGCCGAGTGGGCAAACGTACAGCCGCACAGCGGGGCGCAGGCCAATGCGGCAGTAATGCTGGGCTGCCTCAAACCCGGCGATACCATTCTCGGTTTCGACCTCTCGCATGGCGGACACCTTACACACGGCTCGCCGGTAAACTTTTCGGGCAAGCTGTACCGGGCCACTTTTTATGGCGTGGAGCAGGAAACTGGTCTGATTAATTACGACAAGGTAGCCGCCACCGCCAAAAAGGAAAAGCCCAAAATGATTATCTGCGGTGCTTCGGCCTACTCGCGCGATTGGGATTATGCGCGCCTTCGCAAAATTGCCGACAGTGTGAATGCACTTCTGCTGGCCGACATTTCGCACCCGGCCGGACTCATTGCCCGCGGCATTCTCAACGATCCGCTGCCGCATTGCCACATTGTTACCACCACCACACACAAAACCCTGCGCGGCCCGCGTGGCGGCCTCATTCTCATGGGCAAGGATTTCGACAATCCCTGGGGCATCAAAACACCCAAGGGCGAAATACGCAGCATGTCGTCGCTGCTTGATGCAGCCGTGTTTCCCGGCACACAGGGCGGCCCGCTCGAGCATGTAATTGCAGCCAAAGCCGTGGCGTTTCACGAAGCACTTACCGACAGCTTCCTGCGCTATGCCGTGCAGGTAGTGAAAAACGCCAACGTAATGGCCACCGAATTCATGAACCGCGGCTACCACGTAATTTCTGGCGGAACCGATAACCACTGCATGCTCATCGACCTGCGCTCGAAAAACATCACCGGCAAACAGGCCGAAAATGCCCTCGTACGCGCCGACATTACCGTAAACAAAAACATGGTTCCGTTCGACGATAAATCGCCGTTTGTAACCTCCGGTATCCGCATTGGCACACCCGCCATGACCACCCGCGGCATGAAAGAGCGCGATATGCCCGCCATTGTGGAACTGATAGACACCGTGCTGATGAATCACGAAAACGACAAGAAAATTGCCGCCGTGAAAAAGCAGGTAAATAAAATGATGAAAGACTACGATTTGTTTGCGTGGTAAAACCCGCAATCAGACTCACAAAAAAATCCCCGATGCACATATTCGCATCGGGGATTTTTTTTGACGAGGCAATTACTCAATAATTATGCGCTGAGTAGTTTGCACACCATTATTCAATACACGCAGCATATATATGCCCGGAGCCAGTGTGGTGGCCGGGCTGTAAGTATAGGTTGTGCCCGAAAAAGTAAACGCATCTACCTTTTCGCCGGTAATGCTATACAATTCGGCCTGGGCATTTTCTGTGGCTTCGTTAAACTGAACGGTAAACGAGCCGTTGTTCGGGTTTGGAAAAACACTAAACATTGGGGTATCTTCCTGGCTGGTTACCGGAATATATTCGCCTGCAGTGCGTGCCTGAAAAAGCACACTCGTTATTCCTGTTTCATCAAAGAGGTATAGACCAGCCAGGTATGTACATCCATCAGCTGTTACATAGCGGCTGAGTTCGTAAACGGTGGTTGAATTAGTACCGTTTTTATAAAAACGCCCGTTAACATAATTGGGTATTGAGGCACTACAATTGTTTATACTTCCGGTGTTATTATATCCATCGTATCCGTATAGTTTAACGAGTGAAGTAGTCCAGAGCGATACAAACGATGACCAGCAGCTATTAGTGAAGCCCGGCAGGTTGGATGAAACATTACGCACAACATAATAATCCCAAACATTTGCTGTTGATGGGCCAGGCGTACGCGTAATGGTAATCCAATATGTGCTTGGATTATTCTGGTAGGTAGTTGTGGTGAGTGTAATCGGAGGCACGTAAGTTAATTGGTTTACCACACTTTTAGTTGCCTGTTTCACACATCCGTCACTATTAGTCATAATGACTTTTACTGTATTGTAATTTCCGCGACCTACCACTACATTAGAACTTCCATTACCAGTTACCGGCGATTGTGTTGCTCCTTTGTAAGCACTCCACTGATAAGAATAGCCCACTCCGCTGGGTGAGGCAACAAATGGAGTGTTGCATGTGGTAATCACAGATGGACCCGCAATTGCTGGCTGAAAAGTTTGACCTATATAAATAAGTTGTGTACGCTGGCTGTTGGGGATGGGTGTACCCGGAAACGGACCGGAAAGAAAGGTGAGACGAATGAGATAATATCCCCAGGGAAGTGTGTTCGATCCCGCAAATGTGTAAATACCTGAGTTGTTAATCAGCGGAGGTGCCAATGCAATAGAAAGCGGATTGCCAGCAGCATCAGAATTTAACAACTCCCATTTTACCAGAGAGAAGATTGTGGAATTCGGGCCCTGACAAAACTTTGCATTGGCATGAACATATTGCCCCGCACAATAATTGGTTGCAGCTTCAAGCATATAGCTTGTTACATACACTATTATCGACCGGCGGAATGGACGCGAGTCCTGACTATTCGACAAAAAACTAAGATCGATACGGTAGTATTGGTCGCAATTCAAACCCACACCTGCCGGTACCGTAAATGCACCCGGAACTCCCGGCATACTGAATGTCGAATAAACAGATGCACCTGTTGAATTTCCCAATGCGTCGCAGGGAGTTACAGACCACGCATGCCACATGAGCTGGGCAATCATTGCAGAGCCTGTAAATGCGCTGTTTACAGTAAGTTCTTCCCCACAGCAAATCATTTTCGGCCCTGTTAACACAAACTGGGTATATGAAAATTTAGTTGTAGGTGCCGAAAACCAGTTGCCAAGATTGTCCAGTCCAACCAAGGCAATCGCATAATCGCTTTCGGGAGTGAGTGCCGTAATTACATTACCCGGAAATTCATACTCAATACCATTCGGATTGCCGGAATATCCTTCCGAAAAGATAGGATCGCCCACAATTCCATCTTCATCCACAGGTCTTAATTCCCATTGATAATACTCGAGCACAGAAGTACCCTCCACCTGTTCAATAAATTCGACCCGCGCTTTAAGGTTTTCGTTTGTACCAAGCATTGCCGGGGCCGTAAACCTCAGTGCCGACATTTCGGCACTCTGGGCATTGAGCGTATATACACTCAGCCACATTGCACAAAAAAGAATGATTTTTTTCATCGTGATTTAGGTTTGGTTTATTCCAAACCTACCTCCGGATACCTGCCATGCAAATCGTTAATGCGTAAACAGTATGATAAACTGTGTATTTCTCTGCTCCACC
Source organism: Bacteroidia bacterium (assembly GCA_025454955.1). Classification (GTDB taxonomy): domain Bacteria; phylum Bacteroidota; class Bacteroidia; order Palsa-965; family Palsa-965. The sequence goes on along the minus strand of JALONL010000016.1, from coordinate 95,703 downwards.
GCGCAATTCACATCGCACATCAATCCCTGTTCCCATGAACTAAACAAAAAAACCGATGCGCTTCTGCATCGGTTTTTTTGAATATCTCAATAATTCTCAATTCATCAGTTCTTCACTACACGGTGTGTGCTGAAACCATCATCAGTAATCACCTGCAAATTGTATATGCCCTGCGGCAGTGTATTCAAATCAATTTGCAATGTGTTTCCGTTTGTGGCGGGAGCAGCAAGTACGATGCGTCCTGTAAGGTCGGTAATTTCTATACGGTTTACGCGATAGTCGTCGTTCCAGCGGATGTTTATTGAAGTGCTGGCCGGGTTGGGGAAAATATTTACTCCGCCGGTATTGCTGTTTTCGGCAATGCCCACGCAGGCGCTTACGGTAAGCTGGTCTGAAGCACTGTTTGTACACTGGTTGCTATCGGTATAGGTATATACCAATGTATGTGTACCCAGGCCTGCCGAAAGCGGCGATAACAAATTGGCGCCTACTCCGGGGCCGCTCCAGTTGCCGCCTGCGGGGCTTCCACCGGTTACAATAAACGAAGCATCATCAATACAAACCGATGCTTGCGGCACGGCTGCGGTAACTACCGGCAACTGGTTTACGGTAATGGTTACCAATCCGGTATCGGAGCAGTTGGTAATGGTGTTGGTGCCGGTAACGGTGTAGGTGGTAGTGGCAGAAGGTGTTACAGTTTCGGTAACCTGTGTGCCACCGGTTGACCAGAGCCAGCTGTTTGCACCGGCCCCGGTGAGTGTAACGGTGGTTCCTGCACACACCACACTCTGGCTGGCCGTGGCCGACACTGCGGGCGGTATGTTTACGCCTATCGAAATGGAATCGCTGCTGCTGCAGGCATCGGCGGTGGTAACCATTACGGTGTACACCGTGGGTGTCGAGGGAGTGATATTGATTGCGGCTGTGGTGTCGCCCGTATTCCAAAGGTAGCCTATGCCGCCCGATGCGGTGATGGTGCCCGAACTTCCGAGACAAATTATACTGTCGCTGGGCGAAAGTACAATTACCGGCAGCGGGTTTACGGTGGTCATAATGGAATCGTTTATGCTGCAGCCGGTGGCAGTGTCGGTTCCGGTTACCACGGTATATCCTGTGGCACTGGCCACAAACGATTCAACGGCTGCGGTGCCTCCGGTTGACCAGTTGTAGGCTCCTGCCCCGCCGGCTGTGAGTGTGATACTGTCGCCAAAGCATACCACCGAATCGGCCGATGTAACGGTGAGTACCGGCAACGGATTTACCACGAGGTTAACGGTGTCGGTGTTTACGCAGTTGTTGGCATCGGTGCCGGTTACCACGTAGCTGCCAGCCGCCGAGGCTGTGGCCGTAAACGGAACCTGATCGGTTACCGATGTAGGGCCGCTCCAGGTGTAAGAAGCAGCACCGTTTCCGCTGAGTGTTACCTGCGAGCCTTCGCACACAGTAGTCGAGGGCGATGAAACAGCAGTAACGTTGGGCAGCGGATTAACCACAAATGTAACGGGCAAACGCGAGGCGCTGGGGCAGAAACCACCGTATGTAATTACCACCTGTCCGTTTCCGGTGCGAATGCCGGGTGTGGTAATACCGTTGGTAAGCGTACCATAAAAACTCGACCCGCCTGCTCCCGATTGACCGGAGAAATTGCCGGCATAAGCGCCTGCGGTACCGGTTAAACCGCCACCAGCGCCACCTGTAGCGGCAATTTGAGTACCGGCCTGGTTACTGGTGAGTTCTACGCCACCGTTTCCACCCACAGCTAATGAGCCGTTTTGGCCATTGTTGCCGGGCGCTGCCGTAGTATAAGTAGATACTCCACCTGTGCCACCGGCCACTTGTGTGCCGCCCGTGGGCAATGCACCGGGAGTGCCGCCAGGCCATGCCGCACCGCCACCGCCGCCATAGTAACCGCCGCCACCGCCGCCGCCGTTTCCACGTCCGCAGCCTGCAATACGGTTTCCGCCCGCGCCACCACCGCCGGCTCCCACCAGCACACGGTTGGCCAGCATATTTCCGCCGTGGCGCACATCAGAGGCCCCGCCTCCACCACCTGCCACCGCAGTAGTACAGGGCGATACACCTCCCGTGCCGCCGCCATTGTAGCCGCCTGCGTTGGAAACAGTGCCTCCGCCGCCTACATATATCCAAAGTGTGTCGCCGGGAGTAACATCTAATTTACCACTTGCATAACCGCCCAAACCGCCCGCTACAAGCTGGTTGTTTGAGTTACCCTGTGCGCCCCAGGCTTCAATTTGTACGCTATCGGTCCCTACCGGAACCACAAAAAACTGTGGCGCGCCTGTGAACGAGAAAGTTTGTGTTTGTGTACCTCCTCCTGCCACTGCTTCGGCATAAAAAATAGTGGTGTTGGTAACAGTTACCGGCAGTGTGCCTGTGCTGGTAGTAGTACCAATAAGGTTCCCCCCAACAGGCGCATCATACCACGAAATAAGAAGTGACGGCGGCGGTACAGTAGCCGAAAGCACGGTAGAACCGCCCGTATTGCTGCATACCGAAGCCGGTGTGGCCGTAGCCGATGTGGGATCGCCCGGTGTAACGCACTGGGCGTACAATCCGGCTGAAACAAGCGTTCCCACACAAAATGAGAGTAGTTTGTGTGTCATAGAGTTAAGGGTTTGATGTACGGAAATTAGTACTTTTTAACTCTCTTGCGAAGCCGGAGGGAATAAAATTATACAACGGGGTGGAATTGCCCCCTTTGAAATAAACTGAATATTTTTTTGAAATACTGAGGATTATCCCATTAACACAGTAACTGCAAAATTCATCCTGTATGTTAATTGACCAACGGATTATGTTTACTTCACTGAATCGGGAAAAAACTTCCCGCACCGCACATTCTTTTACTTCGTTTCCACCCCTATTGCCCCGCCAAAAGGATAATCCATTACCGGTATGGCACTTTCACCGGCAATTTTCTGCTCGGGTGTAAGTGGTTTGGCCGATACAATAATGCGCACGGTGCAGTAATAATCGGTACGGCGGAATTCCGACGGGCGAAGGAATTTACGGCGTGTGTAATATCCGCCGCCTTTATCGCCATACACCTGAAATGACTTGCTGATTATCACAAGCTGCTTGTAAAGTTCGGCGGGCAGTGTGGTTATTTCGGGCGAATCGGGGTAATTGCCTTTTATTTTTCCGGTGCGGTCGATCCAGAAGCCTACAACCAGCGTATCGGTGCGATTGGTGTCGGCCGGGTTGTAGCTGTACTGAATGTTTTGCGCGTAGGTGCGGCCAAACTGTACGCGGTGCTGGGGTAGTTGGCGTTTCAGGTCGCGGGGTACGCAGGCGGTGTCGAAGAGCGCAATACTTGTCCATTCGCCCCGGTTGGTGGAATCGTTGAAAATGGGTTGGCGGCTTTCGGTTACGCACACGGCGTGCAGGTTGTATTCCACTTTTACGTAGGGCAGCAAGGGCTTGCGGCGTACCACTATGGTGCCGGTGGCTTTGCTGCCTGTATCGGGCAGGGCGGGCAGCAATGCGGGGTGCGCTGCGGCCGTTAATGCCGTGAGCACAAGCAAAAGTGTATGCAGCAGGCGTATCACCGTTTTCAGAGTGCGAAGTAATTGCGGAGTGTACCGGCATTGGCCGCAGCCTGTGCGGGCACGGGTTTAAGGGTAATGCGCAAATCGGAAGCGGCGGGCGTAAATGCCTCTGAGGCAGCCCACCAGAGTTTGCCGTCGGCAATTACCCAAAGCTGGTTTTTCGCACCGGCATTGTAGCTGAAACCGGCGGCGGGGTTGCCGTTCCATTTGAAAATGCTGTTAATGCCCTGCTGCACATGAATAATGCGCGAGGCATTAATGGCTTTGCCATCGGGCCCGTTGAGCATGAGCGAAGCAGTGCGCACCGACGAAGGCCAGGCAATTTTGCGAAGTGTGGCAAAAATGCCGAGATGCCCCGAGCGGAACGTTTTTTTGCCGGCCGCGGCCTCGTTGTTTTGCGGAGCATTGGTATCGGCACGGCGCAGGGCATTGCATTTTTCGGCAATGCGGGCACGCAGGGTGTTAAGCTGTGTTTGCTGGTTGCCGAGTATCTGCTGCCGTTTTTCGGCGGCGGCGTTGTACTCGTCCTGCGCGGCTTTCAGTGCATCGCCTTCGAGTACGGGATACACATCTATTTTCTCGGCGCGCAAGCCTTTTTCGAGGCGAATCTGGTAGTAGCCTTCGCGGTTGCTGCGGACAAGTGTTACGTTTTCCCACTGCACTTCGTACACCGAGGCATTAAAGCGGCGGGCCGATTCATCGACTTCAAACACCACGTTTTTCCAGTCGGTCATTTCCGGAAACTCGCCGGCTTTGAAGTCCACGTTAAAGCGGTTTTTCTTCGGATCGGCGGCGCGGGGCTGTGCGGGGAGCGCGGGCAGCAGCGGGGCGGTGATGCGGTATTCTTCCATACGCTGCTCTTCGAGCAGGGCATCGTACTCGGCACGGCGCTGCGGGCTGAGGTCTTCAATGGCCAGAAGCTGGTTGTTTACAGCGGCGGTGTTTTCGTTGCTCTGCACGGGAATCCACGAGGCGGTGGCTGTTTCGAGGCTGTAGGGCGAAAATCCGCTCACGGCGGGCAGCTCCACGTCTATGGTTTGCCCTTTGCGCAGTGCCAGGGGCTGTCCGTTCTGGAAAGCCAGCATCTCCACCATTTCTGCCGACTCGTAAGCTTCGGTGGTGGAGCCGTTTTGGGTGCCCATGGGAATATCGGAGAGGAAAAGATCAACCGGATCGGCCAGGCGGCGGTAGCGCAGTTCTACTTCGCCACTCACCGGTGCGCCCGAAGCATCGGCAAGAGCATTTGCAGGAAGGGTAATGCGTACTCCGTTTCCGGCTTCCACCACAGTCTGCCGGGCCGCATCGGCACGCAGGGTGTTGTAGGCGGGCACGGGCACAGGAGCCGCATCGGCCACATTGGTCAGCGTGTCTTTGGTAACCGGCGTTTTATTGGCCAGACCGTTGTTGTTTTTGCCTTTGTTCAGGCTGTCGTCGGTGTAGAAAAACACTACCGCCAGCAGGGTAACTGCGGCAGCGGCAGTGGCCACCCACACATAGCGGCGCGACGAAGGCATTTTTACCACCTTACCCGCCTGCTGATTGTATTGATCGAGCAGCGCATCGAAATTCCGGCGCGAGAGTATTTCGTCGCTTCCGGGTTTCTGGCGGTCAAATTGTACGTTTCGTTTCATAGTATATATGATGAGGCAGTGCTATCGGGCAGCACGGCGCATATCTATTAATTTTTTACGCAGTTTTTCGAGTATTCTATACGTTTTTACCTTGGCATTGTTCTCGGTAATTTCGAGTATTTCGGCAATTTCCTTGAACGGTCTTTTTTCGAAAAAGCGCATTTCAATGAGTTGCAGGTCTTCTTCATCGAGCGAGGCCACTGCATCGCCCAGCAGCGGGGCAAATCCTTCGTAGGGATCTTCCTGTATTTCCTCCATCATGCCATGCAGCCCGTGGGTATCAATGCTCACCGTGCGCTGTGCCTGTTCCTGCCTGAAAACGCTGTACACTTCGCTTTTGGCAATACGGTACAGCCACGAGGCAAAGGGAACGCCGCGAAACTGATACTTATGCAAGTTGGTCATGGCTTTGAGGAATACCTGCGAGGTTACATCGTGCGCTTTTTCTTTATCGTCCATCCGTTGCCAGATGTACATGTAAATGCGTTCGTAATAGAGGTTGTACAGGGGCTTAAACTGCACAGGGTCGCGCTTGGCGGCCTCCACCAGTTGCTGCTCACGATTCAGTTCCTCTCCTGAAACGTGGTATTTGGATACTACCTCCATAGCCGGGGTTTTCATCATAAGGTTACCGCTTTGGTCCAGCTATTTATCGCTAACCGGACTGTCCGGTTATTTCAAACCGGAACTTCCGGCAGGCGACTTTATTACCTATAACCGGAACGGTTTGGAAAGATACAGAAGGTTGATGATTTTTTTACAAGTAGGGGTGTCCTCCTTACTGTATTTAATTCCCCTGCCCTGTTTGGCCATTTTACAATCAGAATAATATGCTCTGGCAAAAATTATATTTGTGCTCCAATCCATTTACAATGCTTTTTAAAATCATCATTCTTATATTTAGTCTGCTTAATGGCGGTTACATGCTGGCCGATGGAATTTATGTGTTGCTCAGGGGCAAATACATTGGCCCGCCCGAACCCGGACCCTGGGCAATATTATTCCGTAAACTGAACATCAATGTGTTTCAGCTTGGCCCATTGTTTATTGTATTCGGATTATGCTGGCTTGTATTTCTGGCCGCTTTTGTATTTAAGTTACCGTGGGCATGGCCGGCTGGAATTATTGCTGCCGTGGCCACTCTCTGGTATTTGCCTGTGGGTACATTGCTTTCGGCAGTTGTGCTTATTATTCTCCTCTTCAGGAAATCGGAGGCCGGGTTTTAAGATTTGCGGCCTGCATTAATGCGATGAAATACGGTAAACCTGATAATATCACGGTTGAAAATTACATCCGGCTGCCGGTGCTGGTACCAGTGCATGTACCCGGCATCAATGGTTAACGATGGCGTAACGGCCATACTCAATCCGCCATACAATCTGTTTTGGTCGAAATCGGGCTCACCCGTTTCGCCGCCTGCCTGAAGGTGATATTCGTTGCTGAGTTTGAGTTTTACTTCATGGCTGTTATTGATGCGGAACAGCGGATACGTGAACTGAAGGCGGTAACGGAAACGGAATGCGCTGAAATAATAATCTTCGGCCAGCGCATTGCCGGCTGCATTAACGTGATGAAAAAATCGGGCTTCGGTTCTTAACCGGTGCTCGCAGCTTAAACGGCCAAAGCTGTGCCGGCAGGCGGCCTCGGCGTGCGGACGAAGTTCGGGTACGGTAAGTTTTACGGCTGCATCGGGGAGGTTTGGGTTGTGAAAAAAGCTACAGAAACCGGCCGATGCCTCCCAGCCTGTTTTTTCCCAAGTCCGGTGTAAATGCGCCCGCAACAGAAACTGATGTGGTGCAAACGGATTTATGAAATGGCGTTCCTGCACTTCGGCCTGTATGTACCAGCGGTTACTCAGGGTTATGGTTTCGAACCAGCAGTACCAGATGAGTTGCTGGTGATACGTTGTTTGCGGCTGGGCGAAACCGGCTGTTACAATGCACAGGGAGATTAGTGTGCTTAATTTTTTCACTGTGGCGAATTGACAGGCGGGGCAAAAATATAAAAATCCTATTATTCCTATTTTATTTATAGGATTTATTTTTCGCGGGAATAAAAAAACTGTCACTTTGGGGGAGCTACCATTTTTTTATGCGGAGTAATTGGGGGGAAATAAAAAGCTGTCACTTTTTGGGGCGACAGCTTTTTTATGCAGAGTAATTTTTTGAAACAAGTCACAGACTTGTTTCAATTAAGTAGAAAGTTTATCCGGCTTTGCCGGAGAAAACTTTCTGCAGCTTCGCTGAGGTTTTTGTTATTCGGGGCAGATGAATGGGTATTGGCGGTTGTCGATGATGGGTTCTATGCCGAAGAAATCGTTGAGCACCGATTCGGCGGTGCAGTATGCGCCTTCTACCCAGGCCTGATCGTTGGAGTAAGCTTCGCCTACGATGAAAATGTCGGCATCTTTTCCTTTGATGAGTTGCGAGGGCTTGCGGATTTTGCGCTGTACATCGCCAATGTCATAGTGCGGGGCCCATTCGTGGTAGCCGGCATTGAAGGGCGGCAGCGACCAATCGACATACGCGGCTTCGAGCGGTTCGGGCACGTAGGTGTAGTTTGAGTTGGGGCCGAAATGCAGTTCGGCCAGCATTTTGCGCAGCATTTTTACCATGCGCCCCGGTACTTTGCGCGGGCCGTCAATGGGCTGTGTATCGCGCGAAGAGGGAATTTTACGCTCGCGCTGTGGGCCGAGTTCGAGTTCGCGCCAGAATGTGGTGTTGTCTTCGTCGTCGTAGCTGGCGAGGATGCCGTACACCGGTTTCTTTTTCTGGTCGGTGGCATTGTGACCAAAATACACCACCATGCGTATGGGCGAATTGGTAACACTCGGGCCAATGGTATCGCGCTTTGCCGCAACGCCAAGCTGCTTGATTTGCAAAATAGTAAGCGGCTGATTGGTGATGTTTTCGATGGCCTTCACCATATCGGCTTCGGTGTTGTAAGGCACATACACCAATTGCTGCATGGCTTTGAGGGCATTGGCCGGAAACTTCTGCTTGCGTAGTGCGGCAATTACATCGTCGGTAATTACATAGCCTTCGATAAGTGCGGGATACGGCGCAGGATTTTCGGCATCGGGTGCCCACCACGGCGAGTCGAAAAACATGCCCACTTTGTACGAAGGCTGCATGATGGTTGATTCGATGTACAAACTCACGCGTTCGTGGTTAAGCACATCGAGCGTGCCGGGAGGCGGCGCGGTGTATTGTGTGGCCTGTGCCACTTTTTCGATGGCTGCGCGGGGCATGGCCAGCCAGGCGGCATCGGCCGTGCGCGTGCCTTCGGCAATATCGGGATTGTTGCGGCTGGCGTAGGTGAATACGGCCTTGCTGTCTTTCCACACAATAGAGTGCAAACGTGTATCAGGATAATACTTAAACACGATTCCTTTGCTTTTGCACAAGCGCACAATCTCGTCGAACAAGGCATTAAACATGCCCGAGTAGCCGATAGACAGCGTGCGGTACTGACTGCCCGGCGTAAACTCGTTGTTCATGTTAAACGATACGGCCGAGTTGGTATTAATTACATTCGAACTGTATCCGTTGCCATCGGCTGCATAATCATAGCCTTCGGAGCCCAACTGATCGTAAAGCAGATTCCAGTAACCGATGTCTTTCAGGTAATCGCCTTTCTGGAATACCGATGTTTCGGGCAATGTGGTGGTAATAGTGCCTTCGTTGTAAAATCTGCACCATTGCAAACGGGTTTGCGGCCCGGTGGTGGCCGTTACCGACAGGTTTTCTACCGTGGTAAAACCCTGATCGGGCGAGGTGGTGGCGCCGAAGTTGTTTACATTGTACGGCGCCGGATTGTTTGAATTAATATCGTTGAGATAAAAATTCTTCGAGCGCAGGTAAAACAACTGATTGCCGGTCACATTAAACGGCACCGAATATTTGTTCAGCCCGAGCCGTTCAATGGTTTCCGTCACCACGCGGTGGCCGGGAGCCAGTCCGTCGTTGGGATTGGGAAATTCCTGCGAAGGTTTTTTATTCCAGAACGAATAGCGCATACCGCCAAGCTCCACATACGAGTTTTTGGGATCGTTCTGGTAAAACCAGGTGCAGATGCGCGCTCCGGGCGAACGTGTGCCGGGATATTGTTTCGAAAAATCGTAACGGCCCCAGTCGTAAAGCTCAAGTACATCGCCTTTTACCAATAATTTGCCTTTTAGTTTGGGGTCTTTGCTTTTGCCGCTCAGCAAACGCCAGGCGGTGTAAAGTCCGGCTGCCCCGGCTCCGAAAATAGAATACGTTTTTTGTGACATGATAGGTGTATGTTAGGGGATTGCTGATTACTGTAAAACCTTTACTCGCTGCCCAGGCGATACATTTGTCGCGGCAGGTCTTTTTGCGGAATAACCACTTCCACGAGAACGGGCTTGTCTTTTATTTTTTTGATGGCGGGCAATGCCTTGTTCAGTTCGTCCACCGTAGTTACACGCATTCCTTCGGCACCAAATGCTTTGGCCAATGCGAGGTAATCCCACTGCGGCAAAATATCGAACGCATCAAACTTATGCTGCGGGCCGGGCTGAAATGCGGTCATGTCCACATACACCTGTTCGATGGCATATACCTGATTGCTCATTACAAAAATTACGGCGTTCAGTTTGTTGCGTGCCAGCGTGGAAAGTGCCTGGCACACCATCATAAAACCTCCATCGCCAGCCACTGTCCATGCGCGTTTGCCGCTGCCTAATTGAGCGCCCGATGCCGCGCCGGTTTCAAAACCAATGCACTGCCACGCTGCCGACGATACAAAACTGCCCTGCGAAAGTCCGTAGGCATTGGTGGCCACATACAGTGCCGAGCTTACGCCATACGTCATTACAATATCTTTCAGCATATCGTTGTCTTTCAGAAATTTCATCGAATGCTGAAAGAATCGGTTGTAGGTAAGTACCTGCGGATCCTTGTTGTACTTCGGATCGGAGTTGGATGCCCAGGGCTCGGGATATTTGGGTTGCGGCGGGGCAACGGATTTGAGCGGATAGCTTTTGTTGGCTTTAAATTTGCGCAGCAGGGCTTCCATAAAGTCTTTCATGGTTACATCGCCGTATTTGAAATAGCCGGCCCGCACACCGTCGGTATTGGCAAGTACCATGTTGGCATATTGCTTTTCAATAAATGCCAGGTAATCGTCGGTAATAATGGTGCCGAGAGTAAGCACACAATCGGCCTCCATGATGGTATTGCGCACCGACTCAATGGAAGCGGCATCGGAATAGGTGCCCATAAACTTGTTTCCTTTTTCGTCGAGCACCGATTTGCCGAGGCTGGTGGTGGTGTATAAAAATCCGCTGGCATCAATTATTTTCTGCAAAAGATCAGAAAGTCCGAAGCGGAGAATTTCCACACCCGCAAAAATTACCGGTTTCTTTGCGGCCGTAATTTGCGTCCACGCCTGCTCCACCGCATTTTGCAGGGCCAGCGCCGGACTTTTTATTTCGCGCGGTTTAAGCGGGGTTTTGGGCGGCTGTGCGCAGGGCTGGCCCCACACTTCCTTGTAGCAGGCAATGTACACGGGGCGTTTCTGTGTAATGGCTTCGATAAGCAGTTCGTCGATCTGCTCTTCGGCACCCACGTTGGTGCTTAGCGTAATGGCCTTTACGGTTACGTTTTCATACACGTTCTGATCGGCGCGGAGATCGCCGGTGGAGTGATGAAAAAGTACATCGTACATATCGGTAATGTTTCGCGCGTCGGCACCGGGCGTGGCGCTTATTACCACAATCGGGCTGCGTTCCACCCAGGCCCCGGCCACTGCATTTAATGCACTGAATGTGCTTACGCCAAACTGCAGCGACACTGCCGCGAGTCCGCGTGTACGTGCATACGCATCGGCTGCGTATGCCGCATCGAGTTCGTTTATGGCACCTATGGTGTTTATGCCGGGAAAATATTCGAGTGCCTGTGTAAAATGTTTTACGTAATCGCCTGGAATCTGAAACACGTCGGTTACATTAAGCTGTTTGAGACGGGTAAGCAGGTAATCGGCTACGGTAAATGTGGTTTTGGCCATAAGTAAAAGAGTTAAGGTGAGCAACAAACCGCACACTGTTTCAGCGAACGGCAATCATCCGTTTTATCGGCAAAATCCGGTTGCGGAAGCCTGATGAACGAATATGAAAATTCTTTTACTTGCTAAAAAATGCGAGATTTCAACAGGCGCTGAAAGGCTTACCTGAAAAGCGTTTCAGCGGTGCAGGTAGTAATACCTGAAATTTAGTTGAGTAGAAATACGAGTAATCAAACCAGTGCGAATGCACTCAAAACACTACTTTTTTGATTTATGGTCGGAAGATGCAAAAGGTGCTGCGGTGGAGGCTGCAGGCGCAGCGGCGGAAGCAGCAGCAGATGCTGCACCTCCTCTTCTTCGGGCCATCCGTTCGGCACGGGCAATTTCGAGTTGCCGGGCTATAACTGCCCTTGAACGAAGTGCGCCCCATTCCCCTGTATCACGCTTAGCGAGCAAAAACGCATACTGCTCTTTTTCAGCCTGGGTAAGCGTGTCATAAATTTTCTCCATCAGCGTATCGCAGGTTGCAATTTCTTCGCGGAGTAAAGCAGCCGCTTCTTCAGGTGTCACATCAATTGCGGTAGTTAACGGCGCATCGTCTGGTGCCGGATTGTCGGAGTGTACAAGATTTTCCCAGGCATCAACCTTTTTGCCGCCCACAGAGGCTATTACATGACCACCCACATTTACGGCACTCACCTCTTCCCTTCCTTCAATGCGAAGCAGCATGGCAGCAAGTGAGCCGAAATTATCACACACCCCGGTTTCGGTAACCGCACCTGATGCGGCATAAAATGCAATCCAGCGCAAACTGCCTTCGGGTTCTTTAAGTGTTTTGGCGCGTTCGTTTTTCAGTAAGTTAAGTATCCTGAGTGCCACAGCCTGTCCGGCGATAATCAATTCTGCATGTGCAGGGTCTTCAAATGCATTTTCCGGTTGTGGCTTGCCGTACACGCTCTGCGAATCCCAGTTGAGCGGAAAGCCAAGCATATCACTTACCTGTTCATGAATTTCGGCATTCATCAGAAATTCTTCCAGTGCCTTGAGGCTGGCAAAATTATGGGCTTTTTCAAGATTTACTATGGTGCGCAGTGTATGTTCCCAGTCATCGTCCCAGCCAATCTCCGCATCGTTTGCAAACAAATTAACAATCTGTGCAAAGTTATATGCCTGGCCACCCACCGACACTGTGCGTTGAATTACACCTGCCTGCTGCATTTGTGCCGTAGGCAAAACAGCCGGGCTGTGTACACCTGTTTCTCCCGCATGGAAGTAACCGGCAGAAGGCTGATATGAATACTTATTATTACCCGCCAAAGATTTCATTTGAGCGGCAATATTTTCCTGTATTTCCGAAACAGCCGGATACGAAGCTCCTTCTGATGAACCATTGAAACTAATGGAATCCCGTGCAGATATTGGCTTATGTACACTCTGATCGTGCATCAGGAAAAAGATTTGATTGCAATTTATTCTATTCTTACAATAAAATGCGGAACTGTTAATAATCTATACAAAGTGTGCTTTACCCTGTTTATGGGCTAAAACTAATTCCGTTACTTTGCATACATGGAAACACCCGTTGAAACCGAAGATTTCTTTATGGTTAACCTCGCCATAGTGCTGGTATTTATCTTTCTGGCAGCAGTGGCAGGCGTTGTGGCGTTATTGTATGGCCGTGTGGTTTACAAACGCTGGTTTTCGTGGGTGCGTTTATTTGGCGGCGCCTTGCTGGGCGGTATTCTGGCGGGAGGTGTATTCCTGTTTGCTACCGAATTTCACAAGCTCAATTCTACCGAAAACAAATCCCTTTCCGCATTGAACGATTTGCTGATGCTTTCGTCGTGGGTGCTGCTGCCGCTCATGCTCATTATTCCGATACTGAGCATTATGCTGCGCAACCGCAAGGCAAAAATTGCCGAACTCGAACTCGAAGTGGCGGCGTTAAAGGCACAGCTTGCGGCCAAACCGCAGTCGCCTCCTCCTCCCCCGCCCCCGGCAGCGCCCAATCAGAACGCCTCGGCCACTACAAAGTAAAAGTAGCCTCCCTCGCGGCCGTGGCCGTAATCGAGGCGTATGTTAAGCCGCTCGGCCGGATTAACCACAAACCGCAGCCCGGCTCCCACCGAGTATTTCAGCGTGCGCATGCTCACATCGGAAGGACGGTTAAACACATCACCCGCTCCCGCAAAGCCCACCAGCCCGAAACGCCACCACACCGGAAAGCGGTACTCCACCTGCGCCGCCACAAAATTGCGGTCGCGGAAACGGTTTTTGGGATAGCCCCGCAAAATATCGTCGTTGCCCAGCGTGGGCAAATCCAGAAACGGCACCTCGCCCTCGGCATGGCGGGCTTTTACCTGCACGGCGAGAATGTTTTTGCGCTTTACTTCCCAGTATTTCTGATACGTGAAGTTAATGTTCCAATAATTGAACGTGCTGCCAAAAGCCGGATTGAATAAGTACGAAGTAAGCTCCACAAGCGAACCCTTGTAGGCATTTATCAGGTTATCGCGGCTGTCGTAAATGGCCACCAGCCCGATGGCCGAAGCTGTTCCGCCACGATAGCCCGGAATGGTTCCCTGCTCAAGCAAACCGCCGGGTGTGTAGCTGAAACCATACTCGCGCCTGAACTGATAATCGAAGCCCGCAAAAAAATCATACTTGCGCGACATACGTTTCAGCATGAGGCTTTTCACACTGATGTAATTATACTCATACTTTTCGGCATTGTTTTTCGGGCTTTGATTGCCTATGCCATAAAACCGGTCGGGAAAATCGCGGTAGCGCATTTCGCCTTCGAGCAGGTAGTTCTCATTCCGCGTAAAAATTTTCCATATTCCCCACACATCAAGCTGCCGGTTTTGCGTGTAATCGGCCAGAAACTGTGCGTATGAAATGCGTGTTTCTTCTTCGTGCTCAAACTTGGGGGGCACTTTGAAATAATATACCCCGGCGGCACCCGCAGCCCAGCGTGTATCGGGCGTGTAGTACAATAAGGGTAAAATGAAAAAGCCGCTTTTGTCGCTTTCTACCGTATCATCAAGCGCACTGAAGCCAAAGTACTTTCGCTTCTTTTCCTCTTGTGCATTTACAAGTTGAGCGGATAGACAAAATACTAACAGTAAACTGATCTTTAGTATGCGCATACCAGCATAAAAGGGTTTTGGGTAAACCGAATGAATATCCAAATATACATGTTCGGAATGGCAGATATTATGCTGTACCCGAATATTAATGCGGCTATGAGGCAATTCAGGTTCCTGTTTTTCGCCAGATCCAAACAATTACACCAAGCAACAACACACCCGAAACCAGAAAAACCCGGTTCCACATTCTTGCTCTGTACGATTGCTCAAGCAACACCTGTGTACTCACCTCCTGCAGCGGAATGCCTTCTTTAAGTGCCGAAATTGTGGCTTTCAGCACGGGCTCATCACGCAGTTGCCACGCGTGTTGCTTTGAAAATGTATAAAAACTCAAATAATTTACCTGCTTATTGCGGTAATGCCTGCTTTTTGCAGTATCGGAATCACTGTTTTCCACCAAAGGCTCATCCTGTATTTTCTTCCCTGCCTCTTCTAACCTTTGCATACGTATTACAGGATCAGGACAGGATGAAGGTACTCCGAATTCCAGTGCCAGTTCCCACCATGCCATGCCCACTTCAATGCTTGTATTTTCAATTATCTGAGCAGCATCCGCACAAATATCTCCCATAATCTTATCGCCCGGCCAGGTAAAGGGCAATCGTTCATTCAGTTGAATGTAAATTGCTTTGAGTGTGTTATACAATTGAACCTTTGCCGGGTCGTTGCCAAAAATACTTAGCCCAAAGTCCTTGCGGTTTATGTTCAGTACATGATTTTTGCTGAGCCATTGCGAATCTTTGGCAAGGTTGATTTTCGCCTTTAGAATATCGGTATGCACCCACTCGGTTCCCTCGTGGGCATTGGGGTTCAGCACAAGGCTGTATTCAATCCATTTCAATGCCGAGTCGTTTTGCCCGGCAAGTTCATAAGCCGTACCCAGATTGGCGGCAATTACATACTCGTGCGGATGAGCGGCGCTCAGCAAAAGCAATATCTGAAGCCCTTGCCCCACATACCCCCTTTTAAGCTGATTCACGGCAAAGTCTGATGAATCTTTGTACGTGGCGCAGGCCGGGTTAAGTACACGTAATTCACCGAAATGACGGTCGGGCAATTCTTCAAATCCGTTTAATCCGTAATATCCATTTCCTTTTATTCCATGAAATTCATATTCGTTTAAACAGGCCATGCCCGATAACGGCATAAGCAGGCAGAGCAGCAAGCTGCACAGCAATTTACTCACTGTTAATTTCATGAAAAGAGGTTTTCATTGGTAAGATAAGTGCAAAAAACGTAGTGCAAATGCCGCCTCGTAAAAATTAATACGTGTTTTATCCACGGGCAGGTGCGCCGGGCGCGGCCGCACTCATCGTTTCATGCGCATCCCGATAAAAAGAAACGTCAGCACAGCGGCTCCAATACCCAATATCCAAATCCATTTAGAATCTGTATTCTTTTCTTCCGGTGCGGCCACAGGTGCTGCCGGTAGTTTCTTTGTCAATGCCAGTTTCTTCTGCTCTTCTATGATTGATTTAAGTACAGTTTCATCTTTCAGTTTCCAGGATTTTGCATTCGAAAATTGGGTAAAGCTATGGTAATGAATTATCGCAAATCTACGCCTGTTCACTTTCACTGAATCGCCTTCAGGTATTGGCTCTAATTCTCCCCTGTGTGGTATTTTACTTCCGGCTTCCCGCAGTTTGATTATGCGTTGTGCGGGATCGGGACTTACTGCGGGTGTGCCAAATTCTTTGGCCAGTTTCCACCAGGCCATGCTTACTTCAATGCTGGTGTTTTCCATAATCTGGGCGGCATCGGTACATATATCGCCCATAATCTTATCGCCGGGTGAGGTAAACGGTAGGCGTTCGGTTAGCTGCACATAAATGGAGCGAAGTACGTCGCGCAGTTTTAAATCGCCGGGATTGTTTGCAAATATGCTGTTGCCAAACCGGCTGCGATCAATATCAAGCACATGGTGTGTGCTGAGCCAGTCTGGATTTTTGGCCAATGCTATTTTGGTTTTTAGAATATCGGTATGCACCCACTCGGTTCCCTCGTGGGCATCGGGGTTCAGCGTGAGGCTGTATTCAATCCACTTCAGCGCCGAATCGTTCAGTCCTGCCAGTTCATAAGCCGTGCCGAGGTTGGCGGCAATTTCATATTCGCGCGGATGGGCGTGACTGAGCGCAAACAGAATTTTTATTCCGCGCCCCACATAGCCCTGTTTAAGCAGATACACGGCAAAGTCTGACGAATCCTGATAGGTACTGCACACAGAATCTGCCGGGTGAATTTTGTTAAAATGGCGGTCGGGCAAATTCTCAAAGCCATGTAAATTATCATAGCCTTTTCCCTGCGCGCCGTGATAACCGTATTCGTTTAAACAAGCCATACCCGATACCGGCATAAGCAGACAGAGCAGCAAAGCAACGAGCAGTTTACCCACAGTCGATTTCATGCAAAGAGGTTTTAAATGAAAACACAAAACGCGCAGGGCTGCATCGTATTGCAAGTCTTGCGCGTTTGCTTTGTAAGTGGTCAGCCTTGTTGTATTCGCTGGTATTTAATACCGTTTCCGGGGTCAATTTTTTGCAACAGGGGTATTACTTTTCCTTTTTCATCGGGCAGGCCCTGCGAAAACAATTTCACCACTTCGTCGGCTTTTGCGTTAAAGAAAATCTGCATCGGAAACGAAAGGGGGCGCTGGGCGTGTATGGCTTCGAGTCCCTGCAGGGCTTCGAGCACGGCTGCCCGGCCTGCGGCCACATCGTTGTACATAATATCGAAACCGAGGCGGTGATATTTGTAAATGCAGGTGCGCATGGGCGCAAACAGGGGCTGAAGCATGTTTTCTACCAGCCAGTAACGGTTTTTGGTGTCTTCTGCCGAACGCCAGCCGCGTTCGGGTGCGTTCTGCGCATTGGCCACAATGGTTTGCGCCCGCTGCCAGTAAGGTGTGCCGCCGCTGGGCGAAAAGGAATCGTAATCGAGTGCAATTATTACGTAGGCATAGTAAGCCAGCACCGAAGTAAGATTGGTTGTGTGCTGGTTAATGGTAAAATCGAAAGCCTGAAACTCGATGTATTTGAACTGGAAATTGGGGTCGTTGTGGTTGAGCAATACCGAATTATACGACGATTTGAATGCCTGACGGGTTGACTGAATCTGAAGCGTGGCCTTGTACTCGTCGTTCGAAAGTTTTTCGGTAATGTTGATGAAAAAACTGCAATTAATGCGCTCGTCGGGACCATACACGTCGGTGGTCCATTTCGTGTTGTTTATAAACTCGAAAATGGCTTTTTGCAGGTTATCGAAAATACGGCGCTCGGAAGTACCCTGAATTTGCGGCGATACAACCTGCACCTGGCAGTTGAGTTCCTGTGCCTGCACGGCGGCAGAAGTAACGAGGGCAAGAGCTATAAAAAGACGATTAAGCGGCTTCATTATTTCAGAATGGTTTGGAGGTAATCGGCAATATCGGCAGCTACTTCCGATTTAGACTTCAGTTCAAATTTAAGTGTTTTTCCTTCGCGGGTAAGCAGGGTAATGCGGTTGGTGTCTTTGCCAAAACCGGCACCTTCGTGGCGCAGGGAATTGAGCACGATGAAATCGAGGTTCTTGCGTTCGAGTTTGCTTTGGGCGTTGGCTTCTTCGTTGTCGGTTTCGAGGGCAAAGCCGGCCAGCACCTGCGTGTTTTTTTTGCGGCGGCCAAGTTCGGCCAGGGTGTCGGGTGTTTCTTCGAGGGTGATTTGCTGCAGGCCGCCTTTTTCTTTTTTGATTTTGTTGCCTGCGGGGTTTTGCGGACGGAAATCGGCCACAGCGGCGCTGAGTATGGCGGCGTGGCAGTGGTCGAATGCGGCGGTGGCGGCATTGTACATTTCCTGTGCCGAGGTGATGTTTATGCGTGTAATGCGCGGATGCTGTGTGTGCAGGGCCACCGGGCCGGTTACCAGCGTTACCTCGGCACCGCGGGCGGCCAGTGTTTCGGCCAGCGCAAAGCCCATTTTACCGGTGCTGTGATTGCCGATAAAACGCACCGGGTCGATGGCTTCGTAAGTGGGGCCTGCGGTCACGAGAATGTGTTTGCCGTTAAGACGTTGCGCCTGGGCAAACGTTGCCGCAATGGCCTGCACAATGTCTTCGGGTTCGGCTAAGCGGCCTTCGCCGGAGAGTCCGCTGGCCAATTCGCCGGTGCCGGGAGGCACAATGAGTGTGCCACGGCTGCGCAGTATTTGCAGGTTGCTTTGCGTGGCGGCATGGCGGTACATGTCCACATCCATAGCCGGAGCCACCATAAGCGGGCAGCGGGCCGAGAGGCAAACGGCCAGCAGCAAATTATCGCACTGCCCGTGTGCCAGTTGTGCCAGCGTATGTGCCGTGGCCGGGGCTATAACAATGAGATCGGCCCAGAGGCCAAGTTCTACGTGGTTGTTCCAGCTTCCATCGGCCTGCGACACAAATTCGGTGAGTACCGGATTTTTCGACAGTGTGCCCAGCGTCAGCGGCGTTACAAAGTCGTGTGCGGCGCGTGTCATTACCACCTTCACCTCTGCCCCGCTCTTTACCAGCAGGCGCACCAGCAGCGCGGCTTTGTAGGCTGCAATGCCTCCGGTTACGCCCAGAACAATACGTTTGCCATTAAGCATCATGCACGAAAGTTACGTACAAAGTATGGGAGTTCAGAAAACAGAAAGACATGACAACCGTAAACGGAAGTCATGTCTTGTTTATTTTCCCCTAAAAATCAGGAATTAGCGCCTTCTTCGCGGATGGGATTGCGGAAATACACTTTGTTTTCCACAAACTCCTGCATGGCAATGCTCACGGGCTTGGGCAGGCGCTCGTAGAATTTGGAGATTTCAATCTGCTCACGGTTTTCAAACACCTCTTCGAGGTTGTCTGAATGGGTGGCAAATTCGTTCAGTTTGCCGGTAAGTTCTTCGCGGAGTTCGGCGCTGATCTGATTGGCGCGCTTGGCAATAATTGCCACCGACTCGTAGATGTTACCGGTTTCGGTATCGAGCTTACGCACATCGCGTGTAACAGTTGTAGGCTCGGCATTGGTTTTCTTGAAGTCAACCATGGTGTTGTATGAACGTTTTGAATTGATTGCTGATTAATTGGTCTTCTGCTGGTTCTGGAAATCCTTCTGCAACTGAAGTGTATTGTCGTATATCTTTTTGGCATCGCCCGAAAAAGGACTTACCGGAAAAGCGGTATTGAATTTCTGATATTCGGTAATGGTATCTTTAATGCGCTGTTCTTTTTTGGTATCAATGCTGTTAAGCGCCAGCTGGTAACGCGCTTCGAGGCTCAGGTACATGGCTTCTTCGCGGTAAGGCGTGGCCGGGTAGGTTTTTATGAGTTGCTCGAATGCGGTGAGAGCTGCCTTGTAATCGCCGATTTTGAGGTATTGACGGGCAATGAGGAACTCTTTTTTCTGGAGTTTCTCATACATTTTATCAATCAGCTTGTTGCATTCGGGAATGCGTTTGCTGTTGGGGAATTGTTGGATGAAGTACTGAAATTCCTGAATGGCCTGATAGGTATCGGTTTGATCGAGCGAAAACGGCGGCGAATTGAGGTAATGGCAATATGCGCTCATGTAGAGGCATTCTTCGGCGCGCGGACTGAGGGGGAAACTGCGGAAATAGCTTCTGAACTGATAACCGGCCATGATGTAATCGCCGATATTATAATTGCAAAAAGCGAGGTGATAGGCAATGTTTTCGGCTTTTGCCGTGGTGCGCATTTGCGGGTAAAGCTCGTCGAGCAGCATCTGGGCTTTCACAAAATCGCCCTTGCCATAGTACTCTAATGCTTTCTCGTACTTTTCGTCCTGCGAGCCTTTTTTCTGAATTCGGTTAAATTCATTACAGCCGCCGGAGAGAAGCAGGGCAAAAACAACGAAAATGAATGCAATTTGGCGCATACCGGGATAAGAAAGGCAAAAGTAATACTTTTTTACGTACCCGGCCCTGCCTTTTTTCACTTTACTCACAGGTTCGTGTTAACTGCTTTCGGCCAATTTTTGCAGGCCGGGTATATCCAGCAGACGTATTTTACGGCCATCGGTTGCCAGCAGGCCTTCATCGCGCAGGCTGTGCAGGAGGCGTATTACGGTTTCGGTGGCGGTGCCTACCAGTCCGGCCACTTCTTCGCGGGTAAGCTGTACGGCCAGTGTGGAGCCGTCTTTTTCGTAGCCGTAGGTTTCGGCCAGCAGCAGGGCTACTTCGGCTAAGCGCGAGCGTACGTGCTTGCGGGCCAGCCCGGCCAGGTGATGCTCGGCATGGCGGAGTTCGGTGGTGAGCAGGCGTATGAGGTAGTGCGACAGTGCCGGACTGTGATCGAGCATCTGGAAAAACAGGGCTTTGGGGATGACCAGCACCGAAGCCGTTTCGAGCGCCGCAGCCGAGCACGAAAAAGCATCGTTGCCCAGCACGGCGCGGTAGCCCATTAAATCGCCGGGACGGGCCAGATGTACAATCTGCTCGCGGCCCTGAAGGTCGGTGGTAAAGAGTTTTACCTTGCCGCGCTGCAAGATGTACACCGCTGTGGGCAGTTTTCCTTCGAGAAAAAGCTCTTCGCGCCGCTGAAATACCTGCACCGATCCTGCTTCGGCCAGCAGCTTTTCATCGGCCTGGCTAAGCACTTCGAACGGAAACGGCGGCGAATGCGGCATAAACATGGCGGCAAAATTTTACAACAAACCTCCGCAGGCGTGTGCCGGGCGGAGGTTTGCGGTGTGAAAAGTCAACTGAAATCAGGCCAAAACCTGTTTCACCAGGTCGGCAGCTTCCTGCAACTGGATGGCCGAGAATACTTTCAGGCCCGAATGCTCGATAATTTGCTTGGCTTCCTCGGCATTGGTGCCCTGCAGGCGAACAATGATGGGCACTTTAATATCGCCAATGTTTTTGTAGGCATCTACAATGCCCTGCGCCACACGGTCGCAGCGTACAATGCCGCCGAAAATGTTAACCAGAATGGCTTTCACGTTTTCGTCGCGCAGGATGATGCGGAATGCCTGCTCTACGCGGGCTGCATTGGCCGTACCGCCTACGTCGAGGAAGTTGGCCGGTTCGCCGCCCGAGAGTTTGATAATGTCCATGGTGGCCATGGCCAAACCGGCGCCGTTTACCATGCAGCCCACGTTTCCGTCGAGCTTCACATAGTTCAGTCCGTAGCTTCCGGCTTCCACTTCGGTGGCATCTTCTTCGCTGGTATCGCGCAGGGCGGCCAGATCGGGGTGGCGGTAAAGGCCGTTTCCGTCGAGCGTTACTTTCGAGTCAACCGCAATGATTTTGCTGTCGCTGGTTTTGAGCACGGGGTTGATCTCAAACATGCTGGCATCAATGCTTTCGTAGGCTTTGTAGAGGGCCTGAACGAATTTCACCATGCTTTTGAAGCTGTCGCCGCTAAGGCCGAGATTGAACGCAATCTGGCGGCACTGAAAATCGCGGAGACCCACGCGCGGATCTACTTCTTCCTTGAAAATGAGGTGGGGCGTATGTTCGGCCACCGATTCAATGTCCATACCGCCTTCGGTAGAATACATAATTACATTGCGTCCGCTGCCACGGTTGAGCAGCACGCTCATGTAAAATTCCGAGGGTTTTTCGGCGCCGGGATAGTAAACGTCCTGTGCGATGAGCACTTTGTTTACGGTTTTGCCTTTTTCGCCGGTTTGCAGGGTAATGAGCTTTTTGCCCAGAATGTTTGACGAAATCTGCTTCACTTCGTCGAGCGATTTGGCCAAAGCCACGCCGCGCTGTTCGGTGCCTTCGATTTTGCCTTTACCACGGCCGCCCGCATGAATCTGCGATTTTACCACCCACCAGCCGGTGCCGGTTTGTTCCTGAAGTGTTTTGGCGGCTTCTACGGCCTGCTCGGGCGTGTCGGCCACAATTCCTTCCTGGATGGCCACACCAAACTGCTTGAGAATGGATTTTCCCTGATACTCGTGAAGATTCATAATCGGCTTAGCGTATTTGAGAGTTTTTTTGAATTTCGGTTTTGGTAACCGGGGTGTAAAATTAGCAGGATTTTGGAGATACGTCTCACTCTTTTTCAGGCTGCTCTTGTTTATCTGAAATTAAATTTCTTAACTTAATAACTCCAAACCAATAGTAGCGAATACACATTAACTACCACTGTCGGTAATATTAACTACGGTACAAGTCTGGGAATTGAAGCTCCCTTAACCGGAAAAGGTAAAACTCCGCTCTATGCCTCGCTGATTTGGAACAAGGGATTTTCCAACCTCGCATTTGAGCATAACGTAGTGCAAAGTAATGTACAGTTGAACATCATATACTATTTCATTAATACACGCTGAACTATTGCTTTGCCCGAAAACTACAGCCATTTAATTGATAACTAAAGTTAGTTTTCCCGATTAATATTTAACTTTCATATATATCCCTGTTGTTTGAATCCGTCTGAATAGTTTATCAGTAAAATATAGTTTGAGTAACACTAAAAATACGATCATTGTTTGTAAAACCCTTTTTTTGATAGATTTATCAACTAATTTCAGTTTTCAAATAAATATTATTATATTATAATAATTACAATGATAACTCTGTTTTTTCAGCTTATTTCTAATCCTAATCACTAAACGCCAGGAGAAAATCCTGCTAATTCTATTAATTTTTTGATAAGAAATGGTCAGGCATAGAAATTCAATAATGCAACTTAATTGCCCTGAATCAGAGTTATCAACAGACGTTCAAATATCGAATTAGATCAATTACGTTTGGCATCTTAACCAACCCACACAAACCCAATGCAATTTTTATTATCAACCCTGATAAGGGGGCGTACACACGCTCCCGGCAGAGGATTTGCGCTAAATCGTAAATTACCTCTCGTTTTGTTTTTCCTGATGCTGAGTCTTACGGCATTAGCCTCTCACTACCGCTATGGTAATATATCATGGTCGAGGGCAAACAACACCACACGCACAGTAACCCTTACAGTAAACCAGGCCTGGCGCAGATCGGCATTTGGAAACGTAAATGTGGGCAATACAGTGAGCGGCGGTACGCTTTTATATGGAGATAATACATCTACTCCTATTACACTGGTTATTACTTCAGTAAACGTAACCGAAGACTGGTTTTACGGAACGTTCACGGTAAACAAAACCTATCCCACCACCAGCAACAGTTTCACCGCTTCTTATTCGTCGGGTGCACGTATAGGTTCGCCACTACAGAATAATGCGAATGGTAGTTTTGCCTCACAAACCATTATCAATTTTACGTCTTCCAACTTAGGCAGTCCGGTTTCTACCATGCCGCCTATTATTAACCTTCCCACCGGTGCAGCTGCAGCTACATTTTCAATTCCGGCTTCCGATCCGGATGGTTCGACGCTCACCTATTCGCTTTCTACACCCGCGCAGGCAGGTGCAGGATTTGTTCATCCGTCAGGTCTTTCGGTGAACCCCTCAACCGGAGTGGTTACATTCAACACGGTAGGAAGAACTGTGGGACATTATTTCAGTACTGCAATTACGATAACCGACGCCTCAGGTTCAAATACAGTGGTTGATTTTCTTATTCTTATTGTAAATCCCTCCAATCCCCCTGCTTTCAACTATGCCATAACTCCGGCAAATACGTTTACCTACAGTGTGAATCCCGGTCAACCAGTCACATTCAACGTGAGAGCCAGCGACAGCGATCCCGGCAGTACTGTAACGTTGAGCGTGGTGGGGCTGGCATCGGGAATGGTGTTTTCGCCGGCTTTGCCTACCACAGCCAATCCGGTAAACACTTCATTTAGCTGGACTCCCACATCGGCACAGCTGGGTGTTTACGTACTCAACTTTACTGCACAGGACAATGTGGGCATTCAGGCGCAAACGTCGGTAATTATAAACGTAAACCAGAATCCGTTTTTTGTGACTCCGCCCACACCGGCGCAAAGTTCGAGCAGGTTCTTTTTAACCGGCACACCTATTTCAGATATTATCAGGGCCACCAACCCCAATTCGGCAGTTCTTACCCGCATCAATTCGTTTAGCGGCCCATCAGGAGCCACTATTTCACCGCTTGCGCCCACGGCATACACGGTTACGCCTCAGGTAACCATGAACTGGACGCCCACGCCTGCCAACTGGGGAGCCAACACATTTACCTACACGGCACTCGATCAGAACGGACGCACAGCCACACGCGCATACACTATTGAAGTAAACACCGAGCCTTCATTTACCTCCGTGCCCGACACCGAAGCCGTAACTTGCGCACTCTACTCCTACACCATAACCATTGCCGACCCCAACATTCCCTTTGGCGATGTGGTGGACATTCTGAGCAGCAACCTTCCATCGTGGTTAACGCTGGTGCAGAACAGCCCCACCACCGCCATTCTCAGCGGCACACCCGGCCCCGGCGATGTGGGACACTACCACATTCACATTCATGCCGAGGACATTTACCACCACGCCAATCCTAACCACATTGAACAGGAATTCGAATTACATGTGGAGCCCGAAACCGTAGCGCCCACCGCCGTTTGCCAGAATATTACCGCCAGCATTGGCGCCAATGGCACAGCGGTAATTACTCCGGCTATGGTAAATAACGGCAGCAGCGACAACTGCGGCGCAGTTACATTGAGTTTGAATAATACCACATTTAACTGCGCCAATATCGGTGTAAACAATGTGGTGCTCACCGTTACTGATGTGGCCGGAAACAGCAGCACCTGCACCGCCCAGGTAACAGTAAACGACCCGAACAGCTATTGCTGCGCGGCTCCCACGGCTCTGTGCCGGAACATTACTGCTTATCTCGATGCCGGCGGCAACGCCACTGTAACTGCCGCACAGATTGATAACGGCAGCACGGCAGGCTGCGGACTGCAAAGCATGAGCATAAGCAATACTGCGTTTAATTGCGGCAATGTGGGTGCAAACACCGTTGTGCTTACTGTTACTGATATCAATAATGCATCGGCCACATGTTCTGCGATAGTAACTGTGGTTGATACGCTGGCACCCACCATTACCTGCCCTGCTGCTGTGTCGGCTTCGGCTGATAATGGTTCTTGCGCAGCTACTGGTGTGAATCTTGGTTCAGCAACCACTGCAGATAATTGCGGTGTGGCTTCGGTAACGAACAACGCTCCGTCTTCGTTCCCCGTAGGCAGCACCACAGTTACATGGACTGTAACCGACGTAAACGGAAACTCTGCCACCTGCACACAGGTTGTAACAGTGACCGATAACGAACTGCCCACCATTACCTGCCCCGCTGCCGTGTCGGCTTCGGCTGATAATGGTTCTTGCGCAGCTACTGGCGTGAATCTTGGTTCGGCTACTACTGCTGATAATTGCGGCGTAGCTTCGGTAACGAACAATGCTCCGTCTTCATTCCCGGTTGGCAGCACCACAGTTACGTGGACTGTAACCGATGTAAACGGAAACTCTGCCACCTGCACTCAGGTTGTAACTGTGACCGACAACGAACTGCCCACCATTACCTGCCCTGCTGCTGTGTCGGCTTCGGCTGATAATGGTTCTTGCGCGGCTACTGGCGTAAGTCTCGGTTCAGCAACTACCGCTGATAATTGCGGCGTAGCTTCAGTAACGAACAACGCTCCGACTTCCTTCCCGGTTGGCAGCACAACCGTTACCTGGACTGTAACCGACGTAAACGGTAACTCGGCTACCTGCACACAAGTAGTAACTGTGACCGATAACGAACTGCCCACCATCACTTGCCCCGCTGCCGTGTCGGCTTCGGCTGATAATGGTTCGTGTGCAGCTACTGGCGTAAGTCTCGGTTCGGCAACTACTGCCGATAATTGCGGTGTAGCTTCGGTAAGCAACAACGCTCCGTCTTCATTCCCGGTTGGCAGCACCACCGTTACTTGGACTGTAACCGATGTAAACGGAAACTCTGCCACCTGCACACAGGTTGTAACAGTGACCGACAACGAACTGCCCACCATTACCTGCCCTGCTGCTGTGTCGGCTTCGGCTGATAATGGTTCTTGCGCAGCTACTGGCGTAAGTCTCGGTTCAGCAACTACTACCGATAATTGCGGTGTAGCTTCGGTAACGAACAATGCTCCGACTTCATTCCCGGTTGGCAGCACCTCAGTTACCTGGACTGTAACCGACGTAAATGGAAACTCTGCCACCTGCACTCAGGTTGTAACTGTGACTGACAACGAACTGCCCACCATCACCTGCCCCGCTGCCGTGTCAGCTTCGGCTGATAATGGTTCTTGCGCAGCTACCGGCGTGAATCTTGGTTCGGCTACTACTGCGGATAATTGCGGCGTGGCTTCGGTAACGAACAATGCTCCGACTTCGTTCCCCGTGGGCAGCACAACTGTTACATGGACTGTGACCGATGTAAACGGAAACTCTGCCAGCTGCACTCAGGTAGTAATAGTGACCGATAACGAACTGCCCACCATTAGCTGTCCCGCTGCCGTGTCGGCTTCGGCTGATAATGGTTCGTGTGCAGCTACCGGCGTAAGTCTCGGTTCGGCAACTACTGCCGATAATTGCGGTGTGGCTTCGGTAACAAACAATGCTCCGACTTCGTTCCCGGTTGGCAGCACAACCGTTACCTGGACTGTAACCGACGTAAACGGAAACTCTGCTTCCTGCACACAGTTAGTAACAGTGACCGACAACGAACTGCCCACCATTACCTGTCCTGCTGCTGTATCTGCTTCGGCTGATAATGGTTCGTGCGCAGCTACCGGCGTGAATCTTGGCTCGGCAACTACTACCGATAATTGCGGCGTGGCTTCGGTAACGAACAATGCTCCGACTTCGTTCCCCGTGGGCAGCACAACTGTTACATGGACTGTAACCGACGTAAACGGAAACTCTGCCACCTGCACTCAGATTGTAACTGTAACCGATAACGAATTGCCCACCATTACCTGCCCTGCTGCCGTATCTGCTTCGGCTGATAATGGTTCGTGTGCAGCTACTGGTGTGAATCTTGGTTCGGCAACCACTGCGGATAATTGCGGCGTGGCTTCGGTAACGAACAACGCTCCGACTTCTTTCCCGGTTGGATCAACCACTGTAACATGGACTGTAACCGATGTAAATGGAAACTCTGCCACCTGTACGCAGGTTGTAACAGTGACCGACAACGAACTGCCCACCATCACCTGCCCCGCTGCCGTGTCGGCTTCGGCTGATAATGGTTCGTGTGTAGCTACTGGCGTGAATCTTGGTTCGGCAACCACTGCGGATAATTGCGGTGTGGCTTCGGTAACGAACAACGCTCCGACTTCATTCCCCGTGGGCAGCACAACCGTTACATGGACTGTAACCGATGTAAACGGAAACTCTGCTACCTGCACCCAGGTTGTAACTGTAACCGACAACGAATTGCCCACCATTACCTGTCCTGCTGCTGTATCTGCTTCGGCTGATAATGGTTCTTGCGCAGCTACTGGTGTGAATCTTGGTTCGGCAACCACTGCGGATAATTGCGGTGTAGCTTCGGTAACGAACAATGCTCCGACTTCGTTCCCGGTTGGCAGCACAACCGTTACCTGGACTGTAACCGACGTAAACGGAAACTCGGCTACCTGCACTCAGGTTGTAACTGTGACCGATAACGAACTGCCCACCATTACCTGCCCCGCTGCCGTATCGGCTTCGGCTGATAATGGTTCGTGTGCAGCTACTGGCGTAAGTCTCGGTTCAGCAACTACTGCCGATAATTGCGGTGTGGCTTCGGTAACGAACAATGCTCCGTCTTCGTTCCCCGTAGGCAGCACCACGGTTACATGGACTGTAACCGATGTAAACGGAAACTCTGCCACCTGCACTCAGGTTGTAACTGTGACCGATAACGAACTGCCCACCATTACTTGCCCTGCTGCCGTTTCAGTTTCGGCTGATAATGGTTCGTGTGCAGCTACCGGTGTAAATCTCGGTTCAGCAACTACAGGTGATAATTGCGGCGTGGCTTCGGTAACGAACAACGCTCCGTCTTCGTTCCCCGTAGGCAGCACCACGGTTACCTGGACAGTAACTGATGTAAACGGAAACTCTGCCACCTGCATACAGGTTGTAACTGTGACCGATAACCAATTGCCCACAGTAACCTGTCCGGCCAACATTACCATTCCTGCCTGCGTATCAACCGCAAGCTGGAGTGTAACCTCGGCCGACAACTGCGGTGTGGCTTCGGTGGTATCGGTTCCGGCTTCGGGTTCTACATTTAACTACGGTGTAACTCCGGTAACTGTAACGGCTACCGACGTGAACGGAAATGTAAGCACCTGCACCTTTACCGTAACGCGTGCCGCAAACCTGGTTACCACTATTGCCCCGCTTGCGGTATCGCCTGTGGCTACCTGCGCCTACGGCGCAAACAACGCCAATATTGTAATTGGCTACGGCAACGGTCCGCAAACGGTAACGCTCAACGGCAGTGCCACAGGAGGAACACCGGCATACACCTATTCATGGTATCCGGCTTCGAACCTGAGCAATGCTTCGGCGGCTAATCCGGTGTTTACACCGAATCTGACTTCGGGTTGTTCGAACTACACCTACACGCTTACGGTAACGGATGCCAATGGATGTATAGCCACACAAACCGTTACGGTAAAAGTGGTAAATGTGGTTGCCGCGTACAACAACAACGGCAGCGTGAAAAAAGTACGTGTATGCCATATCACCAGCAGCGCCACCAACACCGAAGTGGATATTGAAATAAGCCCCAACGGCGTACCTGCACACCTTGCACACGGCGACTGCATAGGCGATTGCGAGGACGATTGTGATCCGAACGCCCGTTTTGCGCATGTGGAACACAACGATCATTATCAGGGCGGTTCGGTAGAAGTATTCCCGAACCCGAATACCGGCGATTTTGCTGTAAACATCACTCCGGCCGTACCGAACGTGGATGTAACTGTGCAAATATTTGATATTACCGGCAAACTGATTTACACACGCACCTATTCAGATGCCACCTACATTCACGAAGATATTTCCCTCCAGCAACTTACAGGAAGTGCTGCACCGGGCATGTATCTCATGAAAGTGGTGAATGATGAATATGTGTTTACGAAGAAAATTACTGTTACCCAGTAATTAGTTGGTGAATAGATTCAAAAACGGTTGTTGCGCAAAAGCAACAACCGTTTTTATTTTTTTACGAACCACATCCACCTCCACAACCACCGCAACCCCCTCCACATCCCGAGCATCCCGAACAACCCGATCCACAGCCCGATTCCTGCTCACGGGCTTTCGCCACCCGGGCTTCAGTGGGTTTCCAGCGATCCTGAAATAATTGAAGGTAGTCGGGCAATTCTCTGGTTACAAACCATTGGTTGGCTCCGAGCATATCCACTACCGGTTTTATTTTCTTCCGCCCTTCATTGGTTTTCCAGAAATCGGAAAGGATTCTTATTTCGCGGTTCAGTTCGGTTTGTGTGGCTTGTCCGTGCGGGGTGAGTTCGAAATTACCGGTTAACCAGCCGAGGATGTTTTGGGTAAAATATCCGGTTTTTTTCAACCGGCGAAGGATGCCCCTGATGAGCTTATCTTCCTCCACCGATTCGACAAGCATGTGTATGAAATTCGAAAAAGGGATACGCGGTACACTTAATTGGTAAAGTGTTAAAGACAGTATGCCGAATTCATGTTTCTCAGGTGCATTGACACTGGTTTTGGCCACATACAGTTCATTGTCGATGGTTTGTATTTCGAGCCAGTTCTGATGCACAAAGTAGTGCAGCATTTGCCTGAGCAGTTCGCACCTGTTGGTGTAATATCCTTTTTGAATTACAAATACTTCGGCAGGTGTAAATTGGGTTAGTAATAATGGGGTATTCATTGAATTGAAATTGGTTAACTAATTGCCCGTTTCACGGGTATTGAAGTACCGCCCCGCCACTGTGTGTGGTGTGTTTACATTTTCATTTTGCGAATTTTAGAGTGAATAAACTGAAGGAATTGCACCAGCAGCCGGGGTTTGGGAATAACCCAGTTTATGCGGGTGTTTATGCGTTTGAAATGCACAT
Source organism: Bacteroidia bacterium (assembly GCA_025454955.1). Lineage (GTDB taxonomy): Bacteria > Bacteroidota > Bacteroidia > Palsa-965 > Palsa-965. The sequence goes on along the minus strand of JALONL010000016.1, from coordinate 65,346 downwards.
CGCTGAATCGTTTGGCCGGATGCGGCCAGATGTCGGACGGCCGTTCGTATAAAAAAACAGCCCGGTACATTTCTAATGTCCGGGCATACCAATCGTTAAACTTTTCGGCTTCTTCTTTTCCACCTTTCGTAGGGCCGTGGTGGATTTCTCTTTTCAACGTTCGTTCACAAAAGTCTTTCCAATACGATTGTGTATAAATCATGTGCAGATGCCACACCTGATCGACCTGATCGGACGGGGTTAGCGGGTGTGGCGCCACACATATCAGATAGATGAATTTTTTGTATTCATCCACCGCCCGGATTGAGTATTGCATGGTCCAGCCGTTTTCGCGGGCCAGACGATGGGTAAATGAAAGCGGGGAGCCGGGGTTATCTGTTTCAAACTCTTGTATTGCGTTCCAGAGGGGGTTTCTCATGTTTTATTTTCTGATACAAATTTGGCGGCCTTATATTACCGGGATGTAAATGAAATATTATGTTGTAATTATGAAAAACAGGCCTGCCGGCCTGTCACCATTTCTTTTTTTATCCGTCCTGTAAAAAGAGCCATTTAAGGCAATTTAACATCCTTTCATCATTCTTTAGAAGTGAGCGACGGATGTTTACCCTAATTTTAACGACAAATTAACCGCCTTATGCGTCTTGTTTTAGTTGGATTACTGCTTATGAGCTGTATGCAAACCCTCTTTGCAGCAGCCGACTCTACGGTGATTGTCCGCCGTGAGGCCATAGCAGCACGAACTGATGTGTCGCCTAAAATAGACGGGAAATTAGATGATGTGGTGTGGCAGAAGGCTCCGGCAATTAATGGTTTTAAGCAAAACAGCCCTACCGAAGGCGCTCCGGTGAGTTTTGATACCGATGTGCGCATTTTATATGATAATACGGCCATTTACATCTCGGCCATGCTTTACGACAACCATCCCGACAGTATTATGCGTCAGTTGGGCATACGCGACAACTGGGTGAATGCCGATAATTTCAGGATGGTGTTTGATACGTATAATACGCAGCAGGATGCCTTCGACTTTTCGGTTACGGCATCGGGTGTGCAGAGCGATTCGCGGTTTTCGGATTTCAACTACAATGCAGTTTGGGCCAGCGAAGTTCAGATTCTGGCCAATGGCTGGAGCGTGGAAGTGGAAATTCCCTGGTCGGCACTGCGTTTCCCTACCGAAAACGGACGCGAATGGGGCGTACAGTTTACGCGTAATATCCGCCGCTTTCAGGAATTCGACCAGTGGGCACTTACGCCCAAAGCGGCATCCAACGCAATGATGTACTGGGGCAAACTCAAGGGCCTGGCCGATATTGATGTGCCCCTGCGCCTGCAGCTTACCCCCTACGCCTCGCTCATCTGGCAAAACGACGACCGCTTTGGCGAAACTTCGCCCGTGTTCAACTACGCCGGCGGCATGGATGTAAAGTACGGCATCAACGAAAGCTTCACCCTCGACATGACCCTGCTGCCCGATTTTAGTCAGGTGCAGAGCGACAATGTAATTAAGAACCTGGGCGCTTTCGAGCAGCAGTTTCAGGAGCAGCGTCCGTTTTTTACCGAGGGTGTCGATTTGTTTCAGTTGGGCGATTTGTTCTACTCGCGGCGCATAGGCAAAAGGCCCACGGGGTTCTTTGGTGCGTCATATCAAACAGACAGCAGCGAGGTGCTGAGCAAAAACCCCACACAGTCGCGGCTAATGAATGCCACCAAAATATCGGGCCGCACCAACAGCGGCATGGGCATAGGCATTCTCAATGCGTTTGTGGAAGATACGTATGCCGAGGCGCAGGACACAATAACCGGCGAAAAACGAAAAATCCTCACCGAGCCGCGTTCCAACTACAACATTGTGGTGTTTCAAAAACAAATGCAAAACAGTTCATCGGCCTATTTCATAAACACCAATGTAATACGCGCACGCGGCTGGAACAGTGCCAATGTAACCGGCGCAGGCACGGTGCTGAACGATAAAAAGCAAAACTGGCAGCTTCGTTTCGACGGGGCCGTGAGCGATATTCTTACACCGGTTGACAGCATTCGCGGCGAGTTTGATGCCCGCCTCGGCTACCAGTACAATTTGCAACTGGCCCGCACCAGCGGCAAAATTCAATACTACGTGTCGCGCAATGTGAAGAGCCGTAATTTCGACGCCAACGACATGGGCATTACGTTTGAAACCAATTTTGCCCAGCAGAATGCCGGTATCACCTATTTCATTTTCAACCCGTGGAAAAGGCTTAACCAGGGCAATTTTGGGGTGAATATGTCGTATCAGTACAACCTCATTACCAAAGAGCGCAACCTGTTCAGCCTGAATATGAATTCGTGGTTTCAGTTCCGCAATTTCTCCAACATGTTCTTTGGCATGGAAGTGAGCCCGTATGATATACGCGATTACTATGAGCCGCGCGAACCGGGCAGGTATTTCCTCCGCCGCCGTCTGATTAGCGCCTGGGGCGGATACAACACCAATTCCAACAAAAAGGTAAGCGGCGGCATAAACATGTACTGGGGCACCACCGACAAGATTACCGAAACCATTCCGGCCAACCCGTGGGTTGGCGGCGGCATCTGGATGGACTGGCGGGTAAACGACCGTCTCACCTTTTCGCTCAATCCGAACACACACAACGACATTGGCGACCGCGGCTGGGTAAATACCGAGAGCAACGGCAACATTGTATTCGGCCGCCGCATTTTGCGCAATATCGAAAACAGCATTACCGCCAGCTACGTATTTAAACGCGATATGTCGATAACCCTCGTGGGCCGCCACTTCTGGGCCACCGGGCGCTACACGGGCTACTACACGCTCAACAACGAAGGAATTTTGGAAGATTATTACGCCTACACCGGCAATCACAACTTCAGCTTCAACTCTTTCAATACCGATATTGTGTTTCGCTGGATTTTTGCACCGGGAAGCATTTTAAGTGTGGCCTGGAAACAGAATGTGCTTACCGACGAGGTGGGTTTACAGCAGATAAATTACAACTACACCTACAATCTTAAAAATACGTTGCAGGCTCCGCAGCTTAACCAGCTTTCGGTGAGGGTGCTTTATTTTATTGATTATATCTATTTGAAGAAGGCGCTGAGCAGGAAATAAAAACAAACACCTCGCTTAAAACGCTAACAATTGAGTCTGATGGAATGATTTCGAATTTTTAGCTGTTTACTCTTTGAACCGGTAGTCGGTTTGGAGAGGCTGTAAAACTATTTATCCCATCTAATATTCTTCAATAACGGAGGAGGAATATTTTTCTTTCTCATATTATTCAACCCATTTTTCTCAAGTTCAATATACCAAAGTTGGGTTTTCTTAAAAATATTGGCAATTGTTTGATTATCTGAAACAATGTGATAATCGGAAACTCCCTGATAGTAATATTTTAGATTTGTTATATACTTCTTTTTGCTCAAATCAAACAAGCGGATATTCTCGCAAAATCTATAATCATTATAGTACATTGCAGAAATCACATACAGGGCTGAAAGCTGGTTGGTAACAAGCTGATTGTTATAATTAACATAATCTGTTGATATCCAATATAATTTCAGCGTACTGTCGCTCTTAAATACAGGCAACATTGAGGTATTGCCGAAAAAAACGCTGTTAATTGTTGTATCTCCCCTGTAATCAAGCATAATACGGATTAGTTCTATTGTATCATTACAAGGTAATGACAAACCTTCTCTTTGCTTATTTTTATCAAGCAAAAACATTCTGTAAATATCCGCACACTTACTATCTGTTATTGGTTTTAAGGATTGAGACGGGCTAACTAAATGATTGCATGATATTAATATCATAAACAGAAAATAAATAAACGCAATCAATCCCTTCATTTTACCTGTTTCTAAATACTTTGATTTGTTTACCTGGAGGTGAATCCGTCACGAAAAAATCTATGCGTAAATCTTCTAACCTTCATCTGGCTAAGGTAGCCCCGAAAGCCAATTCATTTTGTAACTTCTTCTCTTTAAGTGGAAGTAAAAATTTGGCTTAGCATAAAATACGAACACCGGCTCTTAATCAGGAGGTATGGAGGAAGTTGGTATGTACAACCTCTCGGGATTATAAGCTATCCGATGAAAAACCACAGAGTCATATTCAATCTGAATATCCTTTAAGTAGTTTTTAAATGACAGGCTATCCTTATAAATTTTATTTTCATGCCAGTTGTCTGTATTAACAATAAAGTATCGTGATTTTTCTTTTTTGCAAAGAATAAAGTTCTTCTTATATCCAATATGAGTGGCATCTCGAAAAAGCAAAGCTATTGATACTCCTTCTTCGTAGTCATATTGAAGATACCATAGTCCTTTTAATGTTGAATCATTAGGGGAAGTGCCAATGTAAAAACGTTTTTGTACAACACTTGAATACAATATTCTGTCGGATGTTATTAAACACCCATAATAAAAGGACGAAAATAAAACCAGTAATGCGACAATTCTTCTCATCGTACCAGAGCCTGTTTCAAAATTACATAATTGTCCATTTGAAGCTATCCCGAAAACAGCTTTACGCAATACTGCCAGGCTTCACCGTGCTGAGTTACTCCCGAAAGCCAGTTCATTTGGCAGGTAGTTATACCGTCCGGTTATCGGCCTTTTAAATCCGGTTGCCAAACAAATTCCACCACCTGAATCTGACATTTGCCAGACCAGCCTGATCCGGTTATCTTTGAAACAATCCGGTGCTGCGATTTTTTTTGCCGGGTTAATTGCATGCGACCTCATTTTAGAACCTATATCGTATTAATTTCCCTTTTGCTTCCCTTTGGCGCAATGGCTCAGGGCGGTGTGTGGACGTGGATGAAAGGCTCGTCGGTAACCAACAATGCGGGCAGTTACGGTGTGCTGGGTGTGCCCTCGCCGGCCAACGACCCGCCTTCGATGTATGCCTCGCTGAACTGGACTGATCCGGCCGGGAATTTCTGGGTATATGGCGGACTGAACAGCACTTCGTTTCAGATTTACAGTGCGCTGTGGCGGTTTGATCCGGGTTCGCTGCAATGGACCTGGATGACCGGGGCCAGCACTACCGGGCAATGGCCGGTGCATGGCACGCAGGGCATTTCGTCGCCTTTAAACACACCCGGGGCGCGTTTCAGGGGCTGCACCTGGACTGATGCCAATGGGAACCTCTGGCTGTTTGGCGGCTACGGTTTCGACTCGAACGGGCAACAGGGGCAGATGAGCGATTTGTGGATGTACAACGTGGCCATAAACGAATGGACATGGATGAAAGGCCCCACACTATCGGGCCAGCCCGGCACTTATGGTACCCTGCAGGTAGCCGCTGCGGGCAACAACCCGCCCTGCCGCCACGAAGGCAATGCCACATGGGTTTCGGGCACGGGCCAGTTGTGGATGTTTGGCGGCGAAGGCAGCGGCGGTTTTTACAGCGATATGTGGCGTTACGACCCCGCCACCAACAACTGGACATGGATGAGCGGCGCCAACACACAAAATGCTTTTCCCAACTGGGGCACACTTCAGGCTCCCGCGCCGGGAAATACGCCCGGCAGCCGCTCGTCGTACAACAACTGGACTGATGCCGCCGGGAATTTCTGGCTCTTTGGCGGAAACCGCTTTGCCAATACCTACAACGATATGTGGCGCTACAATCCTGTAACCAATATCTGGACATGGATGGGCGGCAGCGGCACAGCCAACGATCCCGGCAATTATGGCCCGCAATGTACGGCCGGAGGTTTCAGGCCCTCGTCGCGCATGGAAACGCGCACCTGCTGGAAAGATGTGTGCGGCCGTTTCTGGATAATGGGCGGAAGCACCAATAACCAGCTTAACCAGCTTACGCAGGATGTATGGCTTTACGACCCTCAGCTTAACGAGTTTCTGCTTGCCCGGGGCGGGGCGGCCACCAACCAGCCTGCCAATTTTGGCGTAATAGGTGTTCCGGCTGCCACCAACGATCCTTCGGGAATGGCAGGCTCGGTGAGTTTTACGGCGCTCAATGGCGACATGTGGATGTTTGGCGGGCTGCTTAACGCAGCTGGCGGCACCAGCAATGCGATGTGGCGCTACCAGCCCGATCTTACCTGCTTTTCGGTACAGTTTAACCTGGCAGCCACGCCTTCGGCCGGTTGTTTTCCGCTTCCCGTTACGTTTCAGATAGCGCCGGTGAGCAATAATTTCACCTATCACTGGGATTTCGGCAATCCCGCCACGCTGGCCGATACCAGCAACCTGCCCGCCCCCGCCTACACTTACACTACCGCGGGGACGTTTACGGTAACGGTTATTGTCACCAACACTTCGTGCGGACTATTAGCCGACACCATTACCACCACCATTCAGGTAAGCGCTGTACCGCAGCCGTTTCTCGGTGCCGATACCATACTTTGCGGCAATGCCTCACTTACACTCGATGCTGGCATTGCCGGCGGCAGCTACTTATGGAACACCGGCCCGACCGATACGCTGCAAACACTTACCATAAACTCGCCCGGCACGTATGGCGTGCTGGTGGCGCTGGCCAACTGCTCGGGCAGCGACAGTATTAATATCACCTACCTGCTTCCGCCCGATATTGGCCCCGACACCACCATTTGCGAAGGTCAGCCGCTTACACTCTCGGCCGGAAACGGCTGGGATACCTACCTCTGGAACAACCAGGCCAACACCAACGTTATACAGCCCGACACCACCGGCATCTGGTGGGTGCAGGTAGCCGCCGGGCCCTGCACGTTTACCGATTCGGCCTCCATTACCATAAACCCCGTTCCTGTAGTAAATCTCGGCCCCGACACCACACTCTGCCCCGATATTCTCTACGTGCTCGATGCCGGCAACCCCAACGCCACACACACCTGGAACACCGGCGCAGGCACACAGCAAATTGTGGCCCCGCAGCAGGGTGTGTACACGGTAACCGTAACCGAAAACGGCTGCACCGCCACCGATGCCGCGCTCATCAGCTTCTTCCCCCCGCTCGATCTCGGCCCCAATATGAATTTATGCCTGGTGCCCACCATTGAAATTGATGCCGGTCCCGGACTGAACTACCTCTGGAACACCGGCGAAACCACACAAACCATTGTGGCCGGTTTAGCAGGTACATATTCGGTTTTGGTGGATAATGGCACCTGCCAGCTTCGCGATTCGATAGAAGTTACCGGCGGCACAAGTTCGGGAATGCTCTATGTGCCCAATACATTTACGCCCAACGGAAACGGCACAAACGATTTCTTTTTTGCCGTGGGCGACGGTATTACACAGTTTTCCATGCGCATATACAACCGCTGGGGCCAACTTATTTTTATTACCGACAGTATGACACAGTATTGGGATGGCACAATGGCCGGAACCAAATGCCAGAACGATACTTACGTGTATATAATTGATTACCGGACCGAGTGCGGCGGCGAAAACGATTATAGAAAGGTGGGGCATATTAACCTGCTCCGTTGAATTTCGGAAAATAAGGCAGGTTTAGAGTTGAACCATTTGCCCTATGAACTGTTAATTTTCTGAACTTACCATTAAATTGACAAACAATGAAAATTCGTTTAATCATTTTCTTTCTCAGCCAAATTCTGTGGATCGCTTCATCGGCCCAGTCGCCCGTAAGGTTTTACGAAAACGGCAAAGTGGGCTACAAAACAGCTTCCGGACAGATTCTTGTTCCGGCCACTTACGACGCGGGGGGCGATTTCAGTGAGGGATTTGCCATTGTAATTAAAAACCGCAAGCGTGGCTATATTAATGCCGAGGGGAAAGTAGCCATTGAGCTTCAATACGACGATGCCGGACAGTTTAAAAACGGCATGGCCCGTGTGGCTAAAAATGGTTTATACGGCTTCATCAACACAACCGGCGAAATTCTTATACCGCTCACCTATGTAATGGCCGACGATTTTTATGAGAACCGCGCCCGGGTGAAAGTGGGTGATAAATACGGGTTCATCGATTCGAAAAACACGATGGTGATACCAGCCATTTATGTCAATGCCAATAATTTTTCAGAAGGTCTTGCCTCGGTGCAGAAAGACGGGAAATGGGGATTTATAGACGTTTCGGGTCTTACCGTTATTCCGTTTGAGTACGATCAGGCATATATTTTTGTAAAGGGAGAAGCCAAAGTGCGCAAGGGCGATAAGAATTTTTTCATCTCGAAGAAGAATAAATTCATTCGCGAGGAAGAGAATAAACACGAAGAAAGGGAACGGGAAGAACGCGAAAGGGAGCGCCGCAAAAAATAACTTTAATGAAATGCCGTCCTGGTTATATAACAATAATTCTGCTGTTTTTTAACTTTTGTGTTTCGGCCCAGAATGGTGTGTGGACCTGGATGGGCGGAGACACAATTGCAAATCCGACAGGCAACTTCGGTATTCAGGGAGTTCCGGCACCAACCAACAGACCGCCCGGCGTTTATGAAGCAGCCGAATGGACCGATCTGAATGGTAATTTTTGGGTGTTTGGCGGATTTTATCAAGGGCCTAATGGAGGCTACAATTCTTCGCTTTGGAGGTATGAACCAGCTACAAATAACTGGACATGGATGAAAGGTCCTCCGACACTTCAAATGCCCGGTGTTTATGGTATTCAGGGAATTCCATCGCCGCTAAATTACCCATCGGGCAGAGCATACGGAGTTACAACCTGGACAGATTTAAACGGAAACCTCTGGATGTTTGGAGGAGGGGGACTTGATGCAACCGCTACAGACAATATCCTTAATGAACTTTGGACATACAATGTGGCTACCAATGAGTGGACATGGATGGGAGGATCGCCAACGGGCAGTTCACCGGGAAGTTACGGGCAAATAACTGTACCATCGGCCACCAACTGGCCTCCATCAAAATATGAGACGGCGGTTTCCTGGGTTGATAATAATGGCGATTTATGGATGTTTGGTGGATTGTCTTCGGCAGGCAGTTCTGATGATGTTTGGCGTTACACAATTTCAACAGCTTCATGGACATGGATGAGCGGACAGCAACTGAGCAGCACTTCTTTACCTGTGCCTCCAAATTATGGACAGTTGGGTGTTCCTGCTCCATCAAATACACCAGGTTCGCGATGGGTTTATAATGGATGGAAGGATCTTCAGGGGCGTTTTTGGTTGTTTGGTGGAAACGCACTTGCATCAAGCACAGCAGCCTTTCCCGCAGATATGTGGATGTATGATCCTGCCACCTTGCTATGGACATGGATGGCAGGTGTACAAACAGACAATGATTCGGCAACATTTTTGGCAACCTGTGTTCCGGGCGGATTGCCCTCAGGATGTTTTGAAGACCGCGCCTGCTGGACAGATCCATGCGGGCGTTTTTGGTCAATTAGCACAGGAGCAATAATAGTTTCCTCGCATCTTTGGGTTTTTGATCCTGTTTCCTTACAGTTTACCTGGATTACTGGTTCTCTTGGTTTTGCCCCGCCTCCTGTTTATGGCATACAAGGCGTGCCCTCTCCCACTAATTATCCCGATGGCGTTTTTGGCGGTAACGCTTTTGTATCACTGCAAGGAGAACTATGGCTGTTTGGTGGAATTGCCACAAATAGTTTTGGAACAACAAACAATTTATGGCGCTACCAGCCCGATCCACTTTGTTTAGGAGTGCCAAATTTTACAACAACAGCCACTGCAGACAGTACAGGATGCGCACCATTTACAATGCAGTTTGGCACCTCAGGTAATGCGGCTGTTACGTATCAATGGGATTTTGGCGATCCGTTAACTACACTTGACACAAGCAGTATTGCAGCTCCAACCTACATTTATTCAACTCCCGGAACATACACTGCAACCTTAATTACAAATTATGGACCTTGCGGCGATTCGCCCGATACCTCATTTGCAGTTATTCAGGTGCTGCAAAGCCCGGTTGTCAATCTGGGCAACGACACTCTGCTTTGTCCAGGTCAAACACTGTTGCTGGATGCTCAAAATTCCGGAACTTCTTACATCTGGAACACCGGGGCAACTTCTCAAAGCATTTCTGTAACAGATCCGGGCACTTACACAGTTGCTGTGAGTAATCAAAGTTGTATTGATGCAGATACCATTACTGTTTCTTCAATACAAACTTTTGAACTGACAAATAACGTGTCGCTCTGCGGCTTACAAAATGGTTTAGTCCTCGATGCCGGAAACCCCGGCTCCTCCTACCTCTGGAGCACCGGAGAAACCACGCAAACCATAAGCATACAACAAGCAGGGTCTTACTGGGTAACCATAACCAATCCGCCCTGCATACTTAGCGATACAATAACCGTAAACGGCATTCTTGGTGAAGGGCTGGTGTATATCCCCAACAGTTTTACACCCAACGGCGACGGCCTGAATGACCGCTTCACAGGAATTGGGGAGAATTTCACCACTTTTCACCTCCTCATTTTTAACCGCTGGGGCGAGCTGATTTTTGAAACACGCAATCAGAGTGGCTGGGATGGCCAATATCAAGGTGAAATTGCCAAAGGTGATGTGTATGTGTATAAACTGTCCTATTCAAACATCTGCACCGGAGAGCAGGTTATTGACAGGCTGGGGCATGTTACACTGATTCGTTGAAATTCTTCCTTTACAGACTTTTAATGTCTGAGAGTTGAATACTCAATGGATTTATATGTTGATATTCGATAACTACATCCACAATAGATATGTCGCTAAGTAAGATTTGTACCACCCTTTCTCTGCTCATGGTGGTATTGGGCTTAAATCTTACTGCTCAAAATGGAGTTTGGACCTGGGTTGCAGGAAGCAGTTCACCTAATCCGCCTGCCAGTTTTGGCATTCAGGGAGTAGCCTCACCGGGTAATGAGCCTCCGGGAACTTATACAAGCAATTCGTGGACAGATTTAAATGGCGATTTCTGGATATTAGGCGGTATAAGCCCCCCTTCTTCTCATTGGGGAGCACTCTGGAAATTTGATCGCTCAATTGCTCAATGGATTTGGATGAAGGGACCTTCAACACCAAATAATGCGGGCAGTTACGGTGTATTGGGAATTTCTTCACCAACTAATTTTCCCGGTGCAAGAGCGTATGGTTCGAGTACCTGGACAGATAATGCGGGCAATCTTTGGTTATTTGGCGGAATGGGATACGATTCCAACGGCAACTGGGGAGAATTTAACGACATGTGGAAATATACCATTGCTACAAATGAATGGACATGGATGGGAGGAAGTTCGTTTGCAAATGGTGTTGGAAATTTTGGTGTACTTCAGGTTCCATCGCCAACCAATATGCCCTCTGCCCGGAGCGAGTGTCAAATAAGTTGGAAGGACGCGTCAGGCGATTTCTGGCTCTTCGGCGGGCCTTATTATGATGATGTATGGCGGTTTAATCCTGCTACAAATATCTGGACATGGATGGCCGGAAGTAATGTGCCATATACTTTGCCAAATTATGGAACGCTGGGTATCGCAGCACCTTCAAACACTCCAGGTCAACGTTGGGTGTATGCACATTGGGTCGATCTTCAAGGTAATTTCTGGCTTTTTGGAGGAAACCCAATCATTTCCATTAACCCTTCTGCTAATTATATCGGAGCCGATATGTGGAAATTTGATCCGATTTCATTGCAATGGACTTGGATGGCGGGCTCTTCATCAGCAACAATAACCAGCACATTTACACAGCAATGTACTCCCGGAGGCGAGCCGGAATCGTCATACGAAGGACGCTCATTTTGGACTGATGACTTTGGGCGATTCTGGTATGCTGGTGGCGGGGCTATTTCAGGCGTAATCAATTATATGTGGGTATTCGACCCTGCCACCAATCAGTTTACCTGGGTAAATGGCCCGCAAACAACTACTACCCAGCCTAATTTTGGTATTCAGAATGTACCTTCATCAACCAATTATCCGCCGGCAATGACGGGTACATCTTCTTTTCAGGCTCAGGGTTGTGACTTGTATTTCTTTGGTGGTCTTGAAAACTCAACTGCTGGTTATTACAATTCTATTTGGAGATATCAGATAGACCTTTCATGCCCGTCGTTTCAGTTAGTCTCCACAATAAACTCCTCACAGCCATTAAACGGATGTGCTCCTTATCAGCTACAACTTTCACCCTCTGTAACTGGTAATTATAACTATTTCTGGGATTTTGGAGATTCCACAACACTTGCTGATACAAGTAATACTGCTAATGCGGCTTACACATTCCAGCAACCAGGAACTTATACTGTTACACTTGTTACAACCATACAGGGTAACTGTTTAAATGCTTCTGATACGTCAACTGTTACTGTAACTGTTTTTCCTCAACCCACAGTAAATCTTGGTAATGATACCACACTTTGCAACCCACCGTTCAGCCTCTTACTGGATGCCGGAAATCCCGGTGCCACTTATCAATGGAGCACCGGAGCACCTTCGCAAACGATAACAGCAACAGCAGCCGGAACATACAGTGTAACTGTAACTACAGATCCAAACGGCTTATGCAGCACACAGGATTCAATTGTAATTGATCTTGCGGCACAGCCTGTAATTAATGGCGACACCACCATTTGTGCCGGACAAACCCTGCTGCTCGATCCGGGCGTGAGCGCACAACAATTCATCTGGAACACCGGCGATACCACTTCCACCCTGCCCGTTTCGGCAACCGGTTTTTACAGCGTGCAGGTTATTAATGCGCCGTGTACACTTTCAACGTCCATGAATCTCACTGTAACACCGCTGCCGGTGGTGGCACTCGGCGCCGACACCACACTCTGTCCCGGCGACACACTTCTGCTTGATGCACAAAACCCGGGAGCCGGTTACATCTGGAACATCGGTTCAACATTGCAAAACATTGCGGTTTCGGATGCAGGAATGTATGCTGTTGCTGTTACAGCGCAAAACTGTTTGGCTGCTGATACTATTAATATCAACGTTATACAAAACATTAATTTTAATGAAACTGTTTCACTTTGCGGTTTACAAACTGCTTTGATACTCGATGCCGGAAATCCCGGTGCAACCTATCTTTGGAATACCGGCGAAATCTCGCAAACCATAACCGTGCAACAAGCCGGAACGTATTGGGTAAGTATCAACGCAATACCCTGCACACTCAGCGATACCATTGAAGTAACAGGAACTCCGGGCGAAGCATTGGTATATGTCCCCAACAGTTTTACACCCAACGGCGATGGCTTAAATGACCGCTTTACCGGAATTAGTGACGGTTTTAGCCTCTTTCACCTCACCATCTTTAACCGCTGGGGCGAGCTGATTTTTGAAACACGCGATCAGAGCGGCTGGGATGGTCAATATCAAGGTGAAATTGCCAAAGGTGATGTGTATGTGTATAAACTGTCTTACTCAAACATCTGCACCGGTGAACAAGTTGTTGAAAAGTTAGGGCATGTGACGCTGATCAGGTGAGTTTGTCTTCTGTATCGCTTAAAGCTGCATTTTGCAAAATGAAAATATTGCCAATGCTCTTTTTTCGTCATGGTTTTAATTTCCTGAAAATTGATAACTTTTTGATAGTGAATATCTTTTATCAGAACCGTTTCGGGGTTTTGATTGTTTATATTCGAATTATAGCACAATCCTCTAAAATGCAACCGCCCCTTTTTCGATTAATATTGTTTATGCTTTGTTTTGCAGCACCTGTCTCTGCTCAAAACGGAACGTGGACATGGATGAAAGGAACTGCCGTTACCTCACCTGTACCTAATTTTGGAATACAAGGTGTGTCATCGCCCACCAATGAACCTCCCGGAGTGTATGAAGCAGCAGAATGGACAGACCTGAATGGTAATTTTTGGGTATTCGGAGGACTTAATTTTGCTACAGGAGGCTATGAAAACTCATTGTGGAGGTATGTTCCCGCTACTAATGAATGGACGTGGATGAACGGGCCTTCGGCATCCAACTCAATTCCTGTTTACGGGGTTCAGGGAGTTCCTTCACCCAATAATTTTCCAGGTGGCCGTTCCTTTGCTCCCAGAACCTGGACCGATACGAATGGTGATTTATGGCTGATGGGCGGAGCCGGAATTGATGCGACTGGAAATTCCGGTTTCCTGAATGATTTATGGCGATATAACATTGCCACAAACGAATGGACTTGGATGAATGGTCCTCAAATTGGTAATGGCTTAGCCAGCTTCGGCATTCAGGGAGTGATGGCCCCAACCAATTTACCACCGGCAGCACAGGAATCGGCAGCTTCATGGGTTGATAATAATGGAGACCTTTGGTTGTTTTCTGGTATTGATGGATTTTTGGGTGGGGCTGATGACATGTGGCGTTATTCGGTTGGATCAAATATGTGGACATGGATGAGCGGACAATCTGCGGGGCCTGTAGTGGCAAATCATGGCACACTTCAGGTACCATCGCCCACAAACACACCGGGAACACGCTGGAATTACAGTCACTGGACTGATTTACAAGGACGTTTCTGGATGTTTGGCTCTTTAGATTATAACTCAGTGGGGTATGCTGATATGTGGATGTATGATCCTTCAACCTTACTTTGGACGTGGATGGCAGGACCAAATACGCCTGGCCTGCCCAATACTTTTTCAACACCCTGCGTTCCCGGCGGCTATCCTGATCCTTCTGTTGAAAACCGGATTTGCTGGACTGATCAATGCGGCAGGCTGTGGTCTATGGGAACCGATTTTAATTATTTATGGCTGTTTGACACGAATACGCTTCAATTTACTTACATCACCGGATCAACAGCACAAGCCACTCCTCTTAATTTGGGGACTCAGGGAATTCCCGCACCTACCAATTATCCCATGGGTGCGGCGGGCGGAAACGGCTTTGTAAGTGCCAATGGTGATCTCTGGTTTTTTGGTGGAGGTGATTTAAGCGGCGTATTGGGTGGTACCATAAACTTGCTGTGGCGATATCAGATAGATCCAACTTGTCCGGGTACTGCTGTTAATGCACAATTTACTTCCTCCCCTTCAACTTCGGGTTGCGCGCCCCTTTCTCTTCAGTTTAATCCATCTTCAACAAGCTATAACAGCTACCAATGGGATTTTGGCGATACCACCACGCTGGCCGATACCAGTAATCTTGCTTCGCCCACTTACTTGTTTACGCAACCCGGAACATATACCGTAACGTTAATTATTACCGGAACTTCCTCATGCGGAGCAAATGCTGATACAACTACAACAATTATCACCGTTTACCCGCAACCCGTAGTCAACCTCGGCAGCGACAGCACCATTTGCAACGGTTTGATAAACCTTACGCCCGATGCCGGTAATGCCGGAAGCAACTACCTCTGGAGCACCGGAGCCACCACACAAACCATCAATGTTACCGCACCCGGAATATACTCTGTAACAGTAAGTTCAGGTCCCAACGGGCTGTGCAGCGATCAGGACACCCTCGTTATTACACAACCCGCACAGCCCGACCTTGGCGGCGATACCGCAATCTGTGCAGGACAATCGTTACTGCTCGATCCGGGAATTACCGGCACACAATACATTTGGAGTAATGGCGCAACCACACCAACCATCACCGTATCCACGACCGGCCTTTACAGCGTGCAAATCATTAACCCGCCCTGCACCGCAAGCACGGCAATGAACCTGAGCATTACCCCGCTGCCGGTGGTAAACCTCGGTGCCGACACCACCCTCTGCCCCGACGACAGCATCGTTCTTAACGCGCAAAACCCCGGAGCCGTTTACCTCTGGAGCAACGCAGCCACTACGCAAACCATCTCAACTTCCACCGCAGGAAACTACGCGGTAACAGTTACCGCGCAAAACTGTTCTGCCTCCGACACAATCAGCATTTCCACCACACAAAACCTCTCACTGGATGAAACCGTGTCGCTCTGCGGCAGTTTCAACGCCCTTACGCTCGATGCCGGAAATCCCGGCGCAACATACCTCTGGAGCACCGGCGACAATACCCAGACCATAAGCATACAACAACCCGGTACGTATTGGGTAAATGTAAGCGCCCCGCCCTGCCAGTTGACCGATACAATCGAAGTAACAGGCAGTATCGGCGAAGCAGTGGTGTATGTGCCCAACAGCTTCACGCCCAATGGTGATGGGTTGAATGATCGGTTCAGTGGCTACGGCGAGAGTTTTACCTCTTTCAGCCTCATCCTCTTCAACCGTTGGGGCGAGAAAATTTTCGAAACCAACGACCCGGCAGGATGGGATGGAAACTATGTGGGACAGCGCGCCGAGAGCGAAGTGTATGTGTATCTGCTCTCTTATTCCAGTGCCTGCACAGGAGGAAAAATTGTTGACCTGCGCGGGCATGTGACGCTGATCAGGTAATGTTCCGGCTTAGTATTAATTAAGACACCACTGCTGAACCCTATGCCGGATAAACTGTTATACCCTCATAGCTGTTAAACTCCATGTATAAAAATATTGTCAGGTGCTGTGGTATTGGCATTGTGCTGAGTTTTTGTTCAGTTATCACATTATCGGCACAAAACGGAGTATGGACCTGGGTAAATGGCAGTAATTCTATCAATCCCCCGCCTAATTTTGGCATTCAGGGTGTGACTTCGCCGGCCAATCAGCCCCATTCTTCATACAGTGCTGCTTCCTGGACCGATCTTAACGGGAATTTCTGGTTTTTGGGCGGGATTGACGATGTAAGCATCACCAATATTTGGGGAGCTCTCTGGAAATACGAACCGGCTACCGGATTATGGACCTGGATGAAAGGCCCCAACACACCCAATAATGCAGGTGTTTATGGAACACTCGGCGTGCCTTCGCCGCTCAATAATCCCGGAGCGAGGGCTTATGGCTCCTGCACCTGGACCGACAATGCCGGCAATTTATGGCTTTTCGGCGGCTTTGCATTCGATTCGCAAAGTGCTTTCGGAGAGATAAATGATTTCTGGATGTATGATATATCCACCAACGAATGGACGTGGATGGGCGGAAGTAATATTGCAGGTGATCCGGGAAATTTCGGAACTCTTCAGGTACCGGCTCCCACCAACATGCCTTCGAGCCGCAGCGAAACCATTGCCACCTGGAATGATGCGCAGGGAAATTTCTGGATGTTCGGCGGAACTTCGTATGATGATGTCTGGAAATACGATGTATCGGCCAATATCTGGACGTGGATGGCGGGAAGTAACAGCATCGGAGCCGGGCCGGTATTTGGTACACAGGGAGTTTCTTCGCCCGCCAATACACCCGATCAACGCTGGATTTATGCGCACTGGAAAGATCTCCAGGGAAATTTCTGGATCTATGGCGGCTATTTACAGGCCGCATTCGTAAGCGGCGATATGTGGAAGTTCGATCCGGTTACGCTCGAATGGACCTGGATGGCAGGATCATCGCTTCCGAATGATCTGGCCACTTTTAACCAACAGTGCGTACCCGGCAATCGCCCCGACGGCACATACGAGGGTCGTTCCTTTTGGACCGACGACTGCGGGCGTTTCTGGTATGCCCACGGAGCGAGTATTAACAATTTTCATAATTATGTGTGGATGTTCGATCCGGTAACCAATCAGTTTACATGGATCAGCGGCACCACTAATGCCAGCACACCTCCAAGTTTTGGTACACTCAATGTACCGGCAGCGTCAAATTATCCCCCGGTCTTGTTGGGCGCGGCGCCATTTAAAGATTTGCAGGGCAATTTGTATCTCTTCGGTGGATATAATCCCTTTGCCAATGGCATATACAATGCGGTATGGCGTTATCAGATAGATCCGTTATGCCCGGGAACTACAGTAAATGCAGCATTTTCCACCTCTGCACAAAACTTTTCGGGCTGTGCACCCTTTTCAGTTCAGTTCAATCCATTCACTACAAATTACACCAGTTATGCCTGGGATTTCGGCGATACCACCACGCTGGCCGACACCAGCAACCTTTCATCGCCCGGATTTACCTACACCACACCGGGCACCTATACCGTTACACTAATCGTATCGGGCAATGCTACCTGCGGTTCGGGAACAGATACCTCTACAGCCATTATCACCGTTTACCCGCAACCCGTAGTCAACCTCGGCAGCGACAGCACCATTTGCAACGGTTTGATAAACCTTACTCCTGATGCCGGTAATGCCGGAAGCACCTACCTCTGGAGCACCGGGGCCACCACACAAACCATCAACATTACTGCCCCTGGCATATATTCCGTAACAGTAAGTTCAGGCCCCAACGGGCTATGCAGCGATCAGGACACCCTCGTTATTACACAACCCGCACAGCCCGACCTTGGCGGCGATACTGTAATCTGTGCAGGACAATCGTTACTGCTCGATCCGGGAATTACCGGCACACAATACATTTGGAGCAATGGAGCAACTACGCCAACCATTAACGTATCATCGACGGGCTTGTACAGCGTGCAAATCATTAACCCGCCCTGCACTCTCAGCACAGCCATGAACCTTACTGTAACGCCGCTGCCGGTAGTAAATCTCGGCAACGATACCACACTCTGCCCCGACGAAAGCATCGTCCTCAACGCACAAAATCCGGGCGCAATACATGTGTGGAACACTGGCGCAAACACGCAAACCATTACCACATCGTCAGCAGGAAGCTACGCGGTAACTGTTACCGCCCAAAATTGCAGCAGCAGCGATACCATCGCTGTAGCCACCACACAAAACCTCTCACTGGATGAAACCGTGTCGCTCTGCGGCAGTTTCAACGCTCTCACACTCGATGCAGGAAATCCCGGCGCATCATACCTCTGGAGCACCGGCGATAACACACAAACCATAAGCATACAGCAACCCGGCACGTATTGGGTAAACGTAAGCGCACCACCCTGCGTACTAACCGACACCATTGAGGTAACCGGCAACATCGGCGAAGCCGCCGTCTACATACCGAATAGTTTTACTCCCAACGGCGACGGACTCAACGACCGCTTTACCGGCTACGGCGAAAACTTTTCCTCATTTCGCCTGCTGATTTTCAACCGCTGGGGCGAACTCATTTTCGAAACCACCGATCCCAACGGCTGGGACGGCTTCTATGCCGGGCAAAGAGCCAAGGGCGATGTGTATGTGTATAAATTAACTTACACCAGTTCCTGCACAGGTGGTAAATTTGTAGACAGGCTGGGCCACGTTTTGCTGATACGATGATGAAAAAAGTAATTGTATCCTTTTTGTTTTCCACAATCACCACTTTCCTCTTTGCGCAAGTGGGTGCCTGGACATGGATGCGTGGCTCGCAAACACCTTTCCTGCCGGGCATTTTTGGCACACAAACTGTTTCATCGCCCACCAATGAACCGCCTTCCGGCTATCAGTTTGCCGAGTGGACTGACGATAACGGAAACTTCTGGGTTATTGGCGGACTCGAAAGTAATTTTGCCACCATACATTCGGCCTTGTGGCGCTACACTCCGGCAAACAATGAATGGACATGGATGAAAGGCCCTTCCACACAGAATGCTGCCGGTGTGTATGGCGTGCAGGGCGTGCCTTCGCCGCTCAACTATCCTGGCGCACGCACGTATGGTGCACGTACATGGACAGACAACAACGGCTTTTTATGGCTTTACGGTGGTTATGGATTTGATGCCACCGGACAGCAAAACTCCTTGCAGGATCTTTGGCGATATAATGTAGCTACCAATGAATGGACATGGATGAACGGCCCGCAAACTGGCGGACTTCTGGCCAATTTTGGTATTCAGGGTGTGCCTTCGCCCACCAACATTCCGCCGCCGTGTACCGAATCAACCGTAACCTGGGTGGATGCCGCAGGCAATTTATGGATGTATGGAGGTGTGGACTTTGCTACTCCCGGAACAGATGATATGTGGAAATACGATATTGCGGCCAATGTGTGGATTTGGGTGAGCGGACAAAGCAGCGGGCAGATTGCGGCCAACTATGGCACCCTCGGTGTACCCTCACCCACCAACACGCCGGGCGGACGATACGTGTACAGCCACTGGCAGGATCAGCAGGGAAATTTCTGGATGTATGGAGGATTTGATCTGTCCGCAAATTTTCTTTCGGATATGTGGCGGTATAATCCTAATACCGGAATCTGGACATGGATGGCGGGATCAAACTTATCAATCTCTCCGCTCAATAATACGTTTACCGCACAATGTACGCCCGGAGGATACCCCGACGGAACTTACGAAAACCGGGCCTGCTGGACCGACCAGTGCGGGCGTTTCTGGGGAATGGGCACTGAGTATAATTACCTTTGGTTCTTTGATCCGAATACCTTACAGTTTACCTGGGTCACAGGTTCGCTTACTTTTCAGCCTGCTCCTGTATATGGCACACAAAACGTTCCATCCACTTCCAATGCACCACCGCCTGTTTACGGTGCAAATGGATTTGTGGACAACAACGGCAATTTATGGCTCTTTGGAGGATACAATTCACTGGTTGGTGAATTGAACTTACTGTGGCGTTACGAACTCGATTCGGTTTGTGGTCAGCAAAACTTCGATATAAATTTTCCCATTACCGTTCCTTCTTCCGCCTGCATTGGTGCGCCCGTGGCTTTCAGTCCGCAGTCACAGGCAAACTACAGTTACTTCTGGGATTTCGGCGATACCACCACCACATCCGATACCAGTTCGCTCATGAACCCAAACTGGGTTTACACACAACCCGGAACATACAATTACACAGTTATTGTTGTCGGTAATTTTACCTGCGGACGCGGCGAAGACACGGCAACCGGAACAATTACCATTTATCCGCAACCTGTGGTAAATCTGGGTAACGATACCACGTTATGCAGCGGAATCGTAAACCTCCTGCTTGATGCAGGAAATGCCGGTGCAAATTATAGTTGGAGCACCGGCAGCACTTCGCAATTCATAAATGTAAGTTCCTCCGGAACTTATTCTGTAACTGTGACTACTGATCCACAAGGAAATTGTACTGCTTCCGATACTATTACAATCATCAACCTGTTACAAATCTCTCTGGGGAATGATACCTCTTTTTGCGCCGGCGACAGTGTAATTCTTGATCCAGGTATTTCACAACTTCAGTATCTCTGGAATACCGGCGATACCACACAAACCATCACAACCACCACAGGCGGGATATATACACTACAGATTACCAATCAAAACTGTCAGTTGAATGATACAATTAACCTCACCGTAAATGCCCTCCCGGTAGTAAATATTGGTAATGATACCCTTATTTGCGGAACTGCAGTGAATTTGCTGCTTGATGCAGGAAACAGCGGAAACACTTACCTCTGGAATACCGGCGATACTTTACAAACCATTACAGCCACACAAGCCGGATCGTATTCAGTTACTGTAAACAACAACCAGTGCAGCACCAGCGATACAATAAATATTACACTTCAAACCTTGCCCCAGCCCGACCTTGGCGGCGATACCGCAATTTGTGCAGGACAATCGTTACTGCTCAATCCGGGCATTACCGGCACACAATACATCTGGAGTAATGGAGCTACTACGCCAACCATTACCGTATCCACGCCCGGCCTTTACAGCGTGCAAATCATTAACCCGCCCTGCACCGTAAGCACGGCAATGAACCTGAGCATTACCCCGCTGCCGGTGGTAAACCTCGGTGCCGACACCACCCTCTGCCCCAACAACAGCATTGTACTCAACGCACAAAACCCCGGGGCAACTTATCTCTGGAGCAACTCAGCCACTACGCAAACCATCACCACATCGGCAGCAGGAAACTACGCCGTAACTGTAACCGCGCAAAACTGTTCTGCTTCCGACACAATAAGCATTTCCACCACGCAAAATCTGGAACTGGACGAAGCTGTTTCGCTCTGCGGCTCATTTACTCCGCTGGTGCTCGATGCAGGCAATACCGGTGCAACCTACCTCTGGAGCACCGGCGATAACACACAAACCATAAGCATCGAACAGCCCGGCACGTATTGGGTAAACGTAAGTGCCCAGCCCTGCGTGTTAACCGATACCATCGAAGTAACCGGCAACCTTGGCGAAGCCACCGTATACATCCCCAACAGCTTCACTCCCAACGGCGACGGACTCAACGACCGCTTCACCGGCTACGGCGAAAACTTTACTTCGTTCCGCCTCATGGTTTTCAACCGCTGGGGCGAACTCATATTCGAAACCACCGATCCCAACGGCTGGGACGGCTTCTATGCCGGGCAAAGAGCCAAGGGCGATGTGTATGTGTATAAACTCACCTACACAAGCTCCTGCACCGGTGGCAAATTTGTGGACAGGCTGGGGCATGTGACGTTGATTCGTTGAAACTATTTAGCGAAAATTAATAGCATCTGCCTGAACTGTTTTGCTTTATGAATGTTCTGTACAGGTGAATATTAAACTCCTGAAATCAATCAGTGGTAAAGGCAGATACCTTGCAATTGCTTTCATTTCATTGATCTGTCTTGCAGATCTATCGGCACAGAGCGGGTCGTGGACATGGATGAAGGGAACCGGAGGTGTTAATCCAACGCCTGTTTTTGGGGTAATGGGCGTTCCCGATAATCTCAATAATCCACCCGGTCTTTACGAAGCTGCTGAATGGACAGATTTGAACGGCAATTTCTGGGTATTCGGCGGTGTTGATTTCACTACCTCTGATATTCACTCGGTGCTGTGGCGGTTTGATCCGGTTACGCTGGAATGGACTTGGATGAAAGGCCCCTCGGCCACCAATCAGGTTGGCGTGTATGGCACACAGGGAGTTCCTTCTCCGCTCAATTACCCCGGCAGCCGGAGTTATGCAATGGTAACGTGGGTAGATGCTGCAGGAGATTTGTGGATGTATGGCGGTTCCGGTTTTGACATTACAGGAGTTTACGGATCGCTCGACGAGCTCTGGCGGTATAATATTGCCACTAACGAATGGACCTGGATGAAAGGCTCTGGTTTATGCAATCAGCCGGGGATATACGGAACGCTTCAGGTGCCCTCGCCACTCAGCAACCCGCCCGGACTGGTTGAAACGGCCTGCGGCTGGACAGATGCTGCCGGAGATTTGTGGATGTTTGGCGGTTTGCAGATTCCTACAATTGACATGAATGATGTGATGTGGCGATACAATATTGCCACCAATACATGGACCTGGATGAGCGGACAAAACGCGCCGCAGGTTGCTCCCAACTATGGAACACTTCAGGTTCCGGCGGCATCCAATACGCCCGGCTCGCGTCAGGTGTATGCACACTGGGAAGATCTGCAGGGCAACTTTTGGCTGTTTGGCGGCATGGATAGTCCGGTATTATTGAACTGTTACGCCGATATGTGGATGTATAATCCGAACACCTTGCAGTGGACGTGGATGGCTGGTACTTCGGCGGTTAATGGTTTATCCACATTTACAAACCAATGCGTTCCCGGAGGTCACCCGCAGGCCGTTTTTGAAAACCGTGTATATTGGCGCGATGAGTGCGGGAGGTTTTGGTCGATGAGCGGAGCCAACAACGATTTTACACTTGGCTATAATCCCACATTCAGCACACTCTGGTGTTTTGATCCGAATACGCTTCAGTTTACCTGGGTGGGAGGCCCGCTGGCTCCCGAAATACCGGCTGTATTTGGCACTCAGGGTGTTCCTTCACCTTCCAATCATCCGCATTCGCTCATCGGCCCGCAGTCATTTGTATCGCAGAATGGCGATTTGTGGCTTGCCGGTGGTTGCCAGATTAGCGGCGGATTATTTAATGCTGTAAATACTGTATGGCGATATCAGATTGACCCTGCCTGCCCGCTGTCTCCGTTAATTTCCAATGTGAACGCTGCTCAACCTTTAACCGGCTGTGCGCCCTATCAGATTCAGTTTTCGCCTTCGCTAATTGGTAATTACAGCTATTTCTGGGATTTTGGCGATACCACAACGCTTGCCGATACAAGTAACGCAGCAAATGCGGCATATACATTCCTGCAGCCGGGAACCTACACGGTTACACTCATTACCACCAGTGTGAATACCTGCACGGAAAGTGCAGATACCTCAGCGGTAACTGTTACCGTTTATCCACAGCCGTCTGTAAACTTAGGCAGCGATACTACGCTTTGTAATGCCCCAGTAACTGTATTGCTCGATGCCGGAAATCCCGGCGCAACGTATCAATGGAGCACCGGAGCCACATCGCAGCAAATTACAGCATCTGCAGCCGGAACATACAGCGTGGCTGTAACATCAGACCCAAACGGCTTATGCAGCGCACAGGATACAATTGTAATAAGCCTTGCAGCACAGCCAGTACTAAGCGGTGATACCACCATTTGTGCCGGACAAACTTTGCTGCTCGATCCCGGCGTTAATGCACAACAATTTATCTGGAACACCGGCGATACCACTTCCACCCTGCCCGTTTCGGCAACCGGTTTTTACAGCGTGCAGGTTATCAATGCGCCGTGTACACTTTCCACCTCAATGAACCTGACTGTAGCACCACAGCCGGCAGTGGCACTCGGCCCCGATACCACGCTCTGTCCCGGCGATGCAATTACGCTTAATGCGCAGAATACCGGTGCAAATTACAACTGGAATACCGGAGCAACTTCTCAAAGTATTGTAGTTTCTGATGCCGGAACGTATGCGGTTACCGTAACAGCACAAAACTGCGCTGCTGCTGATACTGTAAACATCAGCTTCACACAAAACATTAATTTTAATGAAACTGTTTCGCTTTGCGGTTCGCCGGGCGGAATTGTGCTGGATGCCGGCAATCCCGGTGCAAACTACCTCTGGAGCACCGGCGAAACCTCACAAACCATAACCATTCAGCAGGCCGGAACTTACTGGGTGAGTATTAACGCAGCCCCCTGCACACTCAGTGATACCATTGAAGTAACCGGAACTATCAGCGAAGGCACAGTTTACATCCCCAACAGTTTCACTCCCAACGGCAACGGACTCAACGACCGCTTCACCGGCTACGGCGAAAACTTTACTTCGTTCCGCCTCATGATTTTCAACCGCTGGGGCGAACTCATATTCGAGACCACCGACCCCAACGGCTGGGACGGCTTCTATGCCGGGCAACAGGCAAAAGGCGATGTATATGTGTATAAACTCACCTACACCAGTTCCTGCACAGGTGGTAAGTTTGTGGACAGGCTGGGGCATGTAACGCTGATTCGCTGATTATCAAATATACTTTCAGCGGTAAGCTCCGGCACGTTTCACTTACGTGTAATACGCATGAAGCGAAAAGCTGCGCAAAAAGTAAATTTCCCGGGAATTGATCCGGCAACTAAGCAAGCTATACTCACCGCAATTACCAGTACAGGATATAAATTATATCTGGTTGGTTTGAAGCGGCTGTGCTAACTGTATCGGCCACTCATCGGTTTGTAATACACCTTTCCACATTAATGCTATTTCCGCATCGGTGGCAAGACATTTCTCCAGATCGGCTCTTATTTTTTGCTCGTCCATATCCTGCCCGATAAAAACAAGTTCGGTTTGCCGGTCGCCAAATTCACTATCCCAACGGCTTTCTATGCGTTCTTTGTTATCCACAAAAGAGGCAAATCGTATTCTATCGCCGAAAGGCATACTGGCCCACCACACACCCGCACTGTCGGCCCGCAGCGAGCCGCCTGCCTGACTCCATGAAAGCGCCTGTTGTGGGCGCGAGGAAATCCAGAACAATCCTTTGCTGCGAATAATATTATCGGGGAATTTCACATTTACATAATTCCAGAACCGGTCGGGATGAAACGGCCGGCGAACCCGATACACAAAGGAGCCGATACCGTATTCATCCGTTTCCGGAGCATGGTGATCTTTTTTCAGTTCTTCAATCCAGCCAGCCTGTTGTTCGGCCTGCTCATAGTTAAAAAGCCCCGTATTCAACACATCATTCACCGGCACACGACCAAAATCAGACCGTATAAATCGTGCACCGGGATTGAGCTTTCGTAACATACGTTCAAGAAGCTCCACTGAAGGCTGATCGATAAGATCTGTTTTATTTAGCACTATTACATTGGCAAATTCAATTTGATCAGTCAACAAATTGACAATAGTGCGGTAATCACCATCCATATCGGTAATCGCACGATCGGCCAGTGTTTCAGCACTGCCATAATCGCGGAAAAAATTATAACAGTCAACCACTGTAACCATGCAATCCACATAGCTGAAGCGGCTCAGATCAATATTCTTTTCTTCGTCGGCAAATGAAAAAGTTTGAGCAACCGGCACAGGTTCAGAGATACCCGTGCTTTCGATAATCAGATAATCAAAACGGTTTTCCCTGGCCAGTTTTTCAACCTCCACCATCAAATCCTCGCGCAGTGTGCAACAAATACAGCCGTTGCTCATTTCAACCAATTTCTCTTCTGTGCGTGATAAAACAGTTTCGCGTTCAATAAATTGAGCATCTATATTTACCTCGCTCATGTCATTTACAATGACTGCCACTTTAAGCCCTTCGCGATTATGAAGAATATGGTTAAGCAGGGTGGTTTTTCCTGCACCAAGAAAACCACTAAGCACGGTTACCGGTAATTTTTTATCTGCCATACAAATTATATCGTTGCTGTTTAGTAGATGTTTATGCATTCTGACTACAATTTAGCAGATGCAAATAATGCAACAATGTTGCAAATATAGATCAAACGCTTAATTTTGCAACACTCGTGCATTAATTTTATTTGAACACAGTGGATTCAACATAAATAGAATGACGAACAAGAAAAAAGAAAGGCATTGAATTGCATGTATAAACAAACTTTCTAACTTGCGCAGATAATACCAACAATTACCACATTGTTGAACTACCGCTCACTACCCGGTTTGAGCGACACTAATGCCCCCAGACATGCTCAAAAAACGCGAAACTTCCGGAAAGCGTCAGGTAATGCAGCTTCTTGAACACAGCCAAATTGCGCTGAGTCAGGATATGCTTGAAAAAAATCCTGAGCTGAAAATTGACCGCGTTACAATTTACCGCATACTCAGAAGTTTCGAAGAAGACGGAAAAGTGCACAGGATAATGGGTAATGATGGTAAAGCGTACTACGCCTATTGCCGCAACTGTGCCGAAACACATGCACATCATTTGCATTTCCACATGCACTTTCAGTGCAGGATATGCCACAATGTAGAGTGCCTGCAGGCCGAAGTAAACCTGCCGGTACCCGAAAATTATCAGGTGGATGATGCCAATATGGTGCTGGGCGGTATTTGCGCATCCTGCAAAAATGCGGGATAATAAGCGCGGTTACTCCTGCTCTTCTTCCTTAAAAAACGCCAGCCGCGAAATATGCACTATATCTACTCCTTTGTAGTAGTATGTAAGAATATAGCGGTATTCAAACCCTTTGCGTGCCATGTGTATGGCTCCTTCCTGGCACATACCTACGCCATGTCCGTAACCGCGGCCACGAATTACAACCGAATCGCCGGCTTCGGTTACCGTGAAATAGGCTGATTTGAGTTGCCAGTCGGTGCGGAGGTTTTTGTAGGCAATGCGCACACCGCCGTAGCTGAAGTAATTGGCCCGTGTGTTCTGGCGCATGTTGCAGGCGGCTTTGCAGGCAGCACTGTCTTCGATGGGATATTTATAACGTTGTGCAAGACCGTTGAGCCAGTCGTCCTTGGCAATGCGGCGTTCCCAGCGGGCGTGGGGCATGTTCTGGCAGAAACTATCGCTGCGGCCGCGCAAATAGGGCAAACTTCCGCCCCACACGTCTTCCGAGTTGCAGGTTTGTCCGCCGCAGTTGGAGTGAAAAGCAGCAGTAATCAGCGTAAGACCTTTATCTACCAGCACTAAGCCTGCCGTATTTTCGGCGGCGGCTGTAATTTCGGGATGCGAAGTGCGGCTGCGATATACCTGGCAATGCACGCCGTCGCACACATCGAAGCCTTCGGTGATGTGGCGGCCCAATTGTGCCAGCGCATACGTGCGGCAAAGAATGGCCTGCACTTTATAAAACTCGGCTCCGCCCTGCCCGCCCGACTCTGATTCCACCACGCCGCACACATACGATTCGAGTTCCACTTCATTACGGCAATGCAGGTATGTTTCGCGCACGGTTATGGTAAGTTGCCCGTCGTACATACGCGTACCCGAAAGCGGTTTCACGGGTTTTATCTTAAAAATGCAGGTATCGGCCAGCGGCTTTAGCATAAAGCTGTGAAAGCGTCCCAGCGTATCGCCCTGTATGCGCACTTCCAGCGAATCGTTTATTACCAGCAACTGAAACACCTTTGCCGCCAGCGAATCGTGCTGCCGTTTTCCATCGAGCAGCAGCATATAATTTCCGCGCGAAGCAGAAACAGACACCACCTGCACTTTCATGGTCGAAAGCAGTTTCACATCCACTTCATGTGCAGCAAGCAGTGCGGGGAAAAACAGGGTAATGATAATCCAAAATGCGGGTCGGGTCATTGCTTTTGAATGTCTATAATAAGTTGGGCTGCTTTTGCCGAAGCACCAGATCCTCCCAGAGCTTCGCGCAATGCTTCGTAGCCTTGCAATACTTCGTTTCGTTTATCGCCGCCCTGCACAATGCGTTGCAATTCGGCAGCCATGTTGGCGGCGGTCATTTCATGCTGTATCAATTCGCGTACCACCTCGCGATCCATTACCAGATTGACCAGCGAAATGTATTTCACCTTTACCAGTTGACGCGCAATCTGGTACGAAATGGCTCCAGCGCGGTAACACACCACCTGCGGCACATTAAACAAAGCCGTTTCGAGTGTGGCCGTGCCCGATGTAACCAATGCCGCATGAGCCTGGGTAAGCAAATCGTAAGTGCGGTTATGTACTATCTCGGCATTGCTTCCCTGCATGATGCTGCGGTAAAACGATTCGGGGTGCGAGGGAGCACCCGCCACCACAAAGCGATAGCCGGGAAACGACCGGGCACACTCCAGCATAACCGGAAGTTTGGCCGTAATTTCCTGTTTGCGGCTGCCGGGAAGCAATGCAATGATCGGCCTGCCATCGTGGGGCAAAGCCGGTTCGCGCTTCATCTGTGTAATGGCATCGAGCAAGGGATGCCCCACAAAATGCACCGTTTGCGAGTAACCAAACGAGGCATAAAAGTCTTTCTCGAAAGGCAATATGGTGAGCACCGCATGTGTGCTTTCCACAATTTTATGCACTCGCTTCTGCTTCCACGCCCAAATCTGGGGCGATATGTAGTAAATTACTTTTATGCCCAATGCCTTTGCAAATGGAGCAATGCGCAGGTTGAAGCCGGGATAATCGACCAGAATCAGCACATCCGGCTTCCAGCGTTCAATATCTTCCTTACACGTGTCGATATTGCGCAAAATGGTGCGCAAATTCATGAGCACTTCAGTAAAGCCCATGAACGCCAGTTCGCGGTAATGCTTCACTATTTCGCAGCCCTGCGCCGCCATCAGATCGCCGCCCCAGCCGCGAAACACGGCCTGTGTATCGCGTTGGGCTAAGTGGCGCAAAAGATTGGAAGCATGTAAATCGCCCGATGCTTCGCCTGCGATGAGATAATACTTCATAGGCTCAGGTCAGGAATTTGCGATAAATCACCCAACCCGCGTAAGCCATAGTGGCAAACACCACGCCCCGCGCGCTCTGATTGCGATTGGTCCAGATGAATAAAAAGAAAATAACGAGGTTTGAAATCACACACAAACTCAGCGCAGGAACCAGATTGCGGAACCGCTCGAAATATTCGATAAATCCCGAAAATGAAGTCTGGCTGCTGTATGTAAACGCATAAAACAGATAAAGCGTAATGACCGGAGTAATGAGTCCGGCGGCAATACCTATTATCAGATGATCGAAGCGTTTCATGACTGTTCAATTGTCGATAACGAAACCGAATTCATTTCCGAAAGTCCGCCGAGTGCCGAATGTGCCGTAAGATCAAACTGCGCGGGCACTACCGACACATAGCCGTGATGCAGAGCCCACACATCGGTATCGTCTGAGTCGGGTTCGAAACTCTCGAAGTGTCCGGTGAGCCAGTAGTATGTGCGTCCCGAAGGATCGGTGCGCTCGTCGAGGTCTTCGATCCAGGAAGCACGGCCCTGGCGGCATACTTTCAATCCTTTTATTTCGTCGATATGCAGTTTGGGAATATTTACATTGAGGCACACGCCATTGGGCAATCCGTTTTTGAGCACCTGTGCAATAACGGCTGCCGCCGCCACTTTGGCTGCCGAAAAATCGGCTTCGATGGAATGATTGAGCAGCGAAAAACCTATTGCCGGAATTCCCTCAATAGCCGCTTCAATAGCGGCCGACATGGTGCCGGAGTAAATAATATTGATGGAGTGATTTGCGCCGTGGTTTATGCCCGACACGCAAAGATCGGGCGTGCGGGGCAGGAGTTTATTTACGGCCATTTTTACACAATCAACCGGAGTGCCGCTGCAACTCCATGCTTCGGCACCGGTATGGGCGGGGACTTTGTCCACGCGGAGCGTGGAGTTTATGGTAATGGCATGTCCCATGCCCGATTGGGGTTTGTCGGGGGCTACCACTACCACATCGCCGAAAGTGCGCGCCACCTCTACCAGTGCGGCGATGCCGGGGGCGTATATGCCGTCGTCGTTGGTGACGAGGATGAGCGGGCGGGTTGTGTGAGCCATGTGGCAAATTTAGTGAAAGGTGGTGGGGTGTGAGGGGGGATTTGGGGGAGTAATGAAAAGGGGGGTGTTGATAAGGTGGGCGGGGCTTTTTGCGTGGGGCATTTTACTTGGGGTGCGATGCCTCGCACCCTTACGGGAATCTTATTTGAGGATGTACTGTGGGATGCTTGGGCTTGTGCTTCGCACTGCGCCACGGGATTGCTTGCGCTGCGCGCTGCGCTGTGTTGGGTGCATCCCTTCGGGATGATTGGGCTTGCGCTGTGCGCTGCGCTTTGTTGGGGGTTTAATATTTACATTTGCCTGTGCAGAATTTTACCGTATATAAATCATCGGCCGGGTCGGGTAAGACTTTTACTTTGGTAAAGGAGTATCTAAAGCTGGCTTTGGTTGATGAGGCTGATCCGCCGCAGGCGTATAAGCATATTTTGGCGGTGACTTTTACCAATAAGGCGGCGGCGGAGATGAAGGCGCGGATTATTTCGGCGCTGAAAGAGCTTTCGCGGGCACAGGCGGAAAAGCCGGGGGCTATGGCGGCGACCTTGAGCAGCGAACTACTGCTCGATCCGTTTACTTTGGCCGACCGGGCTCAGCGAGTGCTGCGGGCCATACTGCATAATTATTCCGACTTTGCCATTGGTACCATCGACGCATTTGTTCACCGTATTGTGCGTGCTTTTGCATTCGACCTGCACCTGCCGGTGAATTTTGAGGTGGAAACCGATGCCGATAAACTTTTGCGGCAGGCGGTTGACCTGCTCATTGGGCGCATTGGCAGCGACGAACAGCTCACCGAAGTACTCGTTCAATTTGCCGAAGCTAAAACCGAGGAAGACCGCAACTGGCAAATTGAACAGGAAATCCTTGCCACTGCACGCCACCTGCTTGGCGAAGAAGGTGCCGCCAAAGCCGAACGACTGCGCAATCTTTCGCTTGCCGATTTTCTTGGCTTCCGCGATACGCTGCGTAAATCGTCAGACACATTTAAGGCGGCGGTTAAAAAAATTGCGTCGCAGGGTGTCGATCTTATTGAACGGGCCGATGTGCCTGTGTCGGCCTTTTACCAGGGCAGCAAGGGTGTGCCGAAATGGTTTCACGACCTGGCCGATGGCGAACTTGAAAAACTGGTGAAGTACAGCAGCTATGTCGATCACTCGTTTGAGGATGACAAATGGTATGCGGCAAAAACTCCGGCGGCCCAGAAGGAAAACATTGATGCACTTAAACCCCGGCTTGGCGAATTGCGCGCTAAACTGTTTGAACTTCGCGACAGGCATTACGGCAATTACATCGTGCATTCACTGCTGCTGAAAAATATTTATGCCATTGCGGCGCTGAATGAGGTGGAAAAACTCATCTTCAGTTTCCGCGCCGAGCAGAATATTGTGCATATCTCCGAATTCAATAGAATTATTTCGAAAATTGTTTTTGCCGAGCCGGTGCCTTTTATTTTCGAACGCCTTGGCGAACGTTATACGAATTACCTGATCGACGAATTTCAGGATACCTCTGTGCTGCAATGGCAAAATTTGCTGCCGCTCATCGACAATGCCCTCGGAGGCGGGAATTTCACCATGCTTGTGGGCGATGGCAAACAGGCCATTTACCGCTGGCGCGGCGGCGAAGTGGAACAGTTTGCCCGGCTGCCTTATGTGAAATCGGAAGGCGAAAACGAAATCATTGACGACCGGCAGCAGAGTTTAATACGCAACTATCGCGGACTGCAATTAGCTACGAATTACCGGAGCAAGACCGAAATTGTGCAGTTTAACAATGCACTTTTCCGTTTGCTTTCGCAGGATTTAACGGCGGGCTTTCAGTCTATTTACGACGAACTGGAGCAGGAGTCGGACACTTCCAACACCGGCGGCAGTGTGTGTATCGAACGCATTGTGCCCGAAAAGGGCGAGGACGAAAAAGAGCTTCATGTGCAGCGCACGCTGGCGCAGGTGCAGGAGTTGCGCACGCAGGGCTGGGAGTTGCAGGACATTGCCATACTCACACGCACCAACAGCGAAGGCTCGCGCATTGCGGCGGCTTTGCTGGATGCGGGATATCCGGTTATTTCGTCGGAGTCGCTGCTCATAAGCCGTTCGCCGGCGGTGGGATTTGTGCTGGCGGTGTTGCGGGTAATTGAGCTTCCGGCCGATGCCATTGCCCGCTCGCAGGTGTTGAGTTTCTTGGTAAGCACGGGCCGCCTGCCGGGTACGCTGCACAGCCGGCTTGAAGAAGTGCACGAACTTGGGCTGGGTGCATTGCTGCGAAAGTATCACATCGAATTCAGCGATCTGGTGCTGGCGCGAATGCCGTTGTACCAGCGTTGCGAAGAAATCATCCGCCGCTTTGGTCTGGATACAGAGCCGGATGCCTATTTGCTTTTCTTCCTCGACGAAGTGCTCAGCTTTGGTATGGGACGCGGTAACAACCCGGCCGATTTCCTGAACTGGTGGAATGACCGCAGCTACAAGGCTTCGGTAGTGGTGCCCGAAGGCATGAATGCGGTGCGGGTAATGACCATTCACAAATCGAAAGGACTGGAATTTCCGGTGGTGATATTTCCTTTTGCCAACTGGAAATTCGAGACCAGCCGCAAGGATTTATGGATAGAACTACACGATGAGCAGTTGCCCGGCCTCGAAACGGCGGTAGTATCGGTAAACGAAAGTTTGCTGCATACGCCTTACGCCGCGCAGTATGAAGAAGAGCGCAACAAATCGCTGCTCGATCATTTGAATGTGTTGTATGTGGCGCTTACACGTCCGGAGTATCGTTTGTATGTATTCACCGGTCGCAGCAGCAAGGAGGCCGAGGGCAAACTGAGTTCGGCATCCGATTGTTTTGCGCGTTTCCTTACGGCCACCGGCGAAGACCCGGAAGAGCGCACGTATTTGCTTGGCGAACTCACACCACCATCGGCACACAGCCGCAAGCCGGGCGAGTTTTTGCACACCGGCGCAGCCAAAGTAACCGACTGGACACAACGCATAAGCATTCGCTCGCACGCCCGCGAACTTTGGGCCGAGGAAAAGGAAAACGCCTTTGACAAAAACAAACTCCTGCGCCTGCTCCTCGCCCACTGCCGCACCGCTGCCGATGCACAGGATGCCGCCCGCCGCCTTGTACTCGACGGTGCCGCCGAAGACACCCAGGCATTCCTGCTGGCACACGATGCCACACAACTCATGCAAAAACCCGAACTGAAAATCTTCTTCGCCCCCGAACACCGCATACACACCAATGCTGAACTGCTCATACCACAATCACGAAGCGTAGTGATAGACCGCGTGGTGCAAACCAGCGATAAATTTCTGCTGCTCAATTTTGTCACCGGCCTTCCCTCCCGCCCACGCCGCGAGGTTTTGCAGGCTGCGGGGGCATTGGGGAAGCAGGTGAAGGTTGAGGCGTGGTTGTATTTTTTGGGGGATGGGGAGTTGGTGGGTGCCACGCAGGGATAATTTTTTGAGAGGCGGGAAAAAGTGATTGTTTAGTACGGCGAAGATTTGCTCCTATAATTTATTAAAGAAAAAACCGGTTCCTGCTTTCGCAGAAACCGGCATTACACCGCAGGGCACAGTTACACATCGGAAGTAAACTGTATTTACTGCGGCATCGGGATTACGCTCACCATGTTGCGGCACGCTTTATTCTGATTGATATAATGACTGAGTACACGATGAAAACTGCTCATTTCACGTTGAATAACCTTTTCCTGCTGCATATTGCTCCCGAAATGTTCTGGAGGCAGCAACATGTTTACTGATGATTCAAGAATGGAAGGAGAATCGGGTATCAGATAATACTGGGGAATTGTTTCGCTCATTGTTGAAGATAGAACATCAAGATAAGCAACCTTAAAACGGTTATTGAACTCCATAACTGCCTTCTTCCAGCTTCTCTTGCCAGCGATCAAAGCCGTAATTGCATCCGGTTTATGATCGTTTATTGAGTCCGATACAAGAATGTTAAGTTTAATGTCACCTTGAAGCCTATTACCATCCAGTTGAATTATTTTTTCATTTACTGCCTGAACCAACGGAAGCACAGTATTGAAAAAATATTCGCAGGCAAACATAGCCGAGGGCAATGTGCTTAAACGAACCTGCTGATGCTGTTGTCTGATGTGCGCCGCAAGATCATCAACAATTGTATTCAGGTTGTTAAACTCACCTACCGGAGCATTTTCATCAAATTTCTTAATTACTAATCCATTAAGATCTGTTGGTAACCGGGCTTTGTGGTTGCAAATCAAAAACGAATAGTCTCTGCCCATTGCTCCCATAAAAAGTCCAAATTCAAACAATACATTATCGCGGATGGCAAAATCAAGGTCGCCCCGGTAATCGACCAAATCGTCGGCAGTGGCTACAAAAATTCCAAAATCGTACCGTACCAGCGACTTGCTGAGAATCGTTAACACATCGCGGTTGTGTTGAGCAATTCCTTCATTCCATACGGTTACGTCGAAATCGTTTCCAAGCGCCTGTTTTACGAGATATGCTGTATGAAGGCCTTCGGAGGAAGAGCCGATGAAAATTTGTGGATTCATGGCAAGATTTTTAGATGATTCCTTTAGTTACCATTTTCCAGTAAAGCTTACCCGACAAAGTAAGTTCAGCAGCACCTTTGTTCATTGCTGCCCAATACAAATCCTCATCAGGTTCACAGGGCTTAAGCAAACCTGCATCACGATATTTTTTGAAGAGTTTGAATTTCTTCACATTATCTTGCTTTACAAACTCTTTCTCCGTTTCCTCCCAGCTTTTGTCCATTTTCACTTTAGAGTCAGGAGTGATAAAATGGGCTGTAATTTGATGCAATTCTTTCAAAGTGAGGCGAAGATTTGCTTTTCGGATAAGGTGCATTCGGTCGGTGTGCGTTTTAAATTGCGGACGTTGTTGCCATGCCCCGAGCATCTGATCTACATAATTGTATAAACTGGCTGCTGTAACACGTCCCAGTATATCGGCTGCCCCACCGTTTAATCCTTCACATAAAATTCGCGTAAACAAGCCTCCTTCCTTTGTTTCAATTGAAAGCTCCTTACTTGAGCTTGATGTTAACACAGACAACCCTGGTGAAAGCAATGCATGTGGTGTATCCATACCTGGTATAGCGCCCAGATGACCTGCATGACAGCAATCGAGAATGAGCGTAACCTCTTTTATTTTTCGCTTCGTCAATGCATCATTTGCAAGTGCAAGAAGTTCGGAAACAGGAAGACCTTCCATAAATTTTTCGGCATTCTGAGCCACGAGGAACCCTTCAAGATTATTCTCATATCCATGCCCGGAAAAGTAAAACAATACCCGATCATCAGGCGAACGAAAGAGTTCATGAATATTTTCCCTGAGTTTCTTCAATGTCACATTTGTGTGGGCTGATGTTATGAGCTTACAATCATAATTTACTGAGCCGTCGTGATGACGACTGAGCAAATTATTCATTGCAATTGCATCGGGTACACTTCCTCTTAACGGGAATTGGGCATAATCATTAATGCCAATAATTAAAGCGCGTGCCATAGTGATGGGTTTTGATTTGAGGCAAACATCTGATAAAATAAATTGCAATCCCTCCCGGTTTCCAATTAATCAACCTCCGCAGAACTGTGGATTTTTTATTATACTTTCAAAATCAAACACCAATGCAAACCTGTAAATGAAAAAACGAGAGCTGCAATTAAGCAGCCCTCGTTTTTCCCTTAATAAAAAAAATCAGGCAAGTCCCATTTCCACCGCTTTGCGCACCAGCCCCAACGTACCTTTTACGCCAAGTTTGGCAATAAGATTGCGGCGATGAGTTTCTACAGTACTTGCGGCAATAAACAGTTTATCGGCAATTTCGGGAGTGGTAAATTCGCGGGCAATAAGCCTCAGTATTTCTTCTTCGCGCTTGGTGAGCTTTACGCTTTTAATTTCTTCTTTTTTGCGTTTGCTGCTTCGAATTACGCCCATTATTTCCTGACTAAAGTATATTCGTCCGGCAGCAAGTTCTTTGATGGCCATTACCAATTGTTCGGCTCCCCGTGTTTTGAGAATGTAGCCGGCCACCTCGCTGTTCATAAGTTCTTCCACATGATCGGGCTGATCGGAATACGTGAGAATGAGCACCGGAATTTGAGGAAACTCCTCGCGCATGAGTTTGGCCACTTCTATTCCGGTGAGTCCCGGCATACCGATATCGAGCACAAGTACTTCGGGCTTATGAATGCGCACTAATGGCAATACTTCGTTTCCGTTATTTGTTTCGGCAACAATACTTATGCTGTCGCCTGCGAGGCTTTTCAGCACATCGCTCAGGCCGTCAATAAACATTTTGTGGTCGTCGGCAATAATTATCCGTATCATACTTTTTACGTTCAGTGAACAGGAATATCAAGGGAAATTGATGTTCCGTGTCCGGGTTGGGAATCAATTTGCAGGGTGGCATTAATCTGCAACGCCCTGTTGCGGAGGCTGGTTAAACCAAGTCCTGACTTTGACTGGATTTTGGAAGTATCAAAACCACTTCCATTGTCTTCCACCATCAGGTTTATATTTCCGTTCTGGCGTTGTAGCTGAATGGTTACTTCCGAGGCATCGGCATGACGCATTACGTTGGCCAGCAGTTCACGCACAATCTGATAGATATTGAATTCGGTGATACTGTCAAGGCGGTTGTCGAGACCGTTTGCCTGAAATTCAATTTTCAGTTTGTTCAGCCCGCTAATATTATTGCACAAACTCTCAATTGCTTTAACCAGGCCGAACGTAACCAGTTCGCCCCTGTGCAGATCGGCAGCCACAAGCCTTACTTCTTCGCAGGCTTCTTCGAGAATTATGTTGGCTTTTTTGAGTTTTTCCTTTTCATCTTCCGGCAAACTGCTTGCCGTATTCTCCATCAGGTTGTAATAAAGTTTTGCCGTGGAAAGCTTAACACCAAGACTATCGTGCAGGTCCTGGGCAATTCGTTGTCGCTCTTTTTCTTGCGTTTCGAGCATGGTTTGCACGGCCATCTGTTCCTGATTACTGAGCAGGTCTTCGATTTGCCGTTTGTTATCCTGATTTCGCTTCTCGGCAAGGCGATTTCGCTGCAATGCGAGAAGCAGGATGAGTAGTAAAATTATTATTGCCGAAAGGGCAAAAATGATAAGATAGGTACGCTCAATCCGGGCTTTTTGCTGATCTCTTTCTTTTTCCAGCAATATTCGTTTCGACTGTTCCTCTTTGTAGGCAATTGCAATTTCGGAGGCCTGCTGCGAAATGTATTCGAGCGTATCGCGCAAAATGCTTCCGCTGCTTGCATATTTGAATGCAGCCGGATAATCGGCTTTTGAGGCATACGTTTCAGATAACTGATCGCGTACTTTCTGAAGCAGAAAAATATCTCTGGTTCGTTCCGAAATTGAATCGGCTTTAATTAAATATTGCAGAGCTTCTTTTGCTTTATCCTGTCGGTGAAGCACCCTGCCTATGTTGTAATAACAAAGTGCAAGGCCCTGCGGATAATCCATTTTCTGATTGAGAACCAATGATTTTCTGATGAATGAGTCGGCCATGAGAAAATTCCCGTTCTTCTCGTAATACTGACTCATATTTATCTGCGTAACCGCTATCTTATTCTCGAGCTGCATTTCTGAATAAATCTCCAGTGCACGGGTAAATGCGCGGTAAGCGGCTGTGTCTTTATCTTCTTTGAGGTAAACACCGCCGAGGTTATTCAGGATTTCGGCTTCATTTTTTTTATATTTCTCACTCACTGCTATGGCAAGTGCCTCTTCAAATACTCCGGCTGCCCTGCTGTTCAGGTTCTGGCGTTCATAAACCTGGCCCATGCCCTGCAAGGCTCTATATTTCATTGATTGGCTATTTACGCGTGTGGCTGTATCGAGCACACGTTGATAGCATTTTAATGCTTCCGGAAAATCAGATCGTCGTAAATAAATGTTGGCCGAACTGATGAGGGCCTGAGTCATCTGTTCTTTTTTATCGGGCAAACCGGCCCATATATTGGCTGCTTCACCGGCATATACTAATGCCGAATCGAAACTGGCTCTGTTTTTCATTATTATCGAGAGCATGTACCTGTCGCGTGCCATGCCGTGCTTATGCTGAGCCTTATCATCAATCTGTTTTGCTTTTCTGTAAAATGAAATGGCCGAGTCTGTTTCGCCTTTATTTTCGGCCAGGCGGCCATACTGGCAATAAGCGTCGGAAAGAATTAATCTGTATTTATCATCTTGTGTAGCCGAAATAACCTGCTTTACAATGGCTCTGCTCTGATCGGGAGCAGATTCGCGTATGGCGTAGGCACTATCGAGTAAAGACACGAACTTGGCAGAATCGGCGGTTGAGAAATTTGAATGTTTATTATTTGAATCAGGACTGAGGCAACCAGATAAAATTGAAAATAAACAGGGGCATAAAAGTAGCGGTAGAATGATTTGGGAAAATCTCATAGAAAAAGTAAAATGTAGATATGGGAGTTCTGTACGCCGAACTCCCATATCAAATTGAAAGATGTGTGAATTAATATTCATTACACGAAGATGATTGGACGAACCTGATCTTCGTTGTCCTGCTGGCTTATCACCACATTCACATTGGCAGTGGAAAGAGTTGTAGTGCCATCTTTAATGGTCACATGGATTTCGCGGGGATCAGAAAAACTGATAGCCGTTACCGGAATCTGATGATTCACAAGCGATGCCTGCCTCAATTCTGTATTGTTCTTAGCCACGTAAGCCGTAATTTCTACAGGATTAACTGTAAGATCGGCCGGGAGGGCATAGGATTGAGCTACGTAGCCCGATTTTGAAAACAATGAGGTCAGATAAAGGTAATGCTCCGTATTACCATTTACAGCTTTGGACACAAGCTGGATTACAGGGTTCTGCATTGACATGATTTTAGTGTTTTTTGGTTTCCTCAAAGGTGAAACTTCCTCATTCGCCAATAGTCCCGATTAATAACGGTTTGTTTATCCCCAGTTCAGAGGATTTTTCATTTGGGCAGGAAGAATTCCGGAGTTCTGGAAAACCAATAAACGACAGAAATATATAAATCAGACCAAATACATTTCAGCGTCTGTTGATAAATAATCAACAAACACTCACACTGCCTTCATAAGTAGCAATAAATACGGGATACTCAGCTTTTATGCCAACTCATCACAAAATCT
Source organism: Bacteroidia bacterium (assembly GCA_025454955.1). GTDB lineage: Bacteria > Bacteroidota > Bacteroidia > Palsa-965 > Palsa-965. Next base: position 25,700 of record JALONL010000016.1, on the reverse strand, counting down.
TCCATGAAATAACCATTCCCAATGTCAAAATCCGCCACCGAATCAATTACAAAACCGTTTCGGAAATAGAAATTAATCGATTTGTAGTTCTTGCGGTTTACCGTAAGCGTCCACTTATTAAGGTCGGGAAAAAGTGCGGTGGTTGCTGCAAATACGGCCTTGCCCAGGCCGCGGGCCTGAAGCGAAGGGTCGATATAAAATTTATGTAAAAAGTAATGGCCATCTCCTTTGTCACTTACCGATATGTAGCCTGCATCGGTTTCCTGAATGCGGATAAGGTAAAACTTCTGGCCTTCCTGCATCTGGGTTTTGAGTGCAGATTCTGAATAAAGCAAATCGAGCATGTAATCCACCTGTTTCTGCCCGATTATTGCAGGATAATGCTGCTGCCAGATATGCGCGGCCAGTGCGGCTATTTTACCTGCCTCATTATCGGTGGCTTCGATAAGCCGGAATTGGTGTGGACTCATGCACAAAGATGGGTATAGCTGCGAATATAAGAAAGCGGGTCAAACTTCTGTTTTAAAATTTCTGCACTCCCTGCGGCTATACTGCTATGAAATGCCATTTAAAAATTAGCTGCGAAAACAGATTAAAAGACTTTTGAATTACTGAAACTGATTTAACAATGTGAGTAAAATGTAAAACACACAGCTGACTATCAGAGAAACAAACCCCAGAATCATGAGCATCCAGCCCAAACCAACCATAGTGCTATGTTGGTCTTTTTTTGATTTTAATTGTGAGTTATTGCTTTTTTTAAGTTTATTAATCACATTATTGTTTTGAACAATCCCTATTATCGAAAAAAGCACACCACACATTAGCAATGGTATGATATACGAAAGCAGGGGCAGTATCACTACCGCTACGGGCAGCACACCTATAAGTACAAATGCAGTAATTGTAAACACAGTTCCGATAATAAAAAAGACCTTCGCCTGATTCATTTCCCTTCGCAGCTTTTCCTCATCATCCTTAGGTTTCCGGGAAAGTGTATCGTCTGGATTTGAAGGAAATTTATTCTCTATGATCTTCTTTGGAGATAAAGGAATTATTTCTGTGTTTTCAGAGAAAATATTCTGGCCGGCAGGTTCGATAGCATTGAAATCAGATACTTTATTTTCTTTCGATACAATTGATTTTACTGAAGATAATGAGTCCGTAATTTCTGATGATGCCGTTTTAATGGCAATGATGGTATCAGCAACCGGGAAAACAATATTGCGGCTGGAACTTATATGACTTGAGTTTTTTGACGAAATGTACCAGCCGCTTTTATAGCGGCGTTTTTCGATATGATTTATGCTGCAACTGCCTGTCAGCAAAACCAGGACAACAAATACCAGTGTAATTCTCATTTCCTGTGCGATAAACCCGGAAGGGTTAGCCAATATACAAAAACGGGTATTGCTCCAAAAATAAAAAAGCTTCCGCAGCACCCGCTTTTCTGCCTATAAAACAGAATTGCGGTTCCGCGGAAGCCGAAAAGCTCAAGGGGCTTTTCACGGTAAGCACAGCTATAAGGGTGCGGCTGTGTTCCGTTTTAAATGAAGTTCTGATTTTGTGAGTGTACTGTGGTTATGCAATTACCATCAACACTACAAGATATATTGTGCCTGTTACCACAAGCGATATAAATCCGGCAATGAAAAAGAGCCAGCCTGCACCCAGCATAAATTTATGCAGCCCCGCTTTCGATTTAAGTTGGGCATTTTCTGTGGTGGCCAGCCTTTTTACTACCGATCTGTTTTTAAGTATACCAAGCAGTGAAAACACCATTCCAAGTACAAGAAACGGGAAAAGCAAGGTAAGCGCAGGAACAAATATGGCCGAAAAAATCAGCGAACCCATTATAATTAGTGCCGCCAAACTGAATGCCGTGCCTGCCAAAAAGTAGCCTTTACCCAGCACCATATCGCGCCTCAGCCTGCTCTCTTCTTCTGTTGGTTCATTGTGGTTTACCTTTTGCTTAGTAGGTTTTTCAGTGTTTGCCTCGCTGGTTTCTTTTGCTGCGGGCTTTACATCGGATTTGCCTGGTGCAACAGGTGTTTGCGCCCGGTTGGTGGCAGGCTCGTGTGTGGCTGCGGCAGGCTGAGCTGTGGCAGGTTGCAACGGTTGTTCCACGGCAGGTTCAGGGCCGGATAAGGCGGTGTGTTTGGTTTCAAGAACAATCAGCGAATCAGTTTCTGGTGTTGCTTTGTTTGCTTTCGACTGATTGGCCCTGCCATTGTTTGACGAGATATACCAGCCGTTTTTGTAGCGGCGTTTTTCGATGTGATTTACGCTGCAACTGCCAAGCAGTATGGCTATAATGGTGAATGAAAGAAGAGTTTTCATTTTTTGTCTGAATTTGAGTGATGATATTTTTTTGAATTGATGTAAGCCGCAAGTATGGTAAGGATGATGCTGAGAAAAGCAATTCCAAAAAATGCAGCTTTAAGTGCAGAAAACGAACGAATCTGATACAGGTAACCGATACCCACACACAGCAAAACCATGCTAAACGAAACAGCCAAAAGTCTTACAGACAGCCAATGGTTGTTGGCGTCGGAGCTTTTTACCGGTTTCAATGCCTTGTTGCTTTTCATGGTTTTGGCTGTGAGTACGAGCGTCATTTGTGAGAACGTTTAATTAAAGAGTGCCCGAAAGAAAAAACGTAATGGGTGTCATTATCAGCAGCACGATAAACACCAGTACTACCGTAACTGCAAGCGCAGCCGAAACAATAAGCGAAATGATAAAGTTGCGCGAAGAACTTTCTGGGGTGAGTTTACCACGTCGCTTCTGTATCGCATCGGCAATGCCGGCAATGAGAAAGGCCAGGCCAAGGAAAAATCCTATCGGGCCAAAAAATGGCATCATTATTCCCAACACAAGGCCTACGCCTATCATGAACAACAATCCCAGAAGGATTTTCGAAAGCGGCGACATTTGTTTGGCCGCTTTCTTAGCCTCGCTGAATTTTGGGCCGGGCTTATTTAATTGGTGCGCAGGCTGGGCACACTCGCTGTGGGCCTTGTGGCTGGCCAATGTGCTTTGGGCCTGCGGCTTAGTTTTCTGATATGTTTTTGCAGCCTCTGCGGGCTTTGCGGGTTCTTCATTTACACTTGCTGCCGGGGCTGTTGTGGCAGAAGGTGTTTCTGCTGCGGGAAGTGCAGTTACTTCTGCTGTTTCTGTATTCTCCGCTTCGGGGGCGGGAGTTACGTTTTCGCCGGCCTGTGCGGGTGTGTTTTCTTCGGCAGCCACGGGTGTTGACTGTGGCTTGTCTTTCTTGGTGCGCGAAGAATTTTCTACATACCAGCCTTTGCGGTACTTGCGTTGTTCGATGTGCAACGTACTGCAACTGCTTAACATGAGCACTAAAGCGAGGAATGCAAGGAGATTTTTCATTGTGTTTGTTTTTTAGTTTGAAAGTTTTTTATCAAACAATGGGAAAACAGTTTGGGACTGTTTCTGGGGTTAATACGCCCGGTAATCGTGATTTATTGGTGATACAATAGTTTACAGCAATATTGTTTATTGAAGTTTCGGGAGTGGCTGCACATTGTCCGCTGCTGAGCCAGAGTCTCCATGCTTTTTGCCGGTCGTCGGCACCACGAATGAGCAAAGTGTTCATATCGTTGGTGGTGATGCGGCTGAACCAGAAACAAACCATAATTATGAGTTTGCAAAAGGGCCAGGCATGGTTGAAGACAAATCGGCGCATGTGCAGCGGTTTTGAGTGTGTTTACGATTTGATTCGTGCGTTGTAGCCAAACGAGAGACCAAACCTCCAGCCATCGCGCGAGGGAATGGCAAAACCGTTTACCGGCACGTTTACATTGCCCGAGCGGAACGTTTTACCCACGGCAAACACAAACGACGAGTGCAGGGTCACATCGCCGCGACTGTCCATGCGGGTAATGAAAGCGGGCTGCGGCAACTGCTGGTTGGCGGGCTCGGCATTCCACTGGTCTTTGGTAATCCAGCTTCCATTCTGGTCGTAAAAGCCATCGTTTACGGTAACTAAGTTGAGCGTGGGGCCAAAGGCAAATTCCCATCCGCGTTTGCTGCTGCGCAAACCGTTCATGAGTGTGAAACTGGGAATGAACAGGCCCTGATCGAGACCGGTAATCATGGGCACAAATTCAAACAATGCCTGAAAGTTGCCCGCAGTGAGGTATTGGCGCTCAAACTGGTAGCCAAACTGAAACATATACGGCACGGCATTGTATCCGCCCTGTGCCTTGGGCAAACCCAGAATACGTGCCGTTTCGCCGGTAAAAAGTGTGGCGCCCACGCGCGGCCCGTCGAGGCGTAGCGTTTCGGTGCGCGGCGAACGCGAACGCATTTCATAAGCACCGGGCTTTTGAAGCTGCTGCAATACTATTTCTTCTACCTGACGATTAAACATGGCCCGGAGCATTACGGCTGTCATGGTTTGTACTTCGCGCGGATCATATACAAACTCCATTACCCGTGTGCGCTCTACCGACTCGGTGGGCACATCAATAAACTGAAGCGTATATACAATCTGATCGCCGAGGCGTTCGATGCTGCCGGTAATCATTTTTTGCGCGTCAAGTGCCTTGCCGGCTTCCACCACGCAGAGACGACCAAAGCAATTGTCGGCTTTAAGGTTGGCGTTTTGCAGCAGGGTTTGCATTTCGTAGCGGTCGAGCACATTAAACGTATCGAGCTTTTGTGCTTCGAGCCTTACCATGCTGCCCATTTGCTCGCTCCTGAATTCGGGCAGGTTGGAGTCGATATGCAATACACCGGTTTTTAAACGGTTAGTCTGCGCCTGAAGTACTGTGGCGCTGCCAAACAGCAGTGCAGCTATGGCAAACACTTTAGAGATTGAGGTCATATAGTTTTGGCCTGTGTTCATTTTTATGTTCGTTTAATTGAACAGGGCAAAACTATTCCGACTTCCAAGGGCCACGAAACGGCTCTTTGCAGATGAAAAAAGTATTAAAGGGTTTCGTGCCTAAATTAGTGGCCGATTACACTTTCCTTGCTTTTTTTTGCGATTTTTGCAATAGTGCAGTGATGTGTTTGCATCTTTTGCCTGAAATAACCACTACTAAAACGGTCTTCACCGTAAAAAAATCTCATGCCAACCTCTACCGAACGCAGCGTTCAGCTCAATTTTATACAACGCCTCAAGGATTCCTTGCCTCCCTCCCGCTCTTTTGTGGACGAGCTGGCCGATATTCTTAACGTAAGCCCCGACAGTGCCTATCGCCGAATACGTGGCGAAACCGCACTTTCGCTCGATGAGGTGGCCTTGCTTTGCGCACATTTCCGCATTGCGCCCGACCTTCAGCCTCCCGGCGCTTCGGGCAATACGGTTACGTTCAGCTATCATCTCCTCTCCGATAATGCCCTCAGCTTCGAGCAATATCTTACCAATATTGCCAACGATATGAAACGTATTAAAGGAGCAACCAAATCGGAAATTATTTTTGCGGCCGAGGATGTGCCTATTTTTCACCATTTCCAGTTTCCGCTGCTTTCGGCATTCAAACTGTTTTACTGGAGCCGCTCTATTTTAAATACACCACATCTCGACGGGGCCAAATTCACTCCCGAACTGGTAAGCGAAAACCTGCTGGCTCAGGTACGCGCCATTTACGATATCTATCTCGAAATTCCTTCCATCGAAATCTGGTCGGAAGATACACTCAACAGTACCGTGAAACAGGTGGAATATTACTGGGAATCGGGCCTGTTTGCCAGCAAGGATGATGCCCTCAATGTGCTGAACGATGTGGAAATGATGATGGCTGGCATTGAAAAGCAGGCCGCACACAGCACCAAGTTTCAGGGCGATGTGCCTCCGGCCAATTCGCAGCAAAACTATACCCTGTACTGCAGCGAACTCATGATCGGAAACAACTGTATCCTCGTGCGGTTAGGCAACAACAGTGTATCGTACATTTCGTACAATACCTTCAACTCCATGACCACCACCAACCCGGCGTTTAACGACGAAACCGACCGTTGGCTGCGCAATCTTATCCGCAAATCAATTCCCATCAGCGGCGTATCGGAGAAACAGCGTTTCCGTTTTTTCCGCATGATGAATGATAAGATTGTGAAAATGCGCGAGAAGATTTCGGCCGAGTAATTTGCACGTATTTAGCCAATCAGCAATACTTGCCGGGGGCCGGTTTGTGCGGCATGACCCACACACTGTGTTTTTACGAAAAGCGATAAACGTACATATCATTTTGTGCAGTTTCATTTTTCCGGTTGCAGGCATACCGGCTGCATAAATCACCGTTATTTGCAGCAATGACATTGCTCACGCATACCGAACTTTCAACACTGCTTCACGAAAGTGTGGCAAGATTTAACCAGCCCTCGTTTATTGAAAGCGATCCGGTAAGCATTCCGCATTTGTTTACGCACAAAACCGATATTGAAATATCCGGCTTTCTGGCCGCCACCATTGCCTGGGGACAACGCCCTGTAATTTTGCGCAATGCCCTGCAACTCATGGAGCGCATGGACATGGCCCCGTCGCAGTTCGTCATGCAGGCCGACACCCGCGAACTGAAACGCCTCGACAGTTTCGTACACCGCACCTTTAACGGTACCGACGCACGCACGCTTGTACTTGCCCTTCGGCATTTGTACAATAAGCACGGCGGGCCCGAAGCGGTGTTTACCCAAGCATTGCAGCAGGGCACAATGGCACAGGCCATAAGTACATTCCGCGCCGCGCTGCTCGAAAAGCCTCATCCTGAGCGCACCCGCAAACACGTTGCCGACCCCGCCGCAGGCTCATCGGCCAAACGCATAAACATGTGGCTGCGCTGGATGGTGCGCCGCGACAAAGCCGGTGTGGATTTCGGCCTCTGGCCCGGTGTATCGCCCGCCCTGCTCCACTGCCCGCTCGATCTGCACTCGGGCAACGTGGCACGCAAACTCGGCCTGCTGCAACGCACGCAAAACGACTGGAAAGCGGTGGAAGAGCTTACGCAGAATCTGAGGTTGTTTGATGCCGGCGATCCGGTGAAGTTTGATTTTGCACTGTTTGGGCTGGGGGTGTTTGATGGGGTGAAGTGAAGCGCCCTGCCTGGTCTCGGCTCCGCTCGACCTGACAGGGCTTGGTGCTTTTTATCTTCAGTCTTCGACTGACTCAGGATTCGGATGCTTATTCTTTGGGGGGAATTTCAATTTGCTCAGTCTTCAACTGACTCAGGATTCGGGTGGGTATTCTTTTGGGGGATTTCAATTTGCTCAGTCTTCGACTGACTCAGGATTCGGATGCTTATTCTTTGGAGGGGAATTTCAATTTGCTCAGTCTTCAACTGACTCAGGATTCGGGTGGGTATTCTTTTTGGGGGGGGAATTTCAATTTGCTCAGTCTTCAACTGACTCAGGATTCAGGTGGGTATTCTTTTGGGGGAAATTTCAATTTGCTTAGCCTTTGACGGGTTCTGGCTTCACGGGGCGTAATCTTCGTTAATTACTATACACTGAATGCCCCGTCACTGCGAGCGAAGCCCCGTCATTGCGAGCGGAGCCGAGCAATAAGAGCGGAGCCCCGTCACTGCGAGCGGAGCCCCGTCATTGCGAGCGGAGCCGAGCAATAAGAGCGGAGCCCCGTCACTGCGAGCGGAGCCCCGTCATTGCGAGCGGAGCCGAGCAATTAATAGTTGTATTTATCGCCCCAGCACTTACGCAGGTAAGCCCTGAGTTCATTTTCACGGGCCGAATTGCCGGGCTCATACAGTTTATGATTTTCCAGACTGCCGGGCAAATACTCCTGCTGGCCGAAATTGCCGGCGTGGCTGTGGCTGTAGTCGTAATCGCGGCCGTAGCCAATTTCTTTCATGAGTTTGGTGGGGGCGTTGCGCAGATGCAGCGGCACGGGCAAGTCGCCGGTGTCGGCCACTAAGGCCATTGCTTCGTTTATGGCCATGTACGAGGCATTGCTCTTGGGCGATGAGGCGAGATAGGTAACAGTTTGCGCCAGTATGATGCGGGCTTCGGGCATACCAATGGTGTGTACGGCCTGAAAACAGTTGTTGGCCAGCAGCAGGGCGTTGGGATTGGCATTGCCCACGTCTTCCGATGCCAGTATGAGCAGGCGGCGGGCTATAAACAGCGGATCTTCGCCTCCCGCCAGCATACGCGCCAGCCAATACACTCCGGCGTTGGGGTCGCTGCCGCGTATGGATTTTATGAAGGCCGAAATAATGTCGTAATGCTGCTCGCCGGTTTTGTCGTACCGGGCCATGTTTTGCTGTACGTGTTTCAGCACATCGTCGTTGGTAATAATCACCGGGTCGCCGCCAATGGCATTTATCACCAGTTCAAACACGTTGAGCAGCTTGCGTGCATCGCCGCCCGAAAGCCGCAGCAGGGCTTCGTACTCTTCAATTACCACCCGCTTTTGTTTGAGCAGTTCGTCGCGCTCCAGCGCATCGTGCAAAAGTTGCACCAGATCGTCCTTGCCCAGCGACTCCAGTATGTATACCTGACAACGCGAAAGCAAAGCCGAAATCACTTCAAACGAAGGATTTTCGGTAGTGGCACCAATAAGTGTAACCGTGCCCTTTTCCACCGCGCCAAGCAAAGAATCCTGCTGCGCCTTGCTGAAACGGTGAATTTCGTCGATAAACAAAACCGGCTGGTTGGTGCCAAAAAACGACTGGCTTTTGGCCTTGTCAATAACTTCGCGCACATCTTTCACGCCCGAATTGATGGCACTTAGCGCATAAAACGGACGTTTAAGCTGGTTGGCAATAATATTGGCCAGCGTGGTTTTGCCCACACCGGGCGGCCCCCAGAAAATAATGGAGGGCAACACCCCGGCCTCAATGGCCCGGCGAATTACCCCCGATTCGCCCACCAGATGGCGCTGCCCGATGTACGTGTCGAGCGAGGTGGGACGAAGGCGTTCGGCTAATGGTGCGGTACTCATGCCATAAAGATACAATGCGCAAAAGCCGTCACATAGTTTTGGCATAGTTTTTACACCATAAATCGCACAAACAATTATCTTTAACGCCGTATGAAACGTTATTTCTCCCTTTTTACCATTGCCGGGGTATTTACCCTCTTCTGCTCTGTGGCGCTCACCGGCGATACCGAAACCATCGAAGGTAAAGCCTACAAAGTAACCATGACCGAAGCCAAAAAAGGCGGCAAATCGGGCAAGCCCGAAGCCGATGTGGTGAGCATCAAAAACGGAAAATTCCGCTCCAAACTCATCGGCCGCGATATGGGTGCCGATGCCATAAACATTGAACTTACCGTTGACTCGGTATATAAAGACGAAGGCGAAGAAGTAATTTATGTGGAGTTTGAAGGCACCGCCACCAACAAACTCGACGAAACGGTAGAAGTAAAAGGCACCATAGACGGCTACGGTATTGAAGGCTCGGCCGAAGTATCGAAGAAAGGTAAAGTGAAACGACACTATGATTTTGTGGGGTCGGAGAAAGAGGGAAAGAAGAAATAATACTGCCTCTTTAACGAGATATTGAAAAGCGGCCTTTCAGGGGTCGCTTTTTGTTTGAACAGATTTTATACTTCACTTCAAAAAACAAGACAAAAAATAAAGTCGTAAGTAACTTCAAAATAAAACCTATTTACGTTCTAACAGAGCTACGCCCGATCAGAAAATGAAGAACAGCGAATTTTACCAATACATTGTTAAACTAGGTGATGAGTTTGAAAACAGAGACCTGGAAACCTATCTTCTTGCCTTGCTTAATTTGGTTGAACAAGAGAAGAGTCATAATCTAACATCAGACTTATTATTAAAACTTTTGAAAACCGCATTTATAGCCCAACCCAAAGATTTTAATCCCGAATGGTTAAGTATTAACACGGCGCCAGACGAGAACATCATGAGTAAAAAGTTTACTAATCCCGAAATCAATTCTATGATTAATAAATCTGTAGTTTCCGATAAAACGGGAATTGACTATACTATTGCTGTTTTACAGTTTCAAATTGCTGAACTTCACAAAATGAAAGGCAAACAACTGGATAATGATGTGCGATATTTTGGTTTGGATTCGGAAACTGGAAATCGGTGGTATAATTTTGATCCCATCACAAATTTAGAGTGTGGAGCAAGATGTATTGTTGACGGCGCAGATGATGATGACAAAGAATTTATGGTAAACTGGCAAACCTTGGGCGAACTTTTAGAAATGGGCCGGATTTATGAGTAAAACAATAACCCACATGGATAAGCTCTAAAATTGTCATTAGAAAACCCGGCCAAAATCAAACTAAATTATCCGATAATAAAGCATGGTTGAGCCAATTATAAAATCAGTACTTACCGGGTTTGGAATTTATACAATAGCTATGCTGTGGAGTAAACCATTTCTCCCTCACACATTAAAAAGCAAAATTGAAAAATTCGACAGTTCCGCGTGTGTGCTGATTCCCTTTACCGGCCTGCTATATCTTGTTGTTTGGAGTGTAACTATTTATTTCAACTACAGAAATGCCGAGACGCAAGATGATATTTATTCTATAACGAACAGATTAACAGGGCCATTGTGGTATGCAGCCTGGCTTGAACCGGTTCTTTCCTTATCAAGCCAGATTCTGTGGTTCAAAAAAATTCGGAAAAATAAATTAACCAGAATATGTATCGCTCTCACATTGATTGTCCCGGCAGAAAGCATTATCGGTTGTTTTATATCAATTCATAGAGACTATGTACAGAGCCATTGGCAAGTAAATTATCCCCAAAGGATTGTTGCATGGATTGGGGAGGTCGGGATATTTGGCGTTGTGTCCATTTTGTTTCACTGGATTAGAATTAATTACCTGAAAAAATCAACCGCTGACCACAATCCTGCAAGCTGCCGGAAAGAATAAATTGTAATTGCGCAGCCTTTTGCCTCTGTATTTTCTTCTTTTCCATAAAAACGCCAAAGATTTAAATCATCATGTTTATCCTCGGCTACAAAACTTCCAATAAATGATTGAGTTCAACATCTTTAATCTTTTCGTCTGGTTCCTGAATAAAGTCTTTAGTCCAAATAGAAAAGTGATCTTTTCTATTCGAAATCAATTCTAAATAACGTTCGAAGTCGGTTTTAGCTTCATCTGACTCAATACCTAATTCATTTCTAAGGTGTCCTCTATCATAATAAGTATCTGCATAATCTGGCTTCAATTCAATTGCTTTCGTATAATCTGCAATAGCATTTTCATACTCGTTTTTCGCTCCCCGCGCATTACCTCTGGCTATATATCCCATAAAATAATTTGCATCAAGCCCAATAGCCTTTTCAGCGAAATACATTATTAATTCAGAATCAGCATTTTGACGGAAATGCGCTCTTGTACGCCAGGCATATAGCCGTGCATCTTGATACTTTTCAAGTACATCATCACTAAGCAAGTCAACAATTTCTTTATACTTATCTTGCGGAAAAAGTTCTTCAACCTGTTTAATAAGTTTTTCCAGTTCGTTATTCACCTGGATAATTTTTACACATCATGCACTTATTATTAATATATTTTAAAACCAAAAAAATCAACAATACATCATTTACTATCAACACTCTTTCGTCAGAAGTTCAAAATTTACAATTCTCCCGCCCCAACTCTTACGTAATTTTCACGCGTGAAAAATACACTGCCCGTTCCCATTACCGAAATCAACGCAGGCACTTCCCGTTTCTGGATGCACCGGCCGCAGGGCGTGGTGGCTGATGCGGTGAGTCTGATCTGGGCTTCGGAGGGTGTGGCGGCGTTTCGTGAGGAGCGTATTATTCCCGACGGGGCCGGTGTGCTGCTGTTCAACTTTGGCGATGCGGTACGCAGTGAAGCGGCCGGAAGCGGCGAAACGACTTTGTTTAACCGCGTAATGCTTTCGGGGGTGTTTACGCATGCGGCTTCCATGTTTTACCAGCCGGGTATGCAGCACGAGCAGTTGGGCATTATTTTTTATCCTTATGCCATTGGACAGTTGCTGGGCTGTACGGCCGAAGCGGTGAGCAACATAGCCATAACACAAACCGATTTACCGGCTCACCTGCATCTGCTTTGGGAACAGCTGGCTGCGTGTACACATCCCGCGCAGCGCATACTCCTTGTGCTGCAGTGGCTGCAAAATCAACTCCATTCAGCGCCGTTGTCGCAGCCGCTGGTGCAGTTCATACGCCGCTACCGCCACGAAACTGCGGCCGAAATAACTGCGCGTACCGGCTACAGCCAGCAGCACCTCAACCGCCTGCTGCGCCGCGATACAGGCGTAAACCTTAAAACCCTGCAACGCATTTTCCGGCTTAATGATGCCGTGCAGGTACTTTCCCTTCCCTCACAGCACAGCGACAATCTCACCGCCCTTGCCGTGGACGCAGGCTATTTCGATCAGGCACATTTCAACCACGAGTTTAAAGCCATGACGGGCTTTACACCTGCGGCTTTCCGCAAAATGGGCGGCGTAGTGGCCGGGCGTGTCATTTATCTGCACTGATTCCCGGCGGCATGTTCAGTTTTTACAAGTTTGCTGCAACGGCTGCATGTAGGTTTGCCGAAAAATCAAGTCAATGAAAAAACTCAAACGCATCATGCTTGGCTTTCTCCTTCTGCTCGTATTCTGGTTTGGCCTTGTAGGCATTCTCATGAATCATATTTTTCCGCCCGATCCGTCGCAGGCCATTGCTGCATTAAAGCCGGGCAGCGTAATTGAAAGCGCGCAGGAAGGCATTTCACAAACCGTGTTGCAGGAAAACAACGGTATGCTGTTTATACACATCGCACTGAAACCACACGCCCCCGGCCCGCCCGAACACATTCACTTCACGTTCGATGAAACGTTTGTGGTAAAAGAAGGCACACTGAGCATGCAGCTTGCCGGAAGCAAAAAAACATTCGGCCCCGGCAGCATTGTTACTGTGCCCGCCGGTACACCGCACCGCATTTACAACGAAACCAATGCTACCGTGGTGCTGCATGATACCACGCTGCTGCACGCCACCATGCCCGAAGGCTTTGCCGCCGGACTGGCCTGCCTTTATCCCGTTATGGACAAAGCCGGCAATCCGAAATCAGGCAAAGTGCTTTTACAAATTGCCGCACAAGGCAACAGTTTTGATACCTGGGTTGCCGATGCCCCGCCGGGAGCGCAAAAAACCATACGCTGGCTGCTTGGGCCCACAGCACGTATGCTGGGTTACGGATACTGACACAAAAAAGCAAAACGCCCGGCCATTACAGCCGGGCGTTTTTCCACATCCTCTTTCCTACCCTAACCAAATTTAGACGCTGTTATTCCCATTTATTCTTATCCTTATCATCTTTCTCCTCTTCATGATCTATTTCCGACTGTTCCAGCACATTTGAAAATTCAAGTCGTTCCTTAACGCCATTGTTATTGGTATGTTCAAGATAAAGATCGTTTTGGGTGAGGCGTAAAATTTTATAGCGCCTGTCGCCATACTCGCGGCCATTGGGTTGGAGCAGAACTTCTTCCTTGTCGTTTTCAAACCGCCACTTGCCTGTCCAGCTTAACTGATCGGAGCAACCTGCACATTCCTGCGCATATTCAATATAATCGCCGTCGTTTATATCGCTGAAACGAAGCTGATAATTGTAGCCGAGATAATGAAATGCACTGTCCATTTTATTCACTCCGTCGCGCGAGTACCTTTCCAATTTCCAGAGCTCTTCCAAACGGGTTTCTTTAGGGATGAGCGAGAGTCCGGGACCTTCTTCGTATTTCCCGCATGAACTGAAGGTTAAAATCAATCCCCAACTGATAGCTGCAAGTAAAAATCTGAACATGTTCATACTTTCTTTGTGTTAGTGAATACATCAAAATAACAGCAAAGAATGAACCTTTGTGCAGGAAAAGGGATTAAATTGGGATTAGGGTAATACCTGATAATTAGTTAATCCGTTTAGGAAAATTTTAAAATAATAAGATTGGCAACCTGGCCAATAGTGCCTACTTCAAAAACCGTTTCAACACAAAAAACAAGGCAATAACACCCGCAGCCCCGCCCAGATAAAGCCACAATACATCAAACCCTTTAGGCTTGATAAGTTCGCGGGTATTTGTCTTCTTGTCGGAATCGGAGTTAAGCGGAATGATGCCGAGGTTTTGTGCCAGCCAGGCGGCTTCGGTGTGGTATGTGCCGCCGTTGTGCATATCGGTGTAAAAATCGGGAGTGCCGGCGGTTATGAGTTTTCGGCTGGGGCTGCACAGGCTTACTTCGCCCACGCCGTATTTCTGGTAGGTGGCGTAAATGGTCCAGCGTTCGCCGGGGGCGAAACTCATGGCACAACTGCTGCTGCAATCGAAACGCACATCGGTTTCGGCAAAGGCTTTTCCGCGATATAAGGTGTCGATGGCAAAGCGTACGATGGCCTGTTCGCCTTCGTTGCAGGCCGATACGGCCACCACACGGCCGCTGAAAATAAATTCGTATGCACTGAGGTTTTCTTTGCTCAGCGGTTTAAAGCCTTCGCATTTGCAGGCCAGCAGAAGTTGCATGCCAAGCAGAAGGCAGGTGATAAGCGTGGTTAACTTTTTCATACACCGAAATTTCGGGCTGCAAAAAACTGTATGCTTTTTTCGATATCAATAGCCAGCAGGCGGTCGTTTTCGAGCGCGGGCACCACGGCGCGGTAATCGGTCAGCAGGCTTTCGAGTGTGAGCGATGTTTTGGCGGGGCGGCGGAACTCCATAGCCTGTGCGGCATTCATGAGTTCGATGGCGAGTATGCGCTGCACATTGAGCACCACTTTGCGGCATTTGGTGGCGGCATTGGCTCCCATGCTTACGTGGTCTTCCTGTCCGGCCGAGGACGGAATGGAATCGACCGAAGCCGGTGTGCAAAGCTGCTTGTTCTGGCTGGCAATGCCGGCGGCGGTGTATTGAGGAATCATCATGCCCGAATCCAATCCGGGTTTGGCAATGAGAAACATGGGCAAACCCCGCAGGCCATGAATAAGCTGATACGTGCGCCGCTCGGAAATAGAACCAATCTCGGCCAGCGCAATGGCCAGAAAATCGAGCGCCAGCGCCAAAGGCTGACCATGAAAATTGCCGCCCGAAAGCACCAGATTTTCATCGGCGAAAATGGTGGGATTGTCAGTCACCGAATTGGCCTCGGTGCTAAACACATTTTCGCAATACCCGATGGCATCGCGCGAGGCTCCGTGTACCTGGGGCATACAGCGGAATGCATACGGATCCTGCACATGCTTTTTCTCGCGCACAATAAGCTCGCTTCCTTCGAGCAGGCGGCGGATGCGGGCAGCAGTGTGCATTTGTCCGGCGTGCGGACGTATGCTGTGCAACTGTGCAAAAAACGGCTCCGGCCTTCCGTCGAACGCTTCGAGCGAAAGCGTGCCGATCACATCAGCCGCATCGGCAATTTGCTGCGACATAAGCAGGCACCAAACGCCGTAGGCATTCATAAACTGTGTGCCGTTGAGCAGCGCCAGTCCTTCTTTCGACTGAAGCGCCACAGGCTGCCAGCCTTTTTCTTTAAGCACATCGGCGGCGGCGCGTTTTACGCCGTTCACACGCACATCGCCCATGCCCAGCAGCGGCAGCGAAAGGTGAGCCAGCGGAGCCAGATCGCCCGAAGCACCGAGCGAACCCTGTTCATAAACCACAGGCAGTATATCGTGGTTAAAGAAATCGGCCAGACGCTGCACGGTAATGAGCTGTACACCCGAGTTGCCACGCGCCAGTGCCTGCACTTTTAGCAGCAGCATGAGGCGCACAATTTCGGCAGGCACTTCATCGCCGGTGCCGCAGGCGTGAGACATTACCAGATTTTGCTGCAACTGCCCAAGCTGATCGGGCGCAATGGTAATGTTGTATAAAGCACCAAAGCCGGTGTTTATGCCATACACCGGCGCAGCACCTTCGGTATTTAACCCATCGAGCCAGGCGCGGCAAGTGTTGATGGCCGCCTGCGCTTCAGGTGTAAGTTCGATGCGTGAACCAGGCTGAAGGGCGTGGGTAAGCTGTGCAAGCTGTAGAGGTGTTTGTGGATGTATGTGCCAGGTGTGCGCCATGTGGATTTAATTCTTGCTTATTGCATTTTACTTGCCCGGGGCTTCGACAAGCTCAGCCTCCGGGGGGTACAAACTCAACAACCGGTGACTTCGACAGACTCAATACCCGGTGGCTGAGCCTGTCGAAGCCACCAGCGTACGAATTATGTGAGGCGATTTATCAACTCATCCAAAGCCACAAGCTCCTGTTCGCCGCTTTGCATGTTTTTGAGCATGACTTTGCCCGCAGTACGTTCGCTTTCGCCAATTACGGCTACAAACGGAATCTGCCGTGCATCGGCATACTTGAACTGCTTCTGTATTTTGGCGGCATCGGGATAAATCTCGGCGGCAATGCCAGCGCGACGTACTTTGTGCAGTGTGCGGAATGCTTCGTTGCCATCTTCGTCGCCAAAATTGATGAACAGCAACTGTGTGCTCATGGTCACATCGGCCGGATAGCGGTTCAGTTCGTTCAGCACATCGTAAATACGATCGGCACCAAACGAAATGCCCACGCCCGACATGTCTTTCAACCCGAAAATGCCGGTAAGATCGTCGTAACGGCCGCCCCCGCAAATGCTGCTGCTGAGCGAACCCACATTGGCTTTCACTTCGAAGATTGCGCCGGTGTAATAGTTCAGTCCTCGGGCCAGCGTAATATCAAGCTCTACTGTGGCCGACTGCAAACCGGCTTCGGCCACTTTGGCAAAGATGAAATCAACTTCTTCAATGCCCTTCTGCCCCACTTCCGACCCGGCCAGCATATTACGCAGCAACTCGCGCTTGGCCGCATAATCGCCGGTAAAGGCAATGAGCGGCTGCAGTTTTTCGATGGCCGATGCAGAAACGCCGTTTTCGCCCAACTCTTTGTTTACACCCTCGATGCCAATTTTATCGAGTTTGTCGATGGCCACGGTGATGGTTACAATGCGTTCCTTCTCGCCAATCACCTCGGCAATGCCGCTGAGTATTTTGCGGTTGTTAATTTTCACCGTCACCGGCACATCGAAGGTGGTAAACGCATCGTCTATCATTTGCACCAATTCCACCTCGTTCAGCAGCGAGTTGCTGCCAATAACATCGGCATCGCACTGGTAAAACTCGCGGTAGCGGCCTTTCTGCGGACGATCGGCGCGCCACACGGGCTGTATCTGGTAGCGGCGAAAGGGAAATGTAATTTCGTGCTGGTGCTGTACCACGAAACGGGCAAAGGGCACGGTTAAGTCGTAGCGCAGGGCCTTTTCGGTAAGTACCGGCGTATTGGTGTTTTGTTCGAGAGTGCGCTCAAACGCTTCGCGCATCTTCACTTTTTGGTTTTCATCCCTGGCTTCGTGCGGACGCGAATTGAGTATTTTAAACAGCAACTGATCGCCTTCGTCGCCATATTTACCGGTGAGGGTTTCTATGGTTTCCATAGCCGGTGTTTCTATGGGCAGATAGCCGTATCGGCGAAACACCGCGCGGATGGTATCGAAAATGTAATTGCGGCGCACCATTTCCTGTGGGGTGAAATCGCGCGTGCCTTTTGGAATGGAAGGTTTTTGAGCGGCCATTTTAGGCGGAGAGATGTGTGAGAAGGAATTGTTTGAGCGGTTGTATGGCTGGCGATTCAATGTTCCAGAACCGGGTTTGCATATAGCTTGGCGTGTGCGGTTTATTAGAAGTGGGTTTGCGGGTGAAATGCAGAAAATCGGCTCGCTGATAGCGTTCTTCTTTGGTCAGCAAGGCACTCAGATAAGCATATACTTCATCTTTTTTATCTAACGTCTCAAAATCAGAGTGTACCTGCGTTATACAATTATTCAATTGACTATAACATTGAAAAAAATCTGCATATTGAGGCCATGCCATTGATTTAAGGAGATCTTCGAAGGTGCCGCTGTTACTATTATTGGGATAAAAAAACAATTCAGCACTCACAGAATAATCAGATAGAATAGCTCGAATTTCCTTTTCCCTTTCTTCAAGTAAATCGTTGTCCAAATCAAGAACAAACAAATTAAGTGCGTTCAGATTAAATGCACTGGACTGCAACCGAATGTGGCTTTCACTTTTTCCGTTAATTATATTGATTTGATCACCGATAAATGAAATATTAAGATAATTGAGATAGTCAGAGATAAATTTTTTATCAGTTTCTCCCTCAACAAAAATTTTTACTTGCTCCATAATCTACTCAGTATCTAACTTCATTACCAAGTTCAATTGCATTACTGAACTGTTGGTAAGAATAATTGCGTGCTACTACTCTGCCTGATTGTTGCTTTTCAAGGCGAATAAATCGGGATAAAGATTGTACTGAAACCCCTAAATCACTTATTGCCAGATAATAATTGTCAATAAACTCTTTACTGTGAGTAGTAAAGAATAATTGAACATTATATTGTTTAGCAGTTAACAAAATCACTTTGATATATTCCTTCATTTTAAGATAAAACACACCCGCATCAATCTCGTCGATCATTAATCGCTGATTTGAAGTAGTCATGATTCGCAAAATAAGGCGAAACATTTTTAAAGCTCCATCACCAAAGGATGTCAACGGGAGTAACTGATTGCTATTATGTTGTTGAATTTCAATCGTATTTTCTCCAAATTGATTTTCTAGCATCCAGATATCTTGTATATCTGGAATAAAGAGTTTTAGTGATTCTATGAGTTTTGATTTGTTTGTGAAATCCTGATTGATTAAAAACGAATAGCTTTTGACCATTCGAGAAGTAAAGCCTATGTTATTGGGGAGAATAGTGCCGCTAATTAAGTGGCTTTCGGTGAGGTACTCTATTGGTGAAACGTCCTGTAGCTTATTATTTACAAATAACATGGCTATTTCACCTATCTTATTAAGGCTACTGTACTTTGTATGAAACTTTTCAACTACTTCAGAAGATTGCAGTCTCACGTCTCCTTTATCTATGCGAAATTCGATTCCAGGAGCGAAAGAGTAATGAATACTTTTATTTCCACTTTTATTATTAATAAAGTAGTCTAAATAGTTTCTTTTTCTGGACTCTTCTGAACTTAAATTGTGTTTTATCCAATATATAGAATTTAGATTGTGAAGTGTTTGAATCAGATCATTATCTAAAAGTAAAGACTCCAGCAGGCTTGTTTTCCCAACATTATTATCTCCTGATATCAGATTGAACTGGCCAAGTTCATTCATTTCAAAGAAATCAAATCCTTTGAAATTTTTGACCGAAAAAAAAGAAATATGATAATTGGGTGCCATAGCTCACAAATATAACCACAAACTCCCCAATTTCAAGGCATTTTATACCCCCGCAACTGCAACTTATAATACAAGCCCGTTTCATTCTTCCTGATATGCTGCACCACCCCCAGCCGCGGCACAAACCACTCCTCTACCGTGGCATAGCGGTAAGCCCTGCCCTCGCCCAATCCGGGGCGCGAAGCCATAATATCGGCAGTGATTTTCCAGGCATCCAGTTTGCCTATTTGCGGAAGCAATACCGAATCAGTCGAAGCCACTTTGCGGTTTACGATGCGGTAATTCGTAGTGCTGGGGCCGTCGGGCCCGGGTTTGGTGTCGATAAATAATGCCGGGGCCAGGGTATCGCCCACGGCAGGATTAAGCGGATAGCTGAGCCACGAAGAAGGCGATTCGGCCACCCGTTCGTCGTTTGCAGTGTGCTTTACATCTACAATCCATTGCCGGGCTGTTACATAATAAAACATCGAATCACAGGCATAGAATTCGGGCAGGGATCCAATAAGCACACGCTTTCGCGTAAGGTATTGCGTTTCCGAACGGCTTATAAATTTTCCTTTTACCGGCTGAGTTGAAATAATATTCATGTTCACATATCCCGTAGCCCGGCCCTGTGCGTCCAAACGAAGATAGGTAAGCATTGCCCCCTGTTTTACCGGCAAGGGAATTAATTGTGCAGGCCGCGAAAAAGCGGTACACAGCAAAAATATGGTCAATCCCTTCCACACATTTTTCATACCCTAAAAATACAAAACACGCCGCACAGGGTCGTAGCGGCGTGTTTAAATTGTGAGTCTGAGGGGAAAATCAGGGCTTCACAATTTTGGTTGTTTCGGAGTGGCTTTCGAGTTTGCCTTCTTTGTAGCTTTCGGTGTACACTGCACCAATTTTGGGTGTAAACCATTCTATGCTGTGGCGCGGTTTGATGGGCAGTTTACCCATTGCCATTACCATTTCAAAATCAATATCGTATTCAATTTTCCAGCAGTCGAACGTGCCCGCGGGTGTGGTTTTATTTTCGCGGGCTACCACTTTACGGTTGTACATTTTGATGGTGGTGGTTGAAAACTGGGAGCCGTTGTTTTTTGTGGTCATTATCACATGTGCATCACGCAAGTTCATACCTACACTCATAACAGAGGGGTATTCAATATCAATACCTTCAAAATCAAACGAAAAATCGGCACCCATGCGGGTGTTATTGCTTGATGCAAAGTTTTTCATGTCCATGTAAAACTTGCCGTTTTCGCAGCGCATTTTCACATCGGCCGAGCCCATTTCGCGGCTTTTGGCGTCAACGGTAGAAACATGCATATCCGCAAAAACTGAAACTGCAGTTTTTTCTACCTCTTTAATGGTACTGGTTCCGGTTGAAACGAGCTTGCCTTTTTCATCGAAGGTGGAAGTGGTAATGCTTACGCCTTTTACAAAAAGGTCGCTCTCGCACACTTCGGCCGGAACCATGGCGGTAAACAGGAATGCGGAGGCAACAAGGGGGAAGAAGAGTTTTTTCATGGCAGTATATGTGTTTATTGCACGGAGCAAATTTGAAAAATTACCGTAATAGTTAGTGCTGTTAAAAAACAGGTTTGTGATAAAAAAATTCCCGGCACTACGCGGGCCGGGAATATGCAGGACGTTTTTACACGGCCAGTTTTTTATACTTAAACCGCTTGGGCTCTGCCGAATCGCCGAGGCGTTTGCGGCGGTTTTCTTCGTATTCGGAGAACGAGCCTTCGAAGAAATATACGCTGGCATCGCCTTCAAATGCGAGGATGTGCGTGCATACGCGGTCGAGGAACCAGCGGTCGTGTGAGATGATTACGGCGCAACCGGCAAAGTTTTCGAGTGCTTCTTCCAGCGCACGCATGGTGTTTACGTCGATATCGTTGGTAGGCTCGTCGAGCAACAGCACGTTGGCTCCCGAACGCAGCGTAAGTGCCAGGTGCAAGCGGTTTCGCTCGCCGCCCGAAAGCACTTTTACCTTTTTGCCCTGATCCTGGCCGCTGAAGTTGAACTTCGACACAAACGCACGCGAGTTGAGCTTGTGACCTTCGAGTTCCACGTATTCGGTGCCGCCGGTAATGGCCTCAAACACGGTGTGCTCGGGATTGATTTCGGCGTGGGCCTGATCTACGTAAGCCACTTTTACCGTGGGGCCTACTTTAAACTCGCCGGCATCGGGCTGTATTTCGCCCATAATGAGGCGGAACAGCGTGGTTTTACCCGCACCGTTGGGGCCAATAATGCCCACAATGCCCGCTGGCGGCAGTTTGAAGTTGAGGTTTTCGTAAAGTACTTTATCGCCAAAGGCTTTGCTTACGCCAATGGCTTCAATTACTTCGTTGCCCAGGCGCGGGCCGTTGGGGATGAAGAGTTCGAGCTTGTCTTCCTTAGCGCGCACATCTTCGCTAAGCATCTTTTCGTAGTTGGCAATACGCGCTTTCGATTTGGCCTGGCGGCCTTTGGCTCCCTGCCTCACCCACTCCAGCTCGCGTTCGAGGGTTTTGCGGCGCTTGCTTTCGGTTTTTTCTTCCTGCGCCAGCCGCTGCGATTTCTGGTCGAGCCAGCTTGAGTAATTGCCTTTCCACGGAATGCCTTCGCCGCGGTCGAGTTCGAGAATCCAGCCGGCCACATTGTCGAGGAAGTAGCGGTCGTGGGTTACGGCAATTACGGTGCCGTGGTAGTTTTGCAGGAACTGCTCCAGCCACAGTACCGATTCGGCATCCAAATGGTTGGTAGGCTCGTCGAGCAGGAGAATGTCGGGTTGCTGGAGCAGCAGGCGGCACAGGGCCACGCGGCGGCGTTCACCACCCGAGCATACGTTTATGGGTGTATCGCCTTCGGGGCAGTTGAGCGCACTCATGGCGCGTTCGAGCTTGCTTTCTATGTTCCAGGCATCAAGCTGCTCGATGCGGTCGGAAAGGCGGGCCTGACGTTCGATGAGTTTGTTCATCTCCTCGTCGCTCATGGGCTCGGCAAATTTGTTGTTTACCTCTTCGTACTCGTTGAGCACATCGGTAATTTCCTTCACGCCCTGTTTTACAATGTCCATCACGGTTTTCGTCTCGTCGAGCTGTGGCTCCTGTTCGAGAAAACCTATGCTGTAACCGGGCGAGTAATGCACATCGCCGAGGTAATCCTTATCCACTCCGGCAATAATGCGCAGCAGCGATGATTTACCCGATCCGTTAAGACCAATGATGCCAATTTTGGCGCCGTAATAAAACGAGAGGTAAATGTCTTTGAGAACCTGTTTCTGAGGTGGGTGAATTTTGCTCACACCTACCATCGAAAAAATAATTTGTCTGCCTTCCGACATGGTTGTATAATCTGGTTTAGAGGATGCAAATATCGGTAAATTATTGGTTGGTGCAGAATACGATTTTTGAGGGTTGAATTTATTGTATTTACAAGGGTTTCGGGGAAACAGGTACAACAGAAGGTTCGAACCCCGGCCTTAATCAGATTCTGTTTAAATAAGAAAAATTTTCCTTCATTCCCCAACAGAAATAAAAGATATGAAACAGGTATTTCCTCAAAAAACATCTTCCGGTAAAAAACACGAAGCCGGGAAAATTCCCGGCTTCGCGAAAAAATTATTCAGGAATATTTATCAATCGTTTTTCATCACCGGTAAGGTCTGTACCCCGTTTGCGGTAGCTACGCGGATAAAATACATACCGGCAGGCAGTGCAGCCATGTCAACCGCAGTGCGCGACACATTCACTTCCTGTTGCTCGGAAATAAGTTTACCGCTCACATCGGTGAGTATTACACGCACTTCATTCTGGTGCGTGGTAAACTCAAGCTGAATGATACCGCTGGTAGGATTGGGATAGAAGCTGAACAACACAGGCTGTACCTCGTTGCCCAAACCCGACACCAACACACAGGCCGAAGTATCGGAGCAGTTACCTATGGTTACAATTACCGCGTAGTTGCTGCCCTGGGTGGCGGTAAATGTTTGCGAGGTGGCACCGGCCACGGGCGTATTGTTGTTGCCGCAGTCGATCCACTGGTAGGTTGCGCCCGAAGCGGCGGCAGTGGCTGTGGCACCGGTTACGTTTACGTTTACATTAATGGCGGGAGCTACGCTAAGTTGTGTGGTTACCACAGAATCGCAGCCGCCGCTGTTTTGGAGGGTGTCCACGTAAGTGCCGCTGGTGGTGTAGGTGCTGCTGCCAATGGAGTAGTTCTCGCCGTTGCATATTGACACGGTTTGTGTGCTGTTGTCGGCGGCTACTACGGTTACATTAAACGAGCAGTTTGAGGTGTTGTTTGACCCGTCGGTGGCGGTGTAATTAACAACAGTGGTTCCTACCGGGAAACTTGAGCCGCTGGGTAAACCTGCGGTGAGTGCTACTGTGGCATTGGAACAAATGTCGGTGGCAGTGGGCGTATTGTAGTTTACCACTGCATTGCAGGTGCCGGGAATGTTGTTTACGGTAATATTCTGCGGACAGTTAATTACAGGAGCCACATTATCCACCACGGTAACGGTAAACGAACAGGTATCGCTGTTTCCGGCTGCATCGGTGGCGGTGTAAGTTACTGTGGTTACGCCCAGCGGGAAAGCCGAGCCGCCCGGCAAACCTGCAATCTGTGTGGCTGTGGGCGATGAGCAGTTATCCGTAACCGTGGGTGTGTTGAAATTAACCACGGCAGTGCATAAGCCCGAATCTACATTCATGGTCATGTTGGATAAGCAGGTAAATACGGGTGCTTCCACATCGTTTACAGTAACCTGGAATGAGCAGTTGCTGTTATTGCCTGCTGCATCGGCTACTACATACGTCACAGTGGTGGTACCAACCGGAAAAACAGAGCCACTGGGCAGTCCGCTGGTGAGTATGGGCAATGGTGTTCCGCAAAGCTCCACCACCACAGGGTTGGAATAATTCACCAACGCACCGCAGATGCCGGAATCGTTGTTTACTGTAATGCTATTGGGGCAGGTGATAACAGGTGCAGTCACATCGTTTACGGTAACGGTAAACGAGCAGGTATCTAAATCGCCGCTGCCATCGCTTACTACAAATGTTTGTGTGGTGATGCCAAGCGGAAATGAAGAACCGCTGGGTAAACCGGCAATTTGAGTGGTGGTGGCCGGTCCCGGAACGCTGTAGCTGATAATTACCTGTCCGTGTCCGGTTTGAAATCCGGCCGAGTTCATCTGACTTGTGCCGATGCTGTAAGAACCACCGCCGCCGCCGCCGGTGAAAGGCTGGCTGCCACTGGTTGCTCCGCCCGAATAGCCGCCACCGCCGCCGCCGTTTCCGCCGGTAAACCAGCCTGCGCCGCCGCCGCCATAGCCGCCGCGGTCGTTGTTGTTGCCATTACCACCGGCACCGCCGTTTAAATAAGATTTACCGTTGTTGCCGGGAAGTCCGGTACCGGCCACACCGTCGGTTAAAAAACCACCGCCGCCGCCGCCCGAACCGTTACTTGCGCCGCCGCCATTACCGGCAGTTCCTCCGGCCACAATTCCGTTTCCGCTGGCTGTTCCCGAAGTGGTGATGGTGGCATCCAGCCCGTTACGGTTGCTTCCGCAGGCATTAATATTATTGGTGGCACCGCCACCGCCACCGGCCACTACCAGCGGAATATTGCCGGTACGCACCACAAAAGATCCGCCACCGCCGCCGGCATCAGAGCCATTGGTTAAGCCCTGCTCGCCTACCAGAATGGTAAGCACTTCGCCGGGTGTTACCGCAAAAGTGCCGGTCATACGCGCACCCAAACCTCCTGTGGCTGCACAGGCAGTGGTTACCGAACCGCCCTGAGCGCCCCGGCAATCGATGGAAAGCGAAGTCACACCGGCCGGTACGGTAAACGTTTGCAGCGAGCCGGTCATGTTAAAGGTTTGTGTGCCTGAAGTAGTACAGTTATTTACGCCTACCGGTGTGGCAAAGTTAACCTGCGCCACGCAGGCATTGGAGGGAGCCGATACGGTAATATTTCCCGGACAGGAAATAGACAAGCACTGCGACCAGAGCGATCCGCCGAAAAGCAATGTAGCCGCGGTTACTAGTTGAACACGTAGTTTTGGATTCATGGATTTTGGGTTTGGGGGGGAATTGGTTAGCTATTTATTCACGCGAATATGTGGCTAATGTAAATCATCTATGAGGAGCATCAAAACTTTCATCTCCAATAATTGAGAGACGATTTTTTTGTATTTACAGGAATGTCGGAGAGTTCAGGTGATTAATGGTATCAGACTGATTCAACCCTGGTAATCTTCATGTTTAAACTGTTTGGAGGTATTTACTTTTAGAAAATGTGGGTGATATTCCGGTGTTGAGTGGAGTAAACTCATTATCGGGATTTAATTATTTTTACAAATGATATATCTTTTTGATACACATGAATCACATCTGTCCAAAATAGCTAAATAAAAAAGAGAGGATGGTGTACCGAAAACCGGTACATTGTTTTTGCTACAAAACAACCCCCATCCTCATGGTAA
>JALONL010000033.1 GCA_025454955.1 Bacteroidia bacterium | reverse complement strand
TCTGTGGGGTTGGTTGGATGATCCCTTCTTCAGACCCCCCGAAAAGGCTGATTTGGCTCAGGTAAGGTTATTCTGAAAATTTATTTTGGACAGCTGTGCACATGAATGAACAGGAAAATAATCAGGCTATAAAACAATGCTGGTATCGGAGAAACCCTTAAACCAGGTTTAATATTTCATACATTCATCAAACCATACAATTACCTAATTCAATATATTTGAATCAACAATAACCACAATTAGCAAAGAATGTCGTCACCTGCCGATAATAAAAACAGTTTTTGGTTAAGCTGGACCATAAACTGTGCGTTGGGCGAACTTATAGGCATTGGTGCAGCAGGTGTAATAGCCATACTGGTGTTTAAACTGGTTGGCGAACCACAAACCACCGGCTCCAAATTGCTGGTGCTGCTGTGTATGATGTGTGCGGGATTGATTGAAGGGGCCATTCTCGGTTATATGCAATGGCGCATACTCAGGCATAAACTTCCCGAACTGCCGCGCAGCAACTGGATGCAATATACCATGCTCATTGCCGTATTGGGCTGGATGCTGGGCATGATGCCTTCGTTGTTTTTTATGGATCAATCCACTGCGCCATCAGCGGGCGAGGCGGCTGCTCCACCCATTCCGGGTACGTTGTTTGCGGCGCTGAGTGTGGGTGTGGGGTTGTTTCTGGGTGCGTTGTTTGGTTTGTTTCAGTGGTTCGAATTGCGGCATTATGTGCATCATTCCAAACAGTGGATATTGGCCAATGCCCTTGGCTGGGGCGCAGGTATTGGCTGGATTTATTTCTTTGCCGGTTTGCCCGAAGAGCATACACCGCTGCTGGAAGTAATATTTTACGGAGTTTGCGGCGGCATTCTGGCCGGGCTTAGCGTGGGGGCAATTACCGGCGCATTTCTGGTGCGGCTTCACAAAAGGTAAGAAATTGCGCGGGGGCAAACATTCGTACCTGAATCTTGTTTTCAGGGTATGTATTTTATCCACGAACTAAAATCGCGCAACGAACCTTTGTTTTGGTTTGGTGCAGCCTGTTTTCTTGCCGGTATTGTTTTCATTGTACTTTCTTTTCGTTCGGGTTTGCTGGTGGCGGGCGTGAATGCGTGGTACAAGCCTGTAAAGTTTGCGCTTTCCATAGCGGCTTACAGCTGGACAATGGCCTGGCTTATTCATTATCTGCCGCAATTCAATGTGCGTTTTTTCAATTGGGCAATTATTGTATTGCTGGGTTTTGCGTTGTTTTACATTGCCCTGCAGGCCGGGCGCGGGAAGCTTTCGCACTACAACCAGAGCAGCGGGTTATATTCGATGCTTTATATGCTCATGGCTTTTGCCGCCACGGCAGTAACGGTTTACACGGCATACGCGGGCTTCGAATTTTTCAGGCAGCCGGTAAATCTTCCGCCGGCTTACCTGAACAGCATACGCGCAGGCATTTTCATTTTCGTGATTTTTTCGCTCGAAGGTTTTGTAATGGGTTCGCGGCTGTCGCACACCATTGGCGGGGCCGATGGCAACCACGGCATTGCGTTTCTGGGATGGAGCCGCAGGTTTGGCGACCCGCGTGTGGCGCATTTTATTGGAATGCATGCCTTGCAGGTTTTGCCCTTGCTGGGCTGGTATGTGCTGCGCGAAAGCCGCTGGGTGTGGCTTGTGGCCGGGCTTTATTTTGTGCTGGCCGTGTTTACACTTATTCAGGCGTTGAGGGGCCGTCCGTTTTTTCGGGAAAAATCAGTTGCTGTTTCGCCGCATACCGGCAAATAAAAATTGCTCAGCAGTTTTTGCGAAACAGTCCGGCTCCGTTTTTTAGTATCCATTGGTTCAACTGCCAGCACAGCCATACCGAGCCTGCGCCAATGAGCGCGCCTGCAATTACATCGCCCGGATAATGCACACCGAGGTGCATACGCGAGTAGGCCACTGCGCCTGCCCACACAAATGCGGGTGCGGCCACATACCATTTCGGGAAGGCCATGGTAACTGATGTGGCCAGCGCAAAAGCAGAAGAAGTGTGCCCCGAAGGAAACGAATAAGGCCCGGTGTGCTGCTGCGGAATGATGTCGTTGTAAGTTACGTAAGGACGTTTGCGGTTAATGCCGTATTTAAGTCCAACTGTAATTACAGTGGACACCGCCATAGAGCTGCCCACCAGCCAAAACCGCTTTTGCCGCACACTGTCGCATTTCATGAGCGAATGTACCAGTAAACCGCCGGGCACCACCACACAGGCCGGAGCCATTGAGTTTGACATGCCTTTCATAAAACCATCGAACCGCACGTTTCGGTTTACGTGTATGCGGCGCAGCAAATTGATATCGGCATTTTGCGCGGGCAGCGAAAACGTGAGGAAGCAGGCAAATGCAAACAGCAAAAGTGTAATGCGCATGGCGTGAAGGTGTTTTCAAATTTACTCAGCTTATTCAAACTTCAGCGGATGGGCCGTATTAAAGCGTCGCAGGAAAATGAAGAGTTGCTGATTGCGTTTGCGCTTGCTGAGGTGTTTAAACTCGGCGGCCAGCGACTTATCGTGCTGTTCGAGGAAGGCCAGCATAAACTGCGGAGTAAATGCCGCTATGCTTCCGGTGTAGGTATCGAGCACGTATTGCATTTGCTGCCGCACGGGTGCATTGCCGCCGGGGCCGGGGCCGCCGGTGTAGAGGTAATTGGTTTCGGTGGTGGAAAAATGGCTGAGTGTGCCCACCACCATGATCCGCGTGTAGGCGTTTTGCACACGTATGTATACATGCCGGTTGTAGCAATAGCCCCACAGCGCGTCCGAAACTGTATCGTGCTGCACGCCTGCACTGTCGCGCCAGGTAATGGTGCGGGCGGCGGTGGTTTTAGCCATGAAATCGGGGGCTTCCCTGTCGGCAGTGGTAATGAGTTGTGCAATCGGAATGGGCCTGTTGGTGCGGAATGCTTGGAAACTGAGGAAAATGCCTTCGCGCAGGTTTACGTTGCGGCTCCACGGCAGCGAATCGGTTTGGGCGTGAAGTGCAAATGCCTGCAAAAAGAGTAAAAGTAAAATGCAGCGTTTCATAAATGCCATCAGATTTCTTCGAGGGTGGAGCGGGTTTTGTTGCTGGCTGTGTGGCCTGTATTTACGGTTTCGGCCGGTTCAAACAGCATTACCGATACCTCTTCCTCCGCCATAGGGCAATGCTCCACACCACGCGGCACCACAATCATTTCGCCCTCGTGTAGCTGCACGTTTCTGTCGCGGAACTGCATGGTAAAACTTCCCTTCAGCACGTAAAAAAGTTCGTCTTCGTGTGTGTGCGAATGCCATACAAACTCGCCTTTGAATTTTACCAGGCGTACCTGCTGGCCGTTGAGCGATGCTATTACACGCGGGTTCCAGTGGTCGGTGAATTGGGTGAGTTTTTCGGTGAGGTTTATTTTTTTCATTTACCGAATATCGAGTGGTTAGGCTACAAATGCAAGCTACAGGAAGTTTTCAGAAACTCAGAAGCTGTGCAGAAATTGTTTTTATGGTGCAATTTTCTTTATGCTTACCCGATGGTTTTCTATTCATTTCCCTGAATTTTGCCGGGACAATATAAGCTGTAAAATCGCTTCTTCCGGAGAAAATACCTCCTTAAAAATCAAAAAAGGGCTAAACCGCCCCTGAGAAAAACTAATTTGAAAAAATCTCAAAAAATCAACCTTTTTCTCAATAAACAATATCCATCACCAATTAACCTGAATAAAAATAACAGAGCCATTTCTGTGAAACGGCCCTGTTATTTTGAGTTTTATTTGGTTTAATGATTAACCACAAGTCGTTCGGTTTTCACCACTTCGCCGTTCAGTACAAACTGGCAAACGTATAAACCTTGCGGAAGTGCAGATACATTGAGACTGGTATTGGAGGCTGCCACATTTTGTGCAATTACCTGCCTGCCGGTTACATCCATCACTCTCACTTCTGCAACTGTTTCGGCCGGAACGGCCCATTCAAGCGTAACTGTCTCTGAAGCGGGGTTCGGATAAAAAGTAATTTGAGCGGCATTTGCTGCATTCGGATTTGCCTGACGGCAAGCAGCAATGTTTGAGAAAACGACAACCACATCAAAGGAAACTTCGCCGCAGGCGTTAACCATTGTGAGCAGGAATGTGCCACCCGAAGTGGAGGCAACAGGCTGGGCAATATTGTAGGCGGAGAGTGTGCCTGTTCCTGACCAGGAGTAAGTACAACCTGCAATTGCGGGTGTACCGATCTGGGCAGGCGGGCAGATGATATCAGGTCCGGCATTGGCTACCTGTCCCACACAGTTTGAAGGATCGCGGTTACAATCCAGTATGGTAGGATCAACACGATAATCGACTGTGGTTGAGGCCTGATTAGCAACCGATGTGGTTGTGGCCGGGGTGGGGAGAATTGTCCATGTGTCTGATGTTTTGGTAAATCCAAGCTGGTTGTAACCACAACCGCCAACCACATCGCCAAGTACGGGAGGAATGTTGTTAATTATTTCAAGCCTGTATTTATTGCCGCCACCTTGCCTGCGATAGCCAAGCAAACTGATTTCTTTGGTTGACGGTGTGGACCATGCCATAATTTCGGGTGAATAAATGTAGGGCTGCTGACCGTCGAAATATTTAAAAAACCCGCCATAAACATTAAAACCGGTAGAGGGAAGGAGATAATTTATTTCTCCAAGTATCGCGTAACTGGTACGATTTATTTCCACCATGAATGGGGTAGAACTATTCGTTTGATTTACGGGAACTGTAACTGATTGTGTCATTCCTGCCACAATAAGTTCATCCGCATTATGCTGACTGATGCGAATACTGAATCCCTGATAATTAAAATTTGTTCCAGTGAAAAGAGTATTTGAAGTATAGGTTGTTCCGGTAAATTCGGCAATTCCAAAGCAGTGGATAAATGAATTGTTAAACAACAAATACAATTTATTGGTAGCTGCACTGTAGCAGGCAGAGGCTCCGCATTCTCTTGAATTACCGGTAGTATTGATAAATGAATTATTGGCTACGATTGCCCCGGTAGATGGATTAAGCCAAACGGCAAGCACACCCTGGCGGGCACTGGTGCTGCTTATATTCTGTGAGCCGGTAAAAAAATATCCGCTGGGAGTTTCGATCCCGAATTCGCACATATCATGATCGGTCGTTGTACTATTGGGGGTATTCAGAAACCGTGCCCAGGTAACTGTTAACGTGCTTCCCAGTTTCAACACCATACCTTGCTTGGCAGCAGCAGCAGTTTGCCCGGCACTTACAAACCCCGAAACGATATAACGCCCGTCGGAGGCCTGAAAGCCATGCATGGCATAAGTACTGTGGGCGGTGAGTGTGGGATGCGTGTAGGTACGCTGCTGCAGAATGCTTCCGGTGGAGTTAACAATCCAAACAGCAGCACGGTTTTGCCCTGTGCTTATTTGCTGATAACCGGTAAGAATGTAGCCTCCCGAAATTTTATTGATGTTCATGCAATAATCGTTGCCCGAACCAATAATAATTCTGCTCCACACCACCACACCTGCAGGAGTTACTTCCTGTAAATGGATGTTCGCACTGTCAGTCGGTTGTCCGTTATTTCTGCAAACAGTGCCGGCTGTAACAATGTTTCCGGCTGTGGTTACACTTTCGGTTACCGAATAAGAATGCTGATTGCTTTGCCCAAAATAGAACGATTTCTGATATTGAACTGCAGAAACCTGCTGAATACCAGCCGTTAACACGGCGGTAAATAGAATGAGTAGTTTTTTCATGACTTTTTTTTGCAATATATCCATGAAAACAAGGAGCAGCAGATGAAATGAGCAGTTCGCGGGTTTGGATGAAGCAAAGGCGGTAATCAATGACTTTAAGGAGAACACAAGCTGTTTTTCGCAAACCTCAGGCGATGATTCTTAGACGAAAAACGATGTTGAAACACCTTATTCGCTGCTTTTTACTCCTATTTACAGGTATCACTCCTGCCAACGTACTGCTTAATGTACTCATGATCGCCTGGCAGCAACCCGCCGGTGCCAACATCGGCCTGCTGGTAAAAGGCAATACCGCACAGGTGACAGCTACCGTGAAAAAGTATGGCGGGCAGGTGCGGCAAAGCTCGGGCGAAATAAGCCCGGTACAGTTTTCGGTGGCCGGTGAATTGGGTGAGTTTTTCGGGGGAAGTTTGTTTTGAATGAAGTGGAGATAAATGAATTGAGTAGATAGATTTATTCCCTCTTATATGAAATCCCATAACAGCTTCAACTGATGAATTAAAATCATATTTGGGTTCAAATACCGGGCAAAGCGATATATTTATAGTAGAAAATAACTCTGAAATCTCCCCCAAATACCATACCCTGCAACATGAATAAGCTGCGGATAAGAAATGGATTATTTCTCGCATTGATACTTACTTTTAAATTTTCCTCATTTTTTTCCCAAAATAAGTCAACCCCAGGTTCAGTGAAAATAGCCTGGTTAGACGGAAGTATCTTTAATGCAAAGGAAACCAACATTGTAAAATACACTTATACGAAGCCCTTTCTTCTGCGAAGCCAATACATTACAACGTTGAAAAAAGACAGCATTGAAATCGACGGAAAAAAATATCCCAATACATCCGACTACAATAAATATCTGAAGTTCGGTTTGATTGAACCTTCTTCCGGTTTCAAGAAAAATATCGATTCACTTAGTGAGCAAGATACGTTAAAGTGGCATAGAGTTATATTCAGCAAAAACGGCAGCTTTTGTCTGGTTTCCAAACTAAAGTCCCGTAAAAATGAGTATAATCAGAAACAAGTTCAGTTTGAATTATCTGTTTACAATAAGGGACATTTAGTTTCCACAATCAATACAGAATACAATGGTGTTTTTCAAAATGAGTATTCAATAAATGATAGCGGAATTGTTTTACTCGCCACTTATCAATCGCAGATAATGGTGTTAAAAACCAGACAAAATCAAACGATTCATAATGGCAATTCAAGAAAGCTAATTATGATTCATCCGGGGGGTGAAATTATTAACCAACAAGAACTGGCCATTGACAGCACGTACAGATTTGGCACTATGCACAATACAACTGGTCTTGGATTTATACTGAATTTATATTCAGATAGAAACAGAAACATCGACAATCATCTCAGTAATATTTATGAAGAAATAGAAACATTCAACTATAAGTTGATTTATATAGATAAGACCGGAAATGTAAGGTGGAATAAGAATATAACATTGAAAGGTTATGGATCTTTTGGACCTGATTTTTCTGAAAAAAACAATCATATTTTTTTCCGAATTAGCTTGTCGGCTTATTTCCAGGAGCCTAAAATTATATATGATCAGCAAGAAGTGAAATGTCCATTTATCCAGGATTCCCATATTCCCTTTCAGGCAGTTTTGATGCACATTGACTCAACCGGAAAATTAGTCTGGTTTTCGCAACAGATTACTGATAGTGTAATTACGGACAGTAATTGCATGGTTAATTATGCCGATACAAACAGGATTTATTTACTATCCGTACAGTGCCCTTTTCATGCGTTGAATGAAATTTTACATGGTAATTTAAGCAAGACCAGTATTGTCCTTACTACTATTGATCTAACTTCACATCAAACATCAACTCAGGTTATACTGGAGAATTGTGGTGTTCGTTCAATTCAGGATTGTCAGTTACTATCCGAAAATGAGTTTCTGGTTACTGCTGATTTTTCACAGCCTCCTCCATCGCAATCAATTATCGCGCAGGAGAAAGTGGCACCCGGACAAATTGTTAAAATGACGGGAATTTTTACAGTGGATACGCGATAGCTATCTTATTACAGGTCGATTAAAATTTAGTAAACACTCGTTATCCTTTCCGGCATTCAAATTAATTCTCCGATCTTTATATATCATCCGTACAACAAGCTATGAAACAACTATATGCCTTCCTGTTTCTCACATTCACACTTTCATTCACAGCAACAGCACAAACCAATATCCCGTTAAACGTGCTCATGCTTGCACAAAAGCAGGCAACCGGCTCGTCCATAGGCCTGCTGGTAAAAGGCAATACCGCACAGGTAGCAGCCGCCGTGAAAAAGCATGGCGGGCATGTGCGGCAAAGCTCGGGCGCAATAAGTTCGGTGCAGCTTCCGGTGGCGGCCATTACTGCTTTTGCTGCCGAGCCGGGCATTCTCGAAATTGGTCATGCCCCGGTGGCGTTGCAACTGCTTAACGACACAATGCGCACACAATCGCGCGTGGACGAGGTGCATAACGGACTGGCGCCGCTTACACAGGGCTACACCGGCCGTAATGTGGTGATGGGCATTATGGATTCGGGTATCGACTTTAACCATCCCGATTTTAAAGACAGCCTCGGAAACTCGCGCATTTACGCCCTCTGGGATCAGCGCGATAATGCCGGGCCCGGGCCTGCGCCGTTTAACTACGGCACTCTGTGGACACAGGCACAGATAAACGGCGGCAGCTGCCTGCACAACGATTTGCAGTACTACGGCCACGGCACACACGTAAGCGGCATTGCTGCGGGCAACGGTCGCGCCACCAACGTGCGCAACTACAAAGGCGTGGCGCCCGATGCCATAATTGTGGCCGTAGCCATTGACTTTACCGGCAGCAACAGCCCCACCGCCATTGCCGATGCCACTGCGTGGATGTATGCACAGGCACAAACACTCGGTTTGCCCTGCGTAATTAACGCCAGTCTGGGCGACTATTACGGCTCGCACGACGGGCAGGACTTGCAGGCGCAACTCATGGACAATTTAATCACTGCCCAGTCGGGCCGCGTGTTTGTGGGCGCAGCAGGCAACGCCGGCGATCTCGACATACACCTCTCCTACCCGCTCACCGCTGCCGATACGGCACTTACGTGGTTTACCGTGGCCAGCGGAAACATTTACATGCAGCTCTGGATAGACACCAATGCCGCCGCCAATGCGCATTTTGCCGTAGGCACCACCGCCACCACCTCGTGGACCGACAGAGGCCGCACGCCATTTACCACCATTGCCCAAAACCTGAGCGGAATTGGAGCAGATACCGTGTACAACGCACAGGGCCAGCGACTGGGCATTGTACAACGTGCAGCCACCGTGCAAGGCAGCGCCTACTCGCTCGAATTTCTGGTGCAGCCCGACTCGCTAAGCGGCTACGGCTGGAGCCTGGAGGCCACCGGCAGCGGCGTGTTTCACAGCTGGAGTTTTGATTTTGTGCCCAACTCATCGCTGCCCCCGCAGGCCGTTTACCCGCGCATGAGCGCGTACCGTATGCCCGACCGCATAAGCACACTGGTGAGCAGTTTCCAATGCTCCGACAAGGTAATTACCGTAGGCAACTACGTAAACCGCAGCCGCTGGCCCGATGTAAATAACGTATGGCAAACCGACGCCACCGTTACCGCCGGCGACATTATGAGCAACAGCAGCCGCGGCCCCACACGCACCGGCCGCACCAAGCCCGAAATTGCCGCTCCCGGCGCCAACAACTTTTCGTGCGCCGTAATCAGCACACTGCCCAACTTCATCACCAACGCCCCGCAGGTGGTGGCCCTGGGCGGCTACCACATACAGGGCGGCGGCACGTCGGCGGCATCGCCGGTGGTGGCAGGCGCAGCGGCATTGTGCCTGCAACACACTCCGGGCGCCGACTGGCTGCAGGTACGCAATGCCCTGCTCTACTGCACCCGCAACGACACCTTTACCGGCCCCGTGGCCACCGCACCCGACAATACCTGGGGCTACGGAAAGCTCGATGCGTTTGCCGCACTCACCAACTGCTTCCTCACCACCACCGGGCCCGAACCTTTGGCGGGTGAAATGAGCAATGTATTCCCCAATCCGGCTGCGGCCGGGCAACCGGTTACCTTGCAGCTTGCACAACCCGCCACGCAAATTGAAGTAATGAATATGCTGGGCGAAATTGTGCTCACACAAACAGCCGCATCCGCGCAGAATACAATAACTTTGCACACCGAAAAACTGCCGCCCGGTCTTTATCTGCTCCGCACTCCAGCGGGCACCGTATCGCGGCTGGTGATTCGATGATATTGTCATGCCACGATATATGAAACCGCTTGGCTGGGTGGTGCTTGCCTTTAGTGCGCTCACAGCCGTTTTCTCCACGCTTTCGGGTGTGTTTCAATTTATAGCCATGCCTATGATGCTTATGGGTATGGGGCTTTCCACCATTTACCTCATGCTAAGTACTCGCCACCGCGTAGTGCATGGGTATGTTCACCCGGGCTATATTGGCCTGCTATTGAGTTCGGTGCCGCTGCTGCTTATTCTCTTTTTTAAATTCATCAGGTAATGGAAACCATCGCTCCCCGCACTCAGGTATCCAATTACCTTTCGCTGGTTACTTTCAGCCATACCATTTTTGCGCTGCCGTTTGCCATTATTGGCTTTCTGCTGGCGGTGAAATTGGGTAATGCCACGTTTTCGTGGACGCTTTTTTTGCTCGTGCTTGGCTGCATGGTAAGTGCGCGCAGCGCGGCTATGGCCTTTAACCGCTACATCGACCGCGATATTGATGCGAAGAATGCCCGCACCGCCACGCGCGAAATTCCGGCAGGAATCATTACCCCAAAAAATGCGCTGTGGTTTGTAATACTTACCTCGCTGGCTTTTGTGGCCTGTACATGGTTTATAAACCGGTTGTGCTTTTATCTTTCGCCGGTGGCGCTGGCGGTAATTCTGGGGTATAGTTTAACCAAGCGTTTTACCGCGCTCTGCCACCTTGTGCTGGGCGTGGGGCTGGCGCTGGCTCCCATTGGGGCGTGGCTGGCGGTTACCGGCGTGTTTGCCTGGCTGCCGCTGCTGTTTTCGTTTGCGGTGCTGTGCTGGGTAAGCGGGTTTGATATGATTTATGCCCTGCAGGACGAATCGTTCGACCGCGAAAACAAGCTTAATTCCATGCCTGTGCTGCTGGGCAAAAAAGGGGCGCTGCGGCTCTCGGAAGTGTTGCATGTGTGTGCGGCCGTGTTTATCTGGCTGCCGGTTTATACGCATAATTTTGGCGTGTGGTACTGTATTGGAGCCTCGCTGTTCAGCGGTTTGCTGGTGTATCAGCACACGCTGGTAAAGCCAAACGACCTTAGTAAGGTGAACCGTGCATTTTTTACCACCAACGGCATAGCCAGTGTGGTGTTTGCAGTGTTTGTGATACTCGAACTTTTCTGGCCGCTGTAAAAGGATGAATGCAGTAAAACGGTTTTTCGCCTGGTTATTTGCCACACGGCTGCGTCGCTGGGGATTTATGTGGCTTCCGCTTTGCGGTGTGCTGCTCATTGTGAGCTGCCATTTATGGGTACAGCGCAGCACACAGTCGCAAATTTACAGCGATGTAAATAAAATACCTGCGCGCGATGTGGCGCTGGTGCTTGGTGCCAATCCGCGTGCCCGCACCGGGCGCACCAACCTTTATTTTTTGTACCGCATGGAAGCCGCGGCCGCACTTTACAAGGCAGGCAAAGTAAAACACATTATTGTAAGTGGCGATAATCATAAAGCCGCTTACGACGAATCGACGGCCATGAAAAACGCACTCACTTCGCTGGGTGTGCCCGATTCGTGCATTACGTTAGACTATGCCGGTTTCCGCACACTCGACTCGGTGGTGCGATGCAAAACAGTATTCGGACAAAGCAGTGTAATTATTGTATCGCAGCAGTTTCATAATGAGCGGGCCTTGTTTATTGCCAACCGCCGCGGCATAAACGCGGTGGCATTCAACGCCAAAGATGTGCCGGGTGCCTACTCGCGCCGCACTATACTGCGCGAGTATCTGGCGCGTGTAAGCGCCGTGTTTGATGTGGTGGTGTTTAACCGCCAGCCCAAATTTAACGGGCCGCCCGCACCAATTAAGCTGTAATTGCGGCTAACGGTCGCTGCGAAGCATTTTCATCTTTACTTTTTTTCCTTTCACTATTTCCTGATAAAGCAGTTCGCGGTTTGATTTGCGGATGTAAAACACCGATGCCAGTCCGGGCGAAATATCGTCGGTGACCACCACACGCCATATTTCATACTTGTTTTTCTGCGCGGTGGTAAATTGCAGGCTTTTCACTTCTGCAATGTGCATTTGCATGAGCCCCGATTTGCGATTGGGATCGTAATTGTAAATGGTTATGTCTTTCTTCAGCCCGTCTTCCAGTTTTGTCCAGCGCACAAGATGGGTGTATAAATTGCTGTCGAAGTAAGCGGCCGAAAGCGTATCGTTTATTTCGCGCTGTTCATTTTTTTTATGGTCGTGATAAAATCCGGTAATTACATTGCCAAAATTAAGCACCATATCGCGGCGGCTGTTTTGCGAAGTGTGGCGTATGGGTTTGAGTGTGGCAGAATCGGCAATGGTGGAATCGACCCATACTTTATCAGAGTTTTTCATCTTCATCACCGCCACCGCATACAGTTTACCGTTGTAAAACCGTATTGAATCGGCTACATGCCCTACTTCAATTTCCTTTTTTCCCAGCATCATTATCCAGGTGGTTTCATAACGTTCAGGGCGAATAACGGGCATATCAATAAAATCAGAACCGGGTACCATTGGTTCATTGGTTCCGGTAAAACCAAGTGCAACTAAAGAAGCAAACAGAAGGTATTTTTTCATGATGATAATTTTGGGGCAATGCTAAACAGATTGAGACCACAGGCGGGAGTAATTTATTTTAACGAAACTTTTTTTATGCGAATGGCGATGGTATAATTACCCGCCCGAACGAAGTGGTTTTCGTAATTTTAGCCCGGTGTGTAATGAGCTATGACAAGAATTTTCAATGGTTTGTTTTTGCGTAATCTGCTGTTGTGGCTTTTTATTGAAGTGCTTATTCTGTTCAGTTTAATTCAGGCTGGTTCTCAGTCTTCGCTTTCCCATTTTTTGTTTCCGCTGGCGGCCATGACCGGTTTTTATCTGGCCATATTCTGTTTCAATCATTATGCGGTAAGGCTTTTGCTGTTTAAAAAGAAACTGGCGTTGTTTGGGTTGAGTTTGCTGGTGTATCTCTTTCTCCTTTCGCTGGCATTGTGGTTTGTGCTGCATGGTTTTAAGCCGGGCGAATGGGTGGCTTCGTTTATCAATGCCTTACTGCTTCAGCTTATTGGCAGCGGATTTTACTTCATTTATTTATGGGTGCGCGACAATATTATCCGCACTGGCGAGCAGCTCAGGCAAAAGCAGGATGAGTTGCATCTGCTGCATTTGCAAATGAATCCGCATTTTCTGATGAATGCGCTCAACAACCTGTACGGTGTTTCTTTATCGGCTCCGGAGCTGGTGCCGGACAAGATTCTGGAACTGTCGGATTTGCTGCGGTTTCAGGTAAACGCCACACGCAGGGAGCGGGTATTGCTGGATGAAGAAATTGAATTTCTGCGCCAATTCATCAGTCACCAGCACTGGAAAAGCAGGCAGCTAAAAGCCGGAATGCAGGTACACGGGTCAACCGGGAAAATTGAAATACCTCCGCTGCTGAGTTTGCCATTGCTCGAAAACGCCATAAAATTTGCGCTCGAAACACCTCTGCCATCGGTTGAACTGCGTATAGATTATTCCGGCGGCATACTTACATTCGAAACCGGCAACACATGTTTGCCTTTGCCGCAGCGCAAAACGGGTACGGGCTTAGGCCTGGCCAACTTGCAAAAAAGGCTGGAACTGAGCGGCATTACACACCAGCTCAGCCACCGCGAAACCGAAGCGGGCATGTATTACGCCACATTGAAATTATGGATCAGCCAATAGCCTGTTTAATTGCCGACGATGAAGCACCTGCGCATCTGGTCATTGAGTCGCACCTTACTCAGGTGCCCGGCTTTTACTGTGCCGCACACGCCTACAACGGGGCCGGGGCGTTAAGCATGATTGGTACGGGTCAGTTCGGGCTGGTGTTTCTCGATATACAGATGCCTGTAATTTCGGGCCTCGAACTTCTGCGCAATCTCACCCACCGCCCGGCCGTAATCATTACCACGGCTTACGAAAATTTCGCCTTCGAATCGTATCAGCTCGATGTGGCCGATTATCTGCTCAAACCCGTTTCGCTGCCACGCTTCCTGAAGTCGATACAGAAAGTGCGCCCGCTTATTCAATCGGCTCCTGTCCGCACCTCGCTGCAGTTTGCGGTGAAAGGCGAAACCATTACCGTTTTGCTTGCCGAACTCAGCCATATCGAAAGCATGGGCAACTACATCAGGCTGCATTATATGGCCGCACGCATTCCGCTCACCGTATATGGCAGTCTGCGCGAAATAGCCCGGCAACTTCACGGCACAGGATTTATTCAAATACACAAATCATTTGTGGTAAACACCGCCGCCATCAGCCACACCGCCGAAAACAGCGTGCAACTGCTCAATACTACCATTTTACCCGTGGGACGCAGATACAAGCTACTGCTCGAACAAAATATGCCCCACAAAAAACGGCCGCTTCATTGCTGAAACGGCCGCTGATATTTTTCGGGCGATTACTTCTTAGCCCCGCTCTTTTTGCGCACACGCATATTGAGCAGTTCCACCAGAAATGCAAAGGCCATAGAGCAATACACGTAGGCTTTTTCCACATGCACATGCAAGGAATCGAGAATAAGCACCATGCCAATCATAAGCAGAAACGCCAGCGCCAGCATTTTTACCGTGGGGTGCCGCTCCACAAAATTGGCCACCGGACGCGAGAAAAGCATCATGATTACCGTGGAAGCAATTACGGCAAACACCATTACCGAAAGGTATTTACTAATACCCACCGCGGTAAGGATAGAATCGAAGGAAAACACAATATCAATAAGCACAATCTGAAGAATTACCTGACTGAAAAGTGCTTTGGCTTTGCTGCTTTTTGAATCGTCCTCTTCGCGCGGCCCTTCCATTTTGTTGTGAATCTCGGAAGTGGTTTTCACCAGCAGGAATACACCACCGGCAAACAGTATCAGGTCGCGTCCGCTGAATCCTTCTCCAAATACTTCAAACAACTCTTTTTCCATTCCCATAATAAAGGAGATGAAAAACAGCAGCACCACCCGAACCAGCATGGCAATTACCAGCCCTATGTTCCAGGCCCTGCGCTGATCCTGTTTGTTGAGTTTTCCGGCAATGATGGATATAAAAATGATATTGTCGATTCCGAGAACGGTTTCGAGAATTATCAAAGTGAGCAGGTTTACCCATCCTTCGGCCCTGCCAAATACTTCCAGCGATGCTAAAAATTGATCCATTTAGTTATTTTTAATGAGGCCGACAAAAATAATCAGATTTCCTCGTTAATCCACCCAAAAAATATATTGCTGTAAATCAGCGACTTGTATTTTACTTTAGTACTATGTGTTGCATAGTACCTATTTATAGATATATCTTTGCTTCGTCAAGTTAAATGCTATACCCGCATCCCGATATAACAAACTAACTCATACATAGAATGAACTTACTTCTGCTCAGTCTCTTCCTCATTCCGCCGTCAGGTCTTCCGCAAAAGGAAGCGGTGGTAAATGGCACGGGGGTATCAACTGCCCACGTACAGTTTACACGCTTTCTGAGTGCCGATGTGGTAAAAGTGAAAGAAAACGCCGGCCAGTCGCTGCTGGTGGCGCACATTAGCTGTTTCAACCGCCAGTACCGGGTGGTGGGGCAATACAATACCTGTTTCATTAAAGCAAAACGGTCATGAACATAGAAAACACAAAAGCCCAGATGCGCAAGGGTGTGCTGGAGTTTTGCATCCTCTCCATTCTATCCGATGGCGATGCCTACCCCACCGAAATAATTGAGCGCATGAAAATGGCCAGGCTGGTGGTGGTGGAAGGCACGCTTTACCCGCTGCTTACCCGGCTTAAAAATATGGATCTGCTCAGCTACCGCTGGGAAGAATCCACCTCGGGGCCGCCGCGTAAATACTACCGCCTCACCGAAACCGGCACCGCGTTCTTGCGCGAACTGGAAGCCACCTGGGACCAACTGGTAGCCTCGGTTGAACAGGTTACCCATAAAAGCCACCCCACGGCGCTCGATGCGGCCGTGCCTTTCAACCCACAACCCGCTCCGGCTCCCGAACCCGGGCAACAACCCAACAACCACACATCCACCAACGATAATACTGAAACACTATGAACAAGACGGTAACCATCAATATCAGCGGCATTATTTTCCATATCGAGGAAGATGCGTTTGAGGTGTTGCGCAATTACCTGCTTCGTTTGCGCAGCCGTTTCAGCCAGGAAGAAGGCTGCGACGAAATTATGGCCGACATCGAGGCCCGCATTGCCGAACTGCTGAAAGCCCAGACAGGTGTTTCGAAAGAGGTAATTGTAATGGCCGATGTGGACGCGGTAATTGCCGTAATGGGCAGCCCCGAGGCTTTTGCCGATGGCGAAGAACCGCAGAATACGCAAAACGCCGGTCAGCAAAACCAGCAGCAGCAAAACCAGCAGCAGCAGAGCCAGCAGCAATCGGGCTACGGCTACAAACGCCGCCGCCTCTTCCGCGACCCCGACGACCGTATTGTGGGCGGCGTATGCTCGGGCCTGGGGCATTATTTCGACATCAACCCGATATGGATCCGCTTAACGCTGGCCGTGAGCTTCTTCGTGTTCGGATCAGGCTTTCTGCTGTACATTCTCCTGCTCATTATAATGCCCAAAGCCGAAACTACGGCCGAAAAGCTCGAAATGCGCGGCGAACCGGTTGACGTAAACAACATCAGCCGGAGCATTAAGGAGGATTTCGAAAACTTCAAACGCCGCATGGAAGACCTGGGCGAGGAAGCCTCCGACTGGAGCCGCCGCCAGTTTGGTTCGGCACGAGAAAACTATAACAGCGACCGGAGAAACACCAGCGGACTGGAACGGGTGCTGACTTCACTCTTTGATGCCGCCGGACGGATTTTTGCCTTCGTGCTGCTGGTTATTGGGGTGGGTCTGCTCATTAGTTTGCTTACCTCTACATTCACTTTTCACCGCATTGGTCCCGATGAGCTTGGACATAGTTTCAGGAACTTGTTTAATTCAAATACCGACTTTATCGTAGCTGTAATCGCCTTCTTTTTAGTGTTCGGAATTCCGGCCATGATGATGATTTACCAGGCGGTAAAAGCACTTTTCAATATTAAAGTAAAAACTAAGGTAATTGGATATAGCGCACTGACATTGTGGATAATAGGAATTATACTTGGCGTATATAGTGGCGTAGGCGTGGCAGCCAATTTCCGTCACAGCGGCCATACCACCGAACGCTTCCTTTTCGACAATACAGCTTTGGATACACTTCAAATTGAAGTGGCCATTGATAAAGACCTCGAAAGCGAAGCCTACAACAACCGCCACAAACGTCACGACAGCAACGACCGCCGTTACTCGTACTTCACCATTACCACCCAGGGCATGAAATTCGGTACTACCGAAATGAACATTTTCCCTTCCAAATCGGGCAATTACGAACTGGTAATTCATAAATACTCCGAAGGCAGCACCCGCGAAGAAGCCGAACTGCTTTCGCGACAGATCAGGTTCCAGCTGAAGCAGGAAGGCAACCGCCTTATTATTCCGGGTTCGTTTA
Source organism: Bacteroidia bacterium (assembly GCA_025454955.1). Classification (GTDB taxonomy): domain Bacteria; phylum Bacteroidota; class Bacteroidia; order Palsa-965; family Palsa-965. The sequence goes on along the minus strand of JALONL010000033.1, from coordinate 32,569 downwards.
CCATTGGCCACGACCAGAAATGGCGGGCGCAGGAAGTGGAACTGGAATTGTATGTGCCGGCAGGAAAAGTGATAAACCTCGACGAAAGCAGCCGCGAAATCATTCACAATGTGGAAAACATGCAAAACACCTACGATCCGAAAATGGCCGGCCGCCGCTGGATGATGGGCAAAGACATGCTTACCTGCATAGATTGCAACGGACTCGACATGGATAATGCAGATCAGGGGAAACAATCGGCCAATACACCCGACAGGCAGGCCGACAGTGCTGACAAGGCCCGCCTCGAACTGGAAAAACGAATTGAACGCATGGCCGACAGTATGCGCAATGCTTCAGGAAAAAAATAATTGCACGAAGGCTGTAACGTTTTGAACGGGGCATACGTCCTATTTACAACAGCTCCCGAATTTTGGTTAGGTAAGGGTATCTGTTTCGTGCAATTTTACCGACACGCCGGTTTCGCAGCCCGGCGTGTCTTTTTTTTCTGACCTTTGCAGAAATCATTCTCCCCTGTATGAAATCCGAAAGCCGTGCAGCCTTCCTTATCGGGCATTTGCACATGCACCCGCATCCCGAGGGCGGCCATTATGCCGAGCACTACCGCTCATCGTTGCTGGTAGAACGCAAAAACGAAGCGCCGCGAAGCGCAGTTACTTCTATTTATTACCTGCTTCAGCAAAATGAAGTAAGCCGCTGGCATGTGGTGGATGCCGACGAACTCTGGCACTGGTACGAGGGCGATGTGCTGGAACTCTGGCTGGTAAATCCCGAGATTACCCAGCTACGCATTATCCATCTGGGCCCGGCCGGTACACAGGCGCAGCCCTCGGCCGTGGTGCCTGCGGGCTGGTTTCAGGCGGTGCGCAGTTCGGGGCTTTACAGCCTTTGCGGGTGCACGGTGGCTCCTGCATTTCAGTTTAGCGGATTCCGTTTTACCACACCCGAAGAAGCCGCCAAACTGTCGGGTTTGCACCCCGAAGCCGCCGGCTTTTGTTAAGAAATTAAAAAAAATGCGCCGGAGGTGTAACGAAACACCCTTTTCCGCGTCTTATACACGAACATCCTCCCAACCTTTGGTCAGGTCTGTTTCTTTTGGGAGGAATTTGTTTCGTGCAATTGGTGTGCAGGATAAGCCGGCTTTCGCAGCGTCGGCTTATCCTTTTTTTGGGCCATTATGTTTCATCGGATGTTAATCATTTTCGGAAGCAGATTTCACTAAAAAGTGTATGTTTGCAACCGTAAAAAAAACTCAACCGACACATTATTATGGCCAATCACGACGCACACCACGACGGACACGACCACGATCACGATCACACCGAAGGCAACCGCCAGTATTACCCCAAAGGCTGGTGGATTCCGCTGGTGGCGCTTGTAGTTTTTGCAATTGGTTTTGCCGGTTTGGGCGGATGGCTTTTCAGCCTCTCAGGAACCGACCGCTGGGGTAAGCACAGTGCACACGACGAGCACGGACATGGCGGACACAAAACCGAAATGGCCGCCCACCACGACGGCGACAAGCACGAAGCCGACCTCAAAAATACTCCCGAAAACGATTCTATGCCCGCTGCCGACAGCGGCATGGTAATGACCAAACTCAGCGACGGCAAAGAAATCAGCGGCGCCACCAACGGCATTGAATCAATGCTGGTATCTTTTATTAATGATGCCGCCCGTCCGGTTGACAAAACCACCTGGTTTACCTTCGACCGTCTGGTATTTGAAACCGGCAAATCAACCCTCAACCTCAACGATGCCGGCACCCTGGCCCAGCTCGACAACATGGCAGCCATTCTGAAATCGTCGCCCAATGTGGCCCTCAAAATTGGCGGCTATACCGACAATACCGGCAACAAGGAAGCCAATCAGAAACTTTCGCAGCAGCGCGCTGAGTCGGTTATGGCCGAAATCGTTAAACGCGGCATTGCCGCCAACCGTCTTGCTGCCGAAGGCTACGGCGATCAGTTTCCCAAAGCCGACAACGCCACCGAAGAAGGCCGCGCCCAGAACCGCCGCATCGACGTGCGTGTAACCAAAAAATAAGAATACGAAGAAGCCTGTGTGCGCATAGCACACGATAACTGCTTCACTTCCATTCTACTATAAGCAAAGCGCCATCGAAAGTAATTTCGGTGGCGTTTTTGTTTTGTTTTTACTCCACACAACCTCCTGTTTAATATTTATATCTGATAATCCAGTACTTGTTTAGACGGACCTTACAATGCAGGTAAAATTACGCTTACCTCTATCATCTGCTTGTTGAGCCTTTGTTTAATAGACGCCTGATTTACGCTAAACAAAAATGCCCCGTTTTTAAACGTTCAACTTCGAACTCAGTTATTTTATTAACGGATTTAGTTTACAGAAAACCAGTAGTACACCTTCATGGGTAATAGTAATACTATCAACATCAAGGCTTTTCAGCGTCTGTTGATAACTCCTCATTTTGTTAATTAGGATTACTTAACACCCGAATGTCGCAAACAAACTAGATCTGTTGAAAACCCCATTGACGACAGGGGGGGCAACTATGTAGGTTTGTTGCAACCCCTGCCGTCAACCCCGATTGACAGTGCAGCGCAAGTAAACTTCATCTTCAGGTTTAGTAAGTGCAGTTATGATTGATAAGGCGCTGTCGTTCCTCCAAAAAGAGTTGAACGAATATTTAAAGTTAAAAATGGGTTCCACCACCGATCTGGTGACCCTCACCAACATTATTGCCCAGAATGGCAATCTGGATATTGATGCCGGCACACTGGGTATGATGGTGGTGAACATTGAGGAAGAGAAGCAATTCCGGTCGGTATCGCCGCAAACCATACAGGTGGGCGCAAACTACACATTGGTTAATCCCGAACTGAAAATCAATGTGTACATGATGATTGCCGCCAACCATACCAGTCATAGCGAAGCATTGAAACTGGTATCCAACACCATTTTATTTTTTCAGGGCCGCAACACATTTTCGAATGTGGAGTACCCAGCGCTCGACGATGTGGAGCAACTCATGATTGATTTATACACCATCAATTTCGAGCAGCAGAACCAGTTGTGGGCTTCCATCGGGGCCAAATACCTGCCTTCGGTGCTTTACCGCATCCGGATGCTGATAATGAACGACAACCTTGTACGCGACACGGCTCCGGCTGTAACCACATTCGATCGCTCTTTTGCGGGCGGACGCGAATAATGCCGTATTATGAAAGATCAGTTTAAAACCCTTTTCCGCATAGATTGCGCACACACGTTTTACACCAACGGGCGTTGTGGCGATTTTACCCTGCAACCCACTGCAGCCACAGCGCAGCTTCTCAGAAGCCGCCGCTGTGTGTTCAGGTGGGGCGGCGATACGGGGGCTGTTATTTATCAGTTGAATGAAACGGCCACTTTACCGCTTACCGCTTTCCAAACCAACGAAGCACTTGCGTTCACCATCATCAACAACTCGGCCGACTTCTTTCATTTTACCACTGATCTGGAAGTTCCGGCCATTGGCAAAATAAACCTGTACCGCAATGTGTCGCGCACGGTTACTGCGGGCTACCTCGGCCTTACCAAAACCGAGGCCATACTTACTGCCGGAGTAATTACACACAAAATAAAAACCAACAGTGCTGCTTCCATCGAACTGAGAAACCGGGAAGGTGTAATCATTTCAACCGGAAGCATTGCCGCAGGTTCACAACACAAAGAGTACCAGTTTGATATTCAGTCACTGCCTGCCGGGCTATACGAAGTACGCGAAACGGTAGGAGCCGGCCAGCCCGATATTACCAGCTATTATGCCGATGCCCAACTGCCGGGCAGCAGAATATTCGGCATTCTTCTCATCGAAAACAAAACTTCATACCCCTATGACTATTCAGGAAACGATGCCTACAAACTGGGATTCACCGCCAAGAGCGGGACCTGGAATTATTACCTGGTTATGCCATCAACAGGAGTAGCCACACAATACTATGTAGAAGACAAAAGCAATGGCGAAAACCATTACAGCAATGACCTGGTAGGCCCCATTGTATTCAACAGGGTTACCAGCATCCCTTCTACCGACAAGGTGGCACCCATGCTCCAGAAACCCGGTAAAACGGTGGTTTTGTTCCAGTCGGCACAGCCCGTGGCTTTCAGACAGAAAGCACGGAGACTGCTGCAACTGCTCCACAAAACACAGGTGGGAAACAACCTGGTTACAAAAGTAATTGTAGCCGATTTGTCGAACCCCGACATCCGCAAAACCGGAACCAACCTGTTCATCTACATCTGAACAACCATAAACAAGAATCATCAACCACAAATCCAATTCACCTATGGCTACCAAAAAAACGCCAGATGTTTACGTCGAGGAAATCTCGGTGTTCCCTCCCTCCGTTGCGGAAGTGGAGACTTGTATTCCCGCCTTTATCGGATATACCGAGAAAGCAACAAAGATCAGCATCGACGATCTGAACGGCAAACCTACACGCATATCGTCGATGCTGGATTATGCAAAGTATTTCGGCGGTGCTCCTGAGGTAAAAGTATCTTCAGTTGCTATTGATTCAAATAATAATTTCCAGAAGGCTACACTGTCCACGGCGTATTATATGTACGACAGCTTGCGCCTGTTTTATGCCAATGGCGGTGGTGATTGTTACATTACTTCTATTGGAAAATACGAACCCACCCCTACGCCCAATCTGAACGAATTTCTGGCCGGACTTGCTGCAGTGGAAATGGTTGATGAACCTACCATTCTCGTTTTCCCTGATGCAGTAAGTTTGTCGGGCGATGGTTTATATACGCTCCAACAGGCTGCCCTTTCACAGGCAAATAAGCTGATGGATCGTTTTTGTGTATTTGATTTGGCAGAGAACGACGCCAACGGTGATACCTTCAGAAACAAAATCGGAATCAATTACCTCAAGTACGGCTCTGCTTATACACCCTGGCTCAATGTAAGTCTTTCAAAAAACATCACTTACAAAAGTGTTAAATCGGCACTTACAAAAGGCGGAGGTTCAATAACACTCGATGCACTTACTTCTGACCCTGATCTTAGAGCACTTATTACCGATTATAATAACCTGCTAACCGATGTTAATACAGTTAATATCGACCCACTTGCAGCTTCAGGTGAATATCGTAATCAGGTAAACGGGGCCATTGCCTTAGTAAATCCTGCCTTGCCAACCGTTGGACAGATTGAAGCGGTAATAGCAAAAATTTACGACGGTTTTGAAAAGGTAAATTCATGGGCCACAACCCTTACCTGCAGCCGACTGGTAGATGCCACAAAAGGTGCCATCAAACAGAAAATTGCAACCAGTCTTAATTCAGTTTGGACAGAACTTGCCAAACTCGAATATGAACTTGATTCAGAAGAAACAACTTACTCTCCTCAATCTGGTTCTGCAGTTCTTACCCATGCATTTGGCTGGTTTGATGAAAGTACACTGAGTGGCCCTCCCACAACCAATTACGTAACCGGAACCACTCTAAGTGAACATTTAAATTCGGCACTTGCAGCTGCTAAAGCACTGTTTAATCAGGCTGAGGCTGCGTTTATTGAAGTGCTTGATGCAGTGAATTCACTTGACGATACACTCGAAAACGCATTGCAGGAATCTTTCCCTCTTTACAAAACCATTATTGAGGGAATGAACGACTCTGCCACATTAATGCCGCCCTCAGGCGCTGTTGTGGGTCAGTATGCCGCCACCGACCGCGACCGTGGTGTATGGAAAGCTCCGGCCAACGTAAGTCTGTCATCGGTAATAGGACCTGCCACCACCTTCACCGCAGCTCAACTTGATAACCTTAATGTGGATGCAAATGCCGGCAAATCCATAAATGCAATCCGTGCATTTGTGGGCAAAGGCACACTCATCTGGGGTGCACGCACACTGGCCGGCAACGACAACGAATGGCGCTACATTCCGGTTCGCCGCTTCTTCAACACGGCCGAAGAATCGATCAAGAAATCAACCTACTGGGCTGTGTTTGAGCCCAACAACGGCAACACCTGGGTGAAGGTGAAAGGTATGATTGAGAACTACCTCACCAACAAGTGGAAAGAAGGCGCACTGGTAGGTGCCAAGCCCGATGAAGCATTCTTTGTGCGCATTGGTCTGGGTCAAACCATGAGTGCGCAGGACATTCTTGAGGGTTACATGAAAGTGGAAATCGGCATGGCTGTTGTTCGTCCGGCAGAATTCATCATCCTCAAATTCTCTCACAAATTACAGCAGTCGTAATCATCCCGATAAATCGGGGCGAACCACAAAGTAACTAACTCAATAACAAACAACCATTATGGCAAATAAATATCCGCTGGCCGTGTTCCATTTCCGTGTCGATTGGGGCAGCGCCAGCATCAGCTTCACCGAAGTATCGGGCCTTACACAGGAACTTCAGGCTATTGAATACCGCACCGGCGATTTGCCGGAGTATTCATCCATCAAAATGCCGGGTATGCGCAAGTACAACAACATTACCCTCAAGCGCGGCATTACCAAAGGCAACAACGAGTTCTTTACCTGGCTCAACTCGGTTAAACTCAACGAAATCGAGCGCCGCGACATCACCATTAACCTGCTCAACGAAAAGCACGAGCCGGTGGTGATCTGGAAAGTACAAAACGCTTTCCCGGTAAAACTCGAAGGCCCCGGCCTGAAAGCCACCGGTAACGAAGTGGCCATCGAGTCGATGGAACTTGCTCACGAAGGTCTCACGGTTGAATTCGCATAAGCGTGGCTAGCAGAAAAAATCCGAATTATTATCCACCGGTTAATTTCCATTTCAAGGTGGAATTCATTTCAGATGAAGGCGGCAAAACAATGGCCGAAGTTTCGTTCTCTGAAGTGGGTGGCCTGAGCATGGAGCTTGGCGTGGAGGAATTGTCGGAAGGCGGTGAAAACAGATATACTCATCGCCTTCCCACCAAATCCAAATTCGGAAATCTGAGCCTCAAACGCGGAATGTTGCGCGGCGACTCTGAAGTGGTGAAATGGGTTACGGATGCAATAAGTAACCATACGTTTTCCACATGCACCGTTTTGGTGTCGCTGCTCAACTTCAATCACGAACCCATAAGAACGTGGAAGTTTGTAAAAGCCTGGCCCCTGAAATGGGTTACCGGTGATCTGAAAGCCACCGACAACGCCATTGTTATTGAAACATTCGATCTGGCCTACTCTTTCTTTACGATAGATAATCCGAAAGAATCGGGTACACGCCCGTCGGCTCAAACCACCACAAATCAAAGGCAATGACCGTTCAGGTAAACGAAATCATTATCCGCGCCACCATTACCGACGCTTCTGCCGCACCTCCGGCCGGAGGCGGTACGGGCAATGCGCAGGAAAAAGAAGAAATAATTACCGAATGTGTGGAGCAGGTACTCGAAATCCTCCGCCGCGATAATAAACGCTGAGATCGACTATGGCAGCACTAAGCACTCCTACCGATACCGGTCTGAAGAAGATGACAATCTACACCTTTAAAACTGAAAAGTTTAAAGAAGGAGATAAAGGAAAACCCGAAAAGTTTGAGCTCATGTTCAACCCCACTACTTATACTTCAAAGTATGAAGTAGTGTACGAACCCGAACAGGGCAAAGGCAACACTGCAGGAGCCCCAAAGTTTGGGAAGATCAAACCGCGCGATTTTTCCTTCGAGTTCATTTTAGATGGAACTGGTGTATCGGCTAAAAAAGTAAGCGTACACGAAAAAATCGAGGAGTTTCTTGATGCCGCTGTAAGAAGTCGGGAAGATACACACCGGCCCCACTTTCTTACACTAAACTGGGGCACGCTGGCAATTAATGTGATACTCAAGACTGCCGATGTGGCCATTACCTTGCTCGATGCACAGGGAAATCCGCTTCGTGCAAAAATTACAGCCGTATTTACCGAAAGTATCGAAGACACGCTGCGTGTAAGACAGGAAAACCAACGCTCACCCAATCTCACACACCTTCGTCAGGTAAAAACCGACAGCAAACTGCCCATTATGGCAGAAAAAGAATACCGCGATCACACCTACTACCTCTCTGTGGCGCGCGCAAATAATCTCAACAATTTCCGACGACTAAACGTGGGCAGCCAGATTAAACTGCCCCCGCTGGTGAATGAGGAGAAAAAAGCATGAGCAACGAGAATCAAAGGGTAATACCCACACCCAAGCCCAGCGATCTTTCCACGTTTGCAATAAAACTGGGAGGAAGCGATATGAAGCCCGAGTACAAGGTCACTTCTATCGACATGGGAAAGGTGTACAATAAAATCTCGTATGCACGCATTACTATATCAGACGGTGATCCTGCCGCTCAAAAATTTGCCATCAGCGATACCGATGATTTTAAGCCCGGGCAGGAAATTGAAATACAGCTTGGCTATCATGGCGAGAACGAAACCATTTTCAAAGGAGTCATTCTCGGTCATGGTGTTCGCATACGGAATAACAAAGGCAATTTTCTGCTCATTGAAGCACGCGACAAAGCCATAAAACTTACCGGCTCACGCAAAAGTGCTTATTTCTACGAGCAGAAAGACAACGAAATAATTGAACAACTTGCCTCGGGCGCAGGATTGCAAACCGATGTGGAAGCCACCGGTGTGAAGCACAAGGAAATGGTACAGTACCATGTATCGGACTGGGATTTCCTGCTGGCACGCGCCGAAGCCTGCGGGCTGCTCGTGCTTACCGACGACGGCAAACTGATTGCCAAAAAAGCCGATACATCGGGCGAGATTGCATTGCAGCTTGAATTTGGTGCCACGCTGCTCGAGTTTGAAGCCACCATGGATGCCGAAACCCAGGTGAAAGCCATTAAAAGCAAAACCTGGAATTTCTCCGATCAGGAACTGGTGGAAACCGAGGGCAGCAATCCTTCCGTAACCGGAAACGGCAACCTCGACTCAGCCGCACTGGCCGATGTAATGGGCATTGATCCGCTGCCGCTGCTTCATCCGGGCAAGTTTGAAGAACAGGAACTCAAAGACTGGATTGATGCGCGCACGGTAAGGCACAAACTGGCGCGGATATGCGGCCATGCCCGTTTTCAGGGATTGGGCAGCATGAAGCCGGGACAGATGATTGACCTCAAAGGAGTGGGCGACCGCTTCAATGGAAAAGCCTTTGTGACTGGCGTGCGCCATCAGGTAAACGGCACAAACTGGACAACCGATGTGCAGTTTGGCTTTTCGGAGCGCGGTTTTGCCGAACAGTTTGAACTGGCCGACCGCAAGGCATCGGGCATGTTGCCCGGGGTAAACGGCCTGCACGTAGGCCTGGTAACCAAACTCGGCAGCGACCCCGACGGCGAAGACCGCATACAGGTAAAAATGCCTTTGCTCGATAATGCCGCCGAAGGAATCTGGGCGCGCGTTTCTACTCCCGACGGTGGAAACAAACGAGGCATTTTCTTCCGTCCCGAAGTGGGCGACGAAGTACTGCTCGGTTTCCTCAACGACGATCCGCGCCAACCCGTGGTGCTGGGCATGCTCAACAGCAAAAAAATGCCCGCTCCCGTTACCGCCGACAGCGACGACAACCACATAAAAGGCATTTACACCCGCAGCGAGATGAAATTCTTTTTCGACGACGAAAAGAAAATCATCACACTCGAAACACCCGGCAAACAAACCGTGGTGATAGACGACGACAAGGGTGCCATAACGCTCACCGACAAAACAGGAAACATTGTGGAGATGAGCGATAAGGGCATCACATTCACGAGCAAAAAAGACATCATTCTTGATGCCGCCTCGGGCGATATTAAGATGAGTGCCACAAATATTAAAGCAGAAGCCTCTGCACAGCTTACCGCCAAGGGAAGCGCAGGTGCCGAAGTATCGGCCGGCGGAAACATGGTGGTAAAAGGTGCAATGGTTCAGATAAACTGATCAGACTATGGCAATGGCAGCACGAGTGGGCGACATGCATGTATGCCCGATGGTAACCGGAACTGTGCCTCATGTAGGCGGCCCGGTAATGCCTCCGGGTGCACCCACGGTAATGATTGGAGGGATGCCCGCAGCCGTGGTAGGCGGCATGTGTACCTGCACCGGCCCGCCCGATACCATTGCCAAAGGCTCGGCCACGGTAATGATTGGCGGACAGCCGGCGGCCAGAATGGGCGATACCACCGCACACGGCGGAAGCATTGTGGTGGGATGCCCTACGGTAATGATTGGCGGATAATATACACGATTAAGACAGGACTGAGAATATGAATACCTACGACGTAAATTACGACTTCCTTGGAACCGGCTGGAGTTTCCCGCCCACCTTTAATCAGGTGGCCGGCGATGTGCAGCTTACTTCAATGATCGACGATATAAAAGCGAGTTTACATATCCTCCTTTCCACTGCTGTAAACGAACGCCTCATGCAGCCCGACTATGGCTGCAACCTGAACCGGTTTCTGTTTGAACCTATGGACAGTAACCTTATCAGTTACATGGAGAAAATGATTAAGGATGCCATCTTCTACCACGAAGCACGCATACGTCCCGAAAAGATTGTCATCGACTCTGAGTTTTACCTCGAAGGTAAAATCATAATTACCGTGGAGTTTACGGTTTCGGCCACCAACTCACGTTACAATTTCGTTTACCCCTATTACCTCAACGAAGGCAACGGCGTAAGCCGCTGATTGAACTATGAGCGAAATCGACCATAACTGCGGCTGTGAAGTTAAGAACCCGTTGCAACGCGACGGCACCAGCCAGGCCGAACGCCTGTTAAAGGCGCTCGACCCTACATACGTGCAGGTTGACGAACGTAATATCGACGACCTGCTGCGATTCGCACTGAAATACGCGGAGAAACTCAATTTTTACGACGAGAAAAATCAGTTAAACGGCAACTGGTACAATTTCCTGGCAAAAGATGTATCGGTGCTTTGCGCCAACATCAGCGATACCAACCTCGATCAGTTGGTGAAAGATTTTCGCGCCGCATTCCAGAAATTAGACGTACTTGCCCAAATCACCTCACCTTCTCCGGCCGAAATTACGGAAGCGAAAAATACATACCTCTCGCTGTACAAACCCGTAATTGATCTGATGAACCTGCTGGGCCAGTGGCATGACCTGTGCGACGAAAAACTCTCGCTGCGTACGGATCTTGCACTCTATTTTACTTCGGTTTTCAGCGACGGATTCAGCCGTTTCCGGAACATTGATGCAGCTGCGGCTGATCCGCTGTACAACCTTTTGCCCACTCCTCCTCCATTGGGTTTAAGTTCGTGGACCATAAACGGACTGGCCATAAACAGCGATTGGGTAAACCAGATAAGCGCCACACCCGTTACGCCAAACTTCGACATTTTTGTGGGGCTTGCGCCTGCACAGAAGCATAAGTGTACACTGGCAGCGGCCTATTTCATCAGAGGTATTTTCGATGAATTTTACATGGCCCTGCTCAACATAATTTCGCGGGCTCCCGATTACCTGATAAAAAGTCTTGAGGCGTTTCCACATCACAAAGCGCAGGCAGGTTTGTTTCTGGCGTTTTTGCAGTTGTTTGGTTACGCACAAAAACACATCAATAAAATTACCCGCCGTCACCTCGATTTTTATTTCGACCGGGTACTCAAGCTCGAACGCAAACCGGCCGTGGCCGACAGTGTACACCTTATTTTCGAACTGGCGGCCAACGTGGCTCAGTTTGAAATTAAAGAACACACGCTGCTCAAAGCCGGCAAAGATGCACTGGGCAAACCACTTGCATACGGCACCGACGATACGCTGGTATTCAACAAAGCGCAGGCAGCCGAGTTCAAAAGCATTTACATACAGCGTTATATTCCCAGCGACGGAATTGAGCGTTCGGCCCTGTTTGCTTCGCCCGTGGCCAACTCGTCAAACGGACTGGGTGCCGCATTAGACAGCACGCTGCCGCAGTGGGAAGCCTTTGGCTCGCCGCAGCTTTCGGAAGATACTGGCTATACGCCCGCATTCACCATGCCCGATGCCACGGTGGGTTTTGCCATTGCATCGCCGCAGTTGATTTTGCGCGAAGGTGAACGGAAAATTATTGTAACCGTTACACTCAAAAATACTATCGCAGGTTTCCCGGCCTCTCCTACGGCATCGGCATTCAATTTTCAGATTACCACAGCCAAATCGTGGTTTACTTTCGATGCAGAGGCTAATCCAACCACAGTAGATATCAAATATGATGCGGGCACCAGGAAACTCATCTTCACCCTCACCCTGCTCAACGACGATCCGGCCACCTCGGCCTGGAACAGCAAAGTACATGGCGGCACCTACTCATCGTCGCTCTGGCCAGTGATGCGGGTAACGCTGAACAACAACACCACAAACGGAAACATCTGGCAGCTTCTACAGAATGCCGAGCCCCAAAGTGTAAACGTAACGGTGGAGGTAACAAACCTGCAAAGCATAATTATACAGAACGATGCCGCCAAGGGCGACCCGGCAAAACCTTTCCACCCCTTCGGTGTGCTTGCTCCGCGCGGTGCAGCGTTTTACATTGGCAGCGAAGAAATTTTCTACAAAAGCATTTACGAACTGAATGTTACGGTTGACTGGCATGAAACGCCGGAGCTGGAATTCAAAGATCATTATCAGCATTACTTTAGTGTACCGGCAACTACTAATACCAGTAATGATGGAGTTAATGTATTGGGCGGTACAAATCCGTTTTCAAGCAATCAGTCGGCATTGGCCACGGTGAGTTATCTCTCCGGCCGTCAATGGAAAAAACCAGATGTGCAAAATGTCAGTACGTCACCTGGTTTTTCGAATGTGACAAACTTTGCCAATGAAGTGCGGGTAACACTGTTTCAGAGTACCGCCACCAACCTTCATACCTTTTCGTTCAGATCTTCGAACCTTGCCACACAACGACCGATTTTCAATGCCGATTTGCCCGACACCGATCAGTTTGAAGAACTGAAAGAATTCACTACCACCACCCAGCGCGGGTTTATCCGTTTGCAGTTGGGCAATGTGGATTTCCAGCACAACAAATATGCGGCCGCACTGATGCGCGCTGCACAGTTAAACAGTAATACAAGTACTCCGCAGGTAGTGCGCATTAATCCGCCCTACACGCCCGTATTCAAATCCATAAGTGCCTCCTACAAATCGGGCCGCGATTTGAATACCACGCACGATCAGTTTTACCTCGTACATCCGTTTGGCGAGGAGCGTGTAACTTTCGATGCCAGCGGCTCTTTTGTATCCACCACAGGTATTAACTCTCCGCGCGAAGACATCGGCTTTTTACGCAGTGCTTCCAATCCGGGCATTATGGCCGATCCGGGCGATGCCGAACTTGCAGAAGTGGTAAACAGCGGGCAGGCTTCCAAACGCAGCCTTGTACCTCAGTTCACCATCAGCGAAAGTCTCGACACGCGCCCCGAACCCATACTGCGCAGGCTCGAAGGAATGTTGTTTATCGGCCTGAAAGGACTTAAACCGCAGCAAAGCGTGTCGATGCTTGTGCAAACGGTTGACGACAGCGCCGACCCCAACCAGAACCAGCCCGAAGTACACTGGAGCTACCTGCGCAACAACGAATGGGTTTCGCTCGATCAGTCGATGCTCATTTCCGACACCACCAACGGATTCATCAACAGCGGCCTCATCGAACTGAGCATACCCGAAGACGCCAGCAACACCAACACCATACTCACCACCGGCCTGCACTGGCTCCGCGCAGCCACCGTGCTTAAAGAAGATCCGGTAATTGATGCACCGGTGCTTACCCGTCCGGGTTCCACCAGTGCGCTCAGCAATGTGCTCAACATACATACACAGGCCATAAAAGCCAGCTTCCGCAACAACGATAACGACCCCGAGCATCTCCGCCAGGCCCTGCCCGCTTTAAGCATTTCGAAACTCGAAAACAGCATCTCGGCCGTAAAATCGGTGAGCCAGCCCTACTCCTCGTTTGGCGGCAAACTCAGCGAAGCCGGAAACGAATACTACCGCCGCGTAAGCGAACGCCTGCGCCACAAAGGCCGCGCCATTACCATCTGGGATTACGAACGCCTGGTGCTCGAAAACTTCCCCTCCATTTACAAGGTGAAGTGCATAAACCACATGCGCCATCGCATCATAAACAACGAAGCCTGCTTTAACCAGATGGCCGGCGGAGGTGTAACGGTAATTGTGGTGTCGAACCTGCGCAACCAGAACCTGGTAAACCCGCTGCAGCCCACCACCAGCACAGCCATGCGCGAAGAAATACGGCTCTTGCTCAAAAAACGCAATTCGCGCTTTGCCGATGTGAGTGTGATTAATCCGGTGTACGAAGAAGTGCAGGTGCATTTCAAAGTATTCTTCGGCAAAAAATGGAGCAGCGATAAAGGATATTACAGTTCATTACTCAACGAAGACATTAAGAAATTCCTTTCACCCTGGGCTTTTGCCGAAGGAACCGATATCCGTTTCGGTGGTAAACTCCATGCATCATACATTCTCAACTTCATCGAAGAGCGCGAATACGTGGATTACATCACCGACTTTAAAATGTACCGCGCCGAAAATGGCACTGTACCTCCGGGAAGTCAGCCGCTCGAAGAAATAAGCGCTTCGCAGGTGTACTCCATTTTAGTGTCAGCTCCCAATCATATTATCTCGTATTGATTATGACAGACCGCCAGCTCACCATACCCAAAACACCCGAGCTCGATACGAGTGAAAACTACTCCCTGCTTCGCAGCGAAGGAGTAAAGTTCATCGAACGGCTTTCGTCGAAAATCTGGACAGATTACAACGTTCACGATCCGGGCATTACCATTATGGAATTGCTGTGCTATGCCATTACCGATCTTGGCTACCGCACCTCATTCCCGCTCGAAGATATTCTGGCTCCGCATCCCGCCGAAAATAACCCGGCACGCGATTTTTTCACCGCCGCCGAAGTATTGCCCGTAAATCCCACCACCGAAACCGATTTACGCAAAATTATCATCGACGTAAAAGGTGTAAAAAACGCCTGGATTACCACCGCACGCACCAGCGAAGCGCCCGTGTACATAAACAGTAACTACGGAGAGCTTACCAACAACCCTGGTTTTGCCACAGGCATTCTTCCCTTAAACGGCCTTTTCAATATCATGCTCGAGTATGAAATGCCGGGCGACGGAAAGGAAGAAAGCGAACTGAACACCGAGGAAAAACAAATAAGGGCCAACGTAAAAGAACAGACCCGCCGCGAAGTACACGCCGCTGTAATGGCATACCGCAACCTTTGCGAAGACCTGCTCGGAATAAGCGAAGTGAGCATAAACGAAATTGCCATTTGCGCCGATATCGAGGTTCGTCAAAATGCCGACATCAATCTGGTAATGGCCAAAGTTTATCAGATTGCCATTAACTACTGCTCGCCTTCGCTCAATTTCTACACCCTCGAAGAAATGCTCGACAAGGGTTATACGGTGGATGAAATTTTTGAAGGCCCGCTGCTTCGTCACGGTTTCCTCGATACCACCGAAGTGGAAAATGCAAACCTGCGCGAAAAACTCTACACGTCTGATCTTATCAATTCCATTATGGATATTGAAGACGTGGTGGCCGTACGCGGTTTTAAACTGCTGCGCTACGAAGACGGCGTACTGAAAGACACCGAGCCGTGGATACTCTCGCTCAATCCGGGTTTTGCCGCGCAGTTTTCAAGGCTTAAATCGAAACTTATTTTCTACAAAGGTCTGCTGCCGTTTATGGCTCAGCAGGACGAAGTACTGGTGGAGCTTAACCGTTTGCAGCAAAGCAGCGGACGTTTCCGCAAAACCGGTCATAAAATGGACATTGAAGTGCCCAGGGGAAAATGGCGCGAACTGAACGACTATTTCCCGGTACTCAATGATTTTCCGATGGTGTATGGAATTGGTCAGCCCGGTTTGTCCAACGAAGCCACTGATTTGCGCAAGGCCCAATCGAGGCAGTTAAAAGCCTACATGCTGTTTTTCGAGCAGTTGCTTACCAACTACCTGGCCCAGCTGGCAGGTGTGCGCAAACTTTTCTCGGCTTCCGAAACGGTTGACCGGCGCACGCTTACCGTTACCGGCAGAAGTTATTACACACAACTGCTCAAAGACTATGCAGCCGACGAGCAAAGTGGCATTAATGATTTCAACAGCCTGATCAATTTCTCGGAATATCAGGAAGAACTCAATAAACTGGTTGAAGACGAATCGCTTTTTGCCGAACGCCGCAACCGTTTTCTCGATCATTTGCTGGCGCGTTTCTGCGAAAGCATGAGCGAATACAGCCTCATTCTTTTCCACCAGATGGGCAAAGAAGCCGGAAGCCTGCGCCTGGTGGCCGACAAGGAAGCATTGCTCCGCGATTACAGTTTGCTGAGCCGCGACCGTGGCAAGGCATTCAACTACCGCAAAAAAATTGTCAACCCCTCGCCCCCGCCCAACCAGCTTCCCGACGTGTGGAATACCACCAACGTAGCCGGCTTAAAAGTGCGCATTGCACGACTGCTTGGCATGGCCGGTGTGCCTGTGGAAGACGAAGACGACAGCAACCTGCGCGTAATAAGCACCGGCACCAACAAATGGCGTGTGCAATTAGTTAACGCTGGCGGCGACCTGCTCCTCAACACGTCCAACTTTACCACTTTCGAACTGGCGCAGAAACGCTATTACGAAATACGCGAAAGCGGTATGCTGGCCTCGAACTTTGTAACCAATCCGGCCGACCTTTCGCTACGTCTCAATGATACCGGCGACAACAACCGCGAACTGGCCTACCAGTTTTTCGATACCCTGGCCGAACTCAATACCTTCTCGGCCCAGGCCATTGCCCTGCTTGCCGAAGACATTATCATTGACCGCATTCGCCGCCGCAGCATTGCCACCGACATGTTTACCATTCAGGGATGCACTGCGAATTCGGCACCGGGCTGGCAGGTGGTAATGAACGCGCCGGTAAACGACAATCCGGGTGCACTCATGCACACCTTCCTCACCACCGTGTGCGAAGACAGCCTCGAATGTGCCGAAGGTCACCTGCTCTTCCTGCTCCATTCGGGCGATGAGGAAGATAATTATGTAATGAAAGACAACGGCCCGGCCGACTTTTCGTTTGAATTTTACGACGACTGCGAGCCTCCGCGCTTAGTGGCCAATGGAAATACTTACGCCACTGCCGAAGAACGCAACGCCGCATTTACACGCCTGCTCTTCCTTTTCCGCGACAGGTGCGATATTGAAGATTTTCACCTGCTTGAGCACATATTGCTTCGCCCGCGCATACCCATGAATCCGGAAAATGTGCCGTTTGAAGATGTGCTGCCCGCGTGCCAGACACAGCGACGCAGAACTACTTACAGATCCGAAAACCGGTTTGAATTCGATTTTCACGACGACGGATCAAATACGTTTAGTCTGCGCATTTTCTATATCGAAGAAGACGGCAGCTATACCAAAATAGTAGATACAGAGCCGCGTGTGGAAGATCCGGCCGAGTTGCGTGAACTGCTTGGTGCCATTCGGCGCCGCGGAATGGCCGAAAGCAACTACCGTCTCAATCCGCCGTTGGATGTATCCACCGATAGCTGGACAGTAGATCTGCTCGGCGATGCGGGCCCGTCAAACGTCGTATTGTGCAGTATCAAACCGGTGTTTCTCACCGAAGCGCTGGCCAGGGAGTTTGTGGAAAAAATGGCCAACTGGCTTGCTTTTAAAACGGTAAGCTGGGAAAGTTATCTGCCCGCCGATTGCGACATTCCCGATGATCCATACTCATTCCGCATGTCGTTTGTGCTTCCCGCCTGGCCTACCCGTTTCCGCAGTTCGTATTTCCGCGAATTTGTGGAGCGCACCATACGCGAAGAAACGCCCGCACACATTTACGTGAAAATATGCTGGGTAAGTCTGCAGCAGATGCGCGATTTTGAACTGGCTTACAAACCCTGGCTCGAATCGCTCAATTTGAACGAGTACCCCGATGCCACGCTTACCAACGAGTTAATCAAACAAATGGGCAATCTGTATAACGTGTATCCCACAGCCATTCTGCACAGTTGCGACGATATTGATGCCGACGAGCCGCAGATGATACTCGACCAGACAACCTTAGGAAATCAATAAAGAAAAACGTATTACACCTCAATAACTTCCGCTATGGAAATTCCGACCAACACCGCGCTGCCCATTTTCGAGCCGAATCAGGTACTCACCAGCACCAACCTGAACCGGATGCGGACATACCTCGATCAGCAGAACCGGCTTACCCGGGTCAGGTTATCGGGCACCGGCATCGTTTGCGGTTTACAGATCAATTGGAATGGCACCACCATTTCAATTACAAAAGGATATGGTATCACTACCGAAGGCTATTTGCTGGGTATTGATAATGTAAAGGCTTTTAACAGGATTAAAGAATGGAAAGATCCTGCTAATCCCGATTATCAGTTTGGAAAAAGTCTGCCCAACGATGCGCTCGATACCAGTCCGGTAACATTCCCCAAACAAGGCCCGCTCGACAGTGCCCGCAGTAGTGTGTATGAACTGCACAACGTGCTGGCCGATGGTATGCCCATAAGCGGCACCATTACCAACCTGCAGGAATGGGCAGTGGTTATTCATTACGAAATAACCGACGAAGATCTGCGCTCGTGCAGCACCAGCAACTGCGACAATAAAGGCAAACTGCGTTCGGGTGCGCTGCGTTTTCTGCTGGTAAATATTTCGCAGCTTCCCACACCCAGTGCTTCGGGTAATATTTCGTTCCCGAACCTGCCCATTGCCATGCCGCTTATTAACATGCGTCGATTGCCGGGCAGTGTGCTATTCAACGCAAACACACCGGCCGATCTTTTAGGCGGCTACCAGACCGAGGTAATTAACCGCCAGAAGGTGGTACTCAGTACCTGGCTTACCACGGCCTTCAGTCAGTTCGGAGGCGTATTTGGTCTTACACCTCCCGCCTCTGCGCAAGCCGCACTCAATACTATCGACACCGGCGTGCTTTACCGGCAGCATATAGTGGATGCCATGCAGCACATTACAATGGCCTGCAACGATTTCGCCATTGCCGCCGGAAGTTTCAGTACCGACTGCGGTTACCTGCCCGGCAATTACCCGCGCCACCTCACACTCGGACTGATGGAAGTACCCTCAGGTCAGGGCGACGGCTACCGCCACAACTTTGTGGCCGTACGCAGCGGTTCGGGAAGCACCCAGCGCAACGCAAGAACACTTTTCGAACGTGTGCTGTATCTCATTCAGGACTTCAAAAAACTGCCGGCATCCAACTCGGTAAACAATATCCGCATCACACCCGGAGGCTGGTCGCCGCAACAACTGGCCGAGCGCGCCATTCCATTCTACTATAATCCCGACGAAAACAGCAACCGCATTGCCAAACTCTGGTATCCGGCACGTTCAGCACTCGGACTGTGGAGCAATCATCTTTCCTATTATAATTCGCACGATTCGGGCAACCCGGTTTCGTGGTACGATCAGGCACAGAGCTGGTCGCTGCAGCAAACGCCGTTTCTTCGCATTGAAGGTTTTGGCGGTCTGCCCTACCCCGAGGTTATCACAAAAATTGAGCAGCTTAAACGCCAGCACAATCTCAGTTTCAATGTAATTGCGCTGAAGATAAATAACGACGGCGTAAGAGCCGGAAAAGACAAGCTCTGCGGGTTTGAGGATATTCAGGAAGATTATGTACTGGCCCGTTTCTTCCTTATCAATTTCTTCAACGAGTTAATTGATACCCTCAACATGATTGTGAAGGATGCGGCCGTATTAATCATCAGCAATCAGCCCGCAAGCGGAAACGAAGAAGTAATTAATGAAGAAATACAGCCCGAAGGCGATGCGATGCGGTCATCCTCCGGGTCACCCAGTCGTGTTGCTGCACCGGGCAACGAACCTCCTGCAAAAATTGATCTCCAGCAAATTCAAAACTGGCTCGATTTTATCAAAGACCTGGAAGACAAGCGCGATCAGTTCAACGAAATTCTGCCTTCGTGTGTGTATGATTTTAACTACGTGGATTTCCGCGACCTGTATAAAAAATACATCGACGAACTCATTGACTTTGCACTCAGGCTTGGAATAATTGATTCTTTCCGCGACAGTATCGACAAATCAGAGTCAATGAGCCTTACCCAGAAAACGGTGGCCAAAAACCTGATAAGCATTGTCACCGGCCGAATTGTTTACCTCCTGTTTGATTCGATATTCTACACCAAATTCTACAGAGTGTATTACCGTTTCAAACTGCGCGAATACAGGCGTTCCAAATTCTTCCGGCTCAAAACCTTTGCACAGGCAAGACCGGGAATGGAACACCTGGGCGGCACTTTCCAGGGCGGAACATTTATACTGGTGTACGAGGCCGAAGACGATAGTGAAATAATTATTGATCCGCCGGTTAGAACAGACATTTACCGCGAACCGGTAGAATACACTCCGCTTGGCAGCTTTGAAAATTTTAAATAACATCATTCAGTTCTAAGAGTATGTCCCGCAAAAAAAGCACCAGGAAAAAAACTACAGCCCAACCGGCTGCAGCGGTTACCGTGGCAAAAGCCGCCCAACCGGCTGCGGCAAAAAAAACTGTGGCTAAAAAAAGTACTCCTGCGAAAAAAACTACAAGTACCGGGACAACCAAAAAAGTTCCGGCCAAAAAAAACAAAACTCCGGCGCTAAAAAACAATCCGGTTATTGACACTAAAAAACCAGTTACAGAAGCTGCCCCGGTTCAACCTGTAATGGAAATAACCACAGAATCAATGCTGAGTTTTTCAGCCCGAATGATCACTCCAGAAGAAACAGCCATGGCTACTCCTCCTCCTAATCAACCTTCCAACCTGTCGGGAAATAACCCTGAACTGAGCGGTAACAACGACAGATCGATGTCGGCACTTTCGCCCGAACAGCCTTTATCAATTGGCGACAATTTAGATCCGGAAGTTTCTCCGGCACGCGTAGAGGATGAGGAAGAACCTTCTCCTTATAAGAAAAACATTGTCATTGCCGATTTTTTTCTGCCCGGCTGCTGCACATTCGACGACGACTGCAATACGATGTGCGTGAGTCCGGAGGAAATGAAAGCGTTAATGATTCCGCCTGTGGCTAAATCAGATTACGTAACCACCTCGGCCAATGTGGCGGTGAATGTACGCGTGCTCATTAACGACGACCCGATTACCGGCGATACACTGGAAATTGTACCCACCGGATTTACCCCAACCAGCCTCGAAGGCGGCAAGGTGGATCTTTCGGCCGATGGTACATTTTTCATCTATACGCCGCCCGGTGGTGAAACTCCTTTCACCGGCGTGGATAAATTTGTATATACCATTCGTAATACCGTTAACCGCTTAACGGATACAGCCACGGTGTATATCAATGTGGCCGAAGGAAACACCACCATAATTGTGGAACCCACCATTTCGGTAGCCTCACAATTCTGTGCCGCCGATAAGGCGAACGCACAGATGATACCCATCACCATTGATAAAGGAACATATACCGCTCCCAACTTTGTATTTACAATTCAGGGAGAAGCCACTAAAACCTGGTTAGTAAAATTAGGCGATGCCAACTACGCCATCGACACCAGCAAAATTACCGGAAACCAGAGTTATATTCTTACCCTGCTTCGCAACGGGGCTTCGGTAGCCACTACAAACTTTACGGTACAAACCGTAACGGCAGGTTTTGATTACATCACCACTCCTGTGGGTATCATGGGTGGCGGTGAGGAATTCTTTGCAGCAGGTTCAGGAGATTTCCTGCGTACGACCGAGTCTAACACCAGCGAATTCAACAGCCTGAATACACGTATTATTTCACCTCTTTTCAATTTATACACACTCACACTTTACAACCAGTCCTCACAGCAGGCCAATAATTTCACCTGGCAATTGTTAAATACGAATAATGCCGTAGTTGGTACACAAATTACCACCAACCGCAATCCTGTCATTTTCCAGAATATCTACGAAACATGGTTTACTCTGGGCTATAAAATCAGGCTCACCGCAACCAGTTCGGCCGGTTGCGTGGACACATTAATAATTCCTCTTTTGAATAAACCGACATTAAGCGAGGTCCGTTAACCATGAAAGCAGTAATCTCTCTTTGGAAAAAGCCCATCGACGATGGCAAGTTATTGTACGGTTACAATAACATCAAGGAACTGGCTGAATCGTATGTGCTGGCCATTGAACTGGCCCGGAAGCAATTCAACGAAGTTCACCTGGTTACTGACAACAGCGGCCGGGCATTACTATCCACCCAACTGGGCATTCCCTTCGATTCGATAGATGTCAACCTGCTCAATCAGGTAGTAAATACCACGCCTTATGCCTGGCTGCTGCCACAAATTGCAGCTCTTTCCGTACATAGTGAAGATGTGGTGTATATTGAAGGCAACACATTTGTGTTTGGCGATATACTCGCACCGTTCGTAAACGAACGCTATGATGTGATTTTTCAGAACAGGGAACCCAATACCATCTTCAATACATACTACGTACCACAGATAACCCGATTCAACTCGGCACCGTTCAAGCCGGAAATGATGGATAGATTTCCTGATAAGCAGGCTTACAATACAAGTTTCATTTATGGCAACAACACAGGGCTGTTGAAATTATGGGCCGACAGTGCCTATGACTATATCACCAATCCGCTAAACAGCAACCACTGGACAAGTATTGTCAATGCCGATATTAACCACAACATGATTTACACCAACTGGTTTGCCGCCAATTCCATAGTTGCTATGGGACAAACCGTTGATCCGCGCGTGGGTGTATTGTTCGAGGGTTATACACAAAACCCCAGAGTGCCCTATATTCATACGCATGGCGAGTCGAGAAAAAGCCCACAGGTAGTATCGGGAATAAGAGCAAAAATTACAGAGCTGTTCCCGCAGTATTTACCGCGTTTGAACGAACTTGGCTAAACAGTTTTTACAGATAAAGTAAATTGAACAATCCGTTGATCTTTGGCGGCAAACGAACATCTCATACAGAGGCAGATTTTCGACCTGCAGATTCCCTCCCGCGAACGCGCGCATGGGTTGCAGCAGGAAGTGCGCGCTGTTTTCGACGATGATCTGCTGCCGCTCATTAACCAGTTGTTCGACGAAATAAGCGGTCCCGGCGAAATACTGCGCATAAACCGCCTCGAACTTAATCTGGGCCACATAGACCCGCTCAGGCTGCGCGAGCAGTTGGTGACACAACTCAAAACCGTGCTCACCGAAAAACTGCAGGAAGCCAGAGCCAAAGCACTGGGCAGGCCGGGCAGTCTGCTTTCGGGCACCGAAGAGGCTGTACTCATTCACAGCAACGAATATGAAATGGAGGCTGTGCTGCAGTCGGCATCGGCTTCTGTGCCTTCGCTGCTCGAAGCATTTTTCACTACCGGCGATTTGCCCTGGTGGATGCCCGACGAAACTGCTCCGCCCGATATTGCCGCACTCACCACACAGCTTCTCGATGAAGCGCCCGGGCAATTGGTTCAACTGCTCATGCAGGTGCTCAAACACCCGCAGGCAGCCCTGCGTATGGTGCATCAGCTTCCGGCTCCATTGCTCAAACGCATAGCCCTGGTGCTTTGGCCGCAGAGCAATGTCATCACTTTTTCACACGAAGAAGTGCAGGCGGCCATCAGGTATTTCGTGCAGTTGCGTGTGCTCAACAGCGAATTTGCTGAAGCACCATCCGGCACTCCCGCCCCGGTATATCTCATGGCCATTGCCGCCGCCGCCCGCATGGTTAATTTGCCGCAGGCGATTCAGGCACCTGCCACAAATTCCGGCTCAGCCATTACCGGCTGGCTGCTCCTTGCCGCTGCCACCACCGCAAACACTTCGGCCGAAAACATTCTTAAACTCGCCGAAATTACCCTCATCTCGCCCGATGCCGCCGCACAACTAAACCAGCCCATGCCGCAAGGCATGGCAGCTATTGTGGCCAAACGTGTGGAGGAAAAACAACACAGCCTTCCCAACCTCTACATCACCCGCCTGCTCGAAATTATTATCCCGAATCTGAAAACAAATTCAGGACTGAATGATACCATTGCGTTTATTTCACGGCTCACCACGCACACCGCTTCCGTTTCCGGAATAAACAAACTCACCGCAAAATTGGTGAGCGAAGAACCACTCATTCGCCAGTCGCAAATACTGAAAGCGGTAAATGAAGAAGAACCCGCACTCATACTGCATATAGCCGCCGCACTCGAAGCCGAAAAAACCACCAGGGCCCGTGCAGCTTTAAAAGAAATTGCATCCATTCTCCTTCCCTTTAAAAAAGCGGTAAAGGAAGAAACACCCAAATCATCAAAAAGAAAAAACACTTCGGTTTCCGAAGAGAAGAAAAAACAAAAATCTTCCCCAAAAATCGCTGAAACGGAAGAAGAAGAAATAATTGCAGCCCGCAAACAACAGGAAGCTGAAGCCGGAGAAGAATTACAGGAAACCTTCGAACAACTCCTCGAAGCCTTTGCCGATACCGACGAAAGCGACGACAACGAAAGCGAAGGCATTCCCTACCGCGGCAAACGCCACAGGCTGAGCCGCTGGGGCGGGCTTGTATTGCTTGGCCCCTATCTTCCGGCGCTGTTTCAGGAAGCCGGGCTACTCAACGAAAAAGGATTGTTTAAAAACAACCAGGCCGCATACCGTGCCGTTTTCATTTTGCACTATGTGTGTACCGGAACCACCAAAGCACCCGAGTATGCACTCTCGCTGCATAAACTGCTTTGCGGACTGGCCTTCAACAAATCAATTCCGAAAACAATCCGTTTAACCAAAAAAGAAAAACAGGAAGCCGACGACCTGCTGGATGCAATGGCCGAACAATGGACCAGCCTGCGTTCGCCGGTGGGCGAGGCCATCAGGCAAAACTTCCTCAAACGCACAGCCATCATCGAAAAGAAAGACGGTGCCTGGCTGGTGCGCATACAACGCAATTCATTCGATATTCTCCTCGACTCATTGCCGTGGAGCATATCGGTAATCAGACTTCCATGGACATCGCACTTGATACAAACCGAATGGTGAGCAACGACCCCATCACCCTCAACGCACGCACACTCGAACGCGAGCTGGCGTGGTTTGCAGAAGTGCTCGATGCACGGCTGAGACTGCATTTCAACCAGGAATGCGCAGTGGCCAATATCGACGAACTCCTGCCGCCCGAACCGGTGCATAGCGAATCGATGTATGCCGGATTAGTTAAGCACTACCAGATGACTCCGCACGAGCGGCTCATACTGCTGCTTTCGCTCGTGCCGCATATTCGTCCGCAAATGCTCGATGTGTTTTTTGTAAAAAACGGCGGCATGGATCGCGGCTTTACCGAGTTTGGCGGCCTGCGTCCGAACAACCACAGCGGCCTGCTGCCCACCGGCGAAACAGCCTTGTTTCTGCTGGCCGGCGAAGACCTCGAACGTCGTTTCGCATTTCAGTATTTGTTTGATGGCGAGCACTTCTTTGCCCAGCACAGCATACTCAAACTCGATCCGGCCAACCCCGGCGAACCACCGCTGAGCGGACTGCTGAGCGTAACGCGCGAAATTGTGGACTTTGTCACCTTAGGCCACGCACGCCGCCCCACATTCGACCGCGAGTTTCCCGCCAAGCGCCTTTCCACGCCCATGGACTGGAGCGATCTTGTGCTCGATGCTTCTACAATGGAGCAAATAGACGAAATCAAATCGTGGATTGATTACGAGAACACGATTATGAACGAATGGGGCCTGCGCAAAACACTCAAGCCAGGCTACCGCTCCTTGTTTTACGGCCCTCCCGGCACAGGAAAAACATTAACAGCCTGTTTGCTCGGAAGCCTTACCAAACGTGATGTATATCGTGTGGATCTTTCAATGGTGGTAAGCAAATACATTGGCGAAACCGAAAAAAATCTTTCGCGCGTATTTGAACAGGCCGAAAACAAAAACTGGCTCCTGTTTTTCGACGAGGCCGATTCGCTCTTTGGCAAACGCACCAAAGTGGAAGACGCGCACGACCGTTATGCCAACCAGGAAGTAAGCTACCTGCTGCAACGCATCGAAGATTTTCAGGGCGTAATTATTCTCGCTTCCAACTTCAAGAGCAACATGGACGATGCATTTACGCGCCGTTTCCAAACGGTGGTGCATTTCCCCATGCCCCGCCCTGCCGAACGGCTCATGCTTTGGGAAAAAGCATTTCCCCCGGCCATTGAGTTAAGCCCCGAAGTAAACCTCCGCGCCATTGCCGACCGTTACGAAATTGCCGGCGGTGCCATAACCAACGTGATACGTTATTGCGCCATGGCCGCACTCAGAAAAGGCGGAAACATAGTTACGCTGGTGGATATTGAAGAAGGCATCCGCCGCGAATTCCGCAAAGAAGGAAAATCAGTTTAACCATTTGCCGCATGAGCAGCAGCACCAAATCAAAAACTATCGGGAAGGCCGCACCCAGTGTGCAAACGGCCCGGCAGGGTGCTGCGCATACTGTAACCACCCATGCGCCGGTGGTAAATAAAAAAGACAATCTCTCGGCCGTGGTGCAACGCGCACAGCAGAGCCAGCCCGTGGTGCAGCAAAAAATAAAAATGGGCGTGGTGGGCGATGCTCACGAACAACAGGCCGATGCCATGGCCGAACAGGTGCTCAGTATGAGCAACGAAATGGTACGCCGTCAGCACCTGCGCGTGCAGCCTAAAAATGCTGAACGCCCGCAGCGTAAAGAAGTTCCGGCTACTGATGTCGGGGTGAAAAAGAAAGAGGAAGTTCAGAAGAAAGAGGAACTCAAAAAACAAGAGTTACAGAAGAAAGAGGAGTTAAAGAAAAAAGAGGAACTCAAGAAACAAGAGTTACAGAAGAAAGACGAGTTAAAGAAGAAAGAGGAACTCAAGAAACAAGAGTTACAAAAGAAAGACGAGTTAAAGAAGAAAGAGGAACTCAAGAAACAGGAGTTACAAAAGAAAGATGAGTTAAAAAAGAAAGAGGAACTCAAGAAACAGGAGTTACAGAAAAAAGATGAGTTAAAGAAGAAGGATGAACTCAAGAAACAAGAGTTACAGAAAAAAGATGAGTTAAAGAAAAAAGACGAGCCGCTAAAGAAAAAGACCGACGAGAAAATTCAAAAACAGGAAGTACAAAAGGTGGCTGTAGATAAAGTACAGCCCAGGATTATAGCTGCGGCTGCCGTGCAGCCAAAAGAAGAGATAAAGAAAAAATCGGAAGAAAAAGTTCAGAAACAACAAGAAGTACAAAAATCGGCCACCGAAAAAGTACAGTCGAAAATTGTAGCGGCTGCCACTGTTCAAACGAAAGAAGAGATAAAGAAAAAGTCGGACGAAAAAGTTCAGAAGCAACAGGAAGTACAGAAATCGGCCGCCGAAAAAGTACAGCCGAAAATTGTAGCCGCTTCGCCTGTTGTGCAAAGTAAAGAGGAGTTAAAGAAGAAATCCGACGAAAAAGTTCAGAAGCAACAGGAAGTACAAAAATCGGCAGCCGAAAAAGTGCAGCCGAAAATTGTAGCCGCTTCGCCTGCTGTTCAAACGAAAGAGGAGTTAAAGAAGAAATCCGACGAAAAAGTTCAGAAGCAACAGGAAGTACAAAAATCGGCCACCGAAAAAGTGCAGCCGAAAATTGTAGCTGCTTCGCCTACTGTTCAAACTAAGGAAGAACTCAAAAAGAAGTCGGACGAAAAAGTTCAGAAGCAACAGGAAGTACAGAAATCGGCCGCCGAAAAAGTGCAGCCGAAAATTGTAGCCGCTTCGCCTGCTGTTCAAACGAAAGAAGAACTGAAGAAGAAGTCGGACGAAAAAATTCAGAAGCAGCAGGAAGTACAGAAGTCGGCCGCCGACAAGGCCCAGCCCAAATTGGTAGCCACCAAAATGCGCGACCAGCGCGAGCTTGAGCGCGATATAAAACCCGCCCTGCCCGTGCAGTCGAACATGCAGGCGGCAGTGAGCATTCAGCAGAAAGCACTCGATACCACACAAAAAGAAAAGCCTTCGGAAGAAGTGCGCCGCCCGGGAACTTTGCCGGTGTCGTCGGGTATGCAGTCGGCCATGTCGCAGGAGCAGTATAAACTGAGCCGCAAGGAAGACAAGGTGCAAAACGAAAATGCGGTTCCGGTTGATATGCCACAGGACGAAGTACCTCCGCACATCGAAGAGCAGTTGAAAAACATAAGCGGCGGGCGGCCTATGGAACCGGGCATTCGCGGCTGGATGGAGCAGCGTTTCGGGGTAAGCTTTGCCGCCGTGCGCATTCATACCGATTCGCAGGCCGTGCGTCTTTGCAACGAACTTGGCGCACATGCCTTTGCCTACGGTTCAAACATATTTTTCAACGCCGGCAAATACGATCCCGAATCGACCGAAGGCAAACGCCTGCTGGCACACGAGCTTACACACGTTATCCAGCAGGGCTATGCGCCCGAAAGCAATTCGGAGGCAGCCGAGTCGCACGCCATGGTGCAGCAAACCGCCGCGCCTGAAGTGCAGAAGTCGGCCCCGGAAGTACAGAAATCAGCCCCCGAAGTGCAGAAGGCCGAGCCCGTGGCACAACGTCTGCCCGCCGGCATTACGCAGGCACCCAAAAGCATACAGCGCGGCATCTGGGATCGTGTAAACAATGCCGTGCGTTATGTGGTGCCGCCGTGGACGTTAATCACGGTTATTTTCGGCTACAACCCCATACTCGGTGCCAGCGTGGCGCGCAGCCCGATAAACTGGTTCAACGCCCTGCTCGACCTGATTCCGGTGGTAGGCCCGGCCATTTTCGATTTGCTCCGCAGTTCAGGCATGCTGGCCCGCGCACAGCAATGGCTCGATGTGCAGCTTTCGCGCCTGCCCTCGCTCAGCGAAATAAGCAGTACCTGGGATCGTTGCTGGGACGAAATGGGCATCAGGCATGGCATCGATGGCAACATCGCCATATTCAGGCGGCACTTCGGCAGCATACTTTCGCGCATTGGCAATTTCGTGTGGAGCGCATTGGCCGAGGTTGTGCGCCTGCTCCGCGAAACACTGCTGCGTCCGCTCGACGGTGTAGTACGCGATATTCCCGGCTGGACGCTCATCACCGCCATGATCGGCCTCAACCCGCTCACCGGCGAACGCGTAGAACGCAATGCCACCAACATACTTCGCGGCGTGGCCGCATTTATTCCCGGCGGCGTGGAACGTTTCAACCAGCTTGTGGAAAGCCGCGCCCTCGAACGCGCCTACCAGTGGTTCATCACCGAAACCACCGCCCGCAACCTCACCTGGCCACGCATCCGCGACACCTTTACCCGCGCCTGGGACAGCCTTCGCGCCGAAGACATTCTGCATCCCATCGATACGTTCCGCCGCCTGGCAGGCATATTCTCGCCCCTGCTCCGCGATCTGGTGGGCTTTTGCGGAGCCGCATTACTCAAACTCCTGGAGTTCATTTTCGAAGCCGTAATGGGCGCCGGCGGTGCCGATGTGCTGGAAACACTTAAACGCGCACGGCAAACCTTTATCCTCATTATTCAAAACCCCGTTGGTTTTGTGGGCAATCTGCTGCGCGGCATTGGTCAGGGTGTGCGGCAGTTTATGACCAATATTTTAAGGCATCTCCAAACGGGAGTTATCAATTGGCTCACCGGCCCAGTTGCCCGTGCAGGTGTTCAGATGCCGCCGCAGTGGGATGCAAAAGGAATTTTGTTTTTTGTGTTGCAGATTCTTGGCCTTACGTATGCCAATATCCGTACTAAAATGGTAACGCTCATGGGCGAGCGCACCGTTGGCCTGCTCGAAACCGGCTTCCAGCTGGTGCAGGAAATCCGCGAAAAAGGGTTTGTGGAAGCCATGAAAGACCGCATCAGCGAGTTCTTCGGCAACTTCCGCGAAATGATTCTCGGCCGCATCAAAACGTTCCTGCAGCAGCGTTTGGTTACTGCCGGCATCACACAGCTTTTGGCCATGCTCAACCCGGTTGGCGGTGTAATCGTTTCGATCATGAAGATTTTTACAACAATAAAATTCTTCATCGATAAAATTCGTGAAATCATGGCCTTTGTGCGCTCCGTAGTGGATTCGGTAAACCGGATTGCCACAGGAGATGTTTCCGGCGCTGCCAATTTTATTGAAAATACATTAGCACTTACCCTGCCTATTATCTTCGACTTCCTTGCCCGTTTCATTGGGCTTGGTGATGTGGCGGGACATGTGCAGCGTACTATTGGCGCTGTGCGCGGGTGGGTGGATCAGAAGCTGGATTTGGGGGTGGATTGGGTAAAACGGCAGGCGGGTAGGCTTGTTGAAGTTGGAAGAAATTTTGCGGGAAGGATAATCTCTTGGTGGACAAATCGACAACCATTTAGAGCAGTATCCGGGCAACCGCATACAATTCAGTTTAATGGACAATATGAAAATGCTAATTTAATGGTACATAGTGTAGAACGACCATTAAGTGATTATGCTGAAAGAATTAGAACGAAAGTTAACACTGAACAAGCATACAGTGCTCAAAAATCAAACTTCTTATCAATTCTTGGACCTCAATCACAAACAGGTGCAGGAGATGAAAATACGGTTACCGGTATTCAGCAAAAAATTTACTCAAAAAAAACAAGAACGGTAATTGACAGTCAAACCGGCGTACAAAGAATTGAACTGAAATATGCTGGTTATAATGATATATTTTCGGCAGAAATAAATGCCTTACTTGTAAAGTTGGGACAAAAACTCGAACTTCTTCCTGATCCTGATGTAGCCGCTGGTACAACAGGCCTGCCAATATTCCGCCCGGCTTCAACTATGCAATATGGCAATTTACATCAAACCCCTGCCTTGTCAACTGAAATGAGTGGGCCTAGTCAAGATGGTTCATCCGTTACTGCATATTTAAGTACTAAGCCAGGTACAGAAATGGGGTCGGAGGCAACGTATCAATCACCTTTACTTATTGCGTTAAAGAACAGACGCGGGATCGAAATTACACCGGGACATATTTTAAATCACCACCTATATGGAACCGGAAGTCAGGCTAAGAATGTTGCCCCAATTACAAAGTCGGTAAATAATCAAATGGAGGGTGGTATAGAATCAATTCTAAAAAGAGCGGTTCTTGATGAGAATAAAGTTGTAAAATATATCGTAACTGTCAATTGGCCGACAACACAACAGACCGCTGGAAGAGGTGGTGTAAATTCATCTATTGAAGAAAAACATTTACCATTAAGTGTTACGGCTTCCTTAGTCGAACTTGAATTTAACCGAACACGTTTTTCAACTCTGACCGGTGATCAATTAAAAGTTCCAATGGAAAATATGAGTAATTGGGTAACCGAAAAAGCAATAGCCGGAGGTACCCCACCTGCTTATACGATTACGGTTCCTAATGCCCCGGTTGGATTAAGCAAAATCGATAAGTTAAAAGCAGAAATTGATAATGGGGTTTCAAATGGAGTAAGATGGCCCGCTTTTTATGCAACGAACCATTTAGAGCGCTTAACCACAGAACAAAGAAATGAGGTTCGAACTTATGCAGTGTCAAAAAATATGATTGGAGCTTAAGCGATGTCAACACCAACATACATAATCTCAGTAGTCAAAAAAACAAAATATCAAGTGATATTTTGTGTAGAAGCTATATCTCCTCCATTAAGGCCGGAAGAATATCCTCCATACTTTGGTTTGTTTTGGCTTACAGAAGCACTAAAAACGGTAGAAAATAGTTCTATGTTTCAATTACACGAAGCAATACAACCGAATAATGTCAGGTCATTACTTTATCTTTCCAATTCTGTTGAATTATTCATGGATGCTGCATCTTACCTTATTTACAGTATTTCACAAGCTCAAGGATATCCAGACTATAATCCGGAAAATCATCAATCATACATAACTGTAGTTTGTCGATACCCTGTTTGGATATCTATGATTCCTGAACTTCATTCATTCGAATCATTTGCTTACATTATAGATCCTTAAAACCATGAATATTCTGAAAGAAATAGAATTAATGAAATCCAAGTTATCTGATAATAATCAGGTGGAGTTAGATCTCTTTGAATTTAAGACAATTACATCCATTAATAGTATATCTCCCAATACTACAATGGAGTCTATTTACAGTCAGGTTGAATACTATCAGGTGACGTGGAGAAAAAAAATGAATACGCTACATCCATTTGGCGAATGGGGTCAGATATTTATTCCTGAATATTCTATTTATCAAAAAGGATTTGATCAAAATAGCTGGTATTGGCATTTTAAATCTGAAAAAACTAAAAACTACTATGTCGTGGATTATCAGTCATTTTTTTCAACTGTTGGTTTTATAGTGTCAAATGATGGTTTGCAAAATGAGTTATGTTTCTACGATCAAATATCTGATCGTATGATTCCTATAAATATGGATATCCATTCATATTTTACTAATGCTTTTCAATATGCAGGCTATTGTAACTGGCAATACATATTCTCAGGTGAACTTTCTATAAATGAACTAGAGGAAAAAGTGCATAAACTAATATTGTAACCGCCCATGTCCACCCCAACCCGCAGCAAATCCATCACCCCCACGGTCACACCCACCCCACCCGTGCGCCAGTCCAACGGCGAAGCCCAGAGCGGCAGC
>JALONL010000015.1 GCA_025454955.1 Bacteroidia bacterium | reverse complement strand
GGCTGTTGGTTTCAGCAGTTGCCAGAAAGAGCAGGACGTAGTTACCCCGAATAATCTTTCGGAGTTTCGCTATGCAACTGCCGAAGAATTGATACAGGCAGCTTCACCCGAACTGTATCAGGACTTGCTTACACAAGCACAAACACAACGCGCTCCGGTATGGCAGCCTAAAGGGTATTTTATACCCGGCAGTGGCTGGCCGAATAATATGGCAGACTATACCTGCATGGCAGGTGATATGTGCTGCGGTGTTACCATCATCGGCAACCGTTCAGGTGAACCAGGAACGGGCATTGACATCATTCCAACTGATATTCAAACCGTTGCTGATTTAATCAGTTCAAGTCAGGGTACGGATATTATGATTTTCAACCATCCAAACCCGATTGTTCAGCGTGTACGCGGCATCCGTGATATTACGGTGAACGCAGCGGGTGATACAAAATTCACAATTGATTTAGAATAAAAGTTCAATGACTAAGCTATCCCGGTTTTTTGGTTGGCTCTTGGCCGTCGTACTCATGGGGTGCGGCGGTCGGGCCGTTTCATTCCAACTGGTAAATCACCAAAAGATGGATGAAAGCGAATTGATACTTCGGCACATACCTGAACAGATTCAGGCGGTTTCTTCTACACGGCTAACCATGAATAACAGTGGTGCATTGTGCGTGTACAATCCGCTTACAGGACAGCTTGTAAGACAATTTAAAACCAATACACGATTAGATGACTCACTAAAGAGCCTTCACCGGATTTCAGATTCGTTGGCCGGTGTTGTTTATGTACCGATTGATACCGCAGATGAAGGAGAAGGCGTTTTTTCTCACAAATCAAAGGTATTAAGCTATTGTTGGGCTGATAGTCAGTTTTACATCATCTATCAGGTGGCAGTGGCTTTCTATTACCAAACGAATGAGGATTGGGCGAAAAGTTACGGAGTAGCGGATAATGAGACCAGACGGAAAGCGATTGCTCATGCACTGGATAAAGCGAATAATCCGAAGGAAGAAATAAGTATGACCAGTAACAACTATTTCATTGTCACGGATTCATTATTTAACATACAACACGCCGAATTATTCAGTGATAAAAATTTACCCCGAAGCCCATTTGGTAGATATATCACAACATCGCTTAAAGGCATTACGGTATTCAACGGCTCACTATATACACCAGCGCAAAATCGGGAGAATATGTTTGCTGTACCGTATGAGACAATTCTCAATACAAAGGACAGTGTATGTATGCTGGTGAAATTTGACTTCGACAAAACACTAAAATTCCGGGGTGAAGTTCTGAACTCCTACATGATACCCGAATACAAAGTAACCGGTTTAGACAATTTGGGGCAAACATGGAATTTTAGTACAGATAACAATAGGCTTTACGCAAAAACACAAATGGGTTTTTACGATGTAGAGCAACAACAAAGAATACAAGGCAACCCTACTTTAACTCGTAATGAAAAATGGTTTGCTGATTTCAATTACAAACAAGATCAAAGTCTTTTATTCTGCAACGTACTTCGCAAAGACATTGTTCAAACTGATACCGCAATTCAGTTTCGATTATATGACCTACAAAAGCAAGCTGTATTGTTTGATACAACCATGACCGGGGGCGGGTACTTTTCGGCTACCGGCAACTTGTACTATTTCGTTAATCGTGATAAAGAACACTATTTCATTGACAGAAGACCTTTTTGATTGGCTCGGCTCAAATTCAAATGAGCAAATCAAATATAAAACAGTATTTGCGGTAACTCCGAATGATTGTAACAGTTGTATGGAGTTATTTACGCAGGTAATGCGCTATCAGCTTGCGAACCCTAATCCTGAAAATCAGATATGTGTCGTGTTTCAGGGCATACGTCAAATAGAACGGAAGGCAATTGTACAAGCTGCATTTCAGGATGCAGATACAACCAATATTCCGATCATCTGGAGTGATACTATTTTTAGTCAGGCACATGAACTTGCCCCAACGGTTAAAGGCGGCTCTTTGTTACTGGTGTTTGACAAAAACAATAAACTCCTGTACAGTAAAGCGGGAAAATCAGTAACCGGAAACGAACCGGAATTAACGGAAATATTCAGGTAAAATCGCCGCTATGATTTGGGGTTTAAGAACGGCGGTTAATTAAAGATGAAAAACATATTGAGATTACTTCTTATGGTTTCGACATTACAGCTTACCGCGCAGCAGGTAACTCACTTACATTTCTATTTACCCGATTTCCCCAAAGGGGATTCAATAGGTGTTGGATATACGGTGAATTATATTGATCTGCTAAGGGAGGAACAGGAAATTAGCCCAACCGTTAAGGGGAAAGCTGAGTTGAATATCATGTTAAGTGAGCCAAGAGAAATTACAGTCTCAATTGGTGAAACGTCTTTACTTCTCTTTCTTGAGCCTGGAGATCGGCTTACATGCAATTTCAATCCATACAGTCCCCTGCTCGGTGCTATCTATACCGGCTCTGCGGCTTCGGCGGCTGTATTATACACCGATTTTCAAAGCAAGTTCGGTACTTTCTCTGAGCAGGAGATAAAAACAGCAGGTGACTTTTATACATTAAGTCCTACTGAATTTTTGAAGAAACAGGATAGTTTACTTGACTTACAGCTTGCCTTTATTTCAGCCCGTAAAGACATGGTAAGCGAAAGAGTTTATCAACAGCTTTCTGATCGTGTTTGGCATACTGCATTTATGAATAAACTACGTTATCCAACCATGCGCCTGTACTACACGCGCAAACCTTACAAAGTGTTTTATCACGAATTAGACAGCCTGAATTATTATGCTTTTGCAAAAACCTATAAACAGGCTCAAAGCCTCCCAAAACTGAGTGAGCCTGTTTGTTTTGCCCTATGGGAATACAATCGCTGGAATTATCAGCAAGCGCGGAATGAAAAGCCCTATTCACAGCTTGATGAAATTAAGCAAGCTGAAAAACAATTTACCGGAGCGTACAAAGATTTAGTAATGGCATTTGCATTCAATATGCAGATAGCTGGAGGAAATTACCCGGAAATGGATTCGGTTTACCGATACGTTCAAGACCAGGTTTCTGAGTCAGCGTATTTGAAAATAATTGAAACGCATTATTTCGCACTAAATACACTTATTCCCGGCAGTGTTGCACCTGCAATAGAACTCATGCAATTTAACGGCAAACCGTTTCGGCTGGATTCGTTAAAAGGTAAAACCGTACTACTCGAATTTTGGCATAGCGGCTGTGCTCCCTGTCTGGAAGGATTCGCAGCATCTAACCAGTTGCACAGTTGCTTACCAGATGATGTAGTAATGGTTTATGTATGTGCAGATTTAGATTCAGCAAGAGGTAGAGCAGCTTTGCGAAAGCATCAGGTAAGCGGTATTCATGTTCATGCTCCCGGCTTCACGAACCCGGTACTGCTTGCCTATAATATACGTGCATTTCCAACCTTATTTGTAATCACTCCTGACGGAACAATAAAATCATCAAACGCCCCCAGACCGGGAAGCAAAGAACTTGACGAATTGCTGAACCCAAAATAAATAAATCTGATTTGTGCAACCGCCATCAGTTCCATGTTCAGGCGACGCGTGGATATGCAAGATTTAACCACGCAGCACATTCAGATAAAGTCCCCCTACACATGAAAAAAAGTAAGTCCCCACGCATTGGAACAACAGACTATGGTAATGAAGAAGACCAGTTCAAATACAAACATTTCGGAGGCTTTTGGCACTTGCTTTCTGTACATGAAACAAACTACCAAAACGGCAAAAAAATGAAACCAATTAAAAAGAATTTCAAAAGGCCGGTTTCAGTATTGTTTGAACTGGATTTGATGTGCGTAACATGGTTTTTTGATACAAAAAAGCCATACATATTTCCTTTTCATCTATCACAAAATAAACTTATCACTAATGATGTTTTTTCAGGGCTTCAAGTTTTTGTAAAATATTTATTCGAAAGACATTTAATGAAATGGAGTTACACTGTCAATATTGACGGGGACAACTACTCAGTCTTTCAACTCAAATTTAAACGTGATATATAATGGTACTGAAGGAAACGCGGGAAATGTCTCTTACCCAAACTGAAATCCAGCCTTGCCCGATTAAAGAAGGCGTATGGTGGCTTCAACGAATAATTGAAACAATAGGCGAGGGTGTAAACAAACAGCACATCGAATACAAGTTTAATCCTCCGCTAAAAGTAATACTCAATACGGAGCGGGAATTGTTGATTTGCTATCTGGGCGATTTCCGGCGTAAAATACCGCTGCTGTTTCAGCACACTGGGCAGGGTACTCTTCGTGTAATGCACTTCCGTACACTTGATTTGCTTGAAGGCAAATACTTTATTTCCGACAGGCACATGAAATGGAGGCTCGAAAAAAGAGCAGAAACACCGCTGTTTATTGCCGCCTTTTTTGTTCAATACCCCACTTCCAGACCACCTAAAAAAACGAAAGCGAAAGACCTTCAGATGGAAACAGAAGTATCACAAACCAGTTAACCAATGAAATACACCATTCACCAATCAACGGTTGCAGGGAGGTATGAAACAGGCGTAGCATTACCAAGCACAATTCCCTGATAAATCAAAAGTATATCCCCTGGAATAGCTGAACCTGTTGTTTTCACGCACTGTTACGTGCCCGGCGTACAGTGAGCAGTAATTACTTTCAGTCCCAGACCCGGCTAAAGGTTACACTGCTATCTGAAATAGAGTTGAATTTTTCTTAATAATGAAAAAAACAAACACATGAAAAACAGAATACATTCTATTCGGCTGTTTGCCGTGATGCTTACACTACTGTGTATGCCCATCGCGGCTAATGCACAGCTACAATTCGACGGGATGGATCGCATTATAGATTCGTTAATGCAGCATGATACATCCTACGTGAATTACAGAATTTCACTTAACCGCCGGATGCACGAACTCACCAGCCAGCTTCCACCGGGAAATACCACACAAACAACGCCTGTATATACTATACCGGTTGTTGTTCATGTACTTCACCGCAATACAGAATTAGTCGGTCAGGGATTAAATATAACCTACGCGCAGATACAGTCGCAGATAAACAAGCTAAACATGAGTTTTGCGGCTCAGATTCCTAATTCCGGGCCAAGTGCCACCGATGCAGGAATAAACTTCTGTCTGGCCAATTTACCGATGGGCGCACCAAATTGGACAAATAGTGCAGAGCCAGGTGTGATGAGATATAGCATTACAACGGCGCAGCAAAATCTATTGTTTCATAACATGAGCAGTTTGGGAAGCATGAATCAGTTACTTGCGCTTACCCATCCTACTGCAGCTCATTTTCCTTATGAGAATTATCTCAACATTTGGTTAGTGCAAAGTATTACCGATTCGCAAGGTAATTATATAGCAGGTTATTCTCCCAGACCTCTTGCTCCAATTTTCCCGATTGACGGAGTGGTAATGCGTACAGAGTTTTTTGGTGATAACGTCACACCTGCGAACAACTTCCCATTAAATCCGGTAGCAGATGCCGGAACAATTTTGGTACATGAAGTAGGCCATTATTTATCGCTTTGGCACACCTTTATGAATGTGTGTCTGGGGGTAAACCCGTGGGATTGTTTTGGTGCGGGCGATGCGATATGTGATACTCCGGCTGATACAATGGACAATACAGCATTGTGTGTACCTCACAACTCTTGCGTAGATAATATTATTCCCAACACCGACCCGTGGGATATGATCGAGAATTTCATGGACTATTCAGACGATAATTGTCTAAACACATTCACCTACGATCAGGTACAGCGAATGCGTGCCTTACTTACTGTTTATCGATCAAGTCTTATTACACCTACAAATTATGCACTTACAGGTGTAGCTTGGCCGAACGGATGTTTACCACCACAGTTTTTTGCAGACATTAATTGTTCTAACGGGGGGGCT
The DNA here is from genome assembly GCA_025454955.1 of Bacteroidia bacterium. Taxonomy (GTDB): domain Bacteria; phylum Bacteroidota; class Bacteroidia; order Palsa-965; family Palsa-965. The sequence continues at coordinate 137,380 of JALONL010000015.1, read as the reverse complement.
TGTATCAATACGTCGATCAACTTTACAACACCCACAATTCCCGGTTTTCCTAACGTTACTTATAGCTGGACGTTTCCCGGTGGTGTACCGGCTACCTCTGCACTCCAAACAGTCAATGTAACCTTTACGGTAACGGGTATTCAGCAGGTAATTCTGAACATGAGTGACCCAAACGGAAATACTGATTCCGATACAATGTTGGTAAGTATCAATCCCTGTACACCCTCACAATCTTCCAATGGGTTGTGGTACTTCGGCAACCTTATGGGGTTAAACTTTTCCAGCGGGTCAGGTACGCCAGATTATGCCGCGTACAACAATTCAACCATTACATCACTCGAAGCAGCAACAGTAGTAGCTGATAGTTTAGGACAGCTTATTTTTTATTCGGACGGGGATACAGTTTGGGACAGAAATCATCAGAGTGCAATTACGAACCTATCAGGGACGATGTCTGAAAGTAAATCACAGATTATTGCATTCAGAAAACCCGGTTCGGTAAATCATTACCTGCTTTTTCATGGTACAGCCACTGAGGATTTTCCGGGTAAACTTATGTATTCTGAATTGATTGATACCCTCAATACAATCATCCCCTACCGGTTAAACGATTCACTTCCCCTACCTGCCGGTGCGCTGGTTAACGGTGAAAAAATTGCGGCAGTTCCGCATTGTAATGGCACAGATATATGGATTGTTTATTGCCCGATGATGTATCAAAACAACAACACGGCTTTAAATCGTCAGTTTTATGTCAATCTTGTTACTCCAAATGGAATTACTAATGCGTTACAAACAAGTCAGGTTCCAGATGTATATTCCTATCCTACAACAGTCCCCTCAAATAATCCGATTGGTCAACTCAAATTCTCACACGACGGTAAGAAAATGCTCACTTCTTCCTCTTGGGGGCCGATTATTGCTGATTTTAACAATATCACCGGAGCCATTACTAACGTACAGCTTGCAGACCTTACTTACTATAATTCCTATTCATTGTCGTTTAGTCCCGATGGGAAATCTATATACTACAACTCTGGATTATATGGAGAAATCAAAGGTGTTACTATAAGTCCGACCATTGGACAGCCGGTATTGGTTTATCCTGGTAGTGTGGGGGCTGGCGATAACGTGGCTATGCAACTTGGCCCTGATAGCTTGATATATTTTGCACATAGAAATAGACAGTTTATGGGCTGCATCAATAATCCCAACAATCCGTCACTTTCAATGTATGTGTATAATCAAGTACAGTTTGCCGCTTTGCCTGGTTTAGGTGGATTTACAGGTATGCCAAATCTTATTGAAGCTCGACCAATTTCTTATCCCAATCCGATTCTAAGTTACAACTACCTCAACTGCGGACAGGTACAATTTAATATTCAGGGCTGTTTTGACAATCCCACCTATCAGTGGAATTTCGGAAACAGCACTACCAGCACCCTGCAAAATCCCACGGCTACCTATACAGCTACCGGGGCTTACACGGTTACAGTGAATGTACTTTCCAACAACGTAGTTGTGTACACCGGTACAGTAGTAGTTAATCCCATCATCACCACAAACCCCATTGCAGGGTCAAGTGTGATATGTGCCGGCAATGCCGCATACTCCGTGCCTCCAGGTTACAATTCGTATTTATGGACAGTGGCCGGTGGCGCAACCATAACCACGCCTAACACAAATAACAGTATTCAGGTGAATGCCACCGGAACGTTTACGCTTACCTGTGTGCAATATGTAGGTACTTGTGTTTCCACCAGTGTTCTTACCGTTACGGTAAATCAGCGTCCGGTAGCTAATGCCGGAGCCGATACGCTCATCGCCTGTACAGGAGGCTCGTTAAATCTTGGCGTTTCAGCTACCGGAGGAACACCTCCCTACACATACAGTTGGTCGCCACCTTCGGCATTTATTCAAAGCAATGTATCAAATCCGGTTGCACCAAGCATAACCGCTCCCTTTACCGCCATTGCAACCGTAATGGATGCAAACGGATGTTTATCGTCTGATACAGTTCAAATCATGTTGAGCAATGCACCTGCTCCGGTGGTTACAATCAGTTCGCTGCCTTCCATTTGCGACAATGGCTCTCCACTTAACTTGTTACCTTATGGCTTACCTACTGGCGGTAATTTCTTTGGTAATGCTGTTTCGACCAACTTGTTTAATCCGCAACTTACTGGTGCAGGTACATTTCCGGTGTATTATTATTACTTCGACCCGGTAGTGGGTTGCGGCAATACCGACACCGGTTTTGTCAATGTGCTTCAGTGCTGTGCGCCGGTTGTTACAGGGGTTAATACAATCGACCAGCAGCAGAGCAATAGCTACGGAAGCAGTTTTGCTGCAACACCAGTCCCTGTGCGAATTAACGGAACGTTTTACGTGAATAATAATTTCAGTATTGTTAACTATAACGGAACAAATTCGGTACAGCTTGCTCCCAATGCAACAATCGTTGTTCAAAATGGCGCGAATCTTACAATAGACAATTCAATGCTCAAAGCCTGTGGTGTTGGTATGTGGCAGGGAATTATTGTAGAGCCTTCAGCAACAATAACAGTAATCAATAGTTCTGTGATTCGTGATGCGATTGAAGCGGTGACAATTCAGAGTGGTGCGCCATACACAATTATTAAATCTACTCTGCTCAATAATTACAGAAATCTAATCGTAGAACCTTATGCGGGTTATCATCCCGGTGTGTTTTATTTCAATCACATTACTGGTGGAGCACTTACACTATCTCCGTATGTTGGAACTCGAACGCTGTATGGCATTGAGGTTACGGATGTAGATAGTATAATTTTTGGTCAGTCTGGTTTTACCCAAAGTACCAATAATGCAAACACCGTTTTTGGAGTTCAAGTAGGGATGAAAATTGAACGGAGTAATGTCGTAAATACAAATATGTTGTTGAACAACATTAAACGTACTACTGCACCGACTCCAATTCCTGTTTGTTGCTCATTAAATAACTGTACTAATCCGGCAATCTGTAATCCTCCTCCAACTGGCACAGCTATTCACCAAGTTGCTGGCCGTTTGTGGATGCGCAACAATAACGGGTTGCCATACGAAGCGGTTACATTTAATGATGTAAACATAGGTGTGAAAGCCGAAGGTGCAGCATCACTTCACATTACCGGCAATACATTCCAAAACCTAACAAACAACAACACCCCTTCAATTCCGTCAGCAGGTGTTTGGGTGCTACGCGATACATTGGGTGTAATCATCATTGATTCAAATACAGTATTTAACGTAGTGCAAGGTTTTGTTACTCAACTCACTGACCATTGTACAATTCTGATACGCGAAAACGACATTGACAAGTTTGTAAATGGTGTTCGCGTTTTACAACAGAATAAATGCGGAATCAAAATAGGCAACAACCGGTTTAACGCGGGTAGCAACAGCAATTTTGGCACAAATGCCATCCGTTTGCAAACTGCCGTTGCTACAAGCAGCACAGATAGTACACAGGTGTATGCTAACACGATTTACCGTTGCAAAACGGGTGTATGGCTAACTTCGTACAAGGATGCCTTTATCAATGAAACCAATTCTATTTGGTTTGGCTCGGCTACACCAACTACACCTGAATACGGTATTCGTGTGCAGAACAGTCGCAATACTACGGTGGATGGTAACGCCATTGTGCGTAGTGGTCAAAACCCAAACAACGATGTACTTCTCCGCGATAATCTGTATGGTATTTCTATGCAAACAGGTTGTCTTAACTCGGTAGTGAGCAATAACGGGGTAATGCGCCTCGGCACAGGCATTGAGTTTGCGTGGGGGGGGAATTTCCCGGCTACCATGAGTTGCAATACCATGACGTGGAATATGGCGGGGGCAAGGTTTACCAGTTCGTTTATTGGCGACCAGGGTTCGACTATTGGTAATGGGGTGGTGCATGATAATGTGTGGACATTTATTGGTTTTCCTAATGCACATAGAACACTTTATCAGACAGGTAGCCCAACGGCGAATTGGTATTCGCGAACAGTGCAATCAAACACAATGCCGACAACAAATCCCATAATTGTTTCTCAATTTCCGACAGGATTTTATTCATTCACTGGCGCATTCCCTAACGCACCCCAAACCTGCGCCAGTGATTGCGGCGGTAATATCTCCAACTGCCGTCAGGCTAAATTGGCCGGTCTTGCTTTGCGGAATAGTCCGTTTGATGGGATGTACGAAGATGAGTTAAGGGCATACGACGAACAGGCGTTCTACGAGATAATGCAAGACAGTTCATTGCTCTACAAAGGCACGGCTTACGATGCCGTCTTGCAGGTATATTACGACAGCCTTTATCAGAGTGCTACCGGACAGCTTTCTATTGCCGCTTACGAAACTTCGCAAGGCAACAACGGTACTGCTTCGCAGTTGGTGAGTAGTTCGGGCACTACTTCGCTCATGGAAGACAACCGTAAGCAGGTGTATCAAATTTACCTGCGTTCCTGGGCATTGGGTGTGATTGAGTTTACTCCGCTCGATTCTACACTACTCTATAACATTGCTCTGCAACACATAAAAACCGGTGGCACTGCCGTTTACGATGCGCGGGTAATGCTCGATCTGGACGTGTTGGATTTTGATAACGGACAGGCACGTATGGCTACGGAGGCTGCAACTGCTCCGGTTCATCCAAGCCGGGTTTATCCGAACCCTACTACCGGCGATGCCGTGTTAGAAATTACGCTCGGTGAGGAACAGACCGGTTTTGTGGAAGTGTTAAGCCTTACTGGTCAACGTTTATTTAGCGTACCGCTCTACGCGGGGGCTAATCTTGCACCGCTTGATTTGTCGGGCTACGCGCAGGGCGTATATATGTACCGGATATTCGTAAATAACGAATTTACGGATGCCGGGCGTATTATACTTAATGATTAAAAATTGAAAATACCCGTAACCTTACTACCTTTAGGTAAGGTTACGGGTTAATTCACATGAAAAAACTATTGCTCATGTTGATAATCTTTGCAGCGAACCTATATGGCATCGCACAGGTCAATCTTGTGCCTAATCCGTCGTTTGAGGATACGGTTTGCTGTTATCCTCCTGACCCGGATTTTCCGGCGATTGGATGGAAGTCCCTTTACTCCTCAGATTATTTTAGCGATGTCTATATGCCGGGGCTTTGTCCACCTACAACCAATAACGTTATAGGTAGCCAAGTTCCATTTCATGGGTTCGGCTTTGTGGGATTTGCCACTTATGTAAATCCTATTTTACGTGAGATGCTCCTCGCAAAACTCCTGCAACCGCTCGTAGCGGGTAGGAAGTATTGCATCAGCTACTACGTTTCCAAACCTGAACGCACCGATTATGCTTCAAACGGAATTAGTATTTACCTTTTTGCAGACAGTGCTATCGAATACTCTTATAACCCTGCCGACTTTGTTGGCAAAACGCCCACCTTCGCCTGTGATAGTGTGATATTCGACACCGTCAACTGGGTGAAGATCGAAGGCTCATTCATCGCGCAGGGAGGAGAACAGTTTCTGGTGCTGGGTAATATGTGGACGAATGCGCAAACGACACAGGTTTATACTGCAACTTCACCAAATCAACCGTACGCCTACTATTGGGTGGACATGATTTCAATAACGGCTGTTCCAGAACCCAATGCTGGAGTAGATGTTAGTATTACTCAGGGCGACAGTACGCAGTTACAGGCCACAGGTGGCATTACGTATTACTGGCAGCCTTCCGCTGGCCTTAGTTGTATTAACTGCTCTAATCCGTTTGTGAAGCCAGAAACCTCTACAACCTATACCGTTACGGTTAGCGATACGCTCGGTTGCTCACAAGTTGATTCTGTTACGGTTACAGTAATCCCGAAGCCTTATTTCATACCTACGGTGTTGCAAATCGGGCACCCCTTGCAAATAGTTAGTTTCCCAACAGGTGCTGAACTGGTGTTGTACGATATGCGTGGGCGAACTGTGTTTAGATCGGGTAATGATTCTGGGAATTATGCCCTGAACGAATTAACTGCCGGTATTTATATGGCTGTTATTCGCAAAGAAGGTGAAGTATTACATCAGAGTAAATTACTTCTGGTGCGGTAGTATAACGATCTTCTTATTAAGTAAATCCAATATTTTATTAATTCAATTAACAAAAAGATGGACTTATTTTATAATTCTAATATACTTATTGAGTCTAAAAAGAGATCAATTTTAAACACCAGCTTATTGGTTCTACTTTTGGGACTATTTCAAAACTTGGGTATATCTCAGACATCTGTATATCACCCCTTTTTAAATGAATCTTATTGGAATGTAAATGTTACATTTTTTAATCTTAATAATTATTATTCATACACAACAATAGGTGACACAACTATAAATAATATTGGCTACAAGAAAATTATTAAGCAAAATGGTAATCCGATTTTAGACACTATTTATTGTTTGAGAGAGGAAATACCAAATAAAGTAGTTTTAATGTGGAACGGAAATGCAGACATACCATTATACAATTTCAATTTAAACCTCGGCGACATGATATATATGTTCATTAATTCAAGTGTATGCACTGGTGTATATGGCTTTCAGGTTAGTTATATTGATTCCGTTTTACTTGGATTCGGATATACAAAACGATTTTACCTTACATCAAATAATCAGGCTTATCCATCTTCACTTTATTTAATTGAAGGTGTTGGCTCAATTGAAGAACCCATAAGCATAATTTCATGTTCAATCGACCCATCTTATAGCTTAGTTTGTAATAGTCAAAACGGTGTACAGATTTATGGCAATAATTGTTCACAAATGCCACCTCCTAATTCTGTTCAAAATTCAGCATCAACAATAAATACTTTTAATCCTTATTTGCTTTCAGTAAATCAAAATCAATTCACTTTACAATCAAACCTAAACGATCAAACACCAATAAGTATAGAGTTTTTTGATCTCACAGGAAGAAGCATTTCAAAAATTAATGATGTGAAACCGGGTTCATCGTTTCCAAACTCTCTTCAAAATACAGGAGTGTATTTGATTAAACTAACCCATCCATCAGGTCTCCATTTCTCTCAAAAAATCTACTGGAGTAACTAACCAATAACAAACCATATCATGATTAAAAATGGGACGAACTATCATCCCCGGCCACGCCCATGCCTAAATTATCACTAACCCAATCGCTTTACAAATCAGTTGTAGGCGAACAGAAGAAATTGAACCCTCGTTATCAACTCCTGCTCCCGTTCCTGATTTGATATGCAATTTCTGGTATTATACAGGAGGACATTACGAATGGGGAAATTACACAGATACTCTTTTAAATCCCCCAAATCAATTCTTGCATCTGACTTCTGAAGGTATAGCCAATGTTGGTTTAGCCGAATTATTTACAAATACACCGTCGGGTTGTTCAGTGTATCAAACGACATATCGAAGATTCAACGATAAAATTTATTTGCGCTATAATGCTTGCCTACCAGGATTAACAGATTCATTACTATATGTCACTTATTTATCTCAAGACTCGTTAGTATTACGAACACGCGGTATTGCTCATAATAATATGAATAATAATCCTGATAGCATATATTATGAGTACTACTTCTATGCTGAAAATTAAGATTGAAATACGGGCGTAAAACCTAATTATTTTTTTAAACCTTCAACAAATACAACAATGAAATATATCATAGTATCATTCATGCTCACCATAATTCTGTTTGGATGCAAACGAAATGATGAAGTAGAGCCAATACAAACAAACTCAACACCAGCTATTAATCGTCTTCATAAATTCTGGTACTATAAAGGTGGTAAATATGAAATTGGCGGCAATGACTATCCTTTAATGTATAGAACGGGACGCTTTTTATACCTACCAAGTCAAGGGAATGCGGTTGTTGCAATGAATGCGGTTGTCGGTAATTCGATCACAGAATGTGAAATTTATCACACAACATATAGGGAGATTAATGGTGGAATTATTTTAAGTTATGATACCTGTTCTGAATTTAGTGATTCACTTTTTTACATAAAGTATATTTCAGATGATTCACTTGCATTAAGAACGAGAGGGTATAGAAACCAAGCTCCTCAAAATACTGATAGCGTTTATTGTGAATTATACTTTCATAAAACGCCTTGACATACATAAAAAAATATATCAAGAAATACTAACCTCATTATTAAAGCACATGAAAACAAAAACGATTTCTCCAGCTTCACATTCACCTATTGGATACGTGGTACTTTTGGTATCATCAGTGTTAATTACGTTTTGCTTTATGATTTGGCCACTGTCATTACCGAATTTGCCTATGATTTACCCCTCCTTCATAGGTGGGATTGGATTATTTTTACTACTCTCAAAATTTATGAAATCATTTCAGCCATTGCCTTTATTTGTAACGTTGCTACCCTTAATTTGCCTTACTGGAATGGTTTGGTATCAGCAAAATCAAGAAGCAATGCCTATGAATGATTTACTTCAAATATGGGCTGGTGCTATGGCCGGGGTAATAATTATCTTACTTATAAACTCGTGGAAAATAAATTCAACCACATAGCTAAAGAATAATTGATGTACTCCTAAAATTAAGCCGATTTTGACGAAGTAACTTTCTGTAAAATCGGCTTACTTATTTTAGAGAAAATCCTATATTTGTATATAGTTCTTTGTAATGATCGAGACATAATGCAAAATCTACAAGCATAAGTCTGGTATATGCAAAAACAGCACAAAACAGTGCTTTCCCTCGTTTTTGTTACTTATACGTTACTCCACCTTTTATTTTTACCTCTTAACCTATTGAAAATAAGAGCGTTCTACAAAGTGGATAAGTTACTATCTTTGGGGCCGAATTTTATTTCCTTGCCGCCCAGCACATTCACCACATAGTTGCCGTTGAATGCCGTGTTGCGTTCGCTGCTGCCAAAGCTGGTGTACTTCGATTCGAACAACGATACTGTGGTGAGGAAATACCAGCCCTTATTGTAAAAACGCTCGGCAGTAAGTTCTATTCCGTAGTTGCGGCCGGTGCCGTTGTTTACCAGACTGTCGGTGTTGGGCGAATTGAAATCGGCACCTTCATTCAGGCCGGAGTATATCGACACGCGTTCTAATCCGGGCACATCGTACAAATGCTGGTAGTAGGTTTCCACTTTCAAGCGGGCGTTTTTGCCCAGCGTGCGATCCCAGGCCAGCACGGCGTGAATGCTGCGTGTAAAACCAAGTTCTTCGTTGGTGCGCAGGTACGAGCCGTCGGGCAGATAGGTTTGGTTGAAGTAGGTGAAAATGGTCTGCATCTGGCTGTGAAGGCCGGAACCAAAGCTAAATGCGTTTTTCTCGTCGTACTGCCAGCGCAAACCTACACGCGGCTCAATACTTACCGAATTGTTGAGCAGCAGTTGCTGGTAATGAATGCCGGTGTTGAGTGTAAGCAGGTCGGTAAATTTATGCTGCCATTGTGTGTATGCCTGAAGCAGTTCGGTGCCGTCGTCGGTATCGCGCAGGCGGCGGAATGTGGTGGGTGTAATGTTGGTGCTGTCGAGCAGCAGGAAGTTGAGCAGATCGGCATATACTCCAGATTTCAGGGTATTGCGCGAGTTGAATTTGGTAACTACGGTGTAATTTCCGGTAATGCGTGTTTGAGTGAATTTACTGCCGTAGCTGGGCCAGAATGTATTGTCGGAAAATGAAACCGAATCGAGGCGCACGAAATTTTGCTGCGTGGTCATGCCAATATTCAACCGTCCGTAGCTGCGATCGCCGAATGAAATAATGTGTGTAAACCCGCCCACACCCATGCGCGTTTCGTAATACGTATCAAATCCGCCAATGGTGTAAAGATCAAGCTGTGTGGTATCGCGTTTGCTGTCGAGCAGTTCAATGTAGCTCAGTCCGCCAATGCCCCATACCGAAAATGTGCCCAGCATTTCGGTAGGGAAATTAAGTTTAAACGAAAGATCCTGATATTTCGGCACGGCTGTTCCGGTGCCAAAGTTTATTCCAAGCTGATTGAAAAGTCCGAGTGTGGAATAGCGGTAGTTGACCAGAAACGAAGCATTGTGCTTTTTGCTCAATGGCCCTTCAATACCGCCTTCAAATCCGTTAAACGCCACCTGGCCCAGAAACTCAAACTTCTCGTTGTTTCCGTTGCGCAGTTTCAGATCAAAAGCGGCGGCCGTGGCATTACCGTATTCGGCCGGGAAAGCGCCCGACATGAAATCGGAATTGTCGAGCACGTTGTTGTTTAAAATACTTACCGGGCCGCCGGTGCTTCCAAACGAACCAAAGTGGTTGGGGTTTGGAATATCAAGTCCGTTTAAACGCCACAGCACACCTAACGGCGAATTTCCGCGCACCACCACATCATTGCGCGAATCCTGTGCGCCGCTCACGCCTGCGTAGTTGGCAGCCATGCGCGACGGGTCGCCCAGACTTCCTGCAAAACGCTGTGTTTCTTCAATAGAAAACGAGCGCGAACTCACGGTGGCCATTTCGTTATTCGGCTTGCCTTTCTGGTCCTGTGCAGTAATCACCACTTCTTTCGCCTGCACTACCGATTCTTCGAGTTCTATCGTTAACACTACTTCTTTTCCGGCGCTCACCACAATGTTCATGGCACGTTCGCGGTAGCCGAGCAGTTTAAACCGCAGCAGTCGGCGGCCCACTTCAACCGTTTCGAAACGGAAATTGCCCGAAGCATCGGTGGCCGTGGTGCGCAGTGCCGCGCCGCTGTCGCCAAGAATTACCACCACACCGGGCAGTACCGATTTTGTTTGATTGTCAACCACCTTTCCGCGCACGGTTTGCGAAGGTGTTTGGGCCGCCGAAATTGCAGGCAGCGCCAAAAAGAGAAACAGGAAGTAGTGCAGGTATTTCATTTTCGGGAATGAAGTTATTAAAAGCGTTTTAATTGAGTATTAATCCAAGTCCAAGTATGAACAGCGCCACCGAAAGCAGCACCGCGCCAATCCACACCAGCATAATCCATTTGTTGGGCTTTTCGGCGTTTTTATGTCCGGCGGCGGCAAAAAATCCCCCGCTCACCAGCATCGCCGCTGCGCCAAAAGAAGCGCGCAGCAACCATTCGGTAAACAACGGATAGCCCACAGCTTCAATAAGCGGCTGCACAATTAAGGCCAGCAGCACCAGCACACCCGCGTGCGCATGTCCGGCCCTGAACATGGATTTCTGAAAAGCCGTAAACGGCATGGCTATCGACCCAGAAAGCACACGAAGCAAAAAACTTCCGCCGTAGGCTATGGTGGGAACTGTTATCAGCAGTATTCCGCACATGAGCTGGGTGTTTGAGCTGAATATCATGCTGCAAAAATGGGCTGTGGATTTCTTTCTTTCAATCTGCAAATACGCGAAGCGTAAAAAATCGGACGCGAAGCGTTGGCTGCAACCCGGCAGCAGCAAAAAATAATAAACCCCAACTCTCCGAGGTTTCCGGAAACCTCGGAAAGTTGGGCACCCTGCTGTTTTTGCTGCTGCCGGGTTTCCGCTGCAATCCCAGCCTGCCCCGACATTTTTTTGTCGGGGCTATTATAAACTTCGCCTGGTATTCAATCCCCCCGTTTCCAGTTTACAAACTACTTTTCACACACATCAATCACCAAATAAAAAATCCGGCCACACCATTCAGATGCAGCTGGATATTCCGGGGGGATGTAATATAGGTTAATGCGCTACCACAAACTTCAGCACTTCCTTGTGATCGCCGTTTGAAATTTCGGCAAAATAAATTCCGTCGTACATGGTTCGCGTATCAATATAGGCCAATGTACTTCCCTGGTAAATCTGTGTTTGCTGAATCATTCGTCCCGAAGCATCAAACACCTTTACCGATAGATTATCAGTAACCATATTACCGGCCTGCACCATTACAAATTCGGAAGAAGGGTTTGGGTAAAGCGAAAAACGCAATTGCCCGAAATCCTGCTCACTCATTCCCGAAGGCGCATTGTACACCGTTGTAGGCTCGTTAATGCTGGTTACTTCCGAGGCCGATACAATGCCGTAAAATGTAGGCCCAATCACATACGGATAGGCCGAGTTCCAGCCGGCATCCACCGTGCAGAAGTAAGCATACGTACCATTCGGATATTCGGGGGTGATGCAGAAGCGGCCGTTGTGCTCGTCTAAGTAATCAGGATCGTTGGGGTGGGCAATGTATTCGTAATCTTCGCGGTAGCGGCCAAGCGGATAGGTGGTGCTCACGGGCGGGCCATCGGTTACATCGCTTCCGTCGGCGTAGTGTGTGCGCACGGTAATGTTGCGCAACTGATAGCTCGATTTCATGCGCACAATGCCGCCGGTGCCGTTGGTGTTCAGGTAGCCGTATGCACCGTAAATCGGATAACCGTCGTAGGCAAAACCCAGCAGGGGCGAGTGTACGGTGCTGTCTATAATGTAAAGTCCGTCGGCATCATACGTAGAGCAGATGGTGGAAATTACATTCAGGTCGAGATCAAACGCCGAAGGGTTTTGGTGATGGTGATAATTGCCCATAGCCGGGTGACCTTTTGCACAGTCGAATCCCGTGAGTTCGGCCACAATGGCATCGCGGTTCCATACGCCATCGCCGGGAGGGCCGGGAATGGGGCCGCCCTGCTCGGTGCCCGATGCATTGCGCCACGAAACACCATCGCGATAATCAAACAACGCCACACCGTTTATGAATACGCCAATGTTGGCAGGCACAGTGCTGGTGGGTGTGCCGGTGTTGGGCTGCGGACTGAGCGGGAAACGGAAAATGGCGTTCTGGTCGCTGGCAATGGACGGATTTCCGTCGAGGTAAGGGCCGGTGATGTATGTGGGAATACCGTGTGTGCTTACATATACCCAACTGGTGGAATATTGTACGGTTTGCACATTGGCCACAATGTTGTTGTTAATGGGCGTAGGATTACTTTGCACGTAATACTGGCCGGTAATGGTGGTGTTCTGCAGCCAGCTTGTAATGGCCGGGCCCTGTGCATTGGCCGCAAACGGCGCAAGCAGCAAAGCGAGTAGAGGAGTGTAGCGTGTCATTCGGGTTTGGATTTATTTACTGAGACGAGAGTGAAGCCGGATTCCTTCGGCCTCGCGAAAAAATTTCTTTCGGATAGGAATAGGCGGGATTGTAAAGGAATTTTTTATCGGTGAGTGTGAGCAGGAATGCGGTGAGATCTACCTTTTCTTCGGGGCTGAGTGAGATGGGTTTTTGAAGTTCGGCTGGCAGGTTTTTATGCGGCACAATGCCCGAGGTGTAATGATTGAGTACCTGCGAAAGCCGTGTGAAACGCCCGTCGTGCATGTAAGGGTAGGTAAACTCAATATTGCGCAGGGTGGGAATTTTAAACAGCAGCGAGTCGGCGCTGCGGTGTGTAATGGCACCGCGGCCGTAATCGTTCAGCGTAGTATCTACCGGTAAACCGTTGCTGCTGAATGCGCCTGTGGTAAACATCGGTTCGCGGTGGCAGGTGTTGCAGTGCGTTTTAAACAGGGCATAGCCGCGTTGCTGCTGAGGTGTAAAAACGGCTTTGCCTGCTTTCACACTGTCGTACTTTGCATTGGCTGAAATGAGCGTAAGCTGAAACTGCGAAAGAGCCAGCAACACACGCTGACCGGTAATGGCAGAGTCGCCAAAGGCATTGTAAAACAGCGAAGGATAAATGACCGAGGCATTGAGTTTTTTAATTACACCGTTCAGCGTTTCGCCCATTTCTTTGGGGTGTGTAATGGGTGCCAGTGCCTGCACATCGAGGTGGTTAACGGCACCATCCCACATAAAACTCTTCTGCCAGGCAAGGTTCATCAGCGCCGGAGCATTGCGTGTGCCTATTGAATCGAAAATGCCGTGGCTCAGGGCATGGTCGGCATGTGCAAAGCCGTTGTACTGCGAGTGGCACGAGGCGCAGGAAATACCGTTGTTTACCGACAGCAGCGGATCGTAAAACAGCGCACGGCCAAGCTGCACGGTTTCGCTGCGCAGCGGATTGCGTGCAAAATCATACACCGGCTTCGGAAAATGCGCAGGCGTTGCCGGCCCCGGATTCCAGCTTCTGAAAGCCAGTATCACCACGCCAAGCAGGCCGAGTATGAGTGTGCTTTTCCTCATGGCTTCACTGCAAACAACCCCGCCGCCGCAACCGACAATTCCACCGCCCGCGCTCCCGGCGACATTATGGCTGCGGTGGTTTTTACATCTGTGTAATCGAAAAACTTTGCGGTATCGCACACCACATTTATGTTGCTGCTTTGTACACAATCCAAACGAATCTGCTGCAAAGTGGCAAACGGGCTGGCATATCCGCCTAAGTGAAACTGAAATTCATGCTTGCGCGCGGTGCATCGCGGCGAACTGCCTTCGAGTTTAAAATTTATGTAGCCGCTCTGCCAGGCCCAGTACATGCCGTTTGCCGGGTCGAGGCTTCCGCCCAGCGCGCCCGATACATTGGTCGCACTGTCGGTGCCGAGGCAAAACGAAATGGCATTCCAGTTTACGCCATCGGGCAAAGTAAATTGCAGTTGCTGCGAAACCGTATCGGCCATGTCTATGAGATACACCTGTGCGGCGGCATCAAACACCACATTTTTATCGTGCATAAACTTTATGTGCGAAATGTAGAAGCGGCAAACCTCAATGCGTATGCTGTCGGCAGTGGAAGTGTGGTAATGGGTTTGTCCTGGCTTCAGTATCTGTGAGCCAAACACCGGCGTAAAATTTACCTGCACCGTGTGGGCTGTAACGGCCACGCGGCAGCAAATACAAAGCAGCAGCAGGTAAAACGTTTTCATGGTTAGTGGCCTTGCGGCGGTCGCGGAGGTTTCTGATGGCTGAATGCTTTGGCTAATTCGGGCAGCATGGTGTCGAAGGCCGGTAACTGATCGGGGCGGCACAGGGCGCGTATGCCTTTGAAATGGTTGTAATGCACCAGTTCTGTTTCAATCTGCAGTTTGCCAATTTCGTGGCGTAGCGAGTCGTTTGCGGCACTGTCGCCGGTTTTGAGAGCGGCATACATTTGCCGGCGCAGTTGCGAAATTTCGTCGCTTTTGGCATCTACCGTACTGCGGTGTTCGTGTATCAGCAGTTCGTATTTGTCGGCCTGTGCCTGGTCAAAATGCAGTTGATTAATTATCCGCTCTCTCAGTGCGCCACGTCGTTCGCGGGACCCGGGGCGGTCGCCAAAGGCAAACACCAGCAGCACCACGTTGGCCAGCAGCAGCAGTACAATGAGTGCGACGAAGAGTTTGCTTTTATTCATTGTACAGGTTATTGAGCGTAGAGGGCATTCCTGCACTTTCGTTTTGCGCAGGCTGCACCGCCACAAAAGCAATGTTTACCGCCAGCACCACCATTGCAGCACCCAGCGCGGCCCAGGCCAGCGCAGGTTTTACCCTGGCCACCGCACCGGCCTGTATGCGGGCCTGTATGCGTGTCCACAAAAACGGCGATACTTCGGCACGCTGCAGAGTACTTAAAAGTTCAAGGTCGGTTTTCATTGCGGTATCAATTATTGGGTTAAACGACTTCCGTTAGCATTTCCTTCGGCCGCCTCTAATTTTTTTACCAGACTCACCTTGGCCCGCTGCACCAGCGATTCAACGGCCTTTGCCGTGGTATTCATAATTTCGGCGGTTTCCTGCTGGCTGCGGCCTTCTATTTTCATCAGTATCAACGCCGTTTTCTGGCTGTCGGGCAACGAATTGATGCAGGCAAAAATGCGTTGCATGGCCTCTTTCTGTTCGAGTGCCGCGCCCGGGTGGTTAAAATTCGAGTATATCTGCACGTTTTCGCGACCGTCTTCGCCAAACAGCGAGGTAATAAACGCAAACCGTTTCTTGCGCTTGCGGCTGCGAATAAAGTCAAGCGATTTGTTTATCGTAATCCGGTACATCCACGTACTCACCGCCGCGCGCTGCTCAAACCCGTCTATCGACTGATGCACGGCCAGAAAAACATCCTGTGTAATTTCCTCTGCGTCCTCCACGTTTTGCACATAGTGGAGCGCCAGGTTATACACCATGTTTTTATACTGATGATAAAGCTCCTCCAGATTCAAGCGGCAGCGGTGTGGTTTGGGAATGAAAAGATAACTAAAACTCGTCTCACGGGTGAGACGAGTTTACCGGAAAAATCCTTCGACGGGGAGAAAAAATTTTTTGGAGCGAACCTTTAGCGGCAATTCACAATCACCTGTACGTGCTTTCCGCTGCAACGCGGCAGCAGAAAAAATAATAAACCCCAACTCTTCGAGGTTTCCGAAAACCTCGAAGAGTTGGGCACTGCTGTTTTACTGCTGCCGGGTTTCCGCTGCAATCCCGGCTGGAATAAGTTACGTCAGGTATTCCAAACAAACTTACGCGCCCCCGCCCCCCGACGAACGCATCGGCCCGGGCTGAAACGTTTTCAGGTAAAACGGCTCAAACCACGCAATATCTTCCGTATCGCCGGCAGCCAGTTTTTTCAGCGCAGGTTCAATCAAATGCTCCGCCGCAGGCAAAACCGTGCTGAAACGGGCATTGGTATATGCTTCCAATATTGTCCGGCATTTGGGCATTCCGTCGCCCGCAAAAAGTACCGGCTGTTTTTCGAGCAGCGCGGCAAAACTATTTTCCTCCACTACCAACGGCTCAGTGGGCTGTACTTCTTCCAGTTTGTCGTTGTACACGGCATAATACACTTCCATGCGCCGCGCATCCAGCATGGGGCAAAGCAAAGTGCCCGGCTCTGCTTCGGCTTTCATGCCGTAGGCCAATGCCTCCAGCGTATTCACGGCCAGCAGCGGAATGTTTAGTGCATAACAAAATCCCTTTGCCGCCGATACGCCTATGCGCAATCCGGTGTACGATCCCGGCCCTTTGCTCACACACACCGCATTCAACTGCGAAAACTGTACGCCGGTTTCGCGCATTATTTCTTCGCAAAAAAGTGTGAGTTTTTCGGCGTGTACGTTGGCTTCGTTTACCGTGCGTCTGGCCAGCAGTTTTGAGCCATCGGAGAGGGCTGCAGCGCATACGCCGGTGGCGGTTTCTATGTGGAGGATGAGCATATTGTTTATGCGCGGATTGTTTCAATCATTTTCTGGCTTTGTGTTTTCAGATCACCACGAAGCTCCTTTATCTTGACATTCAGTTTTTTATAACGGCTATCATAAATGTGTGTAGATATGACTCTACTAACCACTATCCGGGCATAAATCCTGTGTTCTTTCAGATCATTCTTGTAATTATCAATAGTAGCGGTAATCTGGTCAACGGCTTTCAATAAATCATTTCCCTTTAGTTCAATAAAATAAGCATCAGGCTTTTCTGTAGTACATTTCAGTATAAGATAGTCACATTTTTCATTTTTTGACTTACTTATTCCGCCATCTACCTTGTATATATAAAGATCGATAAGATCAGGATTCTTTATTTGATAGATGGAACTTTCTTTTTTTTCTTTTAATGAAATATTCTGGCTGTTTTTTACGTCAACCCAATCTTTTCCAAATAAAAAACAATCTGTCTGTTTAGGTGCCATATATATATATTTAATCTATATCAAATAACTGATCATAGCTATTATTCACTTTCCTAGAAGCAGTGTCCACCATCTCGTTTTTAATCTGATTTATTTCGGTGTCAATAATGTCCTCCAACTTGCCATTTTCGAGATAACCGGCATAAACATGCTCAATATTCAGCCAAAGTGATTTGGGGACAATTTTGTCGGTCTTTACCGGATCTATCCTGCTTTTTTGATATGCATAAATAAGATTGTTAAAACTGGCTAAAACATACGGACTGTGTGTTGTGATGAATAGTTTTGTATTGCTATTATTGGCAAGTAGTGCAATTAATTCCGCAATTTCTACTTGAGCTTTTGGGAATAAATTTGCTTCCGGTTCTTCAATTATCAAGAAGCAATTCTGTGATTTGTTGTAAATAAATTGTATATATATTAATAGTAATATCCATAATGATTCTTGTTGACCGGAAGATGCCTGACTGATCATTACTTTGGCATCTCCCGATGTTATTTCACCGCCATTATTGTCATATTTAAATTCTCCAGAAAGTATTGATTTTATTTTATTTATTGCAGTTTGGATTATAAGGTTTTCTTGTAGGTTGATATTGTTTTTTTTGGCTAAATATTCTAAATTATTAGAAAATTCATTTCTGTAAATCGACACTCTCTGTATAAAATGATCAATTATTGGATTGTTATGTATGTTTTTAAAATCATGGGTTAAGTCTGGCGATACTGATACTATACTCCTTCCTGATGGTATATATAAAACGTCTTGATATTTACTACTACTAAATTCAAATTCACTTGGAATGAAATCCCATAAAAAATCCACAATAAATTCAAATCTATTTTTGGATTTAGAGTTTTCAATGAACTTTGTTGAGTTAATTATTTCATAGTATTTATCTTCAATAGAGTCTAATTTGCTCTCAAAAGCACTGGAAAACGTTACTATATTTATATCTCCTTTATTTTCAATGTCGATATAAAAATCTGACTGATAGTAGAATGTTATTTTTGTGTTTTTCCTGTATGAGGAAGAAGTAAATAAGCGGTCAAGATTTTGTCTAATATTAGATGAGGTAAAATCTTTAAATGATATTTCTTCATTCAGAGAAATTCTATTTACTGTATAAAGAGATAATGCTTGAAATACTGATTTGAATATATATACTAGTTTTCCTATCGTACTCTTCCCACTCGCTTGCGGCCCAATAAGCACAGTAAAGTCTTTCACGTCAAACGTGATATTCTCCAACTGCCCGAACTTGGTAATCACTAATTTTTCCATAGCATATTAAGTTAAAATTATTCCGTATCCGCCACCAGATCGTCTTTCGACACTTTCTCTACCGATGCACCATTGTACAGCTTGGTACGTATCGCACTAAACGGCGCACTCACCACTTCATCGCCTTCCTTCAAACCCGAAACTATTTCAATATACTGATTGTCCTGTACACCTGTCTTTACCGCAATCAGTTTCACCTTTCCATCGCGTAGTACAAACACACACTCAATCGGCTCGGGTGTTTCGGTTTTGGCTTCGCGTTTGTCGCCGGTTTGCAGGGCGGGCGGGGGGCCTCCGGCATCGCTGCCTTTGGCTAAGTCTTCGCCGGTGCCGGTTTTGGCGGCGGTGTCGGTGCGGGTGGTTACCGATTGGATGGGCACGGCAATGGCATTTTGCACCGAGCGCGTTTGAATATCCACCGTGGCCGACATGCCCGGCAGAAACGGATATTCATTGGGGCGTTCGGTTTTCATCAGGTCTTTGTACGACTCGCGCAGTATGCGCACTTTCACCGAGAAATTGGTGACCTGATCGGTGTTGAGTCCGGTGGAAGTGGCTGAGTTGGCCACCTCGGTTACAATGCCTTTGAACTTGCGATTGTCGTGCGCTTCCACTTCTATAAGCGCAGTGTCGTTGAGGTGAACGCGGAGAATGTCGTTTTCGTTTACATCCACCTGCACTTCCATTTCCAGCAGGTTGGCAATGGTTAAAATAACTTCGCCGGCCATTTGCGCATTGCCCAGCACGCTTTCGCCTTTGCGTTTGGCCAATTTCGAAATGGTGCCCGATACGGGCGCGTAAATGCTGGTGCGCGTTAAATTTTCGTTGGCTTCTTTGAGCGATGCGGCACTGCTGCTCACGTTAAAATCGGCACTGCGGGCGCTTTCGCTTGCGGCCTGTACATCGGCTTTGGCGCTTTCGTACTGGGCTTTGGCGGTTTCATACTCGGCATCCGAAATGGCTTTCTGGTCGTGCAGTTTTTTGTTGCGGTTGTAGGCCAGTTCGGTGTTTGCCAATTGTGCTTTCGACTGGGCCAGTCGCGCTTGGCTGGTGGCCAGATTGGCGCGGGCACCGTTTACCATTGCCTGCATCCGCTCCACGGCCGATTCATATACGTTGGGATTAATGCGCAGCAGCAACTGGCCTTTCTTCACAGTGTCGCCTTCCTTCACCAGCAGTTCCACAATCTGCCCCGATACATCGGAAGTAATTTTCACTTCCTGTTCGGGCTGTACTTTTCCGCTGGCCGAAACCAGTTCGGTAATGCTGCGGCGCGAGGCTTTTTCGGTAGCCACGCGTATGGCCTTGCTGCCGTCGCCTTTTACAATCATCACTACCACTATGAGTACGACGAGTAAAATTCCGCTGATAATCAGAAAGCGTTTCATGGTGCGAATTTGGAATCAGAAGGTAAGTGGTTTGCCCTGATAAAAGTCGAGGACTTTGAGTTTGAGAATGTAGTCGAAACGCGCCTGCAGCAAATCGGCCTGTGCGCGTGTCACGCGGTTTTTGGCGGTGCCGTAGTCTATGGCCTGTATGGCACCGGCTTCAAAGCGTGTCTGCGCATAGACGAATGCTTCGTTGGCGGCGTTGAGGGCGGCTTCCGAGGCTTTTACGCGTTGCAGCGCGGCCTGTGCGTCGGTGTAGGCTTTGTCCACCTGCTGGCGCAACTGCTGTTCCTGCTGTTCGAGTGTGAGGCGTGCGTTTTCCTGCTGTATGCGGGCGCGGGTTATGGCGGTGTGCGTTTGCAGGTTGTTGAAAATAGGCACCGTTAGCTGGAAACTGATTACACGGTTTACGTTGTTGCGGTACTGATCCATGTAAGGCGTAACCCGTGTTTCGTAGGCCAATTGCGGCACAAACACCACATCGCCGGCCGAGGTAAAGCCAATGGCATTGTTTCCGGTAACCGAAGTGCTCAGAATATCGCGCGCCAGCCCCGAGTAACCTGTGCCCAGCGAGCCCTGTACACTCAGCCGCGGACTCAGCGCACCGTAGGCAATTTTCAGTCCGCGTTCGGCACCGCGCAGGTCGAGCTGGGCTTTTTTAATCATGGGCATGGTGCCCAGAGCCGTCTGGTAAATTTGTCCCGACGAGCTGGCCGCAATGTTTTCGGAGGGCATGGGCATTTCGGGTTTTACAATGCGGAAGCCTTCGGTGCTGTCTAAGTTCATGAGCTGGGTGAGGCTCAGGTAGGCCATTGTGACGTTGTTGCCCGAGTTAACGCGGGTAAGTTCTTCCTGCGCCAACTGCGCCTGCAGGTCGAGGAGCGGGCCTTTGGCGCTGGCACCGGCATCCACTAATTTGCGGAGGCGTTCAACCTGAGTAAGCGTAAGTGCCACCTGGTCTTCGGCCACGGCAAACTGCTCTTCGGCAAAAAGCACATTGAGGTAGGCGGTGGCCACGTTAAGGCTGATGTCGTTTTGCGTTTGTGCCACCTGCGCCTGACCGGCCTGCACGGCATACTGGTTCTGGCGTATGGTATTGTAGTTCTGGCCGCCGGCAAAGAGAGTAATGTTGCTGCTCACAAAAAAGTTTTGCGAAAGCACGGTGCCGTCGGCAAAAGTGTTGGTAAAGCGGTCAACCGTCCGGCCAAACTGGTAGCTGTGCGCCGCCGTGGCATTGAGGTTGGGCAGCACATTGGCCTTGCTTTGTTGCAAATTGGCCTGCGCCAGATCGGCATTGAGGCGCGTTTGCTGCACCTGTATGTTGTGCGTGAGTGCATACTCAATGCACTGCTGCAAATTCCACGGCTGCCCGGCAGCGGGCGCGGATGAAGTGGTTTGCGCACAACTTAACGCCGGGGCGAGGAAAGACAGTACGCTGAATAATAGAAACAGTCGATACATGGGCAATAGACAGATGTGTGCAAATGTAACTCAAAACCACGGTTCGGGCAGAAAAGCCGGGTGTTTAGCAATATGATTTTAGACGTTTTTTTGATTTTTATCCGGCAAAAACCCAACTAATGCCTTTAATCAACCCTTCCATCCGTTTCAATATTTCCGAAAAATCACGGTTTGGCAGGGAACCGGTAAGCAAGGTGGAAATATCCGGGCTGATACAATTTTTGCCGCCTGTTTTTGCCCGTTACAAAAAGCAAATTTCCCATGCCTGAGCAAAGGAAATGAGCTTTGGAATAAATAATCAATCAGCGGTTTATCAAATTCTTTTCAGTATAAACTATATAAAACACTTCATCTTTTTTTACGGGAAATTAACCCTTGCCGCCGGTTATTTTTCGAGAACTTCTTTCAGTAATTGCAATCCCTGCTCGTTGGTTTTCTCCATTTCCTTTTTTGCTCCGCCCATCCACATAAAAAATGCACTCATCAGATCCGATTCT
Organism: Bacteroidia bacterium; assembly: GCA_025454955.1. Classification (GTDB taxonomy): domain Bacteria; phylum Bacteroidota; class Bacteroidia; order Palsa-965; family Palsa-965. The sequence continues at coordinate 115,240 of JALONL010000015.1, read as the reverse complement.
ACCTTGAAATCCTGTGTAACGGTTACACCCGCCGGAGATTCTGAAAGGGTATATACAAAGTCGGGGTGAGCCACAAAAGGTTTTTCGATATGGCATTTTGTGCGTACCAACTTCAGCGAGTCGATTTCGGTTATTTCCTGATAGCCCACGTCTTTACCGCCGTTTCCAACCCAGTGGTATTGTGCGCCCACTTTTCCGTCGGTTCCTTTTACTTCGTATTTCTGCGATGGATCCTGCTTGAGAAATGGCGACCATTTTGGGAAATTTTTTAGTTCCACAATCATGGAAAAAGCCTCTTCGCGCGGGCATTTAATGGTAACCGATTTTACGATACGGATGGTTTTTAACTGGCTGGCCTTATAGAGTCCGTAGCCAATAAACAGAACCAGTGCAATGCCGAGGATAAGGAGTGTGATTTTCATAACGATGTTTGTTTTTGGAGTGAGTAAAAATGAGGAGTGATGAAGTGTTTTGTGAGAATAATTGGTGGCAGAAATTACATGGGTAAAATTTCGCGTACTTCTACATGGCCGCCCATAGCGAGGATGGGGCAGTTTTTAGCCATTTCGGCAGCCTCTTCTATGGAGTTGGCTTTGATTACCATGTTGCCGCCCAATGCTTCATTCTGTGCCATATAAATACCGTCGGTAGTGGTTTTGTCGGTGGCTACAAGTTTTCCGGTAAAGCCAAGCTGGTATGTGCTTACCAGTTTTTCCTGAATGGCAATGTGGCCGATAAATTGTCCCCACTGCTGATGCTGTTCGGCCAGTTCGGCTTCGGTGGGCTGGTAGTTTTGTGTGGCATCGAAACGGAACAGGAGCATGAATTCTTTGGCTTGTGACATGATGTTTTGTTTTTTAGTGATTAGTGTTTGTTGTTATTTGATGAGGCAAAACTATTGCCCGCCACTCACCCGATTCTTGTCCTATGGCAAGAAATCAAAAACGCATAAAAAAACCTCTGCCAGAAGCCGGGCAGAGGTTTTTTTGCGGATATATACTAAAGATCAGGTATCGGCATATTTCTTTACCAGCACCTTACGGTACACCGAAAGGTGGAGAAACAGGATAACCGGCGGAGCAAATGCGGGAATAAAGCAGAACGGAAATGCTCCCAGTGCCTCTACGCCCTGTTGGCCCGTTTCAATGGCCAGACGCGTAAAGGCAAATGCCATTGATGAGGTGGCCAGTATATCGAGCAACCCGAAGGTGTTCCAGACGAGCACAAGTGTTTTGGCTTTTGTGCCTTTTAGTTTAATTTGTTTGGCCACATATATACTTCCGATTGCAGTAATCAGGTCGCCAATACCTGCCACGCAGGCAAACACTGCCGGAAGCTGCCTGTAAAATGCCAGTATGAGAAAGAAACTGCCAATGAGCCTGAAAATATGCACACGCACTAAAGCTTCGGTGGTGAGTGTAGCATTTATGCGTTTGTAAAAAGGCATATTAAACACCAGCACCAGCAATACGAAAATGAGCGGCAGGGTGGAAAGCTGCAAAATGCGGGGCGGCAATGTGTTTTCTGCAAATAGCCCGTTGAAGCAGGCTATGGAAACATAGCTGAGATAAAATACAGAAAGAATGATAAGCACCACGCCAATCATCATTCGCCGCTTTTCGTCCACAGCCGAACTGAACAGCCTGGCCAGCATATATACGGGTGCAGTAAAGGCAAGTAAGAACAGGATTGAAAGTGCGAACGGAAATTCAGTTAACCACATAGACTTATTTTGTTTTGGCAATTTCTTTGCGGATACGGCTCAGCGAAGTATCGGTAACGCCGAGGTAAGTGGCTATTTGTTTGAGCGGTACACTTTGCACAATATCGGGTTTGGCTTTTACCAGATTCATGTAGCGTTCTTTGGCCGGATCGGCAATCATGGAAACCGAGTGACTTTTCAGTTCAAAATAATTGTTTACCAAACGGGTGCGGCCCACTTCCCTGAACGCTTCTATCTTGAAGAGTTTCATAAAGTCTTCGAAATGTATTTTCCACGCCGTACATTTTGTAATGGCCTGTATCGACTCGCGGCTTTTTGATTTTAAAAAGTAAGAGTGCCAGTCAATCACAATATCGCCGGGCCCAAAAAATTTGGTGGTAATATCGTCGCCCTCCGGATTCATGGCATAAGAGCGGGCATAGCCCGATTCCAGAAAAAAGTAATAGCCCGCCACCTGATCGTAAGGAATCAGAAAATCGTTTTTGTTAAATGTGTGGTGTTTAAACTGACTGAGAATAAGCTGGTGCTGTTCAGTCTCAAAGTTTTCGGGGGTGAATATTGTATTCAGGAAATGAGTTTCGGGCATGGGAGGCGTGTAAGGTGGTTACTGTTTCGCGTAAAAGTAGTAAATCACCTGTGCCATTTGCGCCGGAGTAAATTAAAGTAATTCGTTGCCACACTTAATGTCGTGTTGCTTACCTTTAACACAGTGAATTTCCTCGCACACTTCTATCTTTCGGGCAACAGCGAACCTTTACTGGTAGGCAACCTCATAGGCGATGCCGTAAAAGGCCGCAGCCTGGCCGCTTTTCCCGAGCCCGTGCAGCAGGGAATACGTATGCACCGCGCCATCGACTATTTTACCGATACGCACCCGGCAGTGTCTAAAAGCAAAGACCGGCTGCGTCCTAAGTTTAACCATTACGCCGGTGTAATTACCGATGTGTTTTACGACCATATCCTGGCCCGCAACTGGAACGATTATTCCGACGAGCCACTCGAAACGTATGTGCATCGCATTTACGGTTTGCTCGAAAGGCACTGGCTGCTTTTTCCGCCGCGCATTCAGTTTATGTTTCCCTACATGAAACAAAACAACTGGCTGCTGGGCTACGCACACGTTCAGGGCATACACCGTGCGCTGAGCGGCATGGCCCGGCGTACGGCCTTTGTATCGCACATGGAAGAAGCGGCGCAGTTTCTCGAACGCGATTACCTTTTATACAAGCAGGATTTCGATATTTTCTTCCCCACATTGGTTGAACATACGCGTGTCTTCAGGGAAGAAGCAATGTAATATTAAGATAATTTGGTGTTGATATGCACTTCATTTTGCCGGGCGATATTTGCGTGCAAACCACCCGAACCATGTTACTCTCCGCACTTATTCTTGCTTTTGTTTGCCTTGCCATACTGGCTCTTGCCTTTCTGCCTTACGAGGTAAAAGTGGAAGATTACACCGACGTTGCCGGAATGGAAACCGATTGCCCCGTACTCCGCGACACACTTGTACAGCCCGGCGCCACTGCTGCGGCCTGAGTTATTCTTTCTCGCGGAAACGCAGAAATACCAGCAACGCCATTACACAAAGTATTGCGCCTGCAATTCCTGTGAGTCTCAGTCCGTGGTCGTTGCCGGGATCTTTGCCCAGAACGGCCAGCGTGGCAAATACGGCAATGCCCAAAGTCTGGCCCAGTTTTACCACAAAGTATTTTACGGCAAAGTAAAGTCCTTCGCGGTTTTCGCCGGTAAGTTCGGCATCGCGGCGGGCAATGTCGGCCAGAATGGCGGGCGGTAAAATGCCCAGCGCCGCCAGCGGAAAAGCGGCCAATGCGGCAAAGGCAAACAACTGCACCTTAGCCTGCGCCGGAAAATGCCCCAGCCCGTACACACTCGCGCACACGCCTGCCAGCACCGCAAATGCGGCCAGCACTAATTTTTTCTTGCCTATGCGGCGCGCCAGCATGTTTATGAGCGGATAAAACAGCAGCGATACGCCCACCATCGAAGCCATGAGCACCACGCCAAACGACTCGGGCTGGCCGGTAAGCACGGTTACATAATACAGCAGTCCGCTGGTAATAATGTACAGTGCCATGTAGTAGGCAAAATCGGCCACAATATAAATGCGGAACGAGGCATTGCCCAGCGCCGAACGTATGGCTTTAAACAACGGCTGGTGCGCAGGCTGTGCCGTACAGTATTTGCGCTCGTCGATAAAAAGTACGGGCAGCAGCAAAAACACGCCCGCCAGCACACTCAGTATGGCAATGGCCACCTGCAACGCCTCGCGGCGGCTGCCCAGATGCAGCCACTCGAAAAGCCCCGCTGCAAGGTTGTTGCTCGAAGCCGAAACCACAATGCCCAGCGTAAACCCTGCCTGCTGCAAGGTGGAAAGCCGCACCCGCGCCTCGGGCGTATTCGCCAGTTCGGGCAGCAGGGCATTGCAGGGAATGATATACGTGGTTGACGATACAAAAAACAACACCAGCGAAATGCCCAGCCACCACGCATTGGCTGCCGAAGCCGTTTCGTGCGGAGGCATAAACACCAGCACACAGGTCACCACCGAAGGCAAAATGCTCCACATCATAAACGGAATACGCCGCCCGCGCCGGTGTGTGCTCCTGTCGCTCCACTGCCCGATGAGCGGATCATACACCGCATCGCCCAAACGCCCCGCCGAAGTAATTACCGCCAGCAGGCTAAACACGCCCAGCACCATTATCTGCGGCAGCAGTGGTTGCCAGCCCGCATTGTCAGGAGGCAAATAAAAATAGGGCAGCAGCACACCAATAAGATTGACCAGAATACTCCATCCCGCCATGCCCGATGCATACACCAATTGAAGCCTGAGCGGAAAATTTGCGGTTGATGTCATAGTATAGTACAAGGATACGCTTTTGCACCAGTTGTACACCTTATCCACACTTGTTAAATAAACCCGCCTAAAAAAAATCTAACGATGCATAGGGGGGGAGGCCCGGCCACCCTGTCTATGCATTAAACAAGTAAAAATTATAGTCATGAAAACCTCTTACACCCTTGCACTTGCATTGTTTACCGCTGCATTGTCGTTTACCGCCCTTTCTGCACAAACCGTTTCGTCTGCAAAGCCCGGCGATGTGATTTTGCATTTGTCGGATATTGGCCTGAGCCGCTGGAACGGATTGAAAGTGGGTGCCGATTATGTACTCACCAGCAAACTCACAGAAACCGGCAAAGCCGGCAAACCCTCAAAAACCTTTGTGAAAAGCCGTCTGGTCACGTTAAACTACGCTTATTTCTATCGAAACTTCAACGAGCCCAACCGCATGTTTACGGCAGGTTACCAGTTTCATAAAATGAACGAAAAAGGCTGGTTTACCACCCTCGAACCCATGCTTGGCGTACAGCGTTCTTTCGGCACTGAGGGCGAAAACAGCAACCTGCCGGGCCTTATTAACCGAAACGGAACCCGCAACCTGATAACAGGAATATCGTTTGGAGTGGGGAAAGATTTTTCAACCGCCAAACGTCCGCTGCCCATTACCGTATATACCAAATACTCGCTTTTTAATAAATTTCCGCGATACAGAATCCTTAATGCCAATTCAATGGTGGAAATTGGTGTAAGCTACAACCTGGGTAACCTTTTTTCGGCAGGCAAAAAGTAATTTGCCACATTACAAAATCAAAACGGCAGCCCTGTATAAAGAGCTGCCGTTTTGATTTTATAGATTTACTAAACTACTCTTTCACGAATACATTTCTTTCCACTTTTCCATTGCTATCTCTTACCACAACCACATAAATGCCGGGGCTGTATGCCGATACATCGGCCTGCCATACGTTTTTGGCTGTGAGTGTGGGAGCGCTCATTTCCTGGCCATTTACATTGAAAATCTGTACGGTGGCCTGTTCCATATTTTCGATATTAATAAACAGGTTGTTGTTTGCCGGATTGGGGAATACTTTAATGCTACCGGTTTCTTCTGTTTCTGTTGATTGGCCCATTCTTGCCGAAGATTTCTTACTTCCGCTAACTTCCACTTTTTCACAATATTTATCGGTACACCGCTCACTAACGTTGCCATTAGCATCATAAATACATACAGTAACTTCATAGCATACTTCATAACTTCCGGCTGTGGCGTACGTGTAACTTGAAGGTAAAGATGATCCGGCGTAAGCGGGCGAGCCATCGCCATAGTTTATTTCATACCAGCAAACCGAACCGCCAACCACGGTGGCCGAAGCATCTGTAAAGTTTACAGTAAGCGGTTTAGCTTTATCGGGCGATGTGAGAATACGGGCCACAATGCCACACTTGGGCGGACCACATACTTCTATTTTATTACATACCCGTTCGCAGCAGATTTCACCATCTGAGTTTTTTGCCACAATGGTCAGACACACTTCGTATGAACCTGCCGCAGCGTAGAAATTTACCGGGTTTTGCAAGGTCGATGTGTTACCATCGCCAAATTCCCAGAACCAGCTGATGACCTGTGAGGTGCTGTTGTTTCCTCCCTCGAATGAAACAGGATTGCAGCCGTCGGTTTTAAATTCGGGTTTGGCTTCGCACGGACATTTCGCTATAATCACATTTACAGAAATCGTCTCTATACAACCGCCGTTTGCGTTTGAAACAGTGAGGGTGTATACGCCGGCATTTAGTTCGGTTACACCGGCAATTGAAATAGACTGGCCATGAGCTATAAAACCGTTGGGGCCGGTCCAGTCGTATGATACCGCACTGCAATTAAGCGAAGGTACAGCCGTAAGATTAAGCGTGTCCTTGCAGTCCAGGGTTGTGGTTCCTGTAATGCCGATGGCGGGAGGAATAACCAGTACCTGTTGTGTTAAGGTTACCGGGCCGGCATTTGTGCAGGCAGGGCAGTTTGCCAGTACCGGTGGTGTAACGGTGGCAGTGTATGTGGTGCTTGCGCAGGGACTTGCCGTTACAGTTGCGCCGGTGGTAGAGCTTAATCCAAGAGCGGGAGCCCAGGTAACTGTTGATCCGGGAGGTACACCCGCTACAGAAAGTGTGCTGCTGCCGCACCAGGTAATAGCTGTGGGGCTTGCCGAAATACTTAACGAAGCCGGGTTTAAGGCCGGAGTTACACGAATATCGTCTATCTGCAATTCATACTGCTGGTTGTTTACCGGGCCATTGAGCATGAGGGGATAAAACCAGAGTTGTGTGTAGTTGGCATTGGCTGTAAACGTGTAGGTAATTTGCTGCCAGGTTTGGTTGTTGCCCGGGTTGGTACCAATGGTTTGTACCGATGCAGGGTTGGGAACAGTAGTGCTTGTGGGGCCAATGTTGCTAAAACCATTTACCGCACGTACAAACAACTGTCCGCCGTTGGCTATGCTGTTGGTGTTGCGCACCCAGAAACACACGGTGTATTGTTTGTGCTCCTCAAAATTGTAGCAGGTATAGGTACCTTCGCCCGCACCGGAGTACGACCACATCCATATTGAACTGTTTGTGGTGTTGGTAGGTGCATCATTACCAAACACCGTGGGCGAACCGTGCGAAACATTCCAGCCGCTTACCACTACAGGCGAGTTAAGATCGCCGGTGCCGTTTGAAGCAAGTGTGCCATTTTGAATACAGTTGGGAGGTAATTCGCAAAGCGGGCAGTTGGTAATGGTTACGTTTACCGAAATGGGTACCTGGCATCCGCCGTTGGCATTGCTCACCACCAGATTATAGGTGCCGGCGCGTGCCGAGTTTACGTTGGGAATTGAAATAGACTGGCCGGTTGCTGTAAAACCTCCGGGACCTGTCCATGAGTAAGTTACCGCGCCGCAATTAAGTGAAGGCACAGCGGTAAGGTTAAGTGTACCGCCGCACTGTACTGATGTATTGCCTGTAATGCCCACCGCCGGAGGTACTACCAGCACCTGCTGCGTCAAAGACATTGGCGTAGTCATGCCGCAGGTGGGGCAGCCTGAGCCTATACCCGGTGTAATGGTTGCGGTGTAGGTTGTAGTTGCGCAGGGACTGGCTGTTACGGTAGCGCCGGTAGTAGAGCTGAGTCCGATAGCCGGTGCCCATGTTACTGTAGCTCCCGGCGGCACGTTTGACACCGAAAGTGTGCTGCTGCCACACCAGTTTATTACAGATTGGCTGGCCGAGATTCCCGGCGTTGCACCCGCTGCTCCGGGAGTAACCCGGATATCGTCTATCTGCAACTCATACTGCTGGCCGTTTACGGGCTGTGTGGGCTTAAACGGATAGATCCACAGTTGCGTGAAGTTTTGCGAAGGTGTAAACGTGTAAGTCAGTTGTACCCAGGTGGCACTGTGCGAAAACGCACTTGAAATTAATTGCTGCGAAGCAGGATTGGCTATCGGCGACCATGATGTGGGGCCTATGTTGGTAAGCCCGCTTGCGGCCACCACACGCAGGTTTCCATCGCTCACACCATTGGTGTTGCGCACCCAGAGGCACACGGTGTATTGCTGGTGCTCCTGAAAATTGTAACACGTATAAACACCTTCACCCCGCTGTGTACCCGACGAGTGCAGGTAAGACCACATCCACACCGAACGTGAATTGCTGCCTGTGGGGGCATCGTTACCAAAAATGGTAGGATCCCCGTGTGATACATACCAGCCATTTACTGTTGTAGCTGCATTTGAATTCATGTCTCCGGTGGCAATTGAACCAAGATCGCCGTTTACTATACACAACGGCGGGTCAACACAAGGAGAACCGATTGGGGACACATTAATTACTTGTGCCACGGACGTAATTGGCAGCACCGTCATGGCAGTGCCAATTACCAGCTTAAAAAGCCTGCGTAAGGATTTTGATTTCATGGAGTTGTTTTTTTGAGATTTAAGAGCGGCTAAACTACCGCATCAATTACTATCAATCATATAGTTTATAATTAAAATAAATTATTAAAAATATATTTATCCGTTTGTAAATGTTTATAAATGGAATTAGGGTGGATTTAATTTAAATTAAAAATATTCCGGATAGATTATTTGTGTCCATTTTAGCTGTAAATAATGAAGATTAAATATTTTATTATTTAAAACATTTATATTATTAAATAGAAAGTCACAACACGTTATCTGATATTTTTTTTATTAACAGACGTTTAATTGCAAAAAATAATAGATTTATTTTAATGTTAAATGGGTTAATTTTCATCAGTTTATAATCCTAAATTAATGTCAGCGTATCTAAAAAATAGTATTGCCGAACAAATAAATCAGAAACTATCAGGTTTTTTTACGCTTTGTTTTTGAAGGATTTTTGTCAGATTGAGGCAGTTTTTGAGGCGATACCTGTTCCGGCAGTATCGTCGGGGCCGGCGAAAAGAACAACGATGTGTTGGTAAGCATCGTTCAAAAACAATTGAAAGAAAAATACCTGACAGCCTCTGAGGCCGGAAGCCATGAAAAAGATTTCCGGCGGCATGAAATTCCTGACCCGGATGGTTGAATATTTAATATATTGCAGCATGAAAAAAATTATTTACACCTTAATCTTACTTTTTGCTGCTGTATTCGCTGGCTGCGGTGGTGGTGAAAAAACAATATACAAAATTGAGAACGTGGAATTTACGCTGAGCGGACCTTTGTTCGAAGGTTCAAATCCTGCGCAATACACGTACGCAGTTGATTTAAAATCTATTCTCGGCGACAAATACGCTGACGGTTCAGAAATTACCGGAGCAGTGCTCAAATCTGCTCAAATTACAGCTGCGGACTCTGCGAATTTTGATGGTATCAATTCTTTTGTAGTAAGTCTGGCGGGTGATAATCCTAATCTTAAAATGGTGGAATTGGCAGTGCTCAATCCCATAGCGCCGGGGTCAACTAAGGTAACTTTAAAACCTTCTTTGGAGGCAAATGCCGATGATTATTTTAAGGAAAAACAATTCTACATTGTGGTGGACGCGGGTTTGGCGGCGGATATTGAGGGGGACATCACCTTTAAGGGTACGTTCGAATTTGAACTTACTTACCACTAAACGAAATTTGGGAATACAATTTGTATAACAGATCTTATTCGTCAAACTAAAATCCAGCAAGAATGAAAAAGTTTATTGTAGCCATGGTCATTATTCTCTTCGGAGGATTGTTTTCGGGATTTGTACAAGACACGAAAGACGGAGATCGTCTTTTAGGTGTTTGGGAACCCAGTAACGGACGTGCCCGTGTGAAAGTGGAAAAAATCGGTACGAAGTATTACGGGAAAATAGTGTGGCTAAAGGAACCAATGGATCCGAAAACCAATCAGCCCAAAACAGATATAAATAACCCTGATCCGGGCTTGCGTAATGTGCCTTTGAAAGGTTACCGTATGCTGAAAGACTTCGTGTACAAAGGCAAAGACGAATGGGCTGACGGAACCATTTACGATCCGTTGAACGGCAGTACCTACAGTTGTACTATTAATATGACCGACGAGAATACCTTGGAAATTCGCGGTTATATCGGTGTTTCAGCTTTGGGACGTACCGACATTTGGAAACGATTGGTCGTTAAGAAATAGTCATGATGTTAAAACGCTACTCAGTCCACATCACGCGTACGTGGTGTGCGGCATTATTGGCATTGTCCTGCTCTTCGCTTCATGCACAAGTAGATACTACAGGTGGTGCCGCGGACGATGAAGATTACGGTCAGTATGATAACGTTGGTTTTGCCGACGATGGCGCAAAGCGTTTCTGCAGTCCGAAAATAGAAGGTTTGAGTCCGGCGAAATTAATTTCCGTCGGTTACGATTACCAAATGGGTTATCAAATGATCGCAGACTCTTTGCGGTCGCAGTCGCCCTTTGCACCCTGGGGAAATTTTAATCCCGATACCGGCGAAGTAGCTTATTCGCATGGCTTGCGTTTAGCCTGCAACATACCGGTAGTTTCCAAAACGAGCCTGGTTTGGCAATTGGGCGCGAACTATTGGGAGCAGAAATACGAATTTAAAGATGGCAATTCGTTAAGCAATCCGATGTTGACGGCCTTGCGCGATAACGGCTTGCGCACCATGGGCATAAACACCACCGTATTTAAACCACTTAACGACAAACAGTTTTTGTTGTTTCAAGGTTCTGTGGATATGAGCGGTGATTTTCAACTATCGAAATTAATGCCTGCCAGATATTTAAAATATTCTGCTGCTGCTATTTGGGGTAAACGACCTACAGAGCGCAAGCAGTGGGGGATTGGTGTATCCAGAACGTACCGGGTCGGGGAAATGAATTATATCCCGATAGTGTTATTCAACTGGACCGATGCTTCCAACAAATGGGGCACTGAAATTTTATTCCCGGCCCGTGCTCATGTGCGCAGAACCATCAACAGTCGTAATATGGTGTTTGCAGGCTACGAACTGGAAGGACAGAGTTACCGTTTGTATCGCAATAATGAACCGTCAGCGAATTTCGATATGCGACGTGAAGATTTGGAAATTCGTCGCGGTGAAATTCGTGTACGTTTGATGTATGAATTTTCCCTGAAAGGTTTCGTTTGGATGTCGGTGCAAGCCGGCTATCGCATCAACTATCGTTATGATGTGGATCGTTTAGCAGACGGAGCTGAAATTTATCGTGGCTTTGGTCTTGTAAACGACGCTCCTTACGTGATGGTAAACCAATTGACCAATCCTCTTTATTTTACTATTAGCTTGAATTTGGTAAGTCCTTAGAGCCGCTTGGATTGTTGATTGAAGATTGTTGAATTTTGATTGTTGACTGACGATCCGTTCTTCAGACCGCCTTATGCTGTATTGTGGAAAGCAAAAGGGAAGTGCAACTTTTACCAAAAAGCCAAAGAAAGCAGATATACAAAGTCGGGACTGAGCAAAAAAAAGAAAGGCCCTTGAAAGGCCTTTCTAAAAGTCGGGGTGGCGAGACTCGAACTCACGACCCCCAGCACCCCATGCTGGTACGCTACCAACTGCGCTACACCCCGATTTTATTTCCGCCAGGTGGTGAACATTTTACCGTTTCCAACGTCTTAGCGGGAGTGCAAATGTAAGAACTTTCTCTTTTCGCGCAACTTTAACACATTTTCACGTCTAAAAATATGCTAAAAGTAAACAGCGCATTGGCTTTCAGTACCTTTGCAGCTCGAAAAAATACCTAAGCAGGGGGTTATGATTAGATTTTTGTTGTTTTTATGCCTTTTTCCCGCCGTTTTTTCCCTTTCGGCCCAAAATACCCGCGCGCGGTGTACGCTGAGCGGCTACGTAAAGGAAGAGGCCACCGGCGAAGCCATTATCGGTGCCACGGTTTCGCTGCGAAGCCCAACGGCCGGAACTACCTCCAATACCTACGGGTTTTACAGCCTCACGGTGGATACCGGAACCTACACCCTGCAGGTACAATTTCTCGGCCTCGAAACTCATACCCAAACCATCAGGCTTACCACCAACACCACGCTCGATATTAAGCTGAAAGCCAAAACCACCGATATGAAAGAGGTGGTAATTACCGATCAGAAGGCCGATGCCAACGTGCAGGATGTGCAAATGAGCACCGTGCGGCTCGATATGAAGCAGGTGAAACAAATTCCGGCTTTCATGGGCGAGGTGGATATTCTCAAAACCATACAGCTTACGCCCGGGGTAAAAGGCGCGGGCGAAGGAAACTCCGGCTTTTACGTGCGCGGCGGCGGTCCCGACCAGAACCTGATCCTGCTCGACGAGGCCACGGTGTACAATGCCGGTCACCTTTTCGGCTTTTTCTCGGTATTTAACGGCGATGCGGTAAAAGACCTCAGCCTCATAAAAGGCGGTATGCCCGCCCAGTACGGCAGCCGACTGGCCAGTGTGCTCGACATTTCCATGAAAGACGGAAACAGCCAGCAGTTTGATGTGGATGGCGGAATCGGGGTAATTGCCTCGCGCCTTACCGTGCAGGGGCCGATAAAGAAAGACACAGCTTCCTTTATCATCTCCGGCCGCCGCACGTATATTGATGTGCTGGCCGAGCCGTTTATAAAAGACGATTCGCCGTTTAAAGGTTCGGGCTATTATTTCTACGACCTCAATACCAAGGTAAACTGGAACATCAACAGCAAAAACCGCGTGTTTCTGAGCGGTTATTTCGGGCGCGATGTGTTTACCTTTTCCAATTCGGGCGATGATTTTGCCGTAAATATTCCCTGGGGCAATGCCACCGGCTCGCTGCGCTGGAACCACCTCTTCGGGCCGAGGCTGTTTATGAATGCCACTTCGGTGTTCAGCGATTATCAGTTTGCGTTTGAGGCCGGGCAGGATGGTTTTGCGTTCAAACTGTTTTCCGGCATCCGCGATTTTAACCAGAAAGTGGATTTCAGCTGGGTGCCCAATACCAAACACTATGTGCGTTTCGGGGTAAATTATACCTGGCACATTTTTACACCCAACAATGCCTCGGCCCGGCAGGATGATATTGAATTCGACCTCGGCGGACTGAAACGCCAGTTTGCCCACGAAGCAGCCGTGTATATTAACGACGACTGGAATGTGACCGACCGGCTGCTGGTAAGTATCGGTCTGCGTTACTCGTATTTCATGCAGGTAGGAGCGTTCGACAGGTTTGTGCAGGATGTGACGCAAACGGTGGTAGACACCATTTCTTACGCCCGTGGCCAAAAAGTGGCCGACTATGGCGGATTCGAGCCGCGCCTTTCGATGCGTTTCCTGATTAACGAAAAATCGTCGGTAAAAGCATCGTTCACGCAGAACTACCAGTATGTGCATCTGGCCACGCTTTCGCCCATTTCGCTGCCCACCGATATCTGGGTGCCGTGTTCCGACGTGGTGAAACCGCAGCTTGGCTACCAGTATGCTGCCGGGTATTTCCGCAACTTCTACAAGAATATGTTTGAGGCTTCGGTGGAAGTGTATTACAAGCAGATGTACAACCAGATTGAGTTTGCCCCCTCGGCTTTGCCCGAAGACAACGTAAACAACAATACCGACAACAACTTCGTATTCGGCACCGGCGAGGCTTACGGCGCTGAATTCTTCTTCAAAAAACGCATTGGCAAACTCAATGGCTGGGTGGGCTATACGCTGTCGTGGACATGGCGCTATTTCCCCGACATCAGCGCCGAGCGTTTCCCCGCCCGGTACGACCGCCGTCACGATGTTTCGGTAGTGCTCGTGTACGACCTCAACGAGCGGCTGAGTTTTGGCGGCGTGTTTGTGTATGGCACAGGAAACGCCATTACACTGCCCGTGGCGCGTTACCTCATAGAAGGAACCATTGTGGACGAATACGGCCCGCGAAACAGTTTCCGCATGGTGCCCTATCACCGTGCCGATGTGTCGGTTACCTACACCTGCCGCAAGAAAAAGCTGTTTGGCAAACTGCCTTACCAGAGCAACTGGAATTTTGCGGTGTACAATATTTACAACCGCATGAATCCGTTCTTCATTTATTTCGATAATGAAGGAAGCATACAGGAAGGCAACCTCGACATTACCGCCAAGCAGGTATCGCTGTTTCCCATACTTCCTTCCATTACGTGGAACTTTAACTTTTAAGCGCGATGAATACACGATTTTTCCTCCCGCTTCTTTGCACTGCCGCGCTGCTGGCCGGCTGCACGAAAGAAATAACCATCGACCTGCCCGAAGTGGAATCGAAAGTGGTGGTGGACGGCGGCATTTTTACCGGCGAATTCGCACAAATTACACTCACCAACAGCGCCGGTTATTTCGATCCGGTCGATTCGGCTTCGCTGGCCGGCTATCTCATTACCAATGCCGTGGTTACGCTCACCGACGGTGTTCAGACCGATACGCTGCGCCCCACGGTTGATTTAACCATGCCCATTCCGCTGGTGTATCGCGGCTCGGTTATTCAGGGGCAGGTGGGCCGCACCTACTGGCTTACCGTGGTGGCCAATGGCGAAACGGTAACGGCCAGCACCACCATTCCGCAGCCGGTGGCTTTAGACAGCCTCTGGTACGAACTCGATACCGACAACACCAACGACAGTCTCGGCTTCATCTGGGCCAACCTCAACGAGCCCGCAGGTTTGGGCAACGGCTACCGCTGGTTTGCCAAACGCATAGGCCGCGATGATCGTTACCTGCCACCTTTCGGCTCGGCGTTTTTCGATAAGTTCATTGACGGGCAGGATTTCGACTTTGGCTACACCCGCGGCATGGAACCCGGCAGCACCGCCCCCGACGACAACGGCCCCGAGCGCGGCCGCTTCAGGCTGGGCGATACGGTGGTGGTAAAGTTCTGCGCCATTGGTACGGCCGAGGTGGAGTTTTTCAGGTCGTATGAAAGTATTGTGGGCAATCAGGGCAATCCGTTTGCCGCGCCGGGTGTGGTGGAAACCAATGTGCAGGGCGGGCTGGGGATTTTTTGCGGGTATGCGCCTACGCTGGATACGTTGGTGTGCAGGCCGTAGGGGGCAATCAATTAAGCGTCAAGTTAAAATGTAATATTGACAGCTTCTAAATTTTATAGATGTTTTTAATTATTTCCCAAATCTCAAATTCAGTATTTTCATCATAAGAATTGCTGGTTTTAATAGAATCAATTATACCTATTGTCTTTTCAGAAATGTAATTTAGAATACTTTTTTCCGGAATGATAAATGGGATTTTCTTTATGTAGTTTGCAGGGTTATTTGCCGATGGGTTTATTGTTCTGATCAGTTTGTTACAGGTAGGAGAGTTGAAGAAAGCCAGAAGATAATAGGTAATGCTTTCATCTTTTGGGAAAACACCCACAATACTCTGATCAAATAGTTTTTTTTCAATCAGTGAAGCACTTATACTCGAAGAACTAATCATGGGTACACCAATCCCGAAACGGAAATAATACCTCGGGTTTTGAAATCTTGCTTTTTTGTCGGTTTTGTAATGATATACAGCTTCGCTGCTCCAGTTCATGTACCAGTTTTCGGGTTTAATATATTTAGCATTCCCTCCTTTCACTATTGGAATGAAACATTTTTTCCCCTCAATTCCATTTAGAACGTTCGGTATTTTTGAATAGTCATTATTGATATAATCAGCACTGATAACTTCATAATTTTTCCCGTTGCGAAGATCGGGGCTACTTACGCGTAAATACTGCTTATCATCACCGGAATAAAACCCGGTTACACACTCAGCTATATCGCCAATTCTTGTCTCTGCATGGTTAATCAGGTACAGCAGATTGTTATTGTCTGAAATATAGAACGCATGATCGGGGTTATGAAAAATATCTCCTTGTTTGTAGGTGGTTATGCTTAACTCCTGTTTGTGTATATTGTAGAGTTGATTAACATTGTTAAATCCTTTAATTACGGGAAAAGTATTGTTCATGCACTCGTTTGGGGCGCTCTTTTTCCTGAGTGTAATTATTGAAAGGTTGGCATATCCAAAATTAACGCCAGGGAAGAAAGAGGAGGGGAAAAGTGCCAATTCAATAATTTGTGTTTTCGATAATATGTGTTCCCTGAGTGCTTTGTGTGTATGTAGATTCAAAAATGTATCGGGAATAATGAAACTTAATATCCCATCTTCCTTTAATAGTTCTATGCTTCGGTAAAGAAAAAGGGCATAGCTTTCTTTTATGTATAAGTCGGGATAAATTTTTTTCAGAACGGTTCTTTTCGAATAATCTTGCCACGCACCATAAGGTGGGTTCGCAATGATTTTATCATAAATACCTCCAAAACAAGAATTGAGGTTCAGGTCTTCATCAAGAAGAGTATCACATTCTCTGATATGAACATTCGGGTAAGCAGAAAATTTGGTTAAGAGTTCCTTAACCGACTGAGTATTCAGTTCACAAACATCAATCTCAGAATCCGGATATAGATTAAGCAGGGCATCGACAAAAACACCATCGCCTGCGCAAGGTTCAAATATCCTGTCGGCAGGTTTTAGGGAAAGCATATTAACCATATAGTCAACTATAGGAGCCGACCTGGTATAATATGCCTGATATGTTTTAGCTTCACTTAACATTACCATTTAAGATATTCAATCAGGTTATTCTGAGTTAGATGTTGAGTTGTTTCTGCTGAGAAATCATATTCCCAGTTAATATTAGAGTCGATCCATTTTTTCAGATCATAGCCAGAGTACTCATGTATTTTGCGGTAAGCCTCGTTGCCACAGTATGCTTCCCAAATTCCCGAATTTTTAAGCGTATTGAAATAACTGTTATTTTCTTCTGATCTTACCAATAAGAGGCATTTGTAGTTAGCTTCGAGATTTTGGTAAACTGTGGCCACAAGTAATAACCGGTTTGTATTTCCTTTTTCATTAGAGCCGAACCCGCTTTTGAAATCAACCACATAATTATTGCCGCTAAAAGTAAAATGCAGATCAAGTTCTAACTGAATTTCTCCTGACGTAACCATACTCCATACTTTGTCATAGTAGGATTTTAACTCAGTTTTTTCTAAAGCAGGGATCGGAAGATTGTCAATGTATTCGGTAATCTCTTTTGTGAGTTTCTTTTTTACCTCCGAAAATAACGGGGGAATAAATAATGCCACATCATTTATCGGATAATTAAAACACAATTTGCAGAAAGGATCCCAAAGTTCGCCAATCCGCCTTGAAAAATCCATATATTCATACGGTCTAACTGAATTACGGCTTTCAATCATTACAACAATATTGCAGTAAGTAATCAATAAAAGGGCTTCCAGTTTTTCTTTATTGTGCCATTTTTCTTTTTCGGCTTTCTGAAGCAATGTGGCTATCAGGTTATCCTTAGTCTTATTCAGGTTCTCGTTTATGGCTCTTGCCCGCTTATCCGCCTGGGTATCGGCAAAATTTTTTCTGACTTCTGTTAAAAACTCGCTGGCTCTGTCTCTGAAATATGCTAAAAGCGCTTTCTTGTTATTTCTGATACTCTTATCAATATTCATTTGCAGACAGCAGTTTGATCTTGAATGATATTACTCAGATTATTACTTGAGGGAGAACAAGATATTTACAGAATCTGATTTCTGTCAAAAATAAGGGTAGTGATTTCTACTGACAAGTTATTTTGATAATTTGTCCACATCCTTGCATCGAAATGAGGAAACAGTGATTGGGTTTTGTGTTAATCGGTTGTTTTTCAATTTACTAAGTCCGAATTGCGTAGTTTGATTCGGGATATAAAAATGTTGATTCCATACTTCGTACCTTTGCCCCCGCACAACACCACACAAACTTTACCTCTCTTTATGAGCCACACACCCGAACACCACCGCTGTCTCATTGTCGGTTCAGGCCCTGCCGGTTACACGGCGGCCATTTACGCGGCCCGTGCCGATATGAAGCCTGTTATGTATATGGGCCCGGAACCCGGCGGACAGCTTACCATTACCACCGAAGTGGAAAACTACCCGGGCTATCCCAAAGGCATTCAGGGCCCAGAAATGATGGAGCAGTTTAAAGCCCAGGCCGAACGTTTTAACACCGATATCCGCTACGGCTGGGTGTCGAAAGTGGATTTCAGCGGCCCGGTGCATAAAGTATGGGTTGACGACGGCAAGACCGAAATACATGCCGATACCGTAATTGTGGCCACCGGCGCTTCGGCCAAATGGCTGGGCATTGAGTCGGAGCAGAAATACCGCAGCATTGGCGGCGTGTCGGCCTGCGCGGTGTGCGACGGATTTTTCTACCGCGGCAAAGACGTGGCCATTGTGGGTGCCGGCGATACCGCCTGCGAAGAAGCCCACTACCTCTCCAAACTCTGCCGCAAAGTATATATGATTGTGCGCAAGGGCCAGGGCGAAATGCGCGCCTCCAAAGCCATGCAGCACCGCGTGGAAAACACCGCCAATATCGAAATCCTCTGGCACTCCGAAACTAAGGAAGTGCTCGGCGACGACAGCGGCGTAAACGGCGCACTCATTACCAACAACCTCACCGGCGAAGAGCGCAAAATTGATATTTACGGTTTCTTCGTGGCCATCGGCCATAAGCCCAACACCGATATTTTCAAGGGCTGGCTCGACATGGACGATCAGGGCTATATCGTTACCACGCCCGGCACCAGCAAAACCAATGTGGAAGGCGTGTTTGCCGTGGGCGATGCGCAGGATAAAATTTACCGCCAGGCCGTTACCGCCGCCGGAAGCGGTTGCATGGGCGCACTCGATGCCGAACGCTACCTTACTGCAAAAGGTATTCATTAACAGGTAGTTACCTTTTGTGTAAAATACAGTCACAGCCGGAGCAACCTCCGGCTGTGCTTCGTCGTAAAAAGCCCAAACCTATACTCATTCATGCGCCTCGTTTTTGCCCTTATCCTGCTTTTGCCGCTGCAATTGTGCGCCCAGCTGGGCAAACAAAAAAACACAAAGCAGTACTACGCTCAGGCGCAGGTGTATGATTCCACGCTGGGCATTTTCATTTACGAAAAACTCAATTCGGCCCTCGGCGGCGATTCGGTGCGAAACGGTGTGTCGGGCTATGCGGCGGTAAACTGGTGGCAGGATTATTACAGCAACGGCCAGCTTCTTCACGAAGGCTTTTACGTGGAAGGACAACTGCGCATCTACAAAAACTATTTCGAAAGCGGAAAACTCGAACGCAATTTCCGCCACACCGATAACAACCGCTGCCAGATGACCATTTACTACGAAAATGGTCAGATTCGTTCCGACATTATCTACTACCAGGGCGAACCCGAAACCACCTACGAATACTTCGAAGACGGAAGCCCCGAGTTTATAGAAGAAAATGCCAAAAAGAACGAATACCCGGTTATCCGCAAATTCTACTACGCCAAAAACAGCCCCCAAAGCCTGCTCGAACTTACCGATAAAAAGAAACTCCGGTACAGCTACGTTTCCTACTACGAAAACGGAAAAGTAGAAGAAGAAGGCACCATGCAGTTCAATGCCGAGGTGAGTGATGTGATGAAAGAAGGCAGCTGGAAAGTTTATGACGAGCAGGGGAAATTAGTGGCCGTGCAGGAATTTGTACGCGGACAAATGGTGGAAGAAAAGAAAATGTAGGTACTCCTGCATTGGTTTTTCTATTGGCATAACTGAGTAAAAACAACAAGTCAATACGGCATTTGTCGTATTGTATCTATATGCCTAAAAACAGAAATTTATCCCATGAAATCCCTGCTGTTTACCCTGCTGTTTTCTTTCGCCGCCACAGTGTGTGCGGCACAGGCATCAACCGCCGCAAGGCTGGAATATGCCGTGAAAATATATAACCGCGAAAGAGACTCGGTTGATACGTTTAAACCGGGTACGCTTACTGATGCAGAGATTGCCTACGTGGAACGAACCACCGCAAAAGGTGTAAGCATACTCGACTCGCTCCTGCGTGTATTGCCCGAAAGCAGCGAAGAACGCCGCGTGGCCCGTTATTTCAGAGCCAATTTTTACTATCAGCAGGCTTTTGTGTATGGCATGAAAGGCCGCAACGAGGATGCCTACAAAATTATGGCGACCATTGAAAACGATTTCGACTATTTTGGAAATCCTTCCATTTTTCCGCTGCGATATTTGTTTGACGGGAAAAACTATTCCATTAAATACGAAAATTTTCAGAGCACTTACATAGAGTATTACACCGGCTATGGCGAAGTATGCGCCAATACAAGCCGCAGCGAAAAATCGCTTTCCTGCTCGCGCAAAACCATTCAGATGACCGAAGGGAGTTCGTCGTATAGCTGGTACCGCTACATTGCCATTACCAAAGTAATTGGCGAGAAGAAAAAACTTAATCAACTGGATAAGGAAATGCTGGATATGGCTGTAAAACTGGCCGTGCAGTATTCGCAATTAGACAGCAGCTACCGCAAAACAGTAAAAGAAAATAATTATCCCACGTTCATTACTTCCTACAACCGCATTAACGATGTGTTTGCGGCCAACCCTTCGCTTATAGGCAATGGCGAGGTGTATGCAAAAACCGCAGCCATTTTCCAGAAAGAAGGCGACCTGAACAAAGCCGAAGAGTTTTACGAAAAAGCATTCAAATACAACTATCCTTACGAAAAAGACCAATTAGAAAAAGTAATACAGCTTGCCGACCGTCGTGGCAACAATGCGCTCGGACTGAATGCCGTGCAGGCTTACGAAAAACTGATCTATTCTTCAGACTGCGAGGGCTGGCGCAAAGTAGCCGGCTACTACGAAATGTTTAACGACAATGCGCGTAAGAATGCGGCGCTTGAAAAGGCCAAAACCTGCGACAAACTCCGCGCCGAGGAAGAGCGCAAACGCGAAAAGGCAAACCGTCGCCGCAGCGGAGGATTTATGGTGTACACCGCCACATACCCGCTCACACTCATTACCCGTTACAACCACTACCGCGACTATGGCCTGGCCGTGGGCGTGGGCAACAGCCGCTTTCAGCTTGAGGTGGGCGGAAAAACCATAAACCGCAATTTCGTTTTGCAGGAAGACCTTACATTCCGCGACATTTCAAGGGAAGATGGAAGTATGTACTGGGACGGTTACCGGGCGCATATTGCGCTGCGTTTTATTTCAAAGGCGCAGTCGTCATCGTCGCCGTTTTATGTGGGGCCTATGTTCGAGATTGTAAACCGCAATTTCCTTCCCGTGTGGGCCGATGTGAACGATGCGGCCGGGCAGTTTGTGGCTTCGCAACATCGTTTCAGTCCGGTGGAAAAAGCATACACGGCTTATCTCAACTATGGCGTGTATTCGGCCCGCAAGTTTTTTTACATCGATTTCTTTACCGGGCTGGGTGTGTACTATGCGCAGTTCAACACAGGTGCGGCGCAGTACGAGGGCGACGGCCACACCATTATGCACACGCTGCTCGAAAACCGCAAGGCCACACGCTTTGGGCCTGCTGTGCGCATGGGCATTACAATGGGTTTCTGTACGCGCAGGTAGTTTGCACTGAGTATGCGGCCGGTGACTTATCTTTGCCCGCTATGCACATCACACACATTGTGGCCGCCGCCGAAAACGGGGCTATCGGCAAAGACAACCGCCTGCTGTGGCGGCTGCCCGATGATATGAAGTTTTTCAAGGAAAAAACTACCGGCCATTGCGTGGTTACCGGCCGCCGCAACTACGAATCCATTCCGTTAAACTTTCGTCCCCTGCCCGGGCGTACCAACATTGTGGTAACCCGGCAGCCGGGCTACGATGCCCCCGGCGCTCACGTAGTGCAAAGCATTGAAGCCGCCGTGGAACTGGCCCGCACACTTAATGAAACCGAACTCTTCATTATCGGCGGCGGCGAAATTTATGCGCAAACACGCCACTTCGCCACCCGCATCTGGCTCACCCGCGTACATACCGAACTCGAAGCCGATACATTCTACCCCGCACCCGACCCCACACTCTGGAAAAAAGTATCGGAAGAATTCCACCCGGCCGACGAAAAACACGCTTTTGCATTTACATTTATATGCTATGAAAAAAATTAACCTCCTACTCCTCGCCCTGTTTACCGCTGCCACGCTTGGTGCACAAACATTCGATACCGGTTTTTCGTTCTACACCGAGGCTTATGCCGGTTTGGATATGCGGCAGCCGCTTTCGCAGAACAGACCCCTGTTTATGTCAAACCACCATCGCCTCAACGAAGTTGCCATCAATCTCGTACAGGCCGAATACGGTTACCTTGCCACCAACCGAAATACACGCCTCAAACTCGGCTTACAGGCCGGAACCTACGTAGAACGCAACCTTGGCATCGAACCTCCCGGCCTGCGCAACGTTTCCGAAGCCTACGCCGGTATGCGCGTATCAAATACCCGCGAAATCTGGATCGACATGGGCATCTTCAATTCCCACATTGGTGTGGAAAGCGCAAGAGGCATCGACAACGACATGCTCACCCGCACACTCATGGCCGATAATTCGCCCTACTACGAAACCGGTGTGCGCATGCTTTACAAATCGTCGAAACTCGATCTCGGCTTTTTTGTACTCAACGGCTGGCAAAACATTCGTCGCTTCACACTGCCCCGCACCGGCCCTTCGCTGGGTACGCAGGTGCAGTGGCGTGTGGGACAGTTCACCATAAACTCCTCCGCGTTTTTCGGACAACTCATTCCACGCCCCATCATGCTGATCCGCGCATTCCATAATTTATGGATAAGCTACACTTCCCCCAACGAAAAACACAAACTCACCTTCGCGTTCGATGCGGGATATCAGTCAACCGGTTCCAATCCACAAACCAATGCGTCGTACTGGTTTGCGCAATCACTTATTTATCGCGGCAATATAAACGAACACTGGTCGGTAACCGCCCGCGCCGAAGCATACCTCGATCCTGACGCAGTATTCATTTCACAGCCGGTAATTGGCGCATTTGGCGCAAACATCTACGGCGGGGCAGCCGGAACCGAATACCGTTTCAACGAAAACTTCTGCATCCGTGCCGAAGCCCGTCTGCTGCAGGCCGATAAAAATCTGTTTGAAACTTCTACCCGCCCATCGGCCAATGCTTACCCGCAGGTCAGCTACTTCGACCAGAACCTTTCGGGCGTAATTGCCATCTGCTACCGCATTCCCAATGTAACCGCACTCAGCTTTTCTGATCCCGAGAAACCTAGAAGCACACAAAAGGATTAATCGCATATTAAGCCGCTATTGCTTACCTTTACATAAAATCATTTGTCATGAACCGTCTTATCATCACCTCATTTCTCGTATTTGTGGCTCTGGCCGGAAGTGTTACCGCAATGGCCTACACCGGCAGCAAATCAGAATGCAAAGAAACCGGCTCCTGCTGCAAAAAAGAAGCCGCCGTTTCGGCCGATAACAGCTCCTGCCACAGCAATGCCGAAATGACCGCAGGTTCGGCCGAAGCCAAGCCCTGCTGCAAGAAGAAATAAATCGCGCATAAACTTTCTTTACCATATTCCGGCTCAATAAAAATGAGCCATCTAACCGGCTATGGCCGGTTTTTTATTTAATACCGGCGTTTAAATTTCAACGGGAACTTGTTATTTTAACTCATTCTAAAACCATCCCGCAGTTTTGTCGTATATGTGTAAAACGCCGAAATCCCTTTTATGAGTAGTTTACTCAGGTTAGCCTTCAGGAACGCCACTACGCGTGTACTTATTCTGGTTTTCGGAGCAGGAATATTTCTTGTAATTTATTTTCTCATCAATTCCTATTTCAGCCTGCTTGGTGCCTACGAAGAAGGCGAACTCAACAAACTCAAAGGAATTATTTATACCCTTGCCCCCCGCATCAGCGGCGATAAACACGAGTGGCTTACCAATACCTATCATGAAAAAGACGATTTAAAAAAAGCCGAAGATGATTCGGTGTATCTCGGTATTCAGAACCAGCTTAAAGAAGTGGTGGAATCAAACATGCTGCCGCCCGATGCCATTTACACCATGATGTATGATTCGGTAAAAAGCAAGTTTGAATTTGCCGTGTTTTCGCGCGGCTGTTATTGGCTGCACGAATGGGAGAAATTTCACCCCGAGCATGTAAATGAATACAGCCGCGGAACCGTGGTGCCCACCTACACCGACGAAAACGGCACCTGGCTTTCGGCGTTTGTGCCCATACGCAACAGTGCAGGCAAGCAGGTAGGCATTATTCAGGTCGATTCGCGGTTCGACGGGTTTATTGCCCGGGCACGAAAGGCCATACTCATCAACTCGCTTATTACCATTGCAGTGGTGCTGGTCATTGGCATCTTCCTCATGTTTTCCATACGCAAACTGCTGCTGGCCGAAGAAAAAGCCGCCGTACAACTGCGCGAGGCCTTGCAGAAAGTAGAAGCCAGCAACCGCGAAACACTCGAAAGCATTGAGTACGCCCGCCGTATTCAGGATGCCATTCTGCCCGGCACGCGCAGGCTCTCGCAGGTATTCCCGCAAAGTTTTGTGCTCTACCACCCGCGCGATATTGTAAGCGGCGATTTCTTCTGGATGGCCGAAGAAAACGGCTGGGCCTACATTGCCGCCGTAGATTGTACCGGGCATGGGGTGCCGGGCGCATTCATGAGCATCATCGGCAGTACATTCCTCGCCGAAATTGCCGTGAGCGAGGAGCGTAAAACACCCTCGCAGATTTTAGACCAGCTCGAAAAGAAAATTACCGCCGCCATGAACAAAGACGGCAATTTTAACCGCGACGGCATGGACATTGGCCTCGCCGCCGTATGCCTCACCACCCGCGAAGTGGAATTTGCCGGCGCACTCCGCCCGATGGTCATTACCGGCAGCCACGAACTCCAGGAAATACGTGCCAACCGTTTCCCAATTGGCGGCGGCACCGACATCCCAAAGTCAGAATTCACCAACCACAAAGTACAACTCAATCCCGGCGACAGCTTCTACCTCTTCACCGACGGCTATGCCGACCAGATCGGCGAAACCACCCGCAAACGCATCGGCACCAAACGGCTTAAACAGGAACTTCAGTTTATCGCCCAAAAATCGCCCGCCGAAGGAAAAGAACACCTCGAAAAATTCTGGCACGACTGGCGCGGAAATACCGAGCAGATGGATGATGTGCTGTTGATTGGGGTGAGGATGAGTTGAGATGTATTGAGTTGAAAGGTCAACACAAAAAAAGCAGAGAAGCGATTACCACTTCTCTGCTTTTTACATTTAGTTCAGTACAAATTACGCCACGCGCAAATTATCCATCTTGGCCTTGCTCAGTTTTTCCTGTGCATAATCAAGTGTAATATTCAGGCGGCGGATGCTGTTGTCGGAAGGAATTTCAAACATGGCATCAATCATAATGGCTTCGCAAATGGAGCGAAGGCCGCGTGCGCCGAGTTTGTATTCCATGGCTTTATCCACAATGTGTTCAAATACACCGTCGTCGAAACTCAGTTTCACATTGTCCATTTCAAACAAACGGAAGTATTGTTTGATGAGGGCGTTTTTGGGCTCGGTAAGAATACTACGCAGTGCCTGGCGGTCGAGCGGATTGAGGTGCGCCAGCACTGGCAAACGGCCAATGAGTTCGGGAATAAGGCCGTAGCTCTTGAGATCCTGCGGTACAATGTACTGCAGCATGTTTTCCTTGTCTATTTCGGCGTTTTGCTGCCCGGCGGTGTAGCCAATGGTTTGGGACTGCAGGCGGCGTGCAATTTTGCGGTCGATGCCGTCGAATGCGCCTCCGCAAATGAACAGAATGTTGCGGGTGTTTACCTGAATCATTTTCTGTTCGGGATGCTTGCGGCCGCCCTGGGGCGGAACATTCACCACATTGCCTTCGAGCATTTTCAGCAAAGCCTGCTGCACGCCCTCGCCCGATACGTCGCGGGTAATGGAAGGATTGTCGCTCTTGCGGGCAATTTTATCAATCTCGTCAATAAACACAATTCCGCGCTCGGCTGCGTTTACATCATAATCGGCGGCCTGTAGCAAACGTACCAGAATGCTTTCCACGTCTTCGCCCACGTAGCCGGCTTCGGTAAGCACAGTGGCATCGGCAATGCAGAAAGGCACATTGAGGAGTTTGGCAATGGAGCGGGCCAGCAGGGTTTTGCCCGTGCCGGTTTCGCCCACCAGAATGATGTTCGATTTTTCCACATCCACATCCTCCGCCTTGCGGGTCGAAGGTTTCTGGGCAATACGTTTGTAATGGTTGTAAACGGCCACCGAAAGCACCTTCTTGGCCTGATCCTGGCCAATCACATACTCATCCAGATGGCGTTTTATCTCCATCGGTTTCAGCAGCGTCAGGGCCGTGCTTACGTCCTGCGTCTTGCGCGAATCCTGTTCTTCCTTTACAATCCGGTATGCCTGCTGTATGCACTGGTCGCAGATATGCCCCTGAATGCCGGCTATCAGCACCAGTGTATCCTGTTTATCGCGTCCGCAGAATGAGCAGTGAATGTGCGGTTCTTTGTTTGCCATCGAAATTTGTTGTCAAAACTGACAAAAAAGCATTCCGTAACCCTACGGAATGCTTTTTCAAAAGTAACGAAAATTAACAGTGTTTAGGCTAATTTATTGCCTTTGCCGGAGAGAATTTCATCAATCATGCCATAGTCCTTGGCTTCCTGGGCGGTCATCCAGTAGTCGCGGTCGCTGTCGGCCCAAACTTTGTCGTAAGTCTGGCCGCTGTGCTTGGCAATGATTTCGTAAAGTTCTTTTTTCAGCTTCTGAATCTCACGGGCTGTGATTTCGATGTCTGAAGCCTGACCTTCGGCACCGCCGAGGGGCTGGTGAATCATGATGCGCGAGTGGGGCAGGGCAGTGCGTTTGCCCTTGGCTCCGGCACACTGAAGTACGGCGCCCATAGAAGCGGCAATGCCTGTGCAAATTGTGGCCACATCGGGCTGTACAATCTGCATCGTGTCATAAATACCCAAACCGGCATACACCGATCCTCCGGGTGAATTCATGTAAATCTGAATGTCTTTCTTGGAATCAACCGACTCGAGGAAGAGAAGCTGTGCCTGTACAATATTGGCCACCTGATCGTTGATGCCGGTGCCGAGGAAAATAATGCGGTCCATCATCAAACGCGAGAATACGTCCATTACGGCAATATTCATCTGGCGTTCTTCAATGATATTCGGGGTCAAACCACGGGGCATGGAGGTAATCGACGAAGCATAGCCGTCGAATGTCATGCTGCTGATTCCGTGGTGTTTCACGGCATATTTGCGGAATTCGTTTTGATCGAACATACGTTTTCGGTTTTATTACGTTGAGGTTGTTTCTGTTCAAGATCGGTGCCAGAATGGTTTTGCTGTCAGTTTGGCACAAAAACTAACCGCCGACCTTTTCAGGAGCGGCGGTTAGCGTGTGGGTATTATTTCACTCCGGCCAGGAAATCGTCGTAGCTTACTTCTTTGGAAGTAATGCTGCACGAAGTGCGGTAGAGTGTCATGAGCTTTTGCTGGTAGAGGTTTTCAAACACTTTGCGTGCTTCTTCCTCTTTGCCCAGCAAACGCTGTGCATTGGCGGTAAGTTCTGCATCGGGCACTTCGTCGGGGTTCATGCCGTATTTGCGGTAGTTTTCGCGCAGCAGTTCCTTCACATGCTCAGTGGCTTCTTCTGCCGATACCTGAATGTTGTTGTCCTTGATGATCTTGTTTTCGATCAGTTGCCAGCGGAGCTGACGGGCATACATATCGTATTCGGCATCCACCTGCTCGGGAGTGATGGGCTTTTCGTTGGCGGTAAGCAGCCAGCGTTTGAGGAAAGCATCGGGCAGGGTAAGGTTGGTGCGGTCGATGAGTTCGCTGGCAATGTCGTTCTGCAAACGCTTTTCAGTGTCGTTGCTGAACATGCCGCTGAGCTCGGTGGCAATGCGGGCGCGGAATTCTTCTTCAGAAGTAACTGCACCCGGGCCATAAATTTTATCGAAAAATTCCTGATTGAGTTCGGCGGGCTGCAGGCGGCTTACCTGTGTTACGGTAAACTGGAAACTGCTGTTCAGTCCTTCGGCAGCCTGAGGCTCAATGCCTAATTTCTGCGCCAGTGCAGTGGTGTCGCTGTCGATCTGCGAAGCGGTAAGGATAATTTTATCATCCACCTTTGCACCCTCAAGCGCCTTGTGCTCATCGCGCACAGGATTGTCGAGGAACATGGTTGACGACTTGAAAATGCCGCCGGGCAGAATTTCACCGTTGGCATCAAGCTCTACGAAAGTACCGTAAATAAGGTCGCCCGACTGTGCGCTTTCCGAAGGGGCAATGCTGCCATAACGACGGGTAAGGTCGCTCACATAACCGTCAATGAGTTTATCGTCGATGGCTACTTTGTACTCGGTAAACTGCATATCGCTGCCTAATTTCAGGTCGAATTTGGGAGCGAGGGCCATGTCGAAACTGAATTCAAATTCCGACTGGGTTTCAATGTCCACATTGTCGTTCTGCGGCTGGGGCAACGGATTGCCCAGTACGTCGAGTTCTTCGGTGCGGATGTATTTGTAAAGCTCGTCGGAGAGGATTTTGTTGAGTTCCTCGGCCAGAACCGATTTTCCGTACATTTTCTTTACCAGCGAGGCGGGCACTTTACCCGGACGGAAACCGGGCATACTTACCTGCTTCTGGTAGTTGCGGAGGGTTTTCTCTACACGGTCGGTATAATCATCCGGACCGATTTTAACTTTCACAACGGCGTTAAGCTCGTCAATGTGCTCTTTGGAAATGTTCATGATGCTTAGTCAGCTTTGCCGGCCACCACAACCAATGCGGCACCGGCTTTTGTAAAACGGATGGCAAAGATAAGTCAAAATCAGCCTTTTCCGACGTGAAACGGCGGTAAAATTGAAAAGCCGCCTGTAAGGTTAAAACGCCCGCCTGTATAGCGGGAAGCACCCGTTGCGTATATCAGGAAGCCAATGGGCAAAAGCAGCATTACATTTGCACTACCCCTAGTAAATATATAGCATCAACAGATGCATTTTGTACATGGCTAAAGAAGCATTAACATCCACTATCAGGCTCGAATACCGGGAAGACCGGATTTTACGCATTACCATTCTGCCCAATGCACGTATCGATATTCAGCAGGCCCGCCAGAACTGGGAAACCGCCATGCGCCTGATCGGCAATGTGCGCGTGGCCGTGCTGGTTGACGCCACGGCAGAACATCAGATTACCCGTCTGGCACAGGAGTTTGCGGCTGAGCAGTCGCACCATCGCGTGGCGATGGCGGTGATTACGCAGAATACGATAACGCGCCTTGTGACTACGCTTTATGTGGCTATTTTCAGGCCTTCTGTGCCGGTGAAGTTGTTTTCTTCGCCTTCGGCGGCAGAGGGCTGGCTCCGCCAGCAATTGCTGGATGAAGAAATGGAGCAGCGGATTGCCGGTTAATCGGCTCGCTTCGCCCGCTTTCGCTTTTCCTTGCTTGCTTTTTTGATTTAGAACATTCCACCGCCGCCTTCGTCCATAGATTGGGTGGGGCGGTTGCGGCGTTGTTGCGGGTTTTCTTCGGCTTTGCCGAATCGCCAGGTGAAGGAAATCATCAGAATGCGGCTTTCTCGTTTGCGCTTGGCGGTGAGTTCGTAGCCGGTGAGTTTGTTGAAGATGCGGAACTCCTTGGTGTCGAAAATATCGCTTACGTTGGCAGTAAACTGGCCGCGGCCTTTGAATACGTCCTGGCGGATGCCGGCATCTATACCCCCTACCATAATGAAACTGCCTGCAGGCTGCACAAACGGCGAATTGTAAAAGCCGGTTACCTGCAAGTTGGTTTGCGGGAGTATGCGGTAGTTGAGTATTAAACGGCCCGACCAGTTCAGCGCCTCGCTTTGAAGGCCGGCCTCGAGATTTTCGCCGTTGATCTGGTTGCGGAAACCGCTCAACGTAAGCATTACATTGCCTTTGCGCTTGGGAAGCGGCATACGGAATACACTCTCAATGCCGAAGTTGTTGCCGGAAGTGAAGTTGATGGGACGGATCAGCGCTATTCCCGTATTGATATTGTAAATACGCACCATGTTTATAAGATCGGTGGTGTGGCGGAAATAGGCGGTGCCGCTTATGCTGATGCCATTTTCGAAGGTGCGCGAGAGATTGAGCTCGGCTGAGTTGATGTACTCGGGCTGCAAAAACGGATTGCCCGAACGAAGGTTGATCGAATCGCTGATGTCCACAAACGGATTCAACTGGCCGTTGCCGGGACGGTTTAAACGGCGGCTGTAGCTTACCTGCCAGTCGTAGCCGGGCTTTACCGAATAGCGCACTGATACGCTGGGGAAAATGCCGAAGTAGTTGTTTACAAAATCGGAAGTGGTGGAAGTGGAGGTGCCGGTTAGCTGCGTCTGCTCGGCACGTACACCGGCCTGGAAGTCGAATTTGCCGCGGTGCATGGCGGCCTGTACGTAGGCGGCGTAAATGTGCTCGTTGAAAATGAAGTTGTCGCTGTAGCGGGTGTCGTTTACATAGCCGCCAATGCCGTCGGTGAAAAGTACAGCCTGGTTGTTATCGTAGTTGCGCAGCGAGTATTTGACACCGGTTTCAAAGCGCAGACTGTCGTTAAGCGGATGTGTGTAGTCGATCTGTGCCACGCCGGTGGCGAAAATGTTGTCGGCATTGTTTTTCTGGTAAGGAAGCTCGTCGGAGAGCGAATTGCGGAACTCGTTGCGATCCTGCCTGTCCACATACGAAAACGAACCCGAGCCGGTGAGTTTGCGCTGGCTGCCGGGGAATGCCTTGGCATAATCAAGCGTCCAGTCGGTGCCGAGCGATTTCTGACGTTCGGCAATGATGCGGTCGAAACCGGCAAAGTACAAACGGTCGGCATCGAGAAATGAATAGGTAATGCTGTCGTTGTTGCGGTTTGTTTTGTAGTTGAAACCGCCCGATACCGAAAGCGTGTTGTAGGCATTGAGGTAAAAATCGGCACCAATTTTTCCGAAGTGCGAAGCATCGTTATTCAATCCTCGCCCGCCGTTGGTGAAATAGAAATTGGTGTCGGCCGTAAACGTATGTTGCTCGCCCTGGCGTTGCATCCAGCGGTCTTCGCTGCGCCAGTTGTAGTTGGCAAACAGGTTGGCCTTTTTCATGCGGTTGTTCAGGTTGAGTGCACCGTTGTATTTGCCGTTCGAACCCTGACCCAGCGTGACCGAACCGTTTAGCCCCTGTTTCGCATCTTTTTTGGTAATGATGTTAATAATACCGGCCATTCCCTGCGCATCGTAACGCGCCGACGGATTGGTGATTATCTCAATACGGTCAATCATACTCGCCGGCACCTGCTGCAACGCCGCCTGACGATCGGCCCCGGTAATTCCCGAAGGGCGGCCGTCGATAAGAATGGTCACGTTTTCAGATCCGCGCAAACTCACCTTACCATCCATATCCACTGCCACCGAAGGAATGTTTTGCAGAATATCGGTAGCCGTTCCGCCGGTATTGGTGATGTTTTGATTTACATCATATACCTTTTTGTCGATGCTGTTCGAGTAATCGGAACGGGCATCGGATACTTCCACCGCATTAAGCTGTTTTGCGCCGGAGTTCAGGTAAATGCGGCCCAGATCGGCCTGCGTGGCCTGCGGTGTAATCAGAAAAGACTTTGAAAAGCGTGTGTTGTAGCCGATAAATGAAATGCGGAGGTAAAAACGCCCGGCCGGAAGCGGAATCTGAAACTGTCCGTTTTTATCGGTAATGCCGCCGCCGCTGAATGCACTGTCGGGCAGGCTGTAGGCGGTAAGGGTTACGTATTCCAAAGCCGTGCTGCCCGCCGTGTCGAGCACAATGCCAATTACTTTGCCAATTTGCGGTTTGGGTTGCTGTGGTTTGGCTGCCTGAGCCGGTTTGCTGCGGGTTGTATCGCGCTGTGCCGGAGTTTGTGCATGAACAAAACCACAGAGAGAAAATAAAGTAAGAAGTAAAAAAGAAAACCGCATTTTGGCCGATGGTCAGATTGAGGCGCAAATTTACCGTTATTCCGCGGGTTAAAAACTGATTAATGACCAGCGGACGTTAATAAATGTAAATACAGGGAATAATGCGATGAAACGCGCACTCAGTTGAGGCGGTGTGTGGCAATAAGTTCAAATTTGGGAATTTGAACTTCGAAAAGATAGCCATCCACTTCGCGGCGGAAAATATAGGCTCCGTGCATGGTGCCCATTTCGCTGGTAAGGTTGCAGGCCGAGTCGTAAGAGTACGATTCGCCGGGCTCCAGCACAGGCTGCTGCCCGATTACGCCTTCGCCTTCCACCTCATGCCGCATTCCGGCCGAGTCGAAAATGAACCAGTGGCGGCGGAGCAACTGCACGGTGTATTCGCCATTGTTTTCTATACCAATCTGGTAAGAGAAAAAATAGTGCTGTTGTCCGGGGCGCGAATGAGCCTCTTCGTAGCGGCTCTGCACCGAAATTTTTATGCCGTGAGTAACGCGCGTAACCATGCGGCGAGGGTTTAGTTCAACAAGTTTACAAAACTGTTATCTATATAAACAAGAAAACAGCCTAAAGGTTACATTATTTAACAAATTGAACCGGTTAAATACGTGTTAACGCCTGTTTGTGAGGTATTTCTGTTGAAAACTATCCTGGTTTTTCAACAAAAACTCATTGCGGCCGCGTCGTAAACCGTTTTATGCCTACCAGTCTGTCGTACCTCGCACCCGGGCGGCGCTGATACACATACACCACATACGTGTTTTCGGTTTCCTGGTGCATTCCTTCCACAAAAAAATCGTCGGCAGCCTGCACATTGTCGCGGCGCAGCACAAACTCGTAATTGTAATATCCCTGTTTGAGCAGTATGCTTGCCTCGTAGCCGCGTTTTTCGTAGTTGTAGGTCATTTTCATTTCGGGCCTGAACTGCCAGTCGCTCATCGCACCAAATACATATATATCGCCTTCGTCGGTGGGCAATTCCCATTTCAGGAAGAAATGCACATATACATAATCGGCTTCGGTAATGCTGTCGCCGCCGTCGTAGGAGTTAATCATGAAACGTCCGTTCAGATCGGGGTTGTTCATGTAGCGCTTGTAAGTGCGCTTTTCGTCGGTAAGCAGATACACATGCTTGCGGCCGTCGCTGCCCATTTCTATCTGCTGCACCCGTTCCGACTGCAGCCGGAGCGTGCGCGTGTCAAACCAGCGGAATTCATTACCGCCCCTGAACACATTTACATCTTCGTAGTCGTAGGTGATTTCGCTGCCGTTTACAAACTGCGGTTGCATGTTTATTACCGCATTATCCCAGCGCCCGTTTTGCCTGATTACCGGTTTTATTTCGGTAAACGGATTACTCACCACCGCACCGGTATTTATTTTAAAATCCACTTCCTGTTTAAAATTCCTGTCGCCCACAATGGTGGCAGGATGCACACTGCCGGTAATGCTTACCAGTTCTTCGGAAACAATAAACCGGCGGGTAATGATGAGCTTTTCAGGATCATTATCGCGATACACTTTAAGCAGGTAATTGCCCGAAAGCAGCAGCTTGAAATTATCGTGCGGGAAGCTGGCGCGGTAGTTGGTAAATTTCTGAAGCGTATTGCGCGAGAAGCGATAATCGGTAATGGGCTGATCCATGAAACCGTCAATGAAATCGCCCACAGAAAGGTTGTTGCTCGGCTGCCAGTCGTAGGTGCAGTGCTGTACGGTGTAGCTGTAATTTTTAAAATCGCCGTCGAGATCGTCGAATAAAAGATACAGCACATCATCGGTGCCCAGGCGCAGGGTGGCATCGCTCAGCGAGCCGGGATTGCTGCTCAGTATCACGGTGTGTATGGCCGGTTCGTACACGCGGTCGTCGTAGCGTATGGATTTATCGGAGAAATAATCCACCGTAGTATCGGGCACGGCAGCATGGCCGAGCAGCGGAAGAAACAGCAGTACAAAAAGCAAATTTTTCATTCGGTAAAACCGTTGGGTGGATTGGGAAAACACAATCATCGTGCCTGAGTTACTGCGCACGGAGTATCTGCCCCGAGCCGGTAACCTTGTCGCGCACGAGCGCAGGATTTCCGTAGTAGAGTATATTGCCCACGCTGGTAAGGCTGTATGTAATTTGCTGGCGTGCATTGAGCACACAGTCGTTTTGCGAGCCGTTGTCGGCAATGGCGAATTCGGCCTGAAGGTCGCTGGCGTCCACACGGGCAAGCCCGGCGTTCCAGAATTTCAGTTCGTTTACCTGACCGTGCAGCACAATTTGCCCGCCTACCGGGTTGTTCCAGTAGTAAAACACGGTGCAGTTCAGTTTCAGATCCACATCCATGGTGCGGGCTTTGTTTACCACGCCTATTTCGTAGCCGGTAAGCGGTTCGGGTGTGCGTATGCTGCATGTTTCATACACGTTTACAAGTTTTATGGCTGTAACGTGTACGTATAAACGTGTGTTGGCTTCGCGCGGATGAAACATTTGTCCGTTGCTGCGTGTGTCGATAATTATTTTACCGTCTTCCACCGTAAGATCGGTTTTGTTTACCACGCGTTCGGGGCCGTTTACCACAATTTTGTTTACGGTATCCTGAATGAGAATGATTTCGTAAACGCCTTCAATTTGCAGCGTGTCGATGCTGTTGTAATTGTACGTTTTACTCACAAAGCCATCATACGGATCGCCTTTCCGGCAGGCCGTGAGCATAAGCAGGGGCGCGGTAAACAGCATCAGGATGAGGTGTCTGTATCGCATTACCGGAATGTATAGCCTACACCGATTTCGGGGAAATCGAGAATGTAGAGGTGAGATTTCATGGATGCATTGACAAACAATGCGGGTGTAATATGCCAGCGCACCATGGCGCGGTTGTACATGAAATAGTTGTTCAGCTCATCGCGCAGGCCAATGTAGAAGCCTTCCTGCACGAGCAGCGAAAATTTATTGTAAATGAATTCCTGCGTGAAATGAATGCCAGTCATGTATGCATACTGCGATTTGAACTCGCGTTCCTGGCGTACCATCTGGTCTTCCACAGAGGTGTCGTAAAAGAAATCGGCACCCACGCCAAAGGCAAATTTATGGCCGGTGCGGCGGCTGGCGTTGAATGAAACCGAGAAGGCCGGGTACTTGAACGATTCAAACGTGCGGGTGTGTTTGATGCCGCCGGTTACCATAACGTGGTAATTCATTTCGGGAGTAAATGCGGGAATGCTGTCGCGGCGGAAAGCCTGTGGCTCGCCAAACGAGTAGGTGAGACCGGCGTAGGCTGTGGCGAAGTTGAGGCCCACGTTGGGTTCGCCGAGGTTGGCGTTTGAAATGTGGTTGAAGGCGAGTCCGGCATTGGCGCCCATGCGTTCGCTGAGTTTTATGTTCAGCAGCAAATCGGCGTGGTAGTGTATGTTGAGGTGTGTGGCAATGGCCACGTTCACGAAATTATTTTCGGGATTGTACTTTTTGGTGGCATACGAAAGGCCCACGCCCATCTGGTAACTCAGGTTTACCTTTCGCCGTCCGGCAATGTGCAGGCGGTAGTAGGGATAAATGGTGTACTGATCGCCAAACTGCGAGGCGCTGCCCATGCTGCTGTAAAAAAACGAAACTCCCCAGGCCGGGTAGCGGTACAGCTGCTGCCAGATGTTGCTGCCCGTGGTCTGGTGAAGCAGGTTTACTTCGGCACCGCGTATGTAATCGTCGGCAATGTAATTCATGAAGCCATACTCCGGCAGCAGCAGGCCGTAGTGGGCATTGGCGCGGATTGTCCACGGATAAACCTTGCCCGGGTCAAATGCAAGGGCAGGGGAGGTCATGCCGCAGAGCACACAAAACAACAGAAGCTTTTTCATGAAAAGATTACCGCGTATAAAGATAGCAGTTCGGCCC
The DNA here is from genome assembly GCA_025454955.1 of Bacteroidia bacterium. Classification (GTDB taxonomy): domain Bacteria; phylum Bacteroidota; class Bacteroidia; order Palsa-965; family Palsa-965. Next base: position 79,425 of record JALONL010000015.1, on the reverse strand, counting down.
GGGTTTCGCATTAACTTTGACGGTTATGAATAAGGCCAATTCCACTCCCGAAGAAAAGCAGCAGGCTTTCGGCCGTTTGCTTACCATTATGGACGAACTCCGTGCGCAATGCCCGTGGGACAAAAAGCAAACCCTGGAAAGCCTGCGGCATCTTACCATTGAAGAGATGTACGAGCTGGCCGACGCCATACTCACCGGCAATATGCAGGGCGTGAAAAAGGAACTTGGCGATGTGCTCCTGCACATTGTATTCTACGCCAAAATCGGCAGCGAAACAGGCGATTTCGACATTGCCGATGTCATTCACGCCCAGTGCGATAAACTCATCTCGCGCCACCCGCACATATACGGCGATGTAAAGGCCGAAACCGAAGAGCAGGTAAAGGAAAACTGGGAGAAGATTAAACTCAAGGAAAAAGACAGCATCACCGGCGACGGATTCCGCTCGGTGTTGGCCGGTGTGCCCTTAGGTTTGCCCGCAGTGGTAAAGGCCACACGCATTCAGGAAAAAGCCCGCGCAGTGGGTTTCGACTGGGAAGAGCCGCATCAGGTATGGGACAAAGTACTCGAAGAACTCAACGAGTTTAAAGCCGAGTGCGACAGCCACGCCGCCAAAGAAAAACTCGAAGACGAATTTGGCGATGTAATGTTTGCGTTAATCAACTACGCCCGCTTCCTGGGCATAAACCCCGAAGACGCGCTGGAGAAAACCAACCGCAAATTCATTACCCGCTTCCAGTATCTCGAACGCGAATCGCAGAAAGACGGCCGCAAACTCGAAGAAATGAGCCTGGCCGAAATGGACGAATACTGGAACCGCGCCAAAAAACTGCCTAACCCGTAAAGCCGCTGTTGCGGTGTGAACCGTCGCAATAAGGCTTGTTGGAAGACGCACCGCAGCGGCAAAAAGCCGTTACATTGCTTTTGCGCACTTCGTTGCCCTGCGCATCCTTCACTATAATTTCGCCCTTCACCAGCAAAGGCCCGTTGGGCGCCATTTCGGCCACACATACTTCGTAGGCGGCCGATTCTGTCTTCGTTTCTTCATTCATGGTATAACTTATTGCGCCCGAGGGGCATTTCTTCACCTGGGCAATGATTTCTTCGGTTGAACCACCTTCGAGGTTAATCCACGGACGTTTCGACGGATCGAATACTGATCGCAGTCCGGTCCAGCAAATCCGCGAATGAATGCACATTTCTGGCTTCCAGTGAACCGTGATTTCACCGTTGTTGTATTTTTTTTCCATTTGTGGAACTAAAGTTAAACAAAACAACGATTCGTCGATTTTCTGACGACAATCATCTCTGTTTTGTCGAAAATGAATGTTAATAGTTGCTCATCAGTTATCAAGGGGGCGGAATAAACCGTACCTTGCGGCCACATTAAAAGGAACGAATGGAACTGAACCGAATCCGATTTAACAATCGTCTCAACGCAGATTTTGTAAAGGAACTTCGCCTCGCAGTCGATCAATACTTCTCCTCCCGCAACATCTCACCTTACGCAAACACGGCAATGGTAATCAAAACCATTTGCATGATTTCGCTGTATGTAGTGCCTTATATTCTCATCATGACCGGCAACTTCGGTGCCTGGGCATCGCTGGGGCTGGCCATTGTGATGGGGCTGGGAGCAACAGGTATTGGCTTCTCGGTGGCGCATGATGCCCTGCATAATGCCTACTCAAAGTATCCGCTGGTAAATAAACTCATTGGCGTATCCTTCAACTTTCTGGGAGCCAATGATTATTTCTGGAAAATCAAGCACAATGTGCGCCACCACACCTTCACCAATATTCACGAGAAAGACGAGGATATTGATGCTCCCGTAAGCATTCTCCGTCTTACTCCGCAGGCACAGTGGAAACGCATACACCGCATACAGCCCTGGCTGGCACTGCCGCTTTACTCGCTGCTTTCGCTCAGTTGGGTGTTTTACACCGATTTTAACAAACTCATTACCTACAACGGAAACGGCAGCCCCAATCCCGAAGTAAAACACCCGGTAAGAGAAGTAGTTCGCCTGTTTGCGTATAAACTCATCTACATTTTCCTCACCATTGCCCTGCCCATGATGGTGCTGCCCTTTGCGTGGTGGCAAATACTCATTGGCTTCGTGGCCATGCACATGATTATGGGTATTATCCTTTCGGTGGTATTCCAGCTTGCGCATATTGTGGAAGAAACCGAGTTTCCCGCACCCAACGACAAAGGCGATATTGAAAACGCCTGGATGGTACACCAGCTTAACACCACCGCCAATTTTGCCGTGCGCAATCCGGTAATTACCTGGTTTGTGGGCGGACTTAATTTTCAGGTGGAGCACCATTTGTTTCCCAATATTTGCAGCATTCACTATTACAAACTGAGCCGTGTGGTGGAAGCCAAAGCCCGTGAGTTTGGCATTACTTACCACAACCATCACTCACTCATTTCGGCCATCCGTTCGCATTTCCGCACCCTGCGGCATTTTAGTCGCCCCAACGATTATGCTTTAACAGCGAAAGCGGCTGCGTAACTCATATTAAATCCAATAAAAAAAACCGGAGCATATTTTTGCTCCGGTTTTTTTTAATTAATAGTCTGCTTAAAATTCGTTTTTGAGGTTTGTGATGAGCCTATTTTCAAACTGCCAGCACGATTGCATCTGCGCAGCACACAGGCAGAAAAATAAATAACTCGCAAACCCCTCGCAGGTCTTTGGAGACCTGCGAGGGGTATCAGTCCAGATTATTTTTCTGCCTGTGTGCGGGATTTCTGCTAAAAATCAGCGCCTGTTTAAAATCGGCTGTTGAAAATAATAATAGGGCAACCGAACAGATAACTGCCAGCGCGAACGCATTTGTGCAGCACACAGGCAGAAAAATAAATTACTCGCAAACCCCTCGCAGGTCCTCGAAGACCTGCGAGGGGTATTAGTCCAGATTATTTTTCTGCCTGTGTGCGGAGTTTCTGTTAAACTCAGCGCCTGTTTAAAAATTACTCCATTACTTTTACTTAATTGAGCTGGTTAAAAAGCAATTCTGTTATACGATTCAGATTATACCTGACACAGCTCAAAATAGAGTGTCTCCTAAAGCCGCCCAACGATTTTGCTTTAACGGCAAAAGTGGCTTCGTAACTCAATTCAACCCAATAAAAAGGCCGGAGCAGATTTCTGCTCCGGCCTTTTTTATTGGGTATATCAGTTTATTCGGTAATAGAAAGATCTTCTTTCTGAACTTCCTTTCGTTCGCTCCATTTAATTTTTATGGGTGCGCCGCCTTTTACGGGTTCGTTTATAGTGCTGTCGAATCCTACCCCGTAAATGTAGTAGTTGCCATAGCGCAGGTCGGGAATTTCGGCATAGCCGCTGGCGTTGGCCACCACAGAGGCATCGTATTTCGACACATCTTCGCCGGGAAAATCTTTTGCACCGTACTTAATGTAAATTCGTGTGCCTGCAATGGTTGCGCCGTGGTGCTTGGCCGTAATGCCTAATGTGGCATCGCCTCCGGTTCCGTCTTTCTTACATCCTGAAAAAAACAGGCCGCCTGTGCATAACGTGAGGATCAGTATCTTTTTCATCGCATATATATTTATGCCTAAAGATACCCAGTCTCACATTGAAATGAGATGAAAAATAGATAACCGGATATTATCAGGTAATATCCGGTCATTTTCGGGGCATGTATTTTTTCTAAGAATTAATCTTCAAGATGCTGATAAATCCACCAGGTCAATCCGCTCAGCAGTACAAGTGCACCGCCCAGCAAACCTGATTCGAAATAATGCTCAGAGGCAATGCAGTAGGCAAGTCCGCTGAGATAAACTACTAAAGCTCCGGTGCCGAAAAGGCGCAGTGCGCGGCGGCTGATGCGGATGGGCTGAGGCTGGTTGTTGATTTCCATAGTGTGACGGTTTGTAGGCTTCAAAATTCGTTTACCGCCGTGGCAAACGGCAGGAGCAAGGTCATTGCGCGGGCTGATAGAAATCAGTTTGTAAAAAAAAGTGACGGAATTTGAGGGTGTAAATCATTTATCGTAATATTGCGATAAATTAAACTGCCATGAACAACTCAGAAGAAATTAAGGCACTTGTTCGCGAGAAATACAGCGAAATAGCCTTGCAGGATAAAGACACCAATTCAGCATCCTGCTGCGGTGCCACTACCGGTTGCTGCGATCCGGTGTATAATATCATGTCCGACAATTACGGGCAGCTTCAGGGCTACAAAGCCGAGGCCGATCTGGGTCTGGGCTGCGGACTGCCCACCGAATTTGCCCGCATAAAGCCCGGCGATGTGGTTATTGACCTCGGCAGCGGAGCCGGAAACGATTGCTTTGTGGCCCGCCACGAAACAGGCCCCACGGGTAAAGTGATCGGAATAGATTTTACCCCTGCCATGATTGAGCGGGCCAGGGCAAACGCCGAAAAATTAGGCTTCCACAACGTGGAATTCCGCCAGGGCGATATTGAAAAAATGCCCGTAACCAGCGGTGTGGCCAATGTGGTGGTGAGCAATTGCGTACTTAACCTCGTGCCCGATAAAGCCGCCGTATTTGCCGAAATTAAGCGTGTGCTCAAACCCGGCGGACATTTCAGCATTTCGGATATTGTGCTCGAAGGCGATTTGCCCGAAACTGCCCGCAAAACCGCCGAACTTTATGCCGGCTGCGTTTCCGGCGCCATTCAGAAAAGCGAATACCTGGGGCTGATTGAAAAAGCAGGTTTCACGCACATCACCGTGCAGAAGCAGAAAACAATTACCATTCCCGACGAAATACTGAAAACCTACCTCAGCGACGAGGAAATACGGCAGTTTAAGGAATCGGGCACGGGTATTTACAGCATTACCGTATTTGGGGTAAAAGATAATTGCTGCACTCCGGGTTCGGGATGTTGCTAACCTAAAGGCATAGCTGCGCGTAAAAAGGCTAATTTTCTACCCTGAATCAGGCCTTTCATGCGCAGCTATTTTCTTTTACTCCTTCTTGCAGCCTTGCCGTTTGCTGGCATGGCGCAGGATTTCCCCGGGTACAGCGCCTCGCCCTACGCGGGTTCGGCGGGATTGTGGTTTAATCCGGCCACGGCGGCCGATAATGTGTATAGCCTCGATTTTCTGGTGGCCGGTGCAAGCGTGGAAGCAGGCAACAATTTTGTGGGCATTCGCCGGGCCGATATCCGTAAGCCCACGCTGGGTGTGGAAGATTTGAAACTGCGTACCTGGAATACACGAAAATCGGCTTTTGTGCGGGCTACCGTGCTGGGGCCGGGTGTGATGGTGTCGAACGAAAAATCGGGCTGGGGATTTAATGTGAATCTGCGCAATTATGTGAATGTGGATGGTGTAAACAGCGAACTGGCGCAGCTTCTTGCCTACGGTTTCGATCATCCCCCGCAGTTCAACGATCAGTACCGCAACCAGCGCCTGAATGTAAACGCAATGAGCTGGGCCGAACTGGCCTTTACCTACGCCGTGGTGCTGCGCAACGGAGCCGAACATTACCTCAGTGCAGGCATACGTCCCAAAATCCTCTTCGGCCTGGCTGCCGTGCATGTCGATTTAAGCGATGCCGCCTACAATGTGCCCAACGACAGCATCATTCAGCTTTACAGCGGAGCCCTGCGTTTCATGCACAGCGACCAGCTAACCTTCAACAACGCCCTCACGCCTTCGTGGGGCTTTCGCACCAGCCCCGGGCTGGGACTCGATGCGGGACTGATTTACGAATTCCGCCCCGATGACATACAGAAGAAATCAGACCAGCGCCGCGTATGGCCCGGACTGCGTGGCGAGCGGGCGGTGTACAAATACCGCATCGGACTGGCGCTGCAGGATTTAGGCATTATCCGTTTCCGTCGCGGCGAACTGTCTGACGAGTACACCGTAAGTGCCAGCTACTGGAACACCAACGGCGAGCCAATAAACCAAACGGCCCCCGCGCCGGTGTATGGCACTTTCGAGTTGCGCAACGGCGGTGCCGATGCCGGGGATGCCATGTGGATGCGTTTGCCGCTTTCGCTCAACCTGCATGGCGATTATCAGTTCAGGCCGGGCCTTTATGTGGGTGGCAATGTGTTTTCGGCTGTTTACCTGCGCAATTCGCGCATGGCGCGTGTGCATGAGCTTACCCGTGTAAGCATTACCCCGCGTTACGAAAACGAATGGTTTGGTGTGTGGGCTCCTGTGTCGTTTTCGCGTCTGGGTGTGGCGGCGGTGGGCGGGGGCATGCGCATTGGTCCGCTTTCGTTTGGCACCAACGATATTCTCGGACTGCTCTTTGCGCGTAAATACAATTTCAGCGCCGATGCATATATAGTGCTCAAACTTCCGCTTTTCCCGCTTCCGCACCGTGCAGGCAAACAAGGCAAAGCACAAAAAGGCGGAAAAGTAGATGAGTGCGCCGATTGATTTTTTTGCCACGCATACAACATGGCATTGTACTTGCACGTTTCATTTTAAACACCACCGCCACCGATTATGAAACACGCATACGCTCACCAATTCCTCAGTTTGTATGCGTTACCTTGTGCTCCTTCTGATCTTTGCCTTACCGGCATCGCTTGCTGCGGCCGATTACACGGCGGTTTATACCATTAAAAACGGCAGCAGTTCGTTGCGCGTGCTTCGTTTGCGCAGCGATAAGGTGTATGAATACCTCACCTACACCAAGAAAAAAGCCACACGCGATACCGGCGTGTACGAACTGAACGGCCGCAAACTCGAACTCAAAACCACCATGAAACGGCATGGCCCCAATCCCATGCTGCGCAAAACGTTTTTCGTTTCCACCAAAGGACTTTACGAAAAACGTAGCGATGTATGGTTTGGACGCCGTCCAAAAATGGCTTCAGCCGCCGGCGATGCAAGCCTTACGCAACACTGGCTCGTAAACCCGCTCACCCGCGAAACCTTTACCGGCAGCGGATCATCGGCTGTGCCGCAGGTAAAAAAGCCCGCGCCCAAAGCTACCGCTGCATACGTGCAACCCGCCAACGCCGGCGACCTGGCCAAAAAGTTTTACATCAGCGTGGCCAGCCGATTCGCCAAAGGCTACGATGAAGTGCTCACCGAAAGCTATTGCGGTCCCGACTGCTACTACCACGTAATAAACGATTCGCTGGTAAAACCCGTAATTGACACGGCCGAGGCTGCGCTCTTCTCCAATTTCGAAACGGTGGTTCATGAGTCGGTACACATGCACAACAAAGGTGGCTATCTTATTTTCCCCGGCATTTATATTGATGTGCCGCGCACAGCCGCCTACAAAACCAGCTTGTTTACGCCGGTAGTTCCTGCCGATGCCCGCGATAATATTTTCCGCTACAAAACGTATGTCGATTCCAATTCGGTGGTGAGTGCCAACGTGTCGGGCATTTACGGCCTGCTCGACGAGTATTCGGCTTATTTCAACGGTGTGCATTCCTGCCTGCTTGGTGCAAAAGAATCGCTGCAAAAAGGCGATACAGCCAGAGCACAGAAGTTTATGAGCATGGCTTCCTCCACGTACAATGCACATTACGAATTCAGACTGTTTATTGCCTGGTACGTTCATTATGCCAGCCTCAAGGAAAAGGAAGCATATAACGCCATGATGAACAACACTAACCTGAGAGTGGTGTTTACCCTTCTCGATAATGAATTCAGAAACACCATTGCCGAACTCGATAAACTGAGCAAAACAAAAGGCTTAAACTCGTGGAATAGTTTTGATGTGAGCTATTATTCGGGCGCTCCGTCTGATAACTACCTGTTTAACCAGCTAAAGAAAGAAGAGCAGTGGCTCTCGAAACTCAAGATAGCGAACGTGACAACAGCTAATTATAATCAGTTCATCAAAGCCAAAAAATAATCGCTGAAAATGCCCGGAAAAACGGAACTTTGAGGCATGAATGAATCAAAGCCCGACATTACCGGCGAAAGCGATATTGTGCAATTGTTGACAATGTTTTACCAACGGGTTCTGGCCGATGAAAGGCTGGCCCGTTTTTTTTCGGGTATTGATATGCAGGCGCATTTGCCGCGGATAGCGGCCTTTTGGTCTGGTTTGCTGTTTAATACGGGAGGATTTTCGGGAAATGTGATGAATGTTCACACGCATATTCATCATCAATACACCCTTTCTGCGGCCGATTTTGCGCGCTGGCTGGAGTTGTTTAATGACGAAGTGGACAGGAATTTCGCGGGTTTCAGGGCCGATGAGATAAAAAGCAGGGCACGATCAATTGCCGGTGTAATGAGTTTCAGAATTACAGGGCAAGTTTGAAGTAATTCTGTAAAAAGTTATCACAAGATTTTGTTTTTAGCTTGCGGGCAAACGTGTTGTGTTGTAGTTTAACGGCGTCAACCCTTCCCTTAACCCGATGACCTCCAACTCCACACAGTTCAATCGTGTAAGAGCGTCAGATGTTTCCGAGGCTTTTCGCTTTGCAGGCGAGGCACTGACTCGTGACCCTTCTGATACATTATTGCTGAATGAAGTGCTGGCCGCAGCCGAAAACGAAGAAATTCAGGATCAGGCTCCTGTCGGGCTCCGCAATCTGGCAATGGCTGTGCAGAATTTGTCTGTTTCGCCTGCAATCAAAAACCGGTTCGCCCTGGCTGCGGTGGCAGCTTCTTTTCCTGCCGATGCTGATTCGGCCTGGACACTGCTTATGGCGGCTTTTGAAACCGAGCCTGCACAACTTGCCAATTTAGACTGGGCACGCCGGCTGGCGGCCAACAGCAAAATACCCGATCTGCGCCACACACTCGAACACTTCGCACAACGCGCAGAAACCGGCGATTTCCCCGCCGATATTTACATGGAACTAAACGATATTGTGTACACCACCTGAACAACGGTACCTGCGTGGCAGGGCAACTTTGTCAGGTCAGTACATAAACCGGCGCAGCATTTCTTCGATGCGGTGCAAATCGGTTTGTTCTACCGGATGTGTGGTGTTGGGTAATACCGCAAACTGGGCATTGGAAAGTTTGCGGTAAATGCCCGAGGTTTCTTCAATGCTCACCATTGTATCACGATCGCCCACGCTCAACAATACGGGATGCGCTATTTGGGCAAAATCTTCGTCGGTAAGCTCGGGCGAATTTCCCAGGTTGGTCATTAAAGCAGCGGTGGCGTGCAGCACGTCTTTCCAATGCTGCGGGGCATGGCGCTCTTCGAGGGCGCGGGCAAAATGCGGTACTTTTTCCTCAATCGTTTCGGGGTGAAGCAGCCTTACCTCGCGGGCCGCAATTTCGGGTGTCCAGTTAAATTTGGTGGCTAATGTGCAAATACGCCCCACACGCGTCGGGTAATGCCGCGCCAGATAAAGCCCCACATAACCGCCCATGCTGTACCCGAAAATATCTACCCGCTCAAGCCCCTGTTCATCCATAAACTGCACAGTACTCTCCGCAAACTGCTTTATGCTGAAAGGTAAAACCGGCATACTACGGCCGCCATGTCCCGGAAAATCGGGCGTGCGTATCTGCCCGCAACGTGCTTCAAGAATATGCCTCAGCGGAGTAAGCTGACGTGCAGCGCCAATGGCTCCATGCAGCATGAGCAGCGGCGGGCGGTGTAACACAGTCATAGAGGTGTAAGTGGTAGTTTCGCTTATCAAGTTACGAAAGAATGTTTCTCCCGCAAATGATATTGACACCAACACGTAAAAAAATCGGCCGCAGAAATTCATCTGCGGCCGATTTCGTCAATCTCAGAAACTTATTTCATATCGCTGATAATGTATGCGGCTTCGCTTACATACACATCTTTATTCAGCTTTTCGAGCCAGTCGGTTTTGCGGGCCATGCGGGCGGTGTCGGTGGCAATGGATTCCATTTCGGTTTTCACGCCAATAGTTTTCATGCCGTCCACAGGCTGTTCGAGGGCTTTTAAGGCTTTGTTTTCTTCCTCTATCTTTTTGCGTTGTGCAAGATAATCGGTAAGCAACAGCGATTCCATGGTCTGGTCTTTTTCGCGTTTCAACTGTTCGGCCTTGTCGCGGATGAGTATAAAACTCTTGTTGGCTGCCACGCGTTTTGTGCTTTGCGATTTCAACGAATTGAATTGAGGCACATTGCTCCAGGTAGTGTATTCCTCTTTACGAATCTGATCCCAGGCCAGCGGATTGTCGAGGTCTTTTTCGCCTGTTTCAATTAAACTGTAAATGCCGGGCAGGGCAATGTCGGGTGCCACACCTTTAAGCTGTGTGGAACTTCCGTCTATGCGGTAAAACTTCTGTATGGTTACTTTCACTGCCCCCAGCGGCTCGTCAAATTGTTTGCCGTCGCCCGTCATCTGGTCAAGATCGTAGAAGTTTTGCACGGTGCCTTTGCCAAACGAATTTCCGCCCACAATTACGCCACGCTTGTAATCCTGTATGGCCGCAGCCAGAATTTCCGATGCCGAGGCACTGTTCTCGTTAATCATCACCACCAGCGGACCGTCATATACAATGGCACCACGGTCGGGATCGTTGTATGGACGTGCGCCGGTTTTGCGCGAGTTTACCTGCACCACCGGGCCTTCTTTAATAAAGAGTCCCACCATTTTTACCACTTCCTGCAGCGAACCGCCGCCGTTGTCGCGTAAATCGAGGATAAGGCCTTTGATGTTTTCGTTTTTCAGTTTTTCAATTTCCTTCTTCACATCTTCGGCAGCATAGTGAGCGGCCGTTTTTCCTTTGGTGAAATCGGCATAAAAAGTGGGGAGTTTGATATATCCCACTTTGCCGTTTTGTTCAATCACCGCGCTTTGTGCAAAGGTTTCTTCGAGCACCACAATATCGCGGATGATGGAAATTACCGTGGTTTGTCCGTCGGGCTTTTTCACGGTTAAACGTACTTGGGTGCCTTTTTTGCCGCGTATCAGTTTCACGGCATCGTTCACCTGCATACCTACAATGTCCACCGCTTCATTATCGCCCTGGGCCACTTTCAGAATAAGGTCGCCGGCTTTGAGTTGTCCCTGTTTGGCAGAAGGACTGCCGGGCATAATGCTCATTACTTTAATGTAGCCGTCTTTTTCCTGAAGTGTGGCTCCGATTCCTTCGAGCTGGCCCGACATGCGTATGTCGAAATCTTCCTTATCGTTTGGCGGATAAAACTCGGTGTGCGGATCATACACGCCGGTAAGCACATTTACAAAGGACGACATACGATCGGCGCGATCAACCTTGGCGAGACGGTCGAAAATTTCGTCTTCGGTTTTCTTCACTTTTGCGCGGGCATCGGCTTCAAGCTCGGCATCGGTTTTTACTTTAAAGTCTTCTTTTTTGTCGGCCAGTTTTTTGTCCTGCTCTTCTTTCAGATCCACAAAACGCACCATTACCTGATACTTCAGGTACTTGCGCCACGCTTCGCGCATTTCAGCCGCATTTTTGGAGTAGGAAAGTTTTTCGGGATCAAGCTGAACCGATTCTTTCACGGTAAAATCGAAAGGTTTAGAAAGAATTTCGGTGTAGTAGGTGCGGTCTTCGGCAATACGCTTGTTGAGAATTTCCACCGTTTTGTCGAAGAAATCGAGCGTGCCTGCTTTCGATTCATCGTCGATCTGGTTGTAGAACTTTTTCAGTTCGTCCACATCCGACTGCAACAGGATTTTTTTGTTGTAGTCCGAACGTTCGAGAAACATATCGAAGACTTTGTGTGAAAAATCGTCGTTGATTTTTACAGGGCTGTAGTGCTCCATTTCCAGCAGCGCAAAAGTGCGGGCAAGAATGGCCTGATCTTTCGAACTGACATTCGGCGTATTGAACGCAGCCGCGCAACTTGAACCAATAATAGCAAACGCAGAAAGCCCCAGCACAGCCGGCAGGGCCACGAGCATTAATCTGAAATTTTTTGTCATATCAGTATAAAGAGGATGTAATGAACGAATGTACGCAAAAACCGCGCCGTAAGATCGTTAAGTTGTGTTAAGCGGTTGCTGTGGCGGCTTAGCGGGTAAGTGCGCGAATGCGTTTTACCTGCTCCGGATCGTCCCAGGCGGTGCTGCCCATTACGCTGTAAGCCACTTTTCCGCTGCGGTCAATTACGTAAGTGCAGGGCAGGGCGTGTATGCCGTTGCTTTTGTGCGCGGTGAGGCTGCGGTAAAATGTAAACGGGTACTGATTGCGGGAAAGGAAAAGATCAAGTTTTTCGGGCGTTTCGTCGGTAATGCAAACGAACTCCACATTATCGGCCGCCAACTGTTGCTGTGCATAGGCCATCGACGGCATTTCGCGCAGGCAGTCGGCACACCAGCTTGCCCAGAAATTGAGCACCACTACTTTGCCCGCGTATTGGTTTAGCGATTGTGGCTGGCCCGCGGGCGTTTGCAGGGCCAGTTTGCCGAATGCAATTTCGGGAGGTACGCGGTAGCGGTAGTAGAGTGCAATGCCCGCCACCACAGCCACAAGCACTAAAGAAAGGTTGAGGAGCAAGCGCCGCCTGTTCATCGCTAATAATTCAGCAAACGTTCCATAGCCGCAGCCACTTTATCGGCATTGGGCAGCATGGTGGCTTCGAGTGTGGAGTTGAGCGGAATGGCCGGCAGGTTTTCTGCGCCAATCAGTTCAACCGGCGCATCCAAAGCCTCGAAACAGGCGCGCTGAATACGGCCGGTAAGTGCCTGGCCAAAGCCATTGTTGGAAGGCTCTTCGGTCACTACTAAGCAGCGACTGTGTTTGCGCACCGAGGCAAAAACGGCTTCCTCATCGAGCGGCACAATGGTGCGCAGGTCGATAATCTCCACACGGCTGCCGAATGCCTTGGCGGCATTTTTGGCCCAGTACACGCCCATGCCGTAAGTAATTACGGTAAGTGTGGATGCGTCTTTCTGCACCGGTGCTTCCTGCACCATGCGGGCCTTGCCGAAGGGAATGATGTACTCTTCGTCGGGCTCAATGGTTTTGGCGTCTTCGGTGCCTTTTATTTTCGACCAGTAAAGGCCTTTGTGCTCCAGCATTACTACCGGATTGGGATCGTAGTAAGCGGCTTTCATCAAGCCTTTCAAATCGGCACCGGTAGAAGGATAGGCTATTTTGATGCCGCGAATATTGGCCAGCACCGATTCCACGCTTGAAGAGTGGTAAGGCCCGCCGCTTCCATACGCGCCAATGGGCACACGAATTACACAACTCACCGGCCATTTCCCGTCCGACAAATAACACGAGCGGCTTACTTCGGTAAAAAGCTGGTTAAGGCCCGGCCAGATGTAATCGGCAAACTGTACTTCCACAATGGGCTTGCAGCCTGCAGCCGACATGCCCACGGTGCTGCCGATGATAAATGCTTCCTGAATGGGTGTGTTAAACACGCGGTTATCGCCAAACTTTTGAGCCAGCGTGGCGGCTTCGCGGAACACACCGCCCAAACGTCCGCCCACATCCTGGCCATAAAGCAGGGCTTCGGGATGTTTGGCCATAATTTCCTGCACGGCAAACAGGGCCGAGTCAACCATTACGGTTTTTTCCTTGCCCGCCGGTTCTCGCACGCCGCGCTCTTCGGTAACGGGTGTGGGGGCAAAGTCGTGTGTGAAGAGGTCTTCGGGGCGCGGGTCTTCGGCCTGCAGGGCTTTGGCGTAATCGGCGGCCACACGTTCTTTGGCGCGGGCTTCAATGGCATCGAGTTCTTTGGCATCGATGCCGTTTACCAGCAGTTGGTTGCGCAGGCGGGGAAACGGATCGCGTTTGGCGGCTTCTTCCAGATCGTCGCGGTACCACTCTTTGCGCACACCCGAAGTGTGGTGGTTGAGCAGCGGTACTTTGGCGTGTACCAGAAACGGACGGCGTTCCTTGCGGATAATGGCAATTACTTCGCGCAGGGTTTCGTAGCTGCGGAAAAAGTCGGTACCGTCTATCGTACGCGTTTCTAAGCCTTTGAAGCCTTTGGCGTATTCGGTGGCATCCTGTGCGCGTATTTCCTTGGCAGTGGCCGAAATGTCCCATTCGTTATCCTGCACGAGATAAAGTATGGGCAGCTTTTTAAGCACGGCCATCTGAAAGGCTTCGGCCACTTCGCCTTCGGTAATGCAGGCATCGCCCAGCGAGCAGGCCATGAAGGGAAGTTTGTCGCCAAAATCGGCAGCCAGGTTTTGCTCTTCAAGGTATTTCAAACCCATTGCCACACCGGTGCTCGGAATGGCCTGCATGCCCGTGGCCGAGCTTTGCATGGGTATTTTGGGCATATTGTCGCGCCGCAAACTCGGGTGGCTGTAATACGTGCGTCCGCCCGAAAACGGATCGTCGCGCTTGGCCATGAGTTGCAGCATGAGTTCGTAAGGAGTCATGCCAATGCCCAGTAGAATACTGTCGTCGCGGTAATAGGCCGAGAGAAAATCCTGCGGCAGAAGCTGCAGGCCCAGCGCAAGCTGTATGGCTTCATGCCCGCGTGAGGTGGCATGTACGTATTTGGAAGTTACTTCGCGGTTGGCCTCATAAATTTCGGCCATGGCCAGCGCAGTACACATCAGTTCAAAGGCTTCGAGTGAAACAGAAACAGGCACGGCACCCGTTTTCCCTTTCGATTCTGTGAGAGATCCCGCCATCGGTTCAAATTGGTCTTTTCGTGCTTCGAAGGTACGCACTTTTCATTCCACGCCGGGCATATAGCTGTTAACATAAACATCATATAACCATCATTATTCATAAACCTGTTATCTGCACAGGTTAAGATATTTTTGCATCATCATTAAGACAATGAAAAAGTACCTGTTTCTTTTACTCTTGGTTCTCCAAACTGCCGCCGCTACGGCCTCAGTTCCCGGCTCGCAGCCCGTATTCCTCAACGGAACGGTGTCTGATGCCGCCACCGGCGAAACACTTGCCGGAGTGGAAGTGCGTGTAAAAGGTTCTTCACAGGTAATTTATACCGATCTCGACGGCCGTTTTTCACTGGCCGATCTTCCTGAAGGCGAAATCGTTCTTGAGTTTCATTATCAGCTCTACGAATTGAAAACCGTATCGGTAAATGTAAATGCCGCCGGTGCCGGTGCATTTAATCAGGAACAACTGGCCGTTCAGCTTCAAAGCCGCTGATTTAGTTAACCCAAAATTTACAAATCCTTTAAAAAAGAAATTTTTTGGAGGATTTTTTGTTTTTAATAACTTGATAATGAGGTGTTTGTGTTATTGTAAATTCAATGTTATGAAATAATGATGTGAATGTAGTGGTCGGAGCTAATTTTGGTAATGTAAAATTAACCAACTGAAAGGAGCACTGCTATGAAAACTGTATTTGTTGTTTTTGCCTTTTTCGCTGCCCTCGTACTTAATGCGCAGCAAATTAACGTAGTAAACGGACTTTACACCGCGGCCGATGGTAAACTTTATACGGGCACGGTCACCGAGTTTTACGATAGCGGAGAAAAAAAATCTTCGATAGAAGTGGTGCAGGGTAAAATGGACGGAGCCGCTGTATATTACTATACCTCCGGTGCCCGCATGGAAGCCGGTAATTTCACTAACGGACTGCGCAACGGCGTTTGGGAAAGCTGGAACGAAGCCGGTACCAAAACAGGCGAAGCCTCGTACCTGCTGGGCGTGAAAAACGGCCGCTGGTTAGTGTGGGATTCGGCCGGTAAACTGCGTACCGAAATGCATTACACCAATGGCGCAAAAAGCGGTACCTGGAAAATGTGGGACGAAAACGGTGTACTCACCGGCGAGAAAAACTACAGCGTACAGGCTCAGTAATTGGGCACAGACACATAAAAAAAAACGGCGACTTTCCGAGGTCGCCGTTTTTTTTGTGATATGCTGTTTACATGGCTTTGCGGTGGCTGAGCCATACAAAACGCCGGTTTACAAAGTCGGGATTGCTGAAAGTGGCGTTTCCTGCCGGGTTGCCGCCGGTAACGTGCAGGTCGGAAAAGGCGGCGTGCTGGTTTACCCAGATGTGACCGGTAAGATTTACCGATACCTGCACAAATGCCGTTTCGAGGTGTTGCAGGGCTTTTTGCTCGAAAGCCGCATCGGTAGTGTAGAGGCCGCAGGTAATGGCACCGTGTGTGCGGGCAATTTGAGTGATGAGTTGCAGGGCTTCGTCGCGGTCGGCGGTTTTTACTACTATGCTTATGGGGCCGAAAAGCTCCGACGAGAATATGGCTTCCTGATCGGCGGTGGTTTTGAGCAGTACGGGTGTAATGCTTAACGCCTGCGGAAAATCGGGCTGGGTAATGGCGGCGGTGGGCAAAATGACTTCGGCACCGAGGTTGGGCGCATTGGCGGCGCGGTGCAGGGTGCGTTCGTTTTGCAGCGTGGCTAATGTGCCGGGCCCGGCCTTGGGATTGTCGGTAAGGGCTTTGATGGCGGCGGCAAGGCGGCTGGCAACCTCGTCGGCAGGAATGTGCTTTTCGCCATCCCACACGCCCTGCGCAGGTACGAAAAAGTTTTGTGGGGCCGTACACATTTGCCCCGAATAAAGGCACACCGAAAAGGCGAGGTTTTGCAGCACTTCATCGAGGTTATTCACCGATTCGATGAGTACGGAGTTTACACCTGCTTTTTCGGTAAACACGGTTTTGCCGGGCAGGCTTTCGAGGGTGTGGCCAAAACTGCTGCCGCCGGTGTAGTCGATAATTTGAATAAGCGGGTGCTGCGCCAGGGTAAAGGCCAGCGGCTCGGCCGAGGTATCGGGGGCAAGCTGGAGCACGAGTGCGTCAGACCCGGCATGGGCAAATGCCTGCTGGATGCAGCTTGCCGCAATGGCTGCCGGAAGTACTGCGCCGGGGTGCGGTTTCCAGATTACCGGGTTGCCGCACATGAGGTTGGCAAAAATGCCCGGCAGCGAATTCCAGGTGGGAAAAGTAGAGCAACCAATGCTTAGTGCGATGCCGCGCCCTACGGCTTTGTAGGTTTTGCGGAGTTTCACATTAGTTTTGCCCAGCGGCTTTTCCCAGTTTACTGTTTCGGGGAAATAGGTAATGGCTTCGTAGGCCGAGGCTAATGCTTCGAGGGCACGGTCGGCCGTGTGCGGGCCCGATGCCTGAAAGGCCATCATAAACGACTGGCCGCTGGTGTGCTGGGTGGCAAAAGCCAGTTCGAAAAAACGGGCGCGCATGTTTTCGAGCGCGTCTATTAATATGGAGGCACGCTTTTCGGCGCTCAGATCGGCCAGGCTGTGGCGTGCGGTGCGGGCGCGCAGCAAAAGTGCTTCGGCATCGAAAACCGGGTAGGTAATGCCCAGCGGCTTCATGGTCCAGGGCGAACGTTCTTCGCCTGCCCAGCGCAGGGTGCCGGGCTGAAGCAAATCGGCAAAAGGCTTGTCGAGGTGCTGCTCGAAAGCGGCAAGTCCGGCGCTTTTTTCGGTTTCGGGATATGCGCCCGGGTGTTCGGGGTAAGCAGTAAAAAACACACGGCTGCGGAGCGCAGCGAGGGCCTGATGGAGTTCAGGGCGTGAAATCATAGATGAAGTTGGTTAAGCAGTGCCACTGTTACGAAGGTAACGGAGTGCGGGTTTCATGCCCGTTTAGTTGAAAAAATTAGTCCTCTCAGTCAAGGGCAAGCACATCGGCCACCGAACGGTAGGTGTTTTTAAGGGCCTGATAAAGTCCCACATCGTCCAGCCATTCGGCCTGCGTAATGCCTTCTTCGGCCTGGGGAATCAGTTTGCGCGTATCGGTACACTGCATCTGAAACCAGTATGTTTTTTTTATCACCGGTTCGTTGCCCTGCATATAAGTATGCCAGGTGGTGATTAATTCTTTTACAATACTCAGTCCCGAAATCCCGCATTCTTCTTCCACTTCGCGCAGCGCAGCCTCGCTGGCCGATTCGCCGGGATCAATTTTGCCTTTGGGCAAATCCCATTTTCCGCTTCGGAAAATCATGAGTGTTTTTCCTTCGGCATTAGTTACCCTTCCACCTGCGGCTTCAATTACTGTGCATGAATTTTCGAAATCGCGCAGGAGTGTATTTACATCTTCGTGAATGAGCAGTACTTCGGGAAATTTATCGCCCATGGCATGGGCCTGGAGAATAATTTCGCGCATCAGCGGGGGCGCATCGTACCTTAGAAAAAGCACACCCTGCCTGTAGTTGCCCGAAAAGGGGGCGGCAGCAAGCTCAAGAGGCCGGTTGTTGATGAAAACTTTATACATTTGCAACATGGTCACGAACACCGAGACCGCTTCTAAAGTTGCGGAATTTCTCCTACAGATCAAAGCAATAAAGCTGCAGCCTTCCCAGCCTTTTACCTGGGCCTCCGGCTGGAAATCGCCCATCTACTGCGACAACCGTAAAACGCTCTCGTACCCCAAAGTACGTACTTTTATCCGTCAGCAGTTTGTGCAACTTATCAACGCACATTTTCCCCGTCCCGATGTAATTGCCGGTGTAGCCACCGGAGCCATTGCACAGGGCGCGCTGGTGGCCGAAGAAATGGGACTTCCCTTTGTATATGTGCGCCCCGAGCCCAAGAAGCACGGTTTGGGCAACATGATTGAAGGCGAAATCGCGGCCGGACAGTCGGTGGTGGTTATCGAAGACCTTATTTCTACCGGCGGAAGCAGCCTTAAAGCCGTAGAAGCCCTGCGCGAAGCGGGCTGCGATGTAAAAGGCATGGCTGCCATTTTTACCTACGGTTTTCCCGATGCCGAGAAAAATTTTACCACAGCCGGAGTCGAACTGATTACCCTGAGCAATTATCCTTCCCTCATCCGCCAGGCACTGCACGATAATTATATTACCGAACAAGATCTTGAAACACTCGAAGCCTGGCGAAAAAATCCCGCCGGGTGGGGAGTATAATTACATACCGCATTTATGACGCGCATCGAAACCGAAACCGTTACCACGGCCAAGTCGCAGGAAGAAGTGTTTACCTTTCTTTCCGACCTCAATAACCTCGAAAAGTTGATGCCGTCGCAGGTCACCAACTGGAAATCCACCACCGATACCTGTTCGTTTACACTGGGCGGCATGGCCACCGTGGGTATGCGCATTGCAGGAAGCACTCCGCACAGCCTTATCAACTTAGTGTCTGACGGCGGCAAAATTCCGTTTTCATTTACACTCGATATTCATCTGGGGGCATCACCTTCTGGCAGCGGAAGTACCGGCAAACTTTTGTTTCAGGCCGATATAAACCCGTTTCTGCGACCGATGGTAGAACCGCCGCTGCGCAATTTTTTCAATATGCTTGTTGGTAAACTCCAGGATCTTCCCTGATTTACCGGCCGCATCACACACATTCACACAGCACACATGGCAACAGGATTTTTCAACGTACCACAACCGGTAAACGAACCGGTTAAAAGCTATGCGCCCGGCAGTGCCGAGCGGAACGAATTACAGCAAATGCTGGCCACCCTGCGCGGACAGGAGCTGGATATACCCATGTACATTGGCGGACAGGAAGTACGCAGCGGCAATCTCATACGCCTTGCGCCCCCGCACGATCACAAGCATACGCTGGGGCATTTTCACAAGAGCGACAAAGCGCATGTGCAGCAGGCCATAGACGCTGCGCTGGCCGCCCGCGAAAAATGGGTAAACCTGAGCTGGGAACACCGCGCCAGCATTTTCCTCAAAGCCGCCGATCTGATTGCCGGTCCGTACCGCGCCAAACTCAATGCGGCCACCATGCTGGGGCAGTCGAAAAACGCCTACCAGGCTGAAATCGACTCGGCCTGCGAAATCATCGACTTTCTGCGCTTTAACGTGCAGTTTATGACCGAGATTTACCGGCAGCAGCCCCACTCGGCTCCCGGCATGTGGAACCGTATGGAATGGCGCCCGCTCGAAGGCTTTGTGTATGCACTTACGCCGTTTAACTTTACCGCCATTGCCGGCAACCTGCCCAGTTCATGCGCCCTGATGGGCAATGTGGTGGTGTGGAAACCCAGCAACACACAGGTGTATGCCGCCAATGTGCTGATGGAAATTTTCATCCGCGCAGGCGTTCCGGCCGGTGTTATCAACCTCGTTTATCCATCCGGGCCCGATGCGGCCGATGTAATATTTGCGCACCCTGATTTTGCCGGTATTCACTTTACCGGTTCTACCGGCGTGTTTCAGGACATCTGGAAAACCATCGGACAAAACATTCACCGCTATAAATCGTACCCGCGCATTGTGGGCGAAACCGGCGGTAAGGATTTTGTAATGGTACACCGCAGCGCCGAGGCTCCGGCCGTAATTACCGCGCTTTCGCGCGGGGCGTTTGAATATCAGGGGCAGAAATGCTCGGCTGCTTCGCGTGCCTACATTCCGTCAAACATCTGGAACGAAGTAAAAGCCGGTTTGCAGCGCGATCTGGCCTCGTTTAAAATGGGCCCCACCGAAGACTTTTCGAACTTCATCAATGCAGTAATTGATGAAAAGTCGTTCGACAAACTCGCTTCCTTTATTGATGCCGCCAAAAACGATCCAGAAGTGGAAGTGGTGGCCGGCGGTACCTACGACAAGTCGAAAGGCTGGTTTATTTCGCCCACCGTGCTGCGCGTAAACGACCCGATGTATGTGACCATGTGCGAAGAACTTTTCGGGCCTGTGCTTACCATATATGTATATGATGAGCATAAGTATGAAGAGACGCTGAAACTGGTGGACAAAACTTCGATATACGCGCTTACCGGTTCCATCATTGCACAGGATCGTTACGCCATTGAGCTGGCCACCAAAACCCTCGAGCATTCGGCCGGTAATTTCTACATCAACGACAAGCCTACCGGCGCAGTGGTGGGGCAGCAGCCTTTTGGCGGCGCACGCGGTTCGGGAACAAACGATAAAGCGGGAGCAATGATTAACCTGCTTCGCTGGGTATCGCCCCGTACCATTAAGGAAACCTTTGTTCCGCCTACCGATTACCGTTATCCGTTTCTTGGATAATCAGAAATAATCACCGTAATTATTATATAGCACGAAAAGCCCCGGCAGTAAAGGCCGGGGCTTTTTTAATAAGCATACTGATAAAAAACAGTAAGTATTTCCAAAACCGACAGAAAAAAGTGAAGGGTGCAGGGTATGAAAAAACTGTTGAAGTCTGTAATTTTTTCTGAATGAAACGTGAATCCGGTTCAGGATACCGTGGCATTATAAAAGCCGAAATATTGTATCAGGCTTATCGCATTTCGTACCCGGTATTCATTCCAAATTGTACGAACATCATGTGCAGTTAAATAAACGTGCTTATTGTCCGGATAATGCGTTTCTATTAGTATTCTTGAATGTCGCATTTTGAAAATACTTGTTTTCACTGATGCTTTGCCGGAAACACCAAACAAGTTTTTTAATTTCTTTGAGCAATGAGTGTGAAGGCTAATCGAAACGGGTAAAATATTCTGAATAGCTTGTTTCGGAGGCTCACTCATTGTCAAGTAAAAATATGTAACTTTCCTTTTCAATATTGGAAATCAAAACCAACCTGTGAAAATATTGTTAAGCTACAGGAAACAAGTATTGATAATCTACAGAACGCTCATTCTCAAGCAAATGTTGAGATTTGGGCATGGCACTACATATCGGAAAACTGATCCGCAAAAGGATCGAACAGGCGGGGATGAACAAAAGCGAATTTGCCCGTCGAATCAACTCCACACCTCAGAATGTGTACAGCATTTTCAAGCGGGAGTCGATAGATACCGATCTGCTCTGGGAAATTTCACGCGTGCTGAACTACGATTTTTTCCAGCATTACACCACTTCTTCAGGTTCGTTTCTGAACGACGACTCGATGTCGCACAAGAATGCGTCGGAGCTGAACAAGGAACTTGCCCTGGTGAAGCGGGAAACCGAGCTTTTTGCACAGGAAAACCGCTACCTGAAAGAGTTAATAAGGCTGCTTCGTGGTCGCACCGAAGGTCTGCCTTTCGACCTGCCCGAGCCTTCGCCCAAGCCGGTTGAAAAACAAAAACTGCCTCTGAAAAAATCAACTCATAAAACCACTAAATCAGCAAAACTGGAAACACAAAAGAACCAAAACAAAACCACTAAAACTGCCAAGGGCAGTTCGGTTAAACGCAAAAGCTGAAGCTGTAATCCGCTTTCTTGGGGAAGGAACCGGAAGTAAGAGTCTGAAGCTTATACCTTAATCATTAGTAGCTGAATCAATCAATTATAAACCAAAATCAAAAATTAAGACCCTTCAACAATGGCCTTACACATCGGAAAAATCATTCGCCAGCATCTTGAAGAATTGGGCATGACCAAGAGCGAGTTTGCCCGCCGTATCAGTACCTCACCGCAGAATATCTATGGGATATTCAAGCGTAAGTCGATTGATACTGAACTTCTGCGCGAAATTTCGCGTACACTCAATTACGATTTCTTTCAGTATTACTCTTCATCGGCTCTGGTAGTTCACGAAGATAAAGCTGCTTATGGCAAAGCTCAGGTAATGACCGCCATGGAACTGCAGCGCGAACTCGACGCAGCCAAGAAAGAGCTTGAAATTCTCCGCAGCGAGAATGCTTACCTGAAAGAAATTCACAAGCTGCTGAAAGAAAAGTCTGATACTGATATGCCCGTTCCCGCACCGGCCCCCGCGAAGAAAGGCAAGTAATCAGTAGTGATTCACGCAACAAAAAATCCCGCCAATTTAACGGCGGGATTTTTTTATTGTGGTGTATCTGCAAATTGTACTTTTTTCTCTGGCAGCATAAGCAGTATGAAAACTGCAATTATGGGCAACACACATCCTATGCCGAACCAGATGGCAAATGAACGCCCCAGCCTTTTGGCCAGAAACGCCGCAATAAGCGGTATGAGAAAAAATACGGAGCCGAAAAATCCTAATATGGGCATGGCATTTTTGTTTTACAGTTCAAAGGTATAAATTAATTTCACATTTAGAACGTTTGTTCTAAATTAATTTATCCTGACTGGATATTGGCATAAAAAAACCGGGCTGTGGCCCGGCGAATGCAGTGTGCTGATTCGTTCAGATGCACTTGAAGTAGTCGAACGGCTCCTTGCAATCGTCGCACTGCCAGAGGGCCTTGCAGGCGGTGGAGCCGAAATTGCTCACCATGTGTGTGTGTGTGGATTTGCAGCGCGGACAGGTTACGGTTTTTCCTTCGCCGCTAAGGGCTGCTTTTTCGGCGGTGGTGTGTTCGGGCGGGGCAATGCCGTACTGACGTAATTTTTCGCGGGCTTCGGCGGTGAGCCAGTCGGTGGTCCAGGCGGGGCTGAGGATGTATTTCACGCTTACTTCCGCAAACCCGTTCTGGCTGAGGCTGCGTTTTATTTCATCGCCGATTACGTCCATGGCCGGGCAGCCGCTGTACGTAGGTGTAATTCCCACATGTACATTGTTGCCGTTTACTTCCACGCTGCGCACAATGCCCATTTCCACCACGTTAAGCACGGGTATTTCGGGATCGGGCACGCGGCGCAGGATGTTCCACACGGCGGCGGTTTCGGCTAGTATGGTTTGTTCCGGCTGCATCATCAATATCTTAAATCGTTCCTCGGTTTGCGGCCGGGGCTGTGTTACCAGCTAGCTCCGGGATAGGCGCGGGTAAGGCTTTGCATTTCGCCCAGCAGGTAGCTGAGGTGTTCGGTGTGTATGCCCTGGCGGCTGCCTTTCTGCATCCAGGTGCCTTGCGGCAGGGTGAGTGTGGCCTGGCTGAGTATGTTTTCGATTTGTGTTTTCCACGCGGCCTGCAATGCAGCCACGTCGGGAATAATGCCTGCCTGTACGAGCTGCGTATCGGCTTCGGTGGTGGCAAACAAATCGCCGGTGTAGGCCCAGAGTTCGTCGAATCCTTTCTGGATGCGGCGGTTGCTTTCTTCGGTGCCATCGCCCAGGCGCAGGGTCCATTCGGTGCAGTGGCGCAGGTGGTATTGTATTTCCTTGTGTGCTTTAGCCGCAATGCCGGCAAGTTGTGCATCGGTGCTTTGGCGCAGGGCCGAGTAAAGCAAATCGGCAAATACGGTGTAGTAAAGCTGCCGGGCAATGGTTACCCCGAAATCGCCGTTGGGCATTTCCACGAGCAGGGCATTGCGGTAATCGGCCGAGAGCCGTCCGTAGGCCAGATCGTCTTCGCTTCGTCCTTTGCCTTCGGTTTCGCCAGCGTAGGTAAGCAGGAGCCTGGCCTGACCAATGCAATCGAGAGAAATATTGGCCAATGCCAGATCTTCTTCGAGAATGGGGCCTTTGCTGCACCATTCGGAGAGGCGATGGCCGAGCACGAGGCTGTTATCGCCCAGGCGAAGCAGGATTTCGAACAAAGCCTTTGTGTGTGAAGTTTCGCTCATGGCGGGCATTACATGTATTTAACTCCTTCAGGAATTTCGTAGAAAGTAGGGTGGCGGTAGGGCTTGTCGTTCGACGGATCGAAAAACGGCCCGATGTCTTCGGGGCTTGATGCGGTAATGGCATTGGCCGGCACCACCCAGATGTTTGTGCCTTCGCTGCGGCGGGTGTACACGTCGCGCGCATTTTGCAGGGCAATTTCCTTATCGGGTGCATGTACGCTGCCGCAGTGTTTATGCGGCATTCCTGATTTGGTTTGTACGAATACTTCCCATACAGGCCACTGGCTATCGGTAACTGAACTCATTTTATTGTGGTATTCGGTTTGGACAAAACTTGGGGGCTGCACTCAGGCAACCTGTACCTGTGCGGCTTTTGCTTTTTTGGCGGCGTAAGCGGCAGCGGCTTCGCGCACCCATTTGCCTTCTTCGTGTGCCCGCACATGGTTCTCGATGCGTACCTTGTTGCAGGGGCCATTGCCCTGAACCACGTTCCAGAATTCTTCCCAGTCTATTTCGCCGAAATCATAGCTGTTGCGTTCGGCGTTCCATTTCAGGTCTTTATCGGGAACGGTGAGGCCAAGGTGTTCGGCCTGGGGTACGGTGCGATCGACAAATTTCTGGCGGAGTTCGTCGTTGGTTTCGCGCTTTATTTTCCATTTAATGGACTCGGCGCTGTTTGACGACTCGGCATCTTTTGGGCCGAACATCATGAGCGTGGGCCACCACCAGCGGTTGAGTGCATCCTGCGCCATGGCTTTTTGTTCGGGCGAGCCTTTGGCCAGCACACACATAATTTCGTAGCCCTGACGCTGGTGAAAGCTTTCTTCCTTGCAAATACGCACCATAGCGCGCGAGTACGGGCCATAGGAAGTGCGCTGAAGCATAACC
This sequence comes from Bacteroidia bacterium, assembly GCA_025454955.1. Lineage (GTDB taxonomy): Bacteria > Bacteroidota > Bacteroidia > Palsa-965 > Palsa-965. The sequence continues at coordinate 54,384 of JALONL010000015.1, read as the reverse complement.
TGATTCATAATGGCAGCACCGTCAACCAGCCAGCCAATGGCGCCCATATCGGCCCAGGTAAGTGTGGGATAGTTGAAAATGCTGGAGTATTTGGCCTTGCCCGACTGAAGTTGCTGTATTACTTCATCGCGGCTGATGCCCAGTGTTTCGCAGGCGCTGTAAAGGTAGAGGCCGTGGCCGCCTTCGTCCTGCACTTTGGCCAGCAATACGGCTTTGCGGCGCAGGCTTGGGGCACGGGTAATCCAGTTGCCCTCGGGCTGCATACCGATTACTTCGGAATGCGCATGTTGTGAGATCTGGCGGATGAGTGTTTTCCGGTATTTTTCCGGCATCCAGTCTTTCGGCTCGATGAATTCGCCCCGTTCTAATTTCGCGTCAAATAATTCTTCGAGTTGAATGGTGTTTTCCATACTTCAGACAACTGTTTTTGTGTTGCACAAATATACAGAAAGGTTTTGGGCTGTGGCTGATTAAAGTCACCCATTTCTCAGATATAAGGCAGGTTTTGCAGCCATAGCTCCCGGTTCTGTACAAAATTTACGGTTGATTTGCGGGAGAAGTTATTACCCGAAAATCGTTACGCATTTCAGGCGCATTAACAATGGTAAAATTGCATTGTTGCCGGTGAGGGGCAATTTTATGGATTTGTTTAGTATTTCTCCCGCAGAAGGAGTTGGGAAATAAACAATGCGGTAATTTTTGGCGCGATATTGAAATTATAAGGGGGAAATGTTTTTAAGAGAAGGTCTGATAATTGTATCAGGAAAAAAAATCATTTCTTCTTTTTCGCTTCTTTGAGCGTAAGTTCACGGTTGAAATCGAGCGCGAGATTTATCCAGTGGGCGAAAACCTTATCGTCGGCAATTACCTCTTCCTGTATATATACATAACCCTTGTATTCCCGCCCTTTCATTATCATAGGCCGGCAACCGGGGCCGGAGGCGGCCTGAGCATGTAGTTTCGGGTCGATCCGGCACATTAATTCGTGGTTGCCGGTGGTGATGCACATTTTGCCATTCACCATAAATGTAGTGCCGCGAAACATGTCTTTTTCCTCCACATTTTTCACCTTCTGCAATGCTTCACGAACCCTTGCCGAGAGCGATTCGTTTTTTGCCATACATTAAAGGTATGTATTTCGCGAGCCGGGTGCAGTTTTGGCGGATAATTTATTGACTGTGGCTGAAACCTTAATTGGCAGAACGGGCAGATAATCCTATTTTTGCGCTCCGTTTTCCAATTTCACCAAAACATGGCTCGTTTTCATACGCTTACTGTAAAAGAAATAACCCGCGAAACTGCCGATTGTGTTTCCATTGTGTTCGACATTCCGGAGGCATCGAAACAGGAGTTCAGCTACATTCAGGGGCAATACCTTACGCTGAAACTCCATGTGGGCGGCGAAGAACTGCGCCGTTCGTATTCGCTTTGCAGCAGCCCCGTGGCCGATTCGGAGGTGCGTATTGCGGTGAAAAAAGTGGACGGCGGCCGCGCTTCTACCTGGCTGAACAACGAACTGCACACCGGCAACAAACTGGAGGTAATGACTCCGATGGGCAATTTCTGGTCGGCAATGGATGCGGCCAACGAGAAGCACTATGTACTTTTTGCAGGCGGCAGCGGCATTACGCCCATGCTGTCTATCCTTAAAACCGTGCTTCACAGCGAGCCCAAAAGCCGCATCAGCCTTTTTTATGGCAACCGCGACGAGCAGGCTGTAATATTCAAAGCGCAGATTGATGCGCTGGCCGCACAGCATGGCAACCGCCTGAGTGTATTTCACATTCTCGAAAACCCGGCTCCCGGCACGGCTGCGCTTTACACCGGCATACTCACAGCCGAAAAGGTGGCCGCACTTATTGAAAACCACATTGGCCTGAACGGCAATAACGAATATTTCATTTGCGGCCCCGGGCCCATGATGGAGAATGTGAAGCAGGTGCTTACACAACTTCGCATCGATTCAAAGCTCATTCATATCGAATACTTCCAGGCGGTGGCCGAGGCCGTGAAAGCTGCCGAAACTGCGTCCACACAGACTGCCGGCACCAGCAAAGTCACTGTAATTCTTGATGGCGAGGAAAAGGTATTCGATATTCCGCAAAACGGCTCCAGCATTCTCGATGTGGCTTACGATGCCGGTATGGATGTGCCGTTTGCCTGCAAAGGCGGCGTGTGCTGCACCTGCCGTGCCAAGGTAACCGAAGGTCAGGTGCGCATGGATCACAACTTTGCGCTTACCGACGATGAGGTGTCCAGAGGCTACATACTCACCTGCCAGTCGCATCCGGTGTCGGAAAATGTGGTGGTAAACTTCGACGAGTTTTAGCGTTCGCCCACACGCAGCGGTGCGGCCCGCGGGTTGAGGAGTTTGTAGATCTGCGGCTCGAGTTCGCCACCGCTGGGTAATTCGGCGGGCGCGGCAAGCAGGCGGCCTTCTTCGTCGATGAAAAAGCCCAATGGCGTGGCGTAAATGCTGTATGCGTTTTTAATGCGCTCGTCGAAATTGTAGTGCAGCATTACCCAGTTGTATTTCGGGTTTTCGCGCAGGAATTTTTTCCAGGCCAGTGTATCATTTCCCACCGACACGGCCACAAAGGTCATTTTCTTTCCGTAGCGTTTATGCAGTTCGCTCATCAGGCGCATTTCGTTTTGCGCGTTGGTGTTCCATTCGCTGAAGAAGAAGAGGTACACGGGTTTTCCGGCAAACTCTGCAATGGGATCAATGCTTTTGCCTGTTTTGTCGATGGCTTCGAAATGCGCGGCCATGCTTCCGGCTTTGAGTTTGGTGTAGAAGGCCACAATGCGGCGGGCAATTTCGCGGTGCTGTGGTACACGGCTTCGTGAGGTGGTTTGCTGGGCAAGGCTTAAAATGTTTCGCGGAATGAAAGCCGGGTTGTTGTAGCATTCAAACAGGCCTTTGAGCATGACGAGTTCGCGCAGGGTGTCGTTTTCGAGCCAGCGCAGGGTTTTCATCGACTTCATGAGCGAGTCGTAACTCACCCAAACGTTTATGGCCGGGTTAATGCCTGCACCTTCTTTGCGTATGCTGCCGGTGTACATGTAATCTTCGAAGAAGCTGTTGAAGAAGTTCATGTACTCGTTGTTGTTGTAATAAATCTTTTTGCCGATGAGGTAGTTTTTGGCCAATTTTTTTTCGGAGTGGAAAGTGGCATCTTCCATCGACGCAAACGTAAACTCCATCCACGGCATGAAATACGGGTTTTTCACAAACGTGTAATGTTTGCGCATGGCGGTGTGGAAGGAGTCGAGTTTGGTATATGAACTTTTATCGACGAAGTAGCTGAAGTTTTTGTTCCAGAATTTCTGAAAGTTCATGTTAAAGTCGATGGCCAGAAAATTCATATCAGTTGAATCTTCGGTGAAATAGGTAAGCTGGGTTTCGTATTCCACGTCCATATTCACCATGCGGGCCGAGTCGCGGGGCGGACACATAATGCGAACCAGGCGGCCGGGTTCGGCAAAGAGGAAGCCACGCAGGTGGGTGTAGCGCACAAACACGCGTTCCACATTTTCGGCCTCGTAGGTAAATTCGAAATGGCCGTCGGCTTCCACTACGGTTTCGCCCAGTTTGCGCTCGGCCATAGTGATGTATTCTTCGTAAGTATGCAGGCTGATGATCTGTCCTTCGAAGCCTTTGGCGTAGCCTTCAATGGTGCAGGGTTTGGCCGCTTTCAGCAGGGGCGAAAGCAGGAGAAGCAGCAGCAGAATACGAAAGTGATGCATACGTGTGGGTAAGCCTTTAAACGGATGGTGATCCGTGTTTATTGCCGTATAATCCAATTCCCGTGCCGTTATTCGTAAAGGTTAATGGCCGCTGGCACAAATTTGGAGGCATCGCCGCCGTTGCGCACAATGTCGCGGATAATGGTGGAGTTTATGGCCGAGAGTTCGGGAGTGGGCAAAATGAAAAGGGTTTCAATTTCGTCGGCCATGGCTTTGTTCATTTGCGCAATGGCTTTTTCAAACTCCAGATCGGCCGTGGTACGCAGCCCACGCACAATAAACTGCGAGCCTTTGCTGCGGCAGTAGTCGATGGTGAGGCCGGAGAAGGTTTCCACCCTCACTTTCGGCTCGTCGGCAAAGGTCTGCTCAATCCAACGCTGCCGTTTTTCGAGCGTGAAAAAGTAGCTTTTGTTGCTGTTTACGCCAATGGCAATAATGAGTTCGTCGAACAAAGGCAGCACGCGGCGCACCAGCGATTCGTGCCCGCGGGTGAAGGGGTCGAATGAACCGGGGAATACGGCTATTTTTTTCATGCGGAGGTTTTTATGTTAATCGGTAAAAATACAGTTGTTGTTTTACAGCCGCATATTACTGACAAAATTCTGAGTGAAGAATTATAACATGGATAAAGGTGATGTACTAAACTGACATTTTTCAAAATGAACCACACCTGGCCCAAAAACATCACGAATTTTTATTGGAACAAAGCGTCAAAAAATCCCAACATACCCTAAGGGTCAACCAATTTTATTTTCCCATTCTCACTTATTACTAATTTTTGCCCCAATGCTCTCTTATTTTGAATGAGTTTCACAGAAGATAATCGGATGGCCTTTTTGATTCTTTCTTTCAAAAGCTCTTTTTCAGTATTGCTCATCGGATTGTGATTTAATTTTGTTGAATTTATCAAAGTTATGAATTTGAAACTTCTTATTCCTTTCTTTTTCTGCAATTAATTCAGAGTCAATAGTTGAATTGTCGTATATCAGCAAATAGTCAGTTTGGGATTGATAAAGATGAAAGAGGTTTTTTACTCCTGCCTTATATCGTCTTTCAATAATCGCGGTCTCAATATTGTGGCCACCTTCTGAAACCCGCTTTCGAACCCTGTCTTTTGCAAGTTCCGGTGAATCCAGCCAGAAAAAAATAATTGTTATAAAGTAGCCGTTATTTCTGGCTCGTTCGATTGTTTTAATGAACGATTTCGTAGATAATGTGGTTTCAAATGAAAAATCCTGTCCGGATAAAATAAGTTCGTTAATTCGCTTGAGCATAATTCTTCCTGCTTCAATCGAAACACTTTCGGGTTGAAATGGAGATAAACCTCTTGCTATCTCATCGGCATTAACAAATTCCTTACAATCAAGAAGGTCGGGAAGTATATTAAATGAAGCTGTTGTTTTCCCTGCACCGTTGCACCCGCTTATTATATATAGTTTTTTTTCGCGCATTAAGAGTTAAAAATAAGAAGTTATTTTCAAACAAAAGCGGCATGCAGGTAATCAGGACAATTCAGAAAAAATAGCCCGCTTAGGGATAGAGAAGAGCATTTTACTTATATGTAGCCAATGAGCACTTTTGCCAGCAGTCACAGATGACAAAAAACTCAGGTTGGCTCATGTGATGTTGTTGTCTTGTTGCAGGGTAAAGGTAGGAGGAATATGATGAAAAACTCAACGGGTAATTTCAGGTAGTTGCAACAATCAGTTCAGGCCTGATTACCCCGAATATGGTTCAGAAAAAGGAATCTGATCGGGCTGGATATTCAATATGCCTTTTTTTACCATTTGTTTTACATCTGCGTGACTGACAGTTTTTCCTTCTTTAATATCATTCAAACCCGCGTCAATTTTTTCAATAACAATCAATCGCTCTATAAGATCATCTGGTTTAGACTCCTGAGAGAATTTATTTAATGCCGATATCACTTCTTTTTCTTCATATCTAAATATATAAAATATCCCGGTGCGTTAAATACCTGCAATTTGTTCCCAAAACAGAAATGCACCCTGCTTTATTTTCGCATCTAAGTTTAAGCTGTATTCATTGCATACTCCCCACGCTCCGGCAAAATCCTGTTCAACATGCGCTCAAACACCGGCACCAACCACACAAAAATCAACACGCCCGAAAGGTTAAACAACACATGGGCATTGGCAATGGTGCGCTCTATGGAAGCATTACCACTGAGTAATTCAACCAGATGAACAAACGGATAAAACAATGCCAGCCCCAGCAGAATAGTGAGCAGATTGAATGTAATATGAAAAATGCCGGTTTTGATGGCTGCGCGGCTTCCTTTTATGGTGGCCAGAAGTGTATCGCTGCAGGTGCCCAGTTCGGCTCCGAGCATTACAGCAATGCCGCCTGCCAGACTCAGCAGCCCTTTTTTGGCCAGGATAATAGACATGCCCACCGTGGCCGACGATGACTGAATGACCAGCGTAATGAGTGCGCCGGCACCGGCGCCAAAGAAGGGATTATCGGTTTTTTTCATCCACTCGTGAAAGAAGGGTTCGTCTCTGAGCGGCTCTACGGCGTTTTCCATGGTAAACAGGCCGAAGAACAGCACACCAAAATAGAGTATGATTTTGCCTGTGTTATTTACTTTGGCCGATTTTGACACAAGCAGCAACACAAATCCGGCGAAAAGAAGCACCGGCGAATATTTGCCAATGTCCATGGCAATAATCTGGCTGCTTATGGTGGTGCCCACATTGGCTCCCAGCACAATACCCATGCCCTGCCTGAATGTGAGTGCTTTGGAGTTAATTAAAACAATGGTAATAATAATAACTGCCGATGAAGAGTCGAGAAGCACCGTAATGACAAAGCCGGTAAGCAGACTGGTGAACGTGTTTGAGGTAAATCGTTTAATCCATTTATTGGCCCGGCCTCCGATGGCTGTGCGGATGGTTTCGGAAAGATTGTTTACTGCGAAAAGAAACAATACTAGTCCGGCAACAATAGAAAGAATTATCTCGGCCATATCTGCTGCACTTTTGGGGATAGTAAGTGTAGGAAAGAGCCAGAGTTAACCTGTTATCCTGAAATTAGCGATGTGTTAAGTTTGAAGATGCGGGATGAATAACCCGTATTCAGGGAATGGCAGTTTATTCGCCTTCCTGTTTATCGTGGCCAAAAAAGCTGAAATGCACTTTCCCGTATTTCCGTATTTCGGTGAGCTTCGAGGTATCTTCAAACCGCGTAGTATCGGGATGTTCGATAATGAGCAGGCCGCCGGGTGCGAGAAGATTGTGTTGGAAAATGAGGCCGGGAAGTTTGGCGGTTTCTGCCATATCGAAAGGCGGATCGGCGAAGATGAGACTGTAAGGTTTGCCGCCTTTGCGGATGAACGAAAATACATCGCTTCGCATGGTGCGCAGGTTGCGGAACTCAAATTTGGCAGCGGTGTCCTGAATAAATTTGATGCAGCGTGCATCGGCATCCACGCAAGTGATGTTTTTGCAGCCGCGCGAGGCGAGTTCGTAACTGATGTTGCCGGTGCCGGCAAATAAGTCGAGCACGGTTTCTTCTTCAAAGTCGATGCGGTTGCCGAGCACGTTAAACAGGCCTTCTTTGGCAAAGTCAGTGGTGGGACGAACGGGCAGATTGGCCGGAGCCGTGATGCGACGGCCTTTATGGGTGCCGCTGATGATTCGGATCATGCGTAGTAGTGCAGGGCAAACAGGTTAAAATGCCAGTGCGTAAGCAACTGACCAAAGCCGGCCGTAAAACGTGCTTCCACCGGACGGCCGCCAAATTTTACGTGGCGCACGTATTTGAAGAGTAGTTTGTAAATGGCCGAATCGGGATCAATTTCACCTACAATTTCCACGGGCACCTGTTCGGGATTGAGGCGGAGTTGTTCGCAGGCGAAGAGCAGGTAATAGGCCACATCTTCGGCACTCTGGAAACGGTAGGTGTTGGCCAGGAGCAGCAAACCTCCGTCGGTGATGAGCAAATCGAAACGCTGCTGCTGAATGTGAACGAGTATGCGGCGGCCGTCGGCATTTTTGTTTACCGAGAGTGTGCGCTCGATGAGCGGCGAGAGGTGATGACGAAAGCGTATGCCGGTAAACTGGCGGCGCAGCACGGCTGTAAGGTTTTCGCTTACGGCGTAAATGTTGCGCGCGTCGGGCTGGCGGAGCATGTCGGTGAGTACTTCGTCGTGCGCGGCGAGGGGCTGGTTGAAACGCAGGTATTGCGCGGCAGAGGCGCTGTCGAACAAAGCGGCGGGCACCAGCGTGAAACGTTCGGTGACGAGTATGCAGTCGGTGCGTTTGAAGCGGTTGGTAAGCCACTCGTGCTGAGCCGAAAGCTGTTCGAGTGTGGCGGCGAGGGTGTTTTCGTCGGCCACTTTGCGAAGCGGGTAATGCTCGAACGCGAGGAAATCGTTGGTAAGGTTATCGAGCACGGCCAGCGAAATTGTTTCGGGCGAAATTTCGAGCACGAGACAAAAACTCTCGCTGCGTTCGGGGTCGAAGGCGGCATCGCGGAAACTGATTGCTGGCGTAGGTGTGCGAACTGGCATGTGGCGGCAAAGTTAACAATTCGCGCCGATCAGCTTTCGCTCCACATGCGCATGAGGTTGCTCCAGGTTTGCAGCACCACATTGGCTTCCTGCGCGTGCTGGCCTTTTTCGCCAAGCGACTGATACACGCGCTGAAGGTTGAACAGAATATCGCGCTGCTGCGGCTGGCGTACTGCGCACTGAATCCAGCTAATGGCTGCAATGCGGCGGCCCGAGGTCACTTCGGCCACGCGGTGAACGTGGTTGCACGAATACACCACGGCACTGCCGCGCGCGGGTTTGAGTTTCTGAATGCCTGCGCCGGTGTCTATTTCCAGCTCGCCGCCCTGGCAGGAGGTGGGTTCGCTCAGGAAAATAGTCATGGCCAGATCGGTGCGCAGCGGCGGGTTGCCCATCATCGGATGGTCGATATGCCAGCTGTAGCCGTGGCCCTGATCGTAGCGGGTAATGCCAAAGGGCGACATACGCAGGGGCATAAACAGGGCCTGAAACATGGGCTGCTGCACTAATGCCTGGTTGAGAAGCTGCTGGATCTGGGGCAATATCTGGCGGTCGTCGGGCGAAATCTGGAGATTGCGGCGGATCTGATCGCCTTCGTTTTCGTCTATCGGGCCGAATGTGGCTGCGCTGATGAGCGAATCGAGCGCGGTGAGCTGCTGGGCGGTGAGGAGGTTATCGAGAATTACGTAGGGCTGTGTGTTCATGGCGAAATCTGAATTTTTGTAGTTTACAAATGTAATCGGGAACCGTGCTGCTGCAAAAACAAAAAAACAAATCTGAGTAACCAACTCTCCGATCTCTTTGAGAGATCGGAGAGTTTACGTATCAGTTTTTTTGTTTTTGCAGTGATTAAATTGTTTTGCTATATTAATTTGGAACAGTGCTGCTGCAAAAACAAAAAAATAAATCTGAGTAACCAACTCTCCGATCTCTTTGAGAGATCGGAGAGTTTACGTACCGGTTTTTTTGTTTTTGCAGCGAATAAATTGTTTTGCCATTCCCTCCAAATAATTTCAGAACTTCACCCCGCCATGAATTTCGCCGAACAAATTCTCGCCCAATTTCCGTTTGAACCCACCGACCCGCAGCGGCGCGTGGTACAGCGGCTGGCCGAATTTGTAACCGATCCCGATTCGCAGCGCGTATTTCTGCTGCGCGGCTACGCGGGTACAGGTAAAACCAGTTTGGTGAGTGCGCTGGTAAACGCATTGCCGTCCATCCGCCGCCGCTGTATTTTGCTGGCTCCCACCGGACGGGCCGCCAAAGTGCTTTCGGGTTACTCGGGGCAAACGGCGTGGACCATTCACAAAAAAATATACCGCCCTGCGGTTTCGGCCGATGAAGGTTTTTTTGCCCTGCAGAGCAATCCGCACCGAAACACGCTGTTTATTGTGGATGAGGCCTCGATGATTGGCGAAGGCGGCGCCGAGAAAGGTTTTACCAAACAAAGCCTGCTCGACGACCTCATGCAATACGTATATGGCGGCGACAACTGCCGCCTGCTGCTGGTGGGCGATACGGCACAGCTTCCGCCGGTGGGCCTGCTGCACAGCCCGGCGCTTGATCATGAGTTTTTGAAACGTGCATACGCCTTGCCCGTAGGGGCTTTCGAACTGCGCGAAGTGGTGAGGCAGAGCCAGGAATCGGGTGTGCTGTACAATGCCACCAAACTGCGTATCGACATTGCGCAGGACGAAAAAAACGTGCAGCCGAAGTTTGAACTTGCGGGCTACAAAGACATCATCCGCATACAGGGAGGCGAATTGCTCGACGCACTCGAAGAGGCTTACCGCACATACGGCGCCGAAGACACCATTGTAATTTGCCGTTCAAACAAACGGGCAAACCTTTACAACCAGCAAATACGCGCCCGCATTCGCTGGCAGGAAGACGAAATTTCGGCAGGCGACCATTTAATGGTAGTAAAGAACAACTACATGTGGCTGCCCGAAGAATCGAAAGCGGGCTTTATTGCCAATGGCGATGCCGCCGTAGTACAGCGCATTCGTAAATACCGCGAAATGTACGGCTTCCGCTTTGCCGATGTGGTGCTGCAACTCACCGATTACCCCGAAGAACCCGAACTCGAAGCCCGCATCATGCTCGATACGCTGCACACCGAAGCACCCGCGCTCACCGCAACGCAGCAGCAGCAACTCTACGAGAGTGTGGCCGAAGACTATATGCACCTGCCCGCCAAACGCGACCGCTACCTCGGTATGAAAGCCGATCCCTGGCTCAATGCGCTGCAGGTGAAATTTGGGTATGCCGTTACCTGCCACAAGGCGCAGGGCGGACAGTGGAAAGCTGTATTTATTGAACAGGGTTACCTTACCGATGATATGGTAAATCAGGATTTTTTACGCTGGCTTTACACCGCCATAACCCGAACCACCGAAAAAGTGTATCTCATCAACTTCAACGAGGCATTTTACAAATAGCCTACACGTTGGTGGATTGTGCTGAATCTTGCTTTTGCTTCTGCTGCGGGGTGGGCAAACGCATATTGCCCTGCGCCTGATACATCTGTATGGCATAATATACACCCATTAGCAGGGTAAAGCCCAGCGCGATTTGAAACTGGCGGTTGCGTAAAAGATCTTTCACGGCTTTGTGGAATTTTTCGCAAGATACGTCATACAAAAGAAAGCGTATCATCCCAAAATACCTAAAACAGGGTATCGGAATACCCTTGATAGGGTATTGCCGCTGAAAGCGGGTAAGGATAGTTTTGCAGCCTCAACCAAACTCACAATGAAAAAATATATACTGCTTACGCTTGCCTTGTTGACCTTCTCGCTGCTGAATGCTCAGTTCGCGGGCGTTGTTAAAGGTATAGTGCTGGATGCAAAAACCCGTGAACCACTGTCTTTTGTGAACATAAAGTATGAAGATGTCAAAACCTCCGAGACGAAAGGCGTGCTAAGTGATGAGAAGGGACAATTCGAAGTTAAACTTACTCTAGGAACGTATCTGTTTACGTTTACGTATGTGGGTTACAGAGAAGAATTCAAAGAAATTACACTGGAACCGGGTCGTGAATTCAGGGTGATCAATTTACAGGTGGATATGGAGCCCCCATCCATTGGCCCGCCGGTGATTACCATTGTTGCCGAATATCCGCAGGCGGGAAAAATGCATCCTGTAAGCGGCACTACTATTGCAGCCGGGAAGAAAAACGATGTAATATATCCACAAAATTCAGATGCCAATCTGGCACAAAACAATACACGCCAGATTTTTGCGCGAGTGCCCGGTTTAATGATTTGGGAAAACGACGGAAACGGTACCGGCACATCCATAGCCGCCCGTGGCCTCAGCCCGAACCGCTCGTGGGAATTTAATAACCGCCAGAACGGTTATGATATGAGTTCTGATGCGTTTGGTTATCCTGAAGCGTATTATGTGCCGCCGGCAGAAGCCTTAGGCCGTGTGGAAATTATTCGTGGCGCGGCGTCGTTGCAGTTTGGGCCGCAGCTTGGCGGTATGGTGAATTATGTAATACAGGAAGGTACACGCGATAAAGCGCTCAGAGGACGGGTTAGTCTGAGCGGCGGTTCGTACGGTATGGGCAATGCGTTTGCCTCGCTGGGTGGCACAAAAGGGAAAATGAATTACTATGGTTTTTACAATTACCGCCGTGCCGACGGTTGGCGCGAAAACAGTGCCTATTTCACCAATACCGGCTATGTAAATGTAAACTGGCTGGTAAACCAACGCCTTACCATTGGGATGCAGTTTACCGGTATGCACTACCAGTTGCAGCAGCCCGGCGGGTTAACCGATTCGTTGTTTGCAGCAGATCACCGCGCATCATTCCGCGAGCGTAACTGGTTTACCATTCGCTGGAATATGCCGGCCGTAACAGCCGATTACCGCTTTGATAATAAAGCGCAACTCAGCGCAAAACTCTTTGGCCTGTTTGGCGAACGCAGCAGCGTGGGTTACACCGGTGCCGCCAACACAACCGACCCCGGCACCGCCCGTACTATTGACCGCGATTTCTATACCAACTACGGTGCAGAAGTGCGTTACCTCACTCCGTTTCAACTGCTCGGTAAGGAATCATTCGTAAGCACCGGCCTGCGCTATTACCGCGGCAACACACAGCGCGAGCAGGGCAAAGGCACCGATGGCAGTGATGCCGATTACACCTACACCGCCGCCCTCACCCGCGACCTCGACCTGAACGCCGAAAACATGGCTGCCTTTGCCGAAGTACTCCTTCAACTCACCAAAAAGCTGAAAGTAGTTCCCGGCGTGCGCTACGAATACATCCGCACTTCGGCCGAAGGCACACCCGCCTTGCAGCGCGAAGAGCGCACCAACGGAGTGCCCCTTTTCGGAGCTGGTGCAGAGTATAATTTCTTCGGAAACTCAACCTCGCGTTCGGAGCTGCTTGTGGCTTATGCCAACTGGGCACAGTCGTTTCGTCCGGCCACGTTTAACGATGTGTGGACCAACCAGCCTGCCGTGCGTATCGACCAGAATCTCGGCCCGGTAAAAGGCCAGAATATGGACATCGGTATCCGTGGTGAGATTTTCAAATACTTTTTCTACGATGTGAATGCATTCTTTCTGCTGGTGGACGGCCGCATAGGCGATGTATCGATGACCGACGAAAACGGTAATCCGTATCTGTTTCGTACCAACACCGGCAACAGCACCAACAGCGGCGTAGAATGGTATGTGGAATTTAAACCCTACAAAATTCCCTATCGCAGCCCGTACGACGGAAAGAACTATGATCGTAAAAACCCGTTCGGGCAGCTTAGTATTTTCACCGCAGGCAGCCACCTCGAAGCCTGGTACACCGGTGGCGCCAACGAAGGCAAACGCGTAGAATATGCGCCGCGCTGGAATGTGCGTGCAGGGTTGATGTATCGCTACAAAGCAGTGAGCGCGTCGTTCAACTGGAATTATATCGACGATGTATATACCGATGCCCGAAACAGCGCTGTAAACGCCGCCGGTACCGCCGGGCCGCTGCCCTCGTATCAGCTTTTGGATTTTGGCTGCACGGTAACTTTGCCCAAAAATGTGGTGGTCAAAGCTGCTGTAAACAACATTGCCGATGTGCGCTATGCCACACGCCGCGCAGGCGGCTATCCAGGCCCCGGCATTATTCCCGGCGAAGGACGTACTGCGATGATTGGTGTTACGATGAATTTCTAATCTATATAAATATATTAACAAAAGAGAAAGCCTGTCGATTTCAGACAGGCTTTCTCTTTTTGTTAAAAAATGAAAAAAGAACTCAAGTCAATTCCAAACTTTTTAGTTTTGCTTCGATGACAGTTCAACTTATCTCCACGTTGAAAAAGGGCCGCTCCTCAGTAGGAGTGGCATTTTGCATCCGTAATACTATCTTTTCCATTACCTCTTATCCTTCTGCATAACTGAGTGCGGCAATGCCGGTAAACCGGGCAAAGTCATGAGACTTTGCATGATTATTCATTTACCCTGATCAACCTCAGTTATGGAAATTTTCAACTTCCGCCACGGCGCGGCAGCATTTGAGTTTGTGCTCATTTCAATTTATTTACTCTTCCTTTTTGCCGAATGGATGATTCACCGGCACAGGAAAAGAAAATTGTTTACACGGGCGGGTTTTCTCCGAAATCTCACTATCGGTATTATCGCCTTTACCATCAACTATCTTTTCACCCTTGCATCAATTCCGTTTATGCAACTGCTGAAAGATAATTTCGGTTTATTTGAATTTAACTCGTCTGATTTTTTTCCTGCGCTTGTGTTATTTGTATTGCTCGATTTTATTGAATACGTATTTCACCGGCTTTGCCACCGTATCAATTTATTCTGGGTGGCGCATGTGGTGCATCATCAGAGCGAAGAATATAATCTCACCGTGGGTTTGCGTACTTCTTTTCTTATCCCGTTACTTAATGCTGCATTTTATATGGTGTTTCCGCTGCTTGGATTCAGTGTGGAAATGCTGTTGCTGATGATTTTTATTCAGGGTATGTATCAATTGGTGATTCATTCGGAAATACCCGGAAAATGGGGCATTCTGGAAAAGGTGCTCATTACTCCTTCATTGCACAGGGTGCATCATGGCAGAAATTTGATATATCTGGATAAAAACTATGGGAAAGTACTATTGATTTGGGATCAGTTATTCGGAACCTACTGCCCCGAAACAGAGAAACCCGATTTCGGTGTGCTGAATTACCGCGATACTGCCAGAGGCTGGTTAAGCATCTGGAACCCGGTGAAGCAAACACTAACGGCCTGGAGGCGCGGTAATAAGCAGGAGCGGATAAAGCTGATTACAGGAACCCCTGATGACGCTTACCGGATTATCCGGAAATTTAACGATTTGAAGTAAATTTTGACTTTTTCCGGGTTGCTGTTCACAACTAAGCCTACTTTTCAACAACCTGCCGCCGGATGATGGCTCCTGACTACATTTGGCATACATGCTACAAAAAGGTGACCCTAAAATTATCCGTGCCTGGACTTTTTACGACTGGGCCAACTCAGTTTATCCGCTGGTTATTTCGTCGGCCGTATTCCCGATTTTTTACGAAGCAGTAACCACCAAACGCGATGCAAATGAAAACCTGATCAGCGATATGGTGAGCTGGGCAGGATTTGAATTTCACAATACTTCGTTTTTGTCATACGTGGTTGCTTTGTCGTACCTGATTGTAGCGTTGGCATCGCCGGTACTTTCGGGTATTGCCGATTATTCGGGGAATAAAAAACGATTCCTTCAGTTTTTCTGTTTTTTGGGTGCGTTCTCTTCTTCCATGCTTTGCCTGTTTAATCCCGACCATATCGGGTGGAGCATGACCGCATTGCTTTTTGCCAGCATCGGTTATTGGGGAAGTCTGGTGTTTTACAATGCGTATTTGCCCGAAATAGCCGAACAGTCCGATCATGATAAAGTAAGTGCGCGTGGTTTTGCTATGGGATATATCGGCAGTTCGATATTGCTCATTACCATTTTGGTGCTGCTCAAAACTCCTGCGATACCTTCTTTTGTAACTGATAAACCCAATTTTCAGGCTAAAGACGGCTTTCTTCTTGTGGGTATCTGGTGGATTGGCTTTGCCTTATTCACTTTCCGCCGCTTACCCAACAACGTGTATAACCGGAAGGTGGAAGGAAATGTGCTGGTAAAAGGATATTCAGAACTGATGAAAGTATTTCGCGATGTACTTACACGAAAACAGCTTCGCCGTTTTCTCGGTTCTTATTTTATGTACAATATGGGTGTGCAAACGGTTATGATTATGGCCGTGCCTTTTGCCACGAAAGCGATAAAGTGGGAAAGTAAAGAGCACATGCAAACCAGTTTAATCATCAGTATTCTGCTCATTCAGTTTCTGGGTGTGGCCGGTTCTTTTCTCATGTCGTTCCTTTCGCGCAAGATAGGTAACCTTAAAACATTGGGACTTGTAATTCTTATGTGGGTAGGTGTGTGTACAATGGTGTTTGCCATAGTGGATATGCCGGTTGAATTTTACATCACCGCCGCCTGTGTGGGTTTGGTGATGGGCGGTATTCAGGCAATATCGCGCTCCACCTATTCGAAAATGCTTCCCGAAACCCAAGACCATGCTTCGTACTTCAGTTTCTTTGATGTGAGCGAAAAAATTGGTCTGGCCATTGGTACCACTACCTTCGGTCTTATCGAAGATGCCACAGGCGGTATCCGCAACTCTGTTTTGTCGCTCATTATTACCTTTATCATCGGTTTCCTGCTTCTGCTGCGGGTGCCCAAATCAGAAACTGTCCGTTAATTCATGATCGTCGATCTCTTCATACCCTGCTTTGTCGATCAGCTTTATCCTGATACTGCG
This sequence comes from Bacteroidia bacterium, assembly GCA_025454955.1. Taxonomy (GTDB): domain Bacteria; phylum Bacteroidota; class Bacteroidia; order Palsa-965; family Palsa-965. The sequence goes on along the minus strand of JALONL010000015.1, from coordinate 38,274 downwards.
CTTAACATGATTAAAGTGCTGGAGCGGGTGGGCTGTTCGGTAAATTACAATCACGAACAAACCTGCTGTGGCCAGCCTTCGTTCAATGCGGGCTACTGGGATCACTGCAAGGAAGTGGGCGAGAAATTCATCAAGGAATTTCAGAACGACCGTTACATTGTGTCTCCTTCGGCTTCGTGTCCGGGTTTTGTGCGTAATTATTACAGCGAAATTTTTCACAATTCGGTGCTGCACAACCAGTGCCGGCAGGTGCAGAAAAATATGTACGAATTCACCGATTTTCTGGTGAATGTGCTGAAGATTACCGACCTCGGCGCAGTGCTCAACGGCACGGCTGTGTATCACGATTCGTGCAGCGGACTGCGCGAATACGGCATACATCGCGAGCCGCGTGTGCTGCTTTCGAAAGTGCGCGGCCTCGAAGTAAAGGAAATGGAACGCGCCGATGTGTGCTGTGGTTTTGGCGGTTTGTTTGCCGTGAAGCACGAAAACATTTCTGTGGGCATGGCCGACGAAAAAGTGCGCGCCGCCGAAGAAGCCGGAGCCGAGTACATCATCTCTACCGATCTTTCCTGTTTGCTGCACCTCAACGGCTACATCACCCAGCAGAAAAAGCAGATTAAGGTGATGCATATTATTGATGTGCTGGCCACAGGCTGGGAATAATTTCGCAAACCACCAACACTGCTTTTATGCTTACGCTTTCACAGCAACTGCTACGTCTCTCGGCTTACAACGTGTGGGCCAATACACAATTTGCCGAACTGCTTAACCAGGTTCCGCCGCAATGGCTTGATGCGGAACAGAAGAGCAGTTTTAGCACGCTCCGCCTCACGGCATACCATATCTGGAACGGCGAAACAGTGTGGCTCACGCGACTTAAAGGCACTTCGCTTTCGGCATTTCCCGACCGCACCGGCATTCATCCATCGCAGTTTAACGAAGGGGCAAAAGAGCTTGATGCATTTCTGCGCACACAGCCCGACGCATTCTTTGATGGCGAAATTGCATATCACACTTTCGACGGGAGGCAGTTCAGTACAAGGCTGGCCGATGTGCTTCAGCATCTTTTCAACCACGCCACATTTCACCGCGGGCAGTTGGTAACCATGCTGCGTGGCTGCGGCTTTGAAGGCAAGCTGCCGCAAACCGATTTCATTGCCTGGCAGCGTATTCACGGATAATTTTCAGTACAGTCCGCCTGGTTTGCGGCTGTCGTAGCGTGTATTGCCAAATGCGGGCAAACGCAGCGGGGCTTCGGCTTTTGCGGTGGTGTCGGTGAGGGTGTGGAGGAAAGCAATCAGGTCGGCTTTTTCTTTTGGCGTGAGTGCGAGTTTGTCTTCGGGCAGGGTTTGGTTGACGGGCGCAATGCCCAATCCGGTGCCGCCGCCGCGATTGTAAAAATCAATTACTTCATCGAGTGTGGTGTACACGCCGTTGTGCATATACGGTGCCGTGTGCGCCACCTGCGAAAGCCCGGGCGTTTTAAACGCATGGCGGTGCAGTTCCATGCCGTTTACACTGTATCGGCCCTGATCGCTGTCGATAGTGGCTTTCAGCGTATCGGTACCGGCAGGTACGCCAATAATTTCTACTTCGCCTTTGGCGTAAAACGGCGGCACACTGCCCGAGAAGTAAGGCAGAAAGTGACAGGTGGCGCAGGCTGCCTTGCCGGTGAATATGTTAAAGCCGTTTATTGCTTCGGCGCTAATGGCTTTTGTTTCGCCGCGCATGTATTGGTAAAACGGGGCATTACCGGCAAGCAGTGTGCGCTGGTAGGCGGCAATGGCAATGAATATGCTTCGCGGCGAAATAACAGTGTCTTCTGTGCCGCCAAATGCCGTGCGGAAAAGCTGTGCATACTCGCTGCTTTGCATGAGCAGTGAGGAAGCAGCCTGAATATCGCCATGCAGTTCGATGCTGTTGGCCACCACCAACCGCGCCTGATCTTCAAGCGAAGGCACACGCGCATCGTAAAAGTACAAGGGCTGCAATGCGGCATTCCACAGCGTGGGTGCATTGCGCAGTACAGTGCCGTTGCCGGTAAATGCGGTGCTGCGTGCAATGCCATCGGTAAAAAACTGTTCGGGCCTGTGGCACGAGGCGCACGAGCGTATTCCGTCGCCCGAAAGCAGCGGCTCGAAAAATAGTATGCGCCCGAGTTCGGCTGCTTCGCGGCGTTTGTATTCGGCTTTGGTGTAGCGCGCATAAAACCAGGGATCGAACGCGTCTTTTTCAAACGGCGTGGCTGCTTCAAACCGCAATGCCGTGGTGCTGATGGCCGGTTTGAGGTTTAACAGCAGAGCCACACGCGTGAGTTGCTGCGAAAGCGGATTGGCTTTTGTGCGGATGAAAGACAGACGGTTAAACTCGTCTTCGCCGGAGTTTGTATCAATACCTTTTACAAAAGCATCGATTGCCTGACGCGTATTTTTTTCGAGCTTCCGGTCTTTCATTTTTACTTCGCCCAAAAACAATGCGGCATATTTCTTTATGCTTTCTGCGGCCGCTTTCGCGTCAGCCAATGCGGCTTCGTAATCGGGCGCATCAAAGCCGGTAAGCCCAAGCGTATAAATACGAATGACTTCGAGCCGCAATGCTTCCATGAGTTGCCAGTCGTCGAACTTTGCGCTTTGTGCCAATTGCGGCAAACGAAAGCAGGTAGCCGTAAAACGGCGGCAGCTCAAACGCAGTTCTTCTAAGTTTTCGCCGCTTACGCTGTCGCCATCGGCCAATTCAGCAATGTGCTGGAGGCCGTCGGGTGTGCGCACAAGCTGGGTGCCTTCTTCCTCATCGGCTTCGGGAATGGGCGGGCCGTTGAGCATTTGTTCGGTGGCCGGGTAGAAATAGGCTGTAATTAATTGGGTACGCTTGTAGGCCACCCGTGTGCGTTTAATCTGCTCATTCACTTTTGCCGTGGCTACATTTTTTTCCGATACCAGCGCCTGAAGTTTTTGTGCTTCACTTAACAACAGGGCTGCATCTTCGGCAAAAAATGCCACCGCTTTCTCCGAACGCGGGGGAAGTTTGTTTTCCTTATCACCAAACGCGTACAGCGCGGTAAGCGCAGGCAGGAGGAGTAAACAAAGTTTCAGCAAATTTTTTTTCATGATAATGAAAAGTTGTTACGGGTATGAATACCAAACACCCCTGCAATGTTTTTGCAGAGGTGTTTGGATGAATAATTACTGTAATACCGTGATTAGTGCTGTTTTACCAGTTGCTGCTGGAATACACCATTATCTGTATAAATATTTACAATATATACACCATCAGCTTCTGTGCTCAAATCGAGCTGCTGGTTGTAGCGGCCATTAAAACGGGCTACTTTCTCGGTATAAACAGTTTGTCCCACACTGTTCACCACTTCCACGCGGAAACTCTCAGTAGGTTCATTGCTGTTGAAATTGAGGGTGAATGTACCGTCGTTGGGGTTGGGGAACACACGTACATTGTTGTTAAGTACTGTTTCTTCAACCGATGTTACATTCATGAATATTTCCTGTGAAGCAGGTGAAGCGCAGCCGTTGATGGTTACTACCACTGAGTAGTAGCCGTCCTGTGTTACCACAATTGAAGGAGTGGTAACACCCGACATTGCCACACCATTGCGGTACCACTGGTTGCCCACAGTTGAGCTTGAAGTAAGTACAGTTCCCGACTGGTTTACCACCGGCATGGCAGGAATCAGATTTACGGTAGCGGTAACCGGTGTGCGTGAAGCACCAACCACACCATCCACTTCCACTTCCACATAGTAAGTAACGCTGGTGCTGAGTGCGGGTGTGTTGTACCACTGTCCGGTAAACACGGGAGTTCCGCCGGCAGGCTGGGTGTACCAGTGATAGCGTGTGCCGTTGGTGGCCCAGTAAGAGTTTCCGCCGGTTGCGCTGAGTACAGCGGTGTTTCCGGTGCAGATGGTATCGGCAGTTACAGTGGCTGAGGTAATTTTTACGCGGGGCACGTTGGTTACAGTGATGAGCATGCTGCCCTGCTTTTCGTTGGGACGCAGTGTGCCGCCGTCAACACCCGAAAACTCGGGATAGCGCCAGGTGTGGGGCTGGAGGCAGATGAGGAATGCGTTGGGAATTTCGGCAGGTGTAAGGTCAACCATGGCACCATATTCCCAGCTGCCGATGCCGCTGCGTGAGTGTGCAGTGCCTGCGCTGTTGCGGTTATAGCTTGCGCTGTCGGGAGCCGAACGGCGGTGGTTGAATTCCATGAGTGTAGTCCATGCACCGGTCTGAATATCGTACTGATAGATGCGGGCATCATGCACATAAGGCAGAGCGGCGGGGAAATTGTAGCCGTTGGGGTCTTCCTGCACATACACATAATCCTGTGTTACGCAGATGTTGTCGGGCTGATAAAGTTCGCGGTAGGGATTTGAAGTGCTTTTGTCGTCGCCGTTAATGATGCACTCGAGTGTGCCGTGGAGCGGGTTGTTCGGATCAAGTACAAGGCGATATACACGGCCCCACAAAGTACGGTCAGTTGTGTCGGCATTGGCAGCACCTGTGGCATTGAAATAAATCTCGCGGGCAGCAGCGGCGCCACCTTTGCGGTAGTCGATATCTTCCACGCGCTGAAACTCAATGCAGTTCAGTGTCTGGCTGCTGTAAGCATCAATCTGTGCGCCGGTGAGTGAAGATCCGTTGGGTACTTCCACAAACTCTACGTTGTAAGTCTGACCGGGCAAAATTGAACGCTCGCGCTGGTTGAGGTCGGTGCGGCGCAGTACGTATAATTTACCGTTGTTCAGGTCGCCAATTACATCGCTCATGTACATGGCCACTTGTCCGCCATTGGGGCCGCTGTCGTCGTCGCCAATAATGATTATGGTTTTGTTGTAAGTGGCAGCGGGCAGGGGCACGGCATTTTCACCGTTCCAGCGGCCAATGCCACGGGAAATGGTTGAGTTGGCAGCAGTAAGCGAATCGGTGATGGGATTGGCGAAAAGATTTACGCTGTGTGTCATCGATTCGAGACCCGATTCACCGCAGGTAAGGAATGTGGGGCCGAAACCGTGTTCCTGCGGAGTAGCCAGCGTGGCCGAACAAAGGCGCCACATACCTGCGTTGGAATTGAGCAGGTATTCGCCGGTTACAGGCACAAAGTTACTGTTCATGTGAAGGCGTGAAACGGCGAAGTTGTCTTCGTGGTTCACTACCACAGTGAAAGAGCCGTCGGCATTGCGCAAAACGCCTGCACCGTCGGCCGAACCGCCAAAGCGGTAACCGGGCGAAGCAGCCAGCGAATCGCGGCTGCCAATTAACCCATACACCTGCGTGTTGGGAAATGCCGTAGTGTTGAGGGTCACAAGAGGCGGAGTTACCGAGTGCTGCTGCAGGGTTACCTGAGCACTGGCTGCGCCTGCCAGCAATACTGCAAAAGCAGTGAGGTGTAATTTGTAGGTCATGTGTGTAGTATTTATGACCGCAAAGCTATTGGCGCAATATTAGGCGAAAATGAAGCGAGGTAAATTCAGGAAGAAGTATCTGTGAATAAAATCGACATAATTTACATTGGCCGGAAACCCTTTGCCAAAAAGGCTTTGGGAGAATGATGAAGTGGCGTTTCGCTCATCGGTATGTAAAATCTGACTTCGTTTTGAGTAAACTCTTTACACAGCTCCTACATTGAAATAATATTCCGGTGAATCTGTTTTCTGTAAACACTAAACGAGCTTATAATTTTTGTATTCGCCCGGCCGCCATCCTGTAATTTTCTCCACTATCATCAGTACACGCACTTTCAGGCTCATTCTTCTTTTAGTAGGGTCGAATGTAAATTCCCAGTTCATACGGTCAATACGCGGCTGCATTACTTTGGGATGTGTGCCGGTGAAATGTGCCAGCGAGTCGATTTGCGAGTAATCAAATTCGTTTACCTGCGGAATGTTTCTTTTCATCCATTCATCATCGTGCCACATTTTGTGAAACGATTGTTGTTTGGCCTGCTGCGCCTCGGGCGGTTTTACCCAGCCGTAATGATTTACGGTTGCGTTTACAGGTTTCACCCGCAGCTTTTCGTTTTGCGTTGTGCGAAAGCCCTGTGCATCGCGGTAAGAACATATATCGGCCGACTTGCGCACAATGCGGATTTCGTTTCGGTACCAGCGCCGCGAATCGCCGGTATAATTATAGGAGCCGTAAAAATGCCGGTAGCGGAACAGCAGGCCCTGCACATTTTTATCGTCTTTCCATTGCTGCATGGCTTCGCGTATGGCCGGGTAATCGTTTTCATGCAACACTTCATCGGCCTGAATGTAAATGCACCAATCGGCCTGTGGCGAAATGGCGGCGTAGGCTTTATCGGTTTCCACTGCCAGCACGCGGCCGCCTTCGCGCAGTGAATCGTCCCACACGGTTTCGATGATGCGGATTTTCGGGTCGTTAATGTGGCGGATGAGCTGGAGTGTGTCGTCGGTGGAATTGCCAACGGCTACCACCACTTCATCGCAGAGCGGGAGTATTGAACGTATGGCTTCAACCGCCGGGTAATCGAAGCGGATTGCGTTGCGGATGATGGTGAAGCCGGAGACGAACATTTAGACCAGGTTTAAAAGGGATTTAATTCGATTAATTCCCTTCGAGTCTTTGCTAATCAAGATTTGAATTAGTCTTTGATGTTTGTCAGGGAGTTTATGCAACCTTATATGCAACTCAGAATACTTTTCAGGTAAACCAAGTGAGGAAAGCGAAATAGCGTTTTTCCGGCATTCATTTATTAACCAGCCTTCGAGTTGAGGATAGATAAGTAAAATTCTATTTTTTGTTTTCTTATGATAATATTGTTTTATACTTTCCGAGTCGTCAATCAAATTATACCTATCAAGTATTTTTTCATGTTTACTGTCTGGGTCAGCATCAATCAGAGCAACTTTACCGCTCATTTTTTCTAAAGCTTTGATTAGCTCATATTTATTTTCGTGATGTTTTATCGCTTTTTTAACGATTCCCAGATTCATCAAAAAATTCTCATCAGCGTAGCATTCAACAAAAATGCTTTTAGGATCGTGAACTTTACGCATTTTCCGGGTAAAAATCATCAAGATTAAAGAATGATGAACTTACACCCATTTCGGTCAGTTCATTGAGCTGTTTTTCACTCAGGCAAATTGCTTCTGTTGCGCCTTCTTTTTTTCGACACACATATATGTTCAAATCCTTTATTGGAGTTTTTTCAATAATACTACCTAGTAAGTAAGGGTTATGCGTGGTAATGAAGAATTGATTTTCTTCATTGATGCCAACCTCTTCGGCAAATTGTTTTACGTAAGCCGGGAACGAATGCGTATCCGGTTCGTCAAGGAGGATTACTTTTTGATTACAAGTCGCTAGAATACTTGAGTAAAATATTTGCCGGCGAATGGTTTCTGAAAGAGATGTAAATGGATAAACAAAACTTATATCATCAACTGTATCTACTATTTCAATCTGATTTGCATGTTGAATTACTCTGAGTTTTAACCCAATCGAATCAAGGGATGAAGTAATTATTGATCTCAACTTTTTATTGGTAATTAACAAGTGAATCAAGTTATTACCAAAAGGTGGTCTCAGGTAAGAAGCATTATTGTAATTGAATAAAACAGATTCATTATACTTATAAAAGAGGATCTTGCTTTCTATTCCGTATGATTGACTGTACTGCTTGTTATCTTTTTGAAATTGAGTTACATTAGATGAGATATGGCTTAGCGAAGACTGGACAAAAAAGCCTATACTATTATGAGTCTTAATATTACTTAGCGAATATTCATAACTATCTGATGAGTTGCCGTCTAACCGTTGCTGGACTTCAAGCAAAGAATGTAAGAGATTGTTTGAAATAATTACAGGTGATTCAGTGTTTTGATTATGAAACATCTCAAAACAATTTCTTACTCTAAGAATATCTTTCAGAAATGTTTCTTCGAATCCTCCTACAGATTGCAACGCAAGCGCCTCCAAAATATTCGTCTTCCCCGAATTAGGCTCACCAATAAACACATTCACCCGTTTGGGTTTCAATTTCATTGATTTTATCGACTTGAAATTTTCAATCGAGAGTGTATCGATAAAAGGAGATTCTGTCCCTTTGCGGGCAGCAGGAGCAGCCTTCTTTTTTAGTGCAGACGATTTTGATTTTATAGCCGGTTTAGCTTTAGCTGTAGCACTCCCCCGGGCCTGTGTTTTTCCCATGCCCTTAAATTACTAAATCCCCGTATAATTAAACGGCGAAATCGCTTTTAATTCATCCTTCACCATATCACTTACATCGAGCGTATCAATAAACGCCGCAATGGTATGTGCCGTTACGGCTTCGTTGGTGCGGGTAAGTCCTTTAAGTGCTTCGTAGGGCTGCGGGTAGCCTTCGCGGCGGAGTATGGTTTGAATGGCTTCGGCCACCACGGCCCAGTTGGCTTCGAGATCGGCCTGCAGGGCGGGTTCGTTGAGCAGTACTTTGCTCAGGCCTTTTTGCAGCGATCTGAGCGCGATAACCATGTGCGCCACCGGCACGCCAATGTTGCGCAGCACGGTTGAATCGGTAAGGTCGCGCTGGAGGCGTGATACGGGGAGTTTGGCACTGAGGTGTTCGAAAAGCGCGTTGGCAATACCGAAATTTCCTTCGGCGTTTTCGAAGTCGATGGGATTTACCTTGTGCGGCATGGCCGATGAACCTACCTCGCCGGCTTTTATTTGCTGGCGGAAGTAGTTCATGGAAATGTACGACCAGAAATCGCGGCTCAGGTCGATGAGTATGGTGTTGATGCGTTTCAGCCCGTCGAAATAGGCGGCGAGATGGTCGTAATGCTCAATTTGTGTGGTGGGATGCGAGCGTTTGAGTCCGAGCGAGGCCACAAACTCATCGCCAAAGGTTTTCCAGTTGGTTTGCGGGTACGCTACGTGGTGTGCATTGAAATTGCCGGTAGCACCGCCAAACTTGGCTGCAAAAGGCACCTGTGCCAGCAGGTCAAGCTGTGCGCGGAGGCGTTCGGTAAACACGCGTATTTCCTTGCCTAAGCGGGTGGGCGAGGCGGGCTGACCGTGTGTGCGGGCCAGCATGGGTATGTGTTCCCAGTCGTTGGCCTGCTTTTCGAGTATGGCCAGTGTTTCGTGAATTACGGGCAGCAGCACCTGTTCGTGTGCTTCGCGCAGCAGCAGCGGGGTGGCGGTGTTGTTTACATCCTGCGAAGTGAGGCCGAAGTGTATAAACTCCTTGTATTGCGCAAGCCCCAGCGAATCGAGTTTTTCTTTCATGAAATACTCTACCGCCTTTACATCGTGATTGGTGGTAAGTTCAATTTTTTTAACGGCTTCGGCATCTGCTTCGGTGAAGTTTTCGTACATCACTGCGCGTAGTTCTGCAAAACGGCTTTCGGCAATTCCGCTGAGCTGTGGCAGGGGCAGGCGGCAAAGCGCAATCAGGTATTCGGTTTCTATGCGAATGCGGTAGCGGATAAGTGCCGATTCTGAAAAATAACCGGCCAGCGCGGCGGTGTGCCTGCGGTAGCGTCCGTCAACCGGAGAAATTGCCTGAAGCGATTCGAATGCCATATTGCTTGTTAAAAAGAAAGCGCGAAGGTACAAAAGATCAGGGCTTTAACGATAAGCCTCTACGGCCGAAAAACAACCAAAGGATAAAATATAGCACATTTTTGAACAAATCTTCTTTAATTGGGTTTTACTATTGCTTTTGCCAATTAAAGGCGGATATTGCCAATTCATTGGCCTTTCGCAAAAGCAACATTAAAGGTTTTTGCTTGTTTGAGTGTGTGACGGATGAGGTGTAAGAAAACCAGATGCGCAGCCTTCTGAACTGGAATAAATTATGTCGAAAAAACAAACTGCTGTTGTAATAGGTTCCGGCTTTGCCGGGCTTTCGGCTGCTACCGGGCTTGCCCGGCATGGGTTCGACGTAACCATTGTGGAAAAAAATTCCACCCCGGGAGGTCGCGCCAGGCAGTTTACCGAAGCTGGTTTTGTGTTCGACATGGGCCCGAGCTGGTACTGGATGCCCGATGTGTTTGAAAGCTACTTCAACCGCTTCGGCAAATCGGTTTCCGATTATTATGATTTGGTTCGTCTCGATCCATCGTACCGTGTAATATATGGTAAAGACGATGTGCTGGATGTGCCAGCCAGTATTTCCGAACTCGGTAAGAAACTCGAGCAGATAGAACCCGGCAGTGCCGATGCGCTTCGCCGTTTTCTGGAAGAAGCACGCTATAAATACGAAGTGGGCATAAACGAGTTTGTGTACAAGCCCAGCGTATCGCTCCGCGAGTTTGCCGATTTCCGCATCCTCACCAGCCTGTTTAAGCTCGATATGTTTCGCAACATGCACAAGCATGTACGGAAATATTTCACACACCCGAAAATTACCGCCCTCATGGAATTTCCGGTGCTCTTTCTGGGCGAAACACCACGCCGCACCCCGGCACTGTACAGCCTGATGAATTACGCCGATATTGCGCTGGGCACCTGGTATCCTCCCGGAGGAATGCACCGCATTGTGCAGGGCATGGTTAAACTGGCCGAAGAAACGGGCGTAAAATTCAGGTTCAATGCGCCGGTACACCGCATTATTACCGACGGCAGCAAAACATCGGGCGTGAGGCTCGAAAACGGCGATATTATTCAGGCCGATGTGGTGGTGGCCGGTGCCGATTATCATCACGTAGAACAAAAACTGCTTGGCGATTCAGACCGCCGCTACACCGAAGCCTACTGGAACAACCGCCGCATGGCTCCGTCGTGTTTGCTGTTTTATATAGGTGTAAACCGCCGTGTAAACAACCTGCTGCATCACAACCTCTTTTTCGACGAGTCGTTTGATGCACACGCCGCCGAAATTTACGACGAGCCGCGCTGGCCTTCAAAGCCCTTGTTTTACGCTTCTGCACCTTCGGTAACCGATGCTTCGGTGGCGCCCGAAGGCTGCGAAAATCTTTTCCTGCTTATTCCCGTGGCTCCCGGTTTGGACAACGACACCGAGGCCGTGCGCGAAAAATATTTCAACCTCATCATGGATCGTCTCGAACGTCAGGCCGGCCATGACATACGTTCGCACATCGTGTATAAACGCAGCTATGCTCACCGCGAATTTGTAAACGATTACAATTCGTTCAGAGGAAACGCCTACGGTTTGGCCAATACACTTCGCCAGACTGCATTTATGAAACCATCGGTAAAAAGCAATAAAATTTCAAACCTCTACTACACCGGCCAGCTTACTGTGCCCGGCCCGGGAGTGCCGCCCTCGCTCATTTCCGGATTGGTGGTAAGCGATCTTGTAGCACATGAACAAAAAGCCAGAGCCCATGAAAAGCTTGTATGACCACGTTTGCATCCGCACCAGCCGGCAGGTAACGCGCGCCTACAGTACCTCGTTCTCGCTGGGCATCCGCTTTCTTGCCAAAGAATTCCGCGATCCCATTTATTCCATTTACGGCTTCGTGCGCTTTGCCGATGAAATTGTGGATACGTTTCACGACTACGACAAAAAACAACTGCTCGACGATTTTCGTCGCGATACGTACCTCGCCATTGAGCAGCGTATCAGTTTAAATCCTATCCTGCAAAGCTTTCAGGACGTGGTAAACCGCTACGGCATAGACCGCGAACTGATTGACGCATTCCTGTTCAGCATGGAAATGGATTTGGGCAAGCGCGAATACAATCAGGACGAATACGAAAAATACATTCTCGGTTCGGCCGAAGTAGTGGGGCTGATGTGCCTCAAAGTTTTTGTGGAAGGCGACAACAGCAAATACGAAGAACTGCGCTGGTATGCCATGCGTTTGGGCTCGGCTTTCCAGAAAATAAACTTCCTGCGCGATATGCGCGAAGATTATGTGGGACTTGGCCGCACGTATTTTCCGGGTGTCGATATTTCGCGCTGGAACGAAGAAACCAAGCGCCGTGTGGAAGACGATATTGAAGTGGATTTCAGAAGCGGTTACGAAGGCATTCTCAAACTTTCGCGCAAGGCAAGGTTTGGGGTGTATGTGGCGTATATCTACTATTTCTCGTTGTTCCGCAAAATCAAGTCGATGGCACCGCGCAATATTCTCGACGAGCGTGTGCGTATTCCCAACCGCCGCAAGTATGCGTTGTTTGTGACCTCCTACGTGCGGCACAGTCTTAACCTGATCTGATGCGCGTAATTATTCTTTTGCTTTCTGTGCTTGCACTGGCTGCTACACCGCCTTCGCCTACGCTGGTGAAAGTGCGTATCAATTTTGAGAGTGCCAGCAAATCGGAGTCTAACTGCGATGCGCTGCTGGCCAGTTTGCGCGGACATACGCTCGAAAGCAATGTGGTATATTACTGCTACCTTGGAGCGGCCGAAACCATACATGCACAGTATTCGTCGAATCCGTACACCAAACTTACACGCTTCAACAACGGTAAGGCCAAAATTGATGCGGCTGTGGCAAAGCAAAACCAGTCGATGGAACTGCGCTACCTGCGTTTTACGGTACAGTGCGGCGCACCTTCGTTTCTGGGCTATAACGATGAAATTGCCGCCGATAAAAAGTTTTTGCTGGACGGATTGAAGAAATTATCGGCCGATGATAACGATCTTTACACACGCATTGCAAAGTATCTCGATCAGTGCGAACAATTAACCGCAGCCGAGAAACAGCAACTCAGCGCAATTAAGAAAGAAGCGTCCGCAAAAAAATGATGCACACCGCCGAAAATGTGGTACTGGTAAACGAAAACGACCAGGAAACCGGACAAATGGAAAAGCTGGAGGCACATCGCCTTGGGCTTTTGCATCGTGCCATTTCGGTGTTTGTGTTCAACAGCCGTGGCGAGTTGCTCATACACCGCCGCGCATTGGAAAAGTACCATTCGGGCGGACTTTGGACAAACACCTGCTGCAGCCATCCGCGTCCCGGCGAAAGTACCGCTCACGCAGCCGTGCGCCGCCTGCGCGAAGAAATGGGACTTGAATGCGAGCTTACATCCCAGTTCCAGTTCATCTACCGCGCCGAACTCGATCACAATCTTGTGGAGCACGAACTCGATCACGTTTTCACCGGCACCTCCGATACCAATCCGCAACCCGATCCGGCCGAAGTAATGGACTGGAAATGGATAAGCCGCCATGAATTGCAGACTCAATTAGCCAACGAGCCCGAGAAATTTACGGCCTGGTTTAAGATTATTGCAGAGCGGGCGTTTGCGCAGTTGGTGTAGCAGGCAATTAGTTGGCTTGTTTTTTTCGCCAGCTAAAGCCGAGATCAATACCCAGATAATAATTACCCATACTTACTATTCCACGGCTTTCCTGATCATAGCCGGGAAAAAACACGTAATCGCCGGTGGCCCAGTCGCGCGTGAGCCAGGTAAATCGTAAACCGGCATTGAGGAATAATCTTTTGGCGAAGGGTTTTTCCCAATATAAACCCACAGGGAAAGTGAGCATATTGCGCCACTCCCGCGATGCAGTTTGCAATGAAAATATGCGCACCCCGGGAGCAGTCCTTGACGGTCTATACTGTGAGCCCTGACCTACTATCCTGTCCTGGTCTCTTCTGATACCAATTCCGCCCCTGAAACTTATTGTTTCGTCATTTCTTACGGAAATAGAATAAGCACTCATTAAGGAAAGTTGGACATACCAGTAGCTGCGTATATTCTGTCTGTAACGTTCTTCGTTAAAATCAATTTGTGGAACCTGACCCGGAGGAATATAAAATCCGACATTGTAAGGTGATACACCTGCCGACAGTTCGGGCGATAAACCGGTATGATTCCTGAAAATATAGTTTCTCGAATAACCAATCTGAAAACTTGTGGTTGATTTTGAATCAATAGTGTAAGGCCCGTATAAATGAATTATTTCGAGTGGTGAATAACGATTTATTTGCAGAGAGATTCGATGTATTATGTCTTTTTCCTGCGCGTGCAGGCGATAGCAACAAGTACTTCCTGATAAAAGCAAAAGCAGGGGAATAAGAGCAATTTGTTTTTTCATGGGTTTGTCCTTTTGCAAATATGGATTAATAATATTTTTTCAGAATTAAACAGAAATTAATAAAAAAGATAAATTTTGATTTGTATTTATCAAAAACCGTGCTTTCCCCATTTTTTACAAGTCATCAGTAGCACCTTGCAAATAAAGCCTGCAATAAAATTTGTAATCACTCCCTGCCCAATAAATCATTTTTTACAGGAATATTCACTACCTTAGAATTCCCAAGCCTCTGAGTAAAAATGCTTCAACGACTACTGTGTGCGGTGATGTTGGTTTTATGTGCGTCCAGTATTTGGGCACAGCAGCAATACCGTATATCCGGAAAAATTTACGACAAGGCCACCAACGAGCCGATGCCCTTTGTAAGCGTGTATCTGCTCGGAACCAATATTGGTGCCGTGTCGGACGTGGAAGGAAATTATCGCATCACTTCGTCGCGCCTCACCGATTCGATACGCGCCACTTACATCGGCTACAAAAATGTGACGCTGCCGCTCAAAAAAAATGTGGCGGCACAGGTGGTTAATATTGGTATGGAAATAAATGCCAACAGCCTTGCCGAAGTGGTTATCCGCCCCGGCGAAAACCCGGCTTACCGCATTCTGCGAGGCGTATGGGCAAACCGCGATAACAACAACGAAGAAAAATACGATGCCTACGAATACGAGGTCTATAACAAAATGGAATTCGACCTCAATAATATTACCGAGGAATTCAAGCAACGCAAGGTATTGCAGCCGGTAAAATTTATTTTCGATAACATCGACTCTACCAACCCCACCGAAAAGCCCAAATTGCCGCTGTTTTTCAGCGAGTCGGTTTCCGATTTTTACTACCGTACCGATCCGCGTTTGCGCAAGGAAGTAATTAAAGGCTCGAAAGTATCGGGCGTGGAAGATGCCAGCATTTCGAAACTCACCGGCGAAATGTATCAGAATGCCAATTTGTACGACAATAATATTCTGCTCTTTGGCAAACTCTTCGTAAGCCCGATTTCCGACAACGGCATTTTCTATTACAAATATTACCTCAACGACAGCCTCATGGTGGGCGGTCACTGGTGCTACCACATCCAGTTCAAACCACGCCGTAAACAGGAGCTTTTGTTTGAAGGTAATATGTGGATTGCCGACACGTCCTTTGCGCTCAAACGCATTGAGATGAAAATTACCGACGATGCCAACATCAATTATGTAAACGCATTTTCCATCATTCAGGAATTCGACAATGCTTCGGGAAAATGGATGCTGGTGAAGGAAAAAATGGTGGCCGATTTTGCCCTGCAGGATAAAAAATTAGGTATGTATGGGCGCAAAACTTCGTCGTACAAAAACATTGTGGTGGGCAAACCCCGCGACGAAGAATTTTACACCCGCACCGATAATCTGGTGGTGCAGGAAGGTGCCGAAAAGCGCGACAGTGCTTTCTGGATTTCGGCCCGGCACGATTCGCTGAATGCTACCGAGCGGCAGATTTATGCGATGGTGGATTCGATACAACATTTGCCGGTGTATAAAACCTGGGAAAACGTAATCATTACCACTTACACCGGCTACAAGGTGATGGGGCCAATTGAATTGGGCCCGTGGTACAACACGGTGAGCAGCAACCTCATTGAAGGCTGGCGCATTCGTGTGGGCGGACGAACGAGCAACAGTTTCAGCAAATGGGTGGAGTTAAGCGGATACACGGCTTACGGTTTCCGCGACGATGATTTTAAATACTCGTTTGCGTTCAAGTCGTTTATTACCAAAAAGCCGCGGCAGCTTGTGGGCGGCAACTATAAAAACGACTACGAAATTCTGGGCCAGAGCAACAATGCATTTACGGCCGACAATGGTTTGGCCGCGCTTTTCCGTCGCACACCGCTCGACAATATGCTGCGTGTGGAGCAGTACAGTTTGTGGTATGAGCGCGACTGGTTTCCGGGCCTCAATACCAAACTCAATCTGCTGAGCCGGAATCTTTACCCGCTGGGTTCCACAGTGTATCTGCATCCGCTCGACAACGGTGCGCACGAATTCAAACCCGGCATTACCGCTTCCGAAATACAGCTTACCACGCGCTTTGCGTATCAGGAGCGGTATGTGGAAAGTGTGTTTTCGCGCGTGAGCCTCGGTACAATTTATCCCATTGTGCAGGTGCAATACAACGTGGGTTTGAAAGGCGTTTTCGGAAGCGATTATGCTTACCAGCGGCTGAGTATTAATGTGGACGACCGCATTCGCATCAATCCCATCGGTTATATCAATTACGTGCTCGAAGCCGGGAAAATATGGGGCACGGTGCCGTTTCCGCTCATGGTGCTTCACGCGGGCAACGAAACCATAATTTACGATTGGGCCGCATTTAATACGATGAACTATTTTGAGTTTGCCAGCGACCAGTATGCGCAGTGTATCCTCATTCATCATTTCGATGGATTTTTCCTCAACAAAATTCCGCTCATGCGCAAACTGAAATGGCGCGAGGTGGTTTCGTTTCGCGGGCTGGTGGGTAGTGCGAGGGCCGATAACCGGGCGGAGATACTTTTTCCGTCGGCGCTTTATACGTTAAACCGCGGGCCGTTTATGGAAACAGGTGCGGGTATCGAAAACATCTTTAAGTTTTTCCGTGTCGATGTGTTCTGGCGTTTGCGTTACCTCGATCATCCCGGCATTCAGAAAGTGGGTGTGCGTATTTCGATGCAGGTGTTGTTCTGATGCCGGTATGCAGACACACTCATTCACACTTTTTCTGCATCTTTGCAAGGCATGATTCTCGGAGCCGAACACATTGTAAAACGATACAAGGGCCGCACGGTGGTGAAAGGCGTTTCCATAGAGGTACGCCAGGGCGAAATTGTGGGGCTGCTTGGCCCGAACGGTGCGGGTAAAACCACTTCGTTTTACATGATTGTGGGCATGGTAAAGCCGAACGAAGGCCGCATTTACCTCGACGATAAAGACATTACCACCGAGCCCATGTACCGCCGTGCGCAGTTGGGCATTGGCTATCTGGCGCAGGAAAAATCGGTGTTTCGCAAGCTGAGTGTGGAAGACAATATCCGCGCCGTGCTGCAAATGACCAAGCTCACCAAAGGCGAACAGGAACAGAAACTCGAAACTTTGCTCGACGAGTTTGCCCTGCATCACATACGCAAAAACATGGGCGATAACCTTTCGGGTGGCGAGCGAAGACGTACCGAAATTGCCCGCGCCTTAGCCACTTCACCCAAGTTTATTCTGCTCGATGAGCCTTTTGCCGGTGTCGATCCGATTGCGGTGGAAGATATTCAGCAGGTGGTGTTCAGCCTCAAGAAAAAGAACATCGGTATTCTAATTACCGACCACAACGTACACGAAACGCTGGCATTGGTTGACCGCGCCTACCTGCTGTTTGAAGGGCAGATACTCAAAGCCGGCACCGCCGAAGAACTTGCCGCCGACGAACAGGTGCGCAAAGTATATCTCGGTATGAATTTCGAACTGCGCCGCATCTGACGAATGACTTTTCACGAAAATTTACTGGCACGCACCGAAGCGTATGTGCGCGAAACACTGCAAAACGCCGAAGCCGGTCACGACTGGTGGCACATTGAGCGTGTACGCAACACCGCAAGGCTCATCAGCCACACCGAAAAGGTGGACACACTCGTGGTTGAACTGGCCGCACTGCTTCACGACATTGCCGACAGTAAATTTCACCACGGCAACGAAGAACTGGGCCCGCAACTGGCCGGTGAGTTTCTGAAAGCACAAGGGCTCGACGAGGCGCGTATTGAGCATGTGCAAAACATCATCCGCCACATGTCGTTTAAAGCCAGTCTCGGCACACCACAATTTACCTCGCCCGAAATGCAGGTGGTGCAGGATGCCGACCGCCTCGATGCCATTGGCGCCATTGGCATTGCACGCGCATTCACCTACGGCGGCTACAAAAATCACGAGCTTTATAATCCGGCCATTGCTCCCAAACCGAACATGAGCCGCGATGAATACAAAAACCTCAAAGCCCCAACCATTAACCACTTCTACGAAAAACTGCTGCTGCTGAAAGATAAGATGAACACCACCACCGGCAAACAACTTGCCCAACAGCGGCATGATTTTATGCTTCAGTTCCTCGATCAGTTTTATGCCGAGTGGAATGGAAGTATGAAGGCATAAAAAAATCCCGCATCGGAATGGATGCGGGATTTTTTTGTGGGGTGAAATTACTTTGTGATGACAGAATCGGCTTTGGGCGCTGCCTGTTCATCGGCTTTGGCTTTGCGCTCTTTGTAAACCCTTATGCCTTTTTCGAGATACAACGCATAATCGGTAGGATTGGGCGTGTAGCCCTGTGGCTTGGCAAGTACCTTGCCTTCATTATCCATTAACACATACAGCGGTTGTGAGTTCTGATTGAAATTTTCGCGCTCCATCAAACTCCATTTTTTACCGTAGGTGGTAATTTTTACTCCATCGGGTGTAGTAAACTGTTTGTTGGCAGGGAGTTCTTTTTTATCATCCACATAAAGTGAAATCAGTACATAATCATTGTTGATGAGTTTATATACTTCGGGTTTGGGCCATACGTTGTCTTCCATTTTCCGGCAGTTTACGCAGGCGTAGCCTGTAAAATCTACCAGTACAGGTTTGCCCACACTTTTTGCATAGCACATACCTTCTTCAAAATCGTGGAAACAGTTCAGACCAATCGGGCAATCGCCTTCGTTGGGGTCTTTCCATTCTTTGTAATAAGAGGGCGGAAGATAACCGCTGATGAAGTTGGTGGGTGCGCCCCACAGTCCCGGAATCATATACACACCAAATGAAAAAGTGATAATGGTAAACATGATGCGGGGAACACTTACGTATTTCAACTCACTGTCGTGCGAGAATTTGATTTTGCCCAGCAGGTAGAAGCCAATAAGAAAGGCAATGATGATCCAAAACGCAAGAAATACTTCCCGCGTGAGAAATCCCCAATGATAGGCCAGATCTACATTGGACAAGAACTTGAGTGCCAGCGCAATTTCTATAAAGCCCAATGTTACTTTAACGGAATTGAGCCAGCCGCCCGATTTGGGCAGCGAATTGAGCCAGCCCGGGAACATGGCAAACAATGCAAACGGCAGCGCCAGCGCCAGCGAAAATCCAAACATACCAATGGCAGGCCCGAGGAAATTGCCGTCGCGTCCGGTTTCCACAAGCAGGGTGCCGATAATTGGGCCTGTACACGAAAACGAAACCAGCGAAAGCGTAAATGCCATAAAGAGTATGCCAATTAAACCACCACGGTCTGAGGCCTGATCTACTTTGTTTACTAAGCTGCTGGGTAATACAATTTCAAACGCACCGAAAAACGATACGGCGAAAATGATGAACACTACAAAGAACAACAGGTTGAAAAATACATTGCTCGACATTTCATTCAACGCATCCGAACCGAAAATGCTGGTTACAAGCAGCCCGAGGGTTACGTAAATAATAATGATTGATAAGGCATAAATCATTGCATTACGAATACCCGTTGCACGATCTTTACTGCGCTTGGTGAAAAAGCTCACCGTCATCGGAATCATGGGGAACACGCAGGGTGTAAGCAGGGCCAGAAAGCCGCCAATGAATCCCGCAATAAAAATTCCCCAGAACGATTTGTCTTCGGCCTCGCCAGCATCTTCGAGCTTCACATCCATCGGTTTGTTCAACTCGAACTTGCAGGGGCCGTTGAAGGCAATTTTTTTGGGTGAATTGCTGCCCGACACATTCAGACCTGCAATCAATGCTTTAAGCGAATCGCAGCCGCAGCCCGATGAGTTGCCGCCAGCGGCCGCATTGCCCGGATCGGAATTTACCGGCAGTGAACCGGTTGAGCCTGTGCTTCCCGTAGAACCCGTTGATCCCGTTGCACCGGTGGGGCCTGTGGGAGCAGGCACACCCGCACCGCCCAACACATCTTTCACCTCAAAAACCAGCTTAAACGGATCCAGCTGCACACAGCGCGAATCGTCGCACGACATGCCTTCTACCACACCGTTAATGGTAAACGGTTTCGGGTTGAGTACTTTTATTTTCTGGCGGAATGTGGCCGAGTTTTCATAGTAGCTGATTTCGCCGCCAAACATTTCCTCAAACTTCTTAATAGCCTTTCCTTCAATTACACCGCCCACCAACTGATAATCGGGCGAGGGTTTAAACGAAAATGCAGTAGGCAGCGGGCCATCGCCCGGATTCTGGGTGTAGAGGTGCCAGGTTTTCTGTATTGTGGCCTGTACCACAAGTTCGGCCGTGCCCTCGCCTGTTTTTACTACCGACGATGACCATTTTACCGGATTAAGGATTTGAGACCAGGCCGGAACAGCGGTAAAGACCAGCAGAGCGAAGAATAGAAGTACGCGGGGGTGGTTGTTTACTTTCATAAAATGAGAAAAGATCGTTGAGCGACCCAAAAGTAAGGGTTTCTCTACGATCTTTGCGTAATTTATCGTATAAAAACGAGAGATTGATTGTTTCAGGTTAGTTTATGCTGATTTCTAATTCTTCTTCATCGGGAGGAAGCATTTCGGTGGTATTGCTCAGCATATAATTGATTACGCCCCGGATAACGGGTTGTTTGCCGGCGGTAATCTTGATTTTCTGTGTGTATTGTACCTGCCCTTCGAGGCTGTTTACCTGCATGTCGATGGCGGGTTCGTAAACGGGCTGTACTTTGCCGTTTTCTATGGGCTGGCCAACGGTCTGGAATTCGTCTGACGCGTCAAACTCAAAATTGAGTGCCATTGGGCCATTTACATCGGGCACGGTTTGCGAAAACATGTGCCAGCCTCCGGGAATCTGGGCGGTAAACCGCAATTCGGCTTCGGTGTCGGAAATTTTAACCACCTGGGTGTTCCACTTTACGCGCACCGCATTAATACGCTGTACACGAAAAGCACTGAACATGGTAAGTAAGCCGACGAAGAACACTGCCACGGTGGTGCGGCGGATAACAGGGTTACGCATGGGATTGTGTGTGAAACGTTTGTATTTAAAATGTGTGTGCTAAAACCGGTGTGTGGCCGGGTGTGTAATTCAAAGCTATATCGTTTTACGTACAAAAAAAGTCCGGGTTACTTTCCCGGACTTACTTGGATGGTGTTAAATTTCAGGTAATTACTTCTACAATGCGGCGGATGGGAATTACCATGCCGCTTTTGAGAATAATCCGCTCGTCGGTAACAGCCCAAATTGTGGTTTGAACTTCCTTCAAACCCTCGGCATCACTGAATATTATGCGCACTTTGTTATGGTCGATATTGCCAAGTACAAGTGCCCTGTCGAGTTCAGACTGACGACGATGGCGTGCTTCTTCGCTGTGCAGTACTTCTCCGGCGGGGAAGCGGAGGTCGCGTACCTGCTCTTTCTCGATGTTGATGAGTGAAGGAATGGCTCCCATTTCGATAAGGATTAAATTGTGAGAGATCAGTGTGAGTGTTTGTACGATGAAATTAAGAAGCCTGTTCCAGAAAGTCAAGTGTTGTTTATAACATTAGGCTAATTACGTGTTAACAAGTATTTCCCTGTTAAAATATCAAAAATCAGATGGCGGGTTTTGCCTGTATTTCGTTCAGGCGTTGTCTGATGCAATTTATCAGTTCTTCGTGGCGCTGTGTGCCAATGCGGTAAATGATATTGTCGGTGGTGGTAAGTTCTACGGCATCGTTGCCGTGGGTGTAAAAACGAATCATTCCGCGGTTGAAAAGATTATACACCGGACGGTTTAAAAACGAGGGGCGCAAACGTACACGTCGCACGGCTTTAATACCGTTTAAATCTATCCGCACCCTTTTCACCGGCCAGCGCCCGTCAACCAGCACCGCCTGCGCCAAAACCTGTGTACGCATGTGCAGCACAAAAAGCAGTACCACCGAAAGCGCCAGCACGGCCAGCCCGAGCACAAAAAACAAATCGCCCGAGCGGTCGTTGCCGGGGTATTCGCCAATGCGGAAAAATTCAAGTTCCACCGGCTTCGGGTTTTCCGACCAGTAATAGCCCACAAAGCAAAACGTGGCCAGCAGCAAACGGCGCAGTAAGGAGTGGCGGTTGAGTCCGTGGTACTGCCGCTCGTCGAAATGGATGTGTTCGGTTTCAGGCATAATACTCAGGATCAAACGTAAACTGAATTGCGGTTGTTGTATCAGTGGTGATGCGTACTTTTTCGCTCATCCGGCAGCCGGGAATCCAAATTATTTCTTCGCCGCTGAGCACCACCATTGTGCGTTTTCGCAGGTGCGAAGGCCAGTGTGCATCGGTAAGAATATCGCTTATGTTTTTGCGGTTTTTCATGCCCAGCGGCTGCATGTTTTCGCCGGTTTGCCAGGGGCGGAGCGTGAGCGGCCACTGCAATTTTTCAGCATCCAATGCAATCTGCCAGGGATTGTTTGAAAACGGATTTTCGTGCGAAACGTTTTCTGTTTTGAAAAACGCGGGCAGATTTTCGGGTTGGAGCGAGTAGGTGGCGGGCTCGGGAATTTCGGTGAGGCTTACGGCAATTTCGGTGCGGTTGCGGGTGAAGATGTAGTGTGCGGCATAAAATTGTGTGCCGGTTTCGGTATGCAGCAATTGAACGGCAGGTGCAGTGGCCCAGCCGGGAACGCCGTGGTTTTTGAGCAGGTGATGAAGTATGAGTGCCGGTGCAGGCTGTTGCAGCAGGGCTTCGGTGCTGATGTAGTAATGATTGTCGTGTGTGCGCGTGTGTGCCTGCGCAAACGTGTGTGCGGCGTGGGCAATGAGCTGCTGCGTTTCGCCGAGCAGGTGCAGCGAGTGTTGCAGGCCCTCGCGGCCCTGTGGTACGGCGTTCAGCAGTTCGGGCAATACGTGGTGGCGGATGCGGTTGCGGGTGTAGTTGTCGGTAAGGTTGCTGCTGTCGGTGCGCCAGGCGAGTTGATGCTCACTGGCGTATTGCTCAATTTCTTCGCGTGTAAATTGCAGCAGCGGACGAATGACATTGCCCTGCTTATCGCGTATGCCGGCTGCCCCGTCAATTCCGGTGCCGCGGGCAAGTTGCAGCAGCAGTGTTTCGGCCGAGTCGTTGAAGTGGTGTGCGGTGGCAATACTGGTGCAGCCGTTTTGGCGGGCAATGCGTTGAAAAAACGTGTAGCGTATTTCACGCGCCGTGCTTTGCAGCGAGCCGTGAAGTTCGTGGCTGCCGCATTCGTGCAGGTAAAAAGGCATGTCGTATTCAGCAGCCAGACTGCGCACAAACTCGGCATCGCCATCCGATTCTTCGCCGCGAAGTTTGTAGTTTACATGCGCCACTGCACATTTTACGCCGTGCGTGTGCAACAGGTGCAGCATCACTACCGAGTCGGCCCCGCCGCTCACGGCAGCCAGCACAAACCTGTTGGCAGCCCCGTCGAGGCGGCCAAGTGCGGCGGCAAATGCGGCATACAAACCAGGCTTTTTACTCACTGCGCAAAGCTACACTGATTTTTCCACGCCAAGCGCCCTGAGCATGGCCGCAGCCTTGAGGCGGCATTCTTCGTATTCGCTTTCGGCCTCTGCTGCCGCCGTAATGGCGCTGCCCGCTTTGAGCGAAAGAAAACCGCTGTCCGCATTATATTGTATGCTGCGTATCACCACATTGAAATCGAAATCCATATCGGGCGTAAAATAGCCCACCGCACCCGAATACAGCCCGCGTTTCATGTGCTCGGTTTCTTCGCAAAGCTGCATGGCCCGTACTTTGGGCGCGCCGGTCATGGAACCCATGGGGAATGCTCTTTTTATGGCTTCCACAGGATGCACATCGGCACGCAGTTCAGCCTGCACGGTAGAAATAAGCTGATGCACCGTTTTAAACGTATACACCCCAAACAGCTCCGGCACATGCACACTGCCGCGCACCGCACTCCGCGAAAGATCGTTGCGCACCAGATCCACAATCATCACATTTTCGCACCGCTCTTTCTGATCGGCCTGCAGTTCGCGTCTGAGCTGTTCGTCTTCCTCGGGCGTGCTGCCGCGCCTGCGTGTGCCTTTAATGGGTTGCGAACGCAGGGTGCTTTTTTGTTTCTGCAAAAAACGTTCGGGACTGGCACAGCAGAGATGCCTTTCACCAACTTTATAATATGCTGCAAAGGGCGCTTCACTCAATGCGCAAAGCCGCAAGTGTAAAGCCGCCGGATTGAGTTTCACCTCTTCGGCATAATATTCCATGCAGTAATTGGTTTCGTAAATATCGCCGCGCGCAATATGTGCCTTGAGCCGGTTTACCGCATTCAGGTAATCCTCCCGCGATGTGCGTTCGGCAATGGCCGGAGGCGTAAGCAATACTTCGTCCGATGGTTTTACAGTCAGCATTTCCGCAAAAAAAGCATCGGCCTCCGCACGCGTGGCTGTGCCTATTTCTATCGTGTGCGCATCAAGCTTTTTCACCACCACACGCGGACGAAAAAAATACAGCATCGGAAATCCGATTCCGTCGGGATGTTCCGAGCGCAACCCTTTTTCAATCTGATTTTTTAAATCGTAACTGAAATGTCCGAACAGCCAGTCGCGGTGAGTTTGCGTAAATTCCTGCAAACGTGCAAAAGCATCTTGGTTTTCTTGCGGCAAAATTTCGTCGGCCATACCAAAGCCGCCAATGAGTTCTTCTGAAAAACCACCGGGTACATTGCATCCGCACACACAGGCCTTGTCGTACCTGTTGGCAAGAGTAGTGAGTGTAGTTAAAAGCTTTTCCTGAGCAAAAGGGAAACGATACCAGTTACGCATACTTCGCCAAAAATACAGTGCTGTTTCAGATCGTTTACTATTAAATCATTGAAATTCACGTAGTTTTTCTTGGTTTTGTCCCCGGGGTTTACTTATTTTTGAAATTAACAATCCCAGAGGCAAAAAGTATCCCTGCCTCCAATCAGTCGAAAAATGAAGGCCCCAGCCTTTCAACTTATCCTTACAGCCATTGCTGCGGTGTGTGTTGCGTCGGCAATTCACGCACAAAATGTGGGCATTAATGCCACCGGCGCCGCGCCCGATGCCTCGGCCATGCTCGATGTGGTTTCCACTTCCAGAGGTATGCTCGTGCCGCGTATGACCTCAGTTCAGCGCACAGCCATTGCCACACCGGCCACCGGGTTGTATGTATATGATACCACCACAAACAGTTTCTGGTTTTACAACGGCACAGCCTGGACCGAAATGGCATCGAACAATAATTGGAGGCTGGCGGGCAATACACTGGCCGGTACAGAATTTATTGGTTCTATAAATGCACAGCCCGTATTGTTCTATTCCAACAATGCCGAGCGGATGCGGATTTTAAGCAGCGGGCAAATTGGGGTGAATAACACTGCTCCGCCCGCCAATCAATTATTTACTGTAACAGCTACTGCAACCGAACGCTTTGCAATTACAGCTACATCCAGTTCTAATTCGGCCGGGAACAGTGCTATTGTTGGAGAGTCGTCTGCTGCTTCTTCTGGTAACTCAACATATGGTATCATTGGCAGGTATTCGGGAACACAAAATACAGCTATAAGTTCCGCCGGAGTCATGGGAGTCACTTCGAATAACTCTGCTGGTGTAAATTACAGTACCAGTTTTAATCGTGGGGTATGGGGGACTCTTAGTAACACTGCACAATACAGTTTTGGTGTGGCTGGCACAACAGTCGGTAATTCGTCTGTACGAACAGGCGGAGTACTAGGCCAAACCAATAACGGAACAGCCACCTGGGCCTGTCTGGCATATTACTCCGTATCAACCACCACGTATGGTATGTACACCAGCAACACCACTAACCCGACAGGAAGCGGCACCGGCCGCATGGCCAGCCCCACTGCGGCATTGTCTGTTTATCCTTCCGAAAGAAATCAGGGCATTGGTGCAGGCATAAGCGGCGGTGTAATGGGAAGCTGGATTCACGGACAGGTATATGGCACAGTGCTTTCGGGCAATCGGTTTGGGGTTTATGTGGACGGGCTTACCATTACCAATAATGCCATTGTGCAGTTTATCCCGCGCAGCAATGGTTCAACGGGACGTGTGGCCACTTATGCCGCCGCCGGAGTTACGCGCGATGTGTATTGCAAAGGGCGCGGACAACTCAGCGCCGGTATGGGCGTGGTGCAGTTCGACAGCAGTTTTGCCGCACTCACCGGAAACGGGGAGGATGTAATTGTAACTGTTTCGCCGCTGGGACCGGTAACAGGTTTGTATATTGAAGAAATTCGGCCCGACGGGTTTACGGTGCGGGAAAACGGCACACAATCATCGTCGGTTTCTTTTACCTGGATTGCGGTGGCTACGATAACCGATTCTGGTACTGACGTTTCGGCCGAAATCAGAGATGCATCGTTCGATGAATATATCCGCCGCGTAATGCTGGATGATAGTTTTGGTGAGCCGGCCGGCTCACTCTGGTGGGACGGGCAGCAGGTTAGGTTTGATACACCGCCCGCCAATCAGGCATCCACAACTCCTTCACCACAATAAACCAACTGGTTACCGGATAAAGAAACTGTTAATCCGAAAGGATTACGTGGAAGAGCAGTTAAATTATTCCCGATTTAACGGTTGAAATAAGTTTGAGGGGAGAAAAAAGCCTCTGTTTAACAGGTTTTTCTACCTGTTTTTATTTCCAAATGCGCTAATGTTTAGTTTGTATTTCTTAAATTTAAGCAGACCAGCACAAAAGCCCCCCTGCGCTGCGCTCTTTAAACCGGAACTAAAGAAAGCAGAATGAAAAAAACAATTACCCTTGCTATTGTATTAGTGGCAATTGGTGCAGGCCGCACCCATGCCCAGAATGTAGGCATAAACGCCACCGGAGCCGCACCCGATGCTTCGGCCATGCTTGATGTGGTGTCCACCACACGAGGTGCGTTAATTCCGCGCATGACTACTGCGCAGCGTACCGCGATTGCTACTCCGGCTACCGGCCTTTTTGTGTATGATACCACATTGGGCGCATTTTTTTACTGGGATGGCACAGTGTGGCGATACATGGCATCCTCGGGCGGATGGTTACTGGCCGGAAATACGCTGGCCGGTACAGAGTATCTGGGTTCAACCAATGCCCAGCCCGTGCGCATGATTTCGAACAACGTGGAGCGGATGCGCATTGCAGCCAGTATAAACGGCGAGGTAGTGCTTAACCAGCCCGGTGCATTTGGTTATTTTGCCGGCGATATTTTTTCTGTTTACACCACAGGGGCCAATTTTGCAATAAACGGGTATATCTCTGGAACAGGCACAGGTATTGGCGTTTATGGAGAGAATACATCCTCAGGTGGAAATTCAGCGGCAGGTTTGTTTGTGGCTACCAGTGCCGGATATGCTGTTTATGCCGATGCTACTGCCGCAGGCAGACCAGGTGTTTTTGGTGCTTCTTCGGCCGCTACAGGTACAGGAATAGCAGGGTTGGGCAATAACCTGGCCACCTATGCCACCCTGGTAGGTGGAAGCGGAGGGGCATTTACCTCAAGCAATGCGGGGGTATATGGCTTCGGTTCTGTGGCTGCCGCAACCGGTGGTATTTTTGTAGGCAACAATACCACGGCCAGTACGCTTGCTGGCGGAACCGGTATTGCGGCTACGGGTACCGTTACCGGTGTTTACGGACATGCAAACAATACCGGAAACAATACCTGGGGAGGTTATTTTAACAACGGTTCGGCAACTGACTATGCTTATGTGGGCGGCCGCACTGCAGCCACCAACTACAAAATCAACGGCCCGGGTACAGTGTCAACCATTGTGCGCGATACCAATAATCAACTGGTAAACCTGTATTGCCCCGAAGCTCCCGAAGTATTGTTTCAGGATTTCGGACAAGGGCAGTTGGTTAACGGCCGCGCTCATATTGAACTCGATCCCAACTTTACCAAAAACATTACAGTGAATGACGGGCATCCGCTGCGTGTAATTATTCAGCTTGAGGGCGACTGCAACGGTGTGTTTGTAACCAACAAAACAGCCACCGGTTTTGATGTAATCGAATTACAAAGCGGTAACTCCAATGTAAACTTTACCTGGTTTGTAACCGCCAACCGTGCCGACAGTCGTGATGCGCAGGGCAACCTCGTTTCAAAATTTGCCGATGTGCGCTTTGGCCCCGCACCCGGCCCGCTCGAAGAAGCGCAACCTGCCACCCAACAGCATGAACGCGTGCCGGCACCGAAAAAAGAAATTGTTAAACCTCAGTAACCCGATGCAAAAGAGCAGGTATTTCGTAATGGCCGTCCTGTGGCTGAGTGCTCTTTCGCTGGGCGCACAGGGGCTTATTAATAACGGTGCGCGCATAGTACTCACCAACGGCTCGGCTGTGGTGGTTGACGGTGCCACCGGAAATTACACTTCACAGGCCGGTGGTTTAATTACCAATTCCACCACCGGAGGCAGCATGTATGTGGCCGGCAACTGGGTAAACAATGCAGGTAATGCGGGCTTCTCAAACGACGGTGCCACTGTGCTTTTAAACGGTGCTGCGCAAAACATCGGAGGCAGTGCTTCTACCACTTTTTTCAATCTTTCGCTGCTGGGCACGGGCTCCAAAACACTTGGCATAAATACTACTGTAGGCGGTATTTCCACACTTACCGGAGTGTTAAGCCTCGGAACGCGTCCGCTGGTGCTCAATTCGTTTACACTCAATGTATCCAATCCCAACGGCGCTGCCATTACCAACACCACCGGTTACATTCAAAGCGAAACCAACCTGGCCACCAATCCCAGCATAGTAAGCTGGCAAATGGGCACCACCACCGGTGCGCATGTGTATCCGTTTGGCACTGCGGCTGCTGTACTCATTCCGTTTACATTCAATAAAGTGCCCGCCACTTCGGCTACGGTGAGTGTGGCCACACGCTCCACGGCGGCCAGCAACAACAATCCCTGGGCCACCGGCGTTACACACATGTATGATCCCACGCTGGCGCAGGACGGTTCAGACGAAGCCGTAATTGACCGCTGGTGGGAAATAAACAGCACTGCTGCAATAACTGCCAACCTCACGTTCAGCTACCGCGGCAATACCGAAAATACTTTGGTTCCGGCCTTCAACACCGGCACACTTGGCGCTCAGTATTGGGCCACCGGTGCCTGGCTTCCCGACAATGCCGTACTGGGCAGCGGAACCGGTGTAACCGCCGGTGTGGGCAGTGTTACTGCAAACGGCGTAAGCATTGCCGCCGCCTACACACCGTGGGTGCTCTCCTCACAACTGGCCCCGCTGCCGGTGGAATGGCTTACTGTAACCGGCAACTGCGCAAACAACCACGCCCTGCTGCGCTGGAGCACCGCCACCGAACAAAACAACGATTACTTCACCATCGAACGCAGCACCAACGGCACTTCATGGACAGCCATCGGCAATGTGCAGGGAGCCGGAAACAGCAGCATGATTAATAACTATCAGTTCATTGATCCGCTTCCGCTCCCTACCATAAACTACTACCGCATCCGCCAAACCGATTTCAATGGAAGCAGTTCTGCATCGTCAATACTCATGGTTTCGCCCTGCGTTGCAAGTGGCGATGTGGTTGATGCCTTTGCCGGAAACGGAAATATATTTGTAAACATCAGCGCAGCATTCGCGCAGGATTACCGCATCACACTCTACGACAGCCGCGGCCGCCTGGTAAGCGAACAACAGTTTGCCGTACAGCCCGGAGCCAACCGTTTTGAACTCGAAGGAAATGTACCCGCCACAGGTGTATATATGGTTTCGGTAGTAAGCACCGCCGGTGAAAGAATAAGCAAAAAACTGTTTGTAAGCAAAGAGTAAATATTTCCAATACCAATAATAACGACTACTCCAACCTCCGAAGTCTTTTTTGACTTCGGAGGTTTTGCATAATAGCGGTATTGAAAACCAGAAGCAAAGTGCAAACAGAAAATCCTTCACAAAAAAAGGACAAACCAGAATCGTCTCCCCACAAAAACAGGACAAACCAGAATCGTCTCCACAATAGAAATAGAACAGGCAATTAATTTTTTCTAAATACAAATCAGAACCCGCCGGGAAAGAAAATCCCCGCAAAATGAAACAAAAGAAAAAACAGTAAGTATCGCCAGCCCCAATAAAAAATCAGAACCCGCCGAAAAAGAAAATCCCCAAAAAAAACTAAAGAACAATCAGTACCCCGCTTACCCCGTCACAATTTCTTTCAACGCGTCCACCCATTCATCATTACTGTTAAGACTGGGCACCAACTGCACTTTTTCTCCACCGTGCTCTTTCAGCAACTCATCATACTCAGTACCTATTTCGTGAATCGTTTCAAGACAATCGGCCACAAAAGCAGGCGAGAAAGCAAGAATTTTTTTCATCCCTTTTTTACCAAGCTCTTCAATTACCTTGTCGGAGTATGGTTTTACCCACGGCGTACTGCCCAGGCGCGATTGAAAGCTGATCGTGTAGCGGTCTTCGCTGATGCCGAGGTTGCGGGCCAATGTGCGGGCGGTTTGTACGCAGTTGGCGCGGTAGCAGTAGCGGTTTCCGCTGTGCAGTGTTTCGCAGCACGAGCCGAATTTGCATTCGCCGCTGCCGTAGTTGGCATCGCCCTTGGTAATTTGCCGTTCGGGAATGCCGTGGAAACTGAACATTACGTGGTCGTAATCGTGGTGGTTATACGGCGCGGCAGTGGCGGTAAGGGCTTTGAGGTAGGCCGGATGATCGTGAAAGCGGCTGATGATTTTTACATCGGGTGTAATTTCCCATTTGCCAATTACTTTCATCACTGCTTCAATGGTAGAACCGTTTGCGGCCGACGAAAACTGCGGATAAAGCGGCACTACCACAATGCGGTCAACTAAGGCTTTGCGCAGCACATCGAGCGCCGTTTCGAGCGCCGGATTCTGATAGCGCATACCAAAGGCCACCACGTACTCATCGCCCAATGCCGCCTGAAGTTTTCGCGTGAGCGCAAGCCCGTGTATGAGCAGCGGCGAGCCTTCGCCTGTCCAGATATGGCTGTACAGCTTTGCCGATTTGGGTGCGCGAAATGGTGCGATGATGAGATTGACTAACGCCCAGCGACCTATCGGGTTGATGTCTATTACGCGGCGGTCGCTGAGAAATTCGCGCAGGTAGCGGCGTACATCGGGAGTGCGGGGACTGTCGGGCGTGCCGAGGTTGATTAGGAGGATGCCGGTTTTCATTTTCAGCAAATAGACAAACGGCAGGCGGATTTGTTTGCGCGCCGGTCTGTATAATTTGTAAAAAGGCGCAACTCAGTGCTGCGCCTTTGGTTGGTGTGTAGGTTAAATATTCAGCGGACGTTTTGCGCTTGCATCTAAGCAGGCTTCCTTCAACGCTTCGCTGAATGTGGGATGCGCGTGACTCATGCGGCCCACGTCTTCGGCGCTGGCGCGGAATTCCATGGCCACCACCGCCTCGCCAATCATGTCGGCAGCGCGGGGGCCGATGATGTGTACGCCGAGGATTTCGTCGGTTTGCTTGTCGGCAAGCACTTTTACGAGGCCGTCGGTGTCCATGCTGGCGCGGGCGCGTCCGCTGGCTTTGAAGGGGAAGCTGCCCGTTTTGTATTCGCGTTTGCTTTCCTTGAGCTGCTCTTCGGTGTAGCCTACGCCGGCCACTTCGGGCCAGGTATAAACCACGCCGGGAATGAGCAGGTAGTTTACGTGCGGCTTTTGTCCGGCAAGCTGCTCGGCCACATACACGCCTTCTTCTTCGGCTTTGTGGGCCAGCATGGCGCCGCGCACCACATCGCCAATGGCGTAAATGTGGGGCACGTTTGTGCGCAGGTGATCGTCAACCGCTATGCGGCCGCGCTCATCGGCTTTTACACCGGCGTTTTCGAGGCCGAGGTTATCGGTATAAGGACGGCGGCCCACTGATACGAGGCAGTAATCGCCATCAAGTGTAATCGTTTCGTTTTTCTTCAGGTCTTCGGCGGTAACGGTTACGGTTTTGCCTTTGCTGCTTACGCCGGTTACTTTGTGGCCGAGGTAGAATGTCATGCCCAGCTTTTTGAGCACTTTCTGCAGTTCGCTGCCCATGGTGCCGTCCATGGTGCCAATGATGGAGTTAGTAAATTCCACCACGCTCACTTTTGCACCGAGGCGGGCATACACCGAGCCAAGCTCAAGACCAATTACACCGCCGCCAATAATTACGAGGTGTTTGGGCACTTCCTGAAGTTCGAGTGCTTCGGTGGAGGTGATGATGCGTTTTTTGTCGATGGTAATGCCGGGCAGGGTAGAGGGTTTTGAGCCGGTGGCAATGATGGTGTTTTTGGCACCGATTTCGGTGACGTTGCCATCGTCGGCTGTAATTTTTACGGTAGTGCTGTTTACAAACGAACCGTGTCCGGTGTAGGTGGTGATTTTGTTTTTCTTCATCAGAAACGCCACACCGGCTGTGGTTTGTTTCACCACGTCCGATTTGCGTTTAATCATTTGCGCCATATTTACTTTGGGCGCGGGAATATCAATACCGTGCTCGGCAAAGGTGTGTGCGGCGTTATGAAAATGCTCCGACGAGTCGAGCAGGGCTTTTGAAGGAATGCAGCCCACGTTGAGGCAGGTGCCGCCTAAGGTGGCGTAGCGTTCAATAATGGCTGTTTTCATGCCCAGTTGGGCGCAGCGAATGGCGGCAATGTAACCACCGGGGCCGGAGCCGATTACAACAACATCAAATTGTTCCATAAAAACGGTGTGTGCGTGGCCGCTTCGTTGCGGTTGGGCAGCGTGCAAAATTAGGCATTTTTTCATGGTACGGGGCAATGAGCCGATGCCCCGGATATGAGTTGTGGAAAGCCAGATTAAAATAAACAGCCGGCAAATCGCGAATTCCCAGACCGGCAGTATTATTTAAGTAAAAGTTTGTCTATTACTTTTAATACGGCCACCCGGTTTTTACCAATTTTAATGAAGTTGGGCAACTTTTCCACCATAGTAGTGAAAGCGGATGTTTGCCGTTCGCGCAATTTTGCCGATACGTAATTTCTGATTTCGCGAAGGTGCGAAAAATTGTAGGCCCATAGTGTTTCGCCTTTCACATCGGCCTGCAGCCAAAGAGGTAAGTTGAAAACAGGGTCGCAAATACCAATGCTTTTGTAGCCGACAAAGTATTTACTGTTTTTGGGTTTGTATATTCTTATGATATGGCAATGCGGACAGGGTAGTTGCAGTTCAGTGGTTTCCTGCTTGTTGTCGGGAATGGTTATGTTTATTTGTTTGCCGCAATTATCGCAGTTGCGTAATATTTCGGCGTTGTATCTTATTAACTCATCGCGCATTTCTACGAAATGGCAATTTGTGCAGGTTAACTTATCGTTGCTCGTATCAAAAGACTGATTTGTACTTACCGTAGCCATTGCATCGCATTTGGGGCAATGCACAATGAACTCATTCATATACGAGTATGTGCTGGCAGCCGGGCCTGAATAGCGGTCGGTTGATTTACTCATTTGTTTTTGATGTGGAGTATTCTTCGCCGGGTTACTGAATTACAGCATTCTTTCGCTTCCTTCTCAAATACCACCTCACTACCGCCCAGCCTGTACCGGCCAATGCGGTAAAAAGCAGAATCATTGCAATGTAATCGCCGAAACGCACGTAAAATGTATGTCCAGGTTTTGAGCCTATCACACTGCGTATGGCCGATGCCCTCCACCACGGTTGCGGGTCTTCAATATCTCCGTAAGGATCAATAAAGCACGAAATGCCCGTATTGGCCGAGCGCGCCACGGCCTTGCGTGTTTCAATGGCGCGCAGGCGGCCGTAGAGCAAATGCTGTTTGTAGCCGGGCGTATCGCCCCACCAGCCATCGTTGGTGATGATGAAAATGTATTCGGCACCGTTGCGCACGTATTCGGCCACGTAATTTCCGTACACAGATTCGTAGCAGATTACCGGGGCAATTTTGCCATTGGCAGAAGTAAATACCGTGCGCTCTTTCTGCTTACCCAGCGTGCCGGTGGTGCCGCCCATGTCGATGGCCAGCTCGCCAAGCAGGCCCAGCACCGAAGGGAAAGGCATTTGCTCCACGCCGGGCACCAATTTCGATTTGTGGTAAATTTTCAGTTCGGTGTCGTTGTCAAACTGCAGGGCCGTGTTGTAATATTCGTACCAGATATCGTGCTTCTCGAATTTACGCGCGGCAGCGGTTATCGGCTCGCCGGGCATGAACTGATATGCTGTGGAAGCACCAAATACGATTGTGGTGTGCGGATAGGCTTTGGCAAATTCGCGCACACGGCTTATGCTCCACGTATTGTTGATTTCGTTTTCCCAGAGATTTTCGGCAATGGCTGTTTCAGGAAATACGATATAATTGGTGTTCGTATCGGCTTTCGATGCGGCCAATGCCAGCATGTTATTCAAATCGTCCTGGTAATTGCCGTTGAATTTTTTGTATGGATCCACGTTCGGCTGCACCACCACCACATCAATTCCTTTGGGCGAAATCAGAATCGTGTTTGACGCATAAAGCAGGTAAGAAATCACTACAGGAACAACCACGAGCAGTAATACTGCCGAAGCGTGAATAATTTTCTTTCGCACCGGCCTCAGCAGCGTATTGCGGTGTATATAAAGTTCAAACAGCAGCACATTCACCAGCAGCACCCACAAACTTCCGCCAAACACTCCCGTATATTCATACCATTGAATAAACTTCACATCACCGGCAAATACATTGCCCAGCGTAAGCCAGGGCCAGCTTAAATCCCAGTCGAGGTGAAGGTATTCAAACGAAATCCACACCGGAATAAGCACAAAATTGCCAAGCCGTTCGGGCAGGTTGCGCTTTACTTTGTGAAACGCCATAAACACCACCGCCATAAGCAGCGAGTTGGCCAGAAAAGCCAGCACAGCACCGCCTGCCGACGAGTTCCATATCCACCAGGTAGTGGCCACGTTCCAGATTACGAATGTGAGGTAAGCATACACAAACAGGTGTCTGGCGCGCAGTCGGTTGTCGCTGCTAACGATGTGCTGTACCAGCAGCAGCGGTAAAAAGGCTACGAAAATGAGGGGCGAAAATCCCCACGGCGGCCAGGCTGCACTTAGCAGCAGGGCACTCACAATACTCAGCAGGAGGAGTTTCAGACGCATACATTCTTGGCTGCGTAAAGATAAAAATTTCGCAGTGCCGCAGAATTCTCCCGCGTGTGTTTATGTGCCTGTGCGTGTGTGCGGACTGTACACCTCGTCGATAATGCCGAATTGTTTGGCTTCGCCGGCCTTCATCCAGTAGTCGCGGTCTGACACCTCGTTTACTTTTTCCTTTGTCTGGCCGGTATGCAGGGCAATGATTTCGTTCAGTTCCTGCTTGAGTATAATGAATTCGCGCACGGCAATTTCCATGTCCGACACTTTGCCCTGTGTGCCTGCCGAGGGCTGGTGGAGCATAATGCGCGAGTGGGTGAGGGCGCTGCGTTTGCCCGCCGCACCCGCGCACAGCAGCACGGCACCAAACGAAAGCGCCACGCCGGTGCAGGTGGTAATTACCTCGGGGCTTACATACTGCATGGTATCGTAAATACCCAGCCCCGCATACACCGAGCCGCCCGGCGAATTGATGTACAAATGGATAGGTCGCTTTGAATCGATTGATTGGAGGAAGAGTAATTGTGCCTGAATAATATTGGCCATTTGCTCGTGTACTTCTTCGCCCACAAAAATGATGCGGTCCATCATCAGGCGCGAGAATACGTCCATTTGCGTCATGTGCAGCGGACGTTCTTCAATAATGTAGGGTGTAATGGCCTGCGGCATCATGCGTTTGAAATACGCATCGGTGTGCAGGGTGCCTACGCCGTGGTTGTGCAGGGCATAGCGGCTAAAGTCGTGTGCTAATGGTTTCATGATTGTTGGTTGAAGTGAGAACTGTGATGAAAATTGAGGCAATGCGCGGCCCGGTCGCGGCGGGCGACATTTGCGAGGCTGATAAGCAGATGGAATTATTTTCTACCGAAAATGCGCATCACTTTCTGGCGGAAGCTCTGGTGTTCGTGAGCCGTGAAAAGATGAGCGTGAAGGGCTTTTATTTCGGCGCGGAGTTGCGGGCGGGCCGAGGCCACCACTAAGGCACAGGCGGTTTGGAGTGTTTCGGCATCGGTGCGCAGCGATGCGTCGGTGAGCAGGCGGGCATCAAACAACTGCTGCTCGCCGGGAGGAAGGTGGCGGTGGAGGCCGTTTTCGAGGTAGTGCAGGTTATTCGGTGAAATCGGCATAGCGGAGTTGTTTTTGCTGCACGGTTTCGCGCACTTTTTCGAGGCATTTGTACTTCTGCACAGTAGCCGAGCGTATGCCCGAAAAGCCGAACTCCTCTGCAATTTCGGCCGGCTTCTGCTGCTCAAAATAAAACGCCCTGAGCAGTTGCATACAACGCTGCCCCACACCGGCCAGCAACTTTTCAATACGACCGGCCGAAACTGTTTCGCTTTCGGGGTAAGCCAGCCCGTGTGCCAAGTCGTCGAGCGGCCTTTGCTTTTTCTGCTTTTCGGCCTCTTTCAGCCAGAGATGCCGCACAATGCCGCCCAGGTAAGCTGCTTCTTTTCCTTCGGCCAAACCGGGTTGCAGCAAACGACGCTCGTAAAAAACTACCAATGCCTGCTGAAACAACTCGGCCGCATCTTCATACCCGCCGCCCCGGCTGCGTATGTAAACGGCCACGCCCGGAAATGCCTCCTGATACAGCCGCGTAAACAATTCGCGCCTTTGGGCCTGTGCGGTAATGGTGTGTATGGCGTGCATAAATGCTGTTTCAGATAAGTGCCGGTAAGGGCGCAGAAATCACCACAATTTCCGCATAAATTTTCAAAAGCACTGAGTATCAGCCGCAAAAAATGAAATCAGCCGGTGCATTCTTTCGAATACACCGGCTGTTGGTTCAGCAGGGGATCTGCTGTGCAGAAACAAAATCGGAAAACGTTATTCTAAATCCGATATGTCTATTTCGGTGAGCACAGCATCCACAAAGTCTTCGTCTTTGGCAGATTGATTAGGCATTTCCTTGTCTAATTCGGTGTCAAGCTCTTTGTCCGAAACAGGATCGGCATTCATGATCTCTTCGTCTTCCTTGTTATACGTCATATCGGCCGTTTCGGTTCCATTATTTGCTTTTATGGCCAGAATGGCCAGTTGGCGGGCGCGTCGCGAGTGGTGCATGGCACGCAGGTAACGCCCCTGCAGGTAAAGGCGGCGGGCATAACGCTGGTGCGCCACCGAGCGGGCCAGGTTGCCGGTATATACTTTGTTTTCCTTCACTTTTTTCTGGGCCACCACAATTACGGCAGCCGTGCGGCGGATTACCCGGCGGGCATGAATTTTTTCGGCACGGCGAACAGCCGGACGTTTGCCACGGGGGCCACGCTGGGCATCGGCTTCGGTAAAGGCGAGTGTGCCGGCAAGGAGGAAGAGGAACAGGAGCAGGCGGGAAGTGTGCATGGTAGTGTGGTTTTTTAGGATGTATGTGGGTTTGACGGTGAGAAACGCGAAAGGTTTACTCCCGAACAGAATAATTTAATGAACCACAGAAAATTTTCCCGTAAATCGCTTCCCTTCAGTAGTAACCACATTCACAAAATACATTCCGTTGTGCCATACACTGCAATCGATCACAAAATTGTGCTGTGACATAAGAGTTTGTTCCAGTAATAGCTTACCTGCCACATCATACACCTGCATCACTGCTCCTGTTTCCTGTTCAGGTAGTATAATGGTTACTCTTTCATTGGCCGGGTTGGGCATAAGCTGCAGCCCGCCACTGCCAACCTGCTCCAATTCTTCCACCGATGTTAAACAGCCCGGAATCAAACACCCGTTACTGTCCACCCGCACTAACCAGGCGTTGTTGTATTGTGTGGGCGAATCGGCAAAACCCGACATGAGGAAGCCGCCGCCGGGGAAGGGGGAGAGATGATAGAAGTAGGCATCTAACCCGGGTGTAGATTCGTAAGTTACCGACCAGAGGCTGTCGCCGTTGGGGGTAAAAGACCATAAGAGTCCTTTGCTTATGGAGAATGATGCGGTAGTGGTTGCCAAATAAAGTAATCCATTAGGCGCAATATGAATACGATT
The DNA here is from genome assembly GCA_025454955.1 of Bacteroidia bacterium. GTDB lineage: Bacteria > Bacteroidota > Bacteroidia > Palsa-965 > Palsa-965. The sequence continues at coordinate 295 of JALONL010000015.1, read as the reverse complement.
GGTAGAGGCCACGTAAGCCGAAATGTTAATGTATGTTCTTTCCCAGATTATTGTTCCTGTTGAATCTGTTTTTCGTAACACAAGGTTGTCTGTATTTGCAGGCCCGGCGGTACTGCTTGCCGTATAAATAGCAGAACTACTGTCGGTAGTAACATAACATTGACCCATGCCCAGCGGATAAACCTGCCTCCAAATCAGGTTGCCGTTTCGATCAACTTTCATCAGCAAATCGTCGCTGTTTTCGGGTCCCGATATTAAAATATTTCCATCGCCACTCCAGCAGGCCGAAATAGCA
>JALONL010000032.1 GCA_025454955.1 Bacteroidia bacterium | reverse complement strand
CAGTATCGATACGATCTGGCTCTCGGTGAATTTCGATTTTTTCATACGCTCTGCGAAAGTTAGTAGTTTTGAGCGTAGCTGTTTTTGGGGAAGGTTTCAAATCCCTATATAATACTCCTTTATTGTTATTTAATGCAACAATCTTTCTCATCCTATCAACTAAATACTGTTCTTTTATCAATGAAATCCTATTCTGAACTAAAGCATTGTCAATAACAGTTAATATACCACACCATTCAGCGACAAAATCGTTAGTATTTAATTTAACTGGAATTTGATTATTAACATACTTTTCTAAACCCCGTATTGAGTCCCAATGAGCAGAAATTTGTAATTGCTGCCCGATGATTTCAATATCCCAATATCCATTAAAAGTATCAGAACCAAAAGTTAGAGTTAGTTTTTGGCTTTGAGGATTTAATATTTTTTCTAGACAAGAAATTATGTCATCGATACATACACTAATATCATACTTATAGTTAATCGGAATGAAATAACCATTCCAAAAAATGAAAGCCATCTCAGTAGTCATAGGAAAAATATGATGAATTGCTTGTCCCAATTCTGAGAATTTGCTATTTGATGACCTAAGGATATTGGGGGATGAATGTTGAATGTAAAACATATTTATCATAGTTGGTTGTATAACTTAAAATCATCGAGAGCAAGGAAAGCTTGTGTGGATGTATTAGTACACTTCTCAGAAATTGAGTACTTCCATTTATTAGTAGTCAGAGGTATATGGCAGCTTAAAATTATGAGGCCTTCCCCCTCACCACCAAAGCCAGTTTCTGCATCATTTCATCTATCGTTTCCAACGGCTGCCCAAAACTGCGCCACCGATAGGTGGGCAATTGCTCCGGCTTTTTACCTTCTGCAAAATCAAACTCAATGGTAAAAGTTACATCCGCAACCAACAGGCCGCTGACCGAATCGTACAAATTAAAAGCAACCGTACCTATCCATTCCTTAAATTTATCAAAAACTTTTTGCACCCATTCATCAAATTCAGCGCGGTCTTTCATTGACGAATAGTTAATGGCAGCAGTGGCCGAACCCACTATAAAAAGCTCCATTTGATAAGGATACTGCAACAAACAATCGCTCACATTTTTAATGAGATTATGCACCCATTCAAAAGCAACCGGCTTGGTTGACAAAAGCGCCAAAGCCTGCGAGTTTTTAAGCCCCGGAAATGAAAACTGAAATTGCTTTTCGTCAATATCGCAATACAAATCCTTGTTCATATCGCGCAAGTTAATTTCTATGGCTTTGTTTATGTATTTGGCAACAGTAATGTATAACGGAATTGTATAAGGCTCTGAATTAATTGGCGGTCGCTCAAATTGAACAAAACTAATTTCGCTATCATCCACAATCTCTTGGTCCCACCATTCGCGAGTGTATTGTCTTGCTATTTCTTTATTGATAATAAGTACACCGCCGAATTTATGTGCTTCACTATTAGAAACAACCACTAATCCCTGAGAATAAATAGGCATGACAGCTTTCTGCAAACTATTTGCACCGAGATAGATACTCCTTTTATGTTCGATACTCTTAAAATCTTGAGGGTTAATGGTTGTATATGTTTTTAATCTGGAATCAAATAAAAAGATTCCTGAATGACTAAGTTTTAAATGAGTATTACCGAATACTATAGTTGCATTAATTTCATTTGCTAGCTCTTTGAAAAAGTGCACATAAAATAGTATTTCACTCTCATAATTTGTGATTGAATCAATTATACAATCGTTCATAGTCACATTTAGTACCAAGCTCTTTTTCATGTTAGTTTGTTTTCGGAGATAAAGATAGATTAATATCAAATCCCCAGTATAAATCAGTCACTCCATATTTCTTACTTAATTGTTCAATATCATTAATTATAGTTATTCCCGGATAATTTTTTTTATATGCGTTAATAAACTCATCTATTGAACGTGGTTGTATGCCATTTTCTGATATAGAAACATTATTTACTGTATGGCCAGATTGAATGGCAATGGTTTCTGCATAAATATATTGTCTCGATGTCTGCATGAGTTCGTTTGCATTAGCCACATTCTTTTTTTTCAACCACGAATATTGAAAAACAGACTCAATATTCATAATATTCGACAAACTTATTGTACTAAGTGAACCCGGATTAATACCCAATTGCTGCATTTGCATGAGTGTAACCCAAACAACAGTAGGAGTGAAATTAGAATCCGATGAAAGTTGTGGTGATTCATAAACTTTATTCGGTACTTCCCCCTTTCCTGTCATGTCAAGACTAGATCCTTCAATTGATAGTTTACCGCTTTCAAAACTTCGGGTAAAGTTACCTGTTCTATTTTTTTGAGTAATATCGTAACTAATTGTACTCTTATTTCCCTCCCGTTTCACGCCATCCACAAAACCGTTTTTTTCTTTCTTCTCAATGTCAAAGTTGCTCGGATTCTGTAACGGACGATCAGGATTATATAAATTGGGATTTCTTTCTCTTACCAAACTTTGGTACCATTCAATATCAGAAATTAGATTTTTAATACCATCATTCGAATAATTTTTTGCGTTCAGAAACAACGACATTGTTACCGCTGCATCTTTATCTTTAATATACTTTGCTATTCCTAAAATATTTTCACCACTCAAGCCTGGCATATTCGACAAGGCATTCAAAGCCCCTTCATCCAACTTGTTCAACTGTAACACAACCTCGTCATAACTCAGTTCACCAAAGAAATCGACTGGCTGTTTTTTCAGAAAATCCAGTTTTCGGCTTAGTATGTTTTCGGCAGGTGAAAGTGATGATTCTTTTAATGTACTTCCATCAACCGGATTCAACACATCAATATCTGCACCTTCTGGTATTTTCTCTTTCGGTGCAGATATGTTTTTAGATTCATATTTTTTTGCTGCCTCAATTACTGATTCATCGTTTACCGTGCCCTTCCCCTCCGGGCGTTGCTCTATTTCCCAATCACCAGATGAGTTGCGACGTACCACATAATAGTCTCCATCATTCGTTATAATGGATATTTTTTCTCTGCCGGATTCTAATGAAATGGGATAGACATTCTCATCAGGTATAAGATCGTCTTTATTCTTAAACACTTTTTGTTCACTGATAAACTTCTTCCTGAAATCCACTTCGGCCGGATCATGGAACCGCTTCTTATCCCCTTCCCACAACCCCTTATTCCGCTCCAACTGCAAAATCTCCGCCTCTGTCCATCCGTGCGCACGCCCGTACTCCAGCATATACTCGTGCGCTTCAATCTCCATATCAATAATTTCGCCCGCGCTCAGTGTGCGGTAGCCTTCGGCCTGATGCTGGCGGAGGTGGAAAATTTCTTCGATAATGTGCTGGCGGTCGGCACCCTCTCGGAGTACGATCATGCCGGGCTGGCCGGGTTTATCGCCGGGAATGTAGAGGGCGTTGGCGTTGTGCTTGTCTAATAATGCTTCGGCATTTTTGCCGGTGATTATTTTTACGCCCTCGTCTTCGAGTTGTTTGAAGAAGGCTTTTAGTTTTTCTGTATCTATGTTTCCGTTCCTGTCTAATATCTGGCCTTCTATTTCGGCAAGGGCAATGCTGTCGGCGCGGTGTTTTTCGTTTTGGGCAATTTTGTATTGATTGTCGAACTCTTCTTTGGTGAGCTCTTTGGTGCCCGATGAGTCGGAACGTTTGTAATGTATGTTGCCCTGTGCGTCGGCTTCGGTAAAGAGTTTAACGTTTTCCTGTTTGGTTGTTTTCCAGTTGGGATGGCCCTTGGCAGGATCATACTTTGCTCCGGACGAAAATGTGTTCGTATCGCCGTAACTATCCTTTACTTTGGTGTGTGTGGAGGTGGAAAGATGGTCGCCGGTTTTGGATGATACTTTGGTATGCGAGGGCAGCGAAGAAGTACCGCCTATACGCGAGGGCAGTGTTTCACCAACCTTTACCTTCTTCATATTCAGCAGGTCGTCGGGAATAATGTGTCCGCCCGCTTTAAGATCGTAAAGGTCTTTTACATCGCCTTTGAAAGAATGATAGGTAAGTGTGCCGTTTATTAAAGCCATCAACAAAAGTTTTTGCCTGGCTTTATCCCGCTCTTTCTCGTCTTTAATTCCTTCGAGTGCATCAAACGACGCGGCAAAATCAGATGCCATGATGTAACCGTTTATCACTGTATCAGAGCCGCTGGATACCGCACTTACACCGGCAAATAATTTATTCTTTGACATTATTTTTCCTACTGCTCCCTTAATGGATCCGAGCTTTCCGGCCAGTTGTCCGGCCGGCAAAACACTCGAAAGCACACTTAGCCCGGCCAATGCCCAGTCTGAACCGGAAAGTTCGCCGGTTTGCGATTTTTCGTAAAGCCCCACACCTACCGAAGCTACCGAAAGGGCAGCAGCAGTAAGACCGATAAGCCCCAGCGTGGCACCTCCGGTGAATACGGCACCCACTACAAATACGGCAATAGAAAGCCAGCCCAGCACATCGCTCCAGCTTATATGCTCTTCAAATTTTTTAAACCCAATCTGTTTATCGGGCGTGGCATAAGTAAGTTCGCCCTTGGGTAATCCATTCCACTGTTCCAGTTTACTGATGAGCCGGTGAATGGCGTAAGAATCCTGTTCATCTTTATTGGAGAAGTATTTATCAAGTGTAAATTCAACTACTTTGGTATCACCTCCGCCCTGATCTACGATAAGTGTATAATTGTTGTTGACCTTTTTCCAAAAGATAGGCATACTCACGCCATCTTTAATCATTGAACGGCGCTCTTTTCTTATGGAGTATTGCTGCTGTACCTCATTTTGATCTTGTTGCAACAAATAACGGTTGGGAAGCAGATTGACCGTTCCAAATTGGCTTTGAGTCTGACTAATGGAATCGAGGCTCAGCGAAAGTTCACTCATGCGCTCGGCAATATGTGTATGACCGAGTTTGCCGTTGCTGTAATAATCAAACAGCATATCGGCGTACAGTACTAATCGGGAAACACCAAAAAACTCCGATCTGCCTGGCAAAATAGCGGGCAAAGAGTAAGCCGCATCCCGGTCTTTAAATAGCGAATAAAAATTATACAGCCTATGAATCATTTTCTGCTGCATGGGGCTCTTGGTCCCTGAGGTATTTACCCGGTATGCCAACTCTCGCAGAATTCGTGCATAGATATAGTAGTTATCTGTTCTTTGAAATAACTTATTGGTGGTTACTGCGGTTGATTCGGCCACATTGAGGGAGTCAATTGATGAATTAATTTGTATTCCAATGAACCAGACATTACCGGCCGCTTTCATTGGCTCAAAAGTCTCATGTATGGCTGCCCATGACTTTGCCACCGAATCGTTGGTACCTAAGTGCAATGCCGTTTCGGTACGCTGGTTAAACAAAGCATCTTCGCGGGTTTTAACCATACCCGAACTGGTTTGTCCGAGTTCACCCAGCATTTGCTTGTTTAACTTTTCATTATTGTATATCCCGTTTTGAAACTCAAACGATGCATTTAACGCATATCCGGGTGAGTAGGCAGGCGAAAGAAGTACAGAAGAAGTGCCTGAATAATATTGCTGATCGTTTATTGCAAACGGATTATCGAGCGGAAAGTCTTGATCTGTCCATTGCTTTCCGTTAATGTTACTATGGTTGGAATGAAAGCCCTGACTCTTTGAAAATGTTTCTCTGTCGTTGAACTGATAAGCAAGATTTTGATACTGCAATTTTTTCAGTTCCTCTTTTTTACCATCAATTTGAGACTTCAGGCTCCAGTCATTTATATCAACAGTACCATTAATACCTTGAATTTCACTTTTTTTCCGGTAAGGATTACCCAGTTCAGATTCTAATTTGTTTATTTCGGTTTCCAGTTGCTGGCGTTTGAATTGGGTTTTCTGATATTCGAGCTGGGCAAGGGTTCTTATCCTATGCAAATCCATCGCCCTTTCATCGCCTTTAAACTGATCTTCCCAGTTGTCAACCGCTCTGTAAAAATCATCTCCGGGATAAACAGGTGTTTTTATTGAATTATTATTGAAAAATAAAATTTCACCAGCCGAGCTGGCTAGTGCTTTTAAATGTTGATTAGTCCGGATTTCTTTCGATAAAGATGCTTCCTGTATGGCTTTTTTGTAGAGCGTAAGATCGCCCGAAATGTAGTAGAGTTTTGCAATAAATACAGGAAGCGTATCTTTCTTACTTCTTATTTCGCGTTTGGCAATATATACACTTTCTTTTTCCCTTGCAGCAGATAGTAATTCATCTGTAAGAATACCGTCGGCAGGGAATCCGAGTGCAGATTGTGTTCCTCTCACCAACGCCACAAACTCATCACTCTGAAGTTTTGATTTATGGTTGGGATAAATTTTTAGTTTTTTGAAATTAGTTTCATCGTTTGTAATATTATAGAATAATTCATAAGGCATTATCTCCCCGCGTTCTGCCCTGAGTTCGTAGTTTCTTCTGTTTAATCCGCCTTCACGCGAAGAAAGTTCAATACCTGAATTTTTCAATATTTCCCAGCCCTGAATAATGTACATCGCATCAAATTTCTGATACGGTGGCGTTGCGGTGCGGGCAAATAAAAATGCTTCATCGTAGTTAAGTGCTTCAATTTTCGGAATATCGCCCCGCATACCCACAATACGCGGTTTGCGGGCATTGGGCACAGGTGTTTTTCCGGGCATCCATCCTTCTTTGAGTGAACGTCGCACAAAAATCTGAAACTCTTTTTCACTGTAGTTTTTGGTGCCCGGCTGATTCACCTCACGCATTATCGACTCCGCCAAATCCCATTGAAATAATTCTTTCTGACTTTCATTGAGTGGTTCTTTGATGATTATCTTCTTCCGTTCTTCTTCCAGCGTATCCTCTTCAAATACTGTGTATGAGTATTCAACTTCTACAGGCTTGTATTCTTCCTGTTTATTTTCGTTGACACCCAATAAAGGTACCGGCCCATACTCCACATAATCAGTATTTAACGGCGGCTGTACAACAGTACTTCCCCCCTTAGGCGGATCAGTCACATTTTTCTCTTTCCCATCTTTCGTAAACTCGATGGCAGACTCAACAGTAGCAAAAATTTTCGCCCCACTCACCCCATACCCGCCCCCCGGCTGCGTCTTCACATAATTCTCCACCTCCAGCTTATGCTCCTCCGTACCCCACCTCATAATTTTACGATACAACGAATACTCAATACGATACCCGTTCTTCATAAAATTCCTCACCATGGGCCAGGTGATTACATTAATAAAACCCCGCATGGTTTCGTCAAACTTGCGGTGTTCATCTTCGTCGCCGGAACGGCGGCGCAGGCCGGGGTTGTTTAAATCGTCTTCGTCGTGGGCAAACTGGTAGCGGCGCATGGAGTTATGCTTTGGGGTAAATGCAATTACTTAATATGATCGGTCGATTTCAGTGTGCGGTTTTCCTTCATTAACTCCAGCGCCATAAACTGTACAATTTCGGAGTTCTTCAACACCGTTCGTCCGTCGGCTTCGGCGGCGAGGCAGGCGTGGTTGAGGACGTTGGCAATGTTGGCACCGGTTAAGTCCTGCACGCAGAGTTTGCGGAAGTCGAGTACGTCGAACTCATAGCCGTCGGGCAGCAGGGTTTTCCAGAGTTGTTCGCGGAGTTCCTGCGTGGGGCGCGGGAAGTGAATGGTGTACTGGAAACGGCGCAACATGGCGGCATCAATATTGTCGCGCAGGTTGGTGGCGAGGATGCAGAGACCGTCGTATTCTTCGATGCGTTGCAGGAGGTAACTGGTTTCGAGGTTGGCCCATTTATCGTGCGAGTCGTTTACCTGGGTGCGTTTGCTGAAGAGCGAATCGGCCTCGTCGAAGAACAGAATCCAGTCTTTGCCCTGTGCGCGGTCGAAAAGACGGGCGAGGTTCTTTTCGGTTTCGCCGATGTATTTGCTCACCATCATGGAGAGGTCGATGCGGAACACGAGTTTGCCAAACTGCTTGCCTATGAGTTTTGCCGTGAGCGATTTGCCCGTGCCGGGAGGGCCCGAGAAGAGAATGGGAAAACTCTTGTTCACTTTGTTGCCGGCACGTTGTGTAAACTGCCTGCCGTGACTTACCCACTGCATGGCCCAGTTTACTTCGTCGCGCGTGGCTTTCTGCACCACGAGGTGATGCCAGTCGAGATTGGTGCTTACGAGTTTGGCGGGGAAATTCTCGCCAAAATCGGGACGTGGCGGCTGTCCGTGCAGCAGGAATGCGGCGTACTCTTCGGCCAGGCGCGGAAGGCGTTCGGAGGGAATGAGTGCCGGACTTTTTTCGCTGTATTCCTGCGGCTCGATGATTTGCTGGATGAGCAACTGAGAATCGTGCAGCAGCAGGCGTTCGAGACTGAGTTTCTTCGCGCTCTGATGACCGGCCAGCAAATGAATAACCGAGCCAAACGTGCCAATGAAGCGGTCGATGTCGTGCTTCACAAATCCGGCTGCCCCCTGAATCACTTCGCGTATGCCCGACACGGCCGCCATGTAAAGCGGAATCTGCACCCGCTGATCGAGCCTCGGTGCGAGTGTGAAAATGAGCAGGAAACGTTCGGCCGCACTCAGTCCGTAAAACTGAATGAGCGCACTGTAAGGCCCGCGCGCATCGGTCACCAGGGGCGGCTCGGGCAAATCAATATGGTCGCCGTTAAAACCTGTATAACCATTGATTTCGGGAAAACGAAGCCGGATAATTTCACGAAGCCATTGAAGCTCGGCATCAATTACGGCGGCATTGTAAGCCACACCTTCCCGGGTTAAACGTCCTTCGGCCTCATACAAAAACGGCGAATTGGAGGGATGCTCATGTACATACATCTTGCAGAAAATTTTTGAAACAGGGTTATTACTTGTTATCAATTACTTTTTTGCGCACCGGGGCGCAAAATCTTTTACTCTTCCCTTACAAGTTCGTGCCTCAAAAACCCGTTGTCAAGAGAAATTTTCGCCGGAATTTTTATAGGATTGCCCTGTTGATAACTTGATAATTTTCTGATTTACTGCATTTTAACGTTTTTAAAAATGGCCAAAATTTACAGACAATAAATTTGTTGATGGTGTAGTAATTAATTGATTGATATTTAACTTTTAACAAAAAACCATCATTTCAGCGGCTCAAAACCTAAAAAAATCTCCCTGCCTCCGGTTTTCTGAAAATTGACAGATTTAAACAAAATCGGGTAAATCTGTTTATTTATTATAATTGTTTTAATAAACAGAAGATGCGTTTTTTGCTTCAAGTATTTCATGATATTTGCACAAGCAAATGGCCACCGTACTTCTCTCCTATTCCACACCCAGTTTCAGGCTCAGCCAGCGGCTGCTTTGCCTTTCGGCGCGGCTTTGCGGAGTGAATCGCTGCCTCAGCAAAACGCGGAAGGATTTGGAGCAAACGGCATTTTATGCGCAATACCGCCACATACTCGATCAGCCCCGTGGCGGTGGTTACTGGCTCTGGAAGCCGTATTACATACTCGAAACCCTCAAACAGCTTGCCGAAGGCGATATTCTTATCTATGCCGACTCGGCCGTGCTGCTCTGGAAAAAGCCCGGCGAAGTAATAAAACATGTGCGCGAAAACGGCGGACTTGGCCTGTTTTACAACGCCAAAAAAGTAAGCGAATACACCAAACGCGATTTGCTGCTGGCCATGCACTGCGACGAGCCACGCTATTACGATGCCCCGCAGATACACGCCAACTTCATGATTTTCGAACGAAATGCCCGCACGCTGGCTTTTCTCGAAGAAGTAATGCACTACGCCACCCTGCGCGAACTCATTACCGATGCCCCCAACGCACCGGGCATTGAAAACCTGCCCGACTTTATCGATCACCGCCACGATCAGGCCATTTTTTCGCTGGCCATGCACAAAAACAGTTATACCGTGCTGGCCGATGCCACGCAGTTCAGGATTAAACCCGCACATTTTAATATCAACCGGGGCGATATTTTCCCCGCACAACTCGGCTATCGTTCGGTAGCCTTTGTGCATCGCTACAAAAACCGGCAGCTCTGGAAGCTGGCTGGCGATATTTTACGTAAGTTCATGCGCCTTAGCCAATGACACATACAAAGCCCTCATGCCCCATCTGCCGCTCGGCAGCGGAGCCGGTTTATACGCTCGGCCGCGATAAAATACTTTCGGCGCTCAACCGCTTTTTTAATACGCGCTTCGACCAGGCCATAGTTCCCACCGATTACACCATGCACCGCTGCCCGGCCTGCACACTCGTATTCCCCGAACCCATGCTGCCCGGAAACGATGCCTTTTACCACGCCTTAGTAAAACAACCCGGCTATTACAGCGACTACCGCCCCGAGTACGATGTGGTGGCCGACCTCATTGGCGCACCCCAGGCACACAAAAACATACTCGACATTGGCTGCGGCGAAGGCGATTTTCTGGTGCTCATGCGCAAACGTCAGCACACCGCACTCGAAGGAATAGACACCACCGAAGCCAGCGTGACGCGCTGCCGCGAAAAAGGACTGAATGTAACCAACAGCCGCATAGAAACCTTTGGCGGCGGGCCGTTTCAGGCCATTACGGCTTTTCATTGCTTAGAGCATGTGGACGATCCGCTGGCGTTTATCCGCCACTCCATGAAACTGCTGGCACCGGGCGGTAAACTTTACATTGCCACACCCTACTCGCCGCAGGTAAGCGAAATGTACTGGTTCCATCCGCTCAACCATCCGCCCCACCACCTGCTCCGTCTCAACGAAAAATCGTACCTGCGGCTGGCGGCGGAAACAGGCACAAAAGCAGAACTCATCAACTTCCAACATGCCAGTTTCACGAGCATGATACGCAGCGCATTTTCGTTTGCCGTGTATGGCGAAAACCGCAAAGGAAGCAGTTTGGAAATGATGGGAAGAATGTTGCTCCATCCGATGGTTTCTTATAAAGTGATTAAAAATATGTGGCGCCGCGAAAAAATTAAAGGCCGCACTGCAGGTTCTGATATTCTCGTAGTTTTTACTGCCGCATAACATCTGAGTAAGTATATTTACAATCACTTTGTGAGCGTCGCTATTATCATACCCTCCCGCAACCGTGCTGCCAAACTCAGTACGGGACTTGCCGCATTGGAAAAACAAACCGTAAGCGGTTTCAGGGTGATTGTGGTGAACGACGGTTCCACACCCGAACAACAAAACCTTTATAACGAACTTGCCGCACGCAGCACGCTGGATATTCAAATTATCCATCAGCCCAACAAAGGCATTGCCGGTGCCACCAATACAGGCATTGCACAAGCCGGTGGCGGACTCATACTCTTACTCGACGACGATATTATTGTGCGCGAAAATCATGTGGAACTTCACAAAGCGCACCACGAAAAATACCCCGGCAGCCTTTTATCGGGAACCGCCGAAACGGCGCTTACTGCTCACTCGCGCCCGCTCGATGCGTACAAAGTTTACATGGAAGAAATGTGGAGCCGCAATGCATTCGGCAACCGCAACGGACTCATTGCACTAAGCCCCGATTGCTTTACCATTTCGGCCGCCAACATGTCGTTTGAATTTGAAACCTTCCAAAAACTGGGGCCTTTCGACGAATCGCTGCGCGACTGTCAGGATTTTGAAATAGGTCTGCGCGCATTGCGCAAAGGCATTCCGGTGTATTATCACAAAGACATACGCACGGTGCACAACGACGAATTTTCGCTCACGTATTTTGCCCGGCGCCAACGCTCGTATCAGTTAAACACGCTTAAAGTGCTTGAAAAATACCCCGAATATCAGTCGCACTTCCGCATACAGCAACCGCCGGCCTCGTCGCAATGGCTGAAACGTCTGGCCTACTCGCTGCTGCGCAGAAAATGGATGGTGAGGTTTGTCGAAAATTCATCGCTGTTTCAGGCATTGCCCCAAAAACTCCGTTACCGCATTTACGGCTCCACACTGGCAGCTTTAAGTTTTACTCCTCATGCCGCTTAAAGTCTGCTACATCATTTCGCTGGTGCATAAAGCCAACATTTTCGAATGGGTGGCCGAAGAACTTTCGCCCGAAAAATTTTCGCAGGTATATATTTTATTGCACCACGAAGAAACCGAGTTTGAAAAAAATCTCCGCCAAAAAGGGCTGCGGGTTTACCGCATAAATTACCGCAGTAAAAAAAATATCCTTTCCGCCATCTTTGGCATGGTGCGCATTCTGCGCCGCGAAAAGCCGGCAATTGTACACACACACCTCTTCGAAGCCGGTGTGGCCGGACAAATAGCCGCACGCATGGCCTTTGTGCCCCGGCGCATACACACGCGCCACGATGCCACCGTGCATCACGACTACTACCCCAACGGGGTGAAGTACGACAAACTCACCAACCGCCTCGCCACCGATGTAATTGCCATTACCGATTCGGTAAAGAAAATTCTGATGGAACTGGAACAGGTGCCCGAAAGAAAAATTACGGTGCTTCATCACGGTTTCAGGCTCAATGAGTTTGAAGAGGTAAACGATGCGGCGGTGAATGAACTCAAACAACATTATTTCCCGCAGGGAAAACCGGCGCAGGTGGTGGGCGTAATTTCGCGCTACATGCACTGGAAAGGCATACAATATACCATCGACGCATTTGCACAACTGCGCAAAGACTTTCCCCAGGCTCACCTCGTGCTGGCCAATGCCGACGGGCCTTACTGGAAAGAACTCCGGCAAATGCTCCGTCAGCTTCCCGAAAATTCATACACGGAAATAAAGTTCGAGAGCCGCATTTTTGCACTTTACCGCCTGTTCGATGTGTTTGTGCATGTGCCCATTGACGGGCGCTCGGAAGCATTCGGACAGATTTATGTGGAGGCGATGGCATCGGGTGTGCCCTGTGTGGTTACACTTTCGGGCATTGCGCACGATTATATCAGACACGGAGTAAACGCCAGCGTGGTGCCGTATAAAAACAGCATTGCCATTGCCGAAGCAGTAAAAACGCTGCTGCTCGATAAAACACATTGCGCTGCACTTACCGCACAGGCAAGGCGCGATGTGGATCCGGCGTTTACGATACGCACTCATGTAAATGCGCTCGAAAAGCTTTACCTGCGCGGCACCAATTTGCAATAACCATGCAGCAGCCGGAACATACAACACGCGTGGAGGTGTCGGTAATTATTCCGGCTTACAATGCGTCGGCGTTTCTGGCCGAAACCATTGAATCGGTGCTGGCGCAATCGTTTGCGGAGTTTGAGGTAATTGTAATTGACGACGGATCTACCGACGATACGCTGCGCCTGGCGCAAAGCTATTGCCGCGATACGCGTGTGCAATGTGTGAGCATAAAAAACTCGGGCGTTTCGGCGGCGCGTAATGCGGGTTTTGCGCGGGCCAAGGGAAGTTTTGTTGCGTTTCTCGATGCCGACGATGTGTGGCTGCCCGATAATTTGCTGCACAAGGTAAATCTGCTTCATACAAATACGCAGGCTGTGCTGGCTCATGCGCCGGTAGAAAATATTGAAGCCGACTCTCGCCGCACCGGCGTAATAAATGCAGGCAAAAGCGGGCGTGTATTGCACGAACTGCTAAGCTGGAAAAGCACCGTAGTGCCCGGCCCCAGCAGCATACTGGTGAGGCGCGAAGCCATTGAAAAAGTAAACGGATTTGATGTGCAGCTCAGCACGGCTGCCGATCAGGATATATTTTTCCGCCTGGCCGAACTGGGCGAATTTGTAATGCACCACGAAGTGCTGAGCCTCTACCGCCTGCATCCAAACAACATGCACCGCCACATAGCACGCATGGAAAGCGACCATATACAGGTGTACCGTAAAGCCGCGTCACGTAATGCTTTCGGCAGCGAGAAGTTTAAGCGGCAATGCTTTGCACAACTGTATCTTATTCTGGCCGGAAGCTGGTGGAAAAACGGCGGTAACAAACCACGGGCTTTGCGGTTTATGCTAAAGGCCGTGCTGGTGTGGCCGCCTTCGTTCATGGTGTTGTTGCGTAAATTTGGCAGGTAATGAAAGGCAATCTCCTCGTACTTACTTACTGGAGTTACCGCGATGCGCTGGTGCAAACCTACACCCTGCCCTATGTGCGGGTAATGAAACAATATTGCACGGGCAAAATTTACCTTGTGACACTCGAACAGCCACAATTGCCGCTGAGTGCCGATGAACGTGCCGCCATAAAAAAACAATTAGCCACCGAAGGCATTGTGCCGGTGTTTTTGCGCTACCAGCCCTTCGGGATGGCGGCGGCGGCGGGTTGGGCGTTTAAACTGCTGCGGCTGTGGTGGCTTGTGGTGAGCAGCGGCGTAAAAGGCATTCACACCTGGTGTACACCGGCCGGAATGATTGGTGTAATGCTTTCGCGCACCACAGGCAAACCGCTGGTGGCCGACAGTTTCGAGCCTCATGCCGAACCGATGGTGGAAACCGGCGAATGGCCGGCAAATGGCCGTGCATTCCGCACCCTGTTTGCGTGGGAAAAAAAACTCGCGCACCGCGCCCGCGCCATTATTGCACTTACGCAAAGTATGAAAGCCTATTCGGCCGAAAAATATGCCATGCCCCAAAAGCCGTTTTATATTAAACCGGCATTGATTGATTTCGAAAAACTTCCGGCCTTTACTTCGGCCCAACGTCTTGCCTTCAGGCAGCAGCATGGTCTTGACGACAAAGTGGTATGCGTAATGGCCGGCAAAACGGGCGGGCTTTACTACGAACAGGAAGTGTTTGAGTTTTTTGCCGCCTGCGCCACACACTGGGGCCAAAAATTTCATGCCCTGCTGCTTTCGCCCACGCCCGAAAGCCGTTTGCACCAATTGGCCGCTGCCGCCGCTTTTCCTGCCGCACAAATGACTGTGCGCTTCGTGCCTCACAAAGATGTTTTTGAATGGATGAATGCCGCCGATTTTGCATTCAATCCCTGCCGCCCGGTTCCTTCGCGCAGGCACGGAACCTCGATAAAAAACAGCGAATACTGGGCCTGCGGATTACCCGTAGTGCTGGCCGCCAATATTTCCGACGATTCAGACCTTATTGCGCAACACGAAATGGGTGCCGTACTTACACGCATGGAAAATGCGGAGTTTCAAATTGCGGCCGAAAAAATTTCATCGCTGCTTCACAAACCTCAGGAGCTGCATTCTCGTATAAAACAGTTCGCATACCAAACGCGAAATATGGCTTTAGCCCATAATATCTACCGCGATATCTATGCGAACGATTAATTTTGCAGTGCATGCACCACACACCGTTTATTTTAGTTACCGGAGGAGCCGGCTACATTGGTTCGCACACTGTGGCGGCTCTGCTCAGTACTACCAATTACCGGATTCTTTCGGTGGATAATTATTCCAATTCCACACCCGATACTTACAGCCGCATTGAACAGGCTACAGGTAAAAAACCGGAGTACCTTCAGGCCGATCTGGCCGATGCAGCGCAGGTGGAAGAATTGTTCCGGAACTATCCGGGCATTACCGGCATTATTCATTTTGCGGCGTACAAATCGGTGCCCGAATCGGTGCATAAGCCTGTTGAATACTACCGCAACAATATGAATTCGTTGCTCAACGTGCTGGAGGCAGGTGCCGCGCACGGAGTGAAGCAATTTATTTTTTCTTCCTCGTGCTCTATATATGGCAACATCAGCACGCTGCCGGTAAACGAAAACACCACGCCCGCCACAGCCGAATCACCCTACGCCTATACCAAAGTACTTGGCGAACGTGTGCTTAGCGACTTCGCCGCTTCGGGTACTGCGCTTAAATCGGTGGCGTTGCGTTATTTCAATCCGGTAGGTGCATGGCCCGGCGGACTGCTTGGCGAACTGCCCAACCAACGGCCCAACAATCTGGTGCCCATGATTACGCAAACAGCCATCGGCAAAATCGCCGAAATGAAAGTGTTCGGCAACGATTACCCCACGCGCGACGGCACCTGCATACGCGATTACATACATGTGTGCGACATTGCCGAGGCGCATGTACTGGCCTTAAACCACCTCATGAATACGCCGCAGGCTCCTGCTTACGACGTATTCAATCTGGGCAGCGGCAGTGGTGTAACCGTGCTCGAAGCCATTGAAACTTTCGAAAAAGTAAGCCATCAGAAACTCACCTATACCATTGCGCCCCGCCGCGCCGGCGATGTAACTGCCATTTACTCCGACAGCCGCAAGGCACTGGAAATACTGCAATGGAAACCGCTGCGCAGCATCGAAGAAATGATGCACAGCGCCTGGCAATGGGAATGCCGCCTTGCCGGTAAAATGGCGGTGTAAACCGCTCCGGTAATTTTCTGATTATACTTTTATATTGACAAACCACCTTACATCATGCCCGCTTTGCCAGAGTGCCGGTTTCAGGCCTCTGGGCAATTCATATACACACGCCTCGCTGTGCCGTTGTGGGAATTGCAGTTTTGTATTTGCAGCAGCCATTCCCACTCCCGAAGAACTAAGCACACATTACAACAGCTACCGCCGCAACAACACATTTTCCGACATAACCCGCAAACGCTACCTCGAACTTCTCGCACAGCTTGCCCCACTGCGCAAACACAACAAACTGCTTGATGTAGGCTGCGGCGACGGCTATTTCCTCGAAACAGCCAAAGCACAGGGCTGGGAAGTATATGGTACCGAGTTTACCACTGATGCGGTGGACATTTGCCGCGCCAAAGGAATTACCATGTTTCAGGGAACCATTCACGATGTGCCTGTGGATATGGAGTTTGATGTGATTACCACTTTCGAGGTAATTGAGCACATCAACAACGGCCCTCAATTTGCGGAGCGCGCATTTTCGTTGTTGCGTCCCGGCGGGCTCATTTATTTTACCACACCCAATTTCAATTCGCTCAGCCGCCGCCGCCTCAAAGGAAACTGGAGGATTATCGATTATCCCGAACATCTCAGCTATTACACCCCAAAAACAATTACCCGCCTGCTCACCGATAAAGGTTTTGTAAAACAAAAACTCACTACCACCGGCATGAGCATGCAGTCGAGAAGCGATTACCGGAAAGCCATTGAAACTGGCAATCTCCTGCCCGATGAAATGCTGCGCGAAAAAATTGAAAAGCGATTTTATATGCGCTGGCTGAAGAATATGGTAAACAGCCTGCTCACCCTTACCGGAAGCGGCGATACGCTTAAAGGCTTTTTTGTAAAACCGGCTCGCTGACCGATTCTTCCCTGCGGCGGTAAAAACCCGCCTGTTTGCTCAACGTTAATACATGCTCAAGCGCAAACAGCACACAGGTAAACGTAGGCAGAAACGGAATTTTAAACCGCACCAGCGCCCCGAAGTTTGAGGTGGAAAGCCCCACAATGGCCGCAAAAAACAAGGTATAGGAAAGCATAAACACCAGCAACGGATGCCCGAATAGCGTGCGGAAAAATCGCTTGGGCGCAATAAGCAGATGCCGCAAAATCAGGAGTGTAAACAAGAGATAGAGCGTGCTTTCCAGAGCCGAAAAAAGCATCACCACGTTATTCGCTTCCCACAAAAAAGGCTGATACAGTCCGGCCACAATGGCGCGGGGCGCTTTTGCCCCCACACCGGCAAGCGAAGCATCATACTCGCCAATATCAAACGAATTACCCTGATAGTAACTCTGCTTTAAATCTTTCTGTGTAACCGCCGCCGTTTCAAGCACACGATCTATGGCAAACTTGCCCATCGAATCGCCCGCCAGACTAAGCACGCCGCCACCAAGTCCGAAAGCGGCAATAAA
Organism: Bacteroidia bacterium; assembly: GCA_025454955.1. Taxonomy (GTDB): domain Bacteria; phylum Bacteroidota; class Bacteroidia; order Palsa-965; family Palsa-965. The sequence continues at coordinate 34,179 of JALONL010000032.1, read as the reverse complement.
GATTAACGGAATGGCCGAGTAACGCAGCAGGCGCATACGTATGCGCACAATACGGTTGTAAAAAATCCACACAATACCACCCGGAAGCAACGCAATTAAAATGTAGGGCTTAATGGATATCAGCAAAAAACTACTGATGAGTAAAATAATGAGCGCCCGCACACGCACCTTTTTCTCGATAAAGAAGTAATTGAACGATACAATAAACCAGCAGGCAGCCGCCAGCGTAAATGTATCTTTCAAAATACCCGAACCCCAGAAAAGCACCGAAGGAATGTACAATGCCGCAATGGCCATACGCTTTTCGGCAGTGGGAAAATAACGCACAAACATTTTAAACAACTGCCACACGCCGGTATAGGTAATCCACGCCAGCATTACACTCGATACGAGATAGCTTTTAAAAGAAACCATGAGCACCGGCACCAGCAGTTTGGCCACCATGCAGGTTTTGGCATCGTAAAACATATACGGCCACGGAAAACCGGTGCGGTCGTCAAAAAGCATGTAGGTGGTAATGGAACCCTTGCTGAAAAGCATCTGGAAAAAATCGTCGGGCCGGGTGTAAAGCAGGTTGGTCATGGCTCTCGACGTTTCATAATACGATACCGTATCGCCGCCATGATAATAGTAAATGTATATCATGCAAAATATCACCGAACTGCCCAGTTTGGCCGCCAGTCCGCCGAGGTAATACCGGTAAATGGGTTCTTTCCTGATTCTGAAGTACTGAATACCGAAACTGATTGCCAGAATAACCAGCAGATACAGCCCCAGCATGAGCCATTCAAACGGCAGGATGGTTTTGATGTACGAAAGTGTTTCTACTTCAAACATCAGGAATGGTGGTATTTTTCACCGCGCAAAATAGTAAAGCCGCGGTAAAGCTGTTCGGTAAAAAATATGCGCACCATCTGGTGCGAAAAGGTCATTTGCGAAAGGGCAATTTTTTCGTTGGCCCGTTCATAAACGGCGGGCGAAAAACCAAACGGGCCGCCAATTACAAAAACAAGGTGTTTTTGTCCGGCAGTTTGATGCTTTCCTATCCAGGCGGCAAATTTTTCGGAAGAAAATTCCTTGCCTTTTTCGTCGAGCAGCACCAGATAATCTGACGGTTGCAGGCGTTTGAGGATGAGTTTTCCTTCCTCGTCTTTCTGCTGCTCTTCGCTTATTTTGCCCGAAAGTTTAAGGGCGGGGATTTCGGCGGTGTCGAAATGGGTATAATGCTTCAAACGGGCCGAATAAATGCCGGTGGCTTCCTTTATCCAGGCCTCGTCGGTTTTACCTATCTGTAACAGCGTGATTTTCATGCGGGAAATTGGGTAAAGTTAACTGATAAATCAGTTGCAGGGAGTGGTGGCCGAAGCAGGTCTTTGATTATCTTTGGTTGCAATAAACAAGAGCCACACCCGAATTTACCCATTTCACCGGTTTGGCCTGATCCTTGCAAGTTGTGATAGGAACAACAGTAAATTACACATGAAAACCTGGTTCGCCATTTTAATGATGCTCATTCCCGGCTTTGCAATGGCCGATGTAGTGGATGATATTGCCGCCGCCCTTCGCAGTGGCAATGCCCGAAGCGTATCGGTTTATTTTGCAGACATGGTTGACTTGAAAGTGCTGGAGCAGGAAAATGTGTACAGCAAGGCCCAGGCCGAGTTGATTCTCAAAGACTTCTTTGCCAAGCATCCGGTAAAAGGCTTTACGGTAGTACACAAAAGCGCGCTCAAAAACGATTCGCAGTTTGCCATTGGCACGCTCGAAACCGGCGCAGGTAAATACCGTGTGCATTACCTTATCAAGCTTTCAGGTGGTAAAATGACGGTGACACAGCTCCGCATCGAACCATCAGATGGCTAATACCACAGGCTACCAGCCCGAAACACCCGATTTTAAGTATCTGCACGAATTTATCGCCGCCGCCCTGCACGAAGATGTGCGCGGCGGCGATCATACTTCGCTCTCCACCATCCCCGAAACCGCCACCAACAGCGCCCGCCTGCTGGTAAAAGACAGTGGCATATTGGCCGGCATGGACGTGGCCGAAATCATTTTCGAACAGGTTGACAGCCGCCTTACCATGCACCGCCTGCTGGCCGACGGCATGGAAATAAACAAAGGCGACATTGCCTTCACCGTAGAAGGCCCCGCCCGCTCCATTCTCACCGCCGAACGCTTAGTGCTAAACACCATGCAACGCATGAGCGGCTGTGCCACCACCACCTGGCAACTGGCCCGGCTCGTGGCCGATTTGCCCGTGCGCCTGCTCGACACCCGCAAAACCACGCCCAATTTCCGCTACTTCGAAAAATGGGCCGTGCGCATTGGCGGCGGGCACAACCACCGCTACGGACTTTTCGACATGATTATGATTAAGGATAATCATGTGGACTACGCCGGCGGCATTACCAAAGCCATTCGCGCCGCGCAAAATTACCTGCGCGAAAAACAACTGCAATTAGCCATCGAAGTGGAAGTCCGCAATTTCGACGAACTCCGCGAAGCCCTTGATGCAGGCGGCATACAGCGCATCATGCTCGACAATTTCGGCGTGGACGATTTGCGCCGGGGCGTGGAAATCGTAAACAAAGCCTTAGAAACCGAAGCCTCCGGAGGCATCACCGCCCAAACCCTTCGCGCTTACGGCGAAACAGGCGTCGATTTCATCTCAGTAGGCGCACTCACACACAGCTACCGCAGCCTCGACCTAAGCCTCAAAGCCCAGCGCCAATGATTCGCCCCATTGTCAGAAAGCTCCGCCGCACGCCTTTGGCCAAAAGCATTCACCGCTTTGCCGAACGTGTAAGCCTGCCCGGTTTCGACGGACTTTCGCTGTACGAAGTATCCATGTTTTTCTTCAGTGGCATCAATCGCGGCGGACTTAAAACGCGGGCGGCTTCCATGGCTTACCATTTTTTTCTGGCCATTTTCCCCAGTATCATTTTCCTGTTTACGCTCATCCCCTACATTCCCATCGACCATTTTCAGGATCGTCTTTTCGAACTCATCCAGCAACTGCTTCCCGAAAATTCGTTCAAGGCCCTGCACGATACCATTGAGGGCATTATTCGCCGCCAAAACTCCGGTTTGCTTTCGTTTGGTTTTGTAGCCGCACTCTATTTCTCCACCGGCGGCATGACAGCCATGATGGGCGCTTTCAACCGCAGCATACACATCCGCCAGCGCCGTCCGGCCTGGAAACAGCAACTCATTGCCCTGGCACTGGTGCTGGTACTTACTGCACTTATTGTGGGCGTGGTAGGTCTTATCGTGGGCAGTGAGTTGTTGCTGAAAAAATTTGTAGAGCGCGACACCATTATCCGCAACCTCATTATCCTCGGACGCTGGTTTATGATCGGTTTGTTTTTTATCGGGGTAATTGGCATTTACTACCGCTACGGCCCGTCGCAGCGTATGCATAAGCTGCTGGTAAGTCCGGGCACCATTTTAGCCACGGTGCTTATCATTCTTACTTCGGTATTGTTTGCGTGGTTTATCGACAATTTCGGCAGGTACAATGCGCTGTATGGTTCTATCGGCTCTATCATTGTGTTTCTGCTGTTTATCTTTTATAATTCCATGATGCTGCTGGTGGGTTTTGAACTGGATGCCGGAATTGCAGAAGCGCGGTTCAAACGAAAAACATTGCTGGAAGTGGAAGAGGCGAAAATAGCGCGGGAGCAGGAAGAGGAAGGAGAGTTGGATGCAGAGGAGGTGATGAAACATTAGCAGGGGCGCGAGCCATCGCGCCCGGCAACGGTGCCGACGTGGCATGAATCATCGCGCCCCGCAACGGTGCCGACGTGGCATGAATCATCGCGCCCCGCAACAGTGCTGGTGGCCGGGGGCTCAACGCCTCAAGCTTCGGATCAAAATGTTTCTTCTGTATATGAAAACAGATTGCGTACCGTATCAAAATCAACCCTGCAATTTTTATCAAAATCTATTACACGGAAATATCGAAATCCTCTGGCAGTTCGATACCAAACTCCCTGGGGTGATTTCTGATAGGGAGAACAGTTTTCGCACCATTTAACCGAATCAAAAACAGCCAGATTATAATTGGGAAATGATTGAATTGCTTTAGCAAATTCGCGTGCAGAGTTTGGTGAGAATTTTAAATCACATCGTACGGTATAATCTTGCAACCCTTCATATTCATCCTTAATTACCTGATATTGTGAAGGTAGTTTGATAAGACAGTTTTTCTCTATTCTTTCAGTACCGGGCATTCGGCCGTAATCTGAGCAGGCTATAACGAGGAATGCAAGCGCAAAAACAACAGCTATTATTTTCATTAAAGCAATCCGATGATTTATTCACTTACCGGAATTAACACATTCACCAGCGAATCATACCCGGGCCGCGTATAAAAACTCATAAGCTGATACCCCCATACCGGCGTAGTCTGAGTAGAATCCCAATTAGGATCAATGCCTTTGGCGTAGAGCACCATATCACGCTGGCCATTGCCAATGTCGGTGAGAATGAGTTTGCCCTGTGCGTCGGTTACGTAGCGGGTTTCGTAGAGTGCGGTGTCGCGGCCGGGGAAAATGGCGGTGCCGTTTTTGCGGAAAATTACGGCGTGGGGAATGGGAATGTTATGGTGCTTTACAGAAATGTGCAAACGCACATCGCCGGGAGGCAGCGTGCCGGTTTCCTTTTTGCAGGCGACGGCGGCAAACAGGATGAGTATGCAGGTCAGTCGCCACAGCATGAGTTATTGTCCTTCCTTAAACCGCGGATCGGTAATGAATGTATTGTCGGTAAGTGTGGCGAGGAAGGCCAGCAGATCAGCCTTTTCCTGGGCGGTGAGCGGAATGCCGGAGGGGCCGATGAGCGGATCGAGCGTGGGACTGTTTACCACGCCGGTGGTGTAATGATCGAGGCATTCCTGCAGGGTGCTGAAACGGCCGTCGTGCATGTAGGGGAATGTGAGTGTGATGTTGCGAAGCGAGGGCGTTTTGAAGGTGTACATGTCGGCGGCGAGGCCGGTGATGTGTGCACGGCCGCTGTCGTTTATGCTGGGTTCAATGGGCAGGCCGTTGTTGTGGAAGCCATTGTCCATAAACAGCGGTTCGGTGTGGCACGAGGCGCATTTGCTGCGGAATGTGGCCAAGCCGGCGGTTTCCTGCGGCGTAAGGGTGGCGGTGCCTGCGCGGTAGCGGTCGTACTTCGAATCGGCCGAAATCATGAGGCCCATAAACTGCACAATGGCCTGCGACATACGCTGTGTGGTGATGCTGTCGCTGCCAAAGGCTTCGGCAAACATGCTGCGGTATACAGGGCGGGCCTGCAGTTTAAGCAGTACGTTGGAAATGGTTTCGTCCATCTCCACCGGGTTGGTAATTGGCGCAATGGGCTGCGATTCGAGGTGATTGATGCCGCCGTCGTGCATAAAGCTGGTGTGCCAGGCAAGGTTGAAAATGCCGGGTGCATTGCGTGTGCCAAGCAGGCCATCCACGCCATGACTGAAATCGTGCTCGAAATGGGCAAAGGCGGCAAACTGCTGGTGGCAGCTTCCGCAGGAAGTGGAATTATCGCGAGAGAGGGCCGGCTCGTAGAAAAGTTTGCGGCCCAGTTCAAATCTTGCCTTTGATACGGGGTTGTTTGAAAAGTCATACACAGGCTGCGGAAAGCCCGGCGGGACTTCGAAACGGATATTATCGCTTACCTCGGCGGCCAGTTGCGGGTCTTTGGAGCAACTGTGTACAAACACCGCAAGCAAGGGCAACGAAAAGCCCACAACATAAAGCGGACGAATGCGTTTGAGCAACTGCATAGAATTTTTCGTTAGGCGTTTTGCCGATGCTTCGGAATTACTGAATGCTGAGTACGGTAAACATACTGGCGTAATTGTTTGCAATGGCCACCGAATTGGCGTTCGGATTCATGATGTTGTTTACGGTGGCAAAGCTGATGTTTGTGCCGCCGGTAAACCATTTCAGGGCATCGCTCTTCATGTTGATCTGTGCGCCGGTAGTGGAAGTAACTACAGCCTGTGAGGCTCCAAACGAAGGAGTGGCCCAGCGTAAACCGCTGTTGGCTCCGGAAAAACCGCCAATGTGAAACACAATATTATCGCCGGCTGCCGGCGAGTTGGGGGCTTTACCTTCGAGCTTGGCCATGATGTAACCTGTGCTCCAGGTCCAGAACATGCCGTTGCTCGGATCAAGTGCGCCCGACTGAACGCCCGATACGTTGCGGGCACTGTCCACACCAATGAGGAATGTCATGCTTACATAAGTTCCTGCGGGCACTCCGGTAATGTCGAAGGTATTGGTGGCCGGAAAAGCGGCATCCACAAAATGGTAGCTGTCGGGCTCAGACCAGGTGTTGCCGTTGTTGTCGGTGAGTTTGACATTGCTGATGTAGTATTTGTACATGCGGATGGAGAACGAATCGCCTGCCGCATTCTGATAACGGATGGGGGCATTTCCGATAATCATGGAATCATTACCCACCATGTTTTTGAGGCTGATGCGAACGGTGTTGCCGCCTAAGGTATTGTTGTTGTTATTATTGCCGCCACTGTTATTGTTTGTGGTGGGATCGGGATCAGGAACAGTATCTTTTTTACAGGCCGAAAAAGCAAGAGAAGCCGAAAGGGCAAAAATGAAGAAAACAGGTGCTTTCATTGTCATCGCGTTTGAGTTATTTGTTGAGCTTAGTAAAGATACGGAAAACCGGCACAAATGATTCGGCTTTACAGATTTAATGTGATTTCAATAAGTTTTGATTTTCCGGATTTTACCACCCATTATGACGCTAATACGCGCTTTAGATATTTCAACGATATTTACCGGATGACTGAAAAAGTACTCCTGCTCATAAACCCATACTCCGGCAATAAATCCGGTGAAAAAACAGCAGGTTATATAGCCCGGCAACTGGCCGCGAAAGGTTATGGCTGCGAATCAAAAACAAGCCGTTCGGTTGACGAATTGCATGCGCATGTAAAAGCCACCGATCTTTCGGCCTATTCATTTATCGGGGTAATTGGCGGTGATGGAAGTATGCACGAATTTATCAATGCGGCTTTCAGTTGCCACAATGCATTGCCGGTTCCGGTGGCGCTTTTTCCATGCGGCACAGGTAATGCGTTCAATTTCGACATTGGCTGCGCCACGGTGGATGAAACATTGGAGTGTATATTTTCGGGCAGCACTTCGTACATTGATATGGCCGGTGTGGAATATGAAAACCGGAAGCTCTGGTCGTTTAATATTCTGGGCTGCGGACTGGTGACCGAAATTAATGCGCTGGCCGAAAAAATGCGTTTTCTGGGAGGAAGCCGTTATACCGTAGCTTCGCTTATTAAATTGGTGGTAAATCCTGTGCAGCACTATCGCATCAAAACCGAAAGCGGTGAGTGGGAAGGGCGTTATTCATTTATACTCGCCTGTAACACCCGCTACACGGGCAAAGGCATGATGATGGCTCCGCAGGCCGAGTTAAACGACGGAAAATTTGATGTGCTGCTGGTAGAAGCATGTCCGTTCTGGAAGCTCCTCAAACTCTTCCCGAAAATATTTAAAGGCACCCATGTGGGAGCCGATATTCTTCACTATATGCAGGTGAATACGCTGGAAGTTTCATCGGCAGAAAAGCGGCTCATTACCAATATTGACGGGGAAATAAAGGGCGAAACTCCGTTCAGGATGAACGTGGTAAAAGATAAGGTAAGATGCTTTGTGAAGCGGTGAAATAAAAAAATCCCGGAGTTGTCCGGGATCTTTGTGCGGTGAGGGAGGGATTCGAACCCTCGGTACAGTTTCCCGTACGCATGTTTAGCAAACATGTCCTTTCGGCCTCTCAGGCACCTCACCTATTGAGGCGGCGCAAAGATAAAAAAGTTTTTTTTAAACATGCTATCAAAAAATGATATTTTCAAGTGCGTTTTTTATTGCGAAAATCAGTTGGCAAAGGCTGTGGAAGTTATATTTGCAATCGAACCTGCATTTGAACCCATAAATTCATCTAAAACGCACATCCATGCTGTTCTTTCAGTCGAAAAAATCCCTTGCTCCGCTCTCCTTCCTGGCTTTTGCAGCCAGTGCGGTGCTTACTGCCTGCGGCGACAACCCCGAAGGCAAATTCAAGGACGACAGTAAAAAGGAAGACAATTCGGCATTAGCCGGAGTTACCTTCATTCACCACGACCCCACCCCGTGGCAGAAAGACTGGTCAACCAAAAACACCGTGGTTTTTCACTGGCGTGCCGAGCCCGACAATCTCCATCCCACCAACGGAAAATCAGGTGCGCGCCGCACAGTTATTGATTATACCCAGCGTTTCCTCGTGGGTACCGATCTTGAACGGCTTACCCTGCGCCCCGATCTTATTAAGGAACTTCCCGTCACATCGGCCGATGAGCTTGAATATACCTACGAACTGCGCGAAGAACCCACCTGGGACAACGGCGAAAAACTAACCGCCGAAGATGTACTCTTCACACTCAAGGCATCGCTTTGCCAGTTTACCAACAATGGCTTCGCAAAGCCCTATTTTGAGTATATCCGCGACATGCGCATGGACCCTTCCAACCCGCGCAAATTCACCATTATCATGTCGCAGAAATACATCCAGAATGTGGCGGTTTTTGCCGATATGCCCATTATGCAACATAGTTTCCACGACAAAGGAAATGTGCTTGGAAAATACTCCATCTCAGACCTCACCAATCCCGATTTTGGCAAAACTCCCCACGCCGACCTCGAATTATGGGCCAAAGAGTTTAACGACAACAAATTTGGACGTGATATCAACTTCCTCAACGGATTGGGTGCTTACAAAGTAACTGTATGGCAGGATAAACAGATGATTGAGCTTACCCGAAAACCCAATCACTGGACTTCGAAACTCGCTTCTCCCACCATATACGACCGCTCTTATCCCGAAAAAATAATTTACCAGGTAATGGTTGATGAAACTGCCGTGGGACTTGCTTTTCAGAAACAGGAACTCGATGCTTCATACTGGCTCAGTACTCCCGGACTTGTGGCACTGCGAAAGAAAGACGATTTCAACCGCAACTATGCTTCTGAATTCATGCCCAACTACAATTATCAGTACCTCGGCATGAACATGAAACCCAAATCGGTAAACCGCCCGCCGTTCTTTGTAGATAAAAAAGTGCGTCAGGCAATGGCCAAACTGATTCCTGTGGACAAAATCAACAATACATTCTTCGAGGGCAAGGTGAGCCGTATGGCCACTATGGTTTCGCCGCTCAAGAAAGACGTGGTAAATAAAGAACTCAAACCCGTAGTACAAGATATTGAGCAGGCGAAAAAACTGCTTGATGAAGCAGGATGGAAAGACACCGATGGCGATAACATCCGCGATAAAATGGTGGATGGCAAGAAAGTAAAGTTCTCGTTCGAACTCATGTACATGACCGGCAGCCCCATTTTTACCGATGTGGTGAAAATGATGAGCGACGATGTGCGCAAAGCCGGTGTGGAAATGGTGCCGCGCCAGCAGGAGAGCAACCGTTTCTACGAACTCATGGAACAGCATGATTTTGACATGGCAATGGCCGCATGGAACGGTTCGTTTTACCGCGACGATTACAAACAGATCTGGCACAGCGACTCGTGGAACAACAAGGGTTCAAACTTTGTAGGTTTCGGCACACCCGAATCAGACAGGCTCATTGACGAAATCCGTTCCACCACCAACGATTCGGCGCGCTTTGTGCTGGAGAAGCGTTTGCAGGAAATTGTGTACGACGAGCAGCCTTACGTGTTCCTGTTTTCGAACGTGGCCAAAGTGGTTATTCACCGCCGTTTCGACAACAACGATATGTACTACGAAAAGCCGGGCATCTGGCTGAGCAACCTCCGACTGATAAACGGCAGCGGCACGGCTGCCACCACCGGACAGTAAACGACCCTGCACCCCGCAATGCTCAAGTATATATTCCGACGCATTATTGTTTTCATTCCCACGCTGTTTATCATATCGCTGCTGGCGTTTGTGATAAGTGTGAATGCTCCGGGCGATCCGGTGAATGCGTTGTTTTCGGGCAGCGAGGGTGGCGGCGACAACGGACAAAATGAAAGAGTGGAACGTGAAAAGGCCGTGCTGCGTCACAAACTCGGCCTTGATCTTCCGCTCTTTTATATTACAGTAAGCAGCCTTGCCTCGCCCGATACGCTTTACAAGGTGTTCGACCGGGCCGAGTATGCCTCGCTCGACAGGCTCATTAACCGATATGGCAACTGGAACGAAATTTCGGCCTGGTCGAAAAGCGTGAAGGCATTGCGCAAAGCCGTGCTCGCCGTGCCTTTGCCCGATACGTCAACCGTAAGCCGGAGCGAGGCCGAAAACGCCCTGCTGCAACGCAACAACTGCGTAGAAATAATCGTGTCGCTGCAGTTTACCGACGATCCGGTGCAAATCGGTTCAAGGCTTGAGGAGTTGAAAAAGCTCACTGCCGCCGCATTCTGGACCAACGAATTCCGCACCAGACTCAGCGAAACTACCACTGCATTTACGCAAATGAGCACGCAAAAAAGTGTGTGGAAAACCTACATCCCCACACTTAATTTCTACGGCAACAACCAGTACCACCGCTGGATTTTTGGCGACGGAAACTGGCTCACGGGCAAAGGTGCAGTGAATACCGAAGGCATTATACGCGGCGATTTTGGCATTTCATACGGCACCAAACAATCGGTAACACGTACCATTAAACGGGCCGTGCCGTGGTCGGTGCTTATGACTTTGATTTCGGTGATACTGGCTTATCTCATCAGTATCCCGATAGGCGTGTATGCGGCGGCACACAAGGATTCGCTGTTCGACCGGTTTTCGTCGGTAATGCTGTTTATGCTGTATTCGATGCCTTCGTTTTTTATGGGCACCTTGCTGCTGCTGCTTTTTGCCAATCCCGAAATGTTTGATTTGTTTCCGGCCAATGGCGTAAAACCAGTGGAAGGCTACCCCGAGGGCGCAGGCTTTTTCGAGAAATTCAGAATATCGCTGCCCTATCTTATTCTTCCGCTCATTACCTACACCTACAGTTCGCTGGCGTTTCTGAGCCGTCAGATGCGCGTATCGACACTCGAAATTGTGCATCAGGATTTTATCCGTACTGCCCGGGCCAAAGGCCTTTCGGAGCGTGTGGTGATCTGGAAACACGCTGTGCGCAATGCGCTGCTGCCCATTGTGACTGTGTTTTCAAACATTTTCCCGGCAGCCATTGGCGGCTCGGTGGTGCTGGAAGTACTGTTTGGCATTCCCGGCATGGGCCGCGAAATTTTTGATGCCATACGCACTCAGGATTATCCGATGATTGTAAGCGTGTTTACCTTATCGGGCTTTATGACGCTGGTGGGTTATCTGGTGGCCGATATTCTTTATGCGGTGGTTGATCCGCGCATTACTTATTCTTCGAAATAATGCTGCGCCGGAAAAAACATATAGCCCAGAATCAGAATCAGGAATTCAGTTTCCGCGCACATGCGTGGCAGCAGTTTCGCAAAAACAAGCCGGCGCTGTGGTCGCTGCGGGTAATGCTGCTGCTGGTTATTATTGCTTTGCTGGCTCCCGTGCTGGCCAACGAAAAGCCGCTTTACATGAAATACGGCGGCCAAACTTACTGGCCTGCGTTTACCTCTGCCAAAAACTATTCGCTCACCAACCCTAAAACCGGGCAAACCACGTCGCTCGAACTGGAACTGGCCGACTGGAAGCGCATGGAATTTGAGTCGGTGGTGTGGGCGCCCATTGCGTGGTCGCCGGGGCGCACAGACGAGGCCAACATGCGCTACGTGGGCCCGGGCGATCCGCAGCGTTTTATTGATGCCAATGGCGATACACTGTTTATGCCGGGGCGTTTCAAGCATTACCTCGGCACCAATTCGCTGGGTGAAGATGTGGCGGCCGGTTTAATTCATGGCGCACGGGTGTCGCTCACCATCGGACTTTTATCGATGAGTATTGCGGCCATGCTGGGGCTTTTGCTGGGTTCGCTGGCGGGTTATTTTGGCAACGAACGTTTGCGCACTACGCGGGCGCGGCTGTGGCTTACGGTGTTCAGTATTTTTCCCGCCTGGTTTTATGCGTTCAGCGTGCGGAGTTTTGCGCTGCGCGATGCGCTTAACAACTCGGGCAGCAGTTTTCTGGGACAGCTTTTACTGAGTTTGCTGGTGTTTGCCGCGGTAATTATGGCCTTCAATTATCTCGGCAAATGGATAAGCCGAGGCGCTTTTCTGGGCAAAATTGTGAATGTGCCGGTTGATGCCTACATCTCACGCTTTATCGAAATTCTTAACTCCACGCCTACGCTCATACTCATCATTTCCATTTCGGCATTGGCCAAAGAGCCTTCCATTATTTATGTGCTGGTTATTATCGGTCTTACCTCGTGGACAGGCATTGCCCGTTTTACCCGTGCCGAGTTTCTGAAAATACGCAGCATGGATTACATCAAGGCGGCCGAAGCAATGGGCTTTAAAGAAGGCCGCATCATGCTCCGCCACGCACTCATAAATGGTATGGCTCCTTCGCTGGTGTCAATTGCTTTTGGAATTGCCTCGGCCATTATTACCGAAAGCAGTTTATCGTTTCTCGGCATTGGCATTCCGCCCGATATTGTGACCTGGGGCAAAATGCTTTCGCAGGGGCAGGCGCATTACCAGTCGTGGTGGCTGGTGCTGTTTCCGGGCATTGCCATTTTTATTACCGTAACCGTGTATAACCTTATTGGCGACGGACTGCGCGATGCGTTTGATCCGAAACTGAAACGCTGATCGTTTATATCAATTAATGGAATCGGCTTTGATTTGTTGATAGGATTTGTTTATTTGATCCATATCAGAATTAAACCGGCTTTTAAAACTGTCCCAGTCTTTCATTTCCTCATTTTCATAACTGTCCATTCGCAGTTTCAGCGCCGCATTTTTTGCTTCGAGAATAAATACCTGAATGTTTGCCCCGGTATCGGCCCTGCTTCCTTTTTGCAACTGCCCGCTGTAATAATCGGCAGCCTTGCGGTTGTTGGCTTTAATGCTACCTGCAGCCGATTCGCGGAATAAAATTATATCGTTTTTTTGCCAGATAATTGAATCGCCTTTTTTATGGTAATCATCAATAATTTTTAGCCCTTTTGCCGATTCATTGGTTTGAATTTTATTGCACGATTGACCGATAAATGCAGTAAGAAAAAAAGCGGCAAATAATAAACCCGGAAAATATTTCATAACCCAATCTCCTGTTTGAATAGTATATACTAAAAATCATTTGCGGCAACGATTAAAAGCCCCCGATTTTTATCGGGAAAAATGAGGCAAAAAAGAAATGAAAAGGATGAAATCGAAACAGCCCCCCGGCACCGACTACATGGAATCACTACAAGCTACGGCTAATTTTTCGATAAGGGTGTTTTATTCATCAATGTGATTGATTTAATGCTGTTTCACCGCAGCGTTTCGGGCAAACTTTGACCTTGCGGCGGAGCATCCGCACGATTTTCTCCAAAATCATCCGATTATCAACCCAAAACACCCGTTTATCCATCTATTCCGGTTTTTCATAATAATTGCTTAATTTCGTGATAAGTAACTATTTGCATGAAAACGATTTTCCGTTTTTCGCTTGTTTTGCTTTTGCTGATTACCGGCAGCGAAATACTTTCGGCCAATACCAAACGTAAGGGCCGTGAGATAACCGGAACCCACGAAGACATTGTCACCAAATCGGAATGTAATACCAACGACGGTTCGGGTTCCGGAATGGCGCCGGGCATTGGCGAGGCTATTGGCGACGGAAGCGGCGGTGCAGTGCCCATTATTGAAATGGCGCTTCCGTTTGGCATTCCGTTTCAATATACCGATATGTCGCCTTCGGGCGGCGGGCCCGATGGTGGTGGCGGAGCTCCTGCCGAGCCGGCCAAATTAGTTTACACCTTTGAACTGAACGACGAAATAGGTCCGCCTTCGTGGAGGCAAACGCAGGCTGCTTTCAGGCAGGCCCGCGAAATGAACGCCGCCTGTGTGCTCATCCGCATGAATACGTTTGGCGGTGCGCTCGATGCGGCCGACAATATCCGCCAGCACATTCTCGATTTCGACCGCCCGGTAATGGTGTGGGTCGATCGCAACGCCGCTTCGGCCGGGGCGCTTATTTCCATTGCCTGCGACAGTATTTACATGAGCCGCGGAGCCAGCATAGGAGCCGCCACCGTGGTAGATGCCAACGGCAAACCCGCTCCCGAAAAATATCAGTCGTACATGCGCTCACTGCTGCGCACCACCGCCGAAGCCAATGGCCGCAATCCGCGCATAGCCGAAGCCATGAACGACCCGCGCATACGCATCGAAGGCATTAACGATTCGGGCCGCGTACTCAGTTTCACCACCGCCGAAGCCATTGCCAATAAATACTGCGAGGCCGAAGGCAACACCATGAATTCCATTTTACAGCGCGCCGGCTACTCCGAGTACAAAGTGGTAAGCTACACGCCCACCGTGCTCGACAAAATCATCGATTTTCTGCTGTTGCCTTTGGTGAGCGGTTTGCTCATCATGCTTATTATTGGCGGCATCTGGTTTGAACTTCAAACGCCGGGCGTGGGCTTTCCGCTGGTGGTGGCTGTATCGGCCGCGGTGCTCTACTTTGCGCCGCTTTATCTCGAAGGACTGGCCCAGCACTGGGAAATTCTGGTGTTCATAGCCGGTGTCATATTGCTTATAATAGAACTGGTGGCCATACCCGGTTTTGGCGTTATCGGTATATCGGGCATTGTGCTCATGGTTACGGGACTTTCGCTGGCCCTCACCGGAACCATGCCCGACGGCTCTTCGATAGCACTTCCCGACTGGGGCGCATTTATTAAAGTAGCGCTCATTGTGTTGATGCTGGTGCTCACCACGCTTTTCGGATCAATCTGGGTGGGCGAACGGTTTTTCGGCTCGAAAATGTTTGGCCGCATTATATTGCGCAACGAACAACAGTCAGACGAAGGCTACGAAAGCACCGGCATGAAAGCCCAGGCCACCACACTCACCGGCAAAACTGGTGTGGCCGAAACCATTCTCCGCCCCGCAGGCAAAGTAAGTATTGACGGTGAGATGTACGATGCCACCGCCGAAACCGGCTATATCGAGTCGGGCGATGCAGTGCAGGTGGTAAATATTGGCGTGGCGCAACTGGTGGTACGCCGGGTGGCTTAATTTTCATTTCGTTTATGCAATTTCCCCCATGCCGCGTCTTTTGAAAAATGCGTCTGCTTCTCTTATTTTTCGGAGTTATGCTTACGGTTTTGCAAATGCGGGCACAGCCATTTGCAGGCGGCATTGTACGCGATAAAAGCACCGGCGAACCCATTCCCTGGGCAGGCGTACTCATAAAAGGCACCACGCAGGGCGCATTAACCGATGCCGGGGGAAATTTCAAGGTACGATGCAGCCAGTTTCCCATTACATTAGTCATTACTTCGCTCGGCTACCTCACCACCGAGTTTGTGGTGAATGAGCCCGACACTTCGAAAACCTATTTGCTGGCACCCAATGTAAAACTGCTTGGCGAAGTGGTGATTGAGGCCAACGCCATAAAATGTATTCAGCAGGATTCGTCGCTCATGGCCGCCGATGTGGAATTTTACGACGACTTTCTACTCTTGCTTGCCCACGGTCCCGGACGTTTATCGTCGCAACTCATTCTCAGCGACCTGAACGGGAAAGTGGTAAGCAAACTGGCGCTCAACAAAAATGCGGAGGAACTTTACCGCGATTGTTTGGGCAATGTGCATTTGCTGGGCAAAGACAGCGCCTGGCAGATTTTTTACGACTACGAAAAACTGCGCCTCATTTACCCCAACACCCG
The DNA here is from genome assembly GCA_025454955.1 of Bacteroidia bacterium. GTDB lineage: Bacteria > Bacteroidota > Bacteroidia > Palsa-965 > Palsa-965. Next base: position 18,342 of record JALONL010000032.1, on the reverse strand, counting down.
CGCCGAAATAGAACGCAATCTCTATCCCTGCAAATTGTTTTACGAAGGCCGTTTGTACCTTCAGTACTGGAGTTTCCACGAACTGCGCTGCCGTTACTTTGTATCCGAATCGGGCGAAACAAAACAGTTTTATTACACCTGCGACACGGCCAACGTGGAATACTTCTGCGAGAAATACGATATGCGCTATTTCCTCAGCAAACGCCGCCGACAGGAAGGATATTTATATCCGGTAAGTGTGATAAAAAGTAATATTGATTTATTTCGAAGTGAAATTATCCTCGACGCTCAGGACAGAACGTACATACGAAAACTTAATGCGCCAATGGTGGTAAGTGACAACTCCGTATGGGTGATGAAATACAAAGAAAACAATGCCCTACGTTTCAACGATTCATGCGCCGTAACCGATAGTACCACGCTTCAACTGAACGAAGTGAACGGATGGAGCGGAACTATCTGGCGCGATGAGATAACCGGAAATATTTATACCTCGGCGGTAAGAAACAACATCACCACCCTTATTCTCCTCCATCCGGTTTATTTCACACCCGTGCAGTATATTGAAATTGAGAAAATGCCCTTCATTACCAAAATGATAATACGCGATGGTTATGCCTATTTTCTGTATATCGACAGGCATGAAGATGTTAATCGCCTTTTGTATCGTATGCGGCTCGATTAGTAGGGTATGGCCGATATTACCTCGGCAGTAATTCTGTGGCAGTTTGAAGGAGAATCTATTTTTTTGAAAAATGATATACTTTTCCCTGCATTCACATATTCATAGAATGTTATTTTCTTCGATGAAATGCGGGTTTTGGTTTTGGTATAGAAAACTATTTCAACTGCTACATCCTTATAATTTGCCACAGTAGCCGTGTTGGTAATTTTACCATCCAGTTTTAATTTATCGCCCCAGAAATTAGGTTTATAATTTACCTCCACTTCCAGAAAACGGAGCGGATTTGCGTTTTCTTCCTCCTCCACCGACCTTACTTTTTGTTCGTAAGTGGGCTGTTGATTACTAAGAGGAAACAAGTTTGGATTATTGTGGTTTGGAGTGTTGCAGGAAATAATTGCCATGCAGGCAATAAAAAAATTGATGATTCGCATAGGAGTTTGTTTTCTCCCCGAAGATATTTTTTGCGTACCTAATCACTGCAAACATTGGCAAAAACCATCGGATCTGAGGATACATCAATCCTTACTTCCTGCAAATCCACACCACATTATCGGCTTCGCCCAAATGCATCACAAAAGGTTCGGTATGGGTAAATACACGCGCAAGATTTTGCTGGAGAAATAAATGCCCGTTAGTGGTATGCCGCATGAAGTTAAAAAGCAACACTCCGTTTTTGCTGAGGCTTTGATGAAGGAGATTCACAAAAGTTTGCGTTTGGCATTGCGGCGGCACGTGGGCTTCTACAAAGAGATCGACACAAATAAGGTCGTAGGTATTGGTTTGGGTGGCGAGAAAATTTTCGGCCCGTTCGCATACCAGGGTTTGGTTGGGAACCGTGTCGGCGTTAAATTCTTCGCGGGCCAGTTTGAGCACCGTTTCATCGGCATCCACGCCGGTAATTTGGGGTGTAAGTCCAAACTCAGAGGTGAGTATTTGGGCAATGCTGCCTGCACCGTAGCCGAGAATGAGCACCGTGGCGGGATTTTGCCGGGGCACACCGGCCTTTTTGAGTGCGGCCCTGAACACATCGTGCAACGCACCAAACGAGTAGTTTACCGTTTGGGCGTGAAGCATTTTACGACCGTTTTCGTACACCACTTCCAGCGTGGAGGTAATATGGCCTGTTTCGCTGCGCAGAAGCACAGGGGCCACAAAACTGCCCAATTGCTTCAGAAAATCCATAGCATGATTTCACCGTCTGAACCCTGCTGGTGAAACAGGTGTACCAGCGCAAAAAACACGGCACCAATGCCGCCCACAATATTCAGCAGTAAAAGAATATGATACAGGCAGCCTGCATTAGTACCGCGTGTAACGGTTTTGTTGTAAATGCGCAGGGCCATAAAACCCATTGCCAGCGAAGCAGAAGCCAGCAGCAAATGAAGCACCACATGCTGCATTCCGCTGAGCCCTTTCACGAAAAGGAAAATACCGAAGTATGAAAACCTGAACAGCAGCGATAAAAAAAAGTACAGCAGGGAGTTGGAACGAAGCCGTGGAGTGTTTGACATTGCGTAAATTAGAGTGTGCAAAAATACATCACAAATGCGCACCCCGGCATGAAAAAACTGTGGTTATTCTCCCCCGCCCTGCTTTTGTTGCTGTGCAGCAATCCGGCTTCTCAGGTTTTGCCTGCGCATAAATCGCATACGGCTGTTCAAACACCTGCTGCGGCGCCACTTCCGGCTCCGGCCGACAGTGTGCAGCTCAGCCGCAAACTCATACACGTACACGTAGCCCTGTGCGACAACGACAGTCAGGGCATTGTACCCGTGCCCAAAAAAATTGGCAACGGCAACGACCCGGCCAACAACCTTTACTGGGGCTGCGGCTACGGTGTGCGCACGTTTTTCACCAAAAGCGAAGACTGGGAACTGCTGCACGTATGGAAAAACCCACGCACACACATTCTCGAACGCGCCGCCTGGAAACACCGCCGCAGCGGCACCGTGCTGGTAGCCGATGCCTGGCGCGGGGCACGCATTAAAGACTGTACCGCCGCATTTGTGAAAAACGCCGCCGGAAAATGGCATGATACTCTTACACTGCCGTTTAAAGACGGCAATACACAGTTGGTGGATCTCAACAATGCGCAATTGGTAGCTTATGTGGGGCACAACGGACTCATGGAATTCGATACCGATACGATACAGGCGGCACCAGGGAACAACGGCCGCGAAACTATACTGTTGTGCTGCGCGGCACGGTCGTATTTCAGGCCGCACCTGAAAGCGGCGCAGGCATATCCTCTGCTTTGGACGACCAATCTTATGGGGCCGGAGGCTTATACGCTGAAAGCGGCTGTGGATGGGTGGATTGCGCGTGAAACGGGTGAGCAGATTCGGGTGCGGGCGGCGGCGGCGTATAATCAGTATATCAAATGCGGGATGAAGGGGGCTATGAATTTGTTTGCTACAGGGTGGTAATTTGGTTTTATGGAGCGGATTTGAATTTTTCGGGTTTTATACCTGATTTGAATTTGGGTTTTATTGGCCGAATTTCAGTTTTGGTTTTATGGCCGGATTGGAATTTGTGGTGGTTTCAAAAACAACTTGTTTGGTGCTGAATCCCGCGAGGTCAAAAGAGACCTCGCGGGATGGGGTTTGTCGTTGTTGTTTTTGAAGGGAATTACTTTTCTTTTGCTTCATTCAGCAATTGCTGATACGCCTTTGCAAACTTTTCTTCGCTGAACTGTTTTTCGGCAAAGGCTTTTGCGGTGTGTTTTTGTTCTGTAGTTTTTTCAGGATTGGCAGCCATTTTCATTAGGGCCTGAACGGTTTCTTTTACTACAATTTCTTCTTCGGGTGATGAAAGTACCACGCAGCATTCATTGCTTAAGCGGTTTGGAATGTCGCCTACGGGTGTGGCTACTACGAGTACGCCGTGCATCATGGCTTCCATTATGACCATCGGGAAGCCTTCGCGAGAGGACGTGAGTACGAGTACGTCGGCGGCGGCGTATTGGGCGGCTACCTCGGCGGCGCGGGTGAGTTCGCCTTTGAAGTCAATAAAATTGTACTCGGGCGAGGGGGCGGTGGCTCCTACTACCGTAAATGCAAACTGCGGTGCATGGCTGCGGTGAAGCTGTGCGGCGATTTGCAGAAAAAGCGTGAGACGTTTTTCGGGGCTGTGGCGGCCTACGAAAAGTATGCGCAGTGGCGTGGTAACGGCTTTCACCGGCTCAGATGCGCGGGCTGCGGTGTTGGAAATAAATTTCAGCTTGTGGCGCTCGGCTGCGGGAATATTGTGGTGAAAGCAAAATGTGTCGAACTCTTTGCGTGCGGCTTCCGACACAAATATGCGTGACTCCATGCGTGGCATGTAACGCAGATAGCTTTGATGCGCTGTATTGCCGCCGGGCTGGTATTTGAAGGCGTGAATAAGGTCGATGCTGCGCGTGTGCGGCGGAAGATGCGGCAGCATGTCGTAAAAAAATGCGGCGTTGCTGCCAAAAAATACAGGCTTTTCTGCTTTCGAAAACCAATGGCAAAGCACCCTGCGGGCGCGGGCGCGTGTAAACGGATGATTGAGCAGCGCGGGAATATTCAGTACCTGCGCATGTGGCTCAAACAGGTGGAGAAATTTTTCGTTCTCCGAAAAACCCGAAAAAATAACCACCGGCTTTTCCTCTGTAAAAACGCGTACAATATCGGCATGCACCTGCTCGGCGCCGCCAACGTGTGTGTAGGGGAAAACGAAAATTTTATTGCCGGTATATCGGCTAAGAATATAATCCATTCGCCGCCGTTCAAAGGCCAATTGCAGCGGCGATTCGGTAAAAATGCGTTTCAGGTCGCGCAGCCATGCGGGAAGTTTGTTTTTGATAATGTGCCGGGCAGCATTGCGGAGCATACTGTACAGCACCGCCCAAAGTATTTTGCTGAAACGTCCGCGTAAAATTTCGGCCGTCATAAATTTTCGTTTGATGCGCAGCAACCGCTTCTCTACCGGCTCCGATGCTTTTAGCTGAACGGTAATGCTGGCGGGATGAATGCGGTAATGCAGCAGTACTTCGGGCAGTTTGGCAATGCGTTTTCCGGCAGCCATCATGCGCAGCCAGAGGTCGTAATCTTCGGCGCCTTTTTGTGCATCGCTGTATAAAAACTGCTGCACTATTTCGGTACGGATCATTACCGAAGGATGCGCAATGCAGTTGGTGCCGGGCATTATGCGGCGTATGTCGGTTTCGGTTACCGTGTGGCGGTCGGTGTCCCATTGGCCGGTAACTTCGCCGTCGGTGTTTATGAAATCGACCCACGAGGCTGCCACGGCAACCTGCGGATTGGCATCGAGAAAGGCTGATTGTTTTTCGAGACGCTGCGGCAGGGCAATATCATCGGCATCCATGCGCGCTATGTAACGGCCGCGGGCAAGTATGGCTCCCTTGTTGAGCGTGGCTATGAGACCGATGTTCTTTTCGTTGTGTATAAAACGGATGCGGCTGTCGGTAAACTGCGCCACAATGCTTGCGCTGTGGTCGGTGGAGCCGTCGTTGATGATGAGCAGTTCGAAATCGGTAAATGTTTGCGCGAGGATGCTTTCAATGGTTTGCGCCACCAGATCGCCGGAATTGTACACAGGCAGCAGCACGGTAATGGCCGGTGACGATTGATTGCTCATTGTGCGCCGGAGATAAGTTGCTGATACAATGCTGTGTACTGCCCTGCTATGTGCGCCCAGGTAAAACGCGCTTTCCATACTTCGCGCCCGGCTTTACCGGTTTGTTTGAGCAGTGTGCGGTCGGCGGCCAGCTTTTCGAGCAGGGCGGTGCTTTCGTCGGGTTTCACGTCAACCCAGCCATTGGTGCGGCGTGTGGAAGGAAGCAGCCAGCCGGCTTTGCTCCACGTAATAATTTCTTCGGTATTGCCTGCGGCCGAAGCCAGAAACGGCACACCGGCAGCCATGCTTTCAAACAGCACAATGGGCGAGCATTCCACATTGCTCGGGAAAAGAAACAAATCGGCTTCGCGGAATGCCTGCACGGTTTCTTCGCGCGTGAGTTCGGCAATGATGATGCGTTTACGTTTAAGCAGACGCAGCAAATTGAGTTTTAAAAAACGCGGATGCCGGGCCAACTGCTGTTTGAGATAACGGTTTTTATCGCCCGCGAGAAGCAACACGGCGTTTTTAAGCCGTGCGCGGATAAAAATCTCAATCGCCTCGCGCTGGCCTTTTATGCCGGTGTAGGAGCCAACATGCAGCAAAAGCAAAGCATCGGGCGCAATGCCCAGTTTTTGGCGGATGTGAAAGGTTTGCGGAGCTTCAAATTCTTCTTCGGCGGCACCGTTGGGAATAAGTTGTATGCCACGGGCATTGTGTTGGCGCGCAAAATTGATGTCGGCATAATTGTCGGACAAAAACACATTGGCATCAAACTTCCCGATGCGTGTTTTCATCTTTTCGAAATACTGCCGGTATTCGCTGTTGTGAAAATGCGAAAAGCCCGTGGGCACAAATACTTTTTTTCCGGGAATGGAATCAAGTTCATCGGCCACACTGTCGAACGCCCATTGCTGCGCGGCAAAAAATACCACCACATCAAAATTTCCGCGGCGGAGTTCTTCGAGGTATTCGCCGGTATTTCCCTTTATTCCGTTTACCTCATTACCCGAAAGATGAAAGCAATTTATGTGTACACCATTAAGCACATTGGAAGTACGCTGTGCATGTGCCGAAGTAAATACAGTGACTTTATGCCCCGCTGCGGCCATACGTTCCGAAAGCTGCCGCACCACTTCGGGCATTCCGCCTTTGGCGGGTGCGTAGCTTTCCACACAATGCGCTATGTTCAGAACCTGAGCCATGAATGAGGTACAATATCGTTTGGTGCCTGCAAACCGGCAAACCATTGCTTGGGAGCCACTACTATTTTTTCTGTCGATGCGTTGAGCCATGCTCCCCACCAGCTAAAACTGCTGTTGGCAATAATATGGTGTTTGCAGTTGCTCATGAGCCGCATATCTTCATACGCTTTTTTTCCGCTGTTCCAATCTACATACACGGCTTTGCCGGGCACTTTCAGGTTGGCTTTCACCCATTCGGGTTCATCGGAAAAAATAAAAAATTCAGTTTCGCCGTTCATTTTACCGGCAATGTGTTCGGCACCCGCACGGTAATATTCCTGTCCCATCAGCCCATGAAATTCGCCGGCCGATTTAAGCGACACATAATCGCCCCGGCGCACATGCACACTTACTGCGTTTACTGAGCGGATATGCGCCAGCACAGATGCATTCTTTTCGTCGGGTGGTTCGAGAAATTCAAAATCGCGGCGAATGGTGGCCGCGTGTTTTTCGAAATATTTTTCCGATTGGAAATAACCGTGCAGGTAGGTATTTTTTGGGGAATGAAATATTTCGGGATGGAATTTCGAATCAGGTTCGGCAAAATGCCGGAACGGGAAAGGCCACCATTTTTGTTCGGATAATTTGCGGCGGTAGGGCGATGTGTCTAATTTACGGAGGAAGTTAATTCTTCCGCTGCGTTCAAATTTGTACTGAATATTGAATATGCCGAGTTCGTATTCGCGTTGTGTCCAGCGGCCTTTGGCATCTTCGAGAAGGAACGAAGCATCGAGATACACCCATGTGTTTTTTTCCAATGCGAGCGATCGTGCCGCTGCGTATTGAAACATCTGGTTGCCCAGACCACCCATGAGTTTTACGATAATCATGCTTTTTTATGCAACGGTTTATTTATACACCAATGTCATTCCGGGCAGACCAAGCTGGGTAGAAATGGTTCTATACGCATTGCCCCGCGCCGAAAGCACGGCTTTAATTGCATCGTGCGGGCCTGTGTTGTAGTTTGAGCCGGGCACCTGATAAAAAGTATCGTGAAGCAGCACCACCGCATCAGGTTGCGCATCGAGAATGGCGGCAAGTTCTTTATACACGCTTTCGTAACTGTGATCGCCATCAACCAGAAAAAGCAGTTTACCGGCGGGTTTCTGTTGCGCAATTATTTCGAGTGCCCGTGTTACTCCGTCGGCCTGATGCAGCGTTACGCCTTTCATGCCCCTCACTAATTTTCCGCGATCGTTTTTGGGGTGTTCGTTATGAAACACCTCATCGGGTAAATCGATGGAATGAATGTGCGAAGGAATTTCGAAGGCATTTACAATTTCCAGAAAAATGCGGGCCGATTTGCCGATGTTGGTTCCCCATTCAAAAATAAGTTCGGGACGAAACCGGCATACCGTGGCTGTCATGAGCGAAAGTTCATCGAGCGGAAAGGGATGAACTCCCACCACCGGAACCAATTTCTGTACAATGAATTCGGAAGTGATCCAGTTGTTCACTTCAAATTCTCCCTGCGAATTTTTTGCCGGGTTTTCGAATTTTTTCCTGCCGAATAAACTCATTTTTATTCTTTGGTTTGTCATCGTGCCACTTTAAAATGGCTTTCAGACAGGGTTAATATTACGAATGTTTCCGCACGGCTATTATTCCGCAATACGGCGACAGAGAAGCAGTTCCTGGCTTTCGTTTTTTCAGAAACGGCATACACCACGATAATACTTTCAGTGCCGCCTTCCCGAAAAATCCCGGCGGAGCCGAATCGGACCAGAATTCAAATTGTCCGAACCAGCCGTGGTACTTTACTTCAAAGCCTGCAGCTTCGGCAATTTCTTTCCAGCGATTTGGATTCATGGCCGGAATATAATGGCGTTTGTAGTTTTCCTTATCGAGAAAACGGTGAAGCAGGTTTTGCAGAAATCCGCGGAAGTTGGGTGTTTCAATTACCAGCATTCCGCCGGGTGCAACCATGCCGATGTGTTTTTGCAATACTTCTTCCCAGTTGGTAAAATGTTCGATAAAGCCAAACGAACAAACCAGGTCGTAGCTGCGGGGCGAATTGTATTCGAGAAAATTGCCGTGACTGAAACTGCCCGTTTTGTAGCCCTGCGAATGCAGCCACTGCCCAATTTCATTTACGCGCGGCGTAAGGTCTATGCCGTGAAGTTCGTAACCCAATGTGCCCAGCACGGCAAGGTAGCGGCCGGGAAAACAGCCTATTTCGATGCATGATTTTGAATCGGTGCGCGGCACATTGGCCTCCATCCATTTCCGCAATTCGTCGTGCGGCGGAACCATCGAAAACGAAAGCCCGCTGTAGGAACTATCCCAGTACTGCTGATCGACAACTGTGGTGTTTTTCAAAACGAGGCGGAATAGGCGGTGGCTTCGGGTACCAGAATTACATCGGGCACCTGGTTGTGTGTAATGAATTTATTTCCGGGCGTAAGCAGCAGGGCGTTTTCGATTACTGTGTGGTAAGGTTCGTTTGCCGTGCGGCGTATGCCAATGTCGAGGCGTATGTCGCGGTCTATGAAACCGGCGTTGTTTACCATAAACACAATGCCGTTGTGCGAAGGATCGTCGGAATTGAAACCGGCAATGGTGTGGCTTTGCAGGGCAAAAAGTTTTTCGCCTTCGAGGGTGTAGCACACTGCATCCACATGCCAGCCGGGGGCATAGCGTTGTTTGTCCCAGGCAATTTCAATTTTCATGCGTGTGCCTCTCACCCACTCGCCGCCGGCATCTTCGGGTTTGGCGGTAATGGTAAATCCTTCGAGTTCGATCTGATTGCCGAGACCGAAATAAAGCGGCAGTATTTTTTCTGTTTCGCCGTCGGCTTTTACCTGTCCTTTTTCGAGGTAAATGGTGCGGTTGCAGAAGTTGCGTATGGCGCCCATGTTGTGGCTTACAAACAAAATGGTGCGACCGTGGCGTGTGCTGATGTCGCGCATTTTGCCGAGGCATTTTTTCTGGAACGCGGCATCGCCCACGGCCAGCACTTCATCTACAATAAGTATTTCGGGCTCGAGGTGTGCGGCCACGGCAAAGGCCAGACGCACGTACATTCCGCTGGAGTAGCGTTTAACGGGCGTGTCGAGAAATTTTTCCACTTCGGCAAAATCCACAATTTCGTCGAAACGCGATTTTATTTCGGCCTTGGTCATGCCGAGGATGGAGCCGTTGAGGTAAATGTTTTCGCGTCCGCTGAGTTCGGGGTGAAAGCCGGTGCCTACTTCGAGCAGGCTGGCAATGCGTCCTTCGAGTGTAACGCGGCCTTTGGTGGGCGTAACAATGCGGCTGAGTACTTTAAGCAGTGTCGATTTCCCGGCACCGTTGCGGCCAATTATGCCCACACGCTCGCCTGATTCGATGGTAAAATTCACATCGTCGAGTGCCCAGAATGTGCTGCGTTCGGTACTTGCACTGCCGCGGCCCACGAGGCGTTTGGCCTTGTCGGTAAGTACATCGCGCAGGGCGGTGTAATTGCGTGCCTGCTGCTGGCGCAGGATAAATTGTTTGCTGAGGTGCTCGACCTGAATGGCGGTGTAACTCATGGCTCAGATCACATCGGCAAAACTGCGTTCGACTTTTCGGAAATACCATACACCGCCAATGAGCAGCAATGCGGTAACTCCGATTGAAATATACACCGAGTTCCAGTACACCGGAAATGCCTCGCCAAACAAACTCCAGCGGAATCCGTCAATTACCGCCACCATCGGGTTAAGCGAATAAATCCACTTGATAAACTCCGGCAGTTTCTGGCTGGCATAAATTTCCGACGAGCTGAATGCAATGGGCGATACAAACAACCCAAGCTGCACAATAAACGGCACGATGTAGCGGAAATCGCGGTACTTCACATTGAGTGCCGAAAGCAGCAAGCCACCGCCGGTGGCGCTGAGTATGGCCAGCAGCAAAAATGCAGGCAGGGCAAAAATTTCGGGCCCGGGCCACTGGCCGTAATAAATCATCAGCGCAATGAGTATGACAAAGGCGATGAGAAAATCGACAAAGCACACTATGATTGTACTGAGCGGCACAATGAGGCGCGGGAAATACACTTTGGTGATGAGATTGGAATTGGCAATAAGCGAATTGCTGGCCTCGCCCAGCGCCGAGGAGAAAAGCGTCCACGGCAAAGTGGCGGCCGTAACCAAAAGCACACGCGGCACGGTTCCGGTGGCGGTATCAAACATGGCCCCGAAGAAGGTGAATACGCCAATGGTAAGCAGCGGACGAATAACGGCCCAGGCAATGCCGATTACGGTTTGTTTGTAGCGCACGAGCAAATCGCGCCAGGCGAGAAAACGGAAAAGCCCCCGGTAGTTCCAGAGGTCTTTCCAATAGCCTGCGGGGTTTCCGCCTGCTTCAATTATGGTGCGCTGCCTGCTCATGCTGCGTGCGGCTTATTTGGCATAGCCTACGGCGCGGGTTTCGCGTATCACGGTTACTTTTACCTGGCCGGGGTAGGTCATCTCGTTCTGAATTTTCATGGAGATGTCGGCGGCTAATTTTTCGGCGTCTTTGTCGCTTACTTTTTCGCTGGCCACAATTACGCGAAGTTCGCGGCCGGCCTGTATGGCGTAGGTTTTATCCACGCCCTGGTACGACTGTGCGAGTGCTTCGAGGTCTTTGAGGCGTTTGATGTATTGCTCCACAATTTCGCGGCGTGCGCCGGGACGGGCACCTGAAATGGCATCGCACACCTGCACGATGGGTGCAATGAGCGTGTTCATTTCTATTTCGTCGTGGTGAGCACCTATGGCGTTGCAGATGTCGGGCTTTTCCTTGAATTTCTCGGCTAATTTCATGCCAAGGATGGCGTGCGGCAATTCGGGCTCATCGTCGGGCACTTTGCCTATGTCGTGGAGCAAACCGGCGCGTTTGGCGGCTTTGGCGTTGAGGCCGAGTTCGCTGGCCATAATGGCGCAGAGGTTGGCTACTTCGCGCGAGTGCTGGAGCAGGTTCTGGCCGTAAGACGAGCGGTATTTCATACGGCCCACCATGCGGATGAGTTCGGGGTGCAGACCGTGAATGCCGAGGTCGATGGTGGTGCGCTTGCCGGTTTCTATGATTTCGTCTTCCACCTGCTTGCGTACTTTTTCCACCACTTCTTCGATGCGGGCCGGGTGAATGCGTCCGTCGGTAACAAGCTGGTGAAGCGAGAGGCGCGCAATTTCGCGGCGCACCGGGTCGAAGCCGGAGAGGATGATGGCCTCGGGCGTATCGTCCACAATAATTTCGATTCCGGTGGCGGCTTCGAGGGCGCGTATGTTACGGCCTTCGCGGCCAATGATACGGCCTTTCATTTCGTCGTTTTCGATATGGAAAACCGAAACGGAGTTTTCCACCGCGTGCTCGGTGGCCACGCGCTGAATGGTTTGAATAACGATGCGTTTGGCTTCCTTGTTGGCCGTCATTTTGGCCTCGTCCATGATGTCTTTTATAAACGACATGGCATCGGTTCGTGCCTCGGCTTTGAGCGATTCTACCAGCTGGGCTTTGGCCTGTTCGGCCGAGAGTCCGGCAATGGTTTCGAGCTGCTCTACCTGTTTTTTATGGAGTTTGGCGGCATCTTCCTCGCGCTGTTTGGCGAGGTCCATCTGGTGTTCGGCGTTTTTGCGCTGCTTTTCGAGTTCGGCTTCCTTGCGTTTGTTTTCCTCGATTTTCTGGTTAAGCTGCTGTTCTTTTTGTTTGGTGCGGTTTTCGGCCTGCTGCACCTGGTTGTTTCGTTCGTTAACGGCTTTTTCGTGTTCCTGTTTAAGCTGGAGGAATTTCTCTTTGGCCTGAAGCATTTTTTCTTTTTTCAGTGCTTCGCCTTCGGTTTCGGCCTGTTTGAGTTTATCCTGCGCTTTTCGTTCGAGCGCATTGCGCAGCATGGTCATTGCAATCAGTACACCGATACCAAGTCCGGCCACTGCTGCAATTACTGCTATTATGGTTGAGTTCATACTATTGTGTTGTACGGTTTAAGGTTCATATTAATTACTTAAATAACAATCCCGCACACCGGCGGCTCAGAAAGCGCAGGCGGGCGGGAATTTTGAAAAGTGCAGGCGGCGGCGTATCAGGCACCGGCGGCCAGTCGGAGATGGTTGTCGAGCATCGTTTCCACCGATTCCAGTTGCCGTATCAGGCCCTCGGGATCATCAATGGTTTTCGAACGAGCATCAAGGTATTGTGTGGCAAACTGCAATGCGGCCATGGCCAGCAGGTCCTGCTTGTCTTTCACGAGATAGGTAGCCTCAAGTTCCTGCACGCGGGCGTTGATCAGCTTTACAGCTTCGGCCACGGCATTCTCTTCACGACTATCCACAGTAAGCGGATAGGTGCGTCCGGCAATCGTGATTTTAAGCGAGAGTTCGCCCATTTTGTTTGTTTGTGCCGGTTGCCCGGCCGATCTCCTTTAACACCCAACCGCCCCTCAGCGGCTGAGCTGTGCTATGCACTTGTCAATTTCCCGCACCAACTCATTGATTTTGAGCTTTAGCGACAGGTTATTGTCGTTTTCTCCGGAAACACTTCGGGCAATGCGGAGAATCCGGTTCTTTTCCTCCAACTGCTTATTCTGTGTTTCCAGTTCTTCCACCCTGCGCCGAAGCTCGCTTACAGCAAGTTTTAACTGCGCGTTATCCTTACGCAAAGTGTCATGCAAATGTATGCTTTTTTCGGTTTTTGCCTTCAGGCTTTCGGCAATAGAAGCAATACTGCGCATGAGTGTGGCTTTTTGTTTGGCTGTTAGGTGCTTAACAAAGATAAAAAGTTTATGATGTGAAGGTGCGTGGGGCCGCATATTGATGTAAAGCATAAATTCGGCAGCCAGAAGACCGGTCTGGTGCTTATCCCGGGCTGCATTCCCATACTTTAGTTTTCCTGGTCATTTCTTCCGGAGAATATTTCTCAAATTTTTCCTGAAAATAATTTTGAGAAACCAATCGGTTGCGTATATTTGCAACCGATTGGTTGATTATTGAAAAACAAAATACCGATGAGACGAGATATTTTTCAGGCCATTGCCGACCCTACCCGACGGGCCATTATTGCATTAATTGCCGTTCAGGCAATGACACCCAACGCCATTGCCGAAAATTTTCAAACTACACGTCAGGCCATCTCCAAACACCTGCGCATTTTAACCGAGTGTGAACTGGTAATCACCAAACAGCAGGGACGGGAAATTTACTACACGCTTGAACTCGACAAAATGAAAGAAATAGACAAATGGCTCGAACAGTTCCGCCAGCTATGGGAAACACGTTACAGCCAGCTCGACGAATTACTCACCACGTTAAAATCGAAAAAGAAATGAGCACACTGCTTTTCAACTTTGTGGCCGACAAACAAAACCACACGCTCACCATCGAGCGCGAATTTGCCGCCGGCCGCCAGCTTGTGTGGGATTGCCATACGAAGCACGAACTCCTCGACCAGTGGTTTGCGCCCAAACCCTTTACCACCAAAACAAAGTCGATGCAGTTCAGCAACGGCGGCCACTGGCATTACGCCATGGTGGCACCCGACGGCAATGAGTATTGGGGCTATACTTCCTACATTAAAGTCGATCCGATTGATTATTACGAAACCCGCGATGCCTTCAGCAACGAAGCGGGAGAAATAAACGAAGCATTGCCGCGTGCAAAATGGGAAGTTACATTCAGCGATAAAGGAGAAAATACGCTGGTGCGAACCATAGTTTACTATGCTTCTCTTAACGATCTTGAAACGATTATCAATATGGGAATGCAGGAAGGAATGACCGCCACGCTGCAAAAGCTCGACGAACTTTTACTGGAGTTGCAAAAATAATTCATCGCAAAAATCATCATCAAACATCACCACATGAGCAATCAGCTATTGGTTTCGGCTACCGTAAACGCCGGTACAAAAAAGGTGTGGGAAAGCTACACCAGCCCCGCACATATTGTAAACTGGAATTTTGCCGACGATTCCTGGCATTGTCCTTCGGCGAGCAACGATTTGCAACCGGGAGGAAAATACGTGGCCCGCATGGAGGCCAAAGACGGCAGTTTCGGTTTCGATTTCGAGGCGGTTTACGACGAAGTGAAGCCGGGCGAAAAAATTGTTTATACCATGACCGACGGGCGCAGGGCGCAGGTGGAATTTGCAGGTAATGAATTGCAAACCGAGGTGAAGGTGTGGTTTGATCCGGAGAATATGAATCCGCATGAATTGCAACAGGGAGGCTGGCAGGCTATTCTGAACAGTTTTAAGCACTATACAGAAAAACTGTAGGCTGAATTTTATTCGTGCCGGGCATTGTTTTACAGCAATGCCCGGTTTTTTTATTCACGACTGACAGTACAAAAACCGGTTTTGTACTATTTATATCCGCGATTATCAGTATAGCCATTTGCAAACGTTTACATAAGGATGTAAGTTATCTGTATTATTAAACCGATTACGCATAAAAAAGAGGCAATCACGCAGTCATGGTTTTCAATGATAAGCCACGAAGCTACATTCGTTGAGTCGATAGTAAAAGCGCTTATTAAATATCGTCAACTGCTTTCTCAGAAAGGGAAGCAGGCCAATCAAACTGAAAACCAAATCTGTTACACCCATGAAAAAATTACTCTTATTTGCACTGCTTCCGGCCACGCTGGGGGCGCAAAACAACTGCGATGTGAGCGCAATTTCGTGGCTCGACTGTACCACGCAAACGTATCAGCTTACGGCAACGCCATCTACTTACTCATTTTACTCGTGGAGTCCGGCAGCTAATGTGAGTAACCCTGCGGCGGCCTCCACCACCACTACCATTCCGGGAACGTACACGGTAACAGTTACCACGGGCACCGGCCCCAATTTGCTGGTCAATCCCGATTTCAGCGGGGGCAACACCGGTTTCTCCAGCGGGCATACCTTCACTACTTCGTATGCGCCCTGCAATTATTATGTGGGACCAATTTGGTTTGGAAGCTTTTTTCCCACACTCACCGATCACACGGCTACTGCCGACAATTTCTTTATGCATATTGATGGTTGCAATCCGGCCACCACAATATGGGAACAAACCGTGCCTGTTACATCCAACACCGATTATCTGTTTGATTTCTGGGCTTCAAGGGCTGATGTTACCCAACCCATTTTTCAGATTGAATTCATTGGCGATGTAACCGGAAGCACCATTGTGAATACCGTAAATGGAATCCCCTACTCGGCTTCCACAGGCTGGACATGGGACAACTACGGCTCTGGCGGCTGCTGGAATTCGGGGCCAAACCGGAATGTGACCATCAAAATAAACAACCTGGAAACGGCAGGATTTGGCAACGATTTCGGGCTGGATGATATGTCGTTTAAACTTTGCTGCACCAGTCAGGCTGTGGTTACAACCAGCAATCTTGGTCAGGAACTGGTGGTAAACGGCGATTTCTCGGCTGGCAATACAGGTTTCAGCAGCGGGCATACCTATGTAGCAGCTTATGCACCTTGCAATTATTATGTGGGCCCGATCTGGTTTGGCAGCTTTTTCCCGGGGCTGTTGGATAACACTCCCACTGCCGACAATTTCTTCATGCACATCGACGGTTGCAATCCGGCCACGGTGGTGTGGGAAGAAACCATGAGTGTAAATAATTTCAGTTTATACAATTTTGAGTTCTGGGCCACCAAAGCCGATGTAACACAGCCTTTGTTTGAGGTACATTTTATTGGCGATGTAAGCACCACCATTTTCCCTGTAATGCCGGGCAGTCCGTACGCGGGCATCTGGGAATGGGAAAAATTCGACATCGGTTGCTGGAATTCGGAAAAGAACAACACGGTAACCATACGTGTGTATAATCTGGAAACAGCCTCATTCGGAAACGATTTTGGCATGGACGATTTCTCTTTCCGCCAGTGCTGCGACGAAGACTGCTGCCGTCCCGACAATCCGGGAGGTCGTCTTGCCAAACCCACCGGAACGGCAGAACTTGTGCAGCTCTTCCCCAACCCGGCTGCCGATTATACCATCATTCAGCTCAACAGCGGCATAACTGCCACACAGGTTGAAATTATGGATGCCACAGGCCGCACCGTAAGCAGCCAGCCGGCAAACAGCAACACCGTGCGCATCGAAACCGGCCACCTGCCCGAAGGAATTTACTTCGTGCGCGTGTCATATACCGGCGGTGTGCTTAAAGCAGTACCGCTTACTATACAGCATTAAGTTTTTAGCAGGGGAAATACCGGAGTGCAACGCGGCTGCTTCTTTGTGAGGCAGCCGCGTTTTTTGTAGTTTGAAACAAACTATTTCAATTCAAACTTTACCTGTAAAATCATTTCCATCTTCACCGGCCGCCCATTTATTTTACAGGGCGACCATGCAGGCATGGAATAAACCAGACGCAAAGCCTCGGCGTGAAGTTCGGGGGCATTGTCGATACCTTTTATCACAACTGCTTCACTTATTTTGCCGGCAGTATCTATCTCCACACGAACAAACACCTTTCCCTGTTTGCCTGCCGCTTTTGCAGCGGGTGGATAACGAAGGCTGTCGGCCAGATAGTTCATCATTGCAGCTTCACCACCGGGAAACATTGGGAGTTCATCGTCTTTCAGGTAAGTAAGTTTGCTCTTGGCCTGCTTTCTTTTTTCAAATAGTATCTCCTTTTCCATTGCACAGGCCACCGGTTTATTATGTAGTAATGCAGGTTTCCATTGTGGCATGAGGGAGATGAGGCGAATGGCTTCGCGGTTGAAAATTGTATCGGTTGACTGTATTACTTTCACTTTTCTCACATAACCGCTGCTGTCTATTACAAACGACAGGCGCACAGTTGCCGTGAGCATTTCCTCGGCAGCTTTGTAAGGCCATATCTGATTCTTGCGCAGGTAGGAATCAAAAGCCGTGTCGCCGCCCGGAAATTGTGGTAGTGTATTTACCTGCGATACAGAATACCCAACTGTGTCTGGTAATTGAGCAGTGAATACGTTTGTTTGCGAATGGCAGACACAGAAAATTGCAGGCAAAAAATAACCTGCCGCCAAAAAGAATGAACGCCGAATGCGCATGCTCATCAATCCAATCTGAATTTCACCGGCAAATTCATACTCACCCGCACCGGTTTACCGTTTATTTTACCGGGCTTCCAGTTGGGCATAGCCTTGATTACACGAATTGCTTCCCTATCCAGATCGGGCGCACCATTTATGCCTTTGAGTATTTTTGGCTGCGAAATGGTTCCATCGGTATTCACAATAAAATTTACATAAACTGTTCCCTGCATTCCTTGCTCTCTGGCAAATTCGGGATAACGGATGCTTCTTTTCAGGTAAGCCATCATTGAATCATTTCCGCCCGGAAATTCAGGCATTTCTTCGGGAAACTGATGAACCACATCGGAATTCTGCAGATAATCGGGCCCAACAAGTTCGTCCTGCGGTCTGGAAGGTTCTTCGGGCGCAAGTACATCCACAAACTCGGGCGGGAAATTTCCGGGACGCAGGCGGGGGCCGTTGTATCTTGAAGGATCGTTAAACACTTCGCCGGGCATACTGCTTTCGAGCAGGGCGGTGTAGTCCTTGTCGGTTTTCTTCAGCTGTTTACCGCTTTCATTCCAGATTTTAGGTTCGGCTACTGTGCTTCCTTTGCTGCACTGCATTTCGATAAGCAGTTTTCCGTTGGCGTGCCATTTGCGGTAGGTGCCGGTAATTGCGCCGCGCACGTAGGGTGTTTCCGATTTCTTTTTTCCGTTCGGGTAATACGATGTCCACACGCCCTGCTTTTGTGTATTGAGGTAATTGCCTTCGAGCATAAGCTGTCCGGCCTCATCAAATTCCTGATACGTTTCGGTGAGTGTAATGCCCAAAATGCTGGTTTTGCGGATCGCTATTTTTCCGTTGGGA
>JALONL010000031.1 GCA_025454955.1 Bacteroidia bacterium | reverse complement strand
TTTACCATGAGGATGGGGGTTGTTTTGTAGCAAAAACAATGTACCGGTTTTCGGTACACCATCCTCTCTTTTTTATTTAGCTATTTTGGACAGATGTGTGTTAATAGTCTAGTTTTATTGTTAAGTGAGGAAGATAAATATCATTTTAAAAAAATGTCCCCCCCAAAAATAGCTACGACGATAAATATAAAGATTATTGATTTGATCTTTGAGAGCACGTATCATAGCCGTTACTCCTTTAACCGCCTCCCGGCTGTTGCAGATAAAGTATGGGAGACGGGTTTATTTACTGGGTTTATCATCCGGGGCTTTAACAGAATTCGAGCGAATTGCGGACTAGAGGAACTCAATTCATCGAAGGATCTTCCGGAAAATTAGCCATCACCCCATGATCGGCGCTGATGCTGCGCATCACCCGGCTCCAGTTGTGGTTGTAATTGCGGTCGAAAATCAACTCGTGTGTGGCGCGTGCCACGTACCACGAACGTTCTTTCATTTCGCGCTCCAACTGTTGTGCTTCCCAGCCTGCGTAGCCAATGAAAAAACGTATCTGATCGGGGCCAAGTTTTCCGGCAATGAGGAGTTGTCTGATCTGTGTAAAATCGCCAAGCCACCATACATTTTTGCTTACCTGTATGCTGCCTTCAATGGCATCGCCAAGTGTATGTATGTAATACAACTGATCGCGCTGCACAGGGCCGCCAAAATGTACCGGCTCTTCGTATTCGGGAAAATCGTCAATCACTTCGTGTAGGCGAAGTTCTACAGGTTTGTTGAGTACGAAACCCAATGTGCCTTTATCGTTATGCTCGATAATAAGCACCACTGCACGCCGGAAATAATCGTCGCCGAGAAACGGATCGGCCACCAGCAAACGGCCCTGAGTGGGCGTGTATGTATTATCCGGGAACAGTTTCATTCTGACAAAATAGCGAAAACAAAATCTTCTGCTGTTATGTAAAGGGCTTTATTTTCAACAATACCAACTATTATCAGTGTATTTCACTAATACGTTAAACACAATAGCCTTGTGCTTGTTTATCTTTGACTGGTAAAGATTAAACTGTGTATGGACAATCTTCGCGAATACATCAACAAACTCAGGCACGATTTTTCGAAGCTCACGCTCGATGAGTCGATGATAAATGCCAATCCTTTTTTACAGTTTGAAACCTGGTTTAAAGCGGCCGTGGATGCGCAGGTAAACGAACCCAATGCCATGTCGCTGGCCACGGTAAATGCTTCGGGGCGGCCTTCGTCGCGTATTTTGCTGCTTCGCAATTTCGACGAAAACGGCTTTGTGTTTTACACCAACTACAACAGCCGCAAAGGCATGGAAATAGCCGCCAATCCGCAGGCTGCCCTGCTTTTTTTCTGGCCCGAACTCGAACGGCAGGTGCGCATAGAAGGCACGCTGCGCGTACAAACCGCCACCGATTCCGACAGCTATTTTGCCAGTCGCCCGCGCAGCAGCCGCCTTGGTGCATGGACATCGCCGCAAAGCAGCAAAATAAGCAGCCGTATGGTGCTCGATACCGAGCTTGCCGCCATTCAAAAACGATTCGAAAACGAAGATGTGCCGCGCCCCGAGTGGTGGGGAGGCTATGTGCTTGAGCCCGATTACTTTGAGTTCTGGCAGGGCCGCGAAAGCCGTTTGCACGACCGTATCTGCTACGAAAAAAATGCAGCCGGGCAATGGAGTGTGTCACGGCTCGCTCCCTGAGGAGAGTTTTTGTACTTTCCCGGGAGATTAATATTGTTTAATCATTCTTCATTAAACTTATTCACCCGGCGTTAAATTGAATTACTCCGGTAAATAATCCATTCTGTCGAATTTCATATCTGTTTTCTTTACGTTCTCGTAGAAACGGGAATATGAAGAAGTTGGTTTTCAGTATTCTGTTTCTATTCTCGCTGTCGGCATCCGCACAAACTTTAACCGGAGTAATTAACAGTTATCTCAGAGTAACTGCCATTTCAGGCAACACGCTTACCTGCGACAACCTGAGTGGCCCAATTGGCGCATATTCTGCGGGTTCGTTTGCCATTCTCATACAAATGAAAGGTGCCACCATTACCACCACCAACAATTTTGCATACGGCAATTTAATTTCGCTCAACAACGCAGGCAATTTTAATATTGTGCAAATTTCGTCGGTATCGGGCACAGGGCCATATACGGTTACGCTTTCTGCGCCGCCCGCCAATCCGTATAATGCAGGTACTCCGGGTGGTTACGTGCAGTTAATTTCCTATCCGATATACAACAATGCCACGGTTACAGGCACACTTATGCCCGGCGTATGGAGTCGTACTACGGGTACAGGTGGTGTGCTGGCATTTCAGGTAATAAATACGTTAACTGTTTCGGGCAATATTTCGGCCGACGGAATGGGTTTTGCCGGAGGAACGGCCAACACGATAACCAACGGCGGAGCAAACGACTCGGTAAATTATGTGCTGGCGGCTGCATCGGGGGCAGGAATGAAGGGCGAGGGCATAACCGATTTTACCACAGGACTTGAATATGGCCGCGGGGCGCAGGCCACCGGAGGAGGAGGAGCCAATCCGCACAATGCGGGCGGCGGCGGCGGTGCCAATGCTTATGACGGCGGACAGGGCGGAACCGGTTGGGCTGGGGCAGGCGGGCCGCTTTCAAACATGCACGGACGCGGTGGCAAAGGTTATACCTACAACATTTCCAATTTGCGTTTTATGATGGGCGGTGGCGGTGGTTCGGGACAGCAGAACAATGGTTTTCTGGCCAATGGCGGTGCAGGTGGAGGAATTGTGGTTATTAAAGCCGGAACTGTAGTAACGGCCAATTGTCCTGCTACTTATTCCATTACCTCGCGTGGTGTTGAGGGACAGTCGGCAAATGGTAACGATGGTGCAGGCGGTGGCGGTGCAGGCGGGGTAATTCATCTCGATGTAACAAGCTGGGCAATGAGCTGTCCGCTCAATATTTCTACCAGCGGAGGAAATGGCGGTAATGTAGGCAGCGGAACTGCCCACGGCGGCGGCGGCGGTGGTTCTACCGGTATGGTTATTCTTACTGCGCCGCCAAACAACTCAAACCTCCACATCAATTCGCAGCCCGGTATTGCCGGTTTGGATTGCACCTGCAGCATTCGCAGCGGTACCAGTGCGCAGTCGCCAGTAAACACTGTACTCATTGGCGGCACCACTCCGCTGCCGGTTGAATGGCTAAGTCACGAAGCGCAATGCTCGCCCGCAGGTGTACAACTGAAATGGACTACCGCCAGCGAACAGAACAATGCGGCTTTCCGCATCGAAAAAATGAACGATGCAGGCTCGGTAGAAATTGTAGCACAGGTAGCGGCTGCCGGAAACAGTACGCAGCCATTAACTTACACGCATACCGACATACACACACAGCCCGGTATATGGTATTACCGCATCAGGCAAATTGATTTTAATGGTGCTTCTACAGTTACTGCGTGGATGAGTATTTCGTGCGAAACAAACAGGGCTCCCCGGTTACAGGTTTTTTCCTGCACCGGTAATTGTACCGGTGCGTTGGTGCAATTCAGCGGATTTGCCGCGCAGCAGGCCAGTATGCAAATAACAGATATGCAGGGACGCACGGTGTGGCAAAACACCACCGAAATTTCGGCACAAACATTTACATTCGATTTAACACAAACCGGCGTACTTGCCAACGGTATTTATATCATTACCGTGCAAACGCAGGAAGGAGTTTTTGCTGAACGTTTCTTAGTTCAGCAATAACCTCCGTTTCATTAACCTGCCGTTTCGGGGTTGTAAATTTTCAAAAACTCCTCTTCCAGCAATTCCGGTTCGCGCACCGATTGTTTTACCCAGGTAAGTAAAATATCTTCTTTTTCCTGTTCGGATAATTGCCAGGGCAAGTCTTCGGTAAGTTTTTGTTTTATTTCATACAAACAAATTGCCGCCGATACCGATATGTTGAAACTCTCGGTAAATCCAAACATGGGAATTTTCACAAACTCATCGGCTTCGCGGCGCACTTCTTCCGAAATTCCTTCTATTTCGGTGCCGAAGAAGAGTGCAATTTTTCCCTTGCGCACATCTAAGTCATAAATAAACTGATCTTTCTCGTGCGGTGTGGTGGCCACTATGCGGTAGCCTTCGTTGCGCAAATGCTGTATGCAGGCTAATGTGTTGTTTTCGCTCTGGTTGTGGTAATGCAGGCTCAGCCATTTCTCGGCACCTTTGGCCACATCGGCACTGGGGCGGTAGCGGTTGCGGTTTTCTATAATGTGTACATCCTGCACGCCAAAGCACTCGGCACTGCGCAGTACGGCGCTGGCGTTGTGTGTCTGGTAAATATCTTCCACGGCCACTGTAATGTAGCGTGTGCGGTTGAGAATGTAGTTTTCAAATTTATCGCGCCGCTGTTCGCTGATGAAGCCGATGAGATATTCGTAAAGTGCTTTGTTGTATGACTTCATGGCTTACACTTTTTTCTGCGAACGGGCCATGAGGTGACACATACGCTGCAGCAGACGGGCACCTACGTTGGCATCCCATTCGTTAAGTCCGTTCGGATCGGGAGCCACTTCGTTCAGGTCGAGTGCAATAATGGTGCGTCCGCTTTCCACCACCTGCTGCATGAGGTAAACGGCCTGTTCAAACTCAAAACCGCCGGCCACGGGCGTTCCGGTGTTGGGACAAAGTTTCGGATCGAGCCCGTCGATGTCGAAGCTGATATATACTTTTTGCGGGAGTTCGTTTATAATAATCCGGCACTGTTCGGCCCACGAGCGTCCGGCGTAGGAAGCCTGCTTAATATCGCGGTCGTAAAAAGTAACCACGCGGCCGTTTGAGTTTTCCACCAGTTCGGCTTCGGCCTGGCAATAATCGCGTATGCCCACCTGCACCAGTTTGCTGATTTGCGGAATGCGCAACGCATTGTACATGATGGAAGCATGCGAGAAAGTAAATCCTTCGTAAGCCTCGCGCAAATCGGCATGTGCATCAATTTGCAAAATGGCAAAGCTCTCGTTGCGCGCAGCGAGGGCTTCGAAAAATCCGTAAGGCGTGCTGTGATCGCCGCCCAGCAGGGCCACGCATTTGCCCTTGTCGAGCCAGTGGCCGGTGCGGTCGTTTACATGGCCGTTGAGTTCTACACAGGCCGCGTTTACGGCGTTTAATATGGCTTTGAGTTCGGGCTTCTGCTCGGGATCTTCACCGTTTATGATGGCATCAATATACACCTTCGCTTTTTCGCGCAGCTCTTCCGATTTTTCCTTTACACGCACCGGAAGCTCATCAATGGCAATGCCCGATTTCCACGCATCTTTAATGTATGGATCATACAAATCAACCTGAAAAGAAGCCTCGAATATGGCTTCCGGGCCATTGGCCGTGCCGTCGCTGTACGAAACCGTTACATCCCAGGGCACGGGCACAACAACTGTATCGGCTTCGTCGCAGGTAAACGGCAAACCATAAATAGAACTGTTCGGATCGCCCGGACTGTTCGGGTCGAAAGCGGCAATTTTTTCGGCTTTGGTCATACAGATTGAAAATTGAGCCGCAAAGCTACGAAAGGCCTTTCACGTATGGATAAAAGAAAACGGCAATGTTCAAAACGAACATTGCCGTGTGAGAATAGTGCGGTTAATGACGGGCATTTCTTAAAACCCGAAAGATTGAGGCGGGCGAAGTAACGAAAACCGGAGTTTATCTGGATAAATGAGGATTTTCGGGACGAGCCCAACGAAGAGATTTCGGGTTTTAAGAGATGCCCTTACTTGTTGATGGTCTTGTTAAGATCGGTACCGGCTTTGAATTTGGCCACTTTTTTGGCGGCAATCTTAATTGCTTTTCCGGTTTGCGGGTTACGGCCCATGCGTGCGGCGCGCTTGGTTACCGAGTAAGTGCCAAAACCAACCAGGCTAATTTTGTCGCCTTTTTTGAGGGCTTTGGTAATTGAGCCGGTAATGGCATCGAGTGCGCGGCCGGCGTCGGCTTTAGAGAGATTGGATTCTGAGGCAATAGCTTCAATGAGTTCAGCTTTGTTCATGATGTGGTGTTTTTTTTGGTGGGATGAATGAACAATGCAAAGCTATCCGATCCTGGCAGAAATGCAAGAATTATGGCAGAAACCTGATATTTTCTTTATTGGTACTTTGTGAGGAATTTTCTCAATCTAAGTTTCTAAGAATGTGTAAAATGGGGCGCCTCTTAAAACTCGAAAGATTGAGGCGGGCGAAAGAGCGAAAACCGGAGTTTGCTTTTGCAAATGAGGATTTTCGTGATGAGCCCAACGAAGAGATTTCGAGTTTTAAGAGGTGCCCTAAAAGAAAAACGGCCGGTATTACCAGCCGTTTTCTTTCCTGTTCGTAAACAAGTGAGAAGCCTCCTGGGCGTTCAATTACTTGTTAACGGTCTTAGCCAGATCAGCGCCGGCTTTGAACTTAGCTACTTTCTTGGCAGCAATTTTGATGGCTTTGCCAGTCTGCGGGTTACGGCCGGTGCGGGCAGCACGCTTGGTTACTGAGAAAGTACCGAAGCCTACCAGGCTCACGCGGTCACCTTTTTTCAGGGCTTTGGTTACAGCGCCTACCATTGCGTCGAGAGCACGGCCGGCATCAGCCTTAGAAAGTTTTGATTCACCAGCGATAGCGTCGATCAGTTCTGCTTTGTTCATGTTGTTTTGGTTTGTTTGGTTAATGATGATTGTTACTGAACGAGGCAAAAATAATGGCAGTTCCTTACTGTGCAAGTGTTTCCCATCATAAAACCCCGCATTTGTTGATAAATGGGGGCTTTTGTTAATAAGTGCAGACGATAATGGCTCCTGTAGCGGTTTTCAGGGGGGCGAAATGCCGAAAGCGCCGTGAACGGCTATTTTCCGACTTTATAAGCCTGTAAGGGGCTGAAAACAGAGGTTTCAACAATTTTCCTGTAGTTGTTAATAACCTTCCCGCTCCGCGAAAAAGGGTTACTGCACTAAGGTTTATTTAAGCACCGAACCGGGCTGAAACCTGTATCCACGAAGGAAATCAGCAGTATTCATGCGTTTTTTTCCGGCGGCCTGAAGTTCATCTATATATATGTATCCCTGTTTTACGGCCGCTTTCAGTGTATGTGCTTCGTGTACCAGCGTGCCCTCGGGCCACGGGTGCACGCCCGGCTCGAAATGTGCCCTGAATATTTTTAAGCCCAGCACCGGTGCATTTTCGCTGTGCAGCTCGGTCCACGCGGCCGGATAGGGGCTTAGTCCTCTTATTTGATTGATGATGGCGGCGGGTTCGTGGCTCCAGTGTATGTGTGCGTCTTCGCGGAAGAGCTTGGGTGCTTCGGGCAAAATTTCGCCGGGTTTTACCAATTCCTGCTGCGGCACTTTGGGGCAGTTGCCTTCGGCCACGGCATTTACGGTTTTAAGTACCAATGCTGCGCCGGTGTGCATGAGACGGTCGTGGAGCTCGCCGGCTGTTTCTGCGGGGCCAATGGGCAGTGCTTCGCGGAAGGCAATGTGGCCGGTGTCTATTTCGTGCTGAAGGAAAAATGTGGTTACGCCGGTTTCGGTATCGCCGTTCATGAGGACGCGGTTTATAGGCGCGGCTCCGCGATAGCGGGGCAGGAGCGAGGCGTGGAGGTTAAACGTGCCCAGCCGGGGCATATTCCACACCATTTCGGGCAGCATACGAAACGCCACCACAATCTGAAGGTCGGCGCGCAGGGCGGCCAGTTCGGCAATGAATTCGGGGTTTTTGAGTTTTTCGGGTTGCAGTATGTGCAGGCCGCGGCTTAGTGCAAACTGCTTTACTTCGCTGTATTGCAACTGCTGTCCGCGTCCGGCGGGTTTGTCGGGGGCAGTAATTACGCCCACCACATTGCAGCCCGCATCGAGCAATGTGTTAAGCGGTTCCACGGCAAAACCGGGTGTGCCCATATACACAATGCGCAGCGCACGGGCCTGTTCGGATATATTCACAGTAATAAGTGTGGTTATCTTTTTTTGATGTCGATGACCTTAACCGTTTCGCCGGCCATGCAAATGCTTATGCGCTCTTCCCTTTGGTATTTCAGCCACACGGGCAAACTGTCTTTCTGAAATTCGCTGAACAGAAAGTCGGGCTCCATTTTTTTATCGTCGTCGTTCGGATCGTCGTTGTCGAGCCTGAGCATCCATTTGCATCCGTCGAGTTCATAATCCACCACAAGGGCTTTTACATATCCCTGCGCGGCATAGTCGATGGGCTGTTGTTTTTCTTTTTTCCTGAGAAAACAACTGCCGGAGATCAAAGCAATGAAAAGCAGGAGCAGAAGATGAGTATGTTTGTACATGGGTCGGATTTTTGCCAAAAATACATGAATCGTTCTAAACTACATCTTCTTCTTGGGCCATTGCTGGCAGTTCTTATTCTGGCTTTTGCCGATTTGGACCCTGCGCGGCCCGAATTAACGCGCATGGTGGCCGTGCTGGTGTGGATTGCGTGGTGGTGGCTGACCGAGCCCGTACACCTGGCCGTAACTTCCCTGCTGCCCATAGTGCTGCTGCCGTTGCTGGGCATTGCCGGGGTAAAGCAGGTGGCGCAGAGTTACATGGACGATATTATTTTCCTCTTTATCGGCGGATTTCTGCTGGCCTTTGCGGTGGAACGCTGGCACCTGCACCGGCGCATTGCCGTACGCATTTTGCTGGCAGTGGGCACCAAACCATCGGGTATTTTGCTGGGTGTAATGCTCACCTCGTTTTTTATTTCGATGTGGATTTCCAACACGGCTACGGTAATGATGCTGTTTTCGGCGGTGCTGGCTTTGCTGCATCAGGTTGAATCGTTTATGCCCGATGAAAAGCAACATCAGCGGTTTTCGGCCGCACTGCTCATTGGTTTGGCTTACTCGGCCACGGTGGGCGGCATGGCCACGCTGGTAGGCACGCCCACCAACATGATTTTTTACAGCCGCTACCTCAAGGAATTTCCGGAGGCAACTGATATGAACTTTGTGGAGTGGATGAAATGGGGCTTGCCCATAGCCCTGCTGCTGCTGTTTGCCGTGTATTTCATACTTCGTCTGCTGTTTATATGCCGCGGCATACGGCTCGAAATCGAACGCAGCTATTTTCAGGACGTACGCCGCGAACTTGGGCCGCTTTCGTATGAAGAAAAAGTAATTAGCGGCGTATTCACGGCTACTGTGCTGCTCTGGTTTTTGCGCAGCGATATTGATTTTGGCGGCTTTAAGCTGCACGGCTGGGCCTCGTGGTTTGGCAGCAAATCGGTGTGGATGCAGGATGCCATACCTGCCGTGCTGGCCTCGCTGGTATTGTTTCTCTGGCCCTCGCGCAGCGAGCGTGGACGAAACCTGCTCGAGTGGAAAGAAGCCGAACGCATTCCGCTTGACGTGATTTTACTTTTTGGAGCCGGCTTTGCCATTTCGCTGGGCTTTCAGGAATCGGGTTTAAACGAATGGCTTGCGCCCAGGCTCTCTTTCCTGCAAGGATTGCCCTTGCCGGTGGTAGTGTTTGGCTTGTGCGTCATTATCACTATAATTTCCGAGTTTGCCACCAACGTGGCCTGCATACAACTTATCTTGCCCATATTGCTGGCTATGGCCGCACCGCTGGGTGTGCATCCGCTCGAACTGCTTGTTCCGGCCACGCTGGCCTCATCGCTTGGTTTTGTGCTGCCTGTGGCCACTGCGCCAAACACCATTGTATTCAGCAGCCGACGAATACAAGCAAAAGACATGTACAAAGCCGGAATTCCTGCCGATCTGGCGGGGATTCTGCTCATTACGCTGGCCAGCACAATTTATTCGGCCCTGAAATAATCCGGCAAAAACTTAACCGCCTGAAATTTTTATCTCAGACGGTTAAGTGGTTCAGCAACGAAAATTCATTTATCGTTATTCAATTACAATACGCTGCACACCCGACAAATTTTTCTCATTGTCGGTAATGCGTATATAATACACGCCTTCGCAAAGCATTTCGGTGTGCACTGTGTTTTCCATTTGATTCACCACTTGCTGGTGTACCACACGCCCGGCCGCATCATAAATTTCCGCCGTATAATTATTGCTTCCCGGCAGCGAAACCGAAACCTGATTCTGCGCCGGATTGGGATAAACACCAAACCACACACCCGAAGCATTTCCATTTTCAAACACCGAAGAAGGTGCAGGATGGTAACGATACTTTACCGAATTAATGGTGTAGTTATTCCCAAACATGGTTCCCGAAATTTCCAGTACCGGAATTTTTTCGGTGTTCGAAAGCCATTTGTATTCAATGGTAGTGCGTGGTGTAACTACCGGAAACCCGAATACGGTAATGGTATCGAAAGTGGTAATGGTGGTTTTTACGCGCAGCACATTGGGGTAGGTGGCGTTGGGAATGCTTATGCTGCCCCATCCGTCCACATCATTCACCCGCGAACCATTTTGCGCATAATCAATATAAGTGGTGTATTGCGAAAGATTGTAGTCGAAGTAATAGGTAGAGCTGTCGTGATCGCCGTATTGCAGCGGGAATTGGTAAATTTCATCTTCATCAATGTACGAATTGGCGAGCGGTATGGAAGAGTAGGAGTAGCCCAATCCTTCCACCTTAAACACGCTCGAATTCTTGGTGTAGAAAGTGTAAATATCAGTAAGCGAAATGGTACTTACTCCAAGTGTATCAAGTGTTTTCAGGCCAATTTTATTGATGAAGTAAAAAAAGTAAGGCGTACTGAATGAGTTTTTATACTCATACACATCCTGCGAAATTTCGGTAAGGTTGGCAAAGTTCCAGGTGTAATTTGCACCCGTGGCCGATGGCGTGAAAGTAATGTTGGCTGCTGCGTTGCAATAGCGTATGGTGTCGTTGGACGAAGGCATGTCGGACTGCGTAATGGTAATCTGTGCGTGGCAGAGACCGGTTATACCGCTGAGTACAAGAGTGAGTAAAGAGTAGCGCATTTTGTGGATTGAATGAAAAGTGGTTTTGGGAGATGGTTGTCAAGATGGGAAATATTATTTCTGCATCATAAAAAATGAGATGAATGTGATAAATTCTGAGACGTATTTCCTGCTTCCAACAATTTTCAGACAAAACCTAAAAAAAGAAAACACATTGCAGAACTTCCTGCAATGTGTTTTCTTTTAATGAATAACAGAGTAATCTGTTAACCTCAGTGTGTAATTACCACTTTCTGTTCGAGCAATTTTCTTTCGGCAGTTTGAATCACACAGAAATAAATGCCGTTGGGCAAATCGGCTACGCTGGTTTCTACGCGTCCGCTCTGGCTGCCAAGCGGCATTGTTTTTACCACTCTTCCGGTCATATCGGTAATCACCAGTTCGGCAGTTTCATTTTCGCCGAGAATGATTTCGGCGATGAGTTCCTGATTGGCCGGATTGGGATAGAGTGTGGCTGTTTCTGCATTGTTTTCAAATGCACCCAAACGGTTTGGGTTGGTGCATTCGTTGAGCGGTGTGGCTGTTTGTGCAATGCTTGTCTGGCCGATTAATGTGGGCGAAATACTTGCTTCAAAGAAGGTGCAGTTTACTACAGCTGGCGCATAACCGAAATTGGTGTAGGTGAAATTTTGCGGACAGGTTCCTGCACCGGCAGCGTTTGCAGTAACTACCCAGTTGTATGATGCTCCTGCCGGCGAACCTAACCAGGCCACAGTGCGCTGGTGTGTGCCGCACATAATGGTCGGAGTAGCTGCCACCGAGCCCAGTGAAATATCAACCAATTCTTCGCTGCCGGCTGCCGGGGGCTGGCCGTAAATGCGGTAATCGAGTGCGGCATAGGCAGTGCTTACTGAAACGAGGAAACCATTAATGTTACCTGCTGCATCGGTTTGACGGCCTACCAGC
Source organism: Bacteroidia bacterium (assembly GCA_025454955.1). Classification (GTDB taxonomy): domain Bacteria; phylum Bacteroidota; class Bacteroidia; order Palsa-965; family Palsa-965. The sequence goes on along the minus strand of JALONL010000031.1, from coordinate 74,930 downwards.
ATGTAGCGGCCACCTACAAAAGCCATGCGGCGGGGAACATTATTGCCGGGCAATCCGTTGCATGGAAAAATATTGGGAGCAGCTCCGGCCAGAGTAATTTTGGCAAAAAACGGAACATTGGGAGAGCCGCCTATGAAGCCGCCAATGGTGTATTCGCCCGCTGCCAGATTACGCAGCAGGTCGGTGGCAAATTCGCGGCGGGTGGGGTCGCCAAAGGTGCGTATGTAAGTTAGTCCGCCCGCTGTGGTTACACGTACCAGCATAATCTGCGAATCGCCCGAGGCAAGATTGCGGCTGTTGCCCAAACATACATACTCGTTTACACCGGTATCATGAATTACCGTAACCGGTGTATCATCGCCCTGACAGCCGTCGAAATACCGGTTAAAAACAACTGCACCGGTATTGGCATTCACCACCACCAGCTGAATCTGATTGGTGCCTTGTGTAAAAATCTGGGTGAGGCATAAATAGCGCTGCAAAGTGGCATCATACGCCACCGAAGCACCGCGAAGCGGACCAATTTCGCGCTTCCAGATAAAATTTCCGTTCACATCGGTTTTAATAAGTACGGTTTGTGCAGGTGCCGCATTGGTGAAGCACAACAACCCAAAACCCGGAACAGCCGTATTGGGCGATTCCACCACACTTACCGCCTCACATACTGCACCCGCTGCAGCCGCATTGAGCGAATAGAAACGATGAAATACCACTCCGCCTGCATTGTCATATTTGGCAATAAATGCAGCCGGAACGTTGGCCGATGAAAATGCCGCACCCGCCACTACCATGCCTATCGAGGCCGTAGTGCTGGTGGTCTGTATAATTTCATTCCCGATACCACGATCGTATATACCAGGATTGAAATGATAATAATTCTGTACCTGAGCCTGAAGCATGCCGCTAAACAACAGCGCTGCCAGGCCAACCCGTGTTGGCAATTTTGTTTTCATGGGTAAGTGTGTGTTAATGTGTGAAACAGCAGCAGAAATGCCACCGGCTTTAGTGCTGATTATTGTATTGTTTGTGCGCGCAAACAAATTGAATTGAACGGGCAATGTACATCAACATCACTGCCTTTGTCAAGCAGAAAATACCAACAGATTTAGTTAACGATATATGGCTGCAAATTATCTTTCCATACAAAATTTGCCCGGATGCCTTATTGTAATTGCGTTTATGATTATTCCACGTAAATCACCAGCCCTTTCAGGTATTCGCCTTCGGGATGATAAATGTTTACCGGATGATCGGCAGGCTGGGTAAGATGATGCAATACACGTACCGAACGGCCAGTGGTAATTGCGGCAGCCATTACAGTAGATGCAAACAAATTGCGGTCAACCACCTGCGAACAGGAGAAGGTGAAAATAATTCCGCCCGGACGAATTTTGCGTATGGCCTCGGCATTGAGCCTTTTGTAGCCCATTACGGCGTTGTGTTTCACATTTACATGTTTGGCAAATGCGGGAGGATCGAGTATGATAAGGTCATACGCATTGTCCTTATCTTTTAAATATTCGAATGTATCCATTGCCACCGCTTCGTGGTTGCTTATTCCGTTCAGCTCCATGTTGCGGTTGGTGAGTTCGATGGCTTTTTTCGATGCGTCCACGCTGTGTACCAATGTGGCACCGGCTTTGCCGGCATACACCGAAAAGCCTCCGGTGTAGCAAAACGTATTGAGCACCGCCCGCCCGGCCGAGTAGCGGCCCAGCAAAGCACGGTTGTCGCGCTGGTCGATGAAGAAGCCGGTTTTTTGTCCGCTCTCCCAGTCGATGTGAAAGCGGTGGCCGTTTTCGAGTACTTCGGTGCCACCGGTGCTTTCGCCCAGCAGGTAGCCGTTTGTGGCGGCGTAACCTTCCTGGCGGTGAAGTGATTCGGCGCTTTTGTCGTAAATCGTGTGCAGTTCATTGCCCATAGCTTCGCGCAGGGCTTTGCAAATTGCCTCGCGCTCGCGGTGCATACCAATACTGTGTGCCTGCAATACGGCCGAGCCGTTGTAATAGTCCACAATCAATCCCGGCAGTCCGTCGCCCTCGGCATAAATGAGGCGGCACACATTGGTGTCTTTCTGCCCCAGCAGCCCGGCATTGCGGCGAAACTCCACGGCGCGTTTTATCTTCTGCATCCAGAAATCTTCGCCGTATTGGCCTTCGCCAAAACTCAGCATACGCACGGCAATGGAACCCTGCTGGTAATGCCCGCTGCCAAGGTATTCGTCGTGATTGGAATACACGTCCACCACATCGCCGTCGAACACCGGCCCTTTAATTTTTTTTATTGCACCCGAAAATACCCAGGGATGGAACCGGCGCAGCGACTGATCTTTGCCCGATCCGAGAATAACCGTACTTCTGTTTGACATAGCGTGCAAAGGTAATCACATTGCACCGATTAGCCGATTGTGCCTTTTACCCTGAACCGCCACGGCAGCAGCGCATGTTCGGCCGCATAATCCACACCCACACGCGGCCCGGCAATAATTTGCAAAGGATGAACAGTAATGCCCGTTTCTTCGAGCCTTATTTCGCCCCTGCGCAGCGACATGCCCGTGTGCGAAGTATGTATGCCCAGCGCCTGCGACACCGTACCCGGGCCTGCGGCCAGTTTGTGCAGCGGGCCGTGGTGTTTGCGCCGGTGCTGCATCAGGGCAATGCCCTGTTCGGGTTGTATGGCGCGTATGAGAATGGCGTGAGGCACATCGTGCACATTGGTGACTATGTTGAAGAGGTGATGAATGCCGTAGCAGAGATACACATACGCAATTCCGCCCCGGGCATACATGGGTTCGGTGCGTGCGGTGCGGCGGCCGTTCCAGGCGTGCGAGGCTTTGTCTGTTTCGCCCGCGTAGGCTTCGGCTTCGGTAATGATGCCGCTGGTAATTTCGCCGCCGAAAGTGGTGAGTAAACGTTTGCCCAATACTTCCTGCGCAAGTTTCACCACATCGGTTTGCAGATACCAGTTTTTGGCCACAGGTTTACCCATATGCAAACTTAGCAGTAATAAAAATAACTGCGAAACCGCATAGCGGCCATTACCCGTCAGCGAATTACATTAAGGTGGGCGGTTTTCCGTTCAAACGTATTGTGGTGGCAGGGAGTGCGGTAAGTTACAATTACCACATAAGTATCCTGCTGCACGGTTTCGTTATTGAAACTTCCGTTCCAGCCCTCGTTCAGCGAATAGGTTTCAAACACCAGTTGCCCCCAGCGGTTGAAAATAATGAGGTGGAAATCGCTGATTTCGTTGGCCGAAGCAAGAAATACATCGTTTATTCCATCGCCGTTCGGTGTAAACGCATTGGGAATGTACAACGTGCCTTCGCCGGGAGTGCCTGTTATTTCCACACTGTCGGTAAGCACACAGCTCTGGTATGTAACCGAAACGTGATACGTACCGGCTTCGGTTACCGTAATGGAAGGTGTGGTGGCCCCGGTGTTCCACAGGAAAGCAGTTCCGGGCGGGAAGTTGCCGGCACTGAGGGTAAGCTGGGTTGAGCTGCAGATGCTTTGTGGCATACCAAGTTCGGGCTGCGGGGCCACGGTAATGAGTATGGTATCGGAAGCCTCACAGTTGAGGGCAGTAACAGTAACCGCATAACTTCCTGCGCCGTTAACCAAAATCTGCTGTGTAACTGCCCCGGTGCTCCAGAGCCACTGAGTGCCGCTGTTTCCGGCATCTAGCGTGAGTGTCTGGGGGGTACAGAAAAATGTATCGTTGCCCAGATCAACCACCGGAACCGGATTAAATATTACCGAAGCCGTGTCATGAAATGTGCAGGAACTAATTGTAATAATTACGCTGTAGTTGCCCGATGAGGTTACGCTGATGCTTTGTGTGGTGGCACCGGTATTCCACAGCCAGGTCTGGCCGGCTCCGGCATTGAGCGTGTATGTCTGACCGGCACACACTGCGGTATCGGGTATTGGTGCGGGTGGAGGAATCTGCGAAAGCAGAATGGAATCGGTGTGAGTACAACTGCCGTTATCGGTGGTTACCCAGTAAAGGCCGGGAGTGGAGGCCGTTATTGTTTGTGTGGTGGCACCGGTGCTCCATGTGTAAGTTAACCCCGGGTTGCCGGCATCAAGCAATTGTGGCGGGAAATTGCCGCAAAATAGAGTATCGTTGCCCAGCGCCACTAATGGCGGTTGCAGAACGGTAATCGTAAGTGTGGTCGTATCACGCACCACACAGGCACTGCTGTCTTCGGCAATGAGTGTAACGGTGTACACACCCGGTTGTATGTAGGTGTGTGCGGGTGCAGCATTGGTATCGACGGGCGAACCGTCGCCAAAATCCCAGTAATAATTTACACCGTTGCTGTTGTTTACAAAACTGGCATTGAAAGGCGCACAGCCGGTGGCCGATGGCAATACCGAGGCCAGCGCAGTAACTCCGGCCGGCGGAAATGAAATTTTAAACGCACACACATCATACCCGCCCGTAGTATTGGATGTGGCGTATGCACCGGGCGAAACAGGAAACGGGCTCGGATCCTGGCAGGTGGAATGATAAATTGTTCCCAAATCGTCGAAACGGCATTTGGCGGGTTCTATATGATTGCCGCCAAAGTAGGTGGCGTGTGCAAGACTTACCGCATCTTTGGCCAGCACGGCTATGTACGAACTTCCGGGCGAGTTGGCCGAGTTGTAAAGCGCATTGGCTGTAACGGTGGTTGGCCCGAAAAAACCCGCAATAAAAATATTTTCACATTCATTGATTCTGAAAGCAGTAAGCATGGGCACATCAGTAATGTTTCCCGTTCCTATTTGTGTGGAAAACATAACCGTTTGCATCAATACATCAAACTTACTGATGAATGTGGGGCTGTTGGGGTTGCTATACACACCGGCAGTAACCGGAATACCACCTGCGCCGTCTGCATTGCCATATACATACACGTTGCCGCCGGCATCAGTGTCGGTAAACAAACAAACGTCGATGCCCGTGGTTCCGTAGTAAGTGGATGCCACCAGGCCGCTCCCGGTTGAATTGAAGCGCGTAATGAAACCGTCTCTCACTCCCGAAAACACAGGTTGATAGGCCTGCTGCAACGGAAAATTGCTGCTGGTGGTTCCCCCGCATACAATAATATCACCGCTAACCGGGTCAATGGCATTGTCAGACCCCGAATCGTTGCCGCTGCCGCCGAGATAGGTGGAAAAAACAAGTGTGCCGAAACCCGGCGATAAACAAAACAGCACCGCATCATCATTGCCACCCGGAATTTGCTGAAAAGCACCTGCGGTAACCGGGAAATTGATTGATGAGGTGGTACCGGTCACAATTAAATTACCAGCCGCAGTCAATGAAATATCTCCTGTTTCATTCATAAGCCCCAGCCCATCCTGATTGGTTCCGCCCACATAAGTGGAAGCAATTAGCACACTCCCGTTTGCATCAAGCTGTGAGATTACAAAATCATTCTGCCCGTTCAAACTGTTATCAAAAGCTCCGGAGGTAACCGGATAATTGCCCGATTCGGAAATGCCCAGTATAAATAAATCGCCTGTAGCCGAACACAGCAGCGAGTGCGGCTCTTCGCCCATACTGCCGCCCAGGTATGTGGCATAAATCAGTGCCGAGGTATTGTTGTTGTATTTACTTATTACAATATCGGTACCGCCGGCAAAGGTAATGCTGAATGCGCCTGTGGTGGCCGGGTAGCCAATACCAAAAGCCTTTCCGCCGGTAAATACATTTCCCTGATTATCCGGCGCAGCCGCATGTCCGAATGTGCCCACAAACGATCCCGAATAGGTAGCACCTGCAAGTGTGGGATCAATGACAAGCTCAAAAGCCGGATTATATCCATCGGGAAAATCAAACTGTAGCAAATTGCCGTTAAGTGTGTAGCGGCATTTCACAGGTACCTGTCTGCCCTGAATCACCTGCCAGGCCACCGGCTTTTTTTCCATCATCAGGCCGGTGCTCAGTTTCAGTAACAATGTGCCGTCTTTCTGTAGTTTAATTTCTGTACCCTCATACCGCAGTTTTATGTGCGCGGGATTACCGCCCGGATGCACTACAAAATCGTATTTAAACCAATGTCCTTCGCCGTATGCTTTAAAATCGATATTCTCGTAAACCGAATGACCCAGCACATATTCGTAACGTCCCACATGAGAGGCCCAGTGCAAAGGATCGTTGCCCAGAAAATAATTGCTGTATGCCTGCTGAGGGTTTACTCCTTCAAACCATGCCTGTTTAGCCGCACCTTCGAAATTTACGGCCCAGGCATGGCATTGAATCTGTTTTTGCAACGCAAGCTGCCTTTCAGCGGCAGAACCGGCATCGTGTAATGCCTCATGCACATCCTGCACATCCTGCAAACGATAGGAAGTAAACAGTAGTTTGTTTTTTTCAAGAAAAACACTGCCAGCCGGTAAATCGGCCCTGAAAGCAATCTGTGGCTGCCATTGCCCTTTATTTTCTTCGTAAAAAACCTTACCAGATCCGTTATCTGCAGCAAGATTGAATGAAGTGAATGCCAGTAAACATACAGCCAAATTTTTTACGCTCATAAATTACATGTATATGATATTTGCCGCAGGAAAAATAAATGAAAAAAAGTAAGTGCATTTATCGTAATTTATAACTGGAAACGAATATCAATATCGTTTAAACCGTCCTCCTCCGGACTAAATTAGTCTTTGAAAATATTTAGTAATCTGATAAACAAAAAACTAATTGTTTTAGATGCCGGCCTGTGCTAAAATAGTTTGTGCTTTAGTCCTGCATAACAGAGTATATGGCATGGTAGAAGACTATTTTAAAGCGAAACTCCTGATTTGATTAGTTGCAATTCTAAATAATTAGCTGGCAATTAATTTATAGAGGTCTTTTGTGTTTTTCGGCAGGATAAAAAAACAACGGCTGCCATCTGTTTCAGACAGCAGCCGTTGGCATAATTAAGTATTGAATGTAACTAAGAATATTGAAACTTACCTTATCACATTTACGTGCGTTACCATCCGCTCCATGCGGTTGTTGTTGCAGGTGGTGCGGTAATCAATAATTACCACATAAGTATCTTCCTGAACGGTTCCGTTGTTAAACTGTCCGTTCCACCCGCTGTAAATATCGTTGGTGGTGTAAAGCAGTTGTCCCCAGCGGTTGAATATCTGCATACGGAATTCAGTTATACCTGAGCCCATGGCCAGCAGTTGTTCGTTTTTACCGTCGCGGTTGGGGGTAAATGTGTTGGGTATGTACAACGCACCTTCGCCGGGCATACCGGTCACCAGAATGCTGTCTGTCACTGTACAGGGGCCATTCTGAATGACCACATGGTAAGTATCGGGCTGCGAAATTTCAATGGTGGGTGTGGTTTCGCCGGTATTCCACAGGAAGGTGGCGGTGGGCGGGAACGTACCGGGACTGAGCCTTACATTCAGCACTTCGCAGAGTGAAATTGCCCTGCCCAATTGGGGCTGTGGAGTATAGTCAATGTTAATGGTGTCGAGCGTGGCGCAGTTTAAGGCTGTAACCACTACGTGGAATGTACCGCTGTTGGAAGCGTTGTAGGTTTGTGCCGTGCTGCCGTCCTGCCATAGATAAGAGGCTCCGGGATTGCTGGCATCAAGCAGCAGGTTGTTGGCGGTACACATAATGGTGTCGTTGCCCAGATCCACTACCGGGTAGGGATTAAACTGCACATGAACGGTGTCGTAAAACACGCAGGGGCCGTCTGTAACCATCACATTGTAATTGCCGGTGGTGGTTACGTTAATGCTTTGTGTGTTGGCACCCGTGTTCCATGCCCAGGCCTGTCCGGGGCCCGCAGTAAGTGTTTTGGGCTGGCCCTGGCAGAGTGTGTCGTTTACCATTGGCGGCGGAGCCTGCGCAAGCGAAATCACTACCGAGTCGGTATCGGAGCAGGAACCGTTGTCGGCAATTACCCAATAGGTGCCGGCTGCTGTGGGCGTAATGGTTTGCGTATTTGCACCGGTGCTCCAGGTGTAGATTAAGCCCGGGTTGCCCGCATCAAGCGTATAGCCGCTCACGGTGGAGCAGAACGTGGAATCGAGACCAAGATTGACTACCGGAGCAGCAAGCACGGTAATGGTAAACTGAAGCGTATCGTGTGTTACGCACGAAGAGGAATCGGAGGCAATAAGTGTTACCGTAAATGTGCCCACTGTGGTGTAGGTATGCGTGGGTGCCACTACAGTTGTGGTGGGCGAGCCGTCGCCAAAATCCCAGAGGTAATCTATTCCCACACTGTTGTTGGTGAAACTTACTGTGTAAGGTACGCAACCGGTATCGCTGGGCGAAGCAACGGCCTGCGCAATAACACCTACCTGCTGGAAGTCGATTTTAAACGGACAGATATCCCAGCCGGGGCCGGGGCCGGCATTGTAAGCACCGGGTGTGGTGGGAAAACCAGGACCACCCTGGCATACGCCGTGATATACAATGCCCTGCGGATCGAAACGACTGGTGCCGCCATCCACATGGCTTCCGCCGTAAAGCGTGCCGTAGTTAAGCGCCAGTGCATCTTTGGCCAGTACAGCCAGGTAGCATGAACCGGGAGCGTTGGCTGCGGTGTACAGTGCGTTGCTTGTGGTAGGATAATTTGTGCCGCCAAAACCGGCCAAATATACATTCTCGCAAATGTCCACCATGAATGCAGTGGGCGAAAGTGTGCCAAACATATTACCCGTTCCGATTTGCGTAGAATAAATCAGCCCCACAAAAAACGGATCGAGTTTGGCCACAAACATGGGACTGTTGGGATTGCTGTACACACCGGCTGTAATGGGAACACCTGTTCCGCCGGGAGCTGAACCGTATATGTACACATCATCCGATGCGTCTATGTCGATGAAGTAACACTGGTCATCGCCTGTGGTGCCGAAGAATGTGGCAGCGGCAAGCATTGTACCTGCCGGATCCATGTGTGCCACATAACCATCGGTATTACCGCCCGGGCTTGTTGCCTGGTAAGCCCAGGGTGAAGCGGGAAAAGTAGCACCCGACCCGGTTGAGCCGCAGAAGAAGACTTCGCCGGTTGTGGCGCTCACCCTGATGCCCTGACCGGCATCTTCGTCGGCACCGCCAAAGTAGGTAGAGAAATTCATGTTGGTGAGACCCGGGTTAAGTGCAAATACTACCGCATCCTGCATACCGCCCAACGCGGGCTGCACAGCACCGGGAGTGGTGGGGAAATTGCCCGAACTGCTCACACTGGCCACCGCTGCATTGCCTGCACCGTCCACAATAATTTCGCCACGCTGATTGTAGCCCCATGCCATTATATCCTGACCATCAGACGCACTGCCGCCTACAAATGTGGAGCCTACCAGTGCAGAGCCTGTGGGATTAAATTCGGTCACAAGAATATCTACCGATCCGTTGTGCGTGGCATCGAAACAACCGGGTGTGGTGGGGTAGTTGGTTGAGTTTACACTGCCGTAGATGTATAAGTTGCCGTTGGTATGCACAAACATACTGTGTACATACTCATCGGAAGTGCCGCCAATGTAGGTGGCCCAGATAAGTACTGATGCGTTCTGGTTGTATTTGCTGATGGCAATATCCACACTGCCGGCAAATGTAAGGTCATACGCTCCCTGCGTAGCCGGATAACCCTGACCAAAGCAGCGTCCGCCCGAAAATATATTACCCTGATTGTCGAAAGTGGCGCAGTGTCCGTAGGTGGTAGCAGTAGAACCTGAATAGGTGGCACCCACCAGCACCGGATCGATAATGAGCGGAAGGTTCTGATTGTAACCGTCGGGGAAATCAAAGCTCAGTACATTTCCTTTGAGTTTATATACGCAGCGCACCGGAATTTTAGTTCCGTTGTCGATTTGCCAGGCAATGGGTTTTTGTTCGGTTACATTTCCCGTTTGCGGATTGAGCAGGAGCGAACCGTCTTTCTGCAGCACGGGTGTAACACCTTCGTAGCGCAGTTTGATCTGGTTTACATCGGCACCCTGTGCCACAATGAAATCATATTTAAACCAGCCATCGGCGCTGTATGTGCGCAGGTCAATTCCTTCGTAAAGGCCGTTGTAGAACACACCGCCAAACCGGCGCACGTTTGAAGCCCAGTGCTGCGGGTCGTTGCCAATGAAGTAATTGCTCACTGCCGTTTCCTGCGATTCGCCCTGTGCGGTGGTCATCGGGTTGCCTCCGTCGAAATGAACATACCAGGCGTGGCATTTCACTTTTGCCTGCCGGGCGCTTTCCCATTCGGCGGGAGTATGTGCATCGTGCTCCATTTCGTGGATACGATTCAAATCGTCGAGGCTGTGCGTACCGAAAGTGAGTTTCTGTTTTTCAAGAAATACAATGCCGCCGGGGAGGTCGGCTTTGTAGAGTACCTGTGAGGGCCACTGGTTTTTGTTTTCCTCAAAATAAATGTGCGGATCCTGTTTGGCTATTTTAGCCTGCGCAGGCGGGTTACTGCCTGCATGAAGATTCATGCACACCGCAAGGGTAACTGCTGTAGTGAAAATGAGGTTTCGCATGTGCGTAATTTATTGTTTGCCAGTGGCAAGGTACATCAGTTTAACGATACGGGTCAAGTGTTTGACCTTAAATTCTTAGAACGATCTTACATGTTCAGGCCTGAAATTCAAAAGATTAAAATCTGCCCCATCTGTCATTTCAGGCTCCTGTTTACGGGTTTTTTAAATAAAATGGCCGGTGATTTCACCGGCCATTAAGAATATTAAAAAAACACAGGTTATCTTACGATGTGAACGAAACCGGTGTCGGTTTGTGTTTCACCGAGGCAGTTTTCATAAGTGCATACCCAGTAGTAAACTCCTTCGGTAGAAGCTTTCTGGTCGAAATCGCCGAGCCATTTTACGGTGGGGTCGGTGGTTTCAAACATAAGTCGTCCCCAGCGGTCGTAAATATGCAGGTCGAAACCGTTTGCCGAAGGCGTGCCAATGTCGAATGCATCGTTTACACCGTCGCCATCGGGCGAGAACACGTTGATGGGCTGGAATGCACCGCCCGCACCAATATTCACCACAATGGTGTCATTTACCGTGCAGGGGCCTACCGACATTTGCAGCCAGTATGTGCCGGGCTGGGTAATTTCAATTACCCGCGTGGTATCGCCGGTGCTCCACTGGTAAGCCGTTCCGGGGAAATTAGGTTGCAGTTGCACCGTTTCGCCGGGACATATCAGAAAATCGTTGCCAAGATCGGGCGGAGTGAGGGGCGTAACCACAATGGTATCTCTGGCCGAGCAGGAAGCAGTATTCACCTCCACCCAGTAAGTACCGGGCTGCGTAGTGGTAATGTTTTGCGTGGTGGCTCCCGTGCTCCATAAATAGGAAGCCCCGCTCACATTGGCCGAGAGGGCAAGCGGAGCGGTGTTGCAGACCACAGTATCGGGGCCAAGATCAACCGGAAGCTGGTTTACCACATCAATTACAATAAATGCAGTATCAGTAGGTTTGCAACTGCTTGAGTCAATGGCCACCAGCGTTACAGTGTATGTGCCTACGGCTGTGAATGTATGTGTGGGTGTTTGCTGTGTGCTGGTGGGCGAGTTGTCGCCAAAATCCCAGATGTAGCTGTTGCCGGTGCTGCCTGCATTGTCAAATGTTACCGTATAGGGTACGCATCCGGTATCGCTGGGCGAGGCATCGGCAAGGGCCTGTGTGCCTACGGCTTCGAAGTCTATTTTAAATACGCATACATCCCAGCCCGCTCCGGGGCCGGCATTGTAGGCATTGGGCTGCACCGGAAAACCGCCCCCGCCCTGGCACACGGCATGATACACAATGCCCTGCGGATCGAAACGGCTCGTGCCGCCGTCCACATGGTTGGCTCCGTAGTAGGTGGCAAATATGAGCGACTGTGCATCGCGCTCAAGTACGGCGAGGTAGCAGGTGCCTACCGAAGGACCGGGGTAAAACGCATTGGCCGTGGCCGGATAGGCAGCGGCTCCGAAGCCCGCTATATATACGTTTTCGCATACATCTACCAGAAATGCACTCGCTGCAAGCGCGGAAAAAGTGGTTCCATCGCCTATTACCGTCGAATAAATAAGTGCGGCATACAGCGGATCGAATTTGGTAATGTACATGGCACTGCCCGGGTTGCTGTACACACCCGCACTTATGGGCATAGTGCCCTCCGAAGAGCCGTAGATATACACATCGCCATCAGCATCCACATCCAGAAAATAAGCCTGATCGTTAAAGTTTGTACCTATGTATGTAGCCGCAGTTATGGCAGTGGCATTAGGCGAAAGATGCACGCTGTATCCGTCGGTTGCTCCCTGCGCAGCAGCCTGGTAGGTGCCTGCTGTGGTGGGCAGGTTGGAGCTGGTTGTGCTTCCACATATAAATACATCGCCGCTGGCCACCACGCGTATGCCAAGACCCGATTCGTTGCTGGTGCCGCCAACAAAAGTGCTCCAGTTGAGCGTGGTCATGGTGGGATTAAGCGAAATCACCACGGCATCCTGCTGCCCGTTCTGTGTCTGGTCGAACGCGCTGGGAGTAGTGGGGAAATTGGCCGACGAGCTCGAACTGGCCACACAGGCATTGCCTGCCGCATCCACCACAATTTCGCCCCGCTGCTGGTAGCCGAAAGCCATAAGGTCGAGCCCGTCAGAGCCGCTGCCGCCCACATAAGTAGAGCCCACCAGCGCCGAGCCCGAAATGTTTAAGTGCGTTACAAGAATATCGTCGCCGCCGTTGTGGCTTGCATCGTAACAGCCGGCTGTGGTAGGATAGTCGGTTGACTGAACCGAGCCGAAGATGTACAGTTCTTCGTTGGTATGCACAAACATACTGTGCACATACTCGGCCGTAGAACCGCCCACATAAGTGGCCCAGAGCAGGGCCGAACCGGTGGGATTGTATTTGCTGATGGCAATATCCACGCCTCCTGCATAAGTAAGGTCGTAGGCACCGGGAGTGGCCGGATATCCCTGCCCGAAACAGCGTCCGCCCGAGTAAATATGCCCCTGCAAATCGTAGGTGGCCGAGTGTCCGTAGGTGGTCATGGTTGATCCCGAATAGGTGGAGGCCACAATTACGGGGTCAATAACAAGGGGTAGTGTGTTGTTGTATCCGTCAGGAAATTCAAATCCCAGCACATCGCCGCGCAGCACATAATTACAGTTTACCGGTATGCGCTGTCCGTTGCTCACCTGCCAGGCCACGGGGGCCTGTTCGGTAATGGGGCCGCTGTGTGCGTCGAGCAGGAGGGTGCCCTGCGGGGTAAGGCGCACATTAATGCCGTTGTAGCGGAGTTTAATTACCGACGCATCGGCACCGGGGCTGAGCAGGAAGTCGTATTTAAAGTTGGCCCCGTCGCCGTAGGCTTTGAGGGAAATGCCGTTGTACAGTTGCTGATATGTTATGGCATCGTAGCGGGGCACATTGCCGGCCCATTTGGTGCGGTCGTTGCCTATAAAATAGTTGGAGTATTCTTTGCGCAGCCCTTCGGGCACCACCGTGGCGTTGCGGTTTGCGCCTTCAAACTCCACATACCAGGCATGGCAGCGTACTTTGTCGTTATCGTGCTTGTGCGCATTGCTGTGCTTCTTATTTGCATGAGCCGATTCGTTGGCGTGGTGCTCCTCGTCGTGAATGCGGTTCAGGTCGGCCAGGCTGTGGGAGGTCCAGGTAAGACGGTCGTTTTCGAGCCATACAGCTCCGCCCGATACGTTGGCCTTGTACAAAACCTGCATCGGCCACTGGTTTTTATTTTTTTCATAATATACCTGTGCCGGTGCGCCCTGCGGGGCTTTGGCCGGAACACGGCCTGTGCCCTGGGCTGCTGCAAAAACACCGGAAAACAAAACCGGCAGAAGGAAGAGTTGGCGTAAATTCATGTGCTTATAATGTTTGACCGGCAACAAGTTACAAATACGTTGACGGCTTAAAAACAAAAAAGACACGAAATTGCTTTCGTGTCTTACCCGTTCATCGGAAGTTCAAGATAATTTTAATCCGGCTTTAATCCGTGCTTATCGGCTGTCTTTACCCACACTTACTTTTACCAGATGAGTTTCTGATTCGTCGAATGCGAGGTACATATAAACTCCGTAAGCCGAAAAGCGGTAGCTGTGCGGGGTGTAACTATCGCTGAGTTTCCATTTTTTGAGTTTGGCTTTGGCTTCGGTTATGGTAAGGTTGTGCTGGAGTTTAAGTTTTCCGGTCTTCAGCGCACCGTCATAGTTTCCTGAAAGATTATAGAGATTTTCTGCCGAGTTACGGTCGAAATAAAACTGCACTTCGCTAATCGTTCCGGAAGGATTTTTGTTGATCATTTTCTCAAAAATCACCATCCCCTTTTTCTTATAAATGTGCAGTTTATTAAAGCCCGAAAACACAGAGTCGGGAACGCCCATTTCGGCAAGCAGCGGTGCAATGGCCCAATTGGACGATACCTTAATTTTATTATAAATGAACCCTTTCTTCGAAATTGAAGCCGATTGCACATTGCCCGTACCGGGAGCAAGGGAAAGCAGCGTAACACAAAACAGGCCAAGAGCCAGCAGGCGGGTAAGTTTTTTCATGGTGGTGAAGTGTGGTTAAGGTCTCTAAAGTAACTATTCCGCCATTATCCCGCATTTATTACCAATAAATCTCCCTGAAAACTGATCAAACCGCTGTCGGCCATTTCACGAATGGTTTCAATTACCTGTTTTTGCTGATTTTCGGGGAAAGCCTGTATCACCTGTTCGGGAGCCTGTGGCTGTTGGAGCAGTCGGGTAATTTTTCCGGCAATGTTTTCGGTGTTTTCAGATGCTTTCGTGGCGCGGCATACATCGCATTTGCCGCAGTCTTCGGTTTTTGTTTCGCCGAAATAATGAAGCAGGGTGCTTTGGCGGCAGTGCGTATTGCCTAGCGCAAATTCCTGCATGGCTTTTACGCGTTTTTCGGCAGCCAGCCTTCTTTCGCGCAGGTGCTGGGGCGAAATGTAGAGGTGTTTGGCATCTACCCGCTGACTGATGAAAGTGAGCAGGGGCTGGTCGTTTTGCGGAATATAGTTTAGCAGGTCGTGCTTTTGCAGTTCGTTCAGCCATTGCACCACATCGCGCACGGGGCGGCCAAGGCGTTTGGCCAGGTCAAATTCGCTTATCCGGGTGTATTGGTCAAACAGCCCCGAGTAGCTTCTGAGCAGGAGTTTTATGAAAGGCTCGTAGCTGGCGTTGGCCACTTCAAACCTGTAGAGGTTTTCGCGCGAGGTGGTAATCATTACCCGCGGCGGCTGGAAAATGGCTTCACTCACGGCAATGTAACCTTCGCGTTCGAGAAACTTCAAACTGTTAAACACGGTTACTTTATCGAGTTTGTAAGTATCGCAAAGTTTCTGCTGGTCGAAAATTACGGTGAGGCCTTCGCCTGCGCCTACGGGCACTTCGTACAAATTGGCCAGCGCCTGGTAGGTGCGTTTTATTTCGTCGAGCGGCGGGAATGCGGCTTCCAGGTGTTCCTGAAGTTCATCCAGATCGCGTTTGTGCCAGAACAACGTGGCAAAAGCAGGTTGCCCGTCGCGTCCTCCGCGTCCGGCTTCCTGGAAATAGGCTTCAGGGCTGTCGGGCAAATCGAGGTGGGCCACGGTGCGCACATCGGGCTTGTCTATGCCCATCCCGAAAGCGTTGGTGGCCACCATTACGCGCACCTTGTCGCTGAGCCAGAGTTGCTGGCGTTCGGTGCGCTGCTGCGGGGTAAGTCCGGCGTGATAAAATGTGGCCGGAATTCCTTGCTGCTGCAAAAATGCTGCTATTTCCTGTGTGCGTCTCCGGCTGCGCACATACACCACGCTGCAGCCCGGCACCTGTTGCAACATACGCAGCAGGCGTGTGGGCTTGTCGTCGGTTTCG
The DNA here is from genome assembly GCA_025454955.1 of Bacteroidia bacterium. Lineage (GTDB taxonomy): Bacteria > Bacteroidota > Bacteroidia > Palsa-965 > Palsa-965. Next base: position 59,113 of record JALONL010000031.1, on the reverse strand, counting down.
CGCAGCACGTACGAAAGGTTGCTGCGTGCAAAACTGCCTTTTATAATGCGGTGGCCGGGTTTAAATTCAAGCTGTTTAGCAATGTCGGCCACCACTTCATTGGTGGCAGTGGCCGTGAGCGCCATTACCGGCACATCGGGCAGCAGTTCGCGCAAATCGGCAATCTGCAAATATGGCGGACGAAAATCATATCCCCATTGCGAAATGCAGTGCGCCTCATCCACAGCCAGCAAATTCACATTCATTCGCGAAATGCGCACACGCGCAATCTCCGTTTGCAACCGCTCGGGCGATACATACAGGAATTTTATTTTCCCATACACACAATTATCAAACGCCACATCAATCTCGCGCTTACGCATGGCCGAGGTAATGGCAATGGCCTTAATGCCCCGCCGTTTCAGGTTCTCCACCTGATCCTGCATCAACGCAATTAATGGCGACACCACCACACAAATGCCCTCCATGGCCAAAGCCGGCACCTGAAAACATACCGACTTTCCTCCGCCCGTGGGTAAAAGTGCCAAGGTGTCTTTGCCTTCCATTACGCTGCGGATAATGTCTTCCTGCAACGGACGAAAGTTTTCGTGGCCCCAGTATTGGCGGAGGATGGAGTAGATGTCTTGCATGGAAATCGTATATCAAATCTACACAATACATCGTCGGCAGAAAACAATATTTTTAATACTCAGGAACGAACCATTTTTCTCATCAAACAACCGTCCGCTCCGGCTTTCACTATTCCAGACGATACTGTCTGGAAAGCGTTCAATCCGGGTTAGATAAACAACCACCTGTGCATCAAATAACCATACTAAACTCCCTGCAAACTCATCCCCATCTCCACCTGCCTCAACACTTTCGCAAACCCCTGCTGCGTCAAAAACGCCACAGCCTCCACCGCCGAAGCATCCACATTCAGCACCGAAAGCGGCTTGTCAGTCTCCATGCGCACTGCGTTAAGCAAAGCCGTGGCTATGTGCATACGCCTGAACATCGCATCAGTAGCCAACAGAATAATGCGGCCGCTTGCCGGGTTAAACACACAATAACCCTTCAACACATCCTCATCAAAATATCCGAGTGTGGTGTATAACTCACCGGCGCGTACAATGCTTTCGTGCGTATGCTGCCAGGTGGGTGCCTGGTGGTACCATTCTTCAGCGTGTAAAATATCGATACCACATTTTCTTACCGCATGATTATGCGCACCGGGTTTTGCTTCCTGCTCTTTACACATATCCACCACACGCAATTCCTGCAAACCGGCATGTACATAGCTTTTGCGCGCAGCGGTGTTGTGTTCCATTACTTCCAGCAGCGAATACTCAAAACCTTTCGACCGGTGCAGCGGAGTAATAAACGCATACATTTTTTGCGTAAGTGCATGGCCGCGATATTCGGGCAATACGCCTGTGCCACCATTCCACACCGTGCGGCGGCCGAGGTAGAAGCCTGAGGCAAAAAGCATGAAGGCCGCCAGCCTGCCATTTTCAAATGCGCCTGCCGAAATGCTCAGGTCGATGCCTTCGATACGCATTTTTACTGCCAGCGATTCGGGCGTAAATGAAATAGGTATGGCATAGTTGGCAAACGAGTCGTTAAACACATTTACAAGTGTGTGCAATGAAACCGACGTGAGTGTGGCAAATTCAATTTTCATTGAGGAAATAATTGGAGCAATATGTTTTGCCCGATTTGCGGAATAAAATTATTCCATCAAATACTTCTTTTGATTTCCTGCGAAATTAAAATACCTCACCACACATTCCGTGCAGTGAGGTATTTTATCATTCGCAAAAAAGTTAATTATGACCGCCGTCGGTGGCTTCGCAGTTATCGTGCATAAACGAGTTTGATTCTTCGTGGAACGGGAAGTTGGTAGTGTAGCGGCCGCTTTCCCACCAGAACTTGGTGCGTTTTTTATCGCCGGTGGTTATTTCGTTCATGGTTTCGCAGTCGTACATGCGTCCGTTTACCATAGTGTATTTTACATACTGCGAGTTGTAAATATCATCGAGCGGATTTTTGTCGAGCACAATTAAATCGGCCAACTTGCCGGTTTCAATGCTGCCAATGGCGTGATCCATGCCAATGTAATGCGCACCATTCATGGTGGCGCAGCGCAGCGCCTGCATGTTGCTCATGCCGCCCTGCGACAGCATCCACAATTCCCAGTGGGCACCCAGACCCTGCAACTGGCCGTGTGCGCCAAGGTTTACCTTCACACCGGCATCGGCCAGTTTTTTGCACGATTGCGAAATGAGTATGTGCCCGTTTTTGTACTCCGCATCGGGAATCATTGTGCGGTGCCGTGCGCGTGAGTCAATTTCGCCGCGCGGGTAGAAATTGAGCAGGCGGTTGTTTTCCCACACATTGCTGTGCTCGTACCAGTAGTTTTCGCCGTTCATGGCACCGTAAGCCACAATGAGCGTGGGTGTGTAGCCGGTTTCCGATGCGGCCCAGAGTTTCACCACATCGTCGTAAACAGGTGCCACCGGAATGTTGTGCTCAATGCCGCTGTGGCCGTCGAGAATCATGCTCATGTTGTGGTAAAAGAACGAACCGCCTTCGGGTACCACCATTACGCCAAGATTGCGCGATGCGGTAATTACCTGCTGACGTTGTTCGCGGCGCGGCTGGTTGTAGCTTTTTACGCTGAACGCTCCGGCCGACTGATTGCGATACACCGCCGACTTTGCATCGTCGTAGCTGTTAATCACCGCTTTGAAATCGCCCTCGGCACCGTACAAAATCCAGCCGGTGGAGAAAATGCGCGGGCCTACCATATTGCCTGCTTTCACAGCTTCTGATTGTGAGAACACCATTTCGGTATTCGACGAAGGATCGTGTGTGGTGGTTACGCCAAAAGCAAGATTGGTGTAGTAGCTCCACTGCTTTTGCGGACTAAGCCCCTGCCTGAATGTGCCGAGGTGTGCGTGCACATCCACAATGCCGGGCATAATGGTTTTACCTGCACAGTCAACGGTTTTGGCTCCGGCCGGAATGGCTGCTTCGCCGGTTTTGCCCACGGCGGTAATGCGGTTGTCGGTGACTACCACGGTGCCGTTTTCAATTACGGTGTTGTTTTTATCCATCGTAATGATGCGGGCGTTGGTCATTACCACAACGCCTTTGGGTTTGTCGCTGTTCAGTTTCAGGGCAATGTCGAGGCCCACGGTGTCGAGGCCGGGCAGTGAGTCGGGTGCGCCGGGCAGGAACTCAAAACAGTTGGTGAGGCTGCGCGAGAAATAACGGCGGCCCAATGTCCAGTGCAGGTTTTTGCTGTCGGCACTCCAGTGCAGGCTTTGACCGGCATCGCGCGTTACGCAGAACGAAGGCACCTGCCCCATGTTCTGATCCAATTCGAGTGTTTTACCATTGGCCGGAAATGCACACACATATACTTTATGCAATTCGCGGAATGCAATCCACTTATTATCGGGGCTGGGCATAATTTCCCAGGCGTAAGTGGATGAGGCAAGCGTTTGCATTTTTTGTGTGGCTAAGTCGAAACTGAAAAGCTCCTTGTTGCCGCCATTATCTATGAAGCAAATCAATTTCTTTCCATCGGCCGAAAACAGCGGACGCTGTGCACCGGTGTAAAACTGAAACTGCGCTGCGCCGCCGGTGGCCGCAATGGTATAAATGCCCGGCTTTACCGAAAACGCATAGCCCTGATGGTCGTTGCCTTCTTCTTTCCAGTAGGCAATTGTTTTTGCATCGGGCGAGAATGATGGTGTGCGGAAAATGCCTTTTTCGGTGGTTACTTTTACCGGTTTGGCTTTTGGCGTTTTCATGTCTATGGTCATTACCGCGCCGGTTTGTTCATCGTCCCAGCTTACGTAAGTGAGCTTTGCTCCGTCGGCCGAGAACATGGGTTCAAATTCAAATGCGGTGCCGTCGGTAAGGCGTACGGGTGTGCCGTCGGGCAATGCTTTTTTCCAGAGGAAACCGGCTGCGTTAAACACCAGCGTTTTTCCATCGGGCGAGGTCACTGCATGGCGAATCATTTTGGTTTCAAACTGATCGGGTGCCGGCTCCTGTTTAAAACGCAGGGCTTTGTAGATGCGGTGTTTGGCGTTTACGGTAAACGGAATGTCGGAAGCAGTTTGATTGGCCACATTTATTTTGCGGATTTTTCCGCCCGCCCAGATTACGATGTGCTGGTTGTCGGGCATCCAGTTGAAGCCGGTATAAACGCCAAAAATGCACCAGGCTTCCATCTGGTCTTTGCTGAGCTGGTCGTACACGGGCCATTCCTCGCCGGTTTCCATGTCGTGCAAAAAGAGCACGGTTTTTTCGCGCACGCGGCGCACAAAAGCCAGCTTCTTTCCATCGCGCGAAATCTGCGGACGACAAGCCCCGCCGGGGCCGCCGGTTACGCGTTCGCTTTCGCCGGTTTCCATGTCGTAGCGGTGAATTACGTAGATCTGGTCGTTAGGATCTTTGTTGTACTGGAAATAACCGCCGGGGTACATGTCTTCGCTGTAAAAAAGCGATTTCCCATCGGCCGAAAGTGAAGGCTCGTTTACATCCTGCTGGCTGTTTTTCTTTTTGGTGAGTTGTATGCCGTCGCCGCCGGTAATGTGGTACATCCACATTTCGCCCGCACCCAATGAGCGGGTAGAGGTGAAGTGTTTGCGGGCAATAAGGTAATTGCCATCGGCACTCCACACGGCATTGTTGAGCAGGCGGAATTTTTCTTGTGTAATTTGTTTGGCCCCTGTGCCGTCGGCGTTCATGGTCCAGATATTGTCGCCGCCGCCTGCATCGGAAGTAAAGCAAATTTTCTTTCCGTCGGGGCTGAAGCGCGGCTGCGACTGCCAGGCATGTCCTGTTTGCAGCGCCTGTGCCGTGCCGCCTGCAACCGGAATGGAGTAAATATCGCCGAGCATGTCAAACACAATGGTTTTGCCATCGGGGCTCACGTCTAAGTTCATCCAGGTGCCTTCGTTTACGGAGAAGGAAATTTCCTTGTATTCGCCAGGCGGGTCGTTTACGTCCCATTTTTTGGGTTTATCGGCGGTGGCGGCGGTAATAATTACGGCTGCGGCTACAACCGGAACTGCAATGCGGAAAAATTTTTTGTTCATGCTTTTTTTCAATGAGTGGTGGGAGCAGGAAATCGTGGCAAATTACTGAAAAATGCAGGAACTAAGGTTGTGAAATTGAAGAGCGGTGAATAAGCAGGATAATAAAAAAGCCTCCTTTTCGGGGAGGTGGTATATAAGATGGAAAAGAGTGTGAAGGTTATCGTTTGCGGAGTTCTTCGGGAACTCAAAATTACTTTTCGAGATTTTTCCAAGTATTTTTCGCTATGGCGAGCATCTTTTCGCAGGGCATAGTTGGCGACTCTGTCCAAGAAAAGAAGAGAAGTCAGAGCGAAAAAGACGCAGCGAAAAATCCGGAAGTGTAATTTTGAGATGAGTTCTAGCCTCTTTTAACTTTTGTGGAGAAGCTTCAAGGTTAGAATAGTTTGAACGTAATGGTGCCGATGTTGCTGATTTTTCACTTTGCTTTTTTTTCGACTTTTTCATTAAGTAAATATAATGCAACTAAAGACCTTTTCTATACATCACATCAGACCGTAAAGCATATTTTGTTCCTGATAGCACGGGTTTTCCTTCGTGCTTTTGTTCATGAATAAAGCAAAGGGCGTTTCCAGTAACGGGTACAATGGTTACCTCATCAAAAGCAGTTTCACCACCTTCAAAATTATCGTTCAGGTAAATCATAAATGTAATACGGCTTTCTTCTTCTTCGTTTCGTTTAAAACGCCCGTCGATATGGCGTTTGAACCGTTGGCTGGAATTGTATTTATAAAACCTGAACTGTTCGTTTAGTCCGCTGGCTTTCCAGTTTTCAATTTCGGCCGGGCAGAAGGGTTGCAGTTTTTGCCAGAAGTTTGTGGCCATTTCCTGATTGTGGTACAAGAGGCGATAATTGTTGCGCAGTCCCTTCATCATTTCTGCTCCCGAGCTTAAATTCACTTTAGCTTCTTCGTAACCTGTTGTTTCGCTGAGGCTGATGAGTAATTGGCAATCTGCTACAGACAGAAATTGTTCTATTGTCCAGATTGTGGGTGTGTGATGAACAATATTCATAAAATGGTTAAAATAAATCCCGCCTCAAAATGATGAAGCGGGATTGTATGTGTTTATTTAATAAACCTTTAGAATCCCACTTTCGGGGTAGGCTTCTGCTCAATAAGAATTCCCAAACATGAACCATCTTCGGCCTGGCCTTTTGAGGGGCCTGCGCCGGGAATGCTTATCATGATGTTCATGTTGCGGGTGCCTTCGCACGAAAATTCCATGTGCTGGGCTTTGTTGTCGGTGGCGTTGTCGTAAAGTACTTCGCCGGTGGCGGCATCGGTGAGTGTGAATGCAATGTCGGAACCGAGCGCCACATCGCCGCAGATGGAAATGGAGTAATCGAAACCGGCGTAGAATACGGCTTTGAGTTTCGACGAGGTGCCTTTTGCAAACAGGCCGCTTTTCGACTGGGAGTTGTAAATGAAACCCGGTTCAGAGGCCTGGCTGCAGCCACGGCGGCGGTGAAAGTTATTGCAGTTTGCCTGCGAGGGCAAATCAACTGAGATCGTAAGAAATGCAGCAGCAAGAACAAGCGAGAGGGCTTTTTTCATGGCTTCTGTGTTTTAAGTGTTATGGGCAGAGGGAGAATTGACAATTATTGAACTGCAATGAAGCCGGTGCGGATTTCGGTCACCTTGGCTTTGATGGCTTCAAACTGTTCTTTGGTGATGGAAGTTTTGTTTCCGCCGCCAAGAACACGTTTGCCGTTGGTGCTTTTCATGCCGCCGTCCTGTTTGGACGAAGCGAGTGCGTCGAAAAGGCCTTTGAGTTCGCCGAGCTGAACAAGTGTGGCTTTCACGTCGGCATTGTCTTCGTGTTTGGCCATGTACTCTACGAGGTTGTCGAGCGAGTGTTTCTGATCGGCAATGCGCTCGGCAGCGGCTTTGTCTTTGTCGAAATCTTTCACCGAACTGCTCATCAGGTAAAGGGCTTCCACCCATCCGCCGGCCAGCATGAGGCTGAGGTCGGCACCGCGGCCGTTGGCATCGAGGTTGTCGAACGACGAAAGATAGAGGTCGTTTGAAATGGCCACCAGCGAATCGGCATTGCCTACGTTTTTGCTGATGCGTTCTTTGTCTTTTTCGGTCAGGTTGGTGGTTACCTGAAGTTTCTCGCTCATGCGCATGGTGGTGCCGAAGTACTGGGCCACGCGGTTACTGAGGTTGTTTGAGAATGTGCAGCAGTAGAGCAGGTCAGACGAGTAGATGCCCATGTTGAGTGCCTGGGCTTTTTTGGTTTCGTATTTCTTCTCGTTGTCGGGGCTGTTCAGCAAATCGGCGCTGGCATTGCCCGAGCCGGCCTGCTTCATAAACGCAAACATTTCGCCGGGCGAGGGAACCTGGGCGTATTCGCGTGCGGGAAGCTGCTGGGCAGAATCAGCAGTGCCTACCGAGTCGGTAGGTTTGTCGGTAGCGGTATCGCCACCGCACGAAGAAAGTCCCCACAGCAAAAAAGCAGCAGGAATCAGGCTGAGAGCCGGAACAGATAGTTTTTTCATCATAGAGCTAAGGTGCGCTTGATTGAGTGTGAACAAAAATAACGTTTTTTCCATGCAAAATACGTGATAACGGCAGTAACAGATTTTCCCACACAAAAAACTATCTTTCGCCAATGAAGCGAATGTTGTTTTTGCTGTTTACCGCCACGGCCGCCTGCAGCACTCCCGCAGCCGGCCCGCGCGAGGGAGAACAGGCCCGGCTTTACAACGATTCGCTCCTTGCCCTGTGGCACGAACTCGAACAGCCCCGCGCAAAATGGGCCGAAGAAATTGCCGCCAATTCGCCCACGGCCATTGCAAAAGCCACCAAAACCTACATGGCCGCCGCCGACACCCTGGCCGATATTCTGAACGAATATCCCGACTATGAAGACGACAGCACACTGCGCATTGCCCTGCTGCAACTGGTAAAAGCCACCCGCCTTGCCGCCGAACGCAGCCGGAATACACAGCCCGTTTTACTTACCGACCACACCATAGCCGCCCAATCGGGCGACACAATCCTCTTTCCCGACAGCCTCCTGCTCAACGACACCGCCGACCCCGAAGACGCACTGGCCCGCCGCTATCTGGCCTTGACCCGCAAAACGGAGAAGGACGAACTGGCGGCCTGGCTTAATTTTGTGCAGGCCCAGCAGGCTTTTGCACAAAGGCATGGGTTTGTGCTGGCGAGGAGGCGGAATGATTCGTTGTGGCTGGGGGAATAAGTTTGAGAATATATGAAACTGCTCAATAGTTTGATGCCGGTAAAACAGGTTTTCCCCACTGCGGGAAGTATGCCCCTGCTTGTTTCGGCAAACGACTATAACGAGTATGTATGCAAGTATGTGAAGCGGGTTCCTGCCAATAAACTTGCCATAGAGTTAATTGCGTCTAATTATGCCGCTCTCTGGAATATCTTCACTCCTAAGATAAATCTGATAAGGGTGAAAGAAGAACACATCAGCGAGGAAATAATGCGCCGGGGTGTGCATAAGAAATGCTTTGATGTGCCGCTGATTGGGTCGTTGTATTACCCCTTTTCGCGTGAAATTGATGTGCCTACCATAGAATCGTGGAAACAAAACAGGAAGCAGGTGCAGCAAATTGTAAACCGGCAGGATTTTCTGAAGGCAGCATTATTTGATTTGTGGCTGGCCAATGAAGACCGGAATCATAATAATTATAACATCTTAGTATCCAGTATAAATGGAAAGCGTTTTTTGAATTTTATCGATCACGAAAAATGCTTTAACTCGGGTGGAATAACCAGCGAAAATTCACTTTACTTGCTTACAGAAAATGAAACCATTCTCAATACCGAGGTTTTACCTTTGCTTTACCCCCGGAAAGCCGATTTGGACCGGGATGCGGGTCTGGTGCTTAACAGATACAGGGAATATGTAGGTTTGTGCGGAGAATTTACCCATGAAATTGTGGGTAAATTGCCGGGGGAGTGGGAAAATGAGGTGGGGGAGGTGAAATTTGGGATAATGGGGCGTATCTTTGTGGGGAAGTGGGTGAATGGGGTGGAGAGGACGTTTAAAGAATATTTGAATGCAGGTTATACAAACTTTAGCAAATGAAAACCTTTTACAGCATAGTATATGCCAGTGTCCGGCCTGTTGCACAGGAGCGGATAAGCGTGGGTATGCTCCTGTCTGATGGTAAACAGGCAAAGTTTGTATGTGCCCATGAAAAGCTGGCTCTTTTGAAAAAGTTGTTGCCGGTTGATGCTTATTCCCTTCTTCACCAGTTTTTAAGCGGTCTTGAAAAAGAACTTAGCACAGGTTCCATTTCCAATTCAAAACTTACAGAGGCTGGTTACTGGAACTATGTCTCAAACTACAGCAACTCATTCATTACGTTTTCTGCACCTGAACCTGTTGATGTCCGCTTTTCGGAAAAAGCGTTCAAAAATTTGTTTGAAAAGTTTGTATTTGAGTATAAGGAAGAAGTGGTGGAAACTTTACAGATAGAGGTTAAAGATATTTCAAGAGTACCGAAGCGCCTTTATCCGAAAATAAGGGCACACGTAAATATCAATCAGTCGTTAACCGTAAATGATATTTCTACCCTGTTGATTCCTAAAATCAGGGTTGATTTTATTGGGAGAAATGACAGACCGGTGGCGGGTGAGATTTTTGATTTTACCGCCGGAGCCGTCTCCTTATCCAATAAAGTGGGGCAGTTTATCAGCCTTATTAAATCTTTTGAACTTCAGAAGGAGAAGGGAAAGTATTTTATTATTGCCAATGAGCCAGACAAGGTTGCTTTGCCGGTACAGTTTGAAACCTGGAGTCACCTCAATTCATCGGGGCTGGCAGAGATGGTGAGTGCCGATGAAACCGAAAAAGTGACCGAGTATATGAAAGCGCATGATGTGCGTCCGTTTGTGACGAACTAATTTCCAGCTCTTACTGTATATACACCGGCGCTTTCAATCTCCCGCCCGCGAAGTAATACTTCCTGTAATACTCCTCCTTCAAATCGCTCACCACCACGCCCGAATGTACGCTGGCGTGGGCAAACTTATCGTTGCCAAGATACACACCCACATGCGAAATCTGTCCTTTGCGGATTTTGAAAAAGAGAATATCGCCCTCTTTGAGTTCGTGGCGGGGCACGGAGTCCACGAGCGGCCATAAATCGCGCGAGCCGCCGCTGAGTTTGATGCAGTATGCGCTGCGGTACATGGCGGCCACAAAGCCCGAGCAGTCGATGCCTTTTTGGGTGTGCCCGCCGTATTTGTAGCGTGTGCCTATCCAGTCGTGTACTTCGTAGTAGAGGTGTGGTGTTTGAGCCGAATCGACATGGAGGCCGAGCTTGGCGAAATACACTTTTACCGGATCCATTTTGGGCGCAGCCGGTGCAGGCGGATCGTCGGGGGCGGGTGCAAAGGCAGAGGCAACACACACGAGAGCGGCAAGCAACAGGTTACGCATGGCAGATCAGTTTACGGGTGATACATTGGCGCGTGGCGTGAAGCGGATAAACACTTCGCGCCCGGCGCGGGGCTGTATGGAATTGCGGGCGGTTTCGAGGGTGTGAAGCTCGAAATAAGGCTCGAAAAGGCTGCGGTACTCAGCAGCAGAACCTCCAAAGGGCGGGCCGCCTTCAAACCCGGCATCAAACAGCACACCGGCCAGTGTGCCGCCGGGGGCAAGCAGGCTGTGCATTTTTTGCACGTAGGCCTTACGCAGCGAGGGATGCAGGGCGCAGAAGAAAGTTTGCTCGAGAATGAGGTCGTAGTGGCCGGTGTGGGCGAAAAAGTCGCCGTTTATGAGCTGTGCGGCGGGGAAATCGGGCACGCGGGTTTGAAAGGCGGCAATGGCCTGTGGCGCAATGTCGAGCACATGCACATGGGTAAAGCCGTGGCGGAAGAGGAACTCGGCTTCCCAGGCATTGCCGGCACCGGGAATGAGGATGCGCAGGCTGCGATTATTCAGGTGCAGGGCAAAATCGGTGAGCGGGGCAGAGGCCGAGCCAATGTCCCAGCCGGTTTGCTGCTCCAGCCAGCGTTGGTTCCAGTATTCGCGTCCGAGTTCCATGCGGGTGCAAAGGTAGGGAATTGGGGTGGAATGCGTTTTTGGGGGGATTTGGGGGGAGCCGGTGGTTTTGTAATGCACCAAAAGATATTTAATTAGCCCCGATTGTAGTGGATACAGCCTTTTTCAGGCTGTAGGAACGGAAAGCGGGACAGGTGGTTAGTTGATGAACCGGCTGGTGCGCTCCTGATCTTTAATTTTTGAACTTGTCACCAAACCCTCCTTTTGTCCGTCTTTGTTCATAAAACACCCCTGCCACGCATATCCCGGAACGGCTTTTGCACGTAATATTGAAGTTCCGCTACGTTTTATGAATTACATTGAACTCGATATACAGGTTGAACCACGCTATCCGGCTGCTGATCTGCTCATTACAGAATTGAGCGAGCTGGGGTTTGAGAGTTTTGCCGATACACCTGCCGGATTTACGGCCTACATACCCGAAGCCGGTTACCACGCCGGTGTGCTGCAGCCGCTGCACGATTTTGATACGGCCTTAGGCACACTCACATGGACCGAAAAGCACATCCCTTCCCAAAACTGGAATGCAGTATGGGAAGCTGATTTTCAGCCGGTTGATATTGGCGGGATATGCCGCATACGCGCTCCGTTTCATGCTCCGGCCCCGCAGGGAGTGATGGATATTGTGATACAGCCGCAAATGTCGTTTGGCACCGGGCACCACGCCACCACGCATTTAATGGTGGAGAAGTTATTAACAATAGATTTTACCGGCAAAACCGTGCTCGACCTGGGCAGCGGAACCGGGGTGCTGGCCATAATAGCCTCGCTGCGCGGGGCAAAGCAGGTGGATGCGGTTGACATTGAAGCACCGGCCGTGGAAAATGCCCGCGAAAATGCCGTACACAATGCCGGGGCACAAATACACGTTTATGAAGGCGACCACCGCTTTATGGCCGGAAAAAACTACGACATGATAATAGCCAACATAAACCGCAATGTGCTGCTGGCCGCCATGCCCGGCTTTGGCGCGGCACTGAACCAGGGCGGAACCCTGCTGCTGAGCGGCTTTTTTACCTCTGATACCGACACCCTTACCACCGCCGCTTCCCAAAACGGCCTTACCGCATTAACTGCAAATGCCCGAAACGAATGGGCTTTGATCGAACTTACCCGCCACTGAATACCGATATACCGAAGCTGAACCATGAAGAAAATGCGTATTACCGCTCTGCTCGTTACCCTTTTGACCCTTTTCTGCACCGGCAACAGGCTGTTTGCACAGCAAACCATGCCCAAAGGTTTTACCGAAGACCCGGTAAAGTTTATTGAGGAAATGAAAGCCTTTTTCGACAGCTACGACGGAAAGGCAGGGCGCGAATACATAGATGAGTTTAACAAACTCTACTGGCTTCCGGGCAAGGTTTCGCCCGAACTGAAAACCATTATGTACCAGAATGCCAACATGATGGTGAAAAAGAAATTCAGGCCGCAGCCCGAGTTTTATTCGTACTTCAACACCATTAAGGCGCTGGTGGATAACAGCATTCCGCAAAGCACAATTACGTCGTGGCAGGCCTGCTTTACACGCATTGGCGGCGGGCGGCTGAACAAGCCGTTCAGCGATTTTATCAATCTGGGCGAAGGACTTTTTCAGGAAAATAAATTTTACCGTTCGCCCACTGCCGAGTGGAAAACCGTGGGCGGTTCGTGGTCGTTTGACTGCGATACTTCGGCCATGATGCGGTTTACCAACGTCACACTTATAGGCTACGCCAAGGGCGACAGTACCGTTATTGCCAACACTTCGGGCACCTACTACGTGAGCACGAGCAAATGGGTGGGCAATGGCGGCCGCGTAAACTGGAAACGCGTGGGACTGGGCGAAAATGAAGTGTTTGCCGATTTGCGCAAATACAACATTAACATAAAGCAGGTGAGCTATACTGCCGATTCGGTGATGTTTGTAAACCGGGCTTATTTTCAGGACAAACAGCTTCTGGGTAAACTCACCGAAAAAGCTGTGCCCGAAGGCACCGAACTCAAATCGGCATTCCCCAAGTTTGAATCGTACAGCAGCCGCTACCAGATTAAATCGATTTACCCCAATGTGGACTTTGAAGGCGGTTTTACGCAGCTTGGGGCACGTTTTATCGGGTCGGGATCGAAAGAAATGCCTTCGCGGCTTTACTTTAAGCGCAACGGTAAAAATTTTCTGACGGTGTCCACCACGGCGTTTTCGTTTACCAAGGACAAAGTGGGAGCCACCAATGCGATGATTAAATTTTCGCTCGACAACGATTCCATTTTCCACCCGCTGGTGGACTTTAAATATTTTGTGGATACGAGCAAGGTGGAAATTTACCGCAGCGATGAAGGCGGATCGCAGGCTCCGTTTTACAACTCGTTTCACAAGGTGGATATGTATGTGCAGCTGATAACCTGGTACACCAAAGACAACCAGATACAGATTGGCACCCTGCCCGGAAGCACACAGGCGCTGGCCACATTCCCGTCTGACAATTACTACCGCCAGTATCAGTACGACAGGCTGCAGGGCATGGAAAGCATACACCCGCTTATACGCATTCGCAATTTTGTGCGCGATAACGGGGGCAAACGTGTATTTACCACGCCCGAGCTTTCGAGCCACTGGAAAATTCAGCCCGAAAACATACGGCCGCTCCTGGTGCAGCTTTCCAACGACGGTTTTATTTTTTACGATCCCGTGCGCGACCAGATTACCTACAAGGACAAAACCGATTTCTACATTGCCGCCAGGGCCGGAAAAACAGATTACGACAACCTCGAATTCCGTTCGAATGTGGCCAGCGGTGCTCAAAACGGAAAACTCAATTTGCTTAACTACGACCTCACTCTTTTTGGGGTGAAAGAAATTGCCCTGAGCGATTCGCAGAACGTGGTGGTGTTTCCGGATAAAGACATGATTGTGCTGAAAAAGAACCGGAATTTCTCGTTCGAAGGTTCTATCATGGCCGGTCGTTTCGATTACTACGGAAGGCTGTTTACTTTCGATTACGAGATGTTTCAGCTGAACCTGACCAACGTGGATTCGGTGCGGATTTATGTGGACGGAAAAGAGCGTGACCCGCGCGACCCGCGCGGCGGATTTAAGCAGGAAAAACTGCGAAGCGTAATCGAAAACATGAACGGCACACTGAAAATTGATAACCCGGGCAACCGGTCGGGAATCAAGTCGAAGGATTTTGCCCGCTATCCGATTTTCACGAGCGAAAAACCTTCGTTTGTGTATTACGACAAACCGGGCATTCAGAAAGGGGTGTATAACCGCGACAGGTTCTATTTCAAGATAGATCCGTTTACGATTGACAGTCTCGACAACTTTACCACGGCCGGATTAAGATTTGGCGGTGTGCTTCAAACAGCGGGTATTTTGCCCGAAGTGCGCGATTCTATTGGGGTAATGCCCGATTACTCGCTGGGTTTTGTAAAACAATCGCCCCCGGGCGGTTATCCGCTGTATGGCGGCAAAGCCAAATTTACCAATACCATTAACCTGAGTAACCGGGGGTTGAGAGGAAACGGAGAGATAAAATATATTACCTCCACCAGCATTTCAAAAGACTTTGTATTCTTTCCTGATTCGATGAACGGCACGGCACAGTCGTTTGTAATTGAGGAGCAGAAGGGCAGCGGAAAAACCGAGTATCCGCCCGTGACCTCCGTGAATGATTATATACACTGGATGCCAAAGAAGGATTATATGCAGATAACGAACAAAGATTCGTTGTTTACCGTATTTAACGGCCGCGGACAGCATAAAGGCACACTTACGCTTACACCCAAAGACCTGCGCGCCAAAGGCACTCTTTCGTTTTCCAATGCCGAAATGGATTCGAAAAACATGCTTTTCAAGCACCATATTGTGGATGCCGATACGGGCGATTTCAGGCTGAAGGCGTTTGAAATAGCAGGACTGGCTTTTTCCACGGTAAACGTAAATGCACACATTGATTTCGACAAACGCGAAGGCGATTTTAAAGCCAATGGCAAAGGCTCCATCGTAACCTTCCCCGTGAACCAGTACATGTGTTACATGGACAATTTTAAATGGTACATGGACAAGGCCGAAATAGAACTGAACGGGGCACAGCAGGGACAAAAAACTGCGGCGGCCGACAAGATAGACCTCGAAGGGCCTGAGTTTATTTCCATGCACCCGCGCCAGGACTCGCTGCGTTTCCGAGCACCACGGGCCAAGTACGACCTGAAAAACTATGTGATTTACGCCAAACAGGTAAAAGAAATTCTGGTGGCCGATGCCCGCCTTATTCCCGACAGCGGTAACGTGACCATTGAAAAAAATGCCGTAATGCGCCGCCTGGAAAACGCCAAAATTGAAGCCAACGTGGTTACCAATTACTACAAACTCTTCAACTGCAATATCGACGTGTACTCGCGCCGTTCCTACAAAGCCACCGGCGATTATGCGTATATCGACGAACTGAAGATGGAACAGATTATCCATTTCGATAAAATTGCTCCCGATACCGCCGGCCAGACCTTTGGCGAGGGAACAATTGCCGATTCGTCGAAATTCATGCTCAGTCCGGCGTATTCCTACACGGGCAATGTAATTCTGGCGGCCAGCGACCAGTTCCTTACGTTCGACGGCTCGACACAGCTTGTACACGACTGTGCCATTGGCAAACGCAAACTCAGGTTCAGGGGCGAAATTAATCCGACCCAGATTTACATTCCCATTCCGCTTGAGCCCACCGACGACAAAGGGAACCAGATTATGGCCGGTATTATGAGCACACTCGATTCGACGCACGTGTACGGGGCTTTCCTTTCGCCCAAGAAGCTGCGCACGGATGTGAACGTGGTAACTGCCGACGGCTTCCTGTATTTCGACAAGAATGCGCGCGAGTATCGCATTTCGAACAAGGAAAAACTCATAGAACGGTCGCTGCCGGGCAATTACATCAGTTTCAGCACCAAAACCTGCCTGATTTACGGCGAGGGGAAAATGAACCTGGGTGCCGATCTGGGGCAGGTAATGCTTTTACCCGTAGGCAATGCCACGCACAACACAGTTACGCAGGTAACCACCTTCGATCTGGTGGTGGCGGTTGACTTTTTCTTCGACGACGGTTTGCTCGACAAGCTGATTGAGGATGTAAATGCTTCCACCAGCCTGGCCCCCTGCGAAGTGGCCCGCCCCACCTTTGAGCGTGCCCTTACCGAAATGATTGGCAAGGAAAAGGCCGATAAGTACGTTACACAGCTTAAATTATACGGCCAATACAAGAAATTCCCCGACGAACTTAAATACACCTTCTTCTTTACCGACCTGCAACTGACCTGGAACCAGAAGACCCGGTCGTATATTTCTACCGGTAAATTGGGATTGGGTAGTATAGGTAAGACTCAAATTAATAAATTTGTGCCCGGCACGTTTATGCTCGAACGTAAAAAGTCGGGCGACCTGCTGACGATTTATTTTGAACTTGATGGTGGCAAATGGTACACGTTCAGTTACATGAACGGCATCATGACGGCGTACTCAACCAACGAAGCGTACAACACCGCCCTCAAGGAAATGAAAGACGATAAACGCAAAAAAGACGGCGAAAAGGGCCAGCGTAATTATCAGTTCCGGGGGGGAAGTTCGAACGACCGCTCGGTGCTGATGAAGAAGCTGAAACGGGCAGAGGAAGGCGCTGCCGAAACCCCGGAGCCGGAAGGAAGCGGAAACTGATAACGAATGACAACAACCTCAATTCTGGCGCTCGCAGCCGCTTATCTGCTGGGTTCAATTCCTACGGCAGTGTGGTTAGGTAAAGCGTTTTACGGTATTGATGTACGCGAGTTTGGCAGCGGCAATGCCGGAGCCACCAACACCTTTCGCGTACTGGGCAAGAAAGCCGGTATTCCGGTTTTGCTTATTGATATGCTCAAGGGCTGGCTGGCGGTGTCTATGGCCTGGCTGGTTTCCACCGCTCCTCCCGATACACAGCCGTTTGTGAATTTGCAGATTGTGCTGGGCGTGGCTTCGGTGCTTGGGCATATTTTCCCGGTGTTTGCCGGTTTCAGGGGCGGTAAGGGAATTGCCACCATGTTTGGCGTGGTGCTGGCCGTGCATCCGGGTGCCTGTTTGCTGGCTTCGGGCGTTTTTCTGCTGGTGTTTCTGGCCTTCAATTATGTGTCGCTTGGCTCTATTTCGGCAGGTGTATCTTTTCCGCTGTTTGTAATTTTTGTTTTTGGCGGACAGGTGGTGCCTTCGCTGGTTATTTTCTCGGTGCTGGTGGCTATACTTATTCTCATTACACACCAGAAAAACATTGAGCGTTTGCTGCGCCGTCAGGAATCGAAAATTAAGCTCATCAAACGCAGTAAGGAACAAAAGCCTGCCCTGCAAAGTGTGAACAGGTAACTGTTTCCACTGCTTACCCATTCATTTCATATTCATGAATAGTAACTGCCGGTTTTACCGGCAGTTTTTCGTTGCGCGATAATTACACGGAATATGTGGAATTAGGTATTTTGCAGCATCTCTTAACCGTTGAAAACGTTAACTTTGTTTTAAGGTACAAAAGTTGATGTGTAACCAACCCTAATGAACCAGAGCACGGCTTTTGTCCTTCTGTCTATGCACCTTTGGCGAATGTGGCGTGTTTTCATGCTGCTGGGGTTTTTATGCCTGGCCGTGCAACCGCTGCGTGCGCAGGAAGAGGTGCTGAGAAAAGAAGCCGCCGAGCTGTTCGAAAAAGGCGATTATCCGGCAGCCATGCCCAAGTACTCGCAGCTGCTTTCCAACTACCCCAAAGATCCAAACCTGAATTACCGTTTTGGCGTGTGTATGCTTTATGGCAATGCCGATAAAGCCAAATCGCTGCAATTTCTGGAGTTTGCCTCCAAAAGTCCCGATGCCGAAACCGATGTGTGGTTTTACCTCGGCCGGGCCTATCACCTCAACTACCGGTTTGATGATGCCATACGCGCTTACTCGAAATACCGCGATCTGGCCGGCGAACGAAAAGCCGAAAAACTTCAGGTAAACAACCAGATTGCCATGTGCCGCACCGGTAAAAAACTGCTGCGCGCCATTACCGATATTGAAGTACTGGAGAAAAAAGAACTTTCGCGCGCCGATTTTTTCCGCTCCTACGACCTTACCGGTTACAGCGGACAACTGCTTGTGAAGCCCGATGAGTTTAAAACATCGCTGGACAAAAAAAATAAGGAAACCTCCATCATTTTCCTTTCGGGCGAAAAAAACGAACTCTATTATTCTTCCTACGGGGAAAATGAAGAGAACGGAAAAGATATTTATGTGGTGCGCAAACTGCCCAACGGCACCTGGAGCAAACCGCAAAATGTAGGTTACCCGATTAACACCGAATACGACGAAGATTATCCCTTCCTTCATCCCAACGGAAAAGTGCTGTATTTCTCCTCCAAAGGACACAGCAGCATGGGCGGTTACGATATTTTCCGCTCCGAACTGAACGAGGAAACCAACACCTGGCTGAAACCGGTAAACCTCGATTTTGCCATTAACACCCCCGACGATGATATTCTCTACATCACCGATTTTGAAGAGAAAACTGCCTATTTCGCCTCGGCGCGTAACAGTCCCGACGGGCAAATGACCGTTTACCACGTAAGCATAGAACGCAAGCCGGTAGAGTACTGCCTCATTAAAGGAAATTTCCTGGCCATGCAGGATCAGCCCAGCCGCTCGGCGCGCATTATTGTGAAAAATCTGGAAACAGATGAAATGGTGGGCATTTTCAAGAGCAACGACCAAACCGGCGATTACCTGCTCAATTTGCCCAACGGAGGCAAGTTTCAGTTTACCGTGGAAAAGAACGGTATGGAAACGCAGGACGAGCTTGTACTTGTTCCGCCACAATACCAGATAAAACCGGTGAGGCAGGAAATAGGCTACAAGGAAATGGGCGGGAAGATGGAGTTGTTTGTGATTACTTATTTTGATGATGATACGGCCGGTCTTTCGCCCGATTTTTTGCGTGATAAAGCCAAACTCGATGTAAACGCCACTCAGGCCCGCGAAGCCACCGACCTTAGCGCACAGCAAAATTCGGGTAACGATCCAGTGGCTTCATCGGGCCAGAACAACAACACCCAGAACAACACGCAAAGCGAAAACAACCCCGGAGGCAACAACGACAATACTCAAAGCAAACCGGTAACCAATACCGAACTGGTAAACATTGCCTATCAGGATGCCACCACGGCCAAAACCGAAGCCGCCGAGAAAAAGCAACAGGCCGACAAGGCTATGGCCTATGCCTCCGAACTCAACCAGCTTACGCGCGAGAAACAACGCGAGGCCGATGCCGCCAAAACTGCCGGAAACACCGCCGAAGCCAGCCGCCTGCAAACCGAAGCCAATGCCCTGAGCATTCAAACCGTGGCCGCCGCCTCGCAGGCCGAAGCCATTGGCCGCGATGCCGATGTAAAACAGCGCGAAGCCGATCTGGCTCAGCAATACGCCTCGCAGCTTGATGCCGCCGTGAAATCGAAAAAGCCCGGCGAAATTGAAAAACTCGAAAAAGAACAGCAGCAACTCGAACTGCTTTCCGAAACCCGCTCGGAAGCCGACGCCACGCTGAGCAACCTGCAAAACAATGCCGACAACAAACGCGCCGAGGCCGAAAAAGCCACGCAGCAGGTAAACGACCTCAAAGAAGAAATTGCCGTACAAAAAGCACAGGCCGATAAACTGCGCGCTGATGCCAAAAACGAGCGCGACAAAGACATCAGAAAAGGACTCGAAGAGCAGGCGCAAAGCATTGACGAAGATATGGCCCTGCTTAACGATGACCTGAATAAAGCACAGGCCCGCGCCGAAAAACTGAACAACGAAAGCAATATTGCCTCGCAGCAACTGGCCGGTGCCAGCCAAACCAATTCACAGTCGCAAAACGACAACTACTCGGTTTCGGCTCCCGATGCCACCACCCGCGAACAACTCATGGCCGATGTGCGAAACTACGAACGCACGGTTACCGAAACGCAGGGCACATCGCTGGCAATTAAAAGTGCAAATACGCCGCCGCAAAACGGTAATGATACTGTTGCGGAAAATACCACGGCCAACAATTCAAACAGCGAAAATCAAACAGCAGAAAATCAGACTGCGGAAAACAACCCGGGTGGCAACAATTCCACACAAACCGACCAGCCCACGCAGGCCGAACTGGCGCAGCAATACAACGACGCGCTAAAAGCAGCCGCTGAAATGCCCGATGCGCAGGCCGCCGCTGCACGTAAACTGGAACTCGACAGCAAACGCAGCGAAGAACTGAAAACTGCCATTGCCGAAAAACGCGAAGCAGCCAGCACCGAATCCGACAAAACCGCCAAAGCCGCATTGGTGAAGGAAGCAGAGCAGTTGGAGAAAGAACTGAAAACCGTGCAGCAGGCCACCGCGCAGCACGAAAAAGAACTGGGCAATGCCCGCAATGTGCAGGCTGCCGTGCAAACTGCGGCCTCGCCCATCGACAACTCATTCGGCACACAGCTGCAGAATGTGCCCGGCCAAACCTCGTCGGAAAGGGCCGAAAACGAAGCACAACTTTACAACGACTGGGCCGCCGCACTCGACAAAGAGGCCGACAAGTTTGAAAAACAAGCCGCCGCACAGCGCAAGCCCGAACAAAAAGAACAAAACCTGGCCACCGCCGCCGCACTGCGCACACAGGCCAATGCCAAACGCGAACAGGCCGAAAAAGTAACCCAGGCCGCTGCCGAAGCCATTGCCAATGCGCAAAACCAGAACATCGCTTCGGAAGCCGGCAACAACACGCAGCCCGCGCCCACCGAAGTGAAGCTGAGCAACACACAGGCACAGCAGCAAATGCAGGCGCGCAATACCACACTGGCCGAAGCCGCCAACCTTCGCGCCACGCGCGACTCGCTCAACACCGCTGCCACCAATGCCCCCGCCGGTGCCGAACGCGACCGCCTCCAGCGCGAAGCCACCGCCGTGCAGCGCGAACTCTGGAACAGGGAAACCGAAGCCGCACAGCAACTCGGCCAGGCAAACAACACACAGTTTACCGACAACTCCGCCCGCATTGATGCATTGAAAAATGCCGCCGCAGGAAGCAACAACACACAGGCCGAAACCGCCGCATTACTCGCCGACGAAGCCTCACAACTCATGCAACAGGCCGCCGCCGAACGCAAAGCCGCCGCCGCCGCCGCCAACGACCCCTACACCCGCACCGAAAACCTGAACGCCGCCGCCGAACACGAACAACAGGCCCTGCTCAAACAACAACAGGCCCTGCAACGCTTCGAGGCCGCCGGAATTACAGCTGCCGTGGCTTCCAATGCGCAAAATGGCAATACACAGAATCAGGGCAATCAAAATAACAGTACTGAAAATACCAGTAGCGAAAACACCACCCAAAACTCCGGCACCGAAACTTCAAACCCTGCCGTGGCGCAAATTGCCGGCAACTACAACACCCAACTTACACAGGCCGGAACCATTTCAGACCCCGCCGCCCGCGCTCGCCGCGAAGCCGAGATTTACGATCAGTGGGCCGAACAGTTGGACAATACCATTACTGAGAAACAGGAGAAACTCAATGAGTCTTCATCGGCCACCGAACGCGCTGCACTGAAAACAGAAATTGATGCGCTGCAAAAAGAATTGGATACGCGCCAGTCGCAGGCTGCCTCCGCCACTACCAAAGCGCAGCAACTCGAATCGCAAAGCACGGCTTCCAATTCGCAAAACGGCAATACACAAAATCAGGGCAACCAAAATAACAGTACTGAAAATACCAACAGCGAAAACACCACCCAAAACTCCGGCACCGAAACTTCAAACCCTGCCGTGGCGCAAATTGCCGGCAACTACAACCCCCAACTTACACAGGCCGAAACCATTTCAGACCCCGCCGCCCGCGCCCGCCGCGAAGCAGAAATTTACGATCAGTGGGCCGAACAGCTGGACAATACCATTACAGAGAAACAGGAGAAGCTGAATGAGTCTTCATCGGCTACCGAACGCGCAGCGCTGAAAACAGAAATAGATGCGCTGCAAAAAGAATTGGATACACGCCAGTCGCAGGCCGCGGCGGCCACTACCAAAGCACAGCAACTCGAATCGCAGGCTGTAACCGCCAACCAGCAAAACGGAAACAACCAGCAAACTACTGAAAACACTACGGCAGAAAATCAGTCGCAGCAAAACAACACCGCCATTCAGCCCGAAAACAGCGCTGCAGCCGGAACGCCCGAGGCCAAACTCGGTGAGCCTTACGCCGCGCAGCTTCAGCAAACACAAGCTGTTTCCGACCCCGCCGCCCGCGCCCGCCGCGAAGCAGAAATTTACGACAACTGGGCCGGTGCCTTAGACAGCGCCATTGTGGCCAAACAAACCGAACTTAAAAATGCCAACGCCAGCCAGCGCAAAGCACTTAACGACGACATTGCCGCACTGCAAAGCGAACTCGACAAACGCCAGACACAGGCCGCCACAGCCGTAACCCGCGCACAGGAACTCGAAGCACAAAACCAGCAAACCACTGCCGAAAACACTGCAAATAATACCACACAAAACAATACTTCGGCAGAGAATAATACGAACACTGAAAACACCACACAAAATACCAACTCAGGCAACAATCAGCCCGGCATAACCGATACCGGCGATCCCAAGATTGTGGGTGTGGTAATAAATCCCGCAACCGGCGAGCCGTTTAAAGCCGATGAACTGGAAGTGGTGCGCAACAGCCCCGCCTACCAGAGCTACACCGAACTGGCCACCGAAGCCGACGAAGCCGCTGTGGAAACCGCCTCGCAACGCCGCCAGGCTTCCAAGTACGAAGCATCGGGCAATGCGCATGTGGCCGAAGCACAACGGTTTGTGGATTTGGCCTCGAACGAAAATGATGCCGTAAAACGCCAGCAGTATTTCGATCAGGCCTCGCGCGAAAACCAACTCGCCAAAGAAGATTTCGCCAAACGCGATTCGGTAAACGAACTTGCCGACAATACCGACGCTTCGGCACGCGCCAAACGAAACGAAGCCGAACTGTTTTTGCAGGAAGTGGACAAAACCAGCTACGAACAAATTAAAGCCGTAACCAAAGCCGAAAACATTGGCAATCCCGAACTGCCTTCGCTTACGGCTTCTGACCCAAGCAATACCGAAAATAATTCTGGTTCCAACAACAACGGAAACACCACCAGCGGAAACAATTCAGGCGGCGATGCGCGCACCGCTTCTAATTCGGGAAATAATAATTCTGGTGGAAATAATTCTTCCGGAGATAATAATTCAGGAAATAATTCTTCGGGAAATAATACTGCCGCAACCAATCCCGGAACCGCTAACACCCCGAATAATACAACCACCACAGTTCCCGCTACCGAAGGTTTCCGCATCAGTTCCGGCATACGCAACAATCCGGCCTCGATTCCCATAAACCCGCCGCTGCCCGAAGGGTTGGTGTTTAAAGTGCAGGTGGGTGCTTTCCGCAATCCCATTCCCGCCGGTACTTTCGATGGGTTCAGTCCGCTTACCGGCGAAACCACTCCGCAGGGCTTAACCCGCTACATGGCCGGACTCTTTACCCAATTTACGGTGGCCAACACTGCTAAACAGCAAATCCGTAACCTCGGTTACCGTGATGCGTTTGTGGTGGCATTCTACAACGGCAAACGCATCACCCTTGCCGAAGCCCTGCGCCTGAGCGGCGAAAACGTATCAGCCGAAGTGCTGGCCGATGCAGCCGGTTCGCGTGGTACGGCAGGAAACACCAACACAGCAGGTACTCAGGGCTCCACAGCAGGTACTCAAGGCTCCACAGCAGGTACTCAAGGCTCCACAGCAGGTACCTCTGGCTCTACAGCAAACACTTCCGGCTCTGCAGCCGGCACCCCCGGCCCGGCTCCCGCCGCTGCACCCGCCCGCGACGTAACCGCAGTAAACGGCTTGTTCTACACCGTACAGGTAGGCGTGTTTTCGCAACCCGTACCCGCATCGCGGCTCTACAACCTCAACGGACTCAATGCAGAGCGCATGCCCAACGGCAACATTCGCTACTCGGCCGGAGTATATAACAATGTAAGTGCCGCCGTGAGTGCCAAAAACTCTATCGTAACCACCGGCATAAGCGACGCGTTTGTAACAGCATACTACAACGGCCGCCGCATATCGCTTGCCGAAGCCCGTCAGCTTGAAGCGCAGGGCACAGTGCCTGCAGGCGGAAACAACACACCTGCCGCACCGCAAACCCAGACGCAGCAAACGCCCGCGCCCCCTGTACAATCAACCGCCGCGGCATCGGTGCCTTTCAGTACGGCAGTAAGCAGCTCGGCGCCGGTGAGCGACAGCGGCATTGTGTACACCGTACAACTCGGCGCATTCCGCGAAAAAGTGCCCGTGAGTGTGGCCAACAGCTTCCTGCAATTTGCCGGTCGTGGTGTGCGCCACTACGTAAATCCCGACAACGGTTACACGGTATTCATGACATCGCCCGTAAACACCTACGAAGCCGCCGCAGCCATACGCGAAGAATGTGTGCAGAAAGGCATTGCCGATGCGTTTGTGGTGGCCTGGAAAAACGGCAAACGCATTTCGGTAACACAGGCCAGAAATGGCGGGTAATTTAAGTTGATGCGTAAGCATCGGCCAGTAAAAAAGCATAATAACTTCTGCATTCATGCTTTACAGCCTCTTCTGGATTCTCTTCCGCATCACTTTCCGCATATTCTTCCGCGAAGCAGTGGTACACAACCGCGAACGCATTCCGCCGCAGGGCCCGCTGCTTATTTGCGCCAACCATCCCGGTGCCTTGCTCGACCCGATGGTAATTGCGGCGCTGCTGGGCAGGCGTGTGCATTTTCTGGCCAAAGCCGTGGCGTTTAAAACAAAGTTTGCACAATGGCTCCTGCCGCGGCTCAACATGATTCCCATTTACCGCAAACAGGACGATCCTTCGCAAACACACCGCAACGAAGAAACGTTTGTAAAATGCTACGAGCAATTGGCCAAAGGTGCCGCCATTCTTATTTTCCCCGAAGGAATAAGCATTACCGAACGCAAACTGCGCGAACTCAAAACCGGTGCCGCACGCATTGTATTGGGTGCCGAAGAAGCCAACAATTACACACTCAATATTCAGGTGCTGGCCGTGGGACTTAACTACGACGATCCGCACAGCTTTGGCCGCAACGTACTTATACAGGTGGCCGAGCCCATTGCCGTGAGCAATTATACCGCACAATGGCAAACCGATAAATTTGCCGCCGCCGATGCCCTCACCGAAGAAATTCGCCGCCGCCTCGAAGCACAAATTATTCACATCGAAAACGATGAAGATGATCGTTTGGTAAAACAGGTAGAACGCCTGCATGGCGATGAACTCCGCCGCAAACGAAATCTTCCTCCCGATTCGGCACCCCACGAATTCAGGCTCACACAGCGCATTGCGGCCGTGGTACAATGGTTTCGCACACACGACAATGCCCGCCTCGACGAACTGCGCAGCGGCATGAGCAGCTATTTCTGGAAACTCGAAGCATTGGGATTAAGCGACAGGGCATTGCGCAGTTCGGAAGTAAAACCCATTCATCACCGCTTTGTGCAGTTGCTGGCGATGCTGGCGGGTTTTCCGTTTTACGTGTGCGGTTTGCTGCTCAACATTGTGCCGTTTTTTATTGCACACCGGCTCTCGCAAACACTCGTGAAACAGCGCGAATTTCAGGGCGCAGTGGGCGCGGTAACCGGGGCATTGCTGTTTCTGATCTGGTATGTGTTGCTGGCAGTGCTCACATATACCGTGTGGAAAAACGGCTGGCTGGCTGCAGGCATTGTGGTGATGGCTGTTCCGGCGGGACTGTTTGCGTGGTACTATCACCTGCGCATACGCAGTTTGTTTAAACGCAGTTTGCTGGGAAGCCTCTTTAAACGTCGTCGGGTGCTTATTCTTGAACTCATCCGCCAGCGCGAAGAACTCATTTCCCAACTCGAACAGGCCGAAGCCTGGTACCGCAGCAAAACACAGCAGCAATAGAAGTTTTTACTTAGCTTCTTCGGCGGCGCTTTCGGCCGGCTGATCGGGTGGGGCAGTGGTGGCTTGTGTGGAGGTTTTCTGCAGCGAAAGAAGATGATTGCCCGATACGGTGATTTCGGCAATAATTTCATCGCCCGGTTTAAGTGTGGCGGCCTGCGAAGAAGGTACTTCAAACTCCTGTCCGGCACAATAAACCTTGCGGCCTTTCATTCCGGTAATTTCGCCGCGAACAATTTTCTTTTGCCAGCTTTTGGAGGCTTTGGTATGCGCAATGACATAATTGGCAAACAGCCTCAACGCCAGCAACGACAACACCACACCCACCAGACTAATTACGCTGCGCACATTTTCATCTTGCAAACCCAGCGAAAGCGGACGGTTGTTTACCCATATTACCGCGCCGCCCACCAGCAGAAATACCGGAAGGTACATTACTGCCGCTTTTATCATCTGGCTGCGGGTAATGGAAAGCAGCTTATCCTTATCGCTGCTGCTGAGGTCGTGAAGAGAAACGGGCATGTTCATGAAACAAAGGTAAGCAGTGCCGGTTGATTTGAATTATTCCGGTAGTGATAGAATTCTTAGCCAAATTTATTCGAAGTGAATTTCCTTTTTTGAGAAACAATTCATTGATGGGTTTTTTACTTCGTAACCTAATTGGAATAAATTAGCCCGGCAAACATTTATACAAAACCCCATGAAACACTTCTCCCTGAGAACATGCGTTGTTCTCCTTCTTCTCCTATTATCACGATTCGAGGTAAAAGCCTGTCACGGACTGCCATTGGTAAATTATGTAGTTGCTGTAGGCCCGCAGGATGTGGTAATAAACGGCGAATCCAATCAGGCTTCCTGCGGATGCGGCCCTTATTACCTCGAAACTGAAATACGCTGCCTCGGTTCGTCTGTCTTTACCGGTAATCCTCCGGCGTGGAATGCGGCCAATATCTGGAACTCTCCGCCCTGGTATCATGCCATACTTAATGTGCCCAATTATAATCCTCCGAACTGGCCCGATAACTGTGTGAATGAACCTTATTTTCCCACAATCATTCCATTCACGGCGTTATGTCCGGGAGCTACCTATCAACTCCGCTCGCGCGAAAATCCCTGCGGGGCAGGAGGATCGCCGGGGCCGTGGACTACTCCGTTTACTTTTACCACGCCCGGTATTCCCGCCACCAGTGTGTTAAACGTAACGGTATCGTCCGATTCAATTTGTATCGGACAACAGGTGAGTTACTCGGCTAGCATTACCTCCAATAATACCTGTCTCAATTCGGCCAATCCGTCTTTTGTGTGGACTACCATTCCGCAGCAGCCCGGTACGCCGTTTACCGGCCCCAACCTTACATTTACTCCTGTTTCCTCATGTTCGGTATTTGTAACGGCTTCAGATAATACGGTTTTCTGCTATCCGTCTATTACCGATACTTCAACGCTGTTTGTGGGTAACCCGGTGCAAACGGTGGTTGCCGCGGCACCATCGTCGGTGTGTCAGGGCGGATGCGTGCCTTTGCTGGCCACGTTTAATGTGCAGGGCGTGGTACAGTGGGAAATTTCGCCCAACGGAATTACGTGGACAGCTATTCCCGGTGCCACCACGGCCTCGTATGTGCATTGTCCGGTAAATAACCTGAGTTATTTCAGGGCGCAGGTAACGGGTAGTTGCAATACGGCCGTTTCCAATGTGGTTACGGTAAATGTAACTCCGGTGGCACCGTTAACTATTTCGCCGGGTTCGCCCTCGGTTTGTGTGGGACAAACGCTCACACTTTCGGCAACCGGTGCAAGTTCCTATTCGTGGAATGGAGGAAATCTGGTAAATGCCGGAGGCTCTTCACAAACTGTTTCGCCTGCGGTAACCACCACCTACACTGTAACCGGAAATCCAGCTTCGGCTTGTCCTTCGGTGCAAACCATTACGGTGCAGGTCAATCAGGTGCCGCAACTGGTGTTTTCGCCCGCTGCTCCGCAGGTGTGTGCGGGTTCGTCGTTTGTATTTACCTGCGGTTCCGATACGAATGTGTATAGCTGGAACATTGGTAATACACTCACTTCGCTCAGTCCGGGCATAAACGACTCAATGCTTTGCACGCCCAATGGTTCGACCACTTATCAGGTTACTGCTGTTTCACCGGCGGGTTGCAGTGTGACCGGCTTTTATCAGGTAAATGTATTGCCGGCACCTGCAATTACTTCCACCACCGATTCGCTGCGTGTGTGTGCGGGAACGCCCGATACACTTTTGTTCAGCGGTGCGGTGCAGTACAGTGTCTCGCCGCAGTCGGGCGTGAGTTTGCTTAATGCGGGCGGATCGCTCATGGAGTTTTCGCCGGCCGTTTCGCAAACCTATTGGATAACCGGCACCGACTCTCTCGGCTGCACCGATTCGATAAGCATTTACGTGCAGGCCGATTCGCTCATTGCCCTGGCCGCCGCGCCCGGTGATACGCTTTGTGCCGGACAAACCCTCACGCTTTCGGCCGCGGGCGCACTTAATTATTCGTGGACAGGCGCAGACATAGTTTCGGGAGGCAATACCGCCACGCCGTTAGTTTCGCCCGTAAGCACCACCACCTACATAGTAACCGGCACCGATGCCGACGGATGTTCGGGCAGCGATTCGGCTGTGGTGTTGGTAAATCCGCTTCCCGCAGTTGGTTTCAGCCTTGCCGGGCCCGATTCCATTTGCGAATCTGATGGGCCATATCTTCTCTCCGGTGCTACCCCGCCGGGCGGAACATTCAGCGGTACTGCGGTTACCGGCAATTTGTTTGATCCAGGCTTTGCCGGCGCGGGCACATACTCCATTACCTACACTTATACCGATTCAAACGGATGCACTGCGCTGGCTGCCGATACTATGCTGGTAATGACCTGCGTATCGGTGCAGGAAAATTCTTTGCAGAATACTGTAGTGGTATTTCCCAACCCTGTGCAGGATATGTTTACCATCAGGTTGGGAAATCCGGCTCCGGCATTTGTCGAGGTATTTACCGCCGACGGAAAGCTGGTATTCACCCGAAACCTTGTACAGACAGAATTACAGGTGGATTGCAGCCGCTGGGCTTCGGGCACCTATCTGGTGCAGGTTTCGCAAAACGGACAAACACATACGCTTAAACTGGTTCATCGTTAAGTTGATGCAGTTCTGGCGAAACAGGAATTCTGTGTGTGCAGGATTCCTGTTTTTTAATGGGTGCTGATGTGTAGCCGGGACAAACCAGTTTGCGATTTATTAAAAATGGATTATTCCCTCACTAACGGCAAGTACAGTTCCCAGGCATGTTTTGTTTCCTGTTATTTGTCTATATTCATAATGGCAATTCCAAATACTGAAACACAATTGAAGAGAAAAAACTGCTTCAGATTTATTCTGTTCATTTTATTGAGCATTGCGGCACAACCTGCCGAAGCCTGTCAGGGTGCTGCTTTGCAGAATTATTTCGTAACTATCGGGCCCAACGGCGTTACGATAAATGCCAATTCGTCGCCGGCGGTTTGTGGTTGCGGGCCTTACTGGATGGAGACGGAAATTATTTGTTTTTCGTCCGGAAATTTTTCGGGTAATCCTCCTGTGTGGTCTTCATCAGTGTGGAATATTTATCCGTGGTATCACAGTTTACTTAATAATTCTATTCCTCCGGTCTGGAATGATAACTGTTTACTTGAACCCTACATTGCTACCTATATTCCGTTTACCGATTTATGTCCGGGAGCCATGTACATCCTTCGCTCGCGCGAGCTTGCGGCAGGAGCAGGCGGAGGCCCCGGTCCGTGGACAGCAGCAACCATTATTACAACGCCGGGCATTCCGGTTAATCCTTCGTTCTCATTATTATCAGCGAGTACATCGGATACAATTTGTTTCGGACAGTCGTTCAGTGTTTCAGCAACTGTATCATCGGCCAATACGTGCGGCAGCATCGGCAGTCCGCAGTTCAGTTGGTCGGCAGTGCCGGCGCAGCCGGGTTTACCGGCTACGGGAAATGCAGTTACATTTACGCCAACTGTTTCGTGTGTGGTTACGGTGAGTGTGGCAGGCGGGCCGTTTACCTGTTATCCGCCTGCGCCGCAAACCTTTTCCGTTACTGTAATTCAGCCGCCGGAGGCGGGCGCTGCTTCGGCCTCGGTGAGTGCAGTGTGCGAAGACAGTTGCTTTACACTTTCGCTGGCTTCGTTTGCGAACGGAAATCTGCAATGGCAGGCTTCACCCGATTTAATTACGTGGACAAGCTTGCCGGGATTGACCACCAATCTGGCGCAGTATTGCAATCTTTCCTCCGGATTGCATTTCAGGGCATTGATTGACGGTGTGTGCAGCGATACCGTTTCAAATTCGTTTTTTGTAGCCTCGCTGCCGGTTACTCCGCTCAGTATAAATGTATCGCCGCAAACAATTTGTGCCGGGCAAAGCGCCACGTTAACCGCAAGCGGAGCTAATGTATATGAATGGAACGGAGGTGTGCTTACGAATGCACCGGGTGCCACTCAGGTTGTGCAACCGGCCACTACCACACTGTACATTGTTACCGGCAATCCGCAGGCGGTGTGTCCTTCATCGGGCACGGTTACGGTAGTGGTTAATCAGCTTCCGCAGCTTCAGTTTGAGCCGCAAAACCCGGTGCGTTGTCTTGGCGATACACTCTTACTATCCTGCGGAGCGGATACCAACTTTTACAACTGGAATACCGCCGCCGGATTGATATCACTTAATCCCGCCGTAAATGATTCCATGCTTTGCATTGCCGGTCAATCGCTCACTTATTTTGTTACTGCGTTCTCACCGGCAGGCTGCACAACCACCGATACTCTTTTTGTGCGTGTTGCAGCTGTTCCCAATGTAACCGCTTCCGCCGACACGTTGCGGCTATGCGTGAATACGTCAGATACGGTATTGTTTTCGGGCGCATCCGCTTATGTGGTAAGTCCGCCGGGGGGAGTAAATGCGTTGGATTCGTCAGGATCAATGATGGCATTTTCTGTTTCCGCTCCGCAAACATATTTCATTACCGGAACAGATACCAACGGATGTGTCACCACCATTTCTTTGTATGCTGATACACTGCGCAGTGTTTCAGTTGAAACAGCAACCGGTTTTACCATTTGCAGCGGCAGTCAGTTGTTGCTTACAGCAAGCGGTGCATTAACATATAGCTGGGCGGGCAATGCCATTGTTTCGGGAGCAAGCACGGCTGCTGCGGTTGTTGCGCCTGACTCAACTACATATTATACGGTAACAGGCAGCAATGCCGATGGCTGCACGGCTACCGATACGGTTTTTGTTTATGTGAATCAGCTTCCGGCGGTTTCTTTATCCTTATCCGGCAGCGATACATTCTGTGCTTCGGATGCGCCTGTGCTGCTGAGCGGGTATCAGCCTGCGGGGGGAAATTTATCGGGCACCGCTGTGTTTGGAAATACATTTTATCCCGCCATTTCGGGCAGCGGCATTTTTCCGGTTTTATATACCTATACAGCCCCCAACGGCTGTAATGCCAGCGCTTCCGATACGATTTATGTAAATGTGTGTGCGGGAATTGATGAGGTGACTGGTGCTGCTGAGGCAATTGTGTTTCCGAATCCGGTGAGTGAGGTGTTTACGATTTTTGTGAAAGAGTCTGTAAATGTATTTGCCGAGGTGATAGATGCGGAAGGCCGGCTGATGATGCGTCGTGAACTGGCTGTGGGTTTGAACCAAGTAAATTGCAGTATCTGGCCGCCGGGCAATTATGTAGTGCATATTGTTTCCGAAAACCGGCGTGTGGTTTATCAGGTGGTGAAGCAATAATCGGAATTTTATTTTCCTTTCTTTTTGTTAAAAAACCGAAAAAGGCTTGACAGGTAATGATTTTCTTTCTTTACTTTGAACCGCAAAGTACTTTCTATGTCATCCAAACAACAGCATTTAGACACCCTCGGCGAGATCCGCGATCTGATGAACCGCTCGTCGCGCTTTGTATCACTGAGCGGGCTTTCGGGCGTTTGTGCAGGTGTGTTTGCCCTTGCGGGAGCGGCGGCGGCTTACCTGTATCTGGGCGGAGATCTTTTTTTCGGACTCGAAGTATTCGGGCCCGACAGCCGGGCCGATTATCATACCATCCGCCTGGCGGAAAAAATGCGCGAGATGGATTTTTATTCGTTTATGCTGCTCGATGCGGGGCTTGTGCTGTTGTGTGCATTGCTTTCGGGCACGTATTTTACCTGGCGCCGCGCGCGCCGTGCAGGGGCGAAACTGTGGGACGAAACCTCACGCCGTTTGCTGGTACAGTTGTTTGTGCCGCTGGCCGCCGGCGGTCTGTTCTGCATTTTTCTCCTCCTGCACGGCCAGGCTGCGCTGCTGGCGCCCGCCACGCTGGTGTTTTACGGCATAGGGCTGTTTTCGGCAGCAAAATATACGTTTAACGATGTGCAGTACCTCGGTCTCTGCCAGATCGGGCTGGGGCTTATCGGGCTGGTGTTTCCGGTGTATGGCCTTTTGCTCTGGGCATTGGGTTTTGGTGTGCTGCACATTGTGTATGGCGGGGTGATGTATTACCGTTACGAACGGAATAAGCAGCAATGAGCAATTACCTGCATCAGTTAAACAAGGCGTTTGAAAACCGCTCGCGGCTCGGCATTATGTCGGTGCTGGCGGTAAACGAGCGTGTGGACTTTAACCGGCTCAAAGAGTTGCTCGATCTTACCGATGGCAATCTGGCCAGCCACCTCACGGCACTCGAACGCGAAAACTATATTGAAGTACAAAAACAATTCATCGGCAAGAAACCAAACACTTCCTATTTGCTTACTGATGCAGGCCGTGCAGCTTTTCGTTCGCACCTGGATGCACTGGAAGCAATGCTGAGGGAAATGAGGTAAGCAGTTCGAATTATATATCAGGAAAGTCATGAGTAATACAGTGTTTATTCTATTGGCCGTTGTTCTTCCCCTTATTGGGGTATTGCAATTAGTCCTTGCATTTATTTTTCATAGGGTTCGGGTGCTCAACGAGCAACCAACCCAAGGCTGGAAGATATATTGGTTAATGGTTATACCATTATTGTTTTGGTTTTTTATTTCCGTTTTAATGCGAGAAAGTGTAGATCATATCGTACTACTCTGTTTTATCCCGGCTGTCTATTTCTTTTTTGCTGGTAAAGTGAGTGACAATTGGAAAAACAATGAAACAAACTAACAAGGGCACATGGAAAGGATGATAGGATTAATAAGATTGGATAGCGACTTCCTGTTTTTTCTGATGATGTTGCTGGTAGTGGTACTTCCGCTAGGGCTGGGCATTATTCAACCGATTCTTTCGGTAGTTTTTGCTTTCCGGAGAAAGAAAAAAGGACAATCTGTTTCAAGGTTAATTATATACTGGTTATTGGCTGCGTCCTTTCTGATATATTACTTCATTGCCCCGCCTTATTGGGGAATGTCTGGTCTTCCCCAATATTTTATCCTTTGCTACATACCGGCCATCTGGTTCTTTTTTGCAGGTATAGTGAGTGATAAGTGGAATAACAAAAAATCAACTAAATAATTTCTGCACATGGAAGGAATGATTGGAATGGATGACGATCTCGGGTTTTTACTGCTGATTTTTCTGGTAGGAATAATCCCGCTCGTGCTGGGCATTTTACAACCGATACTATCGGTAGTGTATGCCATTCGCAGAAATAAAAAAGGAAAAAATATTTCGGGATGGAAAATTTACTGGTTGCTGGCAACCGCTTTTCTGGCTTATTATGTGATTGCGCCAAAATATGGGATGGCTTCAATTCCTGATTATTTTTTTCTGTGTTACATCCCCTTACTCTGGTTCTTTTTTGCGGGAAAATTCAGCGATAAAATTTCCAAAAAATCTGCTGCGCTATGAAAATTCTTCTGCCAGTTTTCAAACTCATTCCGTTGCCTGTAACGGTTATTCTGCTGGCTGTTCCTGCACTCTGGCTGCTCATAAAATGGCTGGCCGGGAGGTGTGCCGAAGAACAGGAACTTCTTACTCTGAAAAAATACCGTGCCTCGGCCTGATTAATTAACTTAACTTCCACAACAACAACACATGAAACGCAACGACTGGATTTTTCTGCTCACCGTGGCGCTGTACAGTTTTCTTTTCTGGCAGCAGCGCTGGGGCTTAAACATGCTCATATTCAGCGGGGCCGTGGTGCTGGGTACGGCATTAATGAACCCGCAGGCGGTGAAACACCGGGGCTGGATTATTGCAGCGGCATCGGTGCTTATTACCGGGTTGGGCGGTTATCTTAACGGCTCGTGGCTGGGTTTGGTGGGCAACGGGGCGGCGCTGTTGCTGCTGGCAGCGCAAAGTATGCACCCGGGTTCGTCGATACTGGCAAGCATGCTGGTGTCGGTGAGTTCGGTGGCGGGGTCGTTTGTGTTTATGATTACCGATTCGGTGGAGCGGCGAAACAACAACCTGCAGGCCGCACAGCAAAACCCCAATGCCCCGCAGCGTAAGCCCGGACGTATCTGGGCGGTGATTATTTCCATTGCCGTGGTGGTGGTGTTCTTTGTCATTTACCGCCAGTCGAGTGTGCTGTTTAAAGAACTCACCAAACACATCAACCTCGATTTTATTTCGCTGGGCTGGATTATTTTCACCGCCATAGGGGCCTGCATTATTTACGGTATTTATTACCTGCACGGCCCGCACGATGTGGCCAGTGAGAGCCGAAACTTCAAACGCAATCTGGAGCCGCAGTTGTTTGGCCAGCAAGGCTGGGGCGACAGTTTTCTAAGTGCCGACAACGAGCGTTTCATTGGCGTACTGGTTTTTGCCCTGCTCAATGTGCTTACCCTGCTCGTGGCCGGCGGCGATTTGCTTTTCCAGCTTGGCGAGCGCACTTTGCCCGAAGGCATTACCTACACCAGCTACGTACACCAGGGCGTGGGCGGGCTCATTGTATCGATATTTCTGGCTATGGCGCTGGTGTTGTTTTTCTTCCGGGGCCGTCTCAATTTCGATATGCGCTACAAAACCCTGCGCATACTGGCGCTCATCTGGCTGGCGCAAAATGTGCTGTTGCTTGTGCTTACAGGTATGCGCAGCAATATGTACTCGCTCGAATTCGGGCTTACCTACAGACGACTTGGGGTGTATTTCTACCTCCTGCTAACGCTGGGCGGACTTATTACCACGGCCATTAAAGTGATGAACAAAAAAACAAACGCCTGGCTTTTTCATGCCAATACGTGGTTTTGCTTTGTGGCGTTTTCTATGAGCACGCTCATTAGCTGGGACCGGTTCATTACGTATTACAATGTGACCTATCCAAAGTCGCTCGACCGGGCGTATGTTTCAAACCTTACCGGAGCCAACATTGACTTGCTGGCCAAAATAAACCGCAACAAAGCCGGGGTAGGAAAGAAACAGGGCAACAGCAGTTTTGATGAGCATGAGGATATTGATTTCGACGGCCTGCTTGATGTGATTTACAAAAACCGCTGGTCAGACAAAGAAAAGTTTTCGGTAACTCTATACACCCGTATTTACAGGCATTTGTATGTAAGCCGCACCATCGACTGGCGTTCCGATGTATATCTGGGTCGCCATGTGGCCCGCCAGCTCGAAGCCATGCCCGATTTCGGAACCGATACTTTCCTGTATATCGGGAAACAGAATCTGAAAACACTGTATTATTTTAATGGATTTAAAAACATTACAATACTTGATGCTTCTGATAATGAGCTTACCGGGCTGGGCGAAATTGCCCGTTTCCCCGCGCTGCGCCATCTTAAACTCTCCAACAATTACGACCTCCGCAGCCTGAAAGGCATAGAAGGTTGCCGAAACCTTGAAGTGCTTGACATAAGCAATGTATCGGTACAGAATTTTGAGGCATTACGCCAGCTTCCGAAGTTGAAATACGTGGTGGTGTCGGAAAGCAAACAGAAAGAGACCATTCTTAAAATCCGTCCCGACCTAACGGTAAACGAGCAATGATTACGGTAAATCAAAAAGGAAGCAGCAGCCGTGTTGTACGTTTGCTGCTGCTTTCTACCGGGTTTTCGGTTATGCTTATTTTGTTGCGCGTGGGGTTTACCGGCAGGCTTACCTATCTGTTTCTGGTATGGAATCTTTTTCTGGCCTGGGTGCCATTTCTGGTTGCCGGGTGGATGAGGCAGCGGCCGTTTATGGGGCGCATGATGTTTTTGTGTACCGGATTTATCTGGTTGCTGTTTCTGCCCAACGCGCCCTACATTCTTACCGATTTGTTTCACCTCAAACCCAATCAGGGCGCGCCGTTCTGGTTCGACTGGTTAGTGCTGCTCAGTGCGGGCTGGACCGGACTTTTGCTTGGGCTGGTTTCGCTCAGGCGGATGGAGCAGGAGGTGAGCGGCCGTATTGCAAGGCGCAAAAGCAGAAACCTCGATTTTGTGCGCGGCATTTTTGTGCCTGTGGTGCTTTTGCTTTCGGCTTTTGGGGTGTATCTGGGCCGGTTCGAGCGGACCAATAGCTGGGAAGTAATGACCAACCCGTTTGGCGTAGTGAGCGATGTGCTGTCGGCTGTAACCACGCCGCGTGCGTTGGGCATAAGCCTTTTGTTTGGCTTTCTGCTTATACTTATCTGGTACGGATTTGAAACCTTCAGAGAACCCGTGCAAACAGCCACACACCATGAGCACCACACCAAAGCCGACTAAGAAAGGCACATTAGTGTCCAGTTTCCGTCATGCCTTCCGTGGCTGCCTTGTATTGCTGGGCGGCGAGCGCAATGCCAGGATTCAACTGATTTTGATTGCCGTGGCGGTAATACTTGGCCTTTGGGTAAACCTGAATGCCACGCAATGGGGTATTGTGGCTATATGTTCGGCCGCCGTAATTGCTGCCGAAGCCTTTAATACCGCCATCGAAAACCTTTGCAACCATCTTCACCCCGAAAATCATCCGGCCATTAAAAATGTAAAAGACCTCAGTGCGGCCGCCGTATTGCTCATTTCGGCCGGAGCCTTCGTTTCGGTGTGCTTTTTATTGGTTCCCCGAATTTTTTTCCTCGTTTCACATTAAAGATAAGTTAAGAC
Source organism: Bacteroidia bacterium (assembly GCA_025454955.1). Classification (GTDB taxonomy): domain Bacteria; phylum Bacteroidota; class Bacteroidia; order Palsa-965; family Palsa-965. The sequence continues at coordinate 21,945 of JALONL010000031.1, read as the reverse complement.
TTCGTCGAAGGAAAAATGGGTTTGATCCCCGAAAAGCCTTTTTTCATGCTAAAAAAGCCTGAATTGTGAATAATCGGTGTATTAAAATTTAGTACTAATTCGTGTTAAGTTAGCGCATCCTTTCGTAAATTGCTGCTGGCAAACAAGTTCTCTTAACCGAATTACACACATAAACGCATGAATAAAGCGCTACTCCGTATCCTGGTGCTGTTCATTTTTGCTGTATTCTCCCATCAGGCAGCAAAAGCATGTCACGGTCTCCCCCTTGTCGGATATTCTGCTGTTGTAGGCCCTACGGGTGTTACAATAAACGGCAGTTCAGATCCTGCTACCTGTGGGTGCGGACCTTACACCATGCAGGTTGAAGTAACCTGCCTCTCGGCAGCAAACTTTACAGGAAACGCTCCTGCCTGGAACGCACCCAACTGGAACAGTTACCCCTGGTATCAGAGTTTTCTCAATGTACCCACACACACTGCCGCACAAGGCTGGTTGGATAACTGTGTACTTGAACCTTACAATTCTGTTTTCGTACCATTTACCGATTTGTGCCCCGGCACCACTTACTTTCTTCGTACCCGCGAACGGATCAACGGTCCGGGCGGCGGCACTGGCCCGTGGTCGGCAGTAACTACTTTTACCACGCCCGGCACACCTCCTGTTTTTGTACTTTCTTCTTCGGCATCCACCAACTCGGTGTGCCCCGGTCAGCCCATTACCTTTACTGCCAACCTTACTCCGGCTAACGCCTGTGGCAGTTCGGGAAATACTGTTTACACCTGGACTACCGTACCCGTTCAGCCCGGTACGCCTGTAACCGGTGCCACTGTTACCATCAGCCCCACCGTGTCGTGCGTGGTTACACTTACTGCCACTGGCGGCCCGCTGGCCTGCTACACCACACCGCCCGCCACACAATCTATTACCGTTACACCCGCACCCACCGTGGGTACTACTTCAGTTTCGCCCACTACGGTTTGTCAGGGCGGTTGTGTGAATCTTTCCCTTTCTTCGTTTACCAACGGAACTGTACAGTGGCAATCGTCGCCAAACGGTATTACATGGTCAAACATTGCGGGAGCTACTACCAATCCCTACCAGTTTTGCCCGGTAAACTCGCTCATGTACTTCAGGGCAATGGTTGACGGGGCGTGTACCGATGTATTTTCAAACATTGTCACGGTGGGTATAATTCCCACGCCTAACGTAAATATTACGGCAACTTCCACTTCCATTTGTCTGGGGCAAAGTGTAACGCTTACCGCCACGGGTGCGTCTTCTTATCAATGGAACGGGGGCAGCTTTAACAACACACCGGGTTCGTCGCAAACAGTTACGCCATCGGCCACTACTACCTATACAGTATCGGGCAACCCAAGTTCGGCCTGCCCGGGTACGCGAACGGTGACAATTGTGGTTAACCAGCCACCCCAGCTTGTATTCTCGCCGCCGGTTGCTTCAATCTGTCTCGGCGATGCAGTTACCGTAACCTGCGGCCCCGATTCCAATACATACAACTGGAATGGCGGCCCCGGCCTCACCTCACTTAATCCGGGTATCAACGATTCGGTTTCGTGTGCACCTACCTCCAACACTACTTATAATGTAACGGCTACTTCACCAGCCGGATGCGTGTCAAACGGTACGGTTACAGTAAACATTGCACCGCTGCCCGTACTCATTCCCACATCTGACTCGCTCGAAATCTGCCCCAACTCGCCCGATACGCTTACCATGACGGGGGCAGCCACATACACATGGTCGCCACTTACCGGGGCCAACCTGCTCAATCCCAATGGCTCGGTGGTAGAATTCTATCCAGCCGTATCGCAAGGCTACTGGGTAACCGGCACCACTGCCGCAGGCTGCGTCGATTCAATTCCCATTTACGTTACAGTGTCGAACAACATTGTAGTAACCGCCGGTCCCGACGATACCATTTGCCCCGGCACACAAACACAGCTTACCGCCACCGGTGGCAACCAGTACCTGTGGAGTGCCAGCAGCCCCGGGCCAATTGGTAATTCGCAAACATCTACAGCCACAGTGGCGCCCACGGTTACCACCACATATATTGTAAACGTGCAAAACAGCGCAGGCTGCACCGGGTCTGATACTGTAACCGTATTCCTGCGTAACCTGCCCAATATTCAGGCTCCGGCTGATACCATGTTGTGTGCCGGCAACAGCATAATTCTAAATCCGGCCTCCGGAGGTAATAACTATGTATGGAGCGGTCAGGGCATTACTTCGGGCGGCAATACTGCTTCACCCACTGTATCGCCTTCGGCTACCACTTCATATATCGTAACCGGCATTGATGCCTTCAACTGCCAGAATAACGATACCGTGCAGGTAACCGTAAATGCCCTGCCCAATGCCAACGCCGGTGCCGACGTATCCATTTGCGATTCGTGCTACCAGCTTTCGGCTTCGGGTGGTGTGCAGTATGCGTGGTTCCCCACGGGCAACCTCAGCAATGCACAGGTAAACAACCCCACCGCCTGCATTACCAACACCACACTTTATACGGTAACGGTTACTGATGCCAATGGCTGTGTAAATACCGATGCCATCACAATTACTGTGTATCCTGTGCTTACGGTGGGTGCTTCATCAAACGCAGCCATTTGCGCAGGCGGCCAGACCACACTCTCGGCCAATGGCGGTGGCGGCGATGGCGGCCCGTATAATTATGTATGGACACCCGCAGCCGGAATTATCGGCAATGCCAACCAGCAAAGTGTAAACGTTTCGCCTGCCACTACCACGATGTACTATGTAACCGTAACCGACCTGTGCGGCTCAGAGCCGGTGCTTGATTCGGTGCTGGTTAGCGTAAACGCGCTTCCCGTGCTTACGGTGGTGCCCGATATTGCTTCGGGTTGTGTGCCGCTGTGTGTAAACTTTACCACCAACTCGCAGCCCGCCGCTGTAACCACCAGCATCGACTTTGGCGACGGCAACACCGGCAGCACTGCCAACCCGAACCATTGCTACAACACCGCAGGCGCTTACGACATTACCTACACTGTAACCGATGTAAACGGCTGCACCAACACACAGGCTTTTGCAGGCATGATAAACGCCTGGCCGCTGCCTCTGGCCGATTTCACCGTAACACCCGCAGTTACTTCCATACTTAACCCGCTCATCGGAATTTCCTCATCGCCCTGCATTGGCTGTGATTCAACCTGGTACGAAATGGGAATGCCAAACGATACTACCGTGTTCAATCTCGGGCAGTCGTTTGAGTTCATTTACAACATTCCCGGCACTTACACCATTACACAAACCGTAAGCAACCAGTATGGCTGCCGCGACCAGTCAACCGAAGTGGTGATAATTGAACCCGACCACTCGTTCTATGCCCCCAACGCATTTACACCCAATGCCGACGGCATAAACGATTTCTTCCTCACTTACACCGACGGAATTGATGCCGCCACATTTGAACTGATGATTTTCGACCGTTGGGGCAACCTCATCTACTTCACCCGCGATTTGAATAAAGGGTGGAACGGAAGCGTAAACAACACAGGACCCACCTGTCAGATTGATACCTATGTATGGAAAGCCACGTACCGCGATAACAAAGGCGATCCGCACGAAGAACTCGGGCACGTTAACCTGATTCGCTGATAAGGTATTAACCACAAAAAGGGTTTTCGTGAATTCGGAAACCCTTTTTTTTCCACCGAATAATTTGCCGATGAGAAGTGTATTGATTGCTTTTTTGTTTTTCCCGCTTTTTGCCGCGGCCGGTGAATTTGAAAAGAACACCGGGCAAATACGCTACACCAATGGCGAAGTGGCCCAGGACGTATTTTACAGACTGCGCACAAAAAAAGCCGACTGGTATTTTACGCGTACAGGTTTCAGTACAGTAACAAAAACAACAGATGCTGACCAGATCACTACACGGCTGAAGCGGGTTGATTTTGTGGTGGACAAAAAAGGCAATTTGCTTTGCACCGGAACAGCCACGCATACACAGCAAATCAGTTTGAAATGCAAGGATGGATCGGAGCTGAGTTTCAGTGTGCAGGGCGATATGCTTACCATGCAAAGCAACAGGGGAGCGGGTTCATCGCTTACTTTGGAAGTGCGCGGGGCCATGCCCGGACTGGACGACGAAAGCGGCAATCATTACATTATCAATGCGGGCGAGGGAATAAGCTGGCATCAGTTGCCGGTGACAATGAGTTGCTTTGCCCGGGCTGTGGACGGGCCGGAACCAGTGCTCAAAAATCACCGCATCAGTTACCAGAATGTGGATCTTACTTCGTTAATCTGGGTAACGTACTGCGGTGGTTTCGATGCCGATGAGTTGTATGCAGAAGCACTTTGCCCCAATGGCGATTTGCTTACGGCAGGCCGTTCGCAGAGCCTGAATTTTCCGGTTGATACCAATGCGGTGCAGGTAAACAATGCCGGAAGCTATGATGCCATTGTGTGCCGCATAAAACCCGATGGCACCAAACGCTGGTGTACCTATCTGGGTGGAAGCAGTTTCGACAATGCGTGGAGTGCCGCCGCCATTGGCGATGATTTTGTGGTATGCGGAAGTACAAACAGCAACAACTTTCCGGTGGTAAATGCTGCGCAGAACGTTATTGGCGGAAGTTTTGATGCATTTATCACCCGTTTCGACAGCAATGGCACCATAATCTGGAGCACCTACTTTGGCGGCTCGGCTGCGGAGCAGGGTTTGGCCATTGCGGTGGATTCGGCCGATCGTATTTTCATTGGCGGCTCGGGCAATTCGGCCAATATGCCTGCGGTGGGCGGGGGCTGGCAAACCACACCCGGCGGGCAGCTCGATGCGTTTGTGGCCCGGCTCAGTGTGACGGGTGTGCCGTTGTGGTCCACATTCTGCGGTGGAACCGGCACCGAAGATGTACACGACTTAACCACCGGCCCCGGCGGACTCATAGCTGCCTGCGGAGAAACTTTCAGCAGCAATTTTCCCACCACGCCCAATGCTTTTCAGACGGGCGTTACCGGCCTAAACGATGCCTATCTGCTGGTGATGGACACTGCCGGAAACCGGTTGTACAACACCTGTCTGGGTGGTTTTAACGGCGAAGATGCCAACGGTGTGCGCTTTGATGCGGCCGGAAATATTTATATCGCCGGTTTCTCACAAAGCCCTGATTTTCCGGTTACCGGCACACAGTTTCAAAACACGCACAACGGCGGAAGCGATGCGTTTGTGGCACGTTTCAACCCCAATGGACAGCTTTACTGGGCCACCTTTCTGGGCTCGCCCACAGCCGAGCAGGCACTCTGCCTCTCGCTTTCGGGCAAATACCTTTACGTGGGAGGAACTACCGACAGTCCATTGTTTACCGTTGGCACACTGGCCGAGCAGGATACACTGGCCGGCGGCAACGATGGATTTTATTGCAAATTCGACACGGCCGGCAACTGGATTACGGCAAGCTTTTTCGGCGGTGTTTCGAGTGATGGCATTTACGGTATTGTGCTCAATGCCGATACAATGGCTTATCTCGTTGGCAACACGTTGAGCAACAACTTATCCACCATGCCCGGAGTGTGGCAGCCCACTTATGTTTCGCTTGGCGATGGTTTTGTGGCTTTCCGCGATTTGAGTGAGGAGCTAAACTCAAACAGCAGCAGCGAAGCAGCAATGACGCTTTTTCAAAACGGCTTAACAATAGGCCCCAACCCGGCCGATAATTTACTTTGGATAAAAGCCGAAACTGAAATACAGTTTGTGCAGGTTACCGATCTTTCGGGTAAACGATTATTGTTCAGTAATACCAGCAGCAATCAGTTTTCGGTTGATCTCGGCACACTGGCTTCGGGCATGTATGTGCTTGAAGTGACATACCTGAACGGACGCGAACAGAAGTTGAAATTTATCCGTCGGTAATTCCGTTTACTTCATATTCACAAACTGAAAAGGCAAATCGTATTCGCCTTTGCGGATGAGTGCAATTACCTGCTGGAGATCGTCTATTTTCTTGGCGGTAACGCGCACCATATCGTCCATTTGCTGGGCCTGCACTTTCAGTTTCGAATCTTTTATGTCTTTGAGAAGTTTGCGCGAAGTGTCTTTGTCCACGCCCTGTTTCACCTTTACTTCCTTGCGTATCATGCTTCCCGAAGCGGCGTGTTCTTTGCCTTCGTCCAAACTGCGCGGATCAAGCTGCTGCTTAATCATACGCATCCTGATTACATCGATAATGGCTTCGAGGCGCATTTCATCTTCGGTGAGGATGGTGAGCACCAGATTTTTTTTATCAAGATCAATGGTGCTTTTGGTGCCTTTAAAATCGAAGCGGCCGATAATTTCTTTTCGGGCACTGTTTATGGCGTTATCGAGTGTCTGAGCATCAATTTTGCTCACAATATCGAAGCTGGGCATGTGAATCTGGCTTTGTTTTGCCCGAAAATACAACAACGCCCCGAGCTTTGGCCACGGGGCGTTGAAAAAATGGTCAGGTACAGCCTCTTAGTTTGTCATCGACTCGCGGATCATCTGATCGAGCGATGATTTTTCGAGCAGGCCGGTGTGGCGCCAGAGTTGTTTTCCGTTTTTGTAAAACACCAGCGTGGGCAAAGCCGTAATGCGCAGTGAGTCGCAGATTTCGGTATCGCGGTCGGCATCTACTTTCATGAGTGTAAAGCCGTTGTTCATTTCCTTCTGCACCTGATCGATGCGCGGAGCCAGAATACGGCAGGGGCCGCACCATCCGGCGGCAAAGTCCACCAATGTGTAGCGGTCTTTACGCACTTCTTCGAGGTAAACTGATTTCGGGAAAGGTTTGTCCACCACTACTTCGTTGCCTTTTCCATCAGCAGGTTTGGGCGTGGCGGGTGTGTTGGAAACCGAAACGGGGAAATTGGCATTGTTCCATGCATCAAAACCGCCCTGGAGTTCCACCACCTGCGTAAAGCCTTTGGTGCGCATACTGGCTGCGGCTTTGGCACTGCGGCCGCCCACCTTGCAATACACGTATACCGGACGGGTTTTGTCCAACTGCGAAATGGCGTTGTCGAATGCTTCGCCGTAAAAGTCGATGTTTACGGCACCTTCTATGTGTCCGCCTGCATACTCTTCGGGAGTGCGCACATCAATTAACTGCTCGTTATCGAGTTTGGCCAGTTGCTGCGAAAATTCGGGAGCGGCCAGCGTATTCTGAGGCTGCTGGCATTGTATCAGGAGCACGGCCGCGAGTACGGCAGTAAGTACAAAGGCTGTTTTCTTCATGGTACAAAGATAAGGCGAATGCGTTAACTGTGCGAACGGATAAGCTGTTCCAACTCGGCTGCACCCATTACTCCGCTGTGCCGCCACACTATTTCGCCGTTGCGGAATAGAATGAGTGTGGGCACCGCCCGCACACCATACACCGAAGCCGCCTGCGGGTTATTGTCCACATCCACTTTCAGAATATGCGCAGTTTCGCCCACACGTTCGGCCACCTGTTCGAGAATGGGAGCCTGAGCCTTGCAGGGCCCGCACCAGGTGGCGTAAAAATCAACCAGAACCGGTTTGCCCGATTTTATGAGTTCCTGAAAACGCGACATTACTTTACAAGTTGCGATTGAAGCGATGACCAGCCACCGCCGTTATACACATTGGTAAAACCTTTGCTGCTCATGGTGCGGTGCGCGCTTCCGCTGCGCATACCCGAAGCACAGCAAAGCACAATGGGTTCTTTGCCTTTGAGTTTACCCAGATTTTTTTCCAACTGATCGAGCGGAATATTGATTGAGCCTTTGATGTGTCCGCCGCGGTATTCGCCGGGTGTGCGTACATCCACAATAGTGAGTTTCGGGTGGGAAAGAACTTCTTCGGGAATTCCTCCCCCGTTGCCAAATAAATTTTTAAGAATGCCAAACATAGTGTTGATTTTAGGCAAAGTTGCGGCAGTGTTTCTTTCTTTTCAGTAACTCAGGTTACACAGCCTCGTAATTTTTACCGGTGAGGGTAATTCGGTTTCGGCCCAGTTCCACCACACCGTTTTTTTCCAGCTGTTTCAATGTACGCGAAATCACTTCGCGCGCCGAGCCGAGTTCGTCGGCCAGTTGCTGGTGGGTGAGGCGTATTTCGCTGCCCTTGCCGGTTTCGTGCCGCCTGAGCAGGTTGATGAGCCTTACGGCCATTGGCTGTGTGGTAAGTTCCTGCAACTGTTGCAGCAGATCTTCAAAACGCTTGTTGTAAAGCATGAAGATAAAATCGGTGAATTGCGGAAACTGTTGTGCCAGTTCGCGGGCTTTTTCAATGGGCACCAGCAGCACTTCCGATTCTTCTTCGGCCGTGGTGGTCACTAAACTCATGCCGCCCAGTCCGCCCGAAAACATGGTTACGCAGCTTTCGCCGGGCATAATGTGGTAGAGAAAACGGTCGCGTCCTTCTTCGTCGCGCTGGGTTACTTTAATTCGTCCGCTGAGCACAATGGGAATGCTTCTGATGTAGCTTCCGGTGCCGGTAAGCTGTTCGCCCGGTTTGAAAATGCGCGAAGTGCCCAGCTTGCGTAATTCGCCGGCAAGCTGCTCGTTGGTGGTAAACAGGGAATAGGCTTTTGTAAACATGACTTTACAAATTATGCACTTTGCGCCACACGGCAAAGGCTATGAATTTAAACACCCTTCCGGTATCGGTTTCGCCCTGCGGGCTAAACAGCGAGTCGTATTCTTTGAGCAGGAGTTCTTTATTGAAAATTCCGTCGAAATTTTGCTCAAAGTATGGTCTCAATTCGTGGCGCAGGGTGGTAATCCATTGGTTGTTTGGCGTGGCGTAGCCCAGTTTGTCGCGTCGGGTGCGGATGGTTTCGGGCAGCCAGGGGGCGGCGGCTTCGCGCAGCAGGGCTTTGGTGTAGCCGTGGCGTATTTTCATGCTGCCGGGCAGGGCAAACACGGTTTCAATAAGCAGGTGATCGTCGGCAAAGGGCGTGCGCGATTCTACCGAGTGCCACATCGAGCAGCGGTCTTCGCATTTGAGGTAGCCTTTGAGGCGGGTGTTTACAAATTCGCCGCGCAGCATTTCGTTGAGGTGTTTGCCGGTGTGCGGGTTGCGGCGTTGTACATAGCTGCTTATGAGTTCGGGATTGAGGTATCGGAATTCGCGGTACCAGCGTTGCATGAGTTTTTTGCGCAGTGCATTGGGCAGCGCGGGCACCGTGCGTTGTTTGAGGTGTTCGCGCAGCCAGAATTTCAATGCCGGGCCGTCGAATTGTTTCATTTCGCTGCGCAGTGTGCCCCATTCACCGTGGCCCAGCAGTTCGCTCCAGAAGGCGCGGAAGTAGGGGTGATAGCCTGCAAAGAGTTCGTCGCCGCCCTGTCCGTCGAGCAATACACGAATGCCGTTTTGGGCGGCCAGTTTCATAACGCGGTGCTGTGCGTAGGTGCTGGTGCTCCATATTGGTACATCCTGGCTGTAGATGAGTTCTTCGAGGTCGGCCAGCAGTTCGTGCGGTTCGGGCTGTACGGTGTGCCATTCGGCTTTGGTGCGGTGCACCACTTCCTGCGCCCAGCGGCGTTCGTCGATTCGGGCATCGTCAAACACGGCAGTAAACAGTTTGAGTTTTTCGCCCACGTTTACATTGCCGTGAGTGCTCACCACATCGGCCATAATTCCTGCAATGGCCGAACTGTCGATGCCGCCGCTCAGGCAGGCCCCCACGGGCACGTCTGATCTCATGCGCAGTCGTATGGCTTCGTACAAACGTTCGCGAACCAGTTGCACATGCGCTTCAAAGCGGTCGGGTGCAGGTGTTGCAAACTGCTGGTTGATGTTGAGGCTGTACCAGGTCCATTGCTTTAGCTGGTTGCTTTGCAGGTTCAGGCTCAGTGCGCAGCCTGGAAACAGTTCGAGGATGTTTGCGAAAAAACTTTCGGGCTGGTGTTCAATTTCGCTGCCGGCGAAGTAATCGGCCACGGCTTCGTGGCGCAGGGCTGTTTTTACGAGCGAGTTTTTGCGCAGTGCTTTTTGTTCGGAGGCAAAGCAAAAAACGTCTGCGTCGTGGTAGTAGTAAAACGGCTTCACACCAAAGCGGTCGCGTGCGGCAAAAAGCTGTTGTTTGGCCCGATCCCAGATTACAAAGGCAAACATGCCATTGAAACGTGTGAGGCAGTTTTCGCCCCAGGTGCGGTAGGCTTCGAGCACCACTTCGGTGTCGGTGTGGGTGTGAAATTGTGCGCCGTTTTGTTCGAGTTCGGCGCGGAGTTCGATGTAGTTGTAGAGTTCGCCGTTGTAGGTAATCCAGAGCTGCTTATCGGCCGTGCAAAGCGGCTGGTGCCCGGCTGCCGTAATGTCGATAATGGCAAGCCGCCGATGTCCGAACACAAAGCGGGGCGTGGTTGCAAATTGCGCTATATGCTGTTGCGGACTGTGGGGGTGGGGGAGGTGGCACAATGCCTGTGGGGTATCGTTGCCGTAGAGTGCGGTGGCATTTCCGTGTTCGTCAACAGCCAGAAATCCTTCGCCATCGGGTCCGCGGTGTGCAATGGCGGTGTTCATGGCCTGCGCTGCGCCGGTTAGGTTTGCAGCGTGGCGGGAGAGGGTGATGATGCCGGTGATTCCGCACATAGTGGTGTGCGTAAAGGTAGGTATTATTGTTGGTGGGCGTTTGAGTGATGCGGTTTGAAAGGGGGGCGTTTTCCCCGATTTTATCGGGGAAGTTGTTTGATATTTCTGTTGGCTATGAGTGATTTCATTTGGGTAATGGCAATTTTGTTGAGTTGCATAAGTCTGTCGGTTTGTCCAACATTTTGCTGTATGAATACCGCATTGATACTTTCCAGATTGCTTAATACCACCAACTGTTCAATGGTTGCGGTGTCACGAATGTTACCGGGATGATTGGGGTTTTTGGCGCGCCATTGTCGGGCTGTAATTCCGAATAAAGCCACATTAAGCAGGTCTGCCTCATCGGCATAAATGAAGTTTATTTTTTCCCGCGATAAAGAAGGGGGAATGAGGTTTTCTTTAATGGCATCGGTATGTATTTTGTAATTTATTCTGGCCAGTGTGCGGTGTAAATCCCATTGAAGGTCATTTCGTTGTTCTTCATCGTTTTTCAGGCGCTGGAATTCTTTCAGAATATACAGTTTGAATTCAATAGAAATCCAGGAGGCAAATTCCATTGCGATGTCTTTGTGTGCAAAAGTTCCACCGTAACGGCCTGATTTTGATGTTATTCCTATTGCACCTGTTGTTTCGATCCACCTTTTGGGAGTCATTACAAAGCTGTTAAGCCCGGCCTGTTTTCTAAACCCATCGAATTCGAGGGGTTTGAAATTGGGGTTGTATATACATTTCAGCAAGCGATATCTCTCTCTTAATTTCTTAACCATTAATATTATTATGCTCAAATTACAATCCCAGCCACAGTATTTAGTTTGTCAAGGTACTGAACGTTTCGCCCGAGCTGAGCCAGTCGCGGTGGCTGAGCCTATCGCGGTGGCTGAGCCTGTCGAAGCCACCGTATTCGAATATGCCTTCGACAATTCAGGCAACAAATTAGAATTACCCTGAATCAACGCTTCTTTTTTCTCACGCCTCCACTTCTGCACTTGTTTCTCGCGGAAAAAAGCAAGGTCAATTCTGGGGAACTCTTCTACATAAACCAATTCTACGGGTAATCTTCTTTTGGTGTGGTTGGAGCCTTCGCCCCGTTGATGTTGCTCGAGGCGTAATGCTAAATTTTTAGTGCTGCCTACGTAATATGAACCGTCTGAGCAAAGTAAGATGTACATGTATCCTTTCATTGGTAAGAGTGTTTATGGGTTTTTGTTTTGGATTTGAGTTTTGCATCTGTGGTGGTTTCGACAGGCTCAACCACCGGTTGGATTTGAGTTTTGCATTGGTGGTGGTTTCGACAGGCTCAACCACCGGTTGGATTTGAGTTTTGCTTAGTCATCTGCAACTGGTGGCTGAGCTTGTCGAAGCCACCGGTTGTTTGCAAAAATACTATCGGCAATATCCGAAAGTCAATACCAGCGCACTTACATTAACATTCTCCTCCCGGAAAAATCCTACCTTTGCACCCCTGCAAAACAACCAATGAATCCGCACCTCACACATCCCGTTTTTGCCGTGGTGACCGAAGAAGCTGCCCGGCTGGGGCTTCATGCCTACGTTATCGGCGGCTTTGTGCGCGATGCTTTGCTGGGCAGGCCCTGCAAGGATATAGACGTGGTGGCGGTGTCGCCCGATGCTTCTTTGAAGGCTGTGGGTATTGTGCTGGCCGAGGCGGTGGCCAAGAGGATGAAAGTGAAAGTAACGGTGTTCCGCAATTTTGGTACTGCGCAAATTAAGCTCGACGATTATGAAGTGGAGTTTGTAGGTGCGCGTAAGGAATCGTACAACCGCGGCTCGCGCAAGCCGGTGGTGGAAGACGGTACGCTGGAAGACGACCAGAACCGCCGCGACTTTACCATAAATGCGCTGGCTTATAGTTTGAATAAAGACAACTACGGCGCGCTCATCGATCCGTTTGGCGGCGTGGCTGATATGGAACGCAAACTCATACGTACTCCGCTCGATCCGGATGTGACATTTTCCGACGATCCGCTGCGTATGATGCGGGCTGTGCGTTTTGCCACCCAGCTTAATTACCGAATTAGTGATGAGTCGCTGGCTTCCATTGCGCGTAATGCGGAGCGGCTGAGCATCATCTCGCGCGAGCGCATTGCCGATGAGTTGAATAAGATTATAAAAGCGCCGGTTCCTTCGGTGGGCTTCAAACTGCTTTTTGATACGCGGCTGCTGCACCAGTTTTTCCCGGAAATGGTGAAACTTCAGGGCGTGGATGTAATTCAGGGCAAAGCGCATAAAGACAATTTCTACCACACCCTGCAGGTGCTCGATAATGTGGCGCAGCGCAGCGATGATTTATGGTTGCGTTGGGCGGCTATTCTGCACGATATTGCCAAGCCCGCCACCAAACGCTTTGAACCCGGCCACGGCTGGACATTTCACGGCCACGAAGACCGCGGTGCGCGCATGGTGCCGGGTATTTTTGCCGCACTCAAACTTCCGCTCAACGACCGAATGAAGTTTGTGCAGAAACTCGTTCAGCTTCACCTGCGACCCATTGTACTCAGCAAAACCGAAATTACCGACTCGGCCGTGCGCCGCCTTTTGTTTGAAGCCGGCGATGATATTGACGCATTAATGACGCTTTGCGAAAGCGACATTACTTCCAAACAGGAAGAACGCGTAAAACGCTACCTGCGCAATTTTGAACTGGTGCGTGTGCGACTGAAAGAACTCGAAGAGCGCGACCGCATACGCAACTGGCAGCCGCCCGTTACCGGCGAAGACATTATGAAAGCCTTTCAGCTTGGGCCAAGCCGTGAAGTGGGCATCATTAAAACCGCCATACGCGAAGCTATTCTCGACGGCATTATTCCCAACGAGCGCCCTGCCGCCTGGCAGTTTATGCTCGATCAGGGAAAGGCGGCCGGACTCACACCCATTGCCGAAGCCGCGCAACCCTGGCCCCTGCCCGAAAAGCCCCAAGACGAAAACAACGGCCAATGAAAATTCCCAGCAACCGCATCGACGATATTGCGCGCTGGTTTCGCACACAACTGGCCGAGCGCTACGAGCAAAACGAAATCGACCTCATGGCCGCGTATTGCCTCGAAGCCTTTGCCGGATACACCCGCAACGATCTTGTGCTCCGACCCGAAAGCCGTGTGCAGGAATCGGAACTGCTTAAACTGCATTTCGCCGTAAAGGATTTGAAACGCGGCCGGCCTTTGCAATACGTGCTCGGACAGGCCTGGTTTTTCGGCCTCACGCTTCAGGTAACGCCCGATGTGCTCATACCGCGCCCCGAAACCGAGGAGCTTGTGCAACTCATCATCGACGAGCAGGGCGGCACACCGGGCAGTTTTTCCATTCTCGATATTGGTACCGGCAGCGGTTGCATAGCAATTGCCCTCAAGAAAAAACTGCCACGCTGCCATGTGTATGCGCTCGACGTATCGCATGGCGCATTGCAGGTGGCCAAAGCCAATGCCCAAACCTGCGGCACCGAAATACATTTTACCGAAGGCGATGTGCGTGATGCCGCTGTACAGGAGCATTTGCCGCGCTGCCAGGTTATTGTGAGCAATCCGCCCTACGTGCTGCAGTCGGAAATAGGAACCATGGCACAGCACGTAACCGAACACGAGCCGCACACTGCCCTTTTTGTACCCGACAGCGATGAGCTTTTATATTACAGGGTAATCGGGCAACTGGCATTGAGTAAACTCAAACCGGGCGGCACTTTGTATTTTGAGATAAACGAAAAATTGGGACTTGAAACCTGTATATTATTACAACAGCTTGGTTACACCAATGTGCGGCTCAGGCAGGATATTCAGGGTAAAGATCGTATGGTAGCTGCATCGCGCTGAACGCCCGACTGGCGGATTTTTTCTACCTCTTCAATTATTCTTTCGTTCAATATTCCGATTTCTTCTTTATAGTAACCAACGTGTTTCCAGCGTATATGTTTATTTTTATCTACAATAATGAGTACCGGTATCAGGTTCAGGTCAAGTTGCTCTGAAAACAATTTGTTGCCATCGAAAAAAGAAGGCATAGTCATTTGTTGTTTGAGTTGTGATTGTAATGCAGTTTCATAATCATCGCTGCCAATATTCACTGCCACCACTTCCACATCGCCCGAATTTTTATAATATTCGTAAACAGGGCTAATCATTTTTACCTGTTTAAGACAAGGAATGCAGGTACTGCTCCAGAATTCGAGCACAAGAATTTTTTCCTGAATATCCATTGTATCCGAATTTTCGGCCATAAGCGGGAAATTTTTTGGAAGTTTCAGCAACTGATCGTCGGGATTACCTGCATAATTGATAACCGTGGCAGGAATGATAAATATTATCACAGCAGCTGTCACCGCTAAATAGCTTCCGCCGATAACCCACTTCCATTGAGTGTAGCGATATTTAGTTACAAGCCGCACCACGAAGTAGGAAAAAATAACAGCAATAATCATGTTGGGCAACGCGTGTGTCAGCATCAGCGTATTACCCACCGAAAACCAAAGTAAAAAAAATGAAACCGGTAGCAGATAGGCCAAGAATGCCGACCAATGCCTGATAAAAAAGGAAACGACAAGTGTGACTAGTGATACACCGCCGTAAAAAACAATAAGTGAACTGAATTGGAGAAAAAAACAAACTGCCGTTATCAGCAAAATGCTAAACGCAAGTCCGATAAATATGTTTTTCATTTGGTCAGAATTGACACAAACCCCTGCAGCGGAAAGCCCAGGCACTGCCACAACCAAACATATAAGCTGCGCAGTTTGAGTTGCGGCAATACATATTTACCGGGCACCAGTCGGAAGTAACATTGCACTCGCAGTCGGAACCGTTGGTAGGGCTAACCGGGCCACCGGCCTGGTAATAATCTTCGGGAGTATTTACAATTTTGGCAAGATCAGTTTCTGTAAAATCAAGAAGTGCCTGAGCCAGCCAGCCGCTGTGGAAATTGTTCTGGAAGTTGAGGGAAGCAGTAGAGTTTTCTTCCCAGATAAGCGGACTGATTTGGTTGCGGAAGTTAATGATATGCTGGCGCTGGTTGTTGGTGAGCGGCACATCATTGATAACGGTGGTGAGTTTATCCATCCAGATAGCCGCTTTCACTTCCGACGATTTTGTATTGAAAATTTGTCGTTGTTCGGTAGAGTTGTGTGCAATCAGTTGCATACGCTCGTCATGACCATCGATACCTGTACGCTGATTGCTTTGAGTTTGAGGTACAGCCCCGTTGTTGTGGCGCACATCTTCTTTGGTGCAGTTAATTCCGAATGCAAAACTGGAAAGAAGAACCAGCAGCCAGATATATGTAGCAGGAGATTTCATGGTGGTGCGTGTTTGAACCAGAAAGGTACAATATGTTTTTGGATAAAAGTCAAATTTTTGCCATTAAATCAGCATTTTAAAGGATAATTTCCGGTGTTCTGAATAATTCCTTACCCAAGTGAGCCTGACAAAGGCCGGGGCATAGTTTTGATGTATTGTATTCAGAATGAACATTTTTCACGCCATGATGAAAAAAACATCTTTTGCCGGTGTGTTTTTCTCATCCGGTCGGGCGGGCGAAAACCGAATTTAAACGGCCGAAGCATCGAGGGCCTGACGGATATCATTGAGCACATCGTCGGGGTGTTCGAGGCCCACCGAAATGCGTATCAGTCCGGGTGTAATGCCCGATTGGAGGCGTTCCTGTTCGGTGAGTTTGGCGTGCGTGGTGGAGGCAGGGTGTGTGGCTGTGGTGCGGGTATCGCCGAGGTTGGCGGTTCGGGAGCAAAACTGCAGGGCATTGAGGAAACGCCGCCCGGCTTCTGATCCGCCTTCAATTTCGAATGTGACCACGCCGCCGCCAGCCCGCATTTGCTGTTTGGCCAGTGTGTGCTGCGGATGGCTTTCGAGAAACGGGTAGCTGGTGCGCAGTACACGCGGATGTTTTTCGAGCGCCTGAGCCAGCACTAGTGCATTGGCCGAGTGCCGCTCCATGCGCACAAAAAGTGTTTCGAGGCTTTTGCTGAGCACCCAGGCATTAAACGGCGAGAGCGAAGGGCCGGTGCTGCGGCAAAAGAGATATACTTCCTTTATCAGTTCCCTGCGGCCCAGCACCAGCCCGCCCAGCACACGTCCCTGCCCGTCGATAAATTTGGTGGCCGAGTGGGTGATGAGGTCGGCCCCGTAATCGGCCGGGCGCTGCAGGGCGGGTGTGGCAAAGCAGTTGTCGATATTGAGCAGTACGCCGTGTTTTTTGGCCACGCTGCTCAGGTGGGCCATGTCTAAAATGCCAAGGCCCGGATTGGTGGGCGTTTCGGCATAAATCATTTTGGTTTCGGGGCGGATGAGGCTTTCCAATTCTTCGGGGCGGCCTACGTCGAAATAAGAATACGAAATGCCCCAGCGGGTAAGGTATTTGGTAATTACGGTGTGTGTGGAACCAAATATGGAACTGCAGGCCACAATATGATCGCCCGCTTTGAGAAAGGCCATAAACGAGGCAAACACGGCACTCATGCCCGAGGCTGTGGCAAAACCGGCTTCGGTGCCTTCGAGTGCGCACATTTTGTCAACCAGTTCCTGCACATTGGGGTTTGAAAAACGGCTGTAGATATTGTCGTCAGTTTCGTCGGCAAAAGCAGCGCGCATGTGTTCTGCATCGTCAAACATGAAGCTGGAGGTGAGATACAGCGGTGCCGAATGTTCGTTTTGGGCGGTACGTTCGGTTTGTATGCGTATGGCGTCGGTTTCGGGCTTCATGCAACAGGTTGGTTATTGAGGTGTACTTCCCAGGTGATTACGGCCGTTTTTTCGAGTGTTTTGGCCACCGAGCAGTATTTTTCCATCGATAGTTCCACTGCCCGTTTGGCCTTGGCCGGGTCGATGGGGCCGCCGAGATGATAAACTACGTGTATGCTTTCGTACAGCGAAGGTTCCACGCCCTTCTGCCGCTCACCGTCGATGCTGATGCGGAAACTTTCTATTTCCTGTTTTTGCTTTTGCAGAATGGAAACCACGTCAATGCCACTGCATCCGCCCAAAGCCATAAGCAGCGACTGCATGGGTCTTACGCCTTTGTTCTGTCCGCCAATTTCGGGCGATCCGTCGAAATGGATGGTGTTTCCCGTGTCGTTTACCGCTTCGAAATGAAACGGAGCTTCCAATCTGTTCAGTTCAATGTGCATGAGACAAATTTAGTGCTAAACTTTCCGAGTCTTTAAAGACATCGGAAAGTTTAGGGCTGAATTTGTCCCTGCATCCTATCTTTGCGCCCCATGCATACGTACACCAGCGAGTTGCCATTTACCACCGAATCGGGCGAAACCATACAACGACTCACGTTAGCCTATTGCACCTACGGAAATTATGTACCCGGGCAAAGCAAAGTAGTGTGGATATGCCACGCCCTTACTGCCAATGCAGATGTGGCCGACTGGTGGCCCTCGCTGGTGGGCGAAGGCAAAGCCATCAATCCGCACGATTATTTTATTGTGTGCGTAAACATTCCCGGCTCATGCTACGGCAGTACCGGGCCGCTGAGCATCAACCCGCTCACCGGCGAACCTTACTACGGCAGCTTTCCGCTGTTTACCATACGCGATATGGTGCAGAGTTTCATACTCCTGCGCCGTCATCTTGGCATTGAGCAAATTCATTTACTCGCAGGCGGCTCAATGGGCGGCTACCAATGTATAGAATGGGCCATTGCCGAACCCGCACGTATAGCCAATATGCTGCTTGTGGCCACCTCGGCGCGCGAGTCGGCATGGGGCATTGCCATTCATACCGCACAGCGCAACGCCATTGAAACAGATCCTACATTTGGCCAACTTAAAAACGATGCAGGCGCAGCCGGACTAAAAACTGCACGAATGATAGGCATGCTTACTTACCGCAGCTACGAAGCCTTCGTGCAAACACAGGCTGATGCCGACGAGCGCATACACAATTTCAGCGCCTCTTCGTACATGCACTATCAGGGGGAGAAATTAGTGAACCGTTTCAATGCCTACACCTATCACGCACTCACGCGCAGTATGGACAGCCACAATGCGGGGCGGGGCAGGGGCGGTGTGGCGGCGGCGCTCGGGCAAATTACAGCGCGTACACTTTGCATTGGCATTACTACCGATATGCTTTGCCCCGTGGCCGAGCAGCGCGAAATTGCGGCGCACGTTCCGGGTGCTGTTTTTATAGAAATGCAATCGCCATTCGGGCATGATGGTTTTTTGGTAGAGGGTGAAAAAATCGGGGAGTTGTTTTTGAACTGGATGAAGCAATAAACTATTAAAATGCGCATTTCTGCCTGATTCTTCGATTTTAGATAATGTAAAGCAGGATGAAATCTTACTTTTTACGTAATCTTGCAGTACAGACCCAATACCCTATTCCTGATGAAAAAACTACTACTCGCCGCTTTTGCTGCATTGTCCTCCATGGTTGTATTTGCGCAAACGCAAATACCAGTGGTGATGCCCGCCCAATCAAGTACATTTTCCTCAAATGTGCGCGGTTATTATTTTACAGCACCTTCGTGCATTACACTTACCGGAGTGGAAGTACCCACTACTGCTTCAACCGGTGCGCAGAGTATTGCCATTGTAAGGTTTGCCGCCATTCCGCCAATTTTCTCGGCCACTACCAACAATTTCTCCGTGCTTTACCTTACTCAGAATAATCCTGCTTCGGGTATTATTCCTGTAAACATCCAGATTGAGCAGGGCGATATTATTGGTGTACTTGGCCAGCGTGCCACGGTAAATTCTTACGCTACCGGACCTGCTACGGTAACCATCGACGGATTTCCTGTTACGCTTAACCGCCTGGGTATGCAGTTTCAGCTTACCACTACGGCACCGCAGCAGTTGTGGACAGAAAGCAGCGGAAGCATAAGCCGTGTTAATCTGTATTACGATACACTTATTACCAATACGGTATCGGCCACACAGCAGGCATTTGATACTTACTCATTTGCTTCCACGGCCGACACCAGTTTTCAGATTTCGTGGAACTTTGGCGATAATTCGCCTGTGGTTATTGCCGATACACCCACGCACCAATACAGCTCTACCGGAACTTACAACGTGTGCTGTTACATTACCAACAATTGCGGAACCGACACCATTTGCACCACAGTTAGTGTGTGTGTGAATTCAGTATCAAACTTTTCCAGTTCGGTAAACAACGCCACCGTTTCGTTTACCGATCAAACCACCTCCTCCCCCGTAAGCTGGATTTGGGATTTTGGCGATGGTTCGCCACTTTCACCGTTACAGAATCCTTCACATACCTATTCGCAGAGTGGAACCTATACGGTTTGTCTGGTTTCGGGTAATAGCTGTTCTTCTGATACTTTCTGTTCGCAGGTAACTGTTTGTTTGCCCACAATAGCCGGGTTTACATCTCTGGCAAGTGGAGGCACCATTCAGTTTACCGATACTTCCCAATCGGAGGTAACTTCGTGGATTTGGGATTTTGGCGATGGCTCACCAATAGATCTTACAGCCAGCCCATCGCATACCTACAATGCAAATGGCACATACACAGTTTGTCTTATTGCCTCTTCACTGTGTTCGGCCGATACGGTTTGCAGTACGGTTACCATTTGTTTGCCTGTATCGGCTTCGTTTACTTCGCTGGTTAATGGCGGTACGGTTTCTTTCACCGGAACTTCATCCAATGCCACTACATGGATTTACGACTATGGCGACGGCTCGCCCTTGGATTCGGTACAGAACGGCCAGCACACATACACTGCCAACGGCGATTATGTGGTATGTTTTACAGCCACCAGCGGATGTTCGACCGTAGTGGTTTGTGATACAATTACCATTTGTATGCCTGTGGTGGCCAATTTCTCGTGGGTAGAAGGCAGTGCGAGTCTTCTTTTCTCCGATTCGTCGTTAAACGCCACCTCATGGAGTTGGGATTTTGGCGACGCTTCACCGACTGATACCACGCAGAATACGGCACATTTCTACCAGCAAAACGGCATTTATACTGTATGCCTTATTGCTTCCAATGCATGTTCGTCTGATACCTTCTGCACCACAATTACCAATTGCATATTCCCGCTTTCGGCAGGCTTTACACCTGTGGGAACCGGACTCAATTACACCTTCACCAATAACTCGCAGGGTGCGGCTTCGTACTTCTGGGATTTCGACGATAACGGTGCCACCTCGGTAAATGCTTCTCCTTCGCATACGTTCTCATTCAGCGGACAGCATATAGTATGTCTTACCGCTTATAATGTATGCGGCGACAGCATAACCACCTGCGACACGGTGCTGGTAATTGTAGCCGGCTTTGGCGAATTGCAGCAAGGTGCCACGCTTTCACTTTTCCCCAACCCGATGAGCGAAAACGCCATGCTGCTGGTTAGCATGGAAGGACACCACGGCATGTATTCGCTCGAACTTGTGGATGTGAGTGGTAAAGTAGTGCGCACCGAAACCGGCATGGTAAATGAAGTACACCCCATTGGCCGCGGCAATCTTGCCACCGGAATTTATGCCTACCGCGTAATGCAGAACGGTGTAACGCTGGGCAGCGGTAAACTCATTGTAGAATAAGTAATACAGCAATTATTGAAAACGGTCTTTGCAAAAGCAGGGGCCGTTTTTTTATTAAGAGCCTGTTTAGACTTTATATAAAAAAACAAAAACTTAGTAAAATCAGACGTTTGCAGACATATTGCCCGACATCGGAGTAGAAACAGCCGGATTTTTAAAGAACTGTTACAAATATACATATTCCCCCAGAAAATAAAATCCCCTGCCTAATAGCAGGGATTTTAGGGGTTTTTAAGGGCTTTCCTGGCCATTTGGGGGCTTGCCCCTGAAAATGTTATTCAAGCGCATACAGCGCAAAAAAAGCCCCAATATGAGGCCGATTATTTACCCGGTTTGGCTATTAGCGACGCAGCACCGATATTTGCCCCGCTGAATAAACACAGGGTGTTCAGCAGTTAAGTATTTCCCCATGCTTAACTCACATCAGCCGGAATGTAGCCCGCCCGTTGCATTCCGGTTTTTTTTATGCAAAAACAGCCCCACACACCACCACGTTACAACCACTTATTGCCCCCAATGTTACGTGATGTCACGGCAAAAAATGCAGAAAAACGAAAATCGTGACTGTTTGTTGTCACGCTCTCGTTTTCAACCCAAATAATCCCCGCTTTTGCTTTGTGATAAACCCGGCAATGCCCGTAAATACTGGCGTAAAAGATTGTTGTCTTTTTTAAGCACATTAGCAAACCGTCACCTCCTGTCCCGTCACATTTCAGGACACAATCAAACTCGTTCTAAACTCATTCAGAAAACAGACAAAGTAGCTTAGAACTCATTCAGAACTCGTTCAAAATTCAGTCAAACTCGTTCATGTGCTTTGCCGTGACTGCACCCGTGACATCCCGGT
>JALONL010000030.1 GCA_025454955.1 Bacteroidia bacterium | reverse complement strand
AGTATCGATACGATCTGGCTCTCGGTGAATTTCGATTTTTTCATACGCTCTGCGAAAGTTAGTAGTTTTGAGCGTAGCTGTTTTTGGGGAAGGTTTCACTTTTACACGCCAGAATCCATCCTCGCCCTGCTCAATATTCTGAAAGCAGGGATAGTTGGAATACGTGTACTCCTCAAACCGCTTTACCACCAGCCCCTGCGTCATAAGCGCGCCGAAAATTTTGGCCAGCCCGTGGTTCCAGCCGTAGGTGGTGGTGCTTATCGGGGCATCTCTGTTGGCGTAGGTGCCGATGAGGGTTTCCACAATGGGCTCGTCCTGGTGGCTGTTGTACGGGTAAGCCACGCGGGTAAACTCATCGTCAAACATCCACAGGGCGGGATGAAAATCAACAATCAGAAACCGTCCGCCCGGTTTGAGCGATCGGGCAATTACTTCAGCCCATTTATTCAGGTCGGGAAGCCAGCCAATGGTGCCGTAGGACGTAAACACAATATCGAATGTGCCGGAAATATGCAGGCGGGTGTCGTAAACATTGCAGCATACAAATTGAGCGTCGGCATTTTCGGCGGCGGCCAGTTGGTTGGCAAGGGCTATGGCTTTGTCGGATAAATCAACTCCCGTAACCTTTGCCCCCAGGCGCGCCCACGAAATGCTGTCCATCCCGAAATGGCATTGCAGGTGAAGCAGGGTTTGGCCTTTCACATTGCCCAGCCAGTCGCGTTCCAGAACGTTCAGGCTGCTTTTCCCCGCTTTAAATGATTCCACATCATAAAAATCCGATTGCGCATGAACACCGGTTTTCTGGTTCCAGGCTTCGCGGTTAAAGGAAACATACTCGCTATTCATGCAGCCGAAGGTACATAAAAACAAAGCAGCCATACTTTCGCATGGCTGCCGGTCAGACACGGTAATTACGCCCCAGTTACTACCGTGTAGAACTCTATAATTGCACAACTAGATGTTGTGTTATTCTCAGTAGCACAAATGTATTTTAGGATTCTTTCACGAAAATGTTTTTTCGGTCAGCCGGGTGCATTACCCGGTAAAACCTGCCAAATCATAGCCGGTTTTGCCGGATTTGAGATTTTGAGCATTACTAAATTTCAAAAGGTGGTAAATTACCTGTTTTTCTGTGAAAAAAATAGGTAATTGTTTGATATTTAAATAATTGAAAAAATGGCATTACTTAATCTTGATATTTTAAATTGTTATTATTTGTCAACGAATGCCCAATTATAACAGATGAAGGCGGCGTATTAATAGTGGCCTGTACTGCTCGCCAATGGGCACTGAGGCATTGCCAATTTTGGCCACATTTTCCTCCACACTGTCTATATGATGCAGGGCGGCTATCCACGAACGGTGTATTCTTAAAAATAGCGAGGAGGGAAGTTTCTCCTCCACACTTCTCAGGGTCATGTGAATGGTAAAACGTTTGTCGGTGGTATGGATGGTAATGTAATCGCCCAGCGCCTGTATATAAAGTATGTCCTCGAGCCTGATTTTTACAAGCTGGTTTTGCGAGCGGACAAATACGAAATCGCTTTGCAGGCCGGTGCTGGTTTTGCGCTGTTCGTGCAATACGCGCGCTTTTTCAATGGCCTGAAGGAAACGCTGCAGGTTTACCGGTTTTACCAGATAGTCCACTACGTTCAGCTCAAAGGCCTCCACGGCATAATCTGTTTTGGCAGTAATGAGTATGACCAGCGGTTTTCGTTCGAGCGAACGCAGTAAATCAAGCCCCGACATATCGGGCAACTCAATATCCAGCAGCAGCAGATCGATCTTCTCGTTTCTCAGCCGGTTGTAAGCCTGTGTGGCGCTTTCGCACGACCCTGCAAAGGTGAGGTTATCCACCTGGGCTACAAGCTGTTCAAGCGCCATCAGCGCCAGACGATTATCATCAACAATAAGGCAATTCATGGGATGAGTAAATATATAACATATCAAACTATAAGTTCCCCGGTTTATACGGACTATTGCCCCTGAAGATGTAAAAACAGGTAGAAATAACCGTTTTCTGAGTACTTGCGACAAATATATATCGTAATATTGCGATATGGGAAAAACCAAAACCGGAGTTTTCACTGATACGCATATTGAGCTGGCCCAGCTTACCAAAGCACTCGGGCATCCGGCCCGGATAGCTATTCTGGAATTGCTGATCGAGAAAAATGCCTGTATCTGCGGCGATCTTGTGGAAGAACTGCCTTTGTCGCAGTCAACCGTTTCGCAGCACCTCAAGGCGTTGAAAGAGGCAGGATTAGTTCAGGGCGAAATTGAAGGGCCACGCACCTGCTATTGTATCGACCCCGAAAACTGGCGAAAGGCAGAGTTGCTGTTGCAGGCGTTTTTCGGGAAGTGGAAAAAAACAGAGGGTAATTGCTGCTGATATGGCTACACATACTTTGAGGCAACAATTATTTGCCGAGGCATTGGGCACCTTCTTCCTGGTTTTTTGCGGAACGGGTGCAATCATCATCAACGATATTTCTGCCGGTGCAATTACGCACGGCGGTGTGGCGCTCACCTTCGGATTGGTGGTGATGGTGCTTATTTATGCGCTGGGCGAAATTTCGGGTGCGCATTTTAACCCGGCAGTGAGTATTGGTTTTGCGCTGGCCGGGCGGTTTCAATGGAGTCGTGTGCCGGGTTATGTAATCATGCAGTTTGTGGGTGCCGTGAGTGCGAGTTTTTTGCTCAAATGGCTTTTTCCCTCGCACGAATTGCTGGGAGCCACATTGCCTTCGGGCAGTGCGGGGCAATCGCTGGTGCTGGAATTTCTGCTTACGTTTTTTCTCATGCTGGTAATTTTGCAGGTGTCGCAGGGCGCACGCGAAAAAGGTATTACTGCGGCGCTGGCCGTGGGCGGCTTAGTGGCGCTCGAAGCCATGTTTGCCGGGCCGGTTTGCGGTGCGTCTATGAATCCTTTTCGTTCGCTGGCTCCCGCGCTGGCCTCGGGGTATTTTGAGCATAGCTGGATTTACCTGCTGGGCCCGGTGGCCGGTGCCGGTTTTGCCGTGGCGGCCTCACGGCTGCTTCATTCATCTTCTGTAAATAAACAATCATGATACACGTACTCTTTGTATGTATTCACAATTCGGCCCGCAGTCAGATGGCCGAAACTTATCTCAATCATTTCGGCGCCGGAAAATTTCACGCCCAAAGTGCGGGCATTGAACCGGGCAGGCTTAATCCTGTGGTGGTGGAAGCCATGAAAAACGACGGTTTCGACATTTCGGGCAATGCCACAAAGAGTGTGGATGAAATGCTCGAAAGCAAACAGTTGTTTGATTATGTAATTACGGTGTGCGACGAAGCCAGTGCCGAACGCTGCCCGGTGTTTCCCGGCCCCGGCAAACGCCTGCACTGGGGCTTTCCCGATCCTTCGTCGTTTGAAGGAAGCCACCACGAGAAACTGAGCCGGACTATCGAAGTGCGCAATGCCATTCGCGAAAAAATGCAGGCGTTTGTGAATGAAAACGCGGCCGTGTAAAACTCTTTCGGCAGAAATGGAAAAGCAGGCGGCTTATTGGTAATTTCGGCATGTATGCCTGAGTTTCTGGATCATTACGACCGGCTGCTTTTTTTCGCCATTCACCATTGGCGCAACGGCCTGCTCGATTTCATCATGCCCTGGGCCACCAACCGCTGGGTGTGGATTCCGCTGTATGCGTTTCTGGCGTTTTTGCTGTGGAAGCATTACCGCTGGCAAACCATTTCCATTGTGCTCATGGCCGGCGCACTCATTGCGCTGACCGATCAGGGTTCCAATTTCGTGAAACGCACCACCGAACGCCCGCGCCCCTGCCACAATACCGAAATAGCGGCAAAAATAACCACACCCGTGGGCTGCGGCGGGCCGTACGGATTTTTCTCGGCTCACTCGGCAAACAGTATGGCGCTGGCGGTGTTTCTCTGGTTCTTTTACAAGGCCACACCGCTTAAAAAATGGATGTGGCTGCTGTTTGTGTGGTCGCTCATTGTCATGTGGAGCCGCATTTATGTGGGCGTGCATTATCCGCTCGATGTGCTTTGCGGTGCAGTGTTTGGCGGGTTGTGTGCGTGGGGTTGCTACAGGCTTTATTTTGTGCTGAGCGAGTGGGTGAAGAAAATTTTGCCGTAACGGCCTCAGATTAATATTGCTGAGAGGCTGCCAATACACAAATTAGTTTTTTGGTAATTTAGAAACAAACGCTTACCCCTTCACACATGTCAACAAAAAGTCAACAAAAATCACAGCACCTCCTGGCAGTATTTGTATCGTTCACCGGCCTGATATCGCTGGTGTTTGTTTATGTCTATGATCTTATTCATAAGGTAAATTATGGACATTCAGTTTGGTATTACATTTTTACTTCGCTGCAGAGTATTTACTTCTGGGCGCCGGAAGGATATTCTTATTTATCATTTATACTAAACCTGATTTTTCAGATGCTGATGATTTGGGGGGCCTTGAAAACTCTGAAAACAGGTAAGTATAGTCGTCTGCTGATTTTTTCTGCCTTGCTGATTTTCTTTGTGAATGCGCTGTCGCTACTTCCGTATCTATTACATGAAATGATGAATATACGGGGTATTACGGTGCTTTCTTTATTCAATATACTTGTGCTGATTAGCTATGTACTTTGGAGTTATTATTTATTAAAAACAGGATTACGCGGAGTGCAATTTAAAATAGTAAGTTATGAGGAAGACGGGCAGATAAAAACAAAGCCCGAGAAAGTTGATATGGCTATACGTTTGTTTCACCGGATATTGGATGTGCTGCTTATGTATGCTGTGTCGAGAAGTGTTGTTACGATTTATAAACGATTGCTGGGCATGTATTACATGGGAGATAATTTTTCGTACACTGATTTCGAAGTATCACCAATAACATTGGCTTTAATGGATATATTTATTGTAATTGCTTTTTATATACTTACCGAAGTGGTTTTTGGTATTACCCCGGCAAAGGCACTCTCCGGCTCACTTGTAATCAGCACAAACGGCAATGCACCTTCAAAGGCTCAGTTAATGGGTAAAACATTTGCTCGTTTTATTCCTTTTAACGGACTGTCGTTTTTTTTGGGAAAAGATTTTCAGGATAAGCTCAGTAATACACTTGTTGTGAAACAGCAAGCACAGGATGAGTTGCATAAATAGCAGTCATTGCAAATACTAACTTAAAGCTGTTGTAATCTGATGTTAAGAAAGATTGAGTAATTTCAGCACAGAAATTATTCAGCATTACGCATACATCATGCAAACCCTCCTGCTCGTTTTCCTTGGTGGCGGCTTAGGCAGTCTGGCCCGCTACGGCGTGTCGGTGCTGGTGCGGCAGTATTCGGCGGCAGCGTTTCCGCTGGCTACATTGCTGGCCAATGTGCTGGCCTGTGTGGTGATGGGTGCTGTGCTCTGGTACTTTGCACAGCGGCAGGACGATGCTTCGCTGCGGGTATTTTTCATTACCGGATTTTGCGGCGGATTCAGTACATTTTCCACATTCAGCCTCGAAACGCTTGAACTTTTCAGGCGCGGAAGTACCATGCTGGGTGTGCTCAATATCGGATTAAGTATTGCATTGTGCATGGCTGTATTGGCTGTGCTGGTGCGCAAAACATAAGCAATGAAAAAACTCGCAATTGGTGCGGTACTTGCTGCCGCCGCTTTTATTTTCATGGCGCAGAAACCCGCGCCGCAGCCCGCTTCTTCGTCGTTGCCGCGCACACCCAAATTGGTGGTGGGCATTGTGGTCGATCAGATGCGGTACGATTACATTTATCGTTACTGGGACAAATTCGGCAACGGTGGTTTTAAGCGGCTTGTAAACGATGGCTATTTCAACCGCAACACACACTACAACTACATGCCCACCGAAACCGGCCCGGGCCACGCATCCATATACACCGGCACATTTCCCGCTGTACACGGCATTGTGGCCAACCGCATGAACGATCTGAACACGGGTAAAAACTCCATTTACTGCGTCACCGATTCGTCGGTAACAGGTGCCGGCACATCATCGGGCGAAGGCAAATGCTCGCCGCGAAAAATGCTCACCACCACCATCGGCGATCAGTTGCGGATGAATACCATTGGCAAAAGCAAAGTAGTGGGCATTGCCCTCAAAGACCGCGCCGCCATTCTCCCCGCAGGCCACTCGGCCGATACGCTCAACGGACTTGCCGCATACTGGTACGAATCGGCCACCGGCAAATTCATCAGCAGTTCGTATTACATGAAAGCCCTTCCGGCCTGGGCCGAAACATTCAACAAATACGACTTCGCCGCACAGTACATGAGCAAGCCCTGGTCGCTGCTGCTGCCCGCCGCACAATACACAGAAAGCCTGCCCGACGATAACCCCTACGAAGGCACCTTCGCCCCGCACGAAACACGACCCGTTTTTCCGCATCCGGTTGACAAACTCAAAGGAGCCGATGCATACAAAGCATTGCCCCGCACACCCTACGGCAGCAACCTCACCAAAGATTTTGCCTTAGCCGCCATTAAAGGCGAAAACCTCGGCAAACGCGGCGTGACCGATTTACTCGCCGTGAGCTTTTCCTCGCCCGACATTATTGGCCATGCCTACGGTCCGCAAAGCATGGAAATTGAAGACACCTACCTGCGCCTCGACAAAGACCTCACCGAACTGCTCAACTTCATCGACAACTGGGTGGGCAAAAACAACGCACTCGTATTCCTCACCGCCGATCACGGCGCAGTGGAAGTGCCGCAATACCTTACCGACAATCACATCCCCGGCGGCTATTTCGAAGATGAAGTTATTGCCGACACCCTCAAACGCCTTTACCAGCGCCACTATGGCGATTCCTCGCTGCTGCTCACTGTAGATAATTACCAGGTATTTCTGCGCCGCTCACTTTTCGCCAAACACAAAATAGATGCGGCCGAAATTCAACGCTTAACCGCCGGCAAAATCACACAAATGCGCGGCATTGTAGGCGCAGTAACCGCCACCGATTTGCTCGCCAACGAATTCACCAGCGGCCCGCGCATGCTCATACAAAACGGCTGGCATCCCAAACGTTCGGGCGATGTATGCTACATTCCCGCGCCCGGCTGGCTGGCCGGCTGGGGAAAAACAGGCACCTCGCACGGTTCGCCGTGGAGCTACGATACGCACATACCGCTGCTCTGGTGGGGCTGGAAAATTAAACCCGGCCAGAGTGATGCGCATGTAAACATTGTGGACATTGCGCCCACCGTGTGCCAGCTTATCGGCATTCAAATGCCCAATGGCACAGCCGGAAAACCGCTCGAAGGATTAATCCGCTAACCCATGCGTTTGAGTTTTGCCATTCTGTTTTTTCTCACGCTGTGTGTGCAAACACTTTGTGCAAAGCACGAATTAATTGTACGCATAGCACACGGCTCGCGTCCGCACCCGCAACACCGCGATACCGAGATACACTGGCTCGGAGGCATGTACGGCGGCCATGTGGTAATTGAACTCGATTCGCTGGCCTACGGCTTTAATTACAACACCAGGCGCGTACATATTTTTCCGCGTAAGAAGGAACGTAAACAGGCAGGCGTATTTGAAAGAGACAACGCGCCGCGTTTGAACAAAGGGTGGCAGGGAATGAAAATGACTTCGGTGTATGTGCCGCTCAGCGATTCGGAATATGTATTCATGAAAAACCGGCTCGAATCGCTGCACGGTGATACGCCTTTTGATTATGCTTTTTTCGGAATGCGATGCGCCTCCACTGCATACATGCTGCTGAGCGAAATAGCAGTGTTTGAAAAAGCCGGGAAAATAAAAAGCATGAGAAAAGCATTTCATCCCAAAGCATTGCGCAAACGCCTGTTAAAAGCCGCCGCCGCACAAAACCTGAAGGTAGAAGTGCAGCCGGGAAACACGGAGCGAATCTGGGAAGGCGACCGTAAAAAGGCAAAATCACAGAAGCACATAAATTGATTATTGATACGATATTGATAAAGCGGCCGGTGTTTTTTTGATAATTTATTGGCTGATTTTGATAATTGAGATTATTTGTTTGTGAGCTGCAATTGAATTACTTAGGTTTGAAAAGCTCACCAAAACACACACCCATGAACAAGTTTATTCTTCTCCTTCCTTTTTTTGTAGGAATGGTATTTGCCTGAACAAGCGCACCGGCCTGCGGAGCAGGCCGGTGCCTGTTTTCAATAAGTTCCTGACATGCGGTATTGCGCGGCCGAATATTATCTTTGCCGCATGAAATCGCAACCCGGCGAAAGACACCGCCTCACCACGCTTCAACGCCAGATTATGCAATGGCTCTTTCTGGCCGGAGGAGGCTCGCTGCCGCTCGATGAGTTGTTTTCCACACTGGCCGTGCATTCCAACACGCCCTACACCAGCCCCGAAGTAACTGCCGAACGCCTTTGCGAAGCCGTAGAACAACTCCTGCTCATGGACTATGCCGAGGTACGCGACGACAGCCGCCCCAAACTCCGCACCAGGCTGTCGCTTTACGACTTTGCGCCCATACTCCAATACATGACAGAGAAGGAGCAGGGCTGGAAATGGCGCAGGGGTGTTTGTCCGGTGGTGGCACTTTCGGATGCCGGTTACCGCTATGCGGCTGCGAAATGATTTTTTGCCAGCTTCGCGGCGGAACCGTATTTTAGTAATCCTTTTGTCAAACATGGCATCAGCATTATCAAAATACTATGAGCACCGAACAACCTGTTACCACTTCCCGCTTCTATAAATTCCGCGACCTCCGTTCATTCTCGTCCGACGAGTGGATGGTAAATTCAAGCAAAAAATACCGCAAGGTTTTCGACCGTGCTGAAACCTCTTACCTGCGGGTGGAGTTTTCGTTCTTCAACAAATTGTTCGACGAAGAAGCCTGGTCGTGTACGGTGTGGATTAAATGCTTTGAAATGATGGCCGACGGCACACGCCGCGAAATATGCAACCTCGATACCAAGCGCGATGTAAAGCCCGACGAAAACATTGTGTATGTGCGCGACGGCTGGGGAAATGCCACCGAAGGAAACTACTGGAAAAAAGGCGAATACCTCTGGGAAGCCTGGATTGACGATGTAAAGCTGGGCGAAACCACCGTGCATATAAACGATGTGGGACGTGTTACTCCTTCATTCAACCCGTATTTCGAAACGGCCGAACTGAAACTTTTCCCCGGCGATTTTAACGGATGGGAAAAACAGGAACGCACCTATTTCAAAACTTTCCGCCGCGATACCACGCAGTATGTGTGGGTGGAATATCGCCTCAAAAACAAAAGCAACCTGCCCTGGCATTACGAACTCATTTTTAATTTTTACGACGATGCCGGTCAGCACAAAGGCCAGGTATCACGCAATGGTTTTGTACCCGAAAATAAACTCGACACCAGCTATGTTTTCGATGTGGGCTGGGGCAACGATGTGGCCGGTTCGTGGAAAGACGAGAAATACAGCGTGGAGGTTTTGTTTATGGACACGCTGGTGGCCACGGCCATTTTCAATGTGGGCACTGCCGAAGAAGAAGGCCTGCCCGAACTTATTCTCGGCTCCGATAAACTGGTAAAAGCTGGCGGCGAATCAACCACCGCGGCCACCGGAAGCACCACCGCTCCCGGCGAAAAGCCGCTCGATGAACTGCTCAAGGAACTCGATCTGCTCATTGGACTTACCAATGTGAAAAAGAGCATTCACGACCACATCAGCTACCTCAACTTCCTTAAAATACGTAAGGAAAAAGGCTTTGAGGAAAACACCGGAATTTCGCTGCACAGCGTGTTTACCGGCAATCCGGGCACAGGCAAAACCACGGTGGTAAATATGCTTGGCGCCATTTACAAGCAAATGGGACTGCTTTCAAAAGGCCATGTGCGCGAAGTGGACCGTGCCGATCTCGTGGGCGAATACATCGGGCAAACGGCTCCGCGTACACGTAAAATGATTGACGAGGCACGCGGCGGAATTCTGTTTATTGATGAAGCCTACTCGCTGGCCCGCGCGGGCGACGACTCGAAAGATTTTGGCAAGGAAGTAATTGAACTTCTGCTCAAGGAAATGAGCGACGGCCCCGGCGATATAGCAATTATGGTGGCCGGTTATCCGAAAGAAATGGACGTGTTTATTGAGTCGAATCCGGGACTGAAATCGCGCTTCAAGCATTATTATCATTTCGACGATTACCTGCCCGATGAGCTTACGGCCATTGCCCTTGCGGCTACCCACAAGCGCGGCATAACACTCACGGCCGAGGCGCTGAAATACCTCGAAGAGCAGTTCATCGAGCTATACCGAAACCGCAACGAAACCTTTGGCAATGCGCGCACTGCTATTGGTATAATCGACGGTTCAAAGATGAATATGGCCCTGCGACTGATGAAAATTCACGACGTGGCCTCGCTCGATAACGAACTGCTCTCGACCATAATCCTCGCCGATTTGCAGCCGTTGTTTGCCGGAAAAGCGAGCCGCCATGCCGACCTGGGCATCAACGAAAAACTCCTGCGCGAAAGCCTCGACGAACTCAACGCCCTCACCGGCATGAGCAACATAAAAGCCGAGGTGAACGAACTGGTAAAGCTCACGCGTTTTTACCGCGAGTCGGGCAAAGATGTATTGAACCGTTTCTCGCTGCACGGCGTGTTTACCGGCAATCCGGGCACAGGCAAAACCACGGTGGCCCGCATTCTTGCCAAAATTTACAAAGCTCTCGGCCTGCTCGAAAAAGGCCACCTCGTAGAAGTGGACCGCCAGGGATTAGTGGCCAGCTATGTGGGCCAGACGGCCAACAAAACCCGCGATCGAGTGGATGCGGCCATTGGCGGACTGCTCTTCATAGACGAAGCCTACTCGCTGGGCGAAGGCGGTGCGGGCGATTTTGGCAAGGAAGCCATTGAGGTAGTGCTCAAACAAATGGAAGACCGCCGCGGCGAGTTTGCCGTAATTGTGGCCGGCTACCCCGAAAACATGCACCGCTTCCTCGAAACCAATCCCGGCCTCAAATCGCGCTTCGACCGCCAGTACATCTTCCACGATTACTCGCCCGATGAACTTTGGAGCATAGCCCGCATCATGCTCGACCGCGAAAACCTTGCGCCCACCGACGAAGCCGCCCAACACCTCAACGCCTACCTTGCCGAGTTGCACAGCGGCCGCGACAAATACTTCGGCAATGCCCGCACCGTGCGCCAGGTAATTGAAGAAGCCGTGAAAAACCAGCACCTCCGCATGGCCTCACTCACCGCCACCGAACGCACCCACGATGCCCTGCACACACTGCACATGGACGATGTGGCCGAGTTTAAACTGGGCGAGGCCGCTTCGCGGCAGCGTTCGTCGCTGGGTTTCAGGTATGGGAGTTGATGTCTTGTTAATTCAATTCGTCACCGCGCGATGAAATTCATGTTCGATATTATGGTAATAATATCATGAAAGTATTTTGCCCTAAATGTCTGGCAGGAGAAGAAATTGTTATTCCTGATTTTTCTGATACGTTTAAACTGGAACTAAGCCAAATGGCTCCCGACCGGTTATTATATGCAGTTAAATTACTGGTCGATACATACTCTATTTCGCATCGGGATGCAAAATACATTGTATATCATATTAATCTCGCCTACGGAAAGTGCAACCGATGTAAATACAATTTCCTTGACGGGGAATACATTAATTGCCCCAAATGCGGGTCGTTGAATTTTAACTGGGAAATAACCAGAAGGGTTGTTGAGCAGTAAATTAATTTTAATTTTAGTTTGGTATTAATGCCTATTGCCATAAACTTACTTCTTCCCCTTCGTTTCTCTCACTTCTTTCCCTCCAATGGTAGATTGCTTTTGCTTCCTTCCAAACAACACCATAAACGGATGAAGAAACTGCCCCAAAAATGAATCAGGCACATCGTTATCGGGAATACCCAGCACAGGTTTCAGCTTCTTGTCTTTCGGTAAATAATACGACCCGAAAAGCTGATCCCAGATGGAAAGCGACGACGCATAATTCACACCATAACGTCCGGGAATATTTTTGGCATGATGCCAGTAATGTGTTTGCGGTGTAATGAAAATACGGTTCAGGAAACCGAAATCGATATCCACGTTGCAGTGCGAGAAGAAGGTGAGGAAAAGACCAAACCAGAGGTAGTAGGCAAAGTAGGAAGTCACATCAAGACCAAGCAAACTGAACGGAATGTAAAGAAGTGGTTTAAACACGAGCATTTCGCCCCAGTGAAAATGACGGGTAGAAGCAAAGCCAAGAGTTTCCTGCGCGTGATGGATTTTATGAAACTTCCAGAGAAATTCCACCCGATGCAGCAGCCAATGGCCGAAAAATTGTGCAAAGTCAACCAGAATGAAAAAGATGATAAACTCCAGCCATTTCAGATTAGCAGGCAGCGAAATATCGACGAGCGGAATATGTCCGCCTGCGGCCACTACTATTTTTTCGAATCCCCAACTTACCGCGTTGGTAAATGCGAAAAAGCCTATACTCAGAAAAATTACATCTATGAAAAGCACATAGAAAAGATCAAGCAGAAAATTTTTG
This sequence comes from Bacteroidia bacterium, assembly GCA_025454955.1. Classification (GTDB taxonomy): domain Bacteria; phylum Bacteroidota; class Bacteroidia; order Palsa-965; family Palsa-965. Next base: position 43,702 of record JALONL010000030.1, on the reverse strand, counting down.
CGTCCTACCGGACTGTACGGCTGTTTCTTGGGCAGAATCAGTTCGAGTGTAAAGGTGATCAGACAAATCATGGTGATGATCCAGAATGGATTCATCGGGTCAAATTTTTTCATCGAAACCAGAAAATAATTCCAGAATACGTTGAAATTATCGAGAAACACGTCAACGATAGATTGTGTAGTGTTTGCTGCTTCGGGCATGGGTCTTTATTTTGAAAAATAAAGTTAGCAACTGTTTGGCAGATTCCTGTGTCACTTTTCAACGAATTAATCCCGCGTGGCTTCGACAGGCTCAGCCACCGCCTGGAAAAGAGTTAACAAATTCTAATGAGTATAAGTCAGATGCCCACCGGAGGTTGAGCCTGTCGAAACCACCGGGGGGGGCTGCTCATTCGCCAAGCCGTTTTAATAACTCGGCTTCCACAGCCGGGGGCAACTGCGGCCCGCCTTTGGCGCTGATGAGCTGATAATCGGGGTTGGGGCGATAGCGCGAGGCATCTGTCTTACGCTCATTCACCAAAAAAATGCCGATGATGTCTTCCTTCGGAATATCACTTCCTTCCGGCGCGCGGCGATCTATGATAAATACAAAGCCGTTGAGCTGGGTTTCGGCTTCGGCTGTCACATCGGCATCGTTCACCATTACATCGCGCACGGTTTCGTGCATGGCTACCAGAAACTCAGGGTTTATGGCCACATTGTCTTTCAGCGGGCCCTGCAGCGGATCGATGAGTTTGCCGGCAAATGCTTTCTGTGTAAGTTGTGCAGGCATGTGTTCGCGGGCAAACGGGGTGAGCAGGTAAGCCGTGACGTTGTTTTGTTCGAGCGTAAAAATGTGCAGTTGCATAATGCCGCGATATTACGAAAAAGCGGCGGCCTGCATCACGCAAACCGCCGCTGAAATTATTTGTAAGGCGTATTACTTAGTAATCACCACGCGCACTGAGGCAACGACTGCATTGTTGCCCAACTGCATGGAGTAAACACCGGCACTAAGTTCGCCGGCATTTACGGCAACCGGCGTACCGGCCACCACATTGTTGAGTTGTGCGCTGTACACCTCACGTCCGTTTATGTCGAACAGACGTACCACAAGCACATCGGCATCGGCAGCAGATACAATTTGAAATGCTCCGGTTGAAGGGTTGGGGAATACGTTGAAGGCAGCAGCATTTACCACTTCGCTCTCACCCACGCAGGGATCAACCGTAATGGTGGCCGTAGCAGAGTTGGAACAGCCGGTTGACTGATCGAAATACGTGTAGGTAATGCTGTGCGTACCGTTACCGGCCACCGACGGATCGAAGGTGCCCCCGCTTACACCCGGGCCGCTGTATATGCCGCTCTGCGGTGAGGCTGTAAACACAATTCCATCATCGTCAAAACACACAGTGGTGGTGTTAATGGTGAATGTCACCGTGGGGATGGGATTAATGGTAAGGTTGATGGTAATGATGCTGTCGCAGCCACTTACATTGGGAATTGTGTCGGTATAGGTGCCCGATTGTGTGTACTGGTTACCACCCGGCGAGAGGAAGCTGCCGCAGGCGTTTGCCGTGAGGGTGGAAGTGGTGGATACTCCAATGGTAAGGTTGAGTGTAATTACACTGTCGCAACCGGCCGCGTTGGGAATGGTGTCCATGTACATGCCGCTGCTGGTGTAAACCGCTCCGCTGGGTGCGGTGTACGAACCTGTGCAGGTGGAAGCGGTAATGGTATTGGTGCTCGGCTGATTCACGGTGAGGTTAATGGTGATTACACTGTCGCAGCCCGCCACGTTGGCAATGGTATCCATATACATGCCGCTGCCGGTAAATACTGCGCCGCTCGGGGCCGTGTAGCTGCCGCACACCGTGGCCGACACGCTTGCTGCGCTGGGCTGATTGAGTGTAAGGGTAATGGTAATTACACTGTCGCAACCCGCCACGTTGGCAATGGTGTCCATGTACATGCCGCTGCTGGTGTAAACTGCTCCGCTGGGTGCGGTGTACGAACCTGTGCAACTGCTTGCGTTTACTGTGGCTGCAGAGGGCGAGTTCACGGTAAGGTTAATGGTAATGATACTGTCGCAGCCGGTAGAGTTGAGAATTGTATCAGTATAAACGCCCGAAGCGGTGTACGTATTTCCATCGGGCGAAAGGTAGCTGCTGCAAGCCGTGGGACTGATGGAACTGGTGGTAATGTTGCCGGCAATTACGTTTACGGTATCAACACCGCTGGCACAGGCACCTGTGGCGGTGAGAATGTACTGGCCGCTGGTGGAGGTAGTGATGGAGGGTGTTGTGGCACTGTTTGACCAGAGCAAACTGGTATAAGGCCAGTTGAAAGAAAGTGTGGCCGGTGAGGAAGAACAGGCAGTCTGATCGGGGCCAAGTACGCCAGAGGTCATCGGGTTGTAAAGCTGGGCTACTTCGGCAGCAGTGAGGGCGCGGCTGTAAAAACGAAATTCGTCGAGCAGGCCACCCGCGGGAGCACCTACGTTGGCGGAATATCCCATTACTTTAAACGGGCCTGTGCCGGTGATGCTAATTGCGGCCTGCGCTACAGTATTTACAAGCACACCGTTAAGATAGGCTCTGATGTTTCCTGCCACCGGATCATACACAAACGTGGTCATGGTGGCTGCCGTTACCGCACCGCCATTCACCAGCACATCGGTAATGCCGGTTCCGCGCAAAATCCAGTTGTTGGGTCCGGCCACACCATTGGTAAAGCAGCGGAAACTGCTCGCCGACGCATCACCAAAAATATAAAACAGTGTGGAGCTTGGGCCGATGTTGGCCGTGCGGAAAGAAATTGTCCAGGCACCGGTTAAACTGGTAGTCCAGCCTGTATTCAGATAATCGGTGGTTGATGAAATACCAGAGCCAATTAATGCTCCGTTGCAAAGTGTGCCGCTTCCGCCCTGCGTAACAGCACCCAGAATAGTGGCGGTGGTTGTACCCACAGGAGGAGCCGAGGCCAGGTTGGGAACCGAGGTGCCCGCCCCGTTAAAGTCGTAGTATAATACTTCCGGTGTAAGCTGCGCTGTCATTGGAACAGCAAACAGCATGGCCAAACCGGTAAGAATCGGAGTAAAGATTTTTTTCATGTAAGGGAATTTTGAGTTTGGTGGAGGTCTATGGGCAAATATAAAAAACTGTTGTACGTGATAATCAGGTGGAAATACCCGATAACAGAAAAGACCGTTTCGCGACGGTCTTTTCTGTAGAAAATCATGGTTACCAATTAGTAGCCGAGCTTCTTTTTCAGGTTTTCATCCAGCGCCGAAAGGAATTCTTCGGTGTAGAGGTAGTGTTCACCGTGGTTCACTTTGTTGCCGTGAATACACACTGCAAGGTCTTTGGTCATTTTGCCGCTTTCCACGGTTTCCACGCACACTTCTTCGAGGGCTTTGGCAAAGCGGATAAGTTCATTGTTTCCATCAAGCTTGCCGCGGAATTCGAGGCCGCGTGTCCAGGCGTAAATAGAAGCAATGGGATTGGTAGAAGTAGGCTTACCGGCCTGATGATCGCGGAAGTGACGGGTTACCGTGCCGTGGGCGGCTTCGGCTTCCATAATCTTTCCGTCGGGTGTAACAAGCACCGAAGTCATCAAACCCAGCGAACCGAAACCCTGTGCCACGCTGTCAGACTGTACATCGCCGTCGTAGTTTTTGCAGGCCCATACGAACTCGCCGTGCCACTTGAGTGCCGAAGCCACCATGTCGTCGATGAGGCGGTGCTCATACACAATGCCGGCAGCGGCAAATTTGTCTTTGTATTCGGCCTCAAAAATTTCGGCGAAAATGTCTTTGAAACGGCCGTCGTATTTTTTGAGAATGGTGTTTTTGGTGGAGAGATATACGGGCCATTTTTTCATCAGACCCATGTTGAAGCACGAGCGTGCAAAACCGCGAATCGACTCTTCGGTATTGTACATGGCCAGTGCCACGCCGTCGCCTTTAAAGTTGTACACTTCAAAAGTCTGGGGCTCGCTGCCGTCTTCGGGTGTGAAGGTGAGGGTGAGTTTGCCCTTGCCTTTAATTACAGTATCGGTGGCGCGGTACTGATCGCCGAAAGCGTGACGGCCCACAATAATCGGGGCTGTCCAGTTGGGCACCAGACGCGGTACGTTTGTGCATACAATGGGCTCGCGGAATACGGTGCCGTCGAGTATGTTGCGGATGGTGCCGTTGGGCGATTTCCACATTTGCTTGAGGCCGAATTCTTTTACGCGGGCTTCGTCGGGCGTAATGGTGGCGCATTTAATGCCTACGCTGTATTGTTTAATGGCCTCGGCAGCATCAATGGTTACCTGGTCGTTGGTGGCATCGCGGTGCTCCATGCCCAGGTCGTAGTATTTAATATCAATATCGAGGTAGGGCAGGATGAGTTTATCCTTGATAAACTTCCAGATTACGCGTGTCATTTCGTCGCCATCGAGTTCTACTACAGGATTGGCTACTTTGATCTTATTCATTGTATTGGTTTGGTGTTGAATGTGAGACGATTCGGGACGCGCAAAAATAATCATTCACTGTGTCCTGCAAGCAGGAATGTGAAAGAAAGATGTGAATTAGTTTTTCGGGGTGATTTTTGTCAGGAAATTTACATTTCCAGATCCAGATCAAACTGCTGCCGCAGTTTTTGCAGGTCGGGATTAAGTTCGGCCAGGCGGCGGAATTTATCCTGCGGGGTGTAGAGGCGTTGCTGGCCTTCTTCCTTGCTCAGTGCAATTTCGAGGGTGAAGTGGTAATTGTTGAGTTTCTGGCGCAGGAACGTCATGAGCTCGGTTTTGTCGGCTTCGAGGCGTTCGAGGGCCATGGCGTTGAACACGGTGAACCGCACGGCATTATCGCCGGTTTTTTCGGGGCGGTTCATGGTGAGGGCGGCGTGATCGGTTACTTTGCCGGCGGCGCGGAGTTGATCGGCGAAGGCTGTCCAGGCCGTTTCGAGCTGTTCTTGCGCAAACGGCGTGGAGGGGCGGTCAATGGCGGCGGCGGTTTCGGCGGCGGTTGTAGTGGTGTTTTGCTGCGGGTTGGTGAAACTGCTTATGCTTCCGCCTGTTGATTTGAGCGTGGTGTTCTTCCTCAACTGCCCCACGCCCGATGTGGTGGAAACGGGCTGCTGCACATTGGCAGTGCTCACCGGCTGTGGCGTGGGAGCCTGCGGCGTGTTGGAAACCGGCTGCTGAGTATTGGTGGTGGCCGACGAACTTTGGGCATTGGCGGAGGGCTGTGGGGCCGGGTCGCTGCTGCTGTTTTCGTTTAGTTCGTCATTTTTTTTTTCGGCGGCTCCGTTGAGCGCGCAAAGCTGCATGAGGGTAAATTCTACCAGCAGCCTGGGGTTTCGGGCGCTTTTGTAGCCTACATCGCAGCCGTTAACCAGCTTCAATGCGCGCAGCAGAAACATGGTCTGGCAGCGCGAGGCCTGATCGCGGTAGCGTTCGCGGATGTTTTGCCCGGCTTCGAGCAGCAGCAGGGTTTGCGGGTCTTTGCACACCAGCAGGTTGCGCAGGTGTTCGGCCAGCCCGGCTATGAAATTATGCCCGTCGAAACCGTTGGTGAGAATGTCGTTGAAAGTAAGCAGCGAGCCGGGAATATTGTCGGCCAGCACAAAATCGGTTACGCGGAAGTAATAGTCGTAATCGAGCACGTTTAAGTTTTCGATTACGGCTTTGTAGGTAAGGTTATTACCCGCAAAACTCACCACCTGATCGAAAATGGAACAGGCATCGCGCAGGGCACCGTCGGCCTTCTGGGCTATAATGTGCAGGGCATCGGGTTCGGCCTGTACGTTTTCGTTTTTTGCAATGTATGCGAGATGCCCGGCAATATCATCAACCTGAATGCGGTTGAAGTTGAAAATCTGGCACCGCGAAAGAATAGTGGGAAGAATTTTATGCCGCTCGGTGGTGGCCAGAATAAATATGGCGTAGCGTGGCGGCTCTTCGAGTGTTTTCAGAAATGCGTTGAAAGCCGCCGCCGAGAGCATGTGCACCTCGTCGATGATATACACCTTGTACTGCCCCATTTGCGGCGGCACACGCACCTGATCTACCAGGCTGCGGATATCATCCACCGAATTGTTGGAGGCGGCATCAAGCTCATACACGTTAAACGACTGCCCGGTATTGAACGAAGTGCAGGACTCGCACTCGTTGCAGGCTTCGGTTTCGGGCGTAAGGTTGGTGCAGTTGATGGTTTTGGCCAGAATACGGGCGCAGGTGGTTTTACCCACACCGCGGGGCCCGCAAAATAAAAATGCCTGCGCCAGATGATTGTTGCGGATGGCATTTTTAAGCGTGGTGGTAATTGAACTCTGGCCCACCACACTGTTAAACAGCGCGGGACGATACTTGCGGGCCGAGACAACAAAATTTTCCATCAGCCACAAAGATAATCGCACAAAACCGATTTCCGCCTTTTTCGGCCAATCGCCGCCCGGTTTTCATCAACAATCGCCCTCCTGATTGTGAATAACCTGCCCGAACCGGTTTGTTGAACTTCACGGTACTTCTTGTACTTAAAACCGTATTTAGACCGTTCGGCGCAATTTTAAATCGTTTTTTAATTATTTTAGTGTTTCCAAATATCATCACACCAATATATCATGAAAAAAACTCTTACTCTTATCGGGCTTGTGGCTGCGTCACTTTCCCTTAGCGCACAAGTATCGTTCAGCGATAACTTCGATGCGCTTACCGCAGGCACCTATATTGGTCCTACGTCCTCTTACTGGACTACCTGGAGCGGAACCGAAGGCGGTGCCGAAGACGCACAGGCTACCACTGCGCAGGCTTTCAGCGCACCCAACTCCATTTACTTCTCCTCTACCAGCAACAACGGCGGGCCGCAGGATGTACTTCTCGATTTTGGCGGACAGCACAACACCGGCCAGTTCAACCTGAGCATGATGATGTACATTGTATCGGGCAAAGGCGGTTACTTCAACTTCCAGGCAAACACCGTTCCCGGCCAGCTCTGGGCTATGGAATGCTACATTAACCAGTCGGGCGCTTTTACCCTGCAAAACACCAACGGACAGTTGCTCACCGGCACTTTCCCCACCGCAGCATGGTTTGAAGTGGAATTCGACATCAACCTCAACACCAATACCTGGAACGTGCTGGTAAACAACACCAACGTAGGCTCTTTTGCCAACACCGTAAACCAGGTGGCTTCCATGGACATTTACCCGGTAAACTCCACCACCTCGGGCGGAAACGGGCAGGCCGGTTTTTACATCGACGATGTATCTTTCAGCCACATTCCCTACACCCTGCCCGCAGTAAACGGAGCCGCCATTAACCTGAGCGGTTACACCGGTCTTGCCACACAGCAAAAGCAGGTTACGGCCACCATCCGCAACCTCGGTACCACTGCAATCACCTCTTTCGACCTTTCACTCACCTACAACTCGGGTACCGTTAACCAGAGTGTAAGCGCAGTAAACATTGCTTCGCTGGCCACCACCACCGTAACTTTCAATACACCCATTACACTTGTGGCGGGTAACCTGCCGCTTACCGTAACCGTTTCAAACGTAAACGGAGCAGGTGCCGATGGCGATATCACAGACGATTCGCGCACCGTACAGGTAAACCCGGTAGTGGCCGCCGCCAATAAAATTGTGGTAGCCGAAGAAGGCACAGGCACCTGGTGCCAGTGGTGCCCCCGTGGCGCCGTGTTTATGGATTTCATGGCCGAAAACTACCACGGCTTCTACGCCGGCATCGCCGTACACAACGCCGATCCGATGACCAACACCATTTACGACACTGGTCTCGGCACACTCATTGGCGGCTATCCCAGCGCATTGGTTGACCGCGGCCCCGATATCGATCCCTCGCAGCTCGAAGCCGCTTTCATGCAGCGCGTGGTTGTGCCCGGCAATGCCGCACTGGTAAACGGTGCCACCTGGAACGCCACCACCCGCCAGCTTGATGTGTCTGTTACCTACACATTCAGCGCAGCAGCCACCACCGCGTGGAAAGTAGGTCTGGTAATTACCGAAGACAGCGTAACCGGCACCACCGCGCAGTGGGCACAGTCAAACGCCTATGCAGGCGGAGGCAACGGCCCCATGGGCGGCTTCGAAAACCTGCCCAACCCCGTTCCGGCCAGCATGATGAACTACAACCACGTAGCCCGCGAAATTACACCCAACTTCAGCGGACTCACCAACTCATTCAGCGCAGCACCTGCTCCCGGCGATGTGCGCACGTTCAACTTCTCGTACATCCTGCCCGCCGGCTGGGATGCCAACCAGATTCACCTTGTAGGTCTGCTGTTCGACAACACCGGCCGCATCAACAACGGTTCATACACCACCATTGCCGAAGCCGTGGCCAACGGTTTTGTAACCGGCACACCCGTTAGCGGCGTAGGCATCGAAGAGCCCGGCGCTCCCGATGCAGTGGTTAATCTCTATCCCAATCCCACCAACGGCAATACTTTCCTCACCCTCAATCTCGATCAGGTGCAGGAAGTTGATGTAATTATTACCGACATAACCGGCCGCGTGGTAGCTTCGCGCAACTACGGCGAACTTACCGGTGCCTGGACACTGCCCGTTTATACCGAAGGCTTTGCAGCCGGTATCTATAACGTACAGGTGCGCACCGGTAACAATGTGGAAACAAAACGCCTTGTGGTGGAGTAATCGCCTCAAACAAAAATAAAAACGCGGATTCCTTATTGGAGTCCGCGTTTTTTTGTGCTAAGAGTCTGTAAAGATTCTTTAAGCCTGCGTAAAAGTAATGAGGCAACTTTTTAAACAGGCGCTGAGTTTGAGCAGAAACTCCGCACACAGGCAGAAAAATAATCTGGACTGATACCCCCTCGCAGGTCTTCGAAGACCTGCGAGGGGTCTGCGAGTTTTTTATTTTTCTGCCTGTGTGCTGCGCAAATGCAACCGCGCTGGCAGTTTACACAATGTCTGCGAAACAATCGGCTCATCACAAACCTCAAAAACGGATTTTATGCAGGCTCAAAAATAACGTGGTGCATTATTTCTCACTTACACTGTCAATGTATAGTCAAAAGTGAAAAAAAACAGCCCGTTCGTTAATTTGTTTTACGATAAGCACATTGCTGCACCGGATCGTTTCGTGTTGCGAAAGAGGTGAAAGTGTTGAGGTAAAAGGAGTTAATACTGTTAATATATATTTAATTTATTTTATTAATACTAAAATAGGACTATTACTACTAAATAGTGTTTGTTTTAATTTCTCCCGATTTTCGGGAGAGTAATTTTGTGTCGAAGGTTTTTAATTATTCATAAAATAAATAGTAGTTAAGAGCCTTTACTTCTTATCGGGTTACCGCAGAAAATATGGGCTAAGTACAGTGAGGAAATATCCCGGGACTTCATTCTTTATTCGTGTTTTATAAGGTAATTCCTGCAGATAAAAAATCTGTTTCATAACTATTGCCTTTTTACTCAATCCGCGGGAGTATTTGGGATGATGGATTATGAAAGTAAATCCATTCTAACATTAAAAACTAAGAACATGAAAAACTCATTCAAAAAAAGCATTGTACTGTTTGTGGTCAGTGTGTGGACTCTGTGGCTTAATGCACAACAAGTATCAATCACCGGTGTGGTGCCCTTTATCGAACCCGGCTGCGAGTATCAGTTTAATGCCAATCTTGACCAGATCCCCAGTAACTGGACTGTTGAAGATTACGAATGGCAGGCAGAATCAATCGGGGCTTTGGGAAATAAACGCTATGTGTCGGGTTTCAATTCTAATAACACGCCAATTATTCTTTCCACATCCAGCAGTTCGCCTGTTATTGCCAAAACAACACAGTTTTGGGTAGTATGGGATGGTTCTGCCGCACCTTCACAGGTAAAAGTGAGTATTAAAATCAGATACAGAATTCCTAATAATCCCAATATCCAGGTCAGTTCTGCTTTTAATACCGCCCAGATGACAGTGAAAGGAGTACCGGCAAATGTTAATCTATCGGGTCCGCAAACGGTACAAAGATGCTGCCCGTCGGCTGTTACCTATACGGTTGTCAATTCGAGTTTTGGTAATCAGTTTGATCAATGGACATTTCCTCAAGGCTGGGTTGTATCGTCGCAGGTGAATAACTCAATTACTTTAATTCCTGATGCCTCTTCCGTAGGAACGGTAACCTGCAGGGTAAGATTAGTGAGTCCCTGCACCACAATAGCCAGAACAGTATCCATTGCAGTAAACCGTGTTGACGCAACTGTTTCTGTTGTAAACAACACGTTCCCCCTTTTACGTATCTGTCCCAACACTTCTTATACTTATCAGATTAATCCGGTTTGCGGAGCAAGTTCATATTCGTGGCAATTTCCGGCCGGATGGAATATTATCTCCGGAGGAACAACCACTACGGTAACTGTATTAACCGGCCCTGTACCGCAAAGCGGAAATATTACCGCCTCAGCAAACTTTAACGGATGTTCATCAGTAAGTGTGTCAAGGGCAGTAACACCACTTAACGGTATCCCGGCCACTCCACAGTTCAACTTTTTACGCAAAAATTCGCGATGCGGACATTTCTATATATGCAGAAGTGGCGGGCAAATTGAAAATTTTGTGCCGATAGATGCGCAATCTTATACTTATTCGGTTACCGCTCCGTGGCTTCTCACAAATGCTTCCGGGCAACAGGTCAGCACAGTCACATTATCATTTGACCAGCCACCGCCCATTATTTCGCTTCCTGCAAATGCAACTCCGGGCATGGGTACATATACCGTAACTGCCAATAACTGCTTCGGCTCATCGGCCAGTATTTCTACCATTTTCTTTCCTGAAAGCGACTGTTATTGCACCGGTGTGCTGATTAATCCTTTTCAGGATGGTGTAATTAATCCCTGCATCGGTACTCCCAATTGCGGCGATCCGGGCGATATTACACCTTTCCGGCTGGCAGAGTCAGCAAATAATGGTACCGGCCAAACGATGCCTGAAAATGTAATTTATCCAAACCCCACTACAGGAGAAGTATTCATTGATACCCGGTATTTTGATCCTGCTGCTCCCGTGCTTGTGCAATTGCTGCTTGCCGATGGCCGCGTGGTGCTTGAGGAAAATACTACAGCCGATGAAGCCGCCGCAAAACTGAGCAACGCAATTAGTCAGTTGCCGGGCGGAATCTTTATAATCCGCTTGCAAAACGATGCGGTGAATTATCAGCAGCGAATTGTAAAGTCAGAATAATACAAACCGTCTTTTAGAAAAAATAATGCTGCAAACTCAAGGTCTTTCCTGCCTTGGTTTGCAGCATTTTTGTGCATGGAACAGCCATTCAGGCCGTTTTCCCTTCAAGCGCATCCCAAAACTCCACCGCGCGGCGTGTGTGCGGAATCACAATGGTGCCGCCCACAATATTGGCCACGGCAAAAATTTCAAACACTTCATCGCGCGTTACGCCCATTTCGTGGCATTTGCCGAGATGGTATTTCACACAATCGTCGCAACGCAAAACCATGGAGGCTACCAGTCCGAGCATTTCTTTTGTTTTCGACGATAGCGCACCGTCCTGATACGTGTTGGTATCAAGATTAAACAGTCGTTTGAGCACCAGGTTATCGGCACCGAGAATGCGTTCGTTCATGCGGGCGCGGTAGTCGTTGAAATCGTTTACCATATCCATTGGCAGAAGTAGTTGATGTGGTGAAAGTAAGAAGTGTAGCCGCGCACAATTTACGCGTTCTTCATTTTCTTTTCCTGGCGTTTTACCACCAGAATGCTGGCTTCAAACAGCACCCAGAGCGGCACGGCCACCAGCATTTGTGTAAATACGTCGGTGGTGGGCGTAATTACGGCTGATACGATGAGCACCACAATGGCGGCTATGCGGCGGTTTTTGCTCAGAAAACCCGAAGTAAGAATGCCGAAACGGGCAAGGAAATAGGCTACGATTGGAAGCTCAAACACGAGGCCCATGAGCAGCACTAAAGTGGAAACCACCGACACGTAAGAGTCGAGTGTAAACTGGTTGATAATAGCCGGATCCACCTGATAGCCGCCGAGGAAATACACGGCCATTGGCGATACGATAAAATAACTGAAGGCCACCCCGCAAAGAAAAAGTACCGAGGCATAGGCAATAAAGCCACGCGCGCCGCGAATTTCCTTTTCGCCCAGGGCGGGTTTTACAAAACGCCAGAGTTCCCAAAGCAGGTAAGGAAAGCCAAGTACAAGCCCGGCCACAAAGGCCACCCACATGTGACTGGTAAACTGGCCGGTTACTTCGATATTCTGGAATTTGAAATCGAAATTGGTGAAGCAGAGCGATTCGCCTAGGTCGATTTTTTGCGAGAGTTTGCAGAGCAGTTGAAACGTAAGGAAATCGGGCTTGCTGGGGCCCATTACAATTTTGGTAAAAAGTATTTCGGGATAGGCAAAGGCCACACCGGCAAACGTAAAAATGACCAATGCCGAGCGCACCAGATGCCAGCGCAGTGCGCTGAGGTGGCTCATAAACGACATTTCTGCCGCGCCTGATTCTTTCTTTTTGCCAAACAATGCAGCCATCGGATCGGGCGCAAAGATAGCGGTTTTGGTGTGTTGGCTTTCAACTGCTGTTGTATTAATGTATAACCCGTTTTACAAGGGTTTGGCCGCCTGCGGTGGCTACCTGCAAAAGATATGCACCCTGTGGCAGCACCGGCGGCAGGTTTATGCGGTTTCGGCCGGGTCTGAGTATTCCGGTTGCCACTTCGCGGCCCGAAATGTCGGTTAGCCGGTAGGTGGCATCGGTATGGTGCCGGAAATCGGCTTCAAGCACTTCGTGAAACGGGTTGGGGAAAACCTGCAGGGCAAATTCGCTGCCCGCTGCCGGAGGCACATTTACGGTAATGTTGCCTGTATCGCAAACCGGGAATGTGCTTACATAACCTGCAAAAAATGTGGCCAGGTTGTTTTCGCGCAGTACAAAATTGTCGTAGGCATGGCACGGGTTGTTTACCTGATCGAGACAGCTTCCGGGGCCAATAAGGTAGCTGAACGGGAAATTGGTGGCGGTGAAATTGTTTTGAATGGTGTAGCCGTAGTTGTTTGCGCTGTTGAGGTTGCTGAATGCGCGGCTTCCTTTTACCACCGGCGTGCGGCTGATGCCGAAACAGCCATAGCCGTTGGTAAAACACCAGTTCAGGTATTGATATACATTGCCCTGATCGATGGGAACTACCGGATCGCAGGGCTGGTGAAACGAGTAAATGGCAGGTGCCACCGTGTTGGCTTTGCGGTATTGCAGCAAATCGGTGAGCATGGCACCGTACATATTGCCCACGCCTTTTATGGTGTAGCGTATGGTGGTGGGCTCAATGCTGCCGTCTATTGAACCCAGATCGGGCCGCAGTACGTTGGGCTGCGAAAAAACTTTACCCACATTGTACGAGCAGGTGAGTGCAGACGGATGCGGATTGGCGGCGGGCGCAATGGCTCCGGTTGGTGAGGGTTTTTCGATAAGCGTATCCATAAGTGCCACGCCCAGGGCGATAAATGCACCGGCGCTTTCGCCCATCACAAACACATTGGAGGTATCAATGCGGTATTGCTGGTTGCGGTTAATGAGATAACGCAATGCGCCTTTGGCATCCTGTATGCCACGGTAGTATGCTCTGTACCACTCGGCCGTGTCGGCGGCAAACACGCAACTGTAGTTGGGGTAGTTGCAGGTGTGTGCCGTATCGTCGGTTACAAAGCCCAGCCGGTAATTGATATTGGCGGTTACATAGCCGCGTTTGGCAAATTCCTTGCTTAAATAGGTTACCGAAGCCTCGTTTTTACTCCCTTCCAAAAATGCACCGCCATGTATCACCAGCAGCAGCGGCCGCCGCGAAATCTGCTGCGGATCGTTGCAGCGGGGCGAGTATATGTCCATTTTCAGTGTATCAATGCCGCCGTTGAAATTTACCGCCGTGCCGTAGGGTACATTGTACGTACTGTCGTAGGTGTATTTCTTGTCAATCCATTGCTGCGAATAGGCCGTATCCGCAACCCAGACACTGATTAGCAGAAGAAGAAAACGTTTCATGGTTTTAAATTTAGCAGGGAGATTACTAAGGGCGTATTGCAAATTAATCAATCGTTTTCAGATTTTAAGCCAATGAATTTGGTTTTTGCCATTTCTCATGATATACCCGGAGTTTTTTCTGAATCACAAAAACAATTTTCCGACAGTTAACTGTACTCAATAGAATTTTTATCTTCACTGCACCATGACATCCACAACCCGCTTTATTAACCCTTGGCTGAAGCAACCTTTATTTCTTGCTTCTGCGGTTTTGATTTTGCTGCTAACCATTTTTACCTATTCCGGACATTTCAATAATCCCTTCCAGTTCGATGATTCGCACACGATAGAATACAACATGTCTATCCGCGACATGGGCAATCTTCCCTCGTTTTTTACCGATGCCGCAACCTTCAGCACCAATCCGGCCAACCGGGCCTGGCGGCCGGGAGTAACCACGCTCAATGCCATAAACACAGCCATGAGCGGCGGTGTGCCAAAGCCGTTCTGGTTTCATGTCACCATTTTCGCCGGGTTTATTTTGCTGGGTGTGCTCATTTTTTTCATGATGCTGCATTTGCTGCGGCAATATTTTCCTGAGTTCAAAGGCCTGCACTGGGCGGCTTTGGGTGCCACCGGTTTGTTCTGGCTGCACACGGCCAATGCCGAAACCATCAACTACATTATTTCACGTTCCGATGCCGGTTCCACGCTGATGATTGTGGCGGGTTTGCTTTTGTTTATGCTTTCGGAAAAGGCGCGGAAGTACTACCTGTTTTTAATTCCTTTTGTTCTCGGTTTCCTCATTAAAGAACCTGCGGTAATGGCGGTGCCCATTCTGCTGGTATATGTCTGGTTGTATGGAAAGGGTGAAACTTCGTTTAGAAAAAATTGGGTAAAGCTGTTGGTGGCAATGGCCTGTATGGCGGTCATGTTTCTGATTTCGCGGGTATTTACTCCGGCCACCTGGACATCGGGCGGAGGAAAGTGGTATGAATATCTGGCTACACAGTTTTTTGTAATTGTACATTATTTCAATACTTTTTTCCTGCCGGTGAACCTGAGTGCCGATACCGACTGGGGACTTGTAACAAGTCTCACCGACGATCGTGTATTTGCCGGTTTGTTCATTATTGGCGTGCTGCTGCTGCTGGCCTGGCGTTGTTCGAAACAACCCGAAACGCGGGGTGTTACATTCGGGCTGCTGTGGTTTTTTCTGGCGCTGGCACCCACGTCGAGCGTAATGCCTTTTGCCGAAGTGCTGAACGATCACCGCACGTATTTTCCGTACATCGGGCTGATTATTGCGCTGGTGAGCGGTGTGGTGTTTTTGCTGAACAAGTATGAGGCTCACGCAAAAATCAGTTTAATACGCAATGGCGCGTTTGGCGTGTTTGCTTTGCTGTTGCTGCTTCATGCGTATGGCACACGGCAACGCTGCGAGGTGTGGGGCAGTGCCGAAACGTTGTGGAAAGATGCCACCGAAAAAAGCCCGGGCAATGGCCGTGCGTGGATGAACTACGGACTTGCGCTGTTGTCGCGCGGGGACATTGCCGGTGCCGAAGTACAGTTTACCGAGGCGCTGCGCCTTTCGCCGTTTTACTCGTATGCCAACATCAATATGGCCATTGTAAAGCAGCGGCAGGGCAACACCGTAATGGCCGATACGCTTTACGAGCGCGCACTGCGTTACGCGCCCAGGGATGCCGAATCGTACAACAACTACGCCTGGCACCTTTTTAACACCGGGCGCAGTGCTAAAGCATTGCAACTTACAGAAGCCGGGCTTGCACTAAGTGCCAACCACGAAAGCCTGAACAACCTGTACGCCATACTTGGGAAAGGAAACAACACTGCCCTTACACCGGAAGCATTGCTTAACCAAAGCCTCGGCCTGTATAACAGCGGCGATTTTCGCGGTTGCGTTGCTGCCGCGCAGCAGGCCATAAAGCTGCGCCCCGATTATTCGCTGGCCTGGAACAATGTGAGTGCAGGCTACATCAAACTCGGTATGTTCGACAGTGCCGCCGTGGCCGGCGAAAAAGCCGCGCAACTCGATACTTCGAATGCACAGGCCAAAGGAAATCTCCGCCTTGCCCTGCAGCAGAAAAAACTCTTCGCCGATAAAACAGCCGCACTGCAGCAGAAACCCACACACGACGGCTGGATAGAACTCAGCCTCGACTGGTTTAATGCAGGCAACTTCCCCAATTCGATAACCGCGGCCGAAGAAGCATTGAAATTAAATGCAAACAGTTTCCTTGCCTGGAACAATATCTGCGCGGCAAACAACCGTATGCGCAACTGGAAAGCCGCCGTGGAAGCCGGCGAAAATGCTGTGAAGCTGAAACCCGACATGCAACTGGCCAAAAACAACCTGGCCGAAGCCAGACGCGGTTTAGCCTCTATGAAATAATTTAATTATTACCACACAACCACTATGAACATACTCGGCTTCAACTGCTACGGTCACGATTCGGCGGCTGCTCTTATTGTAGATGATAAAGTGGTTTTTGCGGTGGAAGAAGAACGCCTCAACCGCAAAAAACATTTCGGTGGTGTGCCCGAACAGGCCATACGTGCCTGCCTCGGTCATGCGGGGCTTCAGTTGGCCGACATTGACCATGTGGCGTTTTTCTGGAAACCCTCTATTTCCTATTCCAAAATTCCGGTTTACCTCTTTAAATTCTGGGATAAAGTACCTGCGCTGATGCGCGAGCAGCGTTCGTTTTCGGTGGAAGAAAATCTGGGAATGCTCAATTACCTGCGCGATATGCGCCGCCTGCCGCAGAAACTGAAAGAACTTTTTCCCGAATCGCGCCCGGCGAAATTTCAGTTTCATACTCTCGAACATCATCTCTGCCACGCTGCCAGTGCGTATTACTGCACGCCTTTCGAGGATGCGGCCATACTTACGCTCGACGGGGCAGGCGAGTGGAGCACCGTGCTGCGTGCCCACGCCAAAGGAAATACGATTCAGAAAATAGGTGCGGTACATACGCCGTATTCGCTGGGTGCTTTTTATCAGGCCGTGTCGCGGCATCTTGGTTTTAAACTCATCGAAGGGCCGGGAAAGCTCATGGGGCTTGCTTCTTACGGCAAACACGACAGCGCGGTGTATGAACAGTTGCGCAAGATTGTTACGCTTACCGACGACGGAGGATTTAAGTTTGACATGTCGTGGCTGTGCTATCACTACACCCGCAAAACAGGTGTGACTAAAAAATTTACCGACACCTTCGGTCCGTCGAAAACCGAAGGGCGAGACTGGAGCGATCACGAGCTTAACGTGGCAGCTGCGGCGCAGCATATTGTGGAAGATGTAATTCTGCACATGGCCCGCGTGCTTAAAAAACAAACCGGCTCCGATACGCTTTGTATGGCCGGCGGCGTGGCACTGAACAGTGTTACCAACGGACTCATTGCCAAAGAAGGTTTGTACAAAAACATCTTCGTACAACCCGCAGCCGGCGATTCGGGCACGGCATTGGGCGCAGCCTTGTATCTCAATCACGGCGTATTTAAGCGGCCGCGGAAATGGATTATGGACACCGCTTTCCTCGGCCCCGAATACAGCGATGCACACTACGAAAAAGCCGTGAAAGCAAGCGGACTGCCATTTGAGAAAATGGACGATCCCTACACGTTTGCCGCAAAGAAACTGGCCGAAGGAAACATCCTCGCCTGGTTTCAGGGCCGCATGGAATTCGGGCCTCGTGCATTGGGCAACCGAAGCATACTTGCCAGTCCGCTGGTAGCCGATATGAAAAGCATTTTGAATGCCCGCGTAAAATTCCGCGAAGGATTCCGCCCGTTTGCTGCCATTGTGCTCGAAGAAAGCTGCGGCACATACTTCGACAGCAATTTCCCAAATCCTTACATGCTGTTTGTGTATAACGTGCGGCCCGAATACCTCAATAAACTTCCGGCCATTACACACGTCGATAACAGCGTGCGCATTCAAACCGTAAACCAGACCGAGAATCCCGAAATGCGCCGTTTGCTGGAAGCATTTCAGAAAGAAACCGGCTACTCGGTGCTGGTAAACACCTCGTTCAACATCAAAGGCGAACCCATTGTGGCCACGCCCGAAGACGCGGTGCGCAGTTTTGCCGAGGCTGATATGGATTACCTCGTGATTGGAAATTACGTGGTGCGCAAAAAATAATGTCCTGCAGCGCACGTTAGTAAGCAAAACTGCACATGCTCAGGGCCGCATTAAAAGCCGTAATTCTGCTCACCGATTTGCTGGCGTTGCCGCTGGCTTATTTCTGCTATGCGTTTTTCGTGGGGGCCATTACGGTAAATGCCTCGCACCAACAGCCCGCGCAGGGAATCACCATTTACATTCACAGCAACGGCTTTCATACCGATCTGGTGCTGCCGGTGAATGAAACGCAAACCAATACGCATTGGCTCAGTTTTTATGCCGACAGTGCATTGCTCCGCAAACACCAGCGCACACAGTGGATGTCTGTGGGCTGGGGCGACGAAGGCTTTTACCTCGATTCGTACAATAATGCTTTTCCCGGTTTGGGTACCTGCTGCAATGCGTTGTTTGTGCCTTCGCCCTCGCTCATGCATGTGGCTTTTTACGAAGGCCGGTTTTCACGCACTGAGCTTTGCAGGCCGGTTACTTTGCGCGCTGCGGAGTATGAAAAACTTTGTCAAACAATACGCAATTCGTTTGTGCTGCCAGACAATGGGAAAGTTCATACCATTGATTCGCCGGGATATTGGGAGCATGATTATTTTTTCAAGGCCAAAGGAAGCTATCATCTTTTTCAAACCTGCAACGACTGGACAAACGACTGTTTGCAGCAGAGTGGTTTGAAAGCCTCGTGGAAAGCACCACTGTATAATTTTGTGCTGCAACATTACTGAGCAAAGCGAGGCGATTTCAGCAAGTGGAGCCACAGCGTCGGGCCACTCACATACTCACTCTTACGCAGCATTACAGGCTCATCATTTCTTTCAGTTTCACCGCCTGACGGCGCGAAATTTCCACCTGTTCGCCACCTTTCAGTTTCACGAGCAAACCGCCGTTGAACCAGTTTTCGATTCCTTCCACCCAATGCAGGTTGATGATGTGTTTGCGGCTGGCGCGGAAAAATACTTTTGTGCTCAGTCGTTCGTCGAGGTAATTGAGCGAGCGGAGTATGAGCGGTTTGTAGTTGTTGAAATAAATGCGCACGTAGTTTCCTTCCGATTCAAACAAACGCACATCGCCCAGTTTTACAAACCAGCATTTCTCGCCGTCTTTTACAAATACCTGATCGGTTTCGTTGAGCACGTTTTGCTTTTCGGGTGTGCTTTTGAGTTCCTGGAGGCGTGTGGTGAGTTTGCGGATGGTGTCTGACAAACGCGCGGGCTGCACGGGTTTGAGCAGGTAATCGAGTGCGCTTACTTCGAATGCGCGTATGGCATACTCGTCGTGCGCAGTAACGAAAACCACTTCGGGCACAAACGAAATTTCTTCGAGCAGTTCAAAGCCGTTTTTGCCGGGCATCTGAATATCGAGAAAAACCACATCGGGTTTTAACTGCTGTATGGTGTCGATGGCGGAAACGGCATCGCCGCATTCGCCGGCAATTTCAATGCCGGGGTAAGTACTGAGAAGGCTTTTGAGTTCCTGACGGGCAAGACGTTCGTCGTCAACAATTAATACTCTCATGTGCTTAGTTGTTTAGGCAGATATAACGAAGTAATTACGGTTTGACCGGGGCCGCTGCCAATTTGAAATGAGGCGCGGCCGTGGTAAAGCAGTTGCAGGCGTTCTTCGGTATTGCGCAGTCCGAAGCCCGATTCGGGGCTGGCATTGGGTTGCCAGAGTCCGGAGTTGGTAATTTTTATGTGCAGGCCGTTTTCGTCGGGACGGGCTTCGAGTGTAATGATGCCGCCTTTGGGCAGCCTGGCAATGCCGTGTTTGATGCCGTTTTCCACCAGCGTTTGCACCATCATGGGCGGCACAAAAATGTTTTCGCTGCCGGGTGCAATGTCTATTTTGAACTGCAGACGTTCTTCGAAACGGGCGGTTTCGAGTGCAAGGTAATTGCGTATGGCTTCGGCTTCCTGCTCAAACGGGATTACTTTTTGCTTGCCCATTTGCAAAGTAGTGCGCAGCAAACCCGAAAGCTGTGTCACCGCATCGCGCGCACGCTGCGGATCTTCGTCAACCAGTGCACGTATTGAATTAAGCGCATTGAACATGAAGTGCGGATTGAGCTGTGCCTTGAGGCGGTTCAGTTCGGTTTCGCGCATGGCGGCTTCCCAGCGCAGGTTGCGTATTTCGGTTTGCCGTGCCTGCTCAAGATAATGCACCGTAAAATAAATGAGCGACCAGAGCAAAAAGAAGAAAGCAAAATTGAACACGCCCAGCAGCAAACCCGTGGTATTTTCCTCCACGCCCGAATTGCCCACCAGCAGCACCCGAAACAAAATATGTAGCATTTGCATGGGCACCGCCATAAGCAAAATCATGCCCAGCATACGCGGAATAACTTTCGGCAAAGGCAACCGCAGCCAGTTGCGGCGAATAATTACCGTGCGCAGCGATTGTGTAAGCGAAATACCCATGAGCCAGAGCAGCACCAGTTCCACCGCAATGGCCGCACTGAATCGTTCGGCCAGCACCAGATACACCGCATTGAGCACGGCATACACCGTCCATCCGCCCAACTGAAAAGTCCAGTAAAGCTGCCTGCGATTTATTCTTATGCCGGGCAATTCCATCGTGCATTATCTGTTAATCCATGCCTTGCGCAGTTTAAGCTGTGCGGGCGATGCGTCTTCCATAGGCGTAAGCACATGGCGGCGGTTTACTTCTACCGGGTGCATACGTCCTTTGAGTTTCACCGTGTAAGAAGTTCCGTCTTCGCGCCGGCGGCGTACTTTCATTTTTATTTTGTAGCCGGGTTTGGTCATGGCATCGCTTACAAATTTGCCCAGCACCCGTTCGGCATTGTTTAGTTTTACTGCTTTGCCGTTTACCGATAAAATTTCATCGCCGCGCTGGTAACCCATTTCACGCGCAAACGCATTGGGTTCATCCGGAAACAATACCAACCGCCCGAGATCATCAACCATTAACCCGTATCCGCCAAAAGGCGAAAGCGATTGTGCCTTCTGCTTCTTATCGTATTTAATTCCTACCGCCATCAGTACTTCTTCAAACGGCAGCGGCTCGTTGCCCGCCACATAACGCTTAAAGAAATCGCCGATTTCGGGGTAAGTCATTGCAGTGATAATCTGAAACAGCGAATCATCGGGAAACGATTTATCCTTGCCAAAACGTTTCGACAAATCGCT
The DNA here is from genome assembly GCA_025454955.1 of Bacteroidia bacterium. Taxonomy (GTDB): domain Bacteria; phylum Bacteroidota; class Bacteroidia; order Palsa-965; family Palsa-965. The sequence continues at coordinate 22,402 of JALONL010000030.1, read as the reverse complement.
CATTAACTGCTGTGTGCCATAGGTGCCGTCCGAAAGCTGAAGGAGTTTAATATCAAGACACATCGCAATAAGTGCGCCTTTCTGATATACGTTGCCGTATTGCTCTTCGTATTTGTCGAGCACGCCCTTGCTCATGGTGGTAAAGGCAAGTTCGTCGTCGTAGCGTGAAGTGGAGGTGACCATTTTCTGTCGCATTACCTGCAGAAAATCATCGAGCGACATGGAACCGTATTTAATCTGTACGTGATGCGCCGAGTATTCGGTAAGTCCTTCGTACAGCCAGAGGTGCTGCGACATTTGCGGCTTGTTGAAATCGAAATCGCCAATTTGCTCGGAGTGAATGTTGAGCGGTGTAACGATGTGAAAGAACTCATGCGCCGCCACATCTTTTATCATCTGCGCAATGTCCTGCGGCTTTTCTTCGTGCAGTGCATAAAACGATGAATACGAATGTTCCAGTGCGCCAAGCGAGCCCGATTTGAAGCCTGTTTTCGGATCGGTGAGGTAAATGATGAAGGCATAATTGTTTACCGGCAGTGTACCGCCAAGGTACTGCCGCTGCTGGTCGAGAAGCACGCGCAGGCTGTCGGCCACAAATTTTGCACTTACCAATTTTTTGGGCGAATAGACCGAAATGAGCACGTCGGTTTTGCCAATCAGAAGGTGTGCCGTGTCGGGGCGGCAATACATCATCGGGCCATCGGCCAGGTCCATGTAGTTGGCTACGTGGTAAGTGTCGGTAAGTTCGGTGCGTGTTACATCGTTCAGTCCGGTGGCTCCGAAGAAACCGGGCGGATGTGTAATGCTTACTTCGTAGCGTGATCGCGTCATGCCTTTGAAGTAGCCGAAAAATCCGTGAGTGTTTATTACAAAGTTGGTGTCGGCCTGAATGTTGGTGCCGCCGGGTTCAAACACAAATGCTTTTTTCTGCGGCGTGTCCCAGGTGTCTTCTACGTTGTAAGTGATTTTGTAGAGTTTTTTGGCTTCGGGAATTACCCACGAGTTTTCGCCGCGGCGTATGGTTACGAGTTTATTTCCCTGCGCATCGGCAGCTTCAAAATCCCACACAAACCGGCCGAAGTCATACACCGAGTAAGTGCCGGGAACCATTGCGGGCATGAGATACACGGCCGTATCGCTGTTTATTTTGGGCGTAATCAGTTCCACTTTCAACTGATCGCGTGTAACGTTGCGAAGATCAACCGAAAACTGATAACGATCGGTTTGTGTTTGTGCCGCTGCCGAAAGGCAGAAGCAAAGGGCGAGAATTGGAGCGATTTTTTTCATTGCACAATACTTTTATTTCAATCAATACCAGCGGTAAAGTTTATCGGCTTTCCATTTGTAGCGCCACCAGAGAAACGCAATTACCACGGTCATGATAATAATGTAGCTGATGTTTTCGGCTGCCATATTCATCGGGCCGGTATTTCGCCATATTGTACTCGATTGTATGGCACTGTCGGCCGAAGTAATTACCGTGGCGCCAAACAGGTTGTTGATCAAGTGCATGCCCATAGCCAGTTCCAGCCCTTCGTCGAGTACGGTAATTACTCCAAACATAATAGCGGGTAAAAGGTATTGGGGCAGCACGGTAAGCCGTCCGTATTTTGCTGCTTCGGGATTGGCCATGTGCAGTGCCGCAAACAGCAATGAGGTAATTAATATGGCCCAAACCGGGCTTTTGGTGGCCTGCGCAAAACCCTGAAGCAAATTGCCGCGCATGTAAAATTCCTCGAACCAGGTTTGAATGGGCAGCAGCAACACCGCCACAAGAAACGAGGGAATAAATTGTGAAAGATTGAAAGAGTTCACTACCGTATCGGGGTTTAACCACATATTTACACCAAATACAGCGGCCATTAATCCGCCCCAGAGCAGGAAGCCGGTTATAAATCGTTCGCGGCGGAATGTGCGGTGGCCGGTGATAATGCTCAGGAATTTTTTTCGCTGTATATATTTCACTCCAATCCAAAGTCCGGCCATTGCCACCACAAAAATGAAAAGTGTGAGCGCAAGCACTAACCACGGTGGCTGATGAATTATTTCGGGGTTGAGCAGTTTTGAATTAACGTCGGGATCGTAGATGCTGACGTATTTCTTTTTTATTGCCATTACGGCAATAAACAGAAACGGAACCTGTCCCAGTATATAGCCGCCCATAGCCAGTGCTGTAGTGGCCAGATAAAAGCCGATTTGATTCCGTCCTTCGAGACCGGCCTGCATAAATTTATTGTACAATGCCGGTTTAGATTCTTCGGCCGGCATTTGTGGCGGCCAGTATGGATTTACGGGCGACGTTGGTTGGGGGTGTGTTTCGTGTTCCATGACTCAATACTGCAATACTAACGTAAAAAACCGGGTCAGCGACCCGGTTTTGATATGAATTGAAGTGTAGGTAAGATGATCGGCAATCAGGCATTACCGGCGGCATCTTCGTGTACCACCACTTTTTCGATGCTGTCGCCTTCGCGGATGGAGTCGAGAATTTCGAGGCCGCTGGTTACTTTGCCAAAGCAGGTGTGCCTGCGGTCGAGGTGGGCGGTTTGCTGGCGGCTGAGCACCACAAAAAACTGCGATCCGCCGGTGTTGGGGCCGCGGTGTGCCATGGAAAGTACGCCACGGTCGTGGTACTGGTTGCCGCCGGTAAGTTCGCAGGGGATGGTCCAGCCCGGGCCGCCTGTGCCGGGCATGCCGGTAGCGCCTTCGCGGGTATTGGGGCATCCGCCCTGAATTACAAATCCCGGAATTACACGGTGCCACTTCAGCCCGTCGTAAAAGCCGTCTTTGGCCAGTTTCACAAAATTAGCCACATGCCCCGGAGCATCCTGCTCGTAGAAAGACACGGTGAGGGTGCCTTTGTTGGTTACAATATCTGCTGTCATTGAATTTATGCGTGTACGTATGAAGGGCGAAGATCGTAATTTTTCATACATAATCAGCCGCAGAATTAACCCCTTGCCGGTTTTTACCACCAGCTTACACCCAGCAGCGCATTGGCCGAAAGCCCCGATTGTCTTCCGCCCGGCACGGGCACATTATTGTAATGCATCCGAAACCGTGCATCCATCGTAAAACGGCCGCTTTGCCAGAATTCGTAGCCCGAAGTCAACACACCACTGTAGCCAAAATGAAACACTCGTTCGTCTTCATTTTTAATGTCGTAAAATGCCGGTGCGTCAAGCCCTACGCCCACGCCGCCGCCTATCCACCATTTATCGGTAACCCAATATTGCACGCTGGGAACAATACCTTCAAAACCACGATCGCGCGGACGGCCGTTCCAGGTATTTTTATACAAGGTACCCGGCAACAATACCGTAACCGATAATTTCGGGCTTACCATCCAGCCCAGCTGAATATTGGGGAACGAAGGTTCAATTTTTTTACGCGGCGCGGTTTCGCCCGGTATTTGCTGAATAAGATAACCGGCACCCGCCGCCACGCCAAAATTAAACCTGTGGCGATTTACCTGCGCCGATTGCGATTTTGCTGGCAATATGGCAAAACAAGCCAGAAAGAGGAACACGTATTTCATGCACCAAAGGTGGAACAAGTGCAGGAGAAAAAAATTACCCCGTGGTAAAAAATCAAACGATTGAAAATTACTTCCGCTGCTTAATGCGTTTGCGGATGCGGCTCAGGCTTTGTGTGGTGATGCCTAAGTATGAGGCAATGTATTTCTGTGGTGTGCGAAGAATAATATCGGGCTGGCGTTCGATTAATTCAAAATACCGCTCTTCGGCAGTTTTTAATAAAAGATCTATTTGTTGCTGTTGCTTTTCCACAAACGACCATTCGGCTCCGGTAAGAAAAAGGTGCTTTCCCATCGGGGTATCTTTCATTTTATGAATATTTTCCCGGTTAATGAAAAGCATCTCCGAATCTTCCAGCACTACGGTTTCCAGCGGAGAGGGTTGTTGTGTAATGAGCGACATGTAATCGCAGAAGAACGCATCTTCATAAAATAAATCGAGACAAACCGACTGATGTTCTTTATTCACAAACACGCCCCCGCTTCCTCTGAGAATGAAATAACCTGCAAATTCAGTATTCCCGGCTCTTTTCAGAATTTCATTTTTCTTGGGATATACCAACGAACAATGTTCGGAAAACACTTCCCACGCCACAAGCGGCGCATCGAAATACTTAGCGAATGATTGTTTGAGGCGAATGGCAAGCGACATGTGCGAAAGAGTTAAAGTGCAAAATTTCGCACAGCCTCGTAAAACGCATCGGGCTGGTTGGCGTGTACCCAGTGGCCTGCATCGGCTATGGTAATTAGCTGCGAGTGCGGAAAAATTTGCGGAATGCTGTTTACATCGTCGGCTGTGACGTAATTTGATTTTGCGCCGCGAATAAACAGCGTTTCAATTTCGCACGGTGCCGGCGTGTCGGTGGGCTCGGCCACAATGTGCAGGTTTTGGCTGATTACCGGCAAATTGAAACGCCAGGCCAATTGCTTTGTGCCATCGGGCAAATCGCGCCAGTAGAGATTTTTGAGCAGAAACTGGATGGTGCCTTCATCATGCAAATGACTGCGCAAAACCACTTCCGCATCTTTGCGCGATTCGAGCGCGGGAAGTTCCACCGCCAGCAAAGCCGCCACCACATCCTGCTGCCCTACGGGATAGCGTCGCGGCGCAATATCGGCCACAATGAGTTTTGAAATGGCCATCGGATAATCGAGCGCGAGACGCATGGCCGTTTTGCCACCCATCGAATGCCCCAGCAACACCACATCGTGCAGCCGCTCGGTACCGAAAAACTCAATCACATCATCGGCCATTGCGCTGTAGCTCCACTCATCGCTCTGCGGCGACTGGCCATGATTGCGCAGGTCGAGGGTATAAACGGTAAAATCATCGGCCCAGCGTTTGGCTAATGCGGCCCAGTTGTCGGAAATTCCGAACAATCCGTGCAAAACGACCAATGGCCTTCCGCTGCCTTGTTTTCGGGAGAAGAGTTGCATAGGGTGTAAAGGTCGGGAGAAAAATCGTAGCCGTTGTCAGGGGCTCGGCTCCGCTCGCCCTGACAATGGCAAAGTCGATTGGTCAGGGGCTCGGCTCCGCTCGCCCTGACATGGGCAAAGTCGAATGTTCAGGGGCTCGGCTCCGCTCGCCCTGACACGGGCAAATTCGATTGGTCAGGGGCTCGGCTCCGCTCGCCCTGACATGGGCAAAGTAGATTCGGTGCGAGCAAGGCGAAGTCGATGTGGTCTGCGCAAAGCTAAGTCGATGCACCCCAACAAATACATACTTGTCTGGCAGCATACAATAATAAGAAGCAAAGCAAAAAAATATGAACTATTCTTAAGTAATAAAAGAAATAGTTACAATGCACTGTCATCCCGAGCGGAGCCGAGGGAAGACAGTGCTACACCGCCACCACCGCCTTAATATGCGGATGCGGATCATACCCTTCCAGCACAAAATCCTCAAACTTAAACCCGAAAATATCTTTCACCTCAGGGTTAATTTTCATCACCGGCAGTTTGCGGCATTCGCGGCTGAGCTGGAGTTTGGCTTGTTCGATGTGGTTGCTGTAAAGGTGTGCATCGCCGAGGGTGTGTACAAACTCGCCGGGCTGCAGGCCGCATACCTGGGCCACCATCATATTGAGCAGGGCGTAGGAGGCAATGTTAAACGGTACGCCGAGGAAAATATCGGCGCTGCGCTGGTAGAGTTGGCAACTGAGTTTGCCGTCGGCCACGTAGAACTGGAAAAAGGCATGGCAGGGCGGGAGTTTCATGTGTTCGATTTCGCCCACGTTCCAGGCGCTTACAATGAGGCGGCGCGAATCGGGGTTGCGGCGGATCTGGTCTATTACCTGCGTGATCTGGTCGATGTGGCGGCCGTCGGCAGTGGGCCACGAGCGCCATTGTGAGCCGTAAACAGGGCCCAGATTGCCGTGCTCGTCGGCCCATTCGTCCCAGATGCTTACGCCGTTTTCCTTGAGGTAGGCAATATTGGTATCGCCGCGCAGGAACCAGAGCAGTTCGTGAATAATGGAACGCAGGTGCAGCTTTTTGGTGGTTACCAGCGGAAACCCTTCCTGCAGGTTGAAACGCATCTGATAGCCAAAAACGCTGATGGTTCCCGTGCCGGTACGGTCTGTTTTTACAGCGCCGTGGTCGAGAACGTGCTGCATAAGCTGGTGATATTGCTGCATAGCTGGGCCGATTGGTGATACAAAGGTACATCGGCCACGCCAAAGAGCAGGGCAGGGCCGAAGGCCGGTTTTTCAGATTTTATTAACGAACGGGGTGATTTTGGCAGATTAATTTAATATTGCACTCATGCTGAACCGGATAATGATTTTTCTGGCCCTGACCCTGGGGGCCGGTGAAGCTGCTGCACAACAGCCTTTTTTCGATACACTGGCACTGGCCCGCCGTCAGATCAGTAAAATTGTGGTGCTTTCGGATTATAAAGATCCCGACAGTTCTTCGGTTCGTGTGTTTGATACGCTGCAGGTGGCGCAACTGGATCGTTTTCAAATGTACCCGCTTGCTCCGGTGGATAAGGCATTTAAGCCGGAGATGAAAGAACATGGAAGCAGTGAGACCATTATTGTGGAGGATAAGAGAAGCGGTAAAAGCGACGTTATTGTCATTATACATTACGCTGCAGCGCAGAGAATTATAGTTACTATAGATAATCAAATTCCTGAAGATTCTATTCCTCTACTGAATCCATATTCACCATTTCTCCTTTCCGATTCGATATTATACCATTACAACGATCAGCAGCGTCTCACCGAAAAATTGGTGTATTGCAAACACAAGCTTATTACCCGCGAAATCTACACCTACTCACGCAACGGATTACCGGAAACAGCTGTTGTTTACGATCCTAAATTCCTGCTTTCGCCCGAAGGAACTTGTGTGCGGAAGTATGTGTATGTAAAGTGAGTTGTTTCATTTACCGGTGTCCGGAATATAGTAAACAGGTGCAAGTGGAAGATGTAAAGGGCCTTACTGTTTTAATGAAGCCGGTTTGAGGAAATTTTTCTGTGTTACACCGTAAGTTTGTTGTGTAATGCTGCTGTTTTGTGGTGAATAAAAATCAATTACAAATTACCCCCAGGGATCTATTTGTTTACCATTCCGGCAACCTCTCCCGGCCCCGTTATTTTATTACATTTGCCAGAGCCTGAAACCAAAGCAGGCAGCAACTCCTACATGGCATTCAAAGATTTATTCCGAAAGAAATCGGTGTCGCAAATTCTTAAACAGGTAGAACTGGAAGGAAGCGACGGCCACGGCGGCACACTCTCCAAGCATCTGGGCGTGCGCGATCTTACGGCGCTGGGCATTGCGGCCATTATTGGCGCGGGTATTTTTACCACCATCGGTAAAGCCAGTTTTGATGGCGGGCCGGGTGTAATTTTCCTCTTCCTGTTTACGGCCATTGCCTGCGGTTTTGCCGCCTTTGCCTACGCCGAGTTTGCGTCTATGCTGCCGGTATCGGGCAGTGCATATACTTATTCCTACGTGGCCTTTGGCGAGTTGTTTGCCTGGATTATCGGCTGGGCACTGATTATGGAATATGCCATTGGCAATATTGCCGTGGCCATTGGCTGGTCGGGCTATTTCACCTCGCTGCTCGAAAGCGGGGGCATACATTTACCGGCCTGGCTCACCACCGATGTATTTACCGCACACAATGGCTACAACGATGCCATGACAGCCCTCTCCACCGGCAAAGTAGCCAATGTGGGTGCGCTCGAAGGCGGACTGCGCGAAGCGTTTCTGGCCTGGACCGAATGCCCGAAAATTTTTGGCCTGCACATAATTTTCGATGCTCCGGCTTTGCTCATTGTTACGCTCATTACCTGGCTGGTATATCGCGGCATTAAAGAATCGCGCAATGCGAGCAATGCGATGGTGATAATTAAACTGGCCATTATTCTGCTGGTAATTGCAGTGGGTGTTTTTTATGTGGATACTGATAACTGGGATCCGTTTGCGCCCAATGGTGTTACGGGCATTCTGAAAGGAGTGTCGGCGGTGTTCTTTGCCTACATTGGTTTCGATGCCATTTCCACCACGGCCGAAGAATGCAAGGATCCGCAGCGCGATTTGCCGCGCGGTATGATGTGGGCCATTGTAATCTGTACCGTGCTTTACGTGCTCATTGCGCTGGTGCTTACCGGCATGGTGAGTTTCGAAAAACTCAATGTCGATGATCCGCTGGCTTTCGTGTTTCAGGAACTCGATCTGAAATGGCTGTCGGGCATTATTGCCGTGAGCGCCATTGTGGCTATGGCCAGCGTGCTGCTGGTATTTCAGCTTGGGCAGCCGCGTATATGGATGAGCATGAGCCGCGATGGTTTATTGCCCAAACGCTTTTCTAAACTGCATCCGCGTTTTAAAACGCCTTCGTTTGCCACCATCGTAGCCGGTTTAATTGTAGGCGGCGGTGTGCTGTTTATGAATCTTGGTTTTGTAACCGACCTTACCAGCATAGGTACTCTCTTTGCCTTTGTGCTGGTGTGTGCGGGCGTGCTGCGTTTGGAAACTTTGCCCGATGCCCCGCGCGGAAAATTCCGCACACCGTATTTCAATTCGCAGTTTATTGTGCCGGGATTGGTGGTGCTTTCGCTGGTGCTCGTGTTTATGTTTGGCAAAGACGGAGTAACAGACTTCCTGAGCAACCGCACCATAACCAGCGATACCAAAGCGCTTACCGGGTTTATAGTACAAAACGGAAAAGAAGCTCAAGTGCGTACTATGCTGGCTGCTGAAACAAAACTCACTCCTGCTGTATTTGATACTACTTCTACGGTATCTCTTCTCGACAGCCTTGCGAGCGATACACGGGTGAGTCTTATTCGAAGAATGCCGGTTGAAAACAATGTAAAATACGAGAGCGGCTTGAGTGTATTTGCACACAATATTCCCATGTGGATTTTTATCCTCATCACAATTTACATCACTTACCGTTGTGTGATAAAGAAACTTTCGCTCATTCCCGTACTCGGCCTGCTTTCGTGCCTGTATATGATGGCGCAGATTCCTATTCACCAGTGGCTCTGGTTTACGGTGTGGCTGGTAATTGGATTGGTAATTTATTTCAACTACGGCCGCAAGCACAGTCGCCTGGCACAAGCCGGTAAAGCGGCTTAACTGTTATGACAGCTACTAAAAAAACAATACTCATTACCGGAGCCTCTGCAGGTTTCGGCAAAGCCACGGCCGAGTTGTTTGCGGCCAATGGCTGGAACCTCATCATTACCGGCCGCCGCAAAGTACGTCTCGAACTGCTCGAACGGCAACTTCGCGAAAAGTTTGGTGTGAATGTGCTTTCGCTGGCTTTCGATGTGCGCAATGCAGCCGATGTGAAAACCGTATTCGGCAATTTGCCCGCCGAATGGAACAGCATTGATGTGCTGGTAAACAATGCCGGATTAGCCGCCGGCCTCGCACCCATTCAGGAAGGCACCATCGACGACTGGGAGCAGATGATTGATACCAACGTGAAAGGCCTGCTGTATGTAACCCGCGCCGTGGCTCCGCTTATGCAAAGCCGCAGGCAGGGACATATTGTAAACATCGGTTCCATTGCGGGCAAGGAAGTGTATGCCAACGGCAATGTGTATTGCGCCACCAAACACGCGGTGGATGCACTTACCAAAGCCATGCGCATTGATCTGCTTCCGCATCATATTAAAGTAACGCAGATTGCGCCCGGCATGGCCGAAACGGAGTTTTCATTGGTACGTTTCAAAGGCGATGAACACCGCGCCAAAGCCGTGTACACCGGCATTCAGCCGCTCACGGCCGAAGACATTGCCGAAACCATTTTCTGGGTGGTAAACCGCCCGGCGCATGTAAACATAAACGACATGGTCATAATGCCTGCCGCACAGGCCAGTTCCACCAACGTAAACCGACATCAGTAAACATGATACGTTTTGCCCTCGCCGTTTTACTTGTTGCCAGCATAGCCGGTTGCGGCCGCTCGAAAAAAGAGGTCGATCTGATTGTGTATAATGCCAAAGTTTACACTATGGACGGTGCGCTGGCCGTGCTCGAAAGCTTTGCGGTGAAAGACGGACGCATTACGGCAGTGGGCACCAACGAAAGCATTGCGGCGGTGTTTGAGTCGGATTCGATGCTCAATGCGCAGGGCAAGGTAATTCTTCCGGGACTTATTGATGCGCATTCGCATTTTACCGGCTATGGTTTGGGTTTGCAGGAGTGCGACCTTGTGGGAACTACTTCCTACGCCGATGTAATTGATCGCGTAAAAGTTTATTCGGGCACCAACCGCCGCGAGTGGATTATTGGCCGCGGCTGGGATCAAAACGACTGGGCCGATAAAACCTATCCCGACCGCGCACAACTCGACTCGCTTTTTCCGCGCACACCCGTGCTGCTGCAACGCATAGACGGACATGCCGCACTGGCCAACGGCGAAGCATTGCGCCGCGCCGGCATACGCGATACGCTGAAACTGAACGGCGGCGAACTCCTGCACCGCGAAGACGGTACACTGAGCGGCGTACTCATAGACAATGCCGTGGATCTTGTGCAGCGCGTGGTACCTGCACCCAACGAAGAAGTAACGCGCAAGGCATTGCTCGGCGCACAGACCAACTGCATCGAAACCGGACTCACTTCGGTAACCGATGCCGGGCTGCTCAAGAAAGACATCGATGCCATAGACAAACTCCAGAAAAGCGGCGAACTAAAACTGCGCATGTATGCCATGCTCAGCGACAGCGCGCCAAACTACACACACTACCTCGCATCGGGCCCATACATTACCGACAGGCTCATTGTGCGCTCGTTTAAATTTTACGGCGATGGTGCACTCGGTTCGCGCGGGGCGTGTTTGCTGGCCGATTACAGCGATTTGCCCGGCCACCGCGGCTTTCTGCTGCGCACACCAAAGCATTACGAAGAAAAATTCCGCAAGGTGGCCGCCAAAGGCTTTCAGGTAAACACGCACTGCATCGGCGATTCGTCGGCACGTATGATGTTGCGGCTTTATTCGAAAGTACTTTCCGATACGCTGGTGGTAAAAGACAAAGCCGCACAGCGCTGGCGCATTGAACATGCGCAGGTGGTGCAGCCTTCAGACTGGCATTGGTTCAAAGACTTTGGCGTTATCCCATCCATGCAGCCCACACACGCCACCAGCGATATGTACTGGGCCGCCAACCGTCTCGGCGAAACACGCGTGCGCTGGGCGTATGCGCTTAATGCGTTGCGCAAAAGCGCCGGCACCATTGCACTCGGCACCGACTTTCCGGTAGAAAATATCAGCCCGTGGCTCACGCTTCACGCTGCCGTAGTGCGCACCGATGCAAAAGGATTTCCCGCCGGAGGCTACCAGAAAGAAAACGCACTCAGCCGCACCGATGCATTGCTGGGCATGACACGCTGGGCCGCTTACGCCGAGTTTGCCGAGAAAGAAAAAGGAAGCATAGAAGCCGGCCGCTTTGCCGACTTCATCATTATAGACACCGACCCAATGACCTGTCCCGAATCGAAGCTGGCGCATATCCAGGTGCTTGCCACTTACATTCAGGGACAAAAAGTATTTCAGCGCAAATGACCCGTTGCCTCACACTTCTGCTCTTACTCGTTCCTCTGCTGCTCAGTGCCGGTAAAGGCACCTTACCAACCTCCAAATCACAGCCGCCCGATTTTGCGCGGCGCACCTTTGCATTCAGCTATGCAGGCGGCCCCGTGCTTTCGTTCTTCCGCACCGATACGCGCATGAGCCAGCAGGCAAAACCGCTGCCGGGCTTAACCGGAATGTTTCGTCTGCATCTTTTCCCCTCGTCGTCGTTCCACATTCAGATCGGAATGGAACTTATGTCGCAGGGATGCAGCTTTAATACGTATTACTTTGCGCCCGGCCATTCGGTGTTTTACGACAGCAGCTATGCCTACAATCACCGCCTGCGCACACTCGAACTGTATGTGCCCATCATGTTCCGCGCCGGACTTACGAGTAATGAAGCCAATGCCACTTCCATTTTTTACCTGCTTGGCGGCTATGCACCCAAAGTATTTCTGGGCAGCACCACCGACATTTCAAAAGTAAATGGCGGCGGCGTGTGGGGCGGTTCCACACAGCTTACTTTCGAAAACTGGTTCATCGGCAACCAAACCGGAAACGTAATCATGGCCGGGCTTGGCCTCGACAAACGTATAAAGACAAGCGAAAAGTTTATCACGTTTGAATTGCTTTTCCGCTACAACCTCTCGCGTTTCATTTACACCGGCCGCATCGATACCAATGAACTGCTTATTAAAAATTCCGGTATATCGCTTCAGATCGGCTACCGCTTTGAAGGCGGAAAGCCCAAGCGCGGATATTAAATTGCAGCGTTGATTTACTCACACACTTTGCCCGAAAGTGAGCAGGTTGTGATCGGGATCGAGCAGCGAAAATTCTTTTTGTCCCCACGGCTGTGTGGTTAATTGCCCGCCCGGATGTATGGCGGCGTTGCGGCTTTGCAATGCTTCGTACAAACTCACCACATCATTGGTACGGATATATACCTGCCCGTAGTTTTCTTTGGGATCGAGCGTAGGGTGGATGAAGAAGTGAAGCTGTATATTGTCTTTCTCCACAATCAGGTACCCATCGTAATCGGCCGCACTCACATCGGTAAAACCAAGTTGCTGTGTGTAATATTCCCGCGTGGCTGTTTTGCTGCGCATGGGCAGTTTGGGATTTGCCTGAATAAGCATAGATGAGTTTTTTGCAAAGGTGTGTGATTTTGCCGGATACCGCACTTGATTGGAATCAAGAAACGGGGTTGAATGATTTTTTTTTGAACTAACGGTAATCGGGCAATTTCCTTTAGCGTTGTGCCAGCAGCCATTTCACAAGCTCGTCACTCTCTGCAATGCTCCACGAGTGCGGATGCCTTACATTGCCAGGTTTGCGATAGCCTTTGTTTAGGGTAATTACCAGTTCGGCTTTTGTGTTTCCCAATCGCTGCAATTCATTTATCATGGCCGAACATTCGGTAATGTTTGTGCTGGTGAGGTCAAATCCCCGTTCTTCGAGCCACCAGCGGATATCGGGTTCCGAATAAATACGAATTGGCACCTGAGTTATTTTTCTGATTGCAGTTTGTGTGGTATCGGAGTAGGAATAAGGCGAAAGTTTCCGGTAAGCATTCAGCGTATTTTCCGGCGTTCCGCCGGTAATATTTTCAAGCCTGTTTATCATGTAGGTACTTTCGGGATGCGGCGGTGTGTTTACGGAGATGCGAATATCGCGGCGCGAAGCGTTATAAAAATGTTCAAAATCGAGCGGAGGATCAATGGCAAAAACGGCAGCAGGTTTTACAAGAGCATTTTCGGCATACATTATCGCCGTGCTTCCACCCATCGAATAGCCGCCGATATAAAATGGAAGTCCATCTAATTTATGTTTGCTGCGTACATCGTCAATTATTTTTTGCAGTGTAAGCTGGCTAATGCTGTCCACACCAAACGAAAGCGGGCCATCCTGCAAGGTGGGAATAATGGTAAGCAACCCGTTGCGCGCGGCTGTTTTGGGTAAATTGGTTTGCTGCATTACCCGTTCGGCATCTTCGCCAAAGCCCGGCAGAAGCACGAAAAAACCTTTCCAGGGAAGTTTTTGCGGAGTAAGGAGTGTGTAGCAGTTTCGGGTACTGTCTGTTTTATCGAGAAATACTTTTTCAATTTTCTGCGCTTGGGAAGTGATAAAGGCAATTACAAAAAGCAGAGATAATTTGTAGTTGAGCATGGTGTGGAGTGTGATGGTGTTATGCTCAAATATAGAAAAACGAAAAACTGCCTACTGTTAATTAACGTGAAAAGCAGGTGTGCGAAAATATGTCTGTGAAGTGAAATTTACCTGTATTCCCGGCTTATCCTTTAATATTGATGAGTCTTGACAGATCATCAAACTCCGCAGTAATGGTCTCCGAACCTTTACCTGCGCGAAGAAAATTTCCGTCATTCTCAATCGAATATCCTTTGGCCGAGAGGTAGTGAGTAAGCGTGTTTTTATGGTCGAGTTCAAACGTGGCAATCAACCGCGGAAAAGCGGTAAGGATGGTAAACTTCTCGTTATTCACCTCCGGCGACTTTGTGGCCGGCAGTTCACCATATATTGTGGCCAGCATGGCTCCGCTTCCATAATCGGCAATGTAATAGCCGCTGGCATTACACATGCCGGTGGCAATTATTCCAAAACGATGCAATTCAGATTCAGTGAAATCAAAATTTGGCTGAGTGAGTAAATCAATTTCATTTTCCTCGCCGTATTTTTTTAACCGCAAGGCATTTTCAATTATTTTTTCATCAAGTCCCGATTGAGTATTGGCCCAGGCCCAGAGCCAGTTTTGGGCGGAGTGAGAGAAAGTACCGAGTACCTGTAAGGGAAATGAATAACCCCCGTCGAACATAATTAAGCCCTCAGAAATTTTCACAGTCCAGTTTGAATTGCCAATGGTATCGTCCACGGCAAGTTGTTTTTCAAAAGCAATACCTGCGTATTTTTCAAAGAGGGTCTGAATGTTGTTCATAGATTTAAAACCGTGAAATTGACAGGAGGAATGAATTCTCTTTTATTCCATTTATGAATTTCTGCGAATTTATCGAAATAGTGCAGTAAACTACACCTTCAAATGAATGAAAGTTACAATTACAGGCTTTTCAATAATGATTGTTGGGCCAACACGCATAATGTAATTTACCCGGCTTTACTGCCTGCCAGCGCGCTTATGGTTTGTTTTACCGCCTCAGCATTGGTGGTGGGCTGGTAGCCAAACTTATTAGTAAACTTTTTGCTGTCAAACACATAATCACGATCATACTGATAGCGCATTTCATACATCTCGCCAAGAATGGGCACAAACATTCCCAGCAGTTTCAGGCCCCAGGCTGGCAATACCTGCATTTTGTTTTTGGCATTCATTTCGGCGGCAAACAAGGCGGCCCATTGCCGGCCTGTTATTGGCGACTGGTCAACCGGTAAATTCCAAACCTGGTTGTAGGCTTCGCTGCTGTTGCCCAGCAGGGCTGTGCCTTTGGCCAGATCGGGTGTGTAGCCTGTGGTGTGAATTACGTCGGCATTGCAAAACCATTGTGCAGCTTTTCCTTTGGCGAAATTGTCGTAAATGAGATTCATCAGTATGCTTTTGTCTTTTACCGGCCCGAAGAAATCGGGGGCGCGGGCAATGATGGCATCCAGCCTGCCTTTTTCCACCTGTTCGAGAATGTGTTTATCTACAAATGCCCTCACTTCGCCTTTTTTGCTCGAAGGGCTTATCGGGCTTTGTTCGGTGATGTGTTTTACATGGTTGCCGCCAATGGCATACACATTGTCAAAGAACACTAATTTGGTTTTATGATCGATGCAGGCTGCCGTAACGTGTTTAATGAGTTCGGGCCAGCGTTGTTGCCAGAGTTTGGTGTTATAATCAAAGCCCACGGTTAAATAGCACACTTTGCTGCCTTCAATGGCTTTCGAAACCTGGGCAGGATCAGTAAGATCGGCCGGAAAAAGCAAATCGCTGCTGTTTACTTTCTTAGGATTGCGCGAAACCAATCGAATATCGCTTGTGTAGGCCGTTAACGCTTTGGCAAGTTCGGAGCCTATTGCTCCGCCGGAGCCTAAGATGGTTTGCATGGGTAGATGTTTTGAATGTAAGCTGAAAGTTAGCTCTTATTGGTTCCGTCGTATAGCGTTGGCTTTTTATTTTATGAAAGAGTGAAATTTGACCATTTTTTCACCCGTTGTTCACAAACTGCAAACCGTGGCGGGTAAATCGCCGAAATCAGATTGCGCATGAGTTTATACAATATCTTTACATCTCAAACGACTACACATAAAAACAACAGCAATGAGCAAAGGAACAATTATTCTGATTGCAGGTGCCCTGTTGCTGGCCATTTTTGGGATGAATGGCTGCAGCACATATAATGGTATGGTTGAATCGCGTGAGCAGGTGCGCAAGACCTGGCAGAACGTGGAAGCGGCCTACCAGTTGCGTTTGGATAAAATCCCCAATCTGGTAGCCACCGTAAAAGGTCAGGCCGATTTTGAGCGTTCCACGCTGGAAGCCGTAATCAATGCCCGCGCCAATGCCACCAAGGTTACCGTTAGTCCCGAAAATCTTGACGAAGCCTCCATGAAACAGTTTCAGGAAGCACAGGGAAATGTGTCTTCAGCACTGGCCCGTTTAATGGTGGTGGTGGAGCAATATCCCGATCTGAAAACAAATTCGGGATTCACCGAGTTGCGTGCCGAAATTTCTGAAACCGAAAATATGATTAAGAAATCGCGCACCGATTACAACGAAATTACAGGCGGTTACAATACCCGTGTGCAGAAATTTCCGGGCAATATCTGGGCCGGTATTTTCGGATTCAAGACCATGCCTTATTTCGAAAGTGATGCCGGAGCCGAGAAAGCCCCGAAAGTAGATTTCGAAACCAAATAAGCGATGCCGGCCGCCACAGAACTTTTCAGCGATGCCGAACTGGTGCAACTGACAGATGCCATTGCCCGTGCCGAATCGCGCACGAGCGGCGAGATTCGCATACACGTCGAAAACTGGTGCTGGTTTGATCCGCAGTGGAGAGCCCGCCGCGTGTTTCGCAACCTGGCCATGCACAAAACAACTGCACATACCGGTGTGCTTATTTATGTGGCCGTGCGTTCGTATAAAATGGCCATCATCGGCGACAGCGGCATCAATAAGGTTGTTCCCGAAGGATTCTGGGACGAAACACTGAACCGGCTGCGTGAGGATTTCCGCGCCAAACGTTTTACGCAGGGATTGGTGGAAGCCGTAAACCATTGCGGCACTCAATTGGCCAAACATTTTCCGGGTTCGCACAACAATCCCGATGAACTTCCCAATGAAATCAGTTTCGGATGAGCAAGTGGCTGTATAGATTTCTGTTCCTGATCGGATGCGTATTCGGCCAGCTAAGTTTACCTGCGCAGACCGACCGCTACAAAGGCATTCCCGATGCACCCAATCCGCCGAGGCTGGTCAATAATCTCTCGAAAGAATTCCCCGATTTCCTCACAGCCTCCGAAACCGTAGCGTTAGAAAAAAAGCTGCTGGAGTTCAACGATCAGACTTCCAACCAAATTACCATTGTAATTGTGGATGACCTTGCAGGCTATGCAGCCTGGGAATATGCCACCTACATTGGCGAAAAGTGGGGTGTAGGCACCAAGGGCTTCGACAACGGCGTGGTGATTCTGATTAAGCCCACCGGCGGAAAACGACAGCGCGATGTATTTGTGGCAGTAGGCGAAGGACTTCACCCGAAAATCAACGCCACACGCAACAGCCATATTGTAAACGATATTCTTATTCCCCGCCTCGGCAACGGCGACTACTACGGCGCGCTGGACGAAGCCACCAACGTAATTATGCAAATGGCCCGCGACGCATTTAATGATGCGGATGCCGCTGTAAAGCGTAAAAAGAAAACCAGTTGGTCTTCTGTTATTTCCATACTGGTGGCTGTGCTGTTTGTTTTTGTGTTTGTAATGAAAGGCGGCGGTGGCGGCGGAAGAACGTTTGGCGGTCGTGGCGGCTGGGGAGGATTTGGCGGATTTGGTGGCTGGGGAGGTGGCGGCGGCGGCGGCTGGGGCGGCGGCGGTGGAGGAGGCGGTTTTGGTGGATTTGGTGGAGGGAGTTTTGGGGGCGGGGGCTCGGGGGGGAAGTGGTAGAGGCCTCTTTTATGTGGTATTAATTTCAGGGAATCCAGTAACTGATAAGGTCAGGTTTTAAATCACTCCATCCTTCCCGTGGGTAAAGTGAAAATTTTTCTGAAAGTGATTTATTACAATATACGTGCACAAATTTTTCAGTGAGTGAACCACCCATGTCGTCCAGAATAAATGGCTCATCGGGGTAACTATTTTTTAATTCGGCAGTTAGCTTATCAAGAAATACTTTCGCACCGGGCAGGTAATCTGTTTTAGGATTTGGGTAAGTATAGGTAAACCAAAATTCTCCTTCATAATCTATCCACGGTTTATATGGGGTACAAATCAGTTTAGGGTGGTTAAGAATTTCTTTTCGTTTGTGGCGGGCTTCTTCAATAGTCTTGAAGTCTTCGTAAACTGTTTTTAGTTTTTTTAGTTTGCCTTTAAATGTCCGAAGTTTATCAGAGTTGAAATAAAAGTATCTTCCATCGCAAACCAATTCATTGCAGTTAAGATTTATCCAGATTGTCTTTAGCACTGCTTTATTTTTGCAGATATAAATCCGGTAATGATAGCCGCAGGAATATCTTTCTCCGGGTGTGCTGAAAATCCATTCCTGTTTAAACTGGTTTAATAACGGAATACTGTCGGTATAAAATTCACCTAATGTATCCCGAAGACCGTTTTTATCACTTTCGCTGTAAGTCCCCAGCAGGTAATAGCCTCCGCTATTGAAGTCAAAATCTTTTAAAACCTGTATCTGCGAATACGAGAAAGCAGAGAGAAATACAGCAACGATTAAAAGGAGTATATTTTTTTTCATGGAAGTAATTTACAATACCTGTAGGTGTGAAAAAAGTCGGTATAAAATTGTCCCAACGTGTTACCCAAGCTGTTTCGTTTATCTGTTCGGTTGCCTTGTTATTATTTTCAACAACCGATTTAAACAGGTGCTGAGTTTTAGCAGTAATTCCGCACACAGGCAGAAAAATAATCTGGACTGATACCCCTCGCAGGTCTTCGAAGACCTGCGAGGTCTTTATGAAAATCAAAAAAATCTTAGATAAATCAGGCTTTTGCAGAATGTTTCCCGTCTTTAGAGTAACAATCGGGTAACAAATTACTCTGTTCGGTAGATCAACTTGATTCAGTTCAGTTCAGGCTATTGTTGCTTTCGTATAACTTTTGGCCTGTTTGAGAAATCAAGTTTATCAAAAGAACTATTACAAAAGTACAAATTTTCCCTGAAACTCCGCCTCTGCCCAATATTGCGGATTTTAAGGGCTTTCCTGGCCATTTGGGAGCTTACCCCCCCTGAAAGTGTTAATCAAGCCCATACCGCGCAAAAAAAGCCCCAATTTGAGGCCGATTATTTACCCGGTTTGGTTGTTAGCGACGCAGCACCGATATTTGCCCCGCTG
Organism: Bacteroidia bacterium; assembly: GCA_025454955.1. Classification (GTDB taxonomy): domain Bacteria; phylum Bacteroidota; class Bacteroidia; order Palsa-965; family Palsa-965. Next base: position 3,303 of record JALONL010000030.1, on the reverse strand, counting down.
AATAAACACACAGGGTGTTCAGCAGTTAAGTATTTCCCCATGCTTAACTCACATGATCCGGAATGCAGCCCGCCCGTTGCATTCCGGTTTTTTACGGTAGTTAATAAAGCAAAGTAACTCGTAAAATCAACTATTATAACGAGTTGTAATGATTAAAGAATGAATTGGGTTGAATAACACTAATTAAGCATAGATAACTTAAACTTTGCATTCTTGATAATGCGATAAATACTTCTTAGTTCTATTTTAAATTGAGATATTGTATTATCACTCAACCAGCCGTTGACCAGCCTCTTTGAGATAGGTTAATTCAAGAAACTCAATTTTATAATCCTCTAAATGCTGTCTTATAAGAAGTTTTTTTGTTGCTGGGTCTGTATTTGCCGCTTTTATCTTCATTAAAATATTTTTTAGAGTTATTCCTTCCTTCTTAATTATAGCTATCAACCTGTCCCACGATTCTAAATCAATTATGAATACATTTTCTGGAGGTAGAAATTTCACATTACTAATATCTTCATTGTACTTATTACCAATTTCAAATAAATCAGGGAAATCACCACCAAAATATTCCTTATATGTTAGAATAATTCCCCAATTTTCGTTTTCAGGGCTGATCTTTTTTGCTACCGGCGCAAGCTGGCTGAAATATGCCTTTATAAAGGTTTTCTTTAAACCTTGATAAATTACATCATCTTCGGGATTTATTGCAACGTGTGCCTGTATTTCAGATGCCTTGCATTCGATAAAAATATTCTCGTTTTCAATGAAGTAATCTACCAATGACGAATTATTCGGAAGTATTTTTTTTAATTGAGATTCGGTTTTATACTTCACATATATTTCCTCTAAACCTAACCTAACATACTTTTCAAGTCTTTTCCCAAATTCAGTTGTGAATTGCTCATCATTTGATTTTAAAAAGTCATAGATAAAATATTTTCCCGAATAGTTAAATAAACTCTCGTGTATTAGCCTTAGACTTTTTCCTGCCAGCCTAAAAGGAAGTAGTGTCATAAACGTGTATTCCATTGATTGCAAATCGACCTGCTTTATTTGATACTTATACTGTAAAGCCAATGAGGTAGCTGTTTCCTGATCGAAAGTTAGTAGATGAATAAATTTTTTTAGTTCATATCCGTTAGTTAAATCGGAAATTGATTGTAAAGCATCTTCATCGAAGTAGCCGTAAAACTTTCTCTCTGGATAAAATTCATTGATATTAATTATACAATAAAATAATTTCAGAATGCGAAGGAAAGACTTTACCGATAGACCTGTAATGTTTCTAAAACTTTCTTCTACCTGATTTTTATCGTTACTTAGTTTTATATATAAAATAAATTGCATTTGAAGGTTGACTGAGTGCAGTGTATTTTGTAAATAAAACTGTTGGTATGCGAGTATCTGAAACCCCTTTAATATCTTGTTTTTATCCCTAAAATACTTCCCGGCATGATCTGTATTAAAATCCGAAACCAACTTGAATAATTTAGCAAATCGGTCTGCGTCGAGTGCCTTATATGGATATGTTTTTTCACCGTATAGCAAAGTCCATTTTATGATTGTGAAAACATACCAAATTGGGAAAGTCTTATTCTGTTGATATTTTTCTAATACTTGAAATGAAAAATGCAATAAATCGGCTTTTCTATATTCCGATATACGATTCCTGATATAGCAAAAATCATCACTCATTAATACCCCCAGCGTATGTGAATTTATAAGTCATTACAAGTTTGCCCAGCATATATAACTCATGTTTTATTAGTAGCTGATGATCGTCATAAGTATATAGGCTCTTATAGCCATTCTCTTTTGCTTTTCCGCTAATAAGTAATTTCTCTTCTTCTTCTGAAAGTTTGGAAAAGTAACGCCTATATAACTCTTTGGATTCAATTAGATTGTTTTTTTTATCATACAAATAAATTCGGTCAAAAACAATTTCACCTTTTTCATCTTGCTCAATTTCACGAACTAAATTGTCTTCATTATCAAATGTATTTATTAATCTTTTATTTATCGCAAAACTATTGTATTCATACGTCGTGTTTTGTAAGATTTTTCCGCTTTTCGAGTACTCAATTTCATTGTGAAGAAAATTTGATTTGAAAATTTTCATGCTCATCCTTTTATCTTCGTCCTTTACAGTAATACTGTTTAAATTGCCATTGCCGTAATAAACCGTTTCAACTGTTCTGCCTAACTCATCTTTAGTGATTATTGGGTCGTAAGAAGGGATAATTAAATTACCTGATTCATCATAACTATATTGAGTTTTTGACCACCGGGCATTTTTGATAGAATTAGCCCAAATAGCGGTAGATAACTCTTCTTTAGCAATTAATTTTTTGCTTTTATCATAAGTGTATTTATTCCACACAATTATTTTTCCTTGACTATACTTTTTATATTCTGCAATAAGGCCATTTTTTTTGTATAGTGTCTCGGATTTTATGTACTTTTTTAGTGGATCGTTAGGGTCTGGATATGAATAAACAACTTGAGAGTTGATTTTCAGTTTACGAATAATTATAGATGATATTTCAGGCGTGTGTATCATTGTTGTTTATTTGTAAAAATAAAAATTATAAAATAACTTTCATGCTTTATGTTGTTACTAATCATCAAATATGCAGCACAAATCTGCGATTAATCAGCCTCTTTTTCTACTACATGTAACTGATTTCACTTATTTCAAAAACAGGGTGTTCAGCAGTTAAGAATTTCCCCATGCTTAACTTACATGAGCCGGAATGCAGCCCGCCCGTTGCATTCCGGTTTTTTTCATGCAAAAACAGTCCCACACACCACTACGTTACAACCACTTATTGCCCCCAACGTTACGGGATGTCACGGCAAAAAATGCAGAAAAACGAAAATCGTGACCGTTTGTTGTCACGCTCTCGTTTTCACACCAAATAATCCCTGCATTTGCTTTGCGATAACCCCGGCAATGCCTGTAAATACTGGCGTAAAGAATTGTTGTTTTTTTAAGCACATTGCTTTACCGTCACATCCTGTCCCGTGACATCTCAGTACAAAATCAAACTCGTTCAAAATTCATTCACAAAACAGACAAAGTAGCTTAGAACTCATTCAGAACTCGTTCAAAATTCAGTCAAACTCATTCATGTGCTTTGCCGTGACTGCCCCCGTGACATCCCGGTAATACAGTTGCTTACACCACTTATCAAAAAAATATACGCCGCAGACTTTACGGCGTATCATTTTTCAAATTACCCTCGTTATATAGTGTATCTGTTTAGCCGTTCGCCCCAAAACGTGTGTAGTTATTGATGT
>JALONL010000029.1 GCA_025454955.1 Bacteroidia bacterium | reverse complement strand
TAGGTCTTGAGCCTTGGTCTTCAAATGATTCACCCTGTTTCTTGCGGAAATTTTATGGAGTTAAGGTAGAGTTTTAGTGAAATACAAACTAAAGGGTCTCTGAGACCTCGGAGGGTTGGGGTTAGTAGTTTGTTTTTTGCGGCTGCATTGCAGCGGAAGGCCGGAGCGGACGGTTTTTTGATGATTCCTTGCGGTTCGCTCCTCATCTTTCGCCGCCATACCTCCTGAAATTGTAATAAATTATAAAAACACGGGCCGGCGGTACTACTTTGGCCTCAATACTTATCTTTGCGTTATGGCTAAGATTAATATTAAGAAAGGCGCATCGGCCAATTCGAATACAGAAAAGGCAAAACCTGCTGCCATGGCTTTTGGCCGCACCAATTACCTTATTATTCTGGGTGGTGTGGCGTTGCTCATTATCGGCTACCTGCTTATGGTGGGCGGCGGGTCTGATGATCCCAATGTGTTTAACGAAGAAATGTTCAGCACACGCCGCATTACTGTGTCGCCCATAGTGCTGCTGCTGGGTTTTGTGGTGGTGCTTTACGGTATCATGCACAAAGGCCGTTCTGAATCCTGAGCATTATAAAAAATACACTCTCTCACAGCGTTTTCCGGTCGTAAGTCCGGAAAACGTTTTTCGTTTTAACGCATGAGTATTTTCGAAACCATTCTGCTGGCCATTATCGAGGGGCTTACCGAATTTCTGCCGGTTTCCTCTACCGGGCACATGATTATAGCCTCGTCGTTTATGGGCATAGCGGCCGATCCGTTTGTGAAAACCTTTACCGTGGCCATACAGCTGGGGGCCATACTTTCGGTGCTGGTGCTGTACTGGAAACGGTTTTTGCAGAGTGTGAATTTTTATGTGAAGCTGGCCATAGCCTTTGTGCCTGCGGCGGTGTTTGGCTTTCTGCTGAACAATTTTATTGATTCGCTGCTGGAGAATGTAATTGTGGTGGCGGTTACGCTGGTGCTGGGCGGTGTGGTGTTTTTGTTTGTGGATAAATGGTTTGCGCGAAACGAAACGCAGGGCGGGGAAGAGGTGAAACCGCGTTCGGCACTGTTCATCGGGTTGTTTCAGGTGGTGGCCATGATTCCGGGGGTGTCGCGCTCGGCGGCTACCATTATTGGCGGATTAACGCAGGGACTTACGCGCAGGGCGGCGGCCGAGTTTTCGTTTTTTCTGGCTGTGCCCACCATGTTTGCGGCCACGGGCTACAAGCTTTATAAACTCTGGAAAGAAGGCGGAAGTTTTACGCCCGATCAGACACAGATGCTGCTCATAGGCAATGTGGTGGCGTTTGTGGTGGCTATTGTGGCCATACGCGGATTTATTGGTTTTCTGGCGCGCAAGGGTTTTGCCCTGTTTGGCTGGTACCGCATTATTCTGGGTGTGGCCTTGCTCATTATTCATTTCTTCATTTTCCCGCTCACCATTGCATGACACGCCAGTATGATTTTGCCGCCGGAGAAGTACTGCTTATCGACAAGCCGCTTACCTGGACTTCGTTTGATGTGGTAAACCGCGTAAAGCACCAGATTACGCGCAGGCTTAAAATTAAGGCCAAGGTAGGCCACGCCGGTACGCTCGATCCGCTGGCCACGGGTTTGCTTATTATCTGCACCGGCAAATTCACCAAGCGGCTCGACAGCTTTCAGGCGCAGGAAAAAGAGTACACCGGCACCATTGTCATTGGAGCCACCACGCCCTGCTGCGACCTTGAAAAGCCCATTGATGCCTGGTACGGCACGGCACACATTACCGACGAACTGCTGCACCAGACCGCCGCACAGTTTACCGGCACACAAACCCAGGTGCCGCCCGTATTTTCGGCGGTGCGTGTAAACGGCAAACGCGCCTACGAACACGCCCGCAGCGGCCGCGAAACCACCATGCCCCCGCGGCAGGTGGAAATTCCGGTGTTTGAACTCACAGCCATACGCCGCACCACCGCCGAAAACGGCCACGCACTGGTGGAAGTGGATTTCAGGGTGGAATGCAGCAAAGGCACCTACATACGCTCCCTCGCCCGCGATTACGGACAGGCCCTGCAATCGGGCGCGCACCTGAGTGCGTTGCGGCGGACTAAAATTGGCGAGTTTTCGGTGAGCGGGGCCATTACGCCCGAAGCATTTATGGAGGTGATGAAGGAAATGGAGGAGGAAATGAGTAAACAACAACCTTAACTCTTTTCCACCTTAAATTCCGAAACTGCCGGCGAAGCAAAGTAATACGGAAAGCAAATATAAAATTCATAATACCCTTCGGCCGGAGGGGTAAATGTGGAGTTCAATTCCACACATTGGTACTGTTTCCAGATTGTGGTAACCAGCGTTTCCTTTTTCACGGCATAACGATAGAAAACAATGGCCTGCGCCACATTTTCCGTGTGGCAGGATATCCGATAGTTTTGCGACGAATCTAAGTAGTGAGTGGTTTTATACTTGTAAAACAAAAATTCCGGCACTGCATAATTGTGTCTCAGGCAACCGGCATACCGCAGCCGGTATTTTTGTTTGCCCGGTTTGAAAAGCAGGGAGGTAAAATGCTTTTCAGACTCCACAAACAACCGGCCGTTTTGAATACGCACTTTTGCAGGCCGCCATTTTTCATTGTCGTTTTTCACCAAAACCTTTGGCAGCGTGGCATAAAGCGTATCGAAGCGCAGGCAGATAAAACGTGTTTCGTTTTCCCAGCTAAGGGTATGGCCTGCCTTTTTGCGAAATACTATATCCAGCGAATCGGTTCGGGGATAGTGTTTCTTTCCTGCCGTAATGCCTTTGGGAATACCACAAATACTGTCTTCAAGTATCGGTTTTACGGTTAACCTTCCATTGACTTTCGAAGAATCGAGCGGAATGGCGTATTGAAATTTCGGGGCTTTGTAAAAGGTATGTCGGTTGTCGAACTTATTCACGGCCATTGGCCCCCAAATCATCTTCTGACGGTAAAATACAGAGTCGTGGTAATAATAAAACAGGTGCTCCATTTGGGTAATCTCATACCGCATGTAGTCGTTGGTAACACCCGAATTATTCCGGTTGTAATTTGTCCATAATGGAGTATCGTATTTGTGAACAGTGGCTACCAATGCCTTGTAAGCCGAGTCGTGTATGCGCCTAGCTGCGGTATCGGCCGGAAAAACCTCAAGATATTCGGCCAGCCCCAGCAAACCATTGATAAACCCATTGAGTACCTGTGGCGAGCTTTTTGAATTGGGATATTCTTCTATCCATAAATACCCTTCGGGCGTTTTGCCTATTGTTCCGCCCTTATCCTGCATCCGAATCATGAACCGGGCCACCTGCTTCATTTTTGTGAGGGCAGTTTTGTCTTTGGTAAGGTCGTAGTAGCGGTACAAATACGACAAAGCCACTCCCTGCGTCATGCCCGAATACCAGGGAACCTTCAGGTCGTGAAACTTAAACTTGTAGGGCAGCCCCATGTAAACCCCGTCTTTGCTGATATGCACGAAGGAGGTGTCGTTGAAATACCGGTATTGGTTTATTACATGCTGACGGGATTTTACATTGCCGGTTTCCCGGTAATCATGATAATTCATTATTCCCCAGATAGCAATGGAAAGGGCATGGTATTCTTTTTTTTGTTTGAGAATTCCGGTACTGTCAAATTCCCGGTTGTACATGCCAAGCCACTTTTCAGTTTGAATATGTGCGGTCAGACAGAGGTAGTTTTTTGGAGCAGATTTAGAATCTGGCTTTGAAAAACAAAAACTCAAAAGTGAAAGAAACAGGCTTATTCTTAATAAAGGGGTGATAAAATGCATTGAATCATATTTTCAACGTGGGGGGAGATGATACAATAACGCAATTTTTAAGAATAAATGTCAATTTTCTGAAAGTTGATTTAAGGATTATTTCGGAAATTCAAGCGGCAGAAAAACTGCTTTCTGAAGGCGGCCGTGAGATTTAACCGGAATAATCACGCGCCAATTCAATGAACGGAAAAATCGGCTTTAGCCTGATTCCGGCATTCGCCGGTTTTGTGAAAAGAATGATTATATCCTCATTTTCTGCGATAAACCGATTTTCGGAAGGGTGCAAATGAGTTAACAAGGCAAATTGCTGAAAAAATAATTATTTCCGTTCCGTCGGCCATTATTTCGCCTTTGTCTTTGTTTTTGGGGCATTGAGGGGTAAGAGGCTCCCCGTAAACGTTTACACACAGCCAACATTCTCTTCATATTTTGAAAAAAATGGCGTAACCTCTTGACAACGGGGTGTCTGAGGGGATATATTTGCGCCCGATTTCAGGCATTTTACTCTGGGTGATGGCAAACTCCTTTTAAGTAGTGTACTGAGACCATGTATCACTAACAATCAAGTCGCAGCCGCCGGTTGTCCGGCCCGTATTTGTACGACTCCCCACACGCACTATGAAACTTTCACAGTTCAAATTTACGCTGCCCCGCGAACTTGTAGCCGACTACCCGGCCAAAAACCGCGATGAGTCGCGGCTTATGGTTATTGACCGCAAAACCGGCACCATCGAGCACAAGGTATTCAAAGACATTCTCGATTATTTCGACGATGGCGATGCCATGATCCTTAACGATACGAAAGTATTTCCGGCCCGTTTGTATGGCAATAAAGAGAAAACCGGCGCCAAAATCGAGGTTTTCCTGCTCCGCGAGCTGAATCGCGAAAGCCGCCTCTGGGATGTGCTGGTGGATCCGGCCCGCAAAATCCGTATCGGCAACAAGCTCTACTTTGGCGAAAACGATTCGCTTGTGGCCGAGGTAATTGACAATACCACCTCGCGCGGACGCACACTTCGTTTCCTTTTCGACGGGCCTTACGAGGAGTTTAAGAAAACCATCGAAGAACTGGGCAATACGCCCATTCCGAAATACATCCGCCGCCCGCTTCAGGCCGATGATGCCGAGCGTTACCAAACCGTTTACGCCCGCGTGGAAGGAGCAGTGGCTGCGCCCACTGCCGGTTTGCATTTCAGCCGCGAACTGCTTAAACGCCTCGAACTCAAAGGTGTAGGTTTTGGTATGCTTACCCTGCATGTGGGCTTAGGCAGTTTCCGCCCGGTGGAAGTGGAAGACCTTACCAAGCATAAAATGGAATCGGAGCAGGTGGAAATTCCCCAGTCGTGTGCCGATGTGGTAAACGCCGCCAAACTCCGCAAAAAGCGTGTGTGCGCCGTAGGCACCACCTGCGTGCGCGCCGTGGAAACCTCCGTTTCTACCGAAGGCCTGCTCAAGCCCTACAATGGCTGGACCAACCGCTTCATTTTTCCGCCCTACGATTTTCAGATTCCCAACTGCATGATTACCAACTTCCACGCGCCCGAATCGACGCTGCTGATGATGATTACTGCATTTGGCGGATACGATCTGATTATGAAGGCATACAAGGAAGCCGTAAAGGAAAAATACCGCTTCCTGAGCTACGGCGATGCCATGCTGATTCTGTAAGCTGTTCCATACTTAATAAATCCCCCCAAGCCCTGTCTGCATCCCACAGACAGGGCTTTTTGATTTTTTCAGCTTTTGCGGAGGATGCAGCCTGTAATTTCAGCGCACTTGCAGCGCCGCACAAATTGGTTATTGTTGTTCGCTTTTAAGTTTTTTCCAAATCAGGTATGAGTAAATAACCACGCCCACCGTGCTGAGCGTCACTGCCGAAATGAAAACAATAAACATGGTTTTGGGAGGCAGCACAAACACTAACGGCAGCATGACCAGCGACATAATTACCCATGTTCTTCCGCCCAGCCGGTGTGTTTTGCGCCACACTTCATCGTTGCTCAGTGTCCACGGAGTGCGGATGCCGGCAAAATAGTTTGGTTTTACCACCGTGAGGTAATTGCCCATGCCGAGAAACAGCAGCAGCACGAGAATGATGATTGTTTGGGGTATATCGGTAATGATGTTCAATGCGGCAAGTCCGGCAATAATGGGCAATACGGCAAAAAACAGGTGCAGAATAAAACGCAGCGAGCCAAATCCTTTTCCGGCAGCGTCGATGTTTTTGCGTTTGGGGTCAATTTTAGGAATGAGCAGCAGCACGGGGTAAAACACCAGCCCGATGCAGGCCAGCATCCATAGTGCCGACGGGCTGCCCATGCGATCCACGTTTCCGTCGGGCCCCCAATGCAGCGGAACTTTTTCGGGGTAGCTGCCCCAGGTAATGGCCATAAACAGGAGCGGGGCCAAAGCCAGTGCCAGCAGCACCCATTCCATGGGTTTACTGAAAATCTGTTTCATCGCTTTTTCTTTTTTGGGGAATCGTTTTTTGATTTCAGGCTCATTACCCAGCTCAGCGCTTCGTCGAGCACGGTGGTATTGAGCGTGTAGAGGATAAACTGCCCGTTGCGTTCTGATGTGACCAAACCGGCCTGCCTCAGCAAATCGAGATGATGCGATATGCTGGGCTTGCTGATGTGGAAGGCATCGGCAATTTCTCCGGCGGTCATGTCGCGCTCGCGCAGCATGGCCAGAATTTCACGTCGGGTTTCATCGCCTAAGGCTTTAAAGAGTGTATTCACGAGGCAAATGTAGAAAGAAATTCGATATTTAGATAAATGTCTAAATATCGAATTATGACAAAAGTCAATCTTCGTTATGGCCTGTGAAATACAAAAAGGTTTAGTTTGTCGCGGGCGCGATTACTTTCATTTCCCTGAGCATCCGATACGCCAGTGCCTTACGCGCATCGGCAAAATGCGGATTATTGGCATTTTCGGTATAAATAAGATTGGCAAAGAAATATACCTTGCCGCCTGTTTCCACATACCCCACGTACCATCCGGTTTGCAGTGTTTCAGTGTCTCCCCAGCCGGTTTTACCCGAAACAGTGTAACCGGGTTGTACGTCGGCCACCATTATTTCTTTTACAATATCAATGGAACGATGGGAGAAAGGGAGCCGATAATAATAGAATAGTTTTAAAAATTCCACCTGCTCTTCGGGGCTGATGCGTAATTTTCCGCTGAGCCAGAATTTATCAATACCTCCCGTAGTATCGGCATTTCCGTAGTGGCACGAGTCGAGCCATTGCTTCATTTTTTCGGGCCCCACGCGCCGTGCCAGTTCCTGATAATACCACACTACCGAATTCTGAAATGCAGTTTCGAGTGTGTGGTTTTTATTCCACGCGGCATTGCTGTGTTTCTTTTTATTCCACTCAAGCATAAAATTTTTATCGGCAATTACTCCGGTTTCGAGGCCCACGAGCGAGTTGAATATTTTGAACGTGGAAGCGGGAGTCATCTTTACACTCTTATAGTCTTTGTTTACATAGGTGTATTGTTCGGCCTGCGGATCGTACATCACAAAGCAGCCCGTCACGCCAATGGAATCGTAGAGATAATTCAGGTCATTGCGGTTAACAGGCGGGAGGGCAGGATGTATTTTATTGAAATGTTCCTGCACGCGCAGGGCAAACAGGGGAGAGCGATGAAACTCAAATCCGAAAAAGCTGGTTTGAAAACGAGGCAGGAGATTTAGCTTTTTCTGTTGTGCAAGCTGGTGCATGCTGGCTTTTTCATTGTGAAGGGTAAATACATTGTCGTAAACAAGCAGATATTGTTTGGTAAGGTATGCATCGCAATAAGGCATTACGGTCATAAGCAAACACATCTCCGGCTCTTTGTCTTTGTCGATGTTCCGGAAGAAAACAGTATCGGGCCAGGCAGGGGCAAAGCAGGGTGAGGAAATAAATAAGGTGTCGGGGCTTAATGAAACCAATGATTTATTTCCTGAACTGAGTCCGGGGTACATAATTGTGGCCATGCTTCCATTGGCGACGGGAGCAGTTTTGAAATTCAGGAAAAGTGAAGTGTCGTTGTGGTCAAAGCTGAGCACGTAGGTTTTATCCGGCAGCGAATCGCCAGACATGTACGGCACAGCGCTATTTGAATGGGTGAGCACCTTAATCTGCTGCGCGTCAAGCCAGGAGGTGAGGATAAAGAAAAATGCGGAAAGAAGGAGTTTGTACATGAATGAGAGTAAGTTTTTAGCAGGATGAAATTTTGCGCTTGAATCCATATTCAATTCACACAAAAAGAGTGAATTAACTATAAGATTAGAGTAAGTTTAAGACGTGTTAAAATGAGGCTAATAATAGCTTTGGGGTTTCCCGGAAAATAAAAATAGCTTATTATTGCCAATAGATTAAGGTCAACACCAACCGGGAAACCGGTGACCGCACCAGTAAAACCTCACCGATTTATTTTATCACATGAAACGTATCTGTACTTCCCTTGCCACGCTTGGTATGAGCTTGCTTGCCATAGGCGTGTATGGCCAGATTACGGGTGTAGTTACCGTTCCGGGTACATACCCTACGCTGACTGCCGCAGTAGCCGATCTTAACACACAGGGTGTGGGAGCTGGCGGAGCAACCGTAAACGTGGCCGCCGGTTACACCGAAACACTTACTGCTCCGCTTGTGCTTACCATGAGCACAGCCGGGCCCAGTGCGGCCAACCCGCTCATCATTCAGCGTTCGGGTACGGGCGCCAACCCGCTGCTTACGGCTTATACCGGCGTAGGTACGCTTGATGGAATGTTCATTTTGAACGGTGTGGATAATGTAACCATTTCCGGTATCGACCTGCAGGAAAACGCAGCCAACACTACCTCTGCCGCACAGATGGAATGGGGCTATGCACTGCTTAAAACCGGCGCTCTCAATGGCGCGCAGAACAACACCATCCGCCGCAGCACCGTTACGCTCAATCAGTTGAACACAGCTTCGGTGGGCATATATGCGGCCAACCATACCACAGCGTCAACTACTACACTTACACTTACTGCGCTGAGCGGTACAAACTCCGGCAACCGGTTTTTTAACAACACCGTAACCAACTGCTATACCGGCTATTCGGTTACAGGCTTTGCAGCCTCGGCACCGTTCGACCTGTACGATAACAACAACCAGATTGGCGTTGACGGCGTAAGCACCCGGCGCAGCCAGGTTACACAGTTCGGAGGCGGCACATTAACCGCCAACGGAGTAAATGCCTCGGCACAAAACAACTTCCGTGTTTTTGCCACCTACTTCAACAACACAGGTGGAGCCATCCATACAAGTACACTAAACGGCATTAACATTACCGCCTCCAGCAATGCCAATATCGATATTTACAACGATACGCTTACGCTCACCAGCAATGCCACTACCTCCAATTTAATAGCCATCAACAACAGTGCGGGTGGAGCCGGAGCCGGTAATACGCTTAACATATACAATAACGTAGTTGACGGATGCACCTACCCAACCGCCACCTCAGGGCTTTTCAGGGGTATTTCCACCACCGCTACCGCCACCACTACCAATGTGTATAACAACAAGGTAACCAATAACAACCTGCCCGGCACGGGCGAATTCTCGGGCATTTCATGCACCGGCTCCAGCGTAAACATTATGCTGCTGCAGAATATTTATGATAACATTGTAAGCGGCAACTTAAAAACCGGCGCGGGCGGAACCATGAACATGGTAAATGCCAGTGGTTCCACAGCGATTACCAATTTCTACAACAACCAGCTCTTCAACAACAGCGCGGCCAATACAAGCGGTGGTGTGTTCGGCTATTACAACTTCGCTTTCGGGTTGCAGGAAAATATTTACAACAACCAGATATACAACAACACCGGTGGAAGTGGTGAAGTAACCATGATTCACGCCCGCTCAGGTTCGGGCCCTACCAACAAGGAGATTTATGGTAACCTTATTCATTCCATTACAGCCAATACCACCAACATTGTTTCGGCCATCGGTTCAGATTATGGTACAGTAACCAACATTTACCGCAACAACATTTACAACATCTCCAACACCAGCACCACCGGCGGTACACCTGCTACAGTGGGCATCAATGTCGGTTCGAATGTGAATGCACTTACCACTGTGCATAACAACATGATTTCCGATCTCAAAGCACCCAATGCCACCAACACATTTGCCTGCATTATGGGTATCTGGCTCAATGGTGCATTGACCGGTTCGGTGATGAATGCTTACTACAATACTGTTTACCTGAATGCCACAGGAACCGGAACAAACTTCGGTACTTCGGCGCTTTATATCGGTCCCAACGCTTACAGCACCGATATCCGCAACAACATTTTTGTAAACATATCAAACGCCACCGGAACAGGTCTTACCCGTTGCATTACACGCTCCACACCTGCTACTACCAATTATGCACTTACTTCGGGTTACAACTGCTTGTGGGCCGGAACACCCAGTGCAACCAATCTGATTTATCACGATTTTACGAACAGCGACCAAACCTTACAGGCATTTAAAAACCGTGTGGGCCCGCGTGAGCAGTCGTCGTTCAGCGAGTTGCCTCCGTTTGTGAATGTGGCCACCACGCCCTACGATCTGCACCTGCAAACATCAGTAGCCACACAATGCCAGGGCGGTGCCACACCAATAGCCGGAATTACCACCGACTTCGACAACCTCATTCGCAACCTTATACTGCCCGATGTGGGTGCCGATGAATTTACCGGCATCACCACCGACCTTGCTTCGCCCAATATTCAATACACGCTGCTCACCAACTCATCGGTGGCGGCCACTCGTGTGCTTACCTCGTTTGCCACCATTACCGATCCGAGCGGCATAAACACCACCGCCGGTACACGTCCGCGCATTTACTACAAGCGAAGCACCAACGCCAACACCTTTAACACCAACACCAACGCCACCGACGGCTGGAAATATGTAGAAGCCGGCAATACGGCTTCACCTTTCAGCTTCACCATCGACTATTCGCTGCTCTTTGGCGGTGCTGTGGTGGCCGGCGATGTGATTCAGTACTTTGTGGTGGCGCAGGATCTGAACAGCACACCGCGCATTGGTCTCAACAACGGAGGCTTTACCGCACAGCCTGCCAGCGTAAACCTTTCGGCTGCCGAATTCCCGCTCAACAACACCATTAACCAGTACACCATTGTGGCGGTGCCGCTTTCGGGAACCATTAACGTGGGCCCGGCCGAAACTATTACTTCGCTCACCAACGCGGGCGGTATCTTCCAACTCATCAACTCGGCTACGCTTTCTGGCAACCTTGTGGTGAATGTAACCGGCGACCTTACCGCTGAAACCGGCACCGTGGCACTTAACCAGTGGGCCGAGGAAGGCCTGGGCAATTACACCGTAACTATACAGCCCAGTGCGGCAGTGGTGCGCACCATCAGCGGTTCGAGCGCGGCGGCGGCACTCATTCGCCTCGACGGAGCCGACCGTGTAACCATCGACGGGCGTTTTGGCGGTACAGGCACATTCTTCCTGCTGCGCAACACCTCAAACTCGGCGCCCACCGTGGCTTTCCTGAACGATGCGCATAACAATACCCTGCGCAACAGTACGGTGGAAAGCGGCAATACGGCAACCAGCGCCGCATTGGGCGGAGCCATTCACATTGGCACCACCACAGGCACAGCCGGCAACGACAACATCACCATCAACCTCTGCGAAATCCGCGACCGCACCGATGTGCCAGGCAGCACACCCGCCATCGGCATCAACTGCCAGGGTACAGCCACCTCGTTGTTGCAGTACAACAACAACATCAACATTACCAATAACAATATCCACGACTGGTTTCTGGTAAACAGCAGTTCGCAATTCGGTCTTAACATCGGTTCCGGAAATACCAACTTCACCATTACCGGAAACAGTTTCTACCAGACTGCCGTTCGCACTCAAACCGCATCGGGTGCGGTAACGCGTGCCATCAACATCAACTTCACCGCTCCTGTAAACTCCAACGGCGGCCACACCATCAACGGCAACTTTGTGGGTGGTACTGCTCCCGGAGCCACAGGCGGCGATATGACGCTTACAGTGAGCGGTGTGGGTACCACACAAACCTTTGCCGCCATCAGCGTAATTACCGGTCTCATTCCGAACAGCATCAACGGCAACACAATTCGTAAAATAGATTACACCACCAATGCGCCCACCGCAAACTCGTCGATGTTCTTAGGTATGAACCTCGGTCAGGGCATACATAACGTGGGCACTCTTCAGGGCAACGTAATTGGTGATGCCGCGGGCAACGATCATATCAAGATTACCATAAACACCGGCGGAACATCTACTTCTTTCCTCGCCGGTATTCTGGCTGCCACTACCAATGGTACATATACCCTCACCGGCAACACGGTAGGCGGTTTTACCATCAATGGCACCACAGCAGCCACGGTAATCTGGCAGGGTATTCAACTTCAGGGTACGCCTTCTTCAACCATAAACGTTACCAACAACCTTGTGGGCAGTACCACCACGGCCACCAGCATTCGTAACCTGAATGCAGCGAGTCCGGTTATCGGTTTCGGTATCCGCCAGGTGATTACTTCGGGCGCTGCGCTCAACCTTACCAACAACACCGTGCAGGGTTATTCGGATGCCAGTACTGCGGCAACTTCTGCCAACTACGGCATTCTGCTTGTCAGCACTGTGGGTGGTTCGGGAACGCTTACGGTAACCGGCAATACGGTTCGTAACCAGGCAATGGCCGGCGGTGCGGCAACCCCTGTAATCAACAACGTGGGTATAGCCATCCAGAATCTTGCAGGCAACACACACAGCTTCACCTCAAACGTGATTGCCGGATTGAGCAATACCAACACGGGTGCATTCTCAGGATATGCACTCGGTTTCCAGTCGCAGAGCAACACCCTCGGCGGAACCTTGAGCCGTAACCAGATCTGGGACATTACCAACCTCAACACGGGTACTCCGGGTATTGCAGGTATCTACTACTCATCGGGCAGCAACTGGACGGTTAGCAACAACATGATTTCGCTGACCAACGGCACCAACACCAACAACGTGGATCTTAACGGTATTGTGGATGTGATGTCGGCCAGTTCTTCGGCTGCTTATTATTACAACTCAGTTTACCTCGGCGGTTCGGTAACTGCCGGTGCATCCAACACCTCGGCCTTTAACCGTGCCGGCAACACGGCGGTGACGGTGAAGAACAACCTGCTTGTGAACAACCGCACGGGCGGCACAGGCAACCACGTTGCTCTTTCCAATACTGCCGCAGCTACTTCTGCGGGCTGGAGTGCAACTGCATCGAGCAACAATGCGTTTGTGGTTTCAGACACCACCAAAGTGGGTCTCTGGAATGCCACCACCTACTCATTGGGTGGCTGGCGCACCATTTCGGGCGGCGATCTGAATTCGGTTCGCGCCATCAGCACCGTAGTTACACCGGCAGCGTTGTTTGTAAACACCGCCATCGGCGATTTGCACAACAACACCTCAATTTTCCCCGAAGCAGTGGGTACACCCATTCCGGGCATCACCATCGACTTCGACAACCAGGCCCGCAACGCGCTGGCACCCACAGCCGGTGCCGATGAGCGCGCCTGCAGCCCGATTGTGTTTACACTTGCTTCGCAAACCAACGTATCGTGCAACGGAGGCAACAACGGTAGTGCCACAGTAAGCGGTACCGGCGGCAACTTCATTACCTATAGCTGGGCACCCAGCGGCGGCAACGCGGCTACGGCTACCGGTCTGGCTGCGGGAACCTATACCTGCACCATCAGCAACCCCTGCGGAAGCACAGGTTCGGTAACCGTAACCATTACACAGCCTACAGTACTCGCTGCCACAAACAGTGCTACCAACGTATCGTGCAACGGCGGCAGCAACGGTTCGGCCACAGTTTCGCCCAGCGGCGGAACTCCCGGTTATACCTACAACTGGGCACCCAGCGGCGGCACTGCTGCCACAGCCAGCGGATTAACTCCCGGTTCATACACCTGCACCATTACCGATGCCAATGGTTGTACCACCACAAGTTCGGTAAGCATTACCGAGCCCTCTGCGCTTGGTGTAACTTCCGCTCAATCCAACGTATCGTGCAACGCCGGCAGCAATGGTTCGGCCACGGTTTCGGTAAGCGGCGGCACACCGGGTTATACCTATAGCTGGGCACCCAGCGGCGGTACCGCTGCCACAGCCGGCGGCCTTACCGCAGGTTCATACACCTGCACCATTACCGATGCCAACGGTTGCATCATCACGCAGTCGGTTTCCATTACCGAGCCTTCGCCGCTCAGCGTTACTTCTTCACAAACCAACGTATCGTGCAACGGCGGCAGTGATGGTACGGGTACGGTAAGTGTAAGCGGCGGCACACCCGGCTATACCTATAGCTGGGCTCCGAGCGGCAGCACCTCTGCCACGGCCACCGGTTTGTCATTAGGTTCAAACATCTGCACCATTACTGATGCCAACGGTTGTATCATTACCCAATCGGTAATTATCACCGAACCGGCTGCACTCAGTGTTACTTCCACACAAACCAACGTGTCGTGCAACGGCGGAAGCAATGGTACTGCCACAGTAAACGTAAGCGGCGGCACACCCGGCTACACTTATCTCTGGAGCAATGGTGATACCACCGCCACAGCCACCGGCTTACTTGCAGGCGCAGCCAGTTGCACCATTACCGATACCAACAACTGTACGATCACCTTTACAGTAAACATCACCGAGCCTTCGGCTATTACTGCAACAGCTTCTGCCACCAACGTATCCTGCAGCAGTGGCAGCGATGGTTCGGTAACAGTAAATGCCACAGGTGGCACACCGGGTTACACCTATCTCTGGAACACAGGCGATACAACTGCTTCGGTAAACGGACTTGTGGCCGGTGCATACAGCGTGGTAATTACCGATGCCAACGGCTGCACCAACACACAATCGGTAACCATCGCACAGCCTGCAGCAGTGGCCACCACTGTGGTAACTTCGGTTAATCCGACTACTTGCGGAGGCAACGACGGAAGCATTGATATTTCGGTAAGCGGTGGTGTAAGCCCCTACGCATTCCAGTGGAGCAACAGTGCCAACACCGAAGACATCAGCGGTCTCACGGCAGGTGTTTATTCGGTAATTGTTACCGATAACAATGGCTGTACCGACAGTATTGCAGTTACCCTTAACGATCCTGCGCTGCCCAACGTAGCATATTCCGAGCCGATTGATTCGGCTTGCAGCAACATTACCGCTCCGTTTGCGCTTACCGGCGGTTCGCCTGCCGGTGGTACTTACACGGGTAATGCAGTAAACAACGGTATCTTCACTCCGTCGCAGATTACTACCCCGGGTTACACTGTAATCACCTACACCTACACCGATCCGAACGGTTGTGTGGGCACTTCGGTTGATTCGATCTGGGTGGAAATTTGCAGCGCAGTAGGCGAAATTGGTGCCGGTCCTGCATTTACACTTTTCCCCAACCCGAACAACGGCTCGTTTACACTGCAGCTTGGCACCGAAATGGCGGCCAATGTAGAGATTTACGATATGCTTGGTAAGCTGGTAGTTGCACAGCGTGTTCAAACCGGAACGCTGCAGCAATTCCGTATCGAGGCTTCGGGTACTTATTTTGTAACTGTGGTTACTAATGACGGTAAACGCTCTACACAGCGGGTGGTGATTACTGATTAGTAATTGTTTGTATGTATAGCAAAAGAGGTTGTTCCAATCAGGAACAACCTCTTTTGATTTTTTGGTTGGTGGTGGTGAAGTTTTTTTTGCGAATTACTGTGTTGAGATAGTTTTGGGGTGAAAACTGCTTATTCTTTTGGGGGATATTTTTCGGGGGATTTTTACCCAAGTGGTGATAAGCGCGATTTTTTTGGGTTTGGTAATATTTTCAGGAGAGTTTTTTTCTTCGGGATAAACGTGATTTTTTCTGGTTGGGGTAATTTTTTTTTGGAATTTTTCTTTGGGATAAACGCGATTTTTTTTGTTGTGGTAATATTCTCCGGAGGGATTTCAGCTTCGGAATAAACGCGACTTTTCGGCTTCGGGTATTTTGTTTGGGTTTTGTGTGGCTAAAACAAATAAATCTGGGTGGGAACCCTCCGAGATCAAAAGAGATCTCGGAGGGGCTTTTGTACTATTTGTTTTAGCTGGATGGGGCTTTACGCGGTTGTCTGGATATTTAACTCCTTCAACTGTTTCGCGTCTATTACCGAAGGCGAGTCAATCATTACATCGCGGCCGGCGTTGTTTTTGGGGAAGGCGATGAAATCGCGGATGGAGTCGGCGCCGCCGAAGAGGGAGCAGAGGCGGTCGAAGCCGAAGGCTATGCCGCCGTGCGGGGGGGCGCCAAACTCAAAGGCATTCATGAGGAAGCCAAACTGGGCCTGTGCTTCTTCGGGGGTGAAGCCGAGTACGCCAAACATGCGTGCCTGCAGGTCGCGGTCGAAAATGCGGATGGATCCGCCGCCTACTTCCACGCCGTTAATCACCATGTCATAAGCATTGGCACGTACTGCGCCGGGGTCGGTGTCGAGTTTGGCGAGGTCTTCGGGCCAGGGCGCGGTAAAGGGGTGGTGCATGGCAAACCAGCGGCCTTCGTCTTCGTTGTACTCCAGCAGCGGGAAGTCAATGACCCAGAGGCAGGAGAACGTATTCTTATCGCGAAGGCCCAAACGGGTGCCCATTTCGAGGCGGAGTTCGTTCAGTGCTTTGCGGGTTTTGTCGGTTTGGCCGGCCAGCAGCAGCAGCAGGTCGCCGGGTTGGGCATCGAATGCGGCGGCCCATTTTTTCAGTTCGTCTTCGTTGTAGAATTTATCCACCGACGATTTTATGCTGCCATCGTCGTTAACGCGCGCATACACTAAGCCGCTTGCGCCTACCTGCGGACGTTTCACAAACTCGGTAAGTTCATCAATCTGCTTGCGTGTAAACGATGCGGCACCGCTGGCGCAAATGCCCACTACCAGTTCGGCATTGTCGAATACGGGGAAGCCTTTGCCTTTTACCACTTCATTCAGTTCCACAAAGCGCATCCCGAAACGGGTATCGGGTTTATCGCTGCCGTAGTATTTCATGGCATCGGCGTAGCTCATGTGCGGTAGTTCGCCAATGTCTATGCCTTTTACTTCGTGGAAAAGATGGCGCACTAAGCCTTCAAACATGGCCAGAATATCGGCCCGTTCCACAAAGCTCATTTCGCAGTCTATCTGTGTAAACTCGGGCTGGCGGTCGGCGCGGAGGTCTTCGTCGCGGAAGCATTTCACAATCTGGTAGTAGCGGTCGAAACCGGCCACCATGAGCAGTTGTTTGAATGTTTGCGGACTTTGTGGCAGGGCATAAAACTGGCCCGGATTCATGCGCGAGGGCACCACAAAATCGCGCGCGCCTTCGGGTGTGGACTTGATGAGTACCGGCGTTTCCACCTCAATAAACTGCTGGTTGTTGAGGTAGGCGCGTGTGGCCTGTGCCACGCGGTGGCGCAGGAAAAGGCTTTCGCGCACGGGATTGCGGCGTAAATCCAGGTAGCGGTATTTCATGCGCAGTTCGTCGCCGCCGTCGGTATCGTCTTCAATGGTAAAGGGCGGCGTTTTGGCGCTGTTGAGCACAGAAAGCTCCGAAACGATAATTTCAATATCGCCCGTGGGCATGTTCGGGTTTTTGGCTTCGCGCTCGCGCACGGTGCCGGTGGCGCGCACCACAAACTCGCGGCCCAGCTCGGAGGCCTGTTTGAACAGGGCTTCGTTTACGGCCATGTTAAAGGTAAGCTGTGTAAGGCCGTAACGGTCGCGCAGAACCACAAAGGCCACGCCCCCGGCCATGCGTGTATATTGAACCCAGCCGCAAAGGCTTACTGTTTTTCCGGCATCGGTTATGCGGAGTTCACCGCAGTTGTGTGTGCGAAGCATAAAGTAATAGTATAAAGTATTGAAAGGACTGCGAAGTTACAAAAGATGCCGGGTTTGGAATGCAGCGTGGTTACGAAAGCAATGTGCGAAAAGGGTGAATTTTGCACATAATGTATTGATTATGTGTGGTAACGTGAACAATATCCGGCCGGGTTTCGTATAAGGTTTCAATTCTACGATGCATCATTTTGGTGAAATTGATATGGTAAAAAAAACGCCTGAACGGTCAGGTAAGCACACTGGCTGGCTCCTAATTTTATAAATTAGAGTTAAGTTTTACCACTCCGATTCTTTCAATCCAAACCTTCTGAGTAAAACCAACCGCTAACTATACCCCAAACAATGCTCCGCAATTTATTCGGGAAACTCTCATTTCTGATTATTGCCACTTTCTGGCTTTTTTCTTCTGCGCGCGCACAAACACTTGCCGTGAGTGGTGTGGGCACGCAAACGTGCCTGAATCCCTGTACAGGCACAATTACAGCTACAGCTACTGGCGGTATAATGCCTTATCAATACAGACTTGGCACCTCCTCTTTTCAGAACTCGCCCGTATTCACCGGATTATGCCCCGGAGTTTATGCACTTGAAGTTTTAGACAGTACAAATACCAGCGTTGTAACCAGCGTAATAGTACCCACTGCACCTGCAGTTACCTTTGCCGCTACCAGCACAAACAGCTATCCCGCCAGTGCCTGCAACGGCTCCATACAAATAACCGTTACCGGAGCTCCGCCACCGTACATATTTACCATCAGCAGTACGTTAGCTCCTGCTTATACGGATACATTTACAACCAATCCGGCAGTGTTAAATAATCTTTGTCCGGGAACTTACAGTATTACCGCCGCAACATCCAGTGGTTGTTCTTATGTGAGTAGTAATGCTACTTCCAACCCCTATGTATTGGTCATAACTATTCTCGGAGCGAATCCGCTGAGTTTAAGTTTGAGCAGCATACAGGTATGCCTTACTAATTCAAACATGATAGTATATGCGAGTGCTTCAGGAGGTTTTCCTCCTTATCAGTATAGTTATTCCACTGCAGCCAACCCTTCCACTGGCCCCTGGTCATCTTCGCCACAATATTATCTCTATGGCCTCGTGCCTACCACCGTTTTTGTTTGTGTTAAAGATTCGTTTGGTGTTATGGTATGTGCTAACATAGTAGCGACACCACTGTATATGCCCCCTATACCACCTACGTCTGTCATTTCCCCTTCTACCTGTAATGAGTGCAATGCAGTAGTATGTATAAATAATTGGGTGAATGGGTGTGCGGGGAGTTTAGATGTATATTACTTTGATGGAAATTATGTAGGTAATAATCCCACAGTAAGCAATGTTTGTCCAGGCTGGCATTCGATTATAAGAACTGCAATTTATTCTTCAATATCTTGTCCGATAAGCTATAATATTTTTGTACCTACAATTAATCAAATCCAGGCAACCGTAGCAATTCAGGCTGTCGGATGTGCATCGGCCTGTAATGGATCTCTTACACTTACTCCCAATATAACTGCTCCGGTTGAATATAGCATAGACAGTGGTAATACATGGCAAAATTCAAACATATTCAGCTCTCTTTGCAGTGGCAGTTACCAGATTTTGATAAGAAAAATCAGTCAGCATGGATGTTCAGGGTCGATTACTGCAACTGTTCCAACCAATATACCTTCGTTAAGTGTGCTTTCATCAACCGCAGTAACCTGTTTGACTCAAAACAATGGTTCGGTTACCTTAACCACTAATTTGGGAAATACCGTGCAGTTTAGTATCGATAGCGGTTTAACCTGGCAATCATCACCCACATTTACCGGTTTGGCAGCGGGTAACTATACTGCAATGGCTATGCTGGCCGGCAATCTTTGTCCAGCCACTACAAGTTTTACGATAGGGATGAATCCTGCGGTAACCTTTATGGTAGCCACAACTCCGGGAAACTGTGCTCCGCCTTGCGGCGGAATGCTTAGCGTGTATTCGTTAAATCCTTCCGGATCTTACCAATTTAGTTTTGATGGCGGAAATACATGGATAAATAATTCATCTGTGAGTAATGTTTGCGCGGGTACATATACAGTAAGTGTAAGACCACAAAATGCTACCTGTGCATTTACACAAACGGCAACTATTTCTCCGCCCACAGCATTTCCTGTAATAACAGCCTATGTAACGCCGGCTACTTGTAATGTAGGCGGATCTGTTCAGCTCAGCGTATCTCCCAGTGCCAGCAACTATACCTACAGTATAAACAACGGGCCATATACTTCCAGTTCTAATTTCAGCAATTTATCTCCCGGTACATACATATTTCACGCAAGAAACAACACTACTCTCTGTGTAGGAAGTCAAACAGTTACAATTTTACCTCCCGCGTCTTCGCCAACAATAAGTATAATACAGGCGGCCTGCAACAACAGTTGTAACGCAACCATCACTATTAATCCGCAAGGCAACTCAACCTATCAGTTTCAGCTAAATAATTCGTTCTGGCAAAACTCGCCCACGTTCACTAATCTTTGCCCGGGAACCTACACATTTTCAGTATGGAATAATCAAACGTCTTCCATCTGTACGCAAACATTTACCATTACAGGGCTGCCCGGATTTACGTCCACCGTTACCCCGTCGCCTGCCACATGCAGCAGTTTGTGCGATGGGGTTGTTAATGTGAATACAAATCAGGCCAACTCATATACCTATTCGCTCGACAATCAGCCCTATCAGAACCTGTCCTCATTTACCGGGTTGTGCCCCGGCTCACATCAAATTCAGGTAATGAGTGCCGATGGTTGTGTGAATACGCATAATCTGACAATTGGAACAAGCTATTCCGTGCAGCCCCAGGTTTTAACGCAGTCTCCTTCGTGTTTTAATAATTGCAATGGTAATATTACTGTTGCATCAGTATCGCCTGTGGGTAATTATACTTATGCACTTAATAACAATCAGGCTCAAAGTCAAAATACATTTAATCAGCTCTGTGCCGGAAATTATACTGTTACCATTCAGGATTCGGCCGGATGTTCAACTGTTCAGAATCTGGTATTAACAAACCCGCCTGTATTTGATATCCAAACCACGGCAACTCCAAATTTATGCAGCAACAGTTGCAATGGCGTAATATCCGTTACACCCTCACAACCCGGTAGTATTCAGTATCAGTTAAATAGTTTACCGGCTCAATCTGCACCATCATTCAACGGATTATGTGCAGGGCAATATGTGATAAATGCGGTTAATTTGTCGGGCTGTGTTGCCACAGACAGTGTAACAATAAATGTGCTGCCTGATTTTCAAGTCAGTACAATTTCAACACCGCCCGTATGCTTTAACGATTGCAATGGACAACTTGTTATAAACGCCACACCTGCCGGTAATTATTCGTACAGTATTGATGCCGGATTGACTTACCAGCCGGGTAATGTTTTTGGCGGATTATGCAGCGGCACCTACCAGGTGCAGGTGATGGATGCCAATGGTTGTGTATATGATACGAATCAAATAATTACCAGCCCGGCCCAGCACAATTTTATTACCCAGGTTACAGATCCGCTTTGCGCGCAGAGTTGCACTGGTTCAGCACAGTTATCCTTACAGGGTGCTGCACAGTATTCGCTCAATAATGTAACCCAGCCCTGGGGAGGTTTCTATAATCTTTGTGCAGGAACTTATCTGGCCAGTGCAACAGACAGCAGTGGTTGTGTGAGCAGTGACAGTATCACTATCACATCTCCTTCACTCCTTCAGCTCCAAATTGCCACACAGTCTGCCACATGTGGAGCCTGTAATGGAGCTGTAAGTTATACTGCAAGCGGTGGTACACCAGCTTACTCATATAGTTTTACCGGCAGCAACGGGCCTGTTGGTAACACCAATCTTTGCCCCGGTACTTACACCGTTCAGGTTACAGATTCAAACGACTGCTTTATTGTGCAAACCGTAGTGGTCGATTCAATAGCATATTTGCAGATTGACTCAGTAGCCGTAATCAGCGATACCGATAGTTCAGGAACCGGACAAATCTCTGTATTTGCTCCGGGAGCAGTGAGCTACCAGTGGCAGCCCGCGGTTTCGGTAACAGCTTACGCAGTTGGTTTACAACCGGGTATATACTGTATAACGGCTTCAGATTCATTGGGGTGTATCGATTCGGTATGTGTAACGCTGGGCAATATTATTTCAGGAATGGAGGAAGTTGCTTTGCAGGATATTCGTGTTATTCCTAACCCATTTAGCAATGAATTAATGGTGAGCGGAGTAAATGCAGGCAGCTATTACCGGCTTACCGATACCGCGGGAAGGATAATTACCGAAGGCAGTTTGTCGGTCGATAAACGGATAAATATTCCTGCACAACTTGCGGCCGGTCACTACATATTTACTGTGTATGAGCATAACCGACCGGTAAATATTCCTTTGGTGAAAGTGCAATAGCATTGGATGCGGGGTTTGCAGAGTGCGGGCAGCAGGGCATAAAAACAACAAATTTTAATCCCGCCCGGCTTATTGCCCCTGTCTGCGTCCTGTTTCAGCTTCGTACATTAAATCTTTGTATTTCTTAGACAAATGCCTCTTGCGGGCGGTAAAGGGTGTGTATTTTTGCATCCCGGATTAAAACCGACACAATGAAAATAGCAGTTGCAAAAGGCGATGGCATCGGGCCTGAAATTATGGATGCTGTGTTGCGCATTTTTGGCGCGGCAAACCTTCCGCTCGAATTTGTACCCGTTGACATGGGCAAATACATTTACGATCAGGGCTTCAGCACGGGCATGACACCCGAAGCCAAAGCCACCATCGAAAGCCTCGGCATTCTTTTCAAAGGCCCCATGGAAACGCCCAAAGGCAAAGGCGTAAAAAGCATAAACGTAACTGCCCGCAAAGTATGGAATACCTACGCCAACAAGCGCGTATTCCGCTCGCTCAATGGCGTGGAAACGGTTTTCAGCAAAGCCGGTATTCCCATCGACATTACCATTGTGCGCGAAAACATTGAAGATACCTACGGCGGTATCGAACACATGCTTACGCACGATGTGGCCCTTTGCCGCCGATTCATTACCCGTCCCGGTTCGCTGCAGGTGCATCGCTACGCGTTTGAAATGGCCCGCAAGAAAAATGCCCGCAAAATTACCTGCGGACACAAGGCCAACATCATGAAAATTACCGACGGGCTTTTCCTCGAAACCTTCTACGAAGTGGCCAAAGACTATCCCGATCTGGTGGCCAACGATGTAATTGTGGACGACCTTGCCATGAAGCTCGTGGCCAAGCCCGGCGAGTTTGACGTGGTGGTGTTGCCCAACCTGCAGGGCGATATTATTTCCGACCTCTGCGCCGGATTGGTGGGCGGACTCGGCTTTGCGCCCTCGGCCAACATTGGCGACAATATTTCCATCTTCGAAGCCGTACACGGCACTGCGCCCGATATTGCCGGTCAGCAGAAAGCCAATCCCACTGCGCTGCTCATGAGCGGAATCATGATGCTTCGTCACATCGGCCTCACCGAAAGCGCCGCCAAAATCGAAAACGCCATGCTGACCACGCTCGAAGAAGGCGCACACACGGCCGATTTCGGTAAACCCGGCACACCTGCACTCAACACGCAGCAGTATGCCGATGCCATCATTGCCAACCTCGGCAAAAAGCCCTCAATCACCACGCCCTCCACAGGCGCGGCCGATCATATCACATTCACCGCTCCCAGGCCGCTCAGCGAAAATCCCATTAAGGAATCGCCCGCACAAAAAGGCGAAATCGTGGGAGCCGATTTCTTTGTAGAAAGCAATCAGCAGGCCGTCAAAGTGGCCGAGGCTTTCAACCGCACCATTTCCGGAGCGTTTGAACTGCAACTCATCTCCAACCGCGGCACACAGGTATGGCCCACCGGCTCGGTATTTACAGAGTGCATGAACCAGTACCGAGTGCGCGTAATCAGCAAAAACGATGCACCCGTGTCGCAGCAGGCCATGCTGCAGGAAGTAATGAACGTGGCCGCCGAACTCAAAATATGTTCGGTGGAAATGCTTATGACGTACGACGGGAAGAAGGCGTTTTCGCTGGCGCAGGGTCAGTAGCATTCCCGCATGGGCGCGACGCGTCACGCCCGGACGGGAATCTCCGCGCACCGATGGCAATGCCCGCGCCCCGACGATGATGCCCGCGCCCTGCACAGGAATCTCCGTACCTTCGCGTCGTGGAAATAGACATCTACTCCGACGAACGCTTCATGCAGGAAGCCCTGAAAGAAGCCCGCAAAGCCTTTGATGCCGACGAAGTGCCTGTGGGCGCGGTAATCGTAAGCGACAACCGCATCATAGCCCGCGGCCACAACCTCACCGAACGCCTCACCGACGTAACCGCCCACGCCGAAATGCAGGCCATAACCGCCGCCGCAAGCTACCTCGGCGGAAAATACCTCACCGAATGTACACTCTACGTCACACTTGAGCCCTGCCTCATGTGCGCAGGTGCTTTGCATTGGGCACAAATCAAACGCATCGTGTTCGGCGCACACGATCAGAAACGTGGCTATGCCCGAATTGCGGCTCCCGTGCTGCATCCTAAGACCGAAGTGGTGGGGGGGGTGATGGAAGCGGAGTGCGCGGAGTTGATGAAAAGTTTTTTTCAGGGGAAAAGGTAACGTGCTTTAACGGTACGATGTACTTTCGGTGAGGCAGAATTATCGTTGTTATGATTTATTTGCACTGATTTATGAATGCTACGCAAATTATCAATCGCACAATAACTGCTGTTTTCCTCTGGAAAAAAATGGAGCCGGGAGGATTAGATCAGGCACAGGTTTATATCGAACTGGATCACGAAATAACAATTGGAATACCTGCCGATTTCGAATCAGTAAACATTGAAATGGTTCCTCCGGAAGGTGCAGAAAATCTATTCGCCGATTTGAGTGATATCTCCCATTACCCGCTAAATTCTGATATTACATCAATCCGCGAAGGGTGGAGAGAAAAGAGAAAACAAAATACAGTCTTTGGCCGGATTCGGCGTTTTTTCAAAAGGGAAGAACAATCTCCCAAACCATCCCTTTCCTATAAAATTGAGTACAGCGTAAATAAACCGAAATTTATCAAGGATCAGAAAATTGTCGATTTGCTGATCCCGGATAATCCTTTCGATGGAGGATTTATTGTGTTGGAAAACGGATGTATTCTTTTTGAAACACCAATTGCACCTCACGGAATAGGAGCCGCAGGATTAAGCATGTACAAGAATTTAGAAGAGTTTGAAAAGCGTTATGGCTCAAACTACCAAAGTCTGATAGGCCATGCTACCTGATGTTTGTTTTGATTGATTTATTACAATTATCGGAGTGGTCATTCAGGGATGTTTTATATTATGCAGCTCTTCTCTTATCCGCTTCAGCTCAAGGAATCGTTCGGAAAAGGCAGCTATATTGCGTTGCTTCGCAACGGGCGTAAGGTGCCGCTGAGCCGGACGGGGTATGGCAAGTTGAAGGAGATGTTGGGGATTTGAAGGTAATTATTAACTGTTTAATGGACATTCTCTTTAATTTTAGTTATTTAAAAATAATAACACTTTGTTTTATCTATTTATTTTAAATATTATTGCAATAAATGAATTAATATATCATCATGAAACTCATCACGAATAAAAGTCAGCTTATCAATAATTTGAATAGTCTGGAGAATTATTTGGCTAAAGTAAATGACGAATCAAGCATTTCTGCGCAATTGCTGATAAAGCGGGGTACATGTTTTGTTGCGTATGAAGTTGATAATGAAATTCGATTTGCCCCAAGTCGTTTCATTGGCTATAAGAATAATAAGTTAATCGCGCATTCGAAGTCTATGTACAAAGACGGAAGGGAAACAAATAAGGCTATCAGTGCGATTTTATCTCAAAAGCCAAGACATAATAGTGAACTCAACTTACATTATCTGACTTATTGTAGAAGTTTGGGTTTTCATCCAAATGAGAAAGGTGCTTATGGCGTAGAGCGCAAATTCTGGAATTTAGAATTGCCTCAAGACTTCGATATCAATATTGACTTTTCTGAAGGTTTTCCTGAAGGCAGAATGGTTGAGAGGATTCATAAATCAAGAGAAAGAAACAGCGAATTAATTTCAAGAGCTAAAGAAAGGTTTAAAAAAGAGCATGGCCGTGTTTTTTGTCAGATATGCAACTTCGATTTTGAAAAAAAGTATGGTGATGTAGGTGTTGATTTTATTGAAGCTCATCATGTAATACCGGTAAGTGAAATACCGGAGAATTATAAAACCAGAATCGAAGATATTGCAATGCTTTGCTCAAATTGCCATAGAATGGTTCACAGAAAAAGGCCGTGGATGTCAATGCAGGATTTGAAGAAATTCATTAAGTAATTTTTACTTAGTTCAGTATCACGTCATCTGTTACGCTGTAAATGCCATCTTCAATCCTTTCAAGAAAACTTAAACACTTCCCCCCCCAAACAGAAAAAACATCCCGGTTACCGTGCCGAGGCGAAGCCTCCAACCAACTAAAAAAGCGTGCAGCATAAACACACTGCACGCTTTTCTTATCGATTACAAAAATCAATTCATCCCCCTGAACTTCCGCTTCTTCTTTTTCTTCTTCTCTACCGGCGGCGCCACCGGCGCAGGTTCCGGCTTCTTCTCTTCGGGTTTCACTTCGGCAACGGGCTTGGGATTGCCGTTGCTGTCCATCTCCACAATGTTGTAGCCAAGACGTTTCAGCCTGTCGCCGATTTTGGCTTTGTCGCCTACCATCGAAATCACAAGCTCATCGGGATTGAACCATTTGCGGGCCATTTCGTCCACCTGTTTTTTGGTGAGGCTTTGCAGGATCTGGTTTTGTTTTACCGTGTAATCGTCGGGCAGGTTGTAGTCGATGATGCGTTTGAGGAAGAGGAGTTTCTGGAACGGCTCTTCGTAGCGCAGCGCCTCGGCCTGTGAAATTGATTTTTTCATGTAGGCCAGTTCGGCTTCGGTGATTCCGTTTTCGGCGTACTTGCGTATTTCGTTTACGAATTCATACACTGCGCTGTCTGATGCTTCGCGTTTTACGCCGGCCGATGCGGTGAACGAGCCGGTAAACGAAGTACCTCCAAAGCCCGAGCGTGCGCCGTAAGTCCAGCCTTTGTTTTCGCGCAGGTTGAGGTTGATGCGGCTGTTGAAATGGCCACCCAGTGGGTAGTTCATCATCTGTGCCAGATAGTATTCGCCAAACGCATCGTAAGGCAGACCAATGCGGCCGATGATGATTTCAGACTGTGCGGCATCGGGTTTGTCGTAGAGGAAAATGGTGGTTTTTCCGGCGGCGGGCACGGTGGCCATGTTTGCATCGGTTTTAATCTGTACGCCGGTCGATGTCCATTTTTCGAGGAATCCCGTGCGCTTCATCAACTCGTCTTTATTGAGATCGCTCACCACCACCAGGCGGGCAATGTTTGGCGAAATCATTTTGTGGTGATATTGTTTGAGGTCTTCGAGCGTAATGGATGCAATGGTTTCGGGTGTGCCGCCTGCCGGATAGGCTTTTATGTGACCGGGGCCGTACACCGTTTTGTTAAACATGAGCGAGGCCATGGAACGCGGCTGAATGCTCAGGTTGCGGGCATTTTCCATTTGCACGTTTTTCACAAACTCAAATTCTTCGGCGTCGAATTTGGGGTGAAGCAGCTTTTCTTCCACCAGCGCCAAAGTGGCTTCGAGATTGCGGGTAAGACTTGTAACGGAAATCTGAATTTCGTCGTCGTCGGAACTGATGCTTACCTGGCTGCCCAGCAGTTCGAGCTGTTCTTCGAGCGAGGCGGCACTGTACTTTTCGGTCGATTGATCCATCATTTTGGCCAGCATAGAAGCCGTGCCCGATTTGCCGGGCTCTTCCTGCCGGTGACCGGCCGAAATACTGAGCAGCATAAACGTACGCGGAATTTCGGTCGATTGTGTGCCAATCATTTTCAGTCCGTTGGCATAGCTGCCACGCCAGATCGACGGCGGCATTACCGCTGGTGTGGCGCCGGGCACGGGTTTGGCCGAACGGTCGAAATTGTCGGTGGCTTTGCGCATGGTGAGATTTTTGTACTCGGCACTTTCTTCGCTGCCCACGCGATACACGGGAGGCGTGAAATTGTCGGGACGCACCGGAGCCACATTCTTGCCTTTGGGCAGCACACTCAGAATAACTGCGGGTTTGCCTTTGATGTATTGGTTATACACACGCATTACATCTTCCTTGGTCACTTTCTGATAGCGCTCAAGATCTTTGGCAATCATGTTCGGATTATCATTGAAGGTGGCGTAGGAAGCAATGGTGCTGGCCTTGCCTTCCACGCTGCTCATCACGTCGAGAAAATACGATTCGATGTAGAGTTTGAAACGCTGCAGGTCGTTGTCGGTAACACCGCGTTTTTCGAACTTCTGCAAAGCCACGCCAAGCAAACTGTCGGCCTCGCGCAGCGAGTGGCCGGGGTAGGGGCGTATGTCGATATTGATGGCGCCGGTAAGTTCCTGCCCATAGCTGTACATGCTGGCGCGTTCGGCCACTTTGCTTTCGATAAATGTTTCGTAAAACACCGAGCCTTTTCCTTCCGACAGAATATTGCACAACGCATCCAGCGCAGGCTCGTCGGTGTGCCAGCTCCAGATGCCGGGACGGGCAATGGAAAGCTGCGGCAAACGAATTACATCTTCGTAAGAAATGTAGCGGTCGCGGTCAACAGTCACCGGCATTTTGGCCATGTCTTTTACTTCGGGGCCGCGCGGAATAGAACCGAAATATTTCTCGGCCAGTTTCACCACATCGGCCGTTTTTACATCGCCGGCCACTGTAAGAATGGCGTTGTTGGGGCCATACCAGCGCAGGAAAAAGTTTTTGAGATCGCCCACATTCACGCGGTTCAGATCGTCGATATAGCCGATTGTGAGCCACGAGTACGGATGGCCTTGCGGATACATGGCCGCGCTTATTTTTTCAAACACCAGGCCGTAGGGGCGGTTGTCGTAATTCTGTCCGCGTTCGTTTTTTACCGTGGCGCGCTGCACTTCAAACTTGCGCTGGGTTACCGAGTCGAGCAGGAAGCCCATGCGGTCGGCTTCGAGCCAGAGGGCCAGTTCGAGGTAGTTGGCCGGAACGGTTTCGAAGTAGTTGGTGCGGTCGGTGTTGGTGGTGCCGTTAAGCGATCCGCCAGCTTCATTTACCAGTTTAAAATGTTCTTCATCGGCCACATGCTCAGAGCCCTGAAACATCATGTGCTCGAAGAAATGCGCAAAGCCCGAACGGCCTTCCACTTCGCGCGCCGAACCTACGTGGTAGGTAACGTTTACGTGTGCAATCGGATCGGAATGATCTTCGTGTACCACGATGGTGAGGCCGTTGGCGAGTTGATATTTTTCGTAGGGAATAACTAATTTACCCGCACCGTTGGTGGTTACTTTTTCGAGCAGTTTGGGCGATGCCATTGCACCTGTGGGTTTTTGCGCGGCAAGAGTTAAACCCGCACAAAGTCCGAAAAGCAGAAAGAGGTTCTTTTTCATAAAATAAGATTCCCGGCAGCGTGTAGGAATGCCGGAGTTGAGTAAGTAACAAAGTTAAAAAAAGGCATCGCCGTATTACCTGAACCTTGATAAACCCGCCTAAAATGAGGTTAGGTGGTAAAAAAACGGCTTTGTGTTGTAACTCTTTGTAATTCAGTTTCGTAAAAAGAGCAAAAAGAAGGTATTTGTGGTGAATATTACCTTTTCCGGGGAAATAACCATTTAACTACCTAATTTTGTGAATATTGGGCAGCAAATTGATGATCCCCCGATTTATCACTGCCGGAAGAAATAGCTGAACCACCGCTTCCGTAAACCCAAACGTACGACCCCATGACGCTCCGTTTCCTTAAAGGATACATTCTTGTATTCTTCCTGCTTGCCCTGCAGTTGCTGCGGGCTCAAACCAATATTTCCGGAACCATAAACACCGCCACCGGTGTAAATGGCATTGCCGGAAGTGCAATTACCGTGGTAAGCAATACCGGGTTTATTGCCGGCGATCGTGTGCTCCTTATTCAGATGAAGGGTGCCACCATGAATACCACCAATACCTCAGCCTGCGGCACGGTAACTGCGCTTAACAATGCCGGCAACTACGAGTTTGGCATTGTGGCTTCGGTAACTGGCGGCACCACCGTAACGCTTACGGCAGCACCCACGCGCAGTTATACGCCCGGCGCGGCAAACGATGTACAGTTGGTGCGTGTGCCGGTGTACAACAGCAATGTAAACGTAAACGGCAACGTTACCGCTTCGGCGTGGAATGGCACCAGCGGCGGTGTAATTGCGCTGGTGGTAAACGGTACACTTACCATTAATTCCGGTTTTCGCATCGATGCCAGTTCGCTGGGCTTTCGTGGCGGCGTTATTCCGGGTACCTCAAACGGCAGTGCCTGGTGCAACTTTACCGATTTTCGGGCGGCCAATACCACCACGCCCTGCTACGAATACATTTACGGCCAGAAAGGCGAAGGCATTGCCGAAGATGCTCCCAACGATTATGGTCGCGGCCCGCAGGCCAATGGCGGCGGCGGCGCAGGCGAGCACAATGCCGGCGGCGGTGGTGGCAGCAACGCCAGCGCAGGCGGCATGGGCGGCAGACAGCTTACCAATTGCACCTACCGCCGAAACAATACCGGCGCGTCCTGTGCCACTTCGCCCACAGCCAGCGGCCCGCTGCAAACCGATAACTGCGTGCCGGCCGACATCAATTCCACCACCGGCGTAATGGCCGGCGGTCTTGGCGGCGTGGCACTCACCACCGGCTCCTCCAACAACCGCATATTCTTTGGCGGCGGCGGCGGCTCGGGGCAGCAGAACGGGCCGGGAGGCACAAACGGGGCGGCAGGTGGCGGCATCATTATTATTGTGGCCAATACCATCACCAATAATTCGGGTTTTACCGATGCCATACGCGCCAACGGAGGCACACCGGCCAACACTACCGGAAACGAAGGTGCGGGTGGCGGCGGCGGCGGCGGTGTGGTGCTTATTCAGGTAAACACCTTCAGTAATGCCATTACTGTGGCCGCACGCGGCGGCAACGGCGGCAATGCAGCCACCAGCAACAACGTTTGCCGTGGCCCCGGCGGTGGTGGCGGCGGCGGCCTGGTATGGATTATGGGCCCCAGCACGCCCGCAAATCTTACCACCGATGTAACCAGCGGTGCCTCGGGAACTATGGTGTGTACCGTACCTGCACAATGCGGCGGCTCCACTGCGGCTACTACTTTGCCCTGCATTACAGCGGGCAACGGCGTTTCAAACTGCGGCACAGCTTCACCTGCGGCCGGTATTACCCAGTTGCAGCTCCTGCTCCCGCTGGCTGTGCATTGGCTCGAATTTACTGCCGAGCCTGTAAACCGAACTGCCTTCCTGCAATGGACCACCGCCAGCGAAGAAAACAACGCCCGTTTCGACATTCTCCGCTCGGCCGATGGGCTGGAGTGGGTAAAAGTTGGACAGACAGCCGGAGCCGGAAATTCCTCGCAGCCGCAGTATTACTCGTTTACCGATGCAGCCCCGCTCCCCGGCCTCTCGTGGTACAGGTTGCGGCAGGTGGACTACAGCGGACAAAGCTCACTCTCCGAAGTGCGCACCGTGCAGTTTCCGCTGGCCGATGTGCCCGCCGACATTTTACTCTTCCCCAACCCGCTTTCGCCCGAACAGCAGTTGATTCTGGAATACAACCGCGACAATGCCCCCGATCAGATTATTATTACTGATGTTTCGGGACGTGAGGTGAGAAGTATTTCTCCGCTGCCCAACGGAGAACGCCGTATTATTATTAATCTCGAACAGCATTCGGTGGCTCCCGGGGTATATGTGTTTACGGCAGTGTTTGGGGGTGAGCGGATTTCGCGGAAATTGGTTATTCAGTAATTTTATTTCGGGCAATATTAATTTTTGCCCGGCAGCAACAATAGCTGCTGTTTGTGCTAATATTGTTTGGTGTAAACAAACAGTTATTTGCCAGCCCTGTTTTTATGCAAATTGATACAATTACCCCGGAACAAATTTCACCACCCGCTGCATCGCCCTTCAAAAAACGAAATCCGCTCGTTGCCTTTGTACTTTCTCTGGTAATGCCGGGTTTAGGGCAGGTGTATAACGGACAAGTAAACAAAGCGGTTATTTGTTTTGCTGTTACATTGCTTATTCCGGTGCTGCTGGGTTTAGGACGATTTCTTGTGAACTATCAGGGACTTGTGGCATATATAGCTATTGAATTTCTGTTTAGAATAACAGTGCTTATTGATGCCATTCTCTCGGCCAATAAAAGGAAGGTGTATGAGTTGAAAAGGTACAACAAATGGTATGTGTATGCAGGAGTTTTTTTAGCATTCATCACCTTGTCTTTTCTTGTAGATATAAATCAAATAACAGGTTTTCAGACTTTTGTGATTCCCTCCACGTCTAACGAACCTGATCTTATGAGTGGCGATCACAGCATGGCCGATTTAAGAGCCTACGAAGAGAAGGAACCTGAGTATGGAGATTTTGTAATATTTGAAATGGAGTCGGTGAGTTATGTATGGCCGCTGGTGGGTTTGCCGGGCGATACAATTGAAATAAAAAACAATATTCTGTATATTAATGGTATAGAGTGTACACAGCAATTTGTATCTGAAGCGCAAAATAAAGATTACCCGCTTCCTCATGCCAAAGCAAAAGTTTATCTCGAAACCCTGCCCAATGGCTTCAAACATCACATTACACTGTTTGACTTGCCGGTCGATACGTCTATTGTTACTATTGAACCTTATGTGGTTCCTTTCGGACATTATTATTTAGTGGGAAATTCGCGGCACAATTCGGGAGATAGCCGGTATATCGGGCCTGTTTCGCTGGCCGATGTGAAAGGCAGGCTCATGTATTCCTATTGGAACAGTTCGGGTAAAGAAATGCACAAAGACTTTACAAAAAGTAAATAGCCTGTGTTTTAAGGGTTGATTAACAGGGTTGTACATTTGATGGAGAACAATTTCCTGCACTTGTTTGTATCTTTGCTGCCTCCCGAAAGCCCAATATGTAAACAGGCTTTCACAGGTTTCATTTAACCGAAATAAGAAAATGTATCCTCCTCAGTTAGTAATGCCCATGAAAGCCGAACTGGTGAACGCGGGCTTCGAAGATCTCACCTCACCCGAGCAGGTGGATGCCGCTGTGAAAACAGAAGGCACCGTGCTTGTAGTAGTAAATTCTGTATGCGGTTGTGCAGCGGGTGCTGCGCGTCCGGGTGTTAAGCTGTCGCTGCAGGGCGATGGGCACAAGCCGTCAAAATTAACCACCGTGTTTGCCGGTTTCGATACCGATGCCACCAATCAGGCACGCCGTTATTTTGCGCCTTATCCGCCGTCGTCACCGTCTATCGCATTGTTTAAAGACGGTAAGCTGGTACACTTCATCGAGCGTCACCACATCGAAGGCCGCTCTGCCGAAATGATTGCCGAGCACCTGAAAGGTGCTTATGCAGAGTTTTGCTAAGCAGGTAAAACAGTAAAAAAGAAGCCGGAGCAATTTTAAAATTGCTCCGGCTTCTTTTTTCTTTACCGATTATTATTCGGTGATAATCATTTTGCGGCTGGCGGCTTCTTTGCCGTCGATCACGAGCATGTAAATGTAAATGCCGGGGCCAAATTCGTTGGCGGCAATGTCCATGCTGCCTTCGCCGCTTCCGTTAATGCCGAAGCTGCGGATTTGTTTGCCGGTAAGGTCATATACATTAAGCTGTGCAGTGCTTACACCGGCAGGCACCGAGTAGGTGATGCGGGTTGACACGTTAAACGGATTGGGAGCGTTCTGGTCGAGACGTGCGCCCTGAATGCCCACGCCGTTTACACCGGCAGGGTTAAGCAGGTTTTCGGTGCCGGGACGTGAAGCCGCAATTACGTTGCGCAGCGAGTCGATTTGTGTCTGCTGGGCTTTAATGCCTTCCACGAGCAGCGGAATAATGGCATCGTAGTTTACCTGATACAAACCGGTGTTGCCGTCTTCGGTTACTGCTTCGGGAACTACTTTAGCCAGTTCCTGAGCAATAAAACCATACTGTGTGCCACCGGGCAGCGCCATATTTTCGTTGGCGCGGAAAGTGTAGGTGGTACCGCGCAACTGCATCACTTTGGCCATCGGATTTTCGATGGTTTCGATGTTCTGCTTCAGGCGCTGATCGGAGAATGCCCAGTAACCTTCGGCACGGATACCGCCGTTTACATCAAGGTAAATAGGTGCACAAATACCGGCATTCGGTCCCAGGTTGTAGCAACCAAAATCGAGCGGGGCAGGAGTGTTAATGCCTACACGGCCGTTGGCCAGAATGGTGGCCACTTCCTTGAGGTTGTTGGCGTTGTTTGCCGACTGGTTGTTGCGGAAGTTGAAAGTGAGGCGATCCTGTGTATTGGTAGCCGCAGCCACGGGGCCGGCATACTGAAGATCCTGCCAGGTAATCTGAGCCTGGTTGCCGTTTACCTGCGCATTGAAACCTGCATCGCCGTTTTGTGCGCGCAAACCGGTAATGTTGCTGCCCGGGTTGATGGTGCTGTTGCCTTCCTGTCCAATTGACGAGAATGTGGCAGCCACAGGGTTTGCAAAAGTACCGTTTGAAATTACGGTAATGGCGCGGAAAGCCGCATCGCTGGCTGTGGGCGTGGCATCCACAAGGAATGCTACCTGGCCCGGATCGGCGTTTACACCCACGCGGCCGCCGGGTGCAAATACCATCAGGTTTTTGTCGAGCGGAATGCCGGTGGCGCTGTTAATAAAGGTATTGCGGATAAACATGCGCTGCGCCGGATCGGGTGCGGCGGTGTTGGTGCCGAAGTTGATAATCAGATCGGGATTGGTGGTTACCGGATTCTGAATCAGACTAAAGGTAGCCAGGCGCGACTGGCGCACCACACCAAGGCCATAGGTAGAACTGATGGGAAAACTCGGTGAGCCTGCCACACCAATGCCAATCCACTGATCGGCGGCCGTAAAGTCGCCAAAGGTGCCGCTTTGCACCTGTGCAATCTGACCGCCGGTAACGTCAAACAACGCCTGCGGTTTTTTAGTGTTAATACCCACGCGATGTGCAAAAGCTGCGGTAAAAAGTCGGTTGCCTTCAACTTCGGTATCAATCCAGAAGGCATCAAATTTTTCTTCGGCGGCCTCACCAATTACATGGCCAAGTTCACGACCGGCAAATTCCACGTGACTTGTTTTTGTGCTCATTTCTGTTCGGGTAGTAGTGCCTGAAAAGAAAAGCGCACCACCGGTAGTGCTAAACCGGAATGTAGAATTTACCTCAAGTTTGGCTTGCGGGTTAATTGTTCCTATACCAATGTTACCATAGTTAGGACTGAAAGGGTTATTGTTCATTCGCATTCGCTCTACGTTATTGCCGAGGAAGCGAAGATCAACAGTATTGGAAGTGCCAAGAAATGAAGTCGGCAGGATAGCGTTGGTGGCCTGTGTGGCCTGCGCATTCAACTCATTGCTGCTAAACACGGCCATAGCGGCAAACGCAGCAAATAATCCTGTCCGGCGAAGGACTGTGTAGGGAATTTTCATTGAATTTGGTTTTTGTGAAACATTAATGAAACTAAATTGTATTTACCCGCTGCTGCAGTCGGCTGATAAACACAAATAGCAAAACCATCAACTCGCATTAATGTGCAGGTCTGTTAATTACTTTTTCGTCGAAAATGGAGATTAAATGCCGTTTATTGTCGGCTATAATTGGTTAAATAGATTGATAATCAATCGTGTGAAGGGCTGTTGATAAATCCATTTGTAAATACTTAAACAAACTTTAAAAGGCTGCTTCAGTTTCCTGAAACAGCCTTTTATAATACAGTTGATAACTTCAGTTATTTCTTTTCTACCACCTTGGGAACTTTGAAATAGTCGGAATCTTTTTTGGGTGCATTGCCCAGTACCACATCCTGCGCCAACGGCTCTTTTACTTCGTCTTCGCGCAGGTGGTTTACCTCGTCGGTCATGTAAATGAGCGGCTGCACATTGTCGGTGTCGAGTTCGTTGAGTTTTTCCACAAACCCGATCATGCGGTTCATGTCGTTTATCATGGCCTGCTCGCCGGCTTCGTCAAATTCGAGGCGGGCAAGGTGAGCCACTTGTTTTACGGTAGTGCTGTCTATATTCATGATTGCCTTAGCGTTTGTGCAATGGTTTGGCGTACCTGATGGCGCAAATTTACCAAATCTTCCTCGGTCATGCCGCGTGTGGGCACGGGTTTGTGCACAATCACCTTTGCCAGCCCGGGCCTGCCGGTTGATTTAAAGAAGCCTCCGTTTTGCAAAAGCCTCCAGTTGTTGAGAAAAGTAACCGGCACCACCGGCACCTGATGTTCGATGGCCAGACGGAAAGCCCCGTTTTTAAAGTTTTTCAGCCGCCCGTTCGATTCTATGGTGCCTTCGGGGTAAATAAATACGCTTTGTCCGGAGGCCAGTTTCTCGCCCGCCTGCCTGAATGCCTTGTACGAACCGGCCCGTGTTTTCCGGTCCACATAAATATTCATCCCCGCACGCCCCTTGCGTTCCCTGAAAAAAATGCGCAGCAGCGGGGCTTTGTCTATTTCCAGCTTGCCCATGTACACGAAGTAATGCGGAATAACTATGTAGCTCACCACAATATCAAGGTAGGAAGCATGGTTGGCCACATACACGCAGGGGCCGCCGTGATGGGGCGGCTGCTCGCGTTCGGTTTTAAGGAAAATTCCGGGTACATGCAGCACCCAGCGGGCCCATACGCGCATGAGCGCAAAAGCTTTTGGAAAATTGCTCTCGCGGGTAAGCAGCAGGGCAAACACCGGATAAAGTATAATCATGCTGCACACAAAGTTGAGCACGAAAAACAATTTCCAGAGTGCGCGGGGAATAATACCGAAGTAGTGGCGGAGCATCGTTTGTGAAACGAAGGTACTAAAGAATTTCCCCCGCCTTCAGGTTTTCTCCAAATACAGCCTGATCGATTAAAAATTACCAATCGCCGACAAAAAAGACAGGTTTACCGGCCTTTAATTTCGTTTTAATGTATATTATTTAATAGTGGTTGCTTTATAAGGCGAATTAATTTTCAATTATAAACAACAGAAAATGAAGTACTTGTAAGGCAATAAAAAATAACTGTTTCCACTTGTTACGGGTTTAGGTAAGTTCTAAAGGAGACATTAACATTCCCGTAATATTCCAACCGCCGGAATAAATCAACTATCCGTACCCGGATGCGTTTAGCTACTCATACCCTTAAATGTTAACGGGAAAAATTAATCACTTACCTGTAATCACTAAAAAACAATTTTTCAAATGAAACAACTGGCATTCCTGCTTTTGCTGCTTCCATTACTCATCGGAGCCCCTTCCTGTAAAAAATACCCCGAAGGGCCGGCTATAAGCCTTAGAACAAAAACCGCCCGTGTGGCAAACGAATGGGAAGTGGAAAAAAGCCTTCGCAATGGCGTAGATCAGACCGAGGCGTTTAATGCCACCTATTCGGGTTTAAGAGAAACTTACACCAAAGACGGGGTTTGGACCTATTCCTATACCGATAACGGCGGCAATTTGGTATCAGGCAGCGGTGAGTGGGAATTTGAAGATGATGACGACGACGATGACGGAGATGGTGACGACGATCCCAACAAATCATCCATTGAGCGTGAAAACAACAACAATCTTCCCGCCGAAATTCATCTCCTGAAACTGCAGGAAAATGAAATGTGGTATTGGTACAAAGAAAACAACGACCGTGTAGAGGTTCATCTCAAGGAGAAGAAGTAAGGTTTTTCAATAATTGAGAAGGCGTGAGGAATAAATCCCCTCACGCCTTTTTCGTGTATAACTTCCTTACTTTTGCAATTCATCAGCCTTCCAATAAGTATATGAGTCGCATTCTAACCGGCATCCAGAGCAGCAATATTCCCCATCTTGGCAATATCCTTGGTGCGGTGCAGCCTGCGGTGCAGCTTTCACACGATAAGGCCAACCATGCCATTTACTTTATTGCCGATTTACACTCGCTCACCAGCCAGCGCGATGCCGCTGCCCGCCGCGAAAGTGTACACGCCGTGGCCGCCACCTGGCTCGCTTTCGGACTCGATACACAACGCAATATCCTCTTCCGCCAAAGCAGCGTGCCCGAAGTATGCGAACTTACCTGGTACCTGAGC
This sequence comes from Bacteroidia bacterium, assembly GCA_025454955.1. Taxonomy (GTDB): domain Bacteria; phylum Bacteroidota; class Bacteroidia; order Palsa-965; family Palsa-965. Next base: position 40,101 of record JALONL010000029.1, on the reverse strand, counting down.
TGCTTCATGTCGTTTCAGCGCCTGCAACTGGCTCACTCGTTCAAAGACAAGTCCGAAAACGGTGCCGATGTAAACACGGGCCTCTTTACCTACCCCGTGCTCATGGCCGCCGATATTCTGCTCTACGACACCAACGTGGTGCCCGTGGGCAAAGACCAGAAACAACACATCGAATTTACCCGCGACCTCGCCGAACGCATCAACCATTACTACCAGAAAGAAATTTTCGTGGTTCCCGAACACCGCATCGACGAGGAGGTAATGGTAGTACCTGGCACCGACGGACGCAAGATGAGCAAGTCGTACAACAACTTCATCAACATCTTCCTCCCCGAAAAGGAATTGAAGAAAGTGGTGATGAGCATTGAAACCGACTCCACCCCGCTCGAAGCCCCCAAAGATCCCGATACCAACAACGTTTTCGCCATTTACCGCCTGCTGGCCACACCCGAGCAAACTGCCGATATGCGCAGTAAGTTTCTGGCCGGTAACTATGGCTATGGCCACGCCAAAACGGCGCTTTTTGAACTTATTCTCGAAACCTACCACACACAGCGCGAGGCTTACCACAATTTCATGAACGACCGTTCGCTGCTGGAGTCCGAACTGAAAAAGGGTGAGAACAAGGCGCGGGAAATTGCGTTGCCGGTGTTGGGCAGGGTGAGGGAGGTGATGGGATTTTAAGCTTGAACCACCAGCGAATATAAAGTCAGTCTTCCTTTTGCGACTAATCGTTATGGATGATGGTTTCTGCATATAGCAAATACCATCTGGTCAATAGCTGCTGTTTCATTAATGGTAATGCTAGATCCCCGGAATCTCCCCGCTCAGTACCACTTCACTCCGCGGGTTTTCCAACACCTCCTGTTTCCATATTCCCCCATCCACATAAATAGTCACCGTAAACGCATACTGCGGCGAAGAACTGCTCACCTTCACTTTCATAAACTCGCCCGGCTCGGCATGGCGCACGGGCGATGTCCAGTTGGTGGCCGAAGAAGTGGTTTGCACTTCGGTACCGGTGGCGTTTTGGGTGTAGCTGATAAGGCAGGTGGCCGAGCCGCTGGCCTGTTTTACATTCACCGTAACCATGCGCGAAGTATCGCGTTTGCAGGCTGTGAAGGCGAGGAGGAGAAGCACGATAAGATAACGCATGGCCTGAGCAGTTTGGTAAGGTGCATGTAATTTACGCCAATGTGCAGGCAATGGCAAGCGGCATTTGAGAAACGGCACTGAGTAAACGATAATTGGCCGAAACGACATTCTCTCTGTGCGTCAGTCCACCATGAGGTTGCAGCCGCGCACATCGCTGTGGTCGAAACGGCCGAGGATTTCGAAATGGCCATTGCTGTGCAGTTTGCCGAGATCCTGTGTGGCGATGAAACTGCAACTGTGCAGGTTGGCAAGGTCGGTAATGCACACGCCGCCGGTTTTGCCGGGCGGGGCCACGCTCAGCGGGTCGTTCATTTCGCGTATGTGTATGCGCATCCAGGGCGGGCAGCTGAAAATGCCTTCGCCTTTCGAGTAGGCCTGCGAAAGCAGTTCGGTCATGCCGTATTCAGAATGTATGTGCGGCACACCGAAAGCCTGCTGCAAAATGCCGTGTACTTCTTCGCGTATCATTTCGCGGCGCTTGCCTTTCATGCCGCCGGTTTCCATAATTATGACGTGGCGCAGCGGCTGTGCAAACTGTTCGGCCAGATCGAGCAGGGCATACGTAACGCCCAGCAGCAGCACAGGTTGCCCGGCTGCATCCAAGCGGCGGAGCAGTGCAGAAAGTTCGGCGAGGTTGTGCAGGTAAAAACCGCTTTCGGTGCGGCCGCTGCGTTTTATAAGCACATCGGCCATGTACACCAGCGACGAGCCTTCGCGTTCGAGATACGAAGGCAGCAGGGCCAGCACTACGTAGTTGCGCACATCGCCATAAAAAAGCTCAAAGCCGCGCATGAAACTTTCTTCATACAGCGAAACATCGGCCACGAGGTGTTGCGAGGTCACTTGCCCCGTGGTGCCGCTGCTGGTAAAAATCTGCTGCGGCTCCAAACCATCTTCCAGAATGCGGTGCGTTTTGAAAAGGCCGGCCGGTAAATACGGAATCTGTGAAGTGTGCGTAACTGCTTGGGGATTTATGCCCAGCAACTGCACAAACTCGCGGTACACCGCCACATGCCTTGCCTGATGCCTGAACACCTCAAGTGTAAGCTGCTCATAATCATCGGCCGTAAAAATCTGTTGGCGCAGTAATGCCGCATTCATGCCGCAAAGTTCGCAATTTCTGCCAGAGTGGTTTTGCACGGCAGAAAAGAAGAAGAGACTGTTTCATGGGTTTGAAACAGCCTCTTCAAAAAAATATACTTCAACTAAATCAGATAAACATATCGAGCAGGTAATACACTCCCGCGCCTACCGCTCCCGAAACCGGAATGGTAAGAATCCACGCCCAGAGCAGGTTTACCGTAACGCCCCAGCGCACCGCCGACACACGTTTGGTAACTCCCACACCGATAATGGCACCGGTAATGGTGTGTGTGGTTGATACCGGAATACCCATGCCCTGCGATACACCGTAAAGTGTAATGGCACCTGCCGTTTCGGCCGCCACGCCTTCGAGCGGGGTTACCTTGGTAATTTTGGTGCCCATTGTTTTTACAATGCGCCAGCCGCCCATCATGGTTCCCAGCGCAATGGCAGAGTAACATACCAGCGGAACCCAACCCGGAACGTGCATTTTTTGTTTGAGATTGTGTCCGGTTTGCTTCAGGTATTGTGTTTTAAATTCTTTATAACCAACACCTTTGGGCAGTTCAATTTCTTTTTTAGTGCTTTCATCCACATACGTATAGCCCGCTTTTATCCATTCGTCAACTTTATAATCGGGGGTTACTTTTATCATCACCGAATTGAAAACAATTAATGCAGCAAAAATAATCCCGATAACTTTCTGCGAGTCGCTGCCACCATGGCCGATACTGAATGCGGCCGAAGAAACCAACTGCAGGCGTTTAAACCAGCGTTCGGTTTTGGCGTGCGGCGATTTGCGCACAATGTTGAGAATCATTACCGTGAGCAGGTACGATACCAGCATACCGATAATGGGAGCAAGGAAAATAAACAGGAAGGTTTTTATAATACTCTCCTGGTTTACCACCGAAAACGAACCCGCGTGCGCAATGGCTGCACCGGCAAATCCGCCAATGAGTGTGTGCGACGAGCTCGACGGAATGCCATACCACCAGGTAAGCAGGTTCCAGAAAATAGCGGCTACCATACCTGCAAAAATTACAGTGAGGTTGATGGCTTCGCTGTGTACGGTTTTTGCCACGGTGTCGGCCACCTTGAGGTCGAAAATCCAGAACGCCACAAAGTTGAAAAAAGCCGCCCAAAGCACCGCCTGAAAAGGCGAAAGCACTTTGGTGGAAACCACTGTGGCAATCGAGTTGGCTGCATCGTGAAACCCGTTTATCAGGTCGAAGGCAATGGCCAATGCGATTATGATTATGAGTACTGTCATCATATCGAACAGTGGTTACGCTTACGCGTATTTGATCAGGATAGACTGAATGGTGTTGGCCGCATCTTCGCACTTGTCGGTAGCGGTTTCGAGTGCCGAGAGCAGTTCTTTGATCTTGATGATCTGAATGGCATCTTTCTCGGTCTCAAACAGCGCAGCAATACTGCGGTTAAATACATCATCGGCCTCGTTTTCTAGGCTGTTGATTTTTACGCAGGCTTCTTTAATGGCTGTTACATCTTTCATGTTCTTCAGGTTCACCACCGCCACATTCAGTTCGATGGAGCCTTTCAGAATAATTTCGGCCAGATTCACCACTGCATCAGGCAGCGTGTCCATGCGGTAAAGCTCAATCCGTTTCGATGAACCATGTATAAAGTCCAGCACATCGTCAATGGCCGATGCAAGTGCGTGAATGTCTTCACGGTCGAACGGAGTGATGAAGTTGCGGCTGAGCTCGTTAAAAATCATGTGGGTGATGTTGTCACCCGTATGTTCGAGATGCTCGATTTCTCTGATGAGTTCTTTGCGTTTTTCGGGAACGGTGGTGGTTACCATTTCGTTCAGCACTTTCGACGCTTTAATGAGGTTCTCGGTAGCCTGCTGGAAAAGCGGAAAGAATTTTCGGTCTTTCGGGACGAGTAATTGTAAAATTCCCATTCTATGTGTGAGTTGGTTTAGGACTTACTTAGCCGCAAAGGTAGCTTACCGGCTGATAGGTCAGGTTAAGTTAATGTTACCAATGTTAAGCCATTGATTTTCAGCTATCAGACTCGTGTTTTAGCACTTTGGCCTCGACGAAGAATATGATTTCTTCGGCAATGTTTTTTGTCTGGTCGCCCACGCGCTCCAATTTTCTGATTATTGAGAGCATATTGAGGCTGTGCAGCGGTTCGGGTGTGGAGCCAATGAGTTGCAGGGTGGTTTGTGTGGCTGCAAGATTTATTTCGTCGAGCAGGTCGTCTTTGGCAAACACATCGCGGGCCAGTGTGGTGTCTTCGTTAATGAATGCTTCGAGCGAATCGTCGAGCATGGAAACGGCCGTTTTGTACATTTCATCAAAACGGTAGGCGGCAATGAGGGTTTCGGGGAAAGGTGTGTGTACGTCGAGTACATAACGTGCTATGCCTTCGGCATTGTCGCCAATGCGTTCGAGGTTGGTGTTTATTTTCAGGGCGGCGAGAATAAAGCGAAGATCAACCGCTACAGGGTTGAAAAGCGCGAGAATATTTTCGCAGTCGCGGTCGGTTTTGAGTTCGAGCGAGTTTATTTTTCTCTCCATGTCCAGCACTTCGCGGGCCAGTTCATGATCGAATTGCAGCAGGGCATTTTTGCATTTGCCTATTTGCGTGCGCACCAGCCTTTGCATATCAATAAGCTGTTCTTTGAGCAGGTGTAGTTCTGTGTCAAGGTGCGTCATCTCTTTACGATTCAAAAAATTATTGTCCGAAACGGCCGGTAAGGTAGTTCTGCGTTTTCGGGTTTTGCGGATTGGTAAAAATAGCTTTTGTAAAGCCGGTTTCAATGAGTTCGCCTCCGTAAAAGAAAGCAGTGTAATCGCTCACTCGCCCGGCCTGCTGCATGTTGTGGGTTACAAACAAAATGGTGTACTGGTCTTTGAGCGAGTAAATAAGTTCCTCGATACGCGCCGCCGAAACCGGATCGAGTGCCGAAGCCGGTTCGTCCATAAGCAATACCGAAGGCTCGATGGCCAGCGCCCGCGCAATACACAAACGCTGCTGCTGACCGCCCGAAAGTTTCCACGCCGACTGCCGGAGTTTGTCTTTTACCTCGTCCCACAAAAACGCCCGTTTCAGCGCATACTCCACATGATCGGCAATGTAGCCTTTTTCGGTAATGCCGTTTACCCGAAGGCCGTAGGCCACATTTTCGTAAATACTTTTCGGGAAAGGGTTGGGTTTCTGAAACACCATTCCCACATTTTTCCGCAACTGGTCCACATCGGCGTTTTTGCTGTAAATATCTTCGCCGTCAATAAACATTTCGCCGGTAATGCGTACTTCGGGAATCAGGTCGTTGAGGCGGTTAAACAACCGCAGGAAAGTGGTTTTTCCGCAACCGCTGGGGCCAATAAGCGCGGTTACTGTTTTTTCGGGAATCTTCATGTTTATTCCTTTCAGCGCGTGAAAATTGCCGTAGTGAAGATTAACCTGCGAGGCAGAAATCTTCACCTGTTTTTCGGGCGAAACGGGCTGATTGCTTTTATTTTCGGTATGAAGATTCATTTTACTATATGCGGTTATTATTTAATTCCGGCTTTCCTGTTCAGCCGGTTTCGCAGCAGGCTGGTGAGTAGATTCATCATGAGCACCAGTAAAATTAATACCATCGCAGTGCCAAATGCCGCCGGCTGCGATTTTTCAATATCGGTGCCGCTGGTGGCCAATACGTAGAGGTGATAGGGCAGGGCCATTACCTGATCGAAAATGCTTTCGGGCAGGCGGGTAAGGAAGTAGGCGGCGGCGGTAAAAAGAATGGGAGCCGTTTCGCCCGATACACGGCCCACGGCCAGCACAAAGCCCGTGAGAATGCCCGGCATGGCCTGCGGAAGCACCACGCGCCGCGTAGTTTGCCAGCGCGATGCACCCAGCGCATAACTGGCCATGCGGTGCGACGGATCAACCGCCTTGAGGGCTTCTTCGGTAGTGCGTATGATTACCGGCAATACCATAATGGCCAGCGTAAGCGAACCCGCCAGAATGCTGCTGCCAAAATCAAGCCCGTTTACAAACAGCGACATACCAAACAACCCAAACACCACTGATGGCACACCCGCCAGGTTGTTGGTCATGATGCGGATAAACTGTTTTATGGGGCCGTTTGATACATATTCGCTCAGGTAAATGCCGGCCATAACGCCAACCGGAAACGCAAAAATCATACTGCCTGCCGCCAGGCATAGCGTGCCCACTATGGCCGGAAAAATGCCGCCTTCGGTCATGCCGTTTTTGGGCGAGCCGGTGAGGAATTCCCAGCTCAGACTTGGCAAACCTTTCACGGTAATATATCCCACAATAATAAGCAGCAGCAAAGCCACTATTACCGTAAGCCCGCGCAGCAGGGCAAAGGCAATGCGCTGCTGCCTGCGTTTGCGTGCCGAGGCCGCTTTGAAAAGCTCCGAAAGCTGTACTTGTTTGGCAGGCGCGTTCATAACCCGGCGGCCCTCCTGCGCCTGATTACCAGATATTCTACCAGCAGGTTAAAAGTAAGCGTGATGAGAAACAGCAAACAGCCCAGCGCAAACAACGCCTTGCTGTGTGTGCCTCCCTGTGCGGCTTCGCCAAGTTCGCCGGCAATGGTGGCGGGCAGCGTGCGCACAGGTTCGAGCAGCGAGTGCGGAATAACCGCCGCATTGCCCGTAACCATAAGCACCGCCATAGTTTCGCCCACGGCACGGCCAATACCCAGCACCGCCGCCGCCGCAATGCCCGACGACGACCACGGCAACACCACGCGCCAGATGGTTTGCCATTGCGTGGCACCCAGCGCCAGACTGGCCTCCTTCATTTCGCGCGGTGTGCTCCGCAGCGCATCTTCCGATACAGAAATAATGGCGGGCAAAGCCATAATGGCCAGCAGCACACTTCCCGCCAGCCCCGTTTCGCCCACTTCAAGATTGAATATGCGCTGTATGGCAGGCACCACCACCATTAACCCAAAAAAACCATACACCACGCTGGGAATACCTGCCAGCAATTCCACCATAGGTTTTAAAATGCGGCGCACACGCGGTTGTGCAATTTCGCTGATGTAAATGGCGGCAGCCAGCCCCAGCGGTAAGGCAATAAGTATGGCCGCAATACACACCCACAGCGAACCCAGCAGCAACGGCAACGCACCATACTGTGCCGCCGGTTTGGCCGTTGGATACCAGTTGCGCCCGCTCAGAAATGAAATCAAACTTACCTGGTCGGTTTGCACATAATGACCTGCAAATTTTGCCGGTGTGTAAGAAGTATCAAACGCGGCAATTATGCCCGGCATACTGTCTATAAGCTGCCCAATACATTGCGGCAAATTGGCAAACTCAGGCCCAAGAGCCGAATCGCTGAAATACTTTGTAATGTCGCTCTGGTAAAACGGAACTACCTCCACATCGCTGCCGCCGGCTTCTTTCCAGTTGGTAATTTGCCCGTCGTACATTTTGCGTATCACATCGGCGTTGAGTTGTTTTACCGGGTTGCTGCCATGCACCGCCAGCACCACACGCGACTCTACCGGCGACTCGGAAAACACGCCGAGACCTTCGCGGAAGAGATACGCAAAAATGAGTACTACCGCAGCCGTGGTTACCGCCCCGCTCAAAGTGAGAAGGCTTTCCATCAGTTTTTCGGCAAGTTTGCGGAGGAGTTTCATGCGGTATGCCTGCAATATAAATCAGTTCACGGGAATATAGCCCTCGTCTTTCACCAATTGCTGGCCGCGTTCGGAAAGTACAAAGTTGATGTAAGGTAACGCATGTTCCGAGCCGTTTCGCGCATAAATAAAATACAGCGGCCTCGAAATGGGATAGCTCACCGCCGTGTCGGCCGGGAGAATGTATTTTTGGCCCTGATCGTAGGAAACGGCAAGCGGTTTTACCGCCTGGTTGAGGTGTGCAAGGCTGGTGTAGCCCACAGCGCCGGGCGTTTGGCTAACCGATTGTACAATGGCTCCGTTGCTGGAAGTACAAAGTGCCGAAGCCGAAAAGTTGCGTTTGTTGAGTACGTGCTCCTTGAAAAACTCATACGTACCCGAACTCGACTCGCGCGAGAAGAGAATAATTTTAAGATCGTTTCCGCCCACCTCTTTCCAGTTGGTAATGCGCCCGGTGTAAATGAGTTCAATTTGCTCGCGGGTAAGCTGCTTTACCGGATTGGAAGGATGCACCACCAGTGCCAGCGCATCATACGCAATGGGCTGCTCCACAATATCTATTTGCGCCGCTTTAAAATCGAGCCGTTCGTCGGTGCGCAACTCGCGCGAGGACATGGCAATATCGGTGGTATTTTCGAGCAAAGCCTTTATTCCCACCCCCGAACCGCCGCCGGTTACTTCGAGCGAGGGTACCGAATCCTGAAGCATATAAAACTCTGCCTCGCGCTGCACCAGCGGGAGTACGGTATCACTTCCTTTTATACTGATGATGTGCCTGTGCTTACGCCGCCCAAGCCAGTTGCCCGAACAACCGGACCAAACTGCCAGTGCCAGAAACAAAGAGGCTACAAGGCGAACACGTATTACAGAAATCACATACAAACTTCGCTTTTCAATATGAAGTTAATGTTAAGTCGCGGCGTAAAGGGCATAAAAAAAGGGGATTTTTTCAAATCCCCCTTCTGTGGCTGATAAACCGTTAGTAGTTAAACTGCACCTGCACACGCAGCAGGCTTCCGGTCTGGTTGTTGAATTCTTTGGCCTTGTCGGAAGTGTTGCGGATGGAATACGTGTAACTGGTAGTGATTTCGAGACTTTTCATGATCTGGTATTCGATACCGAAATCGTATTCATTCATTTTAAGTGCTTTGGTATCGGTGGCAATTTTTACACCGCCACTGTAGTACTGGGCGCGGAAATAAGGGATAATGGTTTGTCCGGTTTTGGGCAATTTTGTTTTGTAGAAAATGGTGATGAAACCACCTTCGAGGGGCGAGTTCAGAATCGAATCGCTGTCGGCGCGATACATGGGACTTTCGCCGATGTTGTATTCGGCCAGAATGCCGAAGGGCTGGGGCGCAAGGGCAATGCTGGCGGCTACACGCTTGTCGCGGTAGGTGGAAGTGACGTTGCGTTTTACCCCGCTTGATGCCTGTCCGCTTTCGAGGGTAAAGAAGCCGGTGTAGCCCTGTATGCCAATTTCGAGAATCTGTTTGCCAAACCCGAACGGATAAGAGAGGCGGCCAATTACGTGCATACTGTTGTTGAGTTCGGGTTTGTTGGTGCTTTGTCCGTTATATACACCAAAGCCAAACACACCATAATTATTTGAGCCTTTCAATCCCTGTTCGGCCAGAATATCATAACGGTTGCGGGCTTTGCGTGGTGTCCAGTAGAAAAATGCCCCCAGGTCGCGTTCGCTGGGCGCGGCAGTGTTGAGTGCATCGGCACGGTCGAGCGGCAAACGGTTCTGGCTCGACTGCATATTCTCGAAACCAAAGGGAATTTTGCTCTGCCCTACACGAAAGCGGAATACTTTGCCTGTATCCACAAAAATATCGGCATACAAATCGCGGATTTGCCCGAAATGCAAATTGGTGGAACTGGCATTTGATGCAAAATCAACCTGGTAGTAAAGAAACAGGTGCGGAGAAATATCGCCGAAGAAAATAAGTCGTCCGCGACGAATAAGCACGCCTCCTCTGTCGCCCACCGAGCGGTCGCCGTCGAATTTCAAATCGGGATTGGTTTCGAGCAGGCGGTTGTAGCGCACCTGTGTATATCCCCTGAGGCTTATTTTCTCATACCATTGCGGCTTTTTGGCCGCCGGTTTGGCTGCTGCCGCCGGTTTGGCCGCCGGAATAGTGTCTTTGGCCAACTGTGCAGAGGCTGTAATGCTAAGCAGCAGTGTGGCCGAAAGCATGAGAATACGTAAGTGGTTGAGCTTGGGCATGTGTTACTCTGAGGAAATACTGAAATAACAATTAGTTTACGGATGCAAAAAAAGTAACATACGATTAACGCAGAGTTTGCTTAGTGTTATGATAATGTTAACAGGCTAACTTTATTTTCACACTGGGTTAACCAGCCGGTAGCATAGTCGGCAATTACCCTGAATACGCCCCGCAAAGCCCGGATTCGGGTAAAATACGTTTCAGCCTGTTTGGGGTTTTGGGGAATCGGGAAAGTGACGATAGGAAGAAGCGGCCCGGTTCACCACCATTGAATTTGTGGTTTCCGGTGGCAAGAGGTTGTATCGGGTGAGGGAAACATACGTGTGACTTCCCTATCTTTCGGATATGAAAGGTACGCTCACCACCATTGCTTTTCTGTTTACCGGAATTTACCTCGGCGCCCAAACCACCGATGTATTATTTATCGGAAACAGCTACACCGCATCCAACAACCTGCCGCAGGTAGTGGATAACCTGGCTCTCGCAGCCGGGTTTACCATGTTTACCGACAACAATACTCCGGGCGGCTACACGCTCCAGCTTCATTCGCAGGATGCCAATACGCAGGCCAAAATCAATCAGCAGGCGTGGAATGTGGTCTTTGTGCAGGCGCAAAGTCAGGAGCCGGCGCTCGACTCGGCCTACGTCACCCAAAACGTATTGCCCTACGCCACCGTGCTTGAAGGGCAGATTGCGCAGAACGACAGTTGCACGCGGCTTATCTTTTACATGACCTGGGGCCGCAAATTCGGCGATGCGCAAAACTGTGCGGCTTATCCGCCCGTATGCACCTACGCCGGCATGCAGGCCGAACTGCGCCGCCGCTACCTGCTCATGGCCCAGCAAAACAACGCCGCCGTGGCACCCGTGGGCGAGGCCTGGAAAAACGTACTGGCCACCAACCCCACGTTCGATTTGTATGTGAGCGACGGCAGCCACCCGAGTATGCACGGCACGTACCTGGCGGCGTGTGTAATGTTTGCCACTATTTATGGCCAGTCGCCGGCGGGTTTACAATACTACGCCGGTTTGCCCGCTGCCGATGCACAGTTGCTTCAAACCATAGCAGGCGCCACTGTGCTCGACTCACTTCCGCTCTGGCAAACCGAAATAGACATAGCCGTGGCCACCGGCATAACCGCCACGCAGACCGCAGGTTACACCTATAATTTCAACCTGCAAACCACCTTTGCCGATGCGTATAGCTGGAACTACGGCGACAATACCGGCTGGCAAAGTGGTGGTAATCCATCTGCGCACACTTACGCAGGCCCCGGACAGTATGTGGTGAGCGGGGTGGTGCATAATGGTTGTTTCAGCGATACGGTGCAGCAAACGGTGGTGGTATTGCCTGTTTCTGTGGCCGAAGCAAGTGCATTGAATGTGCAGGTGTTTCCCAACCCGGCCCGCGAAGAAGTACGCCTCACACTTCCGCTTACCGATGCAGCTGTGGCAGAATGGTTTGATGCCGCGGGCCGCTGTGTCATGCGCAATATGCTTGCGGCGGGCAGCAACAGTGTGGTTAATGTTTCGCAGTTGCCTGCGGGTGTGTATCAGGTGCGTGTTGTGCAGGGCGACAGGCAGGCGGTGGTAAGAGTGGCGGTAATTGAGTAAGTGCGTGTGGCGGAAAATTTAACCGTGCTATCCGAAAGAAATTATTTCTCAAATGAGTTATATCGATGAGTCTAAGCTGAGTACCCACTTACGAATAAAGAGAACTTTAGCCCTGTTCGTTGGTGTGGGTCAGTATTTCGAGCAGAAGACATTTAACTGGATTAAACTTAGCGAAGAAGCCGATGGTTTTAAAGCATCCTACATTCAGTCGCTCGACGAGGGCGATGAATTAAATTACGATGTTACGCTTTTCTCCACTGTAGATAGTATTCAGGAAGACGTGGATGTAAATGAACCCATATCTTTTACAGGAAGTTTATACGATTGTATTCAATGGATAAAACTTCATTATGCCACTCCAGACAGTAAGTTTATCCGCATGAATGCGCTTAACGAAGTTTATTTACAATTAGTAAGGGAGGGAATGCTGGGCAATTAGTTTTGCTTTGATTGCTTACCCACTTATTAATAAAATGCGGTTAAATGGAAATAACCGGACTTGTAACCAGGATAAACTTCACCCCGTCATGAGATTTTAAATCCTTCTGGCAACAGCAAAATGGAATAGAAATACCATCTAATGAAATGGATAACAACAGTGCCGGGGATATATGCAATACACCCGGAGAATTAATGAATAAGGTAAAAGACAACCAGACATATCAATTACCTGCCTGCAAATTATTCTCACATGAAAAACAAAGTGTCTTTATGGCTTGGCAATTTCGAAAATGCCGATGCGTTTAGCAAAGTGATGGTCGAAGTTTTTGATGAGGACGGTAATTCCGCCTCTCCGTTTATGATTAGTTTTGGCATAGAATACATCGATCATGATAAAATAGAATCAGTATTCGATATTCAAATTCAAAATCGTTTCTTTGGCAATCAGGAGTGTTTTTCATATTCATCCACTTTCAGCCATAAACTTATCGGACTCGATTTCTCGAAATTTAACTGCGCCGTATGTATATTTGATTTCGAATACACGGGCGAAATAAAGAAAGCTCAATCGCTCGAATTTGCAGGTGTATTTGAGTATAATTTAGCATAGTTTGTTGTTCAGTTATATTTCCCAGTTCACCATAACAATGAGAAAACCCATTCCATACTGGTTAAGAGGAAGATATGCCCAAATCAACGAAAACGATAAGCACAGATTCTTCGAAATTCATACTTGTGAATATTCTCCGGAGGCTGTTCAGAGGCTGAAAGAAATAGATTGTTTGGAGGAGTCGATCCTCGGACAGTATATGCGGTTGGTAAATTCAGAAATACCCGACGATACTTGTCATTTATACAAACTTCATACCTATATAGGGAATCCGAATTTGGAAGATTTTGAAGAATTTGTTTTTAGCAGCACAGAATTCGAGCAAAAAGGCTTTTTGACGATTGAAGACTTGTTGGCCTGCTGCAATACAAGATGGGGACTGACAAAATCTGATTTTAAGCCAATTTACGAAACGAATATTCCTTATTAGAACTCATCTTTTTATTTTCAACTCACTTCATAACAATACAGTAAATCATTATGGTACAAGTGAAAATTGTACAAGTAAAAACGATTCTCTCCAAACAGGACGCGCAACTTGTCCATTTTGTGCATGAAATTCCTGATTATGGTTATGGTATAAAACGTTTTGTTACTCAGAGTGGGGAAGTTGCCATTGTAAATTTTAATCTTTCGGGAATCCCTGAAGTAATGCTCGATATTGCCAATTATTTTGATCAATGCAAGTCGAAATTGAATATTAAAAGCCCGGCATCAATTGATGATGCCTGGCGTTTTTTTGCTGATAAATCGGCATCAGGATTAATTTGGTACATGGAATATATTCGATATACTGAATCAACTAAAGAAGAAATAAAAGAGTTAAAGGCAACAGTACTTAATTCAAATATTATTGATGTTGATATTCAGCCTATTACATATAATATCTGGGCTTCGCTCACAAAGGATACGAAGGAAAGGTTGATGGCTTCTTTCGTCAAAAATCCTATTGGGTACTCAGAGCCACTAACTCAGCATTTTTCTGAATATGTATAAATGAAAAAATGGCTTGACCTGTCAAATGATAAAAATATGAGTAAGATTTTTTCCAGAATACCTGCATGGCAGGAAATGATGACTCAAGACTTAATTAAAGAAATAGATGGTGCTCATGCGTATAAAAGAAGTATCATCCTCACCGAGCTTTGTTTCAGGTTGAATTCTGACCCTGATTTGTTTTCTTTCATTAAGGAACAAATTGTTGATAAGAGTAATAGGGAAGAGGTATTCTTTGGATTTATTAAGGTTTCATGGATACCTGTAATGTTTATTCTCGAATTAAATAGACCAGACTTGATTGATGAGGTCAAATCATTGGTTAAGTTGAATTGGAATAAAGATGAGATTGAAGGCTTACAGCATTACGTGAAAAAAAGCTTTGATATTTCTTCCTGGTGATATTCTGTTTTGATTTATTTGTAATAATTAAGACCTGATCGGACATCGCTTTGAAACACCTGACCAATTGAATTTCCAGCCCCGATTGCAGCGGAAATCAACTAAAACAAAAAATACGACGGCTGCCCCTTCGAGGTCTCCGAAGACCTCGAAGGGGTTAATACAATTAGTTTTTTTGTTTTAGTTGATTGCAGCGGAAAGCGGGAGCCATACCGTATTTAGAAGTGATTCAGGTTCGCTCCTTATTATTTTTTTCACGGCACATATTTTCCCTTACGCAGCTTACGTGTGCTATACACCTTGCCTTTTACAATAGTATATCGTGCATACTGATAAGCACGCAAATTTTTCAGCGGATTTTCCGGCAGCAACACCAGATCGGCATAGTTGCCCACGGCTACCGTGCCGCGTTTGTATTCGCCAAGTACATGCGCAGGGTTTATGGTGGCGGTGCGCAATGCCTGATAAGGAGTGAGGCCGTAGCGCACAAACTGCATCATTTCCTCGGCCATGGCGTAGCCGGGTACATTGTATTCGCCCACATCGGGGCTGCAAAGCAGTACTACGCCTTCGCGGTGGAGCAGTGGAATGAGTTTGCCGAAACTGCCCATGCGCTGCTTTTGCTTGTCCACGGTAAAGCCCACACTGTCCATATATTTCCAGGTGGAGGTCAGGCTTTTGTCCCAGGCGGCGAGCATGTTTTTCGGAACAATTTTCAGTCCGGCCATCGACTCGCGTTCGTAGGGCGTGTACATATTGTAAACGAGGTTATAATGATGCAGGTTTGGGCAAAATGCCACTCCGGCAATGGCCATTTCGCGTATGATTTTGCGTTGTGTGGCGGTGTCGGCCTGTGCAAGTCTGAAGAGTGCGGGCGCATGTTCGATGCTGGCCATTTTGGTGGCAATGGCCTGTGTCAGTCCGCCGGGCGGTGTGTGGCCGGCAATGCGTAAACCGGCATTGTTGGCAATGGTGGCTAATTGTGCAAACTGCAGCGAGTCGAGTCCGCCGAGGTATTTGATGCAGGTGTAGCCTTTGGTTTTTGCCTCGGCCACGGTGTTGAAAATTTTGGCTGTATTCCAGCTCGAATCGCCGCTCACGGGCGGGGCAGTGAGCCAGAGGTGCGGGCCGGTGAGTTCGCCTTTTTCTATCTTGTCGCGCTGTTCGCGGTCGCTTTCTATGGTGCGCATCGAACGCATCAGTGTAACGCCGCAGGCCATGCTGTAGCGGTAATAATCGTAGCGCGGAAAATCGTTGTCTAAGTGCGCGTGCATGTCCATGAGGCCGGGTGTGAGGAACATGCCGTTGGCGTTTATCACCTGCGCATCGGCCGGAATTTCGGCTACCGGGCCAATGCTTTTTATGATTCCCTTTTCAATTACCACCGTCTGGCCAACAAGCACCGTATCGGTATGTATGGGAATGATATTGGCATTGCGGATAATTACCAATTGCGCCTGCAGCGCAAGCGACACACAAAAAGAAAAGGCGAGAAGAAGTGCTTTCATAAATCAATACGGAGAAATGTGCATGAATGTAGGTTGCTTTGCCCATATTTTGCAAGTGTTTTTATATGTATGGCAAAAAAGCAGCAGAATTCATCAAAAATAATACCTCAGTTTACCGTTCCTTTCTAATTTTGATGCGCCTGCCCAGCTTACAACCATGCTTCACTTTCCGTATTACCTCGATCTTTTCGGCACACTCATGTTTGCCATGTCGGGTGCGCTGGCGGCATCCGATCAGAAAATGCACCGCGACTGGTTTGGAATTTCATTCACAGGTTTTATTACGGCCATTGGCGGCGGCTCACTGCGCGATATTATGCTCGACATCCACCCGCTGGCGTGGATACGCGATGCGCATTACGTAATTGCCATTGGGGCGGGCGTAATTGTGTCGGTTGTATTTCGCAATGTGCTGGCCAAACTGCGGCGCACGTTGTTTATTTTCGATACGCTGGGCATTTCGGTTTATACCATTCTCGGGGTGCAGAAATCGTTGCTGGCCGGGGTAAATCCGCTGGCGGCCATTATGCTGGGTATGTTTTCGGCTGTGTTTGGCGGGGTAATACGCGATACGCTGCTCAACGAAACGCCGCTCATTTTCCGCAAGGAAATTTATGCCACTGCCTGTTTGGCGGGGGCTTCGCTGTATGTACTGCTCGATTATTTTGGAGTGCCTCCGCAGGTGTGCTCGGTGTGCGGTATGGTGCTTATTGCGGGGGTGCGTATTGTGGCGGTGAGGTATAAGTTGTCGTTGCCGAAGCTGGATTGATTATAGAACTCATCTCATAATTACACTTCCGGATTTTTCGCTGCGTCTTTTTCGCTCTGGCATCTCTTCTTTTCTTAGACAGAGTCGCCAACTATGCCCTGCGAAAAGATGCTCGCCATAGCGAAAAATACTTGGAAAAATCTCGAAAAGTAATTTTGAGATGAGTTCTAATAAAATTAGTTGGAGCGAAACGGGGAAGCAATAAAATACCTTTCCCTCCGGCTTTACGCTACAATTTGCCAAAACAAAAAACAATCTGTTGCTGCAACCCTTCGAGGTCAAAAAAGACCTCGAAGGGGGATTCTGCTATTTTTTGTTTTGGCAAATTTCCGCTGCAATCCGGGCTAGTTTAAGTACCGCCTGTTCATTAAAATAACTTCTCTTCTCCAAGCCTGAAACTCAGATACGTAATCGGCTTTCCTGCTGCCAGGTACTTTTTCTCGTAAGTGGTTTGAATTTCGGTAAGTACCAAATCGCGCGCAATGCCGTCGTGGTAAATATTGCGCGATGCTTCAATCAATTCGTGTTTGCCTTGTGCAATTACTTCCAGCGTCGAATCGTGCATCAGCACACTGTCGGTTTTGAGGTGAATGATGCCGCCCGGCTTTAAAAAATGGCGGTAGCGCGAGAGGAACAGGTGCGAGGTGAGTCGTTTGCGCGGTTTCTGGGGCTGCGGATCGGGGAAGGTAATCCAGATTTCGTCCACCTCGTTTTCGGCAAAGCACGAAGTAATAAAGTCGATACGCGTGCGCAGAAAGGCCACGTTTTTCATTTCATTATCCAGCGCGTCGCGCGCACCTACATACATGCGCGAGCCTTTTACGTCTATGCCAATGAAATTTTTTTCGGGATAGCGTTTGGCCAGATTTACCGTGTATTCGCCTTTGCCGCAGCCCAGTTCGAGCACCAGCGGGTGGTTGTTTTTAAAGTAGCCGCTGTTCCACTGTCCTTTAAGTTTGAGCGGGCCCTGGGCAATATCGGTGTGCATAAACTCAGCCACGTTGGGCATGGTTTTCATTTCGCGGAAGCGGAACAGCTTGTTTTTGGCCATAACGCTGCAAAAATAAAAACCCTCGGCGAAACACTATCTTTGAAAACATGCCTGCACGCATTTTTTTAGCCCCGCTCGACTGGGGACTTGGCCACGCCACCCGCTGCGTGCCGGTAATACATGCGCTGCTAAAGGCCGGAGCCGAGGTAGAGCTTGGCGCATCGGGCAGCGGCATAGCCTTTCTGCGCCGCGAATTTCCGCAACTCACCCTGCATACGCTTCCCGAATACGGCATTACCTACACCGCAAACGGTATGCGCGGCTGGCACCTGCTCATGCAAACGCCCCGCGTAATGCGCGTCATGAGGGCCGAGTATCACCAGCTCGACACACTCATCAGCCAGCGCAATTACACGGCTGTAATTTCCGACAACCGTTTCGGCATTCGCAGCGACCGTGTGCCCAGTGTGTGCATTACGCACCAGCTGCACCTGCAAACGCCGCCCGGCTTTGGCATGGCGGCCACCTTCAACCGCCGTATGCTGGGGCGTTTCCAGCAGATCTGGATTCCCGATCTTCCCGGCGCAGGCAACCTCTCCGGCGCACTTTCGCACGATGGCCCCGCACTTAAAATTCCGCAGCACTTCATCGGCCCGCTCACCCGCTTTCACTCACCCGCCACAAAATCGCCGGCCACACACCTTCTCGTTTTGCTCAGCGGCCCCGAGCCGCAGCGCACGCTTTTCGAACGCCTGCTTGTGCCGCAGCTGCATCAGATCAATCGCCCCTGCATACTCGTGCGCGGAATGCCCGGCCAGAAAAGCGGGCCCGTGACCGATAAAAACATCACAGTTTATCCGCATCTCCCCACTGCCGAGTTACAGCAATTTTTCGAAACCGCACACTGCGTCATCAGCCGCTCCGGCTATTCCACGCTCTGCGATGCCGCCGCCGTGGGCTGCCGCTTCATAGCCGTTCCCGCACCCGGACAAACCGAGCAGGAATATCTCGCGCAAACCCTCGCCGCACAAAATCGTATTGTGATGCAGGAGCAGAGCCAGTTTAATCTGGCGCAGGCATTGGAAGAGGTGGAGAATATTGCGCCGCTTTCGGTGGGTATTGATTCGCAGTGGCTGAGCGGGGCGGTGGAGGAGTTGGTTTCGGGGAGTATGAATTGAGTTTTGAAATATCGTTTTGAATTTGAGTATTGGATTATCATTTCGGATTTGAGCTTTGCATTCCTGTGATTTCGACAAGCTCAATCACCGCAAGGGATCTGAGTAATGGATTATCGTCTTGAATTTGAGTATTGCATTGTGGTGATTTCGACAGGCTCAATCACCGCAACAGGCTCAATCACCGCAGGTGATCTGAGTGTTGGATTATCGTTTCGGATTAGAGTATTGCATCGCTGTGATTTTGACAGGCTCAATCACCGCGACAGGCTCAATCACCGCAGGTGATCTGAGTGTTGGATTATCGTTTCGGATTTGAGTATTGCATCGCTGTGATTTCGACAAGCTCAATCACCGCAAAGAAATAGTGTTTTTAATTTCCCCTTTAGCATAATTACAATCCCGGCGGCTGAGCCTGTCGAAGCCACCGGAAAGTACAATGCTCCCCGGCGGCTGAGCCTGTCGAAGCCACCGGAAAGTACAATGCTCCCCGGCGGCTGAGTCCGTCGAAGCCCCCGGCGGCACGTATATTGGAACAGTCGAAATTGAGCCAGTCGAAATTGAGCTTGTCGAAATTGAGCTTGTCGAAATTAAGCCTGTCTTATTGAGCCTGTCGAAATAAAGCGGCGCACCCGATTCAGCAAGGTGCGCCGCAAGGCAAACAAACTACTAAAAAATTACCCTTCAATTACTGTATCACCACCTGCTTCACCGCCACACCGGCCTCGCCGCTGAAACGCAGGGCATATACACCGGCGGGCAAATTGCTCAGGTCGATGGTATAGTTGTACGAACTGGTAGTAAACGCGCTTACTGTGCGTCCGTTCAGGTCGAGTACTTCAATGTTCATCTGTGCGTTTTCGTGGCCGTAATATGATACGTTTACCACGCCTTGTGTGGGATTGGGATAGATGCTGAAGAAATCGGCAAGCTGAAACTGATGCTCATTTACTCCCTGCGGCGCACAGCCTGCGGTGGAACTGAACAGCGCGAAACGGCGTGCATCGCCATACAGGAAAGAGTGCATACGCACTTTCTGCCCTTTCGAAAACATGGCCATGCACGAGTCGTGCGAGTAGTCCATGTAGTTCTGCACCATATCGGGCGGATCAATTACACCCCACCAGGGATCTTCGTTGTTGCAACTGTTGCGGGTGGTCTGGCAGTCGCTCTGTGAGGCTGATGAGGCGTTGGGTGTGTCGGCAATGGAATCGCTGCCGGTGGTGCAGTCGCTGTCGTCGCCCCAGATGTGGTAGAGACCCATCCAGTGACCCACTTCGTGCGTGGTGGTGCGGCCGAGTATGCTGGGCGCTGTAACTGTGCCAATGGTGCCGAATGCGGTGTAGGTAATTACCACGCCGTCGGTAAGCGGATCATCGCCGGGAAACTGTGCATAGCCCAACAGGCCGGGGAAAAGTTCGCAAACCCAGATGTTCAGGTAACGATCGGTGGGCCAGGCGTTTTTGCCTCCGGTGGAGTCGAACTTGGCATCTTCGGTAAACGGATTGAAGTAGCCCAGAATCAAGCCGCCAGTGGTGGAAGTGCGGGTAATGCCGTTGGTAGGATTACCGTTGGGATCGAGGCTGGCGAGACAAAACTCCACTTCCACATCGGCTGCCAGTGTGTCGAACACAGGAGGCAATGAACTGATGTTGGCGTTCATGGCGCGGAAATCTTCGTTGAGCACGGCAATCTGCGAATTGATCTGCTGATCGGTGATGTTTTGCGTGGCATCTTTGTAAAGCACATGCACCACCACCGGAATGGTAAGCACCGGATTGCCGCCGCTGCGCTGCATTACACCCGACGGATGGTTTTCGCGCCATTCACGGGCAGCAGTTTCGGCCTGCATCATGCCGGCAAGGTTTTGCGGATTGGAACGGTGCTGTGCATGAACGTCCATGGTGCCGCAATGCGCAGGCTGCTGGGCACGGAGGCCTGAAAGTGCCAGCAGAAGCGTGATGGAAAGGAAAAGTTTCTTCATGTGTTAAGCTGAATTGGGTTTTGAAGTGGGGTAAAGATACATTCCTGCCCGATGAAGACAGAACAGGTAGTTTTCAAAAAATCAGATGAAAAACGCGTAAGCCTTGTGCAGCGCGGTACTAAACGGCTTTAGCGGCCCGGCGCGGAAGGGTAAACGAAAAAGTAGAGCCCACACCCTCGGTACTGCGCACGTTTATGGTTTGGCCGTGTGCTTCGAGTATGTGTTTTACAATGGCCAGTCCCAAACCTGTTCCTCCCTGATCGCGCGAGCGGCCTTTGTCAACACGGTAAAAACGCTCAAACAAACGCGACAGGTGTTCGCGGGCAATGCCAATGCCGTTGTCGGCCACTTCTACCAGTACGTGGTCGTCCATGTCGTAAAAGCGCACTTCGGTTTGTCCGTCGGTTTTGCCGTATTTTATGGAGTTGGTGGTAAGGTTGGTAAGCACCTGTCGTATGCGCTGCTTGTCGGCAAATACGCGCACGGGTTTGTAGTTTTCGCGGAATTTCAGCGTAATGTTGCGGCTGCCGGCTTTCATTTCCTGGGCATCCATTACCTCGCGCATGAGGTCGGCAATGTCGAATTCTTCGGGTTCGAGTGTAAGTTCGCCCGATTCGAGACGCGAAATGGCTTCGAGATCGTCTATAATGGCAATCATGCGCTCCACACTTTTCTCGGCGCGCTGCAGGTAGTTGCGGTTTATCTGTTCGTCTTCCAGTCCGCCGTCGAGAAGCGTGGTAATGTATCCCTGAATATTAAAAATGGGTGTTTTCAGTTCGTGCGATACATTGCCCAGAAATTCGCGGCGGTAGGTTTCGAGTTTTTTAAGGTCTTCGAGTTCGCTCGAACGGTTTTTCATCCAGTCGGCCACTTCGCGCTGCATCTGCGAAATAAGATCGTCGCCGGTAACGGGCAGGTTCAGCGGTTCGTCGCGTTGCTGTTTTACATTGTACAGCGTTTTATACAGCGTGCGTATGCGAAAGCTGATAAAATCGCGGATGAGAAACGCCGAAAGCAGGTAGCCGCTCAGAAAAGTGAGTCCTGAAAGCAGCAGGAGTTTGAGCCAGAAGTTGGGTGTATCGCCTTTTGCGGCCACAATAAACACCGCGCCCGCCACACCTGCACAGCACAGGCCTATTCGTAATGCAATGGCACGGGTAGAAAGTTGTTTCATGAAGCCGCCAAGGGTTCGCTGTCGCAAATATCTGTGATTCGTTTCAATAATACAGGGGGCATCCCGGCATTATTAATAAAAAGGTAAAGAAAAACGCCGCTTTGCGGGCGGCGTTTTGGGGCGTTTATTGGTGGC
Organism: Bacteroidia bacterium; assembly: GCA_025454955.1. Taxonomy (GTDB): domain Bacteria; phylum Bacteroidota; class Bacteroidia; order Palsa-965; family Palsa-965. Next base: position 18,180 of record JALONL010000029.1, on the reverse strand, counting down.
GGAATGGATCGGAATATTTCGGATGATTGAGCAAAACAGGATCGCTCATGGCGCGGAGGTAGGCTTCGAGCTGTTGTTTTTCAGTTTCTGAGAGGCCGAGAGACTGAACAGGATACATACTCGCATCTAATGCGTTAACATCTGCAACAGGAAACGTGATATTGCTGAAAAAAGATTGCGGTAAATTTCGCAGATAAGGCGAAACCTGGTCATTGGTCTTAATGCCATGATCATAATGGTCAATTACTTCACGCAAGGTGTTAAAACGACCGTCGTGCATATACGGTGCCGATTCAGCTACGTTTCGAAGAGCCGGTACCTTGAATCGCCCTTTGTCATAATTTTCTCCGGTAACAGCAAACCGTCCGGGGTCGTTGTAAGTATAATCAAGACCAATATTGGCAAATGTAGCTTCATAGCCACCAAAATCATTGCCGTTGTGGCAATTATAGCATTTGCCTTTACCATGAAAAATCTGCTCGCCCATTCTTTCCTCCTGAGTAAGATTTGAACCCCAGAAAGGAGTGGCGCGGCTATTTGTTGAAACCAGAGCTAAAAAGAAGGTATTTAAAGCCTCACGAATTCGCGGAACCGTTATTTCAGTTGTCGCAAAAGCATCCATAAAAAGTTGGTCATAATAATTCAGTTTGGATAACTTTTCTGGCAACAACTGCACATCGATTGCGTGCATTTCATCAGGATTCAGCGCAGGCATAAGCATTGCAGTTTCAATATTTGGGGCACGTCCGTCCCAAAACAGTTTACTGTTAAATCCTGGGGTCAGGAGAGTTGAAGTATTTCGGGTGGTAAGTTTACCCATCAATCCTCTGCTAAATTGCATATTGTCCGCAAAGCCGTGCTGCTGTTTGTGGCATGAACCGCAGGATGTAGAATTATTCAACGAAAGATTTTTGTCGTAGAATAGCACCCGGCCTAATCTAGCCTTCGCATTAGACTCAAATGAAGCGAAGAAATAGCTGTGTTGAACCGATAAATCGGGAGTCGGACTTTGATTGGTGAGCGGAATTTCTTCTTCTTTTCTGCAGGAAGCAGTAGAAAGAAGTGAAATGCCCGTGCCCAAAAAAAGCACTCCGATAATGAGTTTCTGAGGAGAAATAAACTTCTTCATGTCCGTTTGGGTTTAGAAACGCATGGATAAATAAAGCGTTACGGGAAGGATGATATTGAAATCAAGTACCGCAAAATCACTGGTGTCACGTATTACCTGTGTGGTTATTCCGGAGCCAAAATAAGTGTCGGTTGTACTTACTGTCTGGGAATCAGATTTCGTCCAGACAAGATAAATTGGTGTTTCGGTAAATAAGCTGATTCGCTTTGTGAGAAAAAACTGAAATCCTGCCACAGCTCCGCCACCGGCACTTATGTTTTGCTCATTTACAGAAGTGGTATTGTAAAAGAAATTACTGGGAAGATTGTCAGTAATAGTTACTGAAAATGATTTTTCGTTCCTCAGGCTTGTTACGGCATCAAAACCCACATACCCGCAAAAACGTTTCTCGATAGGTATCTGAAATTCATATCCTGCCCTGAAATCCAGTGAAGTAGTGTTAAAATAGGTTGACCTTGACGGGTAATAATTTACGGGTGTGTTAAACTCGCGAACCCGACCTGACTGCCGGGAAATATTAATGCCAATGCCTGTCCGCCAGGCTCTTTTTCCTGTGATATATTTATAGGTAACCTGATAAGGCAACATTGTTAAAGTAGTGGGTGAAAAATTCACCACTTGTTTCAGCAGCAGGGTTGCATTTATTCCGAGTTCGTGATGCCGGGTTTTATCCGGTATCGAGTCGTTTGCAAGAACGGAAAGGGGAGCAAGGAAAAACAGAATAAGTAACTTCTGCATTATACTGAGGTTTGTAAGGAATAAATATAATAAATCAAGAACACCTAAACCAATAGTTTAAGTATTTTTTGGTACAGACGACATATTGTGAGGATAGTTGCCTTCAAAAATCAAATGCCACCCCGCAGGATGGCATTCGATTAGTATTGATTAGTAAAAGGGCGATCAGAACTCAAATTTATAGCCTACGCCTTTTACTGTTTTGATAAATTCTTCGCCCAGTTTCTCGCGGAGTTTGCGAATGTGAACGTCGATGGTGCGATCGCCAACAATGACTTCGCCGCCCCAAACATTGTTCAGGATTTCTTCGCGGGTAAAAACTTTTCCAGGTTTGGTGGCAAGCAGGGCAATAAGTTCGAATTCCTTGCGGGGAAGCGAAATCTGCTGATCGTTTTTGTAAACCAGGTAGCTTTCGCGGTCGATGCGTATGCCGCCCATGTCTATTGCCTCGTTGTTGTTGGCATTGGGAGCGCGGCGCAGCAGGGCTTTTATGCGGCTTATGAGTACGCGCGGCTTGATGGGCTTGTTGATGTAATCATCGGCCCCGGCTTCGAAACCTGCTATATGTGAGTAATCTTCGGCGCGTGCAGTAAGGAAAGCAATGAGTACGTCGCTCATTCCGGGCATCTGACGGAGTTCGCGGCATACTTCAATGCCATCCAGGCCGGGCATCATCACGTCAAGGAGCACCAGATCGGGCAGCTCCCGGCGGGCTATGGTAAGGGCCTCGTCACCATTTGTGGCCGACGAAACGTGATAGCCTTCTTTTCGCAGGTTGTAAGTCAGGAATTCGAGAATATCCTGCTCATCGTCCACCAGCAATAATTTATGGGTCTGTGTTGACATAGTTGTCTTTTCCGCCACAAATGTACGGACTCTGGTTAATCCGGCATGTTAACACACCTTTAAGTTAATATAGTGCAAACATTTGTTTTGCCCCCCGGGAGTTAACACCAAATTCATTTTACGGTAACCCCTGCGTCACGGTGTAGCGGTTTCTTTGCGCGGTAATTCAGACCCGAAATGAATCAAATGTTCAAAAACGTTTTTGCTGCCTGGGCAGTATTGTTTGTAAGTCTTACTGCGGCGGCACAAAACGGCACCATTGCCGGGGTCGTGCTCGAAAAAGAAAACCGCCAGCCGGTTATCGGTGCTTCCATCCTCATAGACAGTACCCGGATGGTAGGTATTACCGATTTCGATGGTAAATATAAGGCTTCGGTAAAACCGGGCACCTATACGGTTACCTGCAAATTTCTCGGTATGCAGCCCTTTGTGGTGAAAAACGTGGTGGTGGAGGCCGGAAAACAGTCGGTTGTAAATATGGAAATGATGCCCCTTACTGTGGGCGATACCATAAACATAGCTACCATCTGGGGCACACGCTCCATTTCGGGTGTGGTAAGCGCGGTGCAAGACACCCGTAATTCCGACAAAACCGAAGACAATAAACCGGCTGCCGAAATGCAGAAGACATTTTCGCAGTCGGCTGCCGAGGTGGCGCGTACGCTGCCGGGCGTAACACTGGTGGATAACCGTTTTGTAATTGTACGCGGTCTGTCGGAGCGTTACAATGCCACGCTGCTCAACAATGTATTTACGCCCTCGGTGGAGTCTGATGTAAAAACCTTTTCGTTCGATCTGGTGCCCACACAAATGCTCGACCGTTTTACCATTTACAAAACGCCCTCACCCGATTTGCCGGGCGAATTTTCGGGTGGTGCCATTCGCTTAACCACGCGCAACATTCCCGACCAGACCAGCCTGAACATTGGCTATTCAGTAGGTTACCGCGCTGGCACCACGTTTGAGCCTTTTTCCATGAACCGCGGCGGCACAGCCGATTTATTTGGCTTTGGTGCCGGAAGCCGCAGCCTGGCCAATGGTTTCCCCTCCAACCTGCTCGATCCATCGCTTTCTTCACAGCAACTGCTCGATGCCACCAAATCAATGCCCAACACCTGGAACTACACCACATCGGCCGCCATGCCCGATCAGCGTTTCAACATTACCTGGGCAGTGCGTCAGAGCAAACTCACCAAGAACAAAAAACAGTATCAGATTGGTAACATAACTTCTATAAGTTATTCAAACACCAATCAGATGCAGATTAATAATCAGTACGATTACAATGTGTTTGATCCGCAAACACAAATAAGCGATACCATTTTTGCCTACGGCGATACCACTTTCCAGAACCGTGTACGCCTGGCATTTATTCAGAACAACGCCGTTCGTTTCGGAAAAGACGGGCAGCACAGCATTGAGTTCAAAAACCTGTTTAACCAGCTTGGCGATAACGAAACCATTATCCGTGGCGGCCCTTCGTTCGAAAACGGAGAAGACCGCAGGGAATATTCGTTCCGCTACAGCCAGCGTCTTATTTATACCGGACAGCTTACCGGCGAACATGAGTTTAACAAAGGCAACACCAAAGTTGACTGGACATTAGCCTATTCCACCGCCCGCCGCAACGAACCCGACTGGCGCCGTGCGCGTTACTACAAAGCATTTGGTTCTGCCGAATCTGATCCGTACAACCTGTACATTCCCATTCAGGCCGTTCCGTTTTACCTTGGCCGTCTGTTTATCAGTATGCAGGAAGACATGAAAGCTGCCACGGCAAACGTAGAGCAGATTGTATCGCTCGGCGATTCGGGTGCTTACACCTTTACCCTCAAAGGCGGTGTGTATCTCGAAGATAAAATCCGTGGTTTTTCCATTCGTAACCTCGGTTATCGTGCCGCTTCGTTCCAGACATACGGAAATTTCGACCTGCTTTCCACGCCCATGGAACAGGTATTTGCCGAAGCCAACCTGAACACCACCAACGGCGTACTCATTGGCGAAGACACCAAACTTTCCGACTCTTACGTGGCTACCAATAATCTTCGTGCAGGATACCTCATGGCCATACTGCCTTTCGGAAAATTCAAAGGCAAAGATACCGGCGAAGAATTGCCCCGCGTAAAAGTAAGCGGCGGTGTACGAGTGGAGCAAAACGTACAAAAACTCTTCAGTTTCCGTTCAAACAATGTGAGCGACTCTGTGCGTGTAAACAACGACATTACCTCGGTGCTGCCCTCGGTAAACATTGCCATAAACACCACCGAGCGTTTCAAAGTACGTCTGGCCTACGGCAAAACCATTAACCGCCCCGAGTTCCGCGAAATTGCCCCGCTTACGTTCTACGATTTCGTATTCAACAGTATTTATCAGGGCAACGATTCGCTCAAAACGCCCGACGTAAACAACTACGATCTCCGTTTCGAGTTCTACCCGCGTCTGGGCGAAAACATCACCCTCGGCTTCTTCTACAAGCAGTTTAACAACCCCATCGAAATTTACTTCTTCCCCGGCCTGGGTTCGGGTGGTGTGCGCGGGTTTACCTGGGGCAATGCCCTTCAGGCCAACAACTACGGCGTAGAGTTTGAAGTGCGCAAACGTTTGGACAGCATTGGTATTCCCATTATCCGCAACTTTGGTGTGGTGGCCAATGCCTCATACATTTTCAGCGACATCAAACTCAGCGAAACCGACAATGTGGGTCGTCCCATGATGGGTCAGTCGCCGTATGTGGTGAATATTGGTCTGTTCTGGACCAGCGATTCGAGCGGCTGGCAGATCAATACCGCTTACAACGTGGTTGGCCCGAGGGTAATTATTGCCGGTATTCCTTCGCTCAATATTCCTGATATTTACGAAATGCCCCGTCACCAGCTCGATTTCACGGTAGTGAAAACAATGGGCAAGCGCAAAAATATAGATGTACGTTTCAACGCGTCGGATCTGCTTAACATGGAATTCCTCATGCTTCAGGATGCCAATGCAAACGGCACTCTCGAACGCACCGGCGATCAACGCATTCAGGCTTTCCGCCGCGGAGCCTATTTCACCTTCGGTATCAACGTGCGTTTGCTTGAGCCCAAAGATGTAACTACTCAATAATTGCATTTTTATAATTGCTGAACTAATCAAAAGCGGCTCCATCGGGCCGCTTTTGTTTTAATGCCGAGTTTACACAGGTATAACCTGAAACGCGGTTTAAGATAAAGTCAGTTTTACAGTCACGTCACACTGTGCCGATACTTTTGTCGTGCGAAATATCACCTCACACGCGACCAAAACGCAAACACAACATGAAAAAGTTTTTACTTACCCTTGGTCTTGCAGTAACTGCCTTTTTTACGGCCGATGCACAGATCATTAAATCAGGTAACATTACAGCCAATGAAACCTGGACCTCAAACAATATTTACCTGCTCAACGGCTGGGTATATGTAAAGCCCGGTGTTACACTCACCATTCAGCCCGGCACAATTATCAAAGGCGACTTCGTTTCGAAAGGTGCCCTGATTATTGAGCGCGATGCAAAACTCATTGCCGACGGTACTGTTGATCAGCCCATCGTATTTACTTCGCAGAAAGCCGTTGGCCAGCGCTCTTATGGCGACTGGGGCGGTCTCATTCTTTGCGGCCGTGCTTCGGTTAACCTGCCTGCCAACCCTGCCAACGGCACTGCTGCCGGCGAAGGTGTAATTGAAGGTGGCGTGGGTGCTATTTATGGTGGCGGTGCCGCTCCCAACGACAACGACAGCTCGGGTGTTATTCGTTATGTACGTATCGAATATCCCGGTGTGGCTTTCCAGCCCAACAGCGAAATTAACGGTCTCACCATGGGCGGCGTTGGTCGCAAAACCGTTATCGAGCACGTTCAGGTGTCATATTCAGGCGACGATGCTTTCGAGTGGTTTGGCGGTACTGTAAACTGCAAATACCTTATTTCTTACCGCGCCTGGGACGATGATTTTGATAGCGACAACGGTTTCAAAGGCAGCATCCAGTTTGGTGTGGTAATGCGCGATCCCAACATCGCCGACCAGTCGGGTTCAAACGGTTTTGAGTCGGACAACGACGCTACCGGAACCGGCAACACACCCATTACCCAGCCCATTTTCTCGAACATTTCTGTGTATGGCCCGCTTTGCTTCAACAGCACCATTAACAGTCTCTACCGTCGTGCGCTTCACCTGCGTCGCAATACCCGCACCTGCACCTACAACTCGGTGTTTGCCGGTTATCCCACAGGTTTGCTTATCGAAAGCGCTTCCACACAAACCAACGCCACCGCGGGTGATCTTCAGTTCCGCAACAACGCACTGGTGCAGATGACCGATACCCTGGCTGCTTCTACTGCAGCCAACCCCAACAACGTAAATGGTGCATTCAACATCAGCACCTGGTTTGCCTCAATGGGTTTCAACAACCAGACCATCAATACCGCTGCTTCACTCGGTATCAACAACCTGAGCCTCACCAATCCTGATCTGCTCATCAGCGCCACTTCGCCCCTCAACGGCGGTGCTTCATTTACCAACCCCAACCTGAGCAACTCATTCTTCACACCCACCACCTACATTGGAGCTTTCGGTACTTCGGGCAACTGGATGGCCTGCTGGTCGGAATTTGATCCGGGCAACCAGCCTTACAATGCGGCCATCAACAACGTATTCACTGCTTCTGCCACCGCACAGGGTGCCACCACTTTCTGCCAGGGCGGTTCAGTAACACTCGATGCCACCACTGCCGGTGCAGCCACTTATCTCTGGAGCAACGGTGCCACCACCGCCACCCTCAACGTAACTCAGAGCGGTACATACTCTTGCACCGTAACCAAAGCCAACGGTTGTCAGGCTGTAACCAACGGTATCACTGTAACTGTAAACGCACTGCCTGCCACGCCCACCATTTCGGCCAACGGTCCTGTAACCTTCTGCAACGGCGGTTCAGTTCAGCTTACTGCCAGCCAGGCTTCGGGTTTGATGTGGAGCAATAACGCCACCACACAGTCAATCACAGTTAACGCCTCTGGTTCATTTACCGTAATGTTTACCGATGCCAATGGTTGCAGCGCCACCTCGGCAACTACCACCGTTACCGTAAATGCCAACCCGGCTTCGCCCACCATTACCGCCAGCGGCCCCACCACATTCTGCACCGGCGACAGCGTAGTGCTTTCATCGAGCCAGGCCATGGGCAACACCTGGAGCACCACTGCTACCAGTCAGAACATCACAGTAACCACCTCCGGCAGCTACTCGGTAGTGTACACTGATGCCAACGGTTGCACCGCTACTTCAAACCCGGTTCAGGTTTCAGTAAGCAATTCGCCCACGCCCACCGTACAGGCCACCGGCAGCACCACACTTTGCCCCGGCGAAACCGTTACCCTCACCTCAAGCCCTGCTGATACTTACCTCTGGAGCACCGGTGCCACCACACAAAGCATCACAGTTTCGGCAGCCGGTACTTACACCGTAACTGTTACCAACGCCAATGCCTGCAACGGCGTAGGTGCTTCGGCTCCCGTTACCGTGGCGGTAAATCCTGCTCCCACAGCCGGTTTCACCTTCTCTACCATTAACAACATTGTAACCTTCACCAACTCGTCAACCGGCGGTACCGTTTACAACTGGGATTTCGGCGACAACACCAGTTCATCTGCTGCCGCACCCCAGCACGTTTACCTCAGCAGCGGCAACTTCACCGTAACCCTCGTGGTAACCAACGCACAGGGTTGCACCGACACCATCACCCAGGTAATTCCGTTCTTCGTAGGTGTTCAGGAGCAGCAGCAGATTAACAGCATCACCCTGTATCCGAACCCCACCGGCGAGCAGTTCAACCTTAACCTTAACCTGGTTGAAAACACCGACGTACAGATTACCGCTTTCGATATGACCGGTAAGCTCCTCATCGAGGAAAACCGTTCGCTCAACAGCGGCAGCAACATTCTCAACTACGATGTAACTACGTGGGAAAACGGAATCTATTTCGTGCGCGTGGCTACAGGAAATATGTCTCAGACCATCAAAGTAGTGGTTAATCGATAAAAACGCCACAGAGCCGTAACTCTGTTTCGTTTTGTAACAGGAAAGCCCTCCGGCATTTTGCCGGAGGGCTTTTGAATTTTAGTTCAGATGCTGAAATTGAACTGCATAAACACATCGCTTTAGTAAGGCATATTTCATTACTGCAGATTATGTGGTTTCTTTGATACTGAAAATTAATCTCATGAGAGCCTGTGTATTTCGAAAACTGTTTTTTGTAAGTGCGGTGCTCCTTTTGCCGCTTATTACTTACGCCAGAAACGAGCCATATCTATCCGGTGCCGGATTTCAACTTGGATATACACGATCATTCAGTCCATTTCATGAATTCTTTGCAGGAGCCAATTATTCCCTCTCTGGTTATCGAAAATCCAAAGTATCCGAACCTGTCTTTACACACATAATATTTACCAATATACTTTCGCAATATAATCGGACAGATAATTTGCAATGGGGAGCAGGTGTGGGGTATAATTTTATGCGACAGGTATCATCCACAGATTTTGGAATTGTAACGGGTTTGGCGGGCAACTGGTTTTTCAATGGACAGGGTAGCGTGAGTTTAGAATTGGGTGTCACTTATATGTTTATTTTACAGTGCAAATATTCCTTATCACTGCAAAATCAAACTAACACGCCGGTGCACAGTGTGGGTATTAGTTTCTACTTCAACCGTGCTCCGTGGCTTGTGGCATTGAGGCCGGCCAGGTAAAACTACAGGCGTTTTTGTTTATTATTGGATTTCATATTTTCTGCTACACCACCTGTTTAACCGTTTTATGAAAAAGAATTTCAAAGGTTTAATCAGCATAATTGCACTGGCTTGCTGTATTCACTTTTTTTCCTGTGAGAAAAGTATTGCAAAAAGAAATATTACCGGACTTTGGGTAATTGATACCCTTATTTACAAAGGGAATAATATAAAATACTGTCTTGGTAATAATGCCATCTCCTTTGATAAAACAGGAGCCTGCACAGTTCCGGAGGTTATTCGTTTTAACTGTACATCAGATTCCATCACCAATCGAAGAAACGGCACTTACTTGTTTTCTGAAATGCCATCGCAGGAGCATAAGTTGGAATTGAATTGGGTTACTTCAATTTTTAAAGGCAACCATAATTTGTACTTTATAAACAATACCCAAAGGCAGGTGCTTATGGCCAAAATATATTCTGACAGTCTGTATATGGTAGTGAGTAAAATGCTTGTAAACTACACACAGCAGGAACTAATGATTAGGCAAATCGCTAAGGAAACAAGATAATCCTACATTTACATTGCCTTGTTCTTGAGTATAGTCGTTCGAAACAGGCAGTAAATCCTCTTTTTATCCTAACCCCGATTTCCCCGTTTCATACCCTGCATATCCGGCTTGAACTTCCGGTTTACGGATAAAACACGCAGGAGGTTTCTTTATGATATGTTCTTTCATTATCTTTGGGTTAAGGCAATACCCAGACTACATGAAAAAAACATTACTCCTCGTTTGCGGACTGATTGCTGCATTAACTGCAGGCGCGCAAACACTGGTGTTTCACGAAGATTTTGAAACAGCAGACTCCGTAACCTCCTCAGGTAACCCTACCTGGAGTTCAAACACAACCTATCAGGCCGGTGGTTTAAGAAGTTACCGCAACCAGATAGCACTAAACGATTCTTCCAAGCTCACTACCATTTCGTTCAGTACGCTGGGAAATTCTTTCGTTTTGCTCGATTTCGACCAGATCTGTAAGATTCAGTTCTTCGACAATGCCCGCCTTGAAGTTTCCAACGACAACGGAAATACCTGGCAGCCGGTAGTAGGTGCCAACTACCTCGGTACAGGGCAGTTTGCCACCATCAACAACCGTTTCTGCGCCGGTTCTTACAGCAACTGGCAGCCGGGTCAGGATGCGGCCGTGCCCAGCAATACCTGGTGGCAGCACGAAACCTTCGATATTTCAAACCTTTGCGGCAATGCGGCCAACGTAATGATCCGTTTCAAACTGAACGACGGAAACAACAACGGCCCCAACGGTGCTTATGGCTGGCTGCTCGATAATATCGAAGTAACGGTGGCCCCGTCGGAACTTAACCCGCCGGTGATTACCTACATCAGCCCGATTTACCTCAACAACCTTTTCTCGCTCGGGCCCTTCTCCATTACAACAAGTATTACCGACGCCTCCGGCGTGGACACCGCCACTGTTTACTATACCGTAAACGGCGGTCCGCAGCAGGCGGTGGGTATGAACAACACCACCGGCACTACCTGGGTGGGCATCATTCCCACAGTAAGCGATTCGGATACGGTATGTTATTACGTAACCGCATTCGATGCTTCGCCCGCAGCCAATACTGCTACTGCACCCACATCGGGATGCCGGCAGTTTGTGGCTTTTGCCGGTATCGTTTTCCCGTTCTTCGATAATTTTGAAACAAATAACGGACTCTGGACGGTACAAACACCTTCGGGCACCTCCAACTGGCAGTACGGCACACCGGCCTTTGGTGCAACCACCGGAGCGTATTCGGGTGTAAATGCATGGGACGTTAATCTCACTTCGGCTTACGGGCCCGGTGCAAATACGCAGTTGCTTACGCCGGTGTTCGATTTTTCGCAGGCGGTAAATGCCAAAATGAGTTTCTGGCATAACTATAATGCCGAAAATTCATGGGATGGTGTGCGCATTGAATACACCACCGACGGCAACACCTGGCAGTTGCTGGGCAACGTGGTTGATCCGAACGCCATTAACTGGTACACCTATCCCTCGTTGCTCTCTTCCAACCTGCCGGGATGGGAAGGACAGAGCAGTGGCTGGGTACAGTCGGAATACCGCCTGAGCGTACTGAACAACGTGGTAGGCCCTGTGCAGTTTAAATTCATCTTTACCTCCGATGGTTCGGTGCAGTATGACGGTTATTCTATTGATGATTTCCTGATTCGCCTTCCCTCTCCGCAGGATGCAGAAATGGATGCCGTGGTGGTGCCCGATGTAAGCGGTTGCGTGGCCATTGGTTCAAACAACGTGTCGGTAGCTATTTTCAACGATGGCTCGCAAAACATTGTTGGTCCCATGAACGTGACTTACGTAATCGATAACGGCACACCGGTAACCGAGCAGTACACAGGCACCATTGTTCCCTCGCAAACAGACACATTCAACTTTGCCACACCGTTTAACGTAACTGCAGGCACACACACCATTACGGTTTACACCTCACTTACCAACGACGGCTTCCTGCTGAATGATACACTTACCTACACCTTCCTGGCCATTGCACCGGTAAACCTACCCTACTTCAATGGCTTTGAAGCAGCAACCAGCCTCAACGATTTCTGCGTAACCGGCAGCACGTATGGACAGGTAAACCTTTCCACAGCGGCGGCCAATGTAGGTTCGCAGGGAGCGGTAATGGATGCTATATTCTCTGGCAACTGGGATTTTGGGTCAGATACCATTATCTCCTCGCCCAGCTACATCTGGCAGCCCACACAGAGCGAAGAACACCGCTCAAACCTGCGTCTGGTGGTGAATACGGCTACATACAATAATCTGGTGCTTGAGTTTGATGCCCAGTTCCTTTACAATTTCGGAAATGAATACACCAATTTCCGCGTGAAGGTGAACGGCAACATGATTACTCCGCACTTCCAGCCCAACAACGCTACCAGCCCATACACTTCTTACCGTTACGATCTCTCGTCGTTCCTGCCTGCCAGCTCGCTTACCATTGATTTTGAAGCGAAAGTGTATGACAATTACCTCAACGGTTCGGGCGTATTCCTCGATCAGGTGCGTATATACGAACCGCAGCCGTTTGATGTAATGATGATGAACATTTTGCAGCCAGCCTCGCAGCAGGCCGCAAACTCGCAGGCTACCGTGCAGGTTCAGTTGCGCAACGTGGGTATCAATACGCTTACCTCAATTCCGGTAACGTATCAGGTGGGTGCAAACACTCCTGTTACACAAACCTGGACAGGTAACCTTCCCCCCAATGCCAGCACCAACTTCACCTTCACCACACAGTTTACTGCGCCCACCGGCCAGTTTACAATTTGTGCCTGGACATCGCTGCCCAACGACGGCGACCTGACCAACGACAGTGCCTGCAAAAACTCTACAGGCATTCCGCTGCTCCCTGTTCCCTTCTCCGATAACTTCGACGGGCCTTCCACATTCTTTGCCGCGCAAAATACCTATACACCCTCGTGGGAACTGGGTACACCCGCTGCACCCTACATTACCAATGCACACACTGCGCCCAATGCCTGGGAGGTAAACCTCAACGGTGCGTATCAGTCAAACAGTATGGAATATCTCTATACACCGTTCTTCGACTTCTCGTCGGCTTCGAGTGTGCAGATGCGTTTCTGGCAGTGGTACTCCACCGATTTCGGAAGTGATGGCGGCTTTATTCAGTACAGCGCCGATGGTGGCGTAACCTGGCAGGTGCTTGGCGTTCAGAACGACCCGCTGGGTGTGTTCTGGTATGGTCAGGCCAATATCTGGGCTTCCAATACACCCGGCTGGTCGGGCCCCGGTGCGGCTTACTTCCAGTCGCGCTACAACCTTTCGTTCCTCAGCAACAACCCGCTGCCGGTTCAGTTCCGCTTCGTGTTTGCGTCAGACGGATTTACCTCAACCACCGTTGACGGCTGGGCGATTGACGATTTCGAACTGATAATTATGGTAGGTCAGGAAGAGCACACGCTTAGCGGTGTTCAGCTCAGCAGCTATCCCAACCCGGCATCGGAAACAGCCACCATTACTTACTCTGTGCCTCAGGCCGGACAGGTAACCCTGGCGCTGCGCGATGTGATGGGTAAGGAAATTATTTCCGAAACCACCGAAGCAACCACCGGTACACAGTTCTGGAATGTGGACGTGAGCACACTTCCCGACGGAGTTTACTTTTACGAACTTATTTATCATGGCACACGCAGCGTACAGCGCCTCGTGGTTAACCATTAATTGAGCGTTTTTTTACTGCAAAAAGTCCTGCCACCGGCAGGACTTTTTGTTTGGGTGAAGGATTGTAATTCATTGTTTGTTAATTTGGAGCAAGATTAATTATTGCAGCCCCTGTATGCAACGAAGCAAACTGATTTACGAGTTGGTGAAAAGTTTATCGGCACCCGAAAAACGGTATGTGGCGCGCCATCTCAAACTTTTCAGAGAAGAAACCAATCATGCCGAATTATTTAAGGCGCTCGATTTGCTCGAAGAATACAACCCGCAGATTCTGAAAAGCAAACTCGGCAACAGCGGTGCGGCGAAGCATCTGGATGTGGCCAAAGTGCAGTTGTATGATATCTGCCTGCGCTATTTGAGAAGCTACCACGAAAGCAGCTACACCGAAATTCGTTTACAAACTCTTCTGGGCGAATGCAGGCTGCTTATCAATCGCGGAATGTTTGAGCATTGCCGCCGCAGGCTTGCGCAGATAAAAGTGATTGCGGCAAGAAATTTCGTTTTCTCCGTGCTGCTCGAAGTAAATGAAGCCGAACGCGAACTGGTGCTCACAGCCCCATCGGCCGAACCGATTCTTGAGGCATTGGAGAAATTAGAAAATGAAGAGAGCCGTTTGTTTGAACAATACCGTAATTATCGTTTCTATATCTGGGCTGCGAGTCACGCTGCCGCGTGTTCGCTGGTAATAGGTTCGCCGCAGGAAAAAGAGGCGGAAGAAAAACTTCATGCTTTGATGAAGCACGAATTGCTATCGAGCGAAAATCAGGCACTGTCTCTTCCTGCCAAACGGTTGTATAATTATACCAAAGCATTTTATGCCCATGCCTATCAGAATTACACCAACTCCATTCTCCATAATGCCCGCCACGTTGAACTTCTGGAGAGTTATCCCGAACATACGCCCGATACGGTAAGGTCGCTGGTGTCGGCATTGTACAATCTGCTTATTGATTACTACGCTTCGGGCCATTATGAAGATGCGCTCGAAACCATTCTGCGTTTGCGCACGCTGCCCGAAAAACTGCCGGGCAAGCTGGGTAAAGCCACTTTCCTGCGACAGAAAATGCTTATCCGCGTAATCAATATGGAACTGGCCGTGCTTACCCGGATGGGCCGGTTTGAAAACGAGTGTGTGGAATGGGACGAACTGAATGAAGCATTGGTGATGCTCGACGAAGGAAAGGAAGAGGCGCTGGGCATTGACCTTCGTTTCAGTGCCGCACATTTTTGTTTTGGCACCGGCGAATACAGGCAGGCATTGCGCTACCTGAACACCATAATAAACGATGCACCACCCGGCTCGCGTATGCTGATGCAGCTTTCGGCCTGGCTGCTGAGGCTTATTATTTACCGCAGCATTAACGAAAGCGATCAGGCCTACGCGGCCATGCTGCGGCAAACCCGCCGCTGGATAAACGAACACAAACTTACCGACAAGCGGCAGTTGGTGTTTATCGATTTCTTCGAAGCCGAAGCCGGAATGAACCGCAACAGTGAGGAATGGAAGAAATTAGCCACAGCACTCAGCCAAAAGGTAAATGATCCCACACCTCCGAACGAGGCATTGGTGTTCGACTTTTCGGCCTGGCTGGAAAGTGTAATGAAGCAAAAGAGTTATGCCGAAGTATTGAAAGAAAAATACGAACGCATTAAATAATATTCACTTCGCGTTCGAGCTCCACGCCAAATTTTTGTTTTACACTGGCCAGGATTTCTGAAGAGAGGTCGAAAATTTCGGCCCCTGTTGCCTGGCCATAATTTACCAGTACCAATGCCTGCAAGGGATGTACGCCTGCATCGCCGCGGCGGTGTCCTTTCCAGCCGCATTGCTCAATAAGCCAGCCGGCCGCAAGTTTGTATTCGCTGCCCGAGGCATAGCTTACCAGATCGGGAAATTGGGCTTTGAGTGTGTGATGCAATGAAGCACTTACTACAGGGTTTTTGAAAAAGCTGCCGGCATTGCCGGTTACGGCAGGGTCGGGGAGTTTGCTGCTGCGTATGGCAATTACGGCATCGCTTATGGCTTTGATGCTTAACTCCTGCACGCCCATTTTTTCCAACTGTTGCTGTATGGCACCGTAGCCGGTGCTGAAATCGGGCTTTTTGCGCAAACGGAAAGTGACCGAAGTAATCACAAACTGATTGCGCAGCTCGTGTTTAAAAACGCTTTCGCGGTAACCAAAGCGGCAATCGTCGGCAGTGAATGTGCGCACATATCCTTCGCGGATATGAAATGCTTCGAGCGAGTCGAACACGTCTTTCAGTTCCACGCCGTAGGCACCAATGTTTTGCATGGGCCCCGCGCCCACGCTGCCGGGAATGAGCGAGAGATTTTCCACACCCGCCCGGCCATGCGCAATACAGTCGAGCACAAAACGATGCCAGTTTACTCCGGCACCGGCGCGCACATACCAGTAGTCATTGTCTTCCAGCACCACCGAAATTCCGTCGATGAGGTTGTGAACGACAAGTGCATCCACATCTTTGGTCAGCAACATATTGCTGCCTCCACCCAGTATGAGGTGGTTACGCTGCTGCCAGAGCGGCTGAGAAAAAATTTCGCGCAGATCGTCGGTGCCTGCGGCCTGTGCAAACCAGCGGGCCTGCACGTTCATGCCAAATGTGTTGAACGGTTTGAGGCTTACGTTTTCGGCAATGGAGCTCATACACCGCAAAGAACGGAAAAAGTGTGCAGTGCCACGCTGCCGGGGCAAATGGTTTTGCGTATTTTCGGCCTCATAACGTTTCATGAAAACAGCCGTCGTATCTGTCATCAACGATCTGGTTACCGATCAGCGTGTGCATAAAACCTGCACCACACTGCACGGCATGGGTTATGATGTGCTGCTGGTGGGCCGTGTGCAGAAAAGCAGTTTACCCCTTGCCCCGCGCAACTACCGCACACACCGCATGAAACTGATGGCCGAAAAGGGAATGTGGTTTTACATACTTTTTCAATGGCGGCTGCTATGGTTTCTGCTGCGCCATAAAGCCGATGTATATGTGGCCAACGACTTAGACACACTCTGGCCAAACCGTTTTGTATCGCGCTTACGCCGTAAGCCGTTGGTGTATGATACGCACGAAATTTTTACCGAGGTTCCCGAACTCGTAAACCGTCCGTTCAAGCAAAAACTCTGGCGAATTCTCGAAAGCCGCATTTTCCCGAAGCTCACGCATGTAATGACGGTAAACGAATCGATAGCCGCGTGGTATGAAAAGCGTTACGGCGTGTGCCCCAAAGTAGTGCGCAACATGCCACGCCTTAACGTACCGCCGCCCGCAATGCTTACAAGAACGGAAGCCGGTTTGCCTGCCGATAAAGCGATAATTCTGATGCAGGGCGCCGGACTAAACATACAACGCGGAGCCGAAGAAGCCGTGCTGGCCATGCAGTATTTGCAGGATGCCGTACTGCTCATTATCGGAAGTGGTGATGTATTGCCGGTACTTAAAGAGTTGGTAAAAACACACCAACTCGAAGAAAAAGTAATATTCACCGGCAAACTCCCGCCCGACGAACTACGTGCCCGTACAAGGCTCGCCGACATAGGTCTCACGCTCGACAAAGACACCAACCTCAATTATCGCTACAGCCTGCCCAACAAAATTTTCGATTACATACACGCCGGCATCCCCGTACTCGCCTCCGATCTGCCCGAAGTAAAACGCATTGTAAACGACTATGGAGTAGGGCAGGTGACAGCCACACACGATCCCGAAAAAATTGCCGAAGCACTTCAGCAAATGCTCCATTCGCCCATGCATGAAACGTGGAAAAAAAACGCGCTGGCCGCCGCCGCCGAATTGTGTTGGGAAAAGGAGGAAGAGGTGATAAAAGGTATTTTCACATCATCGATGTGAAATTCTGCGCGAAATATCATCGCGCATACGCGGAATCGAATCCCTGCGCGAAACATCGCTTACGCATACATGAAATCCCGCCACCGGGAATTCCCGCCCTTCGATCGCGGGGGGGGGGATTCCTGTCACTGCGCGATGCCTCGCGCAGCTACGGGAATCGAATTCCCTGCGCGAAATATCGCGCAGCTACGCGGAATGAAATCTCGCTCCTCGAACGCGGAATCGAATCCCCACATGAAAGACTGCATTGCATTCGCGAATCTCACCGCCGTGAAATCCCGCCCTTCAATCGCCGAAATCTGATTCCCGTAACTGCGCGAGGCATCTCGCAGCTACGCGGAATGAAACATCGCGCAGCAAACGCGAAATCGAATCCCCGCATGAATCCTCGCCTCGCACACGCGAAACCCCATCTCCACGCGAACCCTAACATCGCATACGCGAAATCCCTCCGGGTCAAAATCCCGCCCTTCAATCGCCGAAATCTGATTCCCGTAACTGCGCGATTTCTATGACAAAACCAATGGCGGTTGATAATTTTTTTCGAGTTTTATCACCGCACAGACCCGGTGAATAATTTTATTTCTCAGGGCATTG
>JALONL010000045.1 GCA_025454955.1 Bacteroidia bacterium | reverse complement strand
CAGTATCGATACGATCTGGCTCTCGGTGAATTTCGATTTTTTCATACGCTCTGCGAAAGTTAGTAGTTTTGAGCGTAGCTGTTTTTGGGGAAGGTTTCAGAAATATTTCTGGATTGGAATTCAATTCGGATCAATGAATTTGCCCTTGCTGGAATGTTATTGGCAGCGTTAGTGTATTATTTCATACTCTTTTCTAAACGAAGGAAATCAAAAAAATACAGTGAATAATATAATTGAAATACGATAATTGCCTAATTAGTATTGAACGAACAAAACTGGTTTATGCAACGTATGAAAAAATTGACAGACAGCGAAATACTGTAATACCTTACTGATAATCAAATGGAAATTAAGAAGGACTCCGGCTTAAACAGGTATTATCTTTTTCGTTTGCTTAATGGAATGAAGCTCTTCATTCTGATAATAATTGCAATGCTTATCGTTGGAAAATTTTCAATCCTGTCACTCTATTTGATATTATTGATTGGAATTATTGGGTATGTCAGAGTTCGCAGGAAGGTAATTTATTTGCTGGAAAGTATATCATTTAAAGATGGCAATGTACATATCATATACTATCATTACGGAGCCCGGAAGGAAATAAAAGACAGTGCCGGTAATTTTAAAATCAGGCTGGTCAATGCCAGTGAAGGGAAAACGGAACTTTTCAAACTTATCATACAACACCAGACTGATCAAATTGATCTGTATGATCTCATTGTCTGGAAAAAGGATTCATATTCGGCTATTGAGAGTGAATGGAAAATATTAATGTCTGATGCATCAAACCGGCCTTGATATCCTCTCTCAAAATCAAATCAATAATCTTTATATTTATCGGTGTTGTTATTTGAGGACGGTTTCAAAGTTTTGGAGGAATCTTCAAATTCAACCTGCTAAGCAAATTTAATGTCATGAAAAAGAATCTTATTCAGGCTATTTTCATTATGATACTGGTATTTAGTGTATGCCTTGGATTAATCTGTTTATTTAATTCAAATAAGATAGATGTTGACCCTATAGCTTCAAGCTTATTTTTAGGGCTAATTGTACTTGGAAGTTGTATTGTTATAAGTCGTACAACTGATTAAGAGAAGGCTACAAATTAATTAACGACCCTATATTTATACACATGGCTGCTTTAAAGAAGGTTTCTGTAGGTCTCATAGCTATTTCATCTTTAGCAATATTTCTCTTTTCCTCTTTCATTTATTCCCCAAAATATGTTTCAAAGCACAGAGTTTTAAATGAATTAAGCAGGACAAAAATATATATCTATCATGACAGTTTATTTGTTTACAAGGATTTACTAACAGCAAAAGTTATTGAGAGAATTAAGAGTGGAGTATATGTTAATTTTAGTATAAATGACTCGACAAAAATTGAAAGGAAAATAATAATGCCGGTTGAAAAAGAAATAATTGAGATACCCGGAGAGTATATTTATTATGAAAAAATAAGCTATGACTATCCAACTGAAATTAATCAGAAAAAAATTATGCTACACGATCTGTTATATAGCAGTCGGTGACTCAATGAGGTTTATTGAATATGACTCCTAAACTCTAACACTTCTTTCTCAAGTTGAAAAACCTAAATAAGCCAACGATTATGAAAAGATATTATATCCTTTTGATGGTAATAGCCTCATGCGGAAATTCAGATAAATTACCGCAAAAAAAAATCAGTCGCTTTAAATACAACAATTACTTTAAAGTACGTCAGGAAAATTGAAGCAAAATGCGATCAGAATAAAGGATATCGATTGTTATTGTCGAATGATACCAGTGCTCACTTTTATTGTAATTATTCTTTCTCTGACGAAATTTTATTAATGAATGATACTTCCAAAATTGAACTGATTGGAGAATTACTTTCCTTTTCAGGTGATACAAGCTTCTCATCAATGCCAATGATGTGCAGGGACTTACGTATATCAACAACTATTGATTCAAGGACACGATATCAAATTCAGGTCGAAGCACTTTACTTAATTAACTATATATATTTCAATAAATGGGAGGTTTCCCCATTTCCTATTTTAGTTCGTAAATATGGAGGCGAAGACACTTATAATTCTCCCGAAGTTGTAAAACAAGCATATCTTGCATATTCTAAATGGTATGCAAAGATTCGTAAGATAGGGCTTAGTGAGTCTTTGGCTCAGGGAATTAAGCCATTGGAGGATGGTGATGTTTTGTGGCTATAAGGCACTCACTAAGAACGACAACGAGGATATTACTGTATCCCCCGTCAATATATAGACGTTCCACTAATTTTCTGATATTTCCGCCACAAAATAGGCAGACTACACCCCTACAACACCTAAAAAAATATCAATGAAAAAGATTTATTTACTTTTCATTACAATCGCATCAATATCAATCTGTTGCAATTCAAACAAACGTCAATCTGAACAAGTTAAGGAAGTAAACAACGAATATTGCAGCATCTGCGACTCGTTGGCTCCCATCCCGGATGATAAACAATTATCATTTGACACAGTAGTAAATATCGCCCGACACAGAATCGATATTCTTAAGCGTCAAAGAGAAAAAAATCTTACACTTTTTAACAAATTCAATACAGACACACTGGTAAGCTACCCGGTTTTTAGAAATTCAGCAAGTAGCGGTTCTAAATTCGCATATTATTTTAATAGTAATTTGGAACTTAGCTATATCGATGTTCAATCAACCTGTTATGAAATTATTTTATCTTCCTTTGACACACTCGGCTATCGGTTTTATTTTCCTTTGAGTTTTGGTCATCATCAATACAAGTCAACAATACCAAATTATTTCAAAGGAGTCTTTGTGACTAAGAAAGGATGGAATAACCTTTTATTTATCGGATTTTATAATGAAATCAATAAAGAATCGATTAGTACTATTATGAGCGTTTCTGATGATTTCAAAGGCTGTAGCCAAATTTGGTACGGGAGGCAAAAAAGTAAGCCGCGTCATAATGGCAGAACTACGTTATTTGTTTATAAAAAAAATGAATTTTCACATGAGCATGAAGCGTCAAAAAAATTACGACTCGATGATTTTTATAGTGTGCCGGACATCCTTAATCAATTAAATTCATTAACGAAAGGCAGTGATACGCTACAATATAGACCTGCTTACGCTGAAGAATGTATTTCACAAGGGTATTTATGGCTTTATTGTGGCACTGTTTTTTATTAAAGATTTGAGTCAAATAACATGGGTAAACCCGGAACAGAAGTTTTCCCAAATACAACAAAATTCATAACTTAAATTTCTCCTTACTAATCCTTTGTTAAGAGACCTGATTTAAATATGAAAATCAAGCAAAAATGAAAACCGTTTTATTTTTTGTTTTTGTATTGGCAGCTATATCTTCTTGTGATACAACCAGCACAAATAATATACCCAAGCAGGAGAGTCTCACAAGTAATCACACTTTTAAATCAACTACTCTCGATATAGACCCCGAAAATATTTCTTTAGAAAAGTTGAAGCAGATTTATCTGAAGTTAGACTCGATAGAGTTTAAGGGAAACAAGAAGGGAACATTTTTTGGAGAGCCTTGTCTGGTAAATGGCAAATTGACAATAGCCCGTAACTGCAACAATCTCCAATATACTTACTACGAAGCAAACGATACCTGTAACATGTTTGTTTCAGCGGCAAACCAAATCAACTATCAATACCGTTTTGTTACATATACCACCCACAGATACCAGTACATAATGTCGTATGCATTTAATGGTGATCCGGACGGCTATAAGGTTAATCCTTTACTGGGAATAATTGTGAGAGATAATTTATATGATTGCCAGTTTTTTGTTTCCTTTTCTCCTTTCAGAAATAGCTACCAGGTTCCTATTGTAATATCAGTTATGCAACTGGATTCATTTTTGTATCCGAAATCATTTATTTCATTCAGAAGTCCGCGTAACATATCTAACCCGATTTCCGGTAAAATTATGTATGACACCTGTTGTCGCTGGCAATATATACATGAAGCAGATACAGTTAAATCAGGGAAATTTATTGTTTATGATCATATCACACTAATGCAGTTGAAATCGTATTTCGATAAATCTTCGCATCTGACTTCGAAAAGAACTCCGGTTGTTAACCTGAATATATCGTATATGTACCTGTGGTTTTGGCGGGGAGAAAATCACTATGGCGCACCTAAAAATTAACTCGAATAATATTCCTGAATTTAAGGGTGTTGCTGTTTATATAAAATGTAAAACCAAATCCAAAAAAACTGTGTATTGCAGAAGCTTTCCCTAAGACTGCCGCATTTCAGCACACTGCCTCACTCCTTCCCCACTCCCCTCCTGCTAAACCGTATCCCAATCATCAACTCATGCGTACCCGTGCTATAATTCCGCAAATTCGTAGTAGTGAAATCGTACGCATAACTCAACATCAGATTCTCGCGGTAAAAAAACCCAAAATTAGCCGTCACCGCATCTAAATGCCGGTACGCGGCTCCCAGCCAAACTTTCTTCTTGTAAATAACCCGCACCCCGGCATCAAACTGAACCGGCACAGGAGCCACATATTTCACCAATGCCGAAGGCTCCATCACAAAATCATCGCCCGCCTGAAAACGATAGCCAGCCATGGCAAAGTAGTGCCGGTTCATTACACTGGTGGTGGCCGACATGTAATCGAAAAATTTGAGCCTGTTTTGCTGCAACTGCATGGCCGAAGCACCAATCCAGAACTTGTCGTTGTGCAGCAGAATGCCTCCGCTGAAATCGGGCGTGAGCACGCTTTGCAGGCCGTTGATGAGTACGTTGTCGCCGGGATCGTGAAGCTGTATTTTGTGGCCGTCGATCATAAACTGCAAAATGCCGGCCTGCAATCCAAACGAGAGTTTCAGCTTTTGTGTGAGCGGGGCATGATACGAATACGAAAGATAAAAACCCGTGCGTCGCGTGGGCCCCACATTATCGGTAAACAACTGCCCGCCTATGCCCATGTTGCGGTATTTGAGCGGGCCGTTGAGGCTGAGTATATAAGTGCGCGGCGCATCGGTAATGCCGCCCCACTGGTAACGGTTCGACGAAATGCCCGTGAAATAAGGATTGCGCCCGCCTGCAGCCGGATTAATCACATACTCGTTTAGCACATACTGACTATAATGCGGAAGCTGCTGTGCCGCCAGCCGCGAAGTAAACAGCAGCAGCAATACAGAAAAAATATGCAACGTAGTTTTTTTCATGGCATCATCGCATTATAGTTACCGGACCGGTGTATGGCTCGGGAAAAAGCGCATCGTTAAGGTCAATTACATAATAGTATGTGCCCACGGGAAGTTCCTGCCCGTTGTAACGCCCGTCCCACGGTGTATTGTAGCCTACCGAACGGAACAGCAGTTCGCCCCAGCGGTTATATACTTCCACTTCGCAGTTTTCAAACGGCGTAATGTTGTCGATCTGCCACACATCGTTTACACCATCGCCATTGGGCGTAAAGCCGTTGGGGAATGATATGGCGGGAAGCACCACAAGTTCCATCGTGTCGCTGGCAGTGCAGCCGTTGGTATCGGTTACAGTTAGCACGTAAGTAGTGGTAGTGGGCGGATCGGCCACAGGATTGGCCGCATTCGGGTTGCTCAAATCAACACCCGGCGACCACACAAACGTAGCCGACAACGGCCCCGAAGGCGTACCACCAATAACCGCACTGCCTCCGGCCGCAATGGAAATATCGGGCCCGGCATTGGCAAGCGGCGGAGCAATTATATTTACCACCACCGTATCGGTATGCGTGCAGGCTCCGTTGGCGGCGAGAAGCACAAAAGTGTATATGCCCGGATTGTCATTCACAAACAACGAATCATCGTTGCCCGCCACCGTCATACCGGGCAGTTCAAACCAGGTAAACGAAATGGCATTGCTGCTGCCCGTGGCACTGAGTGTGGCAATGCCCGGAAAACAAAACGTGGTATCGTTTCCGGCCACGGCAAGCACTACAATGGTGGCATTCACCACCGCAGTATCGGTAAGCGTGCAGCCGTTGGCATCGGTGGCGGTAACAGTGTATGTACCGGGCAAAACACCGTTAAGATCTTCGCTCGTGGCCGTGAAACCGCCGGGGCCATTCCAGCTATATGTATAAGGAGCGTTGCCTCCGCTTATGGTAATGTTTACCGCGCCATCGGGCGTGGTGTTGCAGCTTGCATCAGTAATTACCGGCACCGCAGCAGCCAGCGCAGGCGGCTCGGCTACCGAATCGCTTAGCGTAACAGTACATCCGTTTGCATCTGTTACAACCACCGAATACGTACCCGCACACAAACCTGTGGCAGTAAACGCAGTCTGACTATTGCTCCACGCAAACGAGTAAGGCAAAGTACCACCCGAAGTAATGGCCGTAATACTACCATTGCACACACCCGCGCACAACGCATCGGCAGAAACCGGCAACGATACCGCCAGCGGAAGCACATTCGTAATAATTACCTGCGCCGTACTTACACAACCCGTGGCATCGGTGGCCTGCACCAAGTATGTTCCCGCACACAAACCACTCAGCGAATCGTTTGTGCTTCCATTGCTCCACAAATACGTAAACGGCCCGTTTGGCCCAGCCGCACTCACCTGCGCCGTGGCATTGCAATCGCCGAAACAGGAAATGCCGGTGCTGGTAGTGGTAATGGTAATCTGCGCATTCACATTGCTTACCGGAATTACACGCACTTCGGTACAGCCCGAACTGTCGGTTACAGTTACGGTGTAAAGACCTGCGCACAATCCGTTTATAACCGGCGTGGTTTGTCCGCCCGGTGCCCAACTGAAAGTAAGCGGGCCATTGCCGCCCGACGCATTCAGGTTTATACTTCCCGTGCAGAAACCACAATCAGTATTGGTAATGGCCGGATTAAGCACAATGGCATTGGGCGCAGTTACCGTAAACGAATCAATAAGCACACAACCGGCTGCATCGGTAATCTCCACCGTGTAGGTGCCCGCACAAAGGTTGTTTACTGTGGCTGTGGTTTGCGCACCAGGCAGCCAGAAATAAGTATAAGGCGCAATGCCTCCCGTGGGCGCAAGCGAAATTGAACCATCGCAGGTATTGGCACACGAAGCGTTAATAACTGTACCGTTTGCGGCCGATGGCCCCGTGCTGTTGCTGATGTTGAGCGCAAATACTTCGCTGCACCCCGCCGCATCAGTAACCTGCACCGAATACACACCCGGACACAAACCCGACACCGACGAGCTGGTTGCACCCGTGCTCCACACATACGTGTAAGGCCCGTTGCCACCCGTGGGCGAAGCACTCACGCTGCCGTTGCACAACCCGCACGAAGGCTGCACCACCTGCGGATTCAACTGAATAGCCGCAGGATTATTAATCGTCACCGGTAATACCGTATTACAACCATCCGCATCCACCACAGTCACGCTGTAAGTACCTGCGCAAAGTCCGGTTGCCGTTTGCGACGACTGCCCCAGCGGGTCTGTCCACTGATAAAGAAACGGAGACGTACCCACGGTTACATTTACGGTGGATGAAGCGTTGCAGTCGCCATTACAGCTCAACGGCAAACTGCTAACCGCGGCTACTAATGTATTGTACGGATTTACCGTAACACTTTCCACCTGCTGGCAACCATTCAAATCGGTAATGGTTACCGAATAAGTTCCCGCACAAATATTAGCAATGGCCGAAGTAGTTTGCCCCGTGGGTGCCCACGAGTAGGTGAAACCACCATTGCCTCCGGTAGTATTCAGTGTAATCGCTCCGTCGCAAATTCCGGTACAGGTAGTGTTTACCACAAACGGATTTCCGGCAATGGGTTGCGGGGAATTAATTATTACCGGCGAAAATCTTATACAACCATTGGCATCGGTTACCTGCAGGAAGTAATTGCCCGCACACATACCCGTAAGCGAGTTTACAGTTTGTCCTCCGGGATTCCACACGTAAGTATAAGGCGCGGTACCGCCAATGGGAATTACCGTGGCGCTGCCGTCGCAACTGCCGGGGCAGCTTACATCGCTGGTGGATACTGTTTCGCCGGTGGGGCCGTTGGAGTTGTTAAGTGTTAAGGTGAAACTCTGCGTACAACCCGACACATCGGTAACCACCACCGAATAAATACCCGCACATAAATTGCTTTGCGAAGCCACCGGAAGCAACCCTCCCGACCACGCATACGTGTAAGGCGAATTTCCACCCGAAGGAGAAATACTGATGGTGCCGTTGCAAAGTCCGCACGAAGCCGGCGCACTGGCCACAGCCAGCACAATGGGACCTACAGGCAACACATTTACCGTTTGCACATCCTGGCATCCGTTGGCATCGCGCACAGTTACGGTATAAGTTCCTGCGCAAAGTCCGGTAATGGACGAAGTAGTTTGCCCGCCCGGTGCCCAGAGGTAAGTATAATTGCCACTGCCGCCAATGGGCGATGCCGATGCAGAACCATCGCACGAACCATTGCACGAAGGACTGGTAAACGAAGTATTGGCCTGCAACAGCGCAGGTTCGGCCACTACAGCCGTAGTGTTTATCTGGCAGCCGTTAAAATCAGTAATGTTTACTGTGTAAGTTCCTGCACAAAGGTTTACAGCCGTTGCCGTGTTCTGGTTGCCGGGCTGCCAGTTGTATAAATACGAAGGCGAACCTCCGCTTACATTCACAGAAGCCGTACCGTTGCAATCGCCAAAGCAGGGAACCGAGCTTCCGGTGGCAGAAAGCACCAGCGGCGGCGGCGACGAAATGCTTACCGACTGCACCACCGAACACCCGTTGGCATCGTAAGTGGTAAGACTGTACGCACCGGCACAAAGCCCGCTTACCGATGAAGTGGTTTGCCCGCCCGGTGCCCAGAGGAACGTATATCCGGCCACACCACCCGTGGGCGATGCCGCAGCAGTACCGTTGCATTGCCCGGCGCAGAGTGCATCGGAAACGCTAATCATGCTTATTAACGAATCGGGCTCGTTGATGAGCGCATTGCCACTCACGGTGCAACCATTGGCATCGGTAATCAAAACGGTATATGTGCCCGGACAAAGGTTGCCTATGGAAGAAACAATCTGCCCGTTTGACCATGCGTAAGAAAACGGCCCGGTTCCGCCGGTTACGTTGGTGGATGCGGTGCCGTTGCACTGTCCGTTACACACCACATCGGTACCGCTGATGCCGGAGGCAAGCACCGCAGGTTGTGTAATGGTATAAACAATATTGCGCGTGCATCCGTTGGCATCGGTAAGCACAAGTGTATAGGTGCCCGCACACAACCCGCTTATGGTGGGTGTGGTGCCGCCCGTACTCCACAAATAAGTGTAGGGTGAAGTGCCGCCTGCGGCTACCGCGGTAATGGAACCGTCGCAAAGTCCGTTGCAGGATACATTGGTAATTGTGCCCGGAGCAGTTAGCAGCGCGGGTTGTGTAATTACCACGGGTAAAAATGTAATACAACCAATTCCGTCGGTAACCTGCACGGTATAGTTTCCTGCACACAAACCGGTAACATTGGGTGTGCCATCGCCGGGCGGGTTGCCGGGAGTCCAGTTGTAGGTAAACGGCCCCACGCCGCCGGTAACAGTGGCAGTAGCTGTACCATCGCAACCGCCGTTGCAGCTAACACCTGTGGTGGCGGCCGTAACCGAAGGCCCCGAAGTATTGCTAACCGCGATTATTTCCTGAACAGCACAACCGGTGGCATCGGTAATGGTTACAGTATAAATACCGGGACATAAACCCGAAATACCCGAAGTAGTTTGTCCGCCCGGTGCCCACGAATAGGTATAGCCCGGTACACCGCCGGTGGCGGAGGTGGTTATGACTCCGTCGCAAAGCGTGCAGTTGGCGGGTGTTACCGTGGGCGATGCCGTGATGACGGGCTGCTGGGTAATGTTTACCACAAGGGTGGTGTCGCAGCCATTCGCATCACTCACCGTAACGCTATATGTTCCTGCGCAAAGCCCGCTAACCGAAGAAGTGGTTTGCCCGCCCGGCTGCCAGAGGTACGAATAACTTCCCGTACCACCCGTGGCCGAAGCCGAGGCAGTGCCATTGCAGGCATTGAAACACGAAATATTTGTAGAGCTTACCTGCGCCAGCAATTGCGGCGGATTGGTGAAGGTAATGGTGGAGGTATTGAAACAACCGTTTACATCGGTGGCCGTAACAGTATAGGTGCCGGCACAAAGTCCGGTAATGTTTTGCGAAATAATATTACCAGGCGACCATACATAAGTGTAAGGCCCCGTACCGCCGTTGGCATTGGCGCTTGCAATGGCATCGCAACTGTTGAAACAGCTTGGCGTACTGCCCACACTGCTTACCACAATATTCACCAATTGATTTACCGTTACTGAAACAGTGGTTACACAACCATTGGCATCGGTAATGGTGCAGGTATAGTTGCCGCGGCAAAGGTTTACCGCCGTAGGATTGGTACCGCCCGTGGGCGACCAGCTGTAGGAATAAGGTTGTGTACCGCCGGTTACATTCACTGTGGCCGAACCGTCGCACAAACCGCAGCTTGCCGTGGTGGCCGTAACCGTGGCCAGCAAGGGTTGGGGCTGTGTAATGGTTAATGTGCTGTTGCTTACACAGCCGTTTGCATCAGTTACGGTTAGCGAATACGAGCCCGCACACAAACCGCTTACCGACGACGTGGTGAATGCCCCGGGTTGCCAGAGAAAAGAATAGGGCGCAGTGCCTCCGCCCGGATTAGATGTGGCTGTTCCGTCGCACACACCCGAACAACTGGCGTTGGTGCTGGTTACGTTTGGATTAATGGGCTGGGGCTGGCTTACGTTTAATGTAATGGTGGTGTCGCAGCCGTTGGCATCGGTAACTGTAACGCTGTATGAGCCTGCGCACAAACCTGTAACCGCGGCTGTGGTTTGTCCGCCCGGCGCCCATAAATAAGTATAAGGCCCGGTAGCACCCGACACGTTTACCGCAGCCGATCCGTTGCACTGTCCGAAGCAGAGCACGTTATTTACCGTAGTGCTTAACTGATAGGGCGGTGGCTGTACAATATTTACAATGTTGTTGGCAATACAGTTGTTGGCATCGGTAACGGTAACGGTGTAAGTGCCTGCGCAAAGGTTGTTTACCGTGGGTGTGGTTTGTCCGCCGGGAGCCCAGAGGTAAGTATAACCCGGTGTTCCGCCCGATACGGTTACGGCAGCCGTGGCATTGCAGTTGCTGTTGCAAAGCAACTGTGTGGTGTTTACCGAAATGGTAAGCGGATTGGGCTGTGTAATAGTTACAGTCTGGTTGCGTGTGCAGCCCTGTGCATCAGTTACAGTTAACGTATAAGTGCCTGCGCAAAGGTTACTGATGGAAGATGTGGTTTGTCCGCCCGGCTGCCAGAGGTAAGTGTAAGGCGCATTGCCTCCGCTTGGGTTGGAAGACGCAGAACCGTTGCAGAGTGTGTTACAGTTTACGTTTACCGAAGTGACGTTGGGAGCAATGGGCTGTGGCTGTGTAATGACCACCGTGGTGGTTCCGGTGCAGGAATTGGCATCGGTAACGGTAAGGGTGTAGCTGCCGGGACAAAGGTTTGAAATAGTAGCCGTGGTTATATTTCCCGGTTGCCAGAGGTAATTGTAGGGCGGAGTGCCGCCGGTTTGTCCGGCAGTGGCGGTGCCGTTGCACAAACTGTTGCAGGTAACGTTGGTGGAAGTGGCCTGCGCCACGAGCAATTGCGGCTGTGTAATATTCACCGAGCCGGTGGTGGTGCATCCGTTCTGATCGGTAACGGTTACGGTATATCCGCCGGGGCAAAGTCCGCTTGCGGTGGAACCATTACCGCCACTGGGTGCCCACGAGTAGGAGTAAAACGGCGAACCGCCCGATACGTTGGCATTGGCCGTGCCGTTGCACAACCCAAAGCAGGTAATGTTTACAGCTGTGGGAGCCGACACAAGCTGCGGTGGCTCGGTAATGGTAATTTGCTGTTGCACGGTACAGCCGTTGGCATCAGTTACGTTCACCGTGTAGGTGCCTGCGCAAAGGTTGGTAATGCCCGGCGTGGTTTGGTTGCCCGGCAGCCATTGATAAGTGAAAGGCGCAGTACCACCGCTCACCGTGGCATTGGCAGTGCCGTTGCATATTCCGAAACACGAAGCATTGGTGCCGGTTATGGTTGCCTGAAGCGGCTGAGGCTGGGTAATTACAGCTACATAACTGTTTGTACAGTTATTACCATCAGTAATGGTGCAGGTGTAGCTGCCGGGGCAAAGTCCTGAAATGCCCGGCGTGGTTTGCCCGCCCGGCGACCAGAGATAACTGTAAGGCAGCGTACCGCCCGTTGGAGCCACCGTGGCTATGCCGTTGCAGGCATTGTGGCAGGTTACGTTGGTTCTTACTCCGTTTGGATTTAACGCCGGGGGTTGGGTAATTACTGAGAGTTGGGTAATCTGGCAACCGTTGAGGTCGGTTACGGTGAGGGTATAAACACCGGCGCACTGGTTGCTGATGGCAGTAGTGGTTTGGTTGCCGGGCTGCCAGCTATAGGTAAAACCGGGCGTACCACCGGCCACTGTGGCCGAGCTTGAGCCGTTGCATTGTCCGTTGCAAAGCGGCGAGGTGTTGGAGAAGAAAATTACCAGCGGCGGCGGATCGGTAACAATGGCAAAGGCCGGAACCTGATCGCCGGAAGTGAGGTCGGTGACTACCACTAGATAAGTACCTGCACAAAGTCCGGTGGCGGTGGCCGTGGTTTGGTTGCCGGGAGTCCAGAGGTACGAGAAATTACCCGAACCGCCGGTGACGTTGGCCGTGGCCGTGGCCGTGCATTGTCCGTTGCAGGCGTTGGGCACCACGGTAGTGGTTACCGTATGGTTTTGCGGCGAAAGTACAGGCCCGGCAGTAATCAATTGCATATCGCCGGGAAGTATGGCCTGTGCTGTTTTTTCAATTTCGGGGGCAATGATGCGATAACCCGCACCTTCGGGAATTTCATCCACCGCACCGCGTAAAAACCGCACTGCGCGGGCTGAATAAACAGATTGTGCAAGCGATACACTTTCACAATCAAATTCTAATTGTCCGGCAAATACTTCATGATTAAGTTGCAGATAGGCTCCCTTCGTAAACTTCCACGTACCGGAAAACTCATCGCGTATGCGGGCGCTGCCCGCAAGTGTGGATAAATGAACCGTACCATTTCCGGTAAGGTGAATTCCCCTGAAAATACGGGAAGAACGTTTTTCCTGAAAACCCAGGAAGAGCGACTGGCAAAATACATTGCCGGTAATTTCAACCGTTAATTCCCTGTCTTCCAGTGGATGAATAAGCACCTCATCGGTATCAGACGGAAGCCGGGTGGCGGGTATATTCGGATCTTCATTGTCACTTTGTATTACCCATTTAGAAAGATCATTCCAATTTCCATCTTCGCCCTTCCAAATAAAATATTCGGCCCGCAGCGGCAGGGCTGCAAGCAGGAATATAAAGAGTACGGTAAGGGTAATTTTATGCTTCACACGAATTATTCAAAACCGGGTTTGGAGTTTTGCATGGGCTTTATACGGAACAAGCCGTAAACGGATGCAATTTTCTTACTTAAAAATAAAAGAATTTGTCATGTATTTACTGATATTTAAGGATGCCGGACAATATCTTTTTCCCTGCAAATTCAGGGGCGCGATAAACAGGCGCAAAAGTACTATCAACGTGGAATTTTGCACGATGAAAATTACTTGTCGATGTATATTGTTTTCAACAGCTGCCGGCTCATTTATTTTAATGCGGGAAGAATTGCAAACAGATATACTACCTGAGAGTGGTCCGGTAAACGTAAATTTGTTTAACGACAGTAAAAACAAAACCCGGTTTCAGACTGTTCATTCACCACCTGTATGCGGCTGCTTGAGTTTACCACTTCCGGTATTTACTGTGCTTTGGGCGATTTTTACATCGACCCGTGGAAACCGGTAGCCCGCGCGCTCATTACACACGCCCATTCCGATCATGCCCGCTGGGGAATGCAGCATTACGTGGCTCATCGTTTGTCGGTGCCGGTAATGAAGCAGCGTATTGGCAGCGGTATTTCGGTGCAGGCGGTGGAGTACTACGAAACCTTGCAGATAAACGGGGTTACGGTTTCGTTTCACCCTGCCGGGCATATACCGGGTTCTTCGCAGATACGAGTGGAATACAAGGGCGAAGTGTGGGTGGCTTCGGGCGATTATAAGCTGGGAGCCGATGGCATAAGCACGCCGTTTGAGCCGGTGCGCTGCCACACGTTCATCAGCGAATCGACCTTCGGGCTGCCGGTGTATCACTGGAAACCCCAGCACGAAATTATCAGTGAAATCAATGAGTGGTGGCAGCAGTGCGCGGCAGCGGGGAAAACAGCGCTCATTTACGGCTATGCGCTGGGCAAGGCGCAGCGAATTATGCAGGCTGTGGACGAAAGCATTGGCCCGATGTATGTACACGGAGCCGTACACGCCATGAACGAAGCCCTGCGCGAAGGCGGCCTGCCGTTACGCACACCGTCACAACTTAATGCGTCAATTTCCAAAGCCGATTTGCGCGGCGCGTTGGTCATTGCACCGCCCGCAGCCGGCAACGAAGCCTGGCTCAATCGGCTCCAGCCCTGCTCTACGGCGGGTGCTTCGGGGTGGATGGGACTGCGCGGCGCACGCAGGCGTATGGCCTACGACCGGGGCTTCGTGCTGAGCGATCATGCCGACTGGAAGCAGCTAAACACAGCCGTGGAAGCCTGTCATTGCGAACGCGTAATTGTAACGCACGGCTACACCTCGGTATTTGCGCGCTGGCTGCAGGGCAAAGGCCTACAGGCCGAAGAAGCCCGCACCGAATACGCCGGCGAACTCCACGAAACCGTCGAAACGCAAACTGTAACCACGGATACGGATAAGCCATGAAACAGTTTGCCGCACTCATAGAAGCACTCGACCGCACCAACAAAACCGGCGAAAAAACTGATGCCCTTGCCGAATATTTCGCCAAAGCCGCCCCGGCCGATTGTTTGCGTGCCGTGGCCCTGCTCTCGGGCCGCAAGCCCAAAAGCCTTGTGCGCTCGTCGATGCTGCGCCAGTGGGCCGCCGAAACGGCCGGTGTAGATCAATGGCTTTTCGAAGAAAGCTACCACGTAGTGGGCGATATGGCCGAAACCATTGCCCTGCTCATTCCGCACAACACCCGGGGAAGCCACACCGGCCTCGAAGCATTCATGCAACAACTCATTGCCTTGCGCAATGCGGACGATGAAGAAAAAAAACAATTCATCACCCAATGCTGGCGCGAGTTTGATTACTACGAAAAATTTGTATTCAACAAACTCATCACCGGCGGCTTCCGCATTGGTGTGGCGCAGCAATTAGTGGTACGCGCGCTGGCCAGGGTGCTTAATATGAACGAGGCAGCCGTATCGCACCGCCTCATGGGAAACTGGCAGCCGGAGCAAACTACGTTTGAAGCTCTCCTGCTCAGCGACTCGCAAAGCGACCGCCTCTCGCAGCCTTATCCCTTTTGCCTTGCCCATGCGCTCGATGTGCCATTTGATGAACTTGGCCCGCCCGCTCTCTGGCAGGCCGAATGGAAATGGGACGGTATTCGCGGACAAATTGTGCGCCGGGGTAACGAATTGTTTGTATGGTCGCGCGGCGAGGAATTGGTTACAGATATGTTTCCGGAGTTTAAACTCCTGCTCGACCTGCTGCCCGACGGCACTGTGGCCGATGGCGAAATAATTCCGTGGAAAGACAACCGGCCCCTGCCCTTTCATGTAATGCAGCAGCGCAACGGGAGAAAAAATATCACTGCAAAAATTCTGAAGGAAGCACCCATTGTTTTTCTTGCTTACGATTTACTGGAACACGAAGGCAACGATCTTCGGCAATTGCCTCTTTCGCAGCGCAGGGCCTTGCTCGAAAAACTTACTGCGGCGGAAGGAATTGAACGTGTATTCAAATTATCACCGCAATTATATTTTGAAACCTGGGAGGAAGCGGCCGCGCTGCGCAGCAATGCACGGCAGGAACTGAGCGAGGGTTTGATGCTGAAACGCCACGACTCGGTGTATGAAACCGGACGTAAACGCGGAAGCTGGTGGAAATGGAAAGTGGATCCGTTTACGGTGGATGCGGTGCTCATTTATGCACAACGCGGACACGGCCGCCGCGCCAATCTTTATACCGATTACACGTTTGCCGTGTGGGATGGCGAAACGCTGGTGCCTTTTGCCAAAGCCTACTCGGGACTTACCGACGAGGAAATACGGGAAGTGGATGCGTTTGTGAAACGCAATACGGTAGATAAATTCGGGCCGGTGCGGAGTGTGAAGGCTGAGCTTGTGTTTGAGCTGGCGTTTGAAGGTATCAATCCTTCGCCGCGTCACCGCTCGGGTGTGGCGTTGCGTTTTCCGCGCATCAGTCGCTGGCGAAAAGACAAAACCGCGGGCGATGCCGATACGATTGCCACCTTGCGCACGCTGCTGAAATTGTATGCCGATAAGCCTGTGGAAGAATGAAAACGCCAACGCCGATACAAATTTTTGAGGGCTGGTTTAAACGCCGCAAGTGGAAAGTATTTCCTTTTCAGCGCGAAGTGTTTGAGGCTTACCTGAACGGGCAAAGCGGTTTACTGAATGCGCCCACGGGAAGCGGAAAAACTTATGCGGTGTGGCTTCCGGTAATTTGCGAAGCGGCGGCACGAAAAGAGAAAAAGCCTTCGGGTCTGCGCTGTTTGTGGATTACGCCGGTGCGCTCGCTGGCACGCGATGTGCGCACGGCCATGCAAACTGCCTGCGACGAAATAAATATTCCCTGGCAAATTGCCATACGCACCGGCGACACTTCGGCTGCCGAAAAGCAGAAACAGAAAAAGGCTTTGCCGCAGGGCTTAGTCATTACGCCCGAAAGTTTGCACATTCTGCTTTCGCAGAAAGGGTATGAGAAATTGTTTGAGCACCTGGAAACTGTAGTAGTTGACGAGTGGCACGAACTGATGGGCAACAAGCGCGGTACGCAGGTGGAGCTGGCTTTGTCGCGGCTGAAAGGATTGCGGCCCGGCGTTCGCGTGTGGGGCATTTCGGCCACGATTGGCAATATGGATGAAGCGCGCAATGTGCTGCTGGGGAAAAATTGCGGGCAATGTGTAATGATAAAAGCGGGCGAAAAGAAAAAGATAACCGTGCATACGGTTATGCCCGATGCGATTGATAATTTTCCGTGGGCGGGGCACCTGGGCGTGAAACTACTGCAAAAAGCGGTGCCAATAATTGAAGCCTCGCGCACCACGCTTATTTTCACCAACACCCGCGCACAGGCCGAAATATGGTATCAGCAATTGCTGGAAGTGGCGCCGCAACTGGCGGGGCAGCTTGCCCTGCACCACGGCTCGCTGAGTACGGAGATACGAAACTGGGTGGAAGACGCGCTGCACTCGGGCATACTGAAAGCGGTGGTATGTACGTCGAGCCTTGATCTGGGTGTGGATTTCAGGCCGGTGGATACGGTGATACAAATTGGCGGACCAAAGGGCGTGGCGCGTTTTCTGCAACGTGCCGGACGCAGCGGCCACCAGCCGGGCGCCGAGAGTAAAATATGGTTTCTGCCCGCACACGCGCTCGAACTCATGGAAGCCTCTGCGCTGCGCACGGCGGCTCAAAGCGGACGCATTGAGGCGCGTGTGCCCATTGTGCGGGCGTGGGATGTGCTGGCGCAGTACCTTGTTACACTGGCCGTGGGCAGCGGTTTTCACGCTCCTGTCATTTTGCAGGAAGCACGCGGCACGAATGCTTTTGCCGAAATGACGGACGAGGAATGGAACCGGGTAATGGAATTCATCATCAGCGGCGGGCCTTCGCTGAAAGCTTACAGCGAATACTCGAAAGTGGTGCGCGGCGAGGATGGAAACTATTATGTAACCGATCAGCGTATTGCGCGGCGGCACCGGCTGAGTATTGGTACGATTCTGAGTGCGGGTATGCTTACGGTGAAATTCTTCAGCGGCGGTTACATTGGTTCGGTGGAGGAATATTTTATTGCGCAGTTGAAACCGGGCGATGCGTTTTTCTTTTCGGGGCGCACGCTGGAATTGGTGATGATAAAAGACATGAGTGTGCTGGTGCGTGCTTCGAAAGCCAAAAAAGCATTGGTGCCGCAGTACATGGGCGGGCGAATGCCGCTGTCGTCGCAGCTTTCGGAGTTGCTGCGCGAGAAGATGACCGAAATACACGATGGCACTGCCGAAGATGCGGAATTGAAAATGCTGGCTCCTTTGTTTAAACGGCAGGACGAGCTTTCGGTACTTCCTTCGCAAAATCAGTTTCTGATAGAAGTATGCGTTTCGCGCGAGGGGCAGCATATTTTCTTTTACACGTTTGACGGGAGGCAGGTAAACGAAGGGCTTGCGGCGTTGGTGGCCTGGCGACTGAGCCTCATTCAGCCGCTTTCGTTTTCGATTGCCATGAACGATTATGGTTTTGAGCTGCTCACGGATGCAGAACTCGACTGGAAAAAGTGTATTAACCGCGAACTCTTCTCGTCCGAAAATTTGATTGAGCATATTCAGAACGGATTGAATGCCTCGGAAATGGCCAGCCGCAGGTTCAGGGGCATTGCACAAATTGCAGGACTTACTTTTACGGGCTATCCGGGAAGTGAAAAGAAAACGCGGCATTTGCAGGCTTCGTCGAAACTTTTCTTTGATGTGTTCCGCGAACACGAGCCCGATCATTTACTGCTGCGCCAGGCTTACGAAGAAGTGTTGCTGGAGCAGCTGGATGAAGTACGGCTGCGCAAACTTCTGCACCGGCTGGAAAAGCAGGAACTGATTGTGAAATACACCACACAGCCATCGCCGTTTGCGTTTCCGATTATGGTGGAACGCATACGCGAAAAAATGAGCACCGAAAAACTCGAAGACCGCGTACAGCGCATGATTAAGCAATTGGAGAAGGAGGCTGTACGATGAGCGTTTCGGTTTTGCCGGCTGGTGAAGAATTGCTGCTGCTGCCCGAAAAAGCAGCATTCCGTCCGGCACTGAAACAACTGCTCGTGGCCGATTTGCATTTGGGCAAAGCCACGCATTTCCGCAAATCGGGTATTGCTGTTCCGCACGCACCGCACACGAATACGCTGCAACGTTTGCAACAACTGGCCGAAATGTACGATGCGGAAAGCATTGCCGTGCTTGGCGATTTTTTTCACAGCGACAGGAATGCGGAGTGGGATTATTTTTCGGGATGGATGGATGAACTGGGAATTCCGGTTTTTCTGATTACCGGCAATCACGACCGGCAACTACTCCGGTCTGATATTCCAGATGTATTTTGTGGGGATGAATTGGTTTCGGCTCCGTTTGTGTATCAGCACCATCCGGAAGAAACGGCTGATAACCGGGGTTATTATCGGATTGCGGGGCATGTGCATCCGGGTTATTTGCTTCGCGGGAAAGCGAGGCAGCGGGTTTCGCTGCCGTGTTTTCATTTACAGCCAAACCAGTTGATTTTGCCAGCGTTTGGGGATTTTACGGGGAAGGAAATTATTTCGCCCTTGCAGGGCGATCGGGTGTTTGTGGTGGCGGGGAATGTGGTGAGTGAAGTGCCGGGAGAGTAATTGTGTATTTTACGGGAAAAGCTTTGGTAATTTGAAGCGCAGGTGGTTTGAATATATAGCCCGGATTGTAGTGGAAATGCAGCCGCAAAAAATAGTTGGGTGCCAACCCTGCGAGGTTTTCGAAAACCCTTTAGTTTGTATTTCACTAAAACTCTACCTTAACTCCATAAAATTTCCGCAAGAAACAGGGTGAATCATTTGAAGACCAAGGCTCAAGACCTATT
>JALONL010000014.1 GCA_025454955.1 Bacteroidia bacterium | reverse complement strand
TCTGTGGGGTTGGTTGGATGATCCCTTCTTCAGACCCCCCGAAAAGGCTGATTTGGCTCAGGTAAGGTTATTCTGAAAATTTATTTTGGACAGCTGTGAGAACAGATCAAATACCCTTTGATACAGACCCAGAGCAATTAAAAAAAGTTCAAGAATTTAAAAGACGAATTGGTAATATCGGAGTATATTATAAAGAATATTCGAAGCCTATTGATTTTGAGAGAATGTTAAGAAATAATTTAATTCAGTATATTAAAGATAATATCAGAATAAATAGTATTAATGAATACAAAATTACTCCTGAAACGGCTCTAAAATCTAAATTAAGTCCAGAAATTAAGGAAACATACAGAAATGCTTTTTTAAATAATATGGGTGTTTCATTTGCACACCCCAAAGTAGATGATCTTCTTCTGGAAGATATTTATGTACCACCTGATTTGAAATTAAGTAGCAACAATAAGAAGAAAACGTATAATGTTATTAATATTTCACAATTATATAACGCTATTGATGTTGGAGGTATTAAGCATGTACTGATAGGAGGTGATGTTTCAGGAAAAACTACTTGTTTGAAATATATTTATACTCGTTATTTTGATTTCGGTTTAATACCTGTATATTTGAATGGTTCCGATATCCAAAATAATATAAGAACTGATAGCCTAAAAAAAACTATTCAACAAAAACTAAATCAGCAATATTCTAATGACTTAAAAATTGAGAATATTTCATTCGAAAATTTACTCATTTTAATTGATGATTTCCATAAATCGACTAAAGGAAAAAGTACCTATTGGCATTTATTAATTAGCAACTTAGAAGAAATAGCATCAAATATTATTATAACAGGAAGCTCACTAATGCCAATTGATAATTTTGGGAAAAATGATCCATTTTTTAATTTTAATTTTTATTATCTGCTTGAGTTTGGGCCAAAATTTAGACATGAATTGGTTAATAAATGGAATTCATTAGGGATTGATACTCGCTTCTTTGATAAAAATGAACTACTACGAAAAAATGATTTATCATTAGTTCACATTAAGCAAATCATCGGTAAGAATTATGTCCCATCTTATCCTTTTTATATATTGGCATTATTACAATCACTCGAAAGTAAGAACGTTCAAAACCCTAATTATTCTATTCATGGTTTCTACTATGAATTATTAATTAATGATAGTCTAAGTAGGGCAGTTAATGACTCAAAAGAAATAAGTTTATACTATAATTATTTGACTCATTTTTGTTTTCATTTATTCAGCAATAAAGTTAAATCAATTACTATTCAAGAATTTGATTTTTTTCATCAATCCTATTGCGACAAGTTTGACCTTACTTATGAAAAAAGTACAATATTAAAAACATTTGATAAAGCTAAATTATTTACATTGAATAATGGTGTTTCTGTTTCTGAAAATTACATATATTATTTTTTCACTGCAAAGTATTTATCAAACAACATAAGTGACAAAAGTGTACGTCAGTTAATTAGTAAAATGTGTGAGAGATTATTTAGAGATGAATATTCAAGTATTGTTATGTTTTTAACCCATTTGTCAAAAGATTCATTTATTATTAATGAGTTAATTGTTTCGTCAAAAAAAATATTTGCGGATTCAAATGTATGTAGGCTTGATTTGGATATCAGTCTTGTTAATCAACTTGTTGAATTTTTGCCCGAGCAAATATTAGAACAAATAGATGTTTTAGAGAACCGTAATCTTGAATTAGAAGAGGAGGAGATTAATGAAAAAGTTGAAAAGCAGTTAGATAATGAAACAACTATGCCATATGATGATTTTTCGTTGGATGATGATGTAAGCACAATTGACTTTATGGCAGAAATAAACAATGCCGTTAAAACAATAGATTTATTGGGGCAAGTAGTGAAAAAACATTGGGGCGAACTTGATGGAGATCAAAAATATAACTTAGTTTACTCAACTTATGAATTAGGTCTCAGAACACTCGACTGTTATCTCTCATTAGTACAAAAGAATGCAGATGGCCTTATTGAACATCTTAGCCATTTTATTGAAAAGAAACATATAAAAGATAGATTTAAACTAAAGAAAACAATCGAAGAGACTTCAAGAGAGTATATTTTTCGACTTTGTTTCATTTCCTCTTTTGGAATAATAAAGCGCATTTCGAACTCAGTAGGTTATGATAAACTAAAAAACTCATTTGATAAAATTCTAAAAACCAATAATTTTAACTCAGTTAGACTAATTGACACGGCAATTAAACTGAGTTACTCTAACATAGGGACGCATATTGATTTAATCAAATCATATAAGGATATGATTGGCAACAATAAATTGTCAACATTTCTACTTCAAAACTTAGTAATTGACTATATGTATATGTATGAAACAGATCATAAAACGAAAAGTACTATTTGTAATTACTTAAATGTTAGCGTTAAAGAACAAATTATCATTGACTCAACATCTAAAATAAAGAAAAAGTAAAATCTTATTCTACACACTCAACAACCCATCCTTCATCACCAGCTTTCTGTCTGTCTTCCCGGTCAGTGTCTCATTGTGCGTTATAATTACAAACGTCTGGTTAAGCTGTTTGCGTATATCGAAAACAACTCATGCAGTTGCTGTGCGGTGGCCAGGTTGAGGTTGCCGCAGGGCTCGTCGGCAAACACTATTGCGGGTTTGTTGATGAGTGCGCGGGCTATAATCCTGAGTAACAGATTATAACTTTCTGAAAAAAACACCGACAGGCAACCTGCCTGATTTTTTTTGCGTCTTAAAATAGGGAGTTGAGAATTATTTATGGCAATTTACATTTTGCCCGAAAAAATATCTATTCGTATCTGACACTGCCAGAAAACTTTATTTCATTATCCACAAAATAACCTTTTTGTAATGTTCAGAAAGATAATCTGCTGTTTGTTTCTTTGTTTTTCAGCATTCAGATTGCACGCTTCTTTGGGAGATGAAGAAGGCGAATTTCAGATAAATAAAATCACTTCAAATGTATATGAATATCGCTCTTGTCAACGGGAGAATAATTATTATCCTGAAAGTGCCAATGGGGCATTTATTGTTACAGATTCGGGAGTGGTGATGATTGAAACGCCCTGGGATACTACCATTATTGAGGCATTGCTCGATACAATTAAGAGTCGTTATCATCAAAAAGTGATAATGTCAATTATTACGTCCTCCGATATTAATTGCACAAAAGGGATTGAGGTATTTCGGAGAAAAGGAATTAAAACCTGGGCTTCTGCAAGGACAAAATACTATTGTTCCCTAAAAGGTTTGTTTCGGCCCGACTTTACTTTTATCAACGATACAGTATTCACTATCGGAACATATCAATTAAAAACATATTATCCGGGAAAAGGAAAAAGTGAAGATAATATTGTGATATGGATTCCCGGAGATAGTATTTTATGGGGAGGAAGTCTGGTGATAAGTTGCGACAAATGTGGACTGGATAAGCACTATTCACCAAGAGAGATGCTGCAATGGAAAAGATCTTTCAGAAAGGTAAAGCATCGTTATAAAGATGCCAGATTTATTATTTGCGGAACGGGAAGATGGGATGATAAAAGAGAAACATTATACTGTACAAGAAAATTATTGCGGG
Organism: Bacteroidia bacterium; assembly: GCA_025454955.1. GTDB lineage: Bacteria > Bacteroidota > Bacteroidia > Palsa-965 > Palsa-965. Next base: position 148,118 of record JALONL010000014.1, on the reverse strand, counting down.
TGTTTTTTTGACCAAAAATATCCTTTACACACTCAACAACCCATCCTTCATCACCAGCTTCCTGTCTGTCTTACCGGCCAGCACCTCGTTGTGCGTTACAATCACAAACGTCTGGTTAAGCTGTTTGCGTAAATCGAAAAACAACTCATGCAGTTGCTGTGCGGTGGCCGAGTCGAGGTTGCCTGAGGGTTCGTCGGCAAACACTACTGCGGGTTTGTTGATGAGTGCGCGGGCTACGGCCACGCGTTGTTGTTCGCCGCCCGAGAGGGCTGCGGGTTTGTGTTCGGCACGTTCGGCCAGGCCCAGCATGTCGAGTAATTCTTTGGCGCGTTTTTCGGCCTCGGCTTTGGGTGTGCGGGCTACCAGCGCGGGCATACACACGTTTTCGAGCGCGGTAAACTCGGGCAGGAGGTGGTGAAACTGAAATACAAAACCAATATGCCTGTTGCGAAAAGCCGCCAGTTCGCGCGGTTTGAGCGACGAAATCTGCTGCCCGGCAATTTCAAGCGTACCACCATCGGCCAGATCGAGTGTGCCAAGGATGGTGAGCAAAGTAGTTTTGCCCGCGCCCGATGCTCCCACCACCGACACGACTTCGCCTTCGTTAATGCTCAGGTCGATGCCGCGGAGTACTTCTAAACTTCCGTATGATTTGCGAAGGTTCTGGGCGCGGATGAGTTCTTTCATGGGTGCGAAGATACGCGTTACGTGTTTTCGCTGCGCTGTTTAACGTGCTGCCTGAAGTTTGAAATCATGACAATTCCGGCAGGGCTTTTCTACAGTCGTTTTTTTTCCCGCACAACCAGCCCAGCCCAACACCAAAACAATAATTAACAAAGTTTTCATTCTTCGCATAGTCCTGAAAGATACGGCCTTGGACTGATATTCCGGCCATTAGGTCGAAATTCATGCCGGGCGGCGAATCTTTCCGGGAAATTATCGGCATATTTGCCCGGAACCATTTATTCGCTTGCTCATGTCGAACGCCACGCTTTCGATCCCCGTTCATAAAACAACCCAGTCGCGCCTGCCGGGGCTGGATATTAACAACCTGCCTTTCGGTAAAGTATTTTCCGACCACATGTTTGTGGCCGATTACGCCGACGGTGTGTGGCACAGGGCCGAAATTGTGCCTTACGCCCCGCTGAGCATGAGTCCGGCCAGTTCGGTAATGCATTACGGCCAAAGCATTTTCGAAGGCATGAAAGCACACCGCTCCGACAACGGCGATGTATTGCTTTTCCGTCCGCTCGAAAACCAGAAACGCCTCAACCGCTCTGCACACCGAATGGCCATGGCCGAAGTGCCCGAAGAAATTTTCATGGAAGGCCTCGACGAACTCCTGCGCTTAGACCAGAACTGGATTCCGGGCGGCGATGGTCGTTCGCTTTACGTGCGCCCCTTCCTTATTGCCACCGACGATTACATTGGCGTAAAAGCCTCCGATACCTACAAATTCATCATCATCACCACACCCGTGGGCGCATACTACGATCATCCGCTGCGGGTGCGTGTGGAGAAGAAGTTTTTCCGCGCAGTAGAAGGCGGTGTGGGCTACGTAAAAGCATCGGGCAATTACGGCCGATCGCTTTACCCCTCGGCGCTGGCCAAGCACGAAGGCTACGACCAGCTCATCTGGACCGATGCCCGCGACCATAAATACGTGGAAGAATCGGGCACGATGAACCTCATGTTTGTAATTGGCGATACACTCATTACCCCGCAGCTTGGCGATACCATATTGGCCGGAATTACCCGCGACAGTGTGCTCACCCTTGCCCGCGATTGGGGCATGAAAGTGGAAGAACGCAAAATTTCGGTTGACGAAATTGTGGATGCACTACAGCAGGGCCTGTTGGTGGAAGCATTTGGCACCGGCACCGCCGCCACTATTGCCACCATTACCACTATTGGCTACGAAGGCAAAGATTACGACCTGCCGCAGATAAACGAAAACGGCTTTGCCCGCCGCGTAAACAAAGCCCTCGACAATATCCGTCGCGGACGAATTGAAGATCCGCACAACTGGGTACACCGCGTGTGCTGAGTGCAGTTTATTGTATAACGAAGTAGTTAATTCCCCATGCACTACATCTTCTCGTGGTCGAACCCGCAGAGCCGTTATATTACCATTACCGCCATTGCCGAGAATGTAGATCCGGGTAGTGTGGATGTGCAATTACCCTCGTGGCGCCCCGGGCGTTACGAACTGGGCAACTTTGCCAAAAACGTGCGTGGCTTCCGCGCCGAAACTCCCGACGGCCAACCGCTGAAAAGCGAAAAAATTTCGAAAGACCTCTGGCGTGTACAATGCACAGATGTTTCCACACTGTACATCGTTTACGAATACTACGCCGCCGAACTCAATGCCGGTTCCACCTGGCTCGACCAAAGCCAGTTGTATGTAAACCCCGTAAACTGCTGCGTTTACCTTACCGACAGACTCGACGAAGTATGCACCGTTGAATTACAGTTGCCCGAAGGCTGGCGCGTGGCCACCGCATTGCAGCAACCTGCAGATCATATACTTGTGGCCTCCGATTTCGACCGGCTGGCCGATAGTCCGTTTATTGCCAGCCCCACGCTTCAGCATAATTTCTTCGTGCTCGACGGGGTGGAGTTTCACCTCTGGTTTCAGGGCGAGTGCCGGCCCGACTGGTCGCGCATTATTGCCGACAGTTTTATTTACGTCAACGAAATCATGCAGATTTTCGGCAGTTGCCCGGCCGAGAAGTACCATTTCCTGTACCAGATTCTGCCTCACCGCTTTTACCACGGCGTTGAGCATACCGATTCCACCGTGATTGCCCTCGGCCCGCCATACCGGCTCATGAACGAGCTTTACGGCGACTTTCTGGGCGTTAGCTGCCACGAACTTTTTCACGCCTGGAACATCAAGGCCATTCGTCCGGCCGACATGATGCCCTACGACTTTACCCGCGAAAATTACTCGCGCTTAGGCTATGTGTGCGAAGGCGTGACTACTTACTACGGCGATTACCTGCTGTTCCGCTCCGGCGTATTTACCGAGCATGAATACTGGCACACGTTCGAAGAACGCCTCGAAAAGCATTTCCACTCGCACGGCCGCCATTTCCTTTCGGTGGCCGACTCCTCGTTCGACACCTGGCTCGACGGCTATGTGCCCGGCGCACCGCACCGTAAAACGTCTATTTACCACGAAGGCTGCCTGCTGGCCTTCATTACCGATATTTTCATCCGCCGCCACACCGCCAACACCCGCAACCTCGACCATGTAATGCGTCGCCTCTGGACCGATTACGGCCAAAAAGGCAAAGGCTACACCGAGGCAGATTACAAGCGGCTGGTGGAGGAAATATCAGGAAAGAATTTCGATCATTACTGGAATGTATATTTCTACCAGTCAGCAGATTACACAGAGCCACTTGACGAAGCACTTGAATATATCGGCTGCAAAATAAACCGCTACGAATCATCCAAAATACATGAGGATAAATTCGGTTTCAGGCTCATCGAGCAGGGCGGTATTTCCAAAATCACCGAAGTGTATTTCAATTCGCCTGCCGAACTGGCCGGGCTTGCCGTAAACGACGAAATTGTGGCCATTCAGGTAAATGGCCGGGCCGAAGACCCGATACCGGTAAAAGCCGATTTGCAGGAATGGCTTCGGTATTTCGACAGCGATTCGGTGATTTTGGTGGTAAATTCGGGCGGAGCCCAGAAATTTCTTCCCCTTAAAGCCGACGGGGTACATTACTACCCGGTTTACAAGGTGTCACGCTCAAACAGCCTGATTGACAGTCAGAAAGCCTCGTGGAAAAGCTGGTCGGGCCGCCCCTGATTACGGTTTTTTTGTTCACTTAGCCAAAAGATGTTAATAACTATACCGGTTACAGACTTGTTTGGGCTGTTAAAAAGCAGTTTTTTTGCCACACTTCAACTATTCACCCTTATTTCAAAACCAAAACTAATTTACAATGGATCAAACAAACGCAACTGCTCCTGAAAAGCGCCCGACATTATTAACAGTACTTTGTATCCTCACCTGGATTGGTAGTGGCCTCGGTGCTCTTGCTTACCTGCTCATTGCCATTGCAGCAGGAACCTTCGGTGCTATGCTTTCCAGCATTCCCGGTGTAGGTGCTATGCTTGGTGGCGGCACAGTAATGTTTATTCTGCTGTTCCTCTTTGCTGTAGGTAAAATCTATGGTGCTGCACAAATGTGGAAACTCAAGAAAATGGGCTTCTACATCTATACAGCCTGCGAACTGCTTGCATTCGGTATCGGTGCTTACCTGAGCATGAAAACCGTTGACAGCATGAGCGAAGGTATGAGCAAAATGAGCGATTCACTCGGTGTTGATATTCCCGCTGCCAGCCAGGCTGCTATGGAAACTGCCAAACAAGGCGGTGGCTTCCCGGTAATGGGTCTTGTATTTTCACTGCTCTTCATCGTTCTCTACTACCTGAACGTGAAGAAAATGAAATAATATTTTTCAGAAGATTCTTACTTCTGAAAACAATTCACTCACAAATCCCCGGCAACCTTTGGTTGCCGGGGATTTGCATTTTCTTACCATTCAGGAAGATGTGATGTATTTTGTTCGTTGATTCTTTCGGGAAATCAACGTCAAAAAAAAACGGCTGCCCGAAGACAGCCGTTTTACATTTTAAAAGATATACCGATTAAACGAGTTCCTTTTTACGAAATCTTTCGGCCAGTACCGGTGCTTTCGGGTTGCTGTAATCATAAAACCCTTTACCGGTTTTATCGCCAAGATGCCCGGCGGTAACCATGTTTACCAGCAACGGGCAGGGCGCATATTTCGGGTTGCCGAAACCATCGTGCAAAACGCGCAGAATGGCAAGGCATACATCCAGGCCAATAAAATCGGCCAGGCGAAGCGGGCCCATCGGGTGGCCCATGCCCAATTTCATTACATTGTCTATTTCTTCCACGCCGGCCACACCCTCGTAGAGTGTAATAATGGCCTCGTTAATCATGGGCATGAGTATTTTGTTGGCTACAAAGCCGGGATAGTCATTTACTTCTACCGGCACCTTGTCGAGCTTGCGCGAAAGCTCCATGATTTGAGCCGTTACGGCATCGCTGGTAGAGTAGCCACGAATAACCTCCACCAATTTCATTACCGGCACCGGATTCATAAAGTGCATACCGATAACCGATTCGGGACGTTTGGTAACGGCGGCAATTTTGGTGATGGAAATGGAAGAGGTATTGGAAGCAAGAATGCAGCCTGCAGGAGCAGCGGCATCGAGATCGCGGAAGATTTTAAGTTTTAAATCCACATTTTCCGTGGCGGCTTCCACTACCAGTTCGGCATGAGCCACGCCTTCGGCAAGATTGGTGGTGGGGATAATGCGGGCAAGCGCCGCAGCCTTATCGGCCTCAGAAAGCGAGCCTTTGCTTACCTGGCGATCCATGTTTTTGCCAATAACAGCCAGCCCGCGCTCCAGCGCCTCTTTCGAAATATCTACCAGCGAAACCTGATAGCCGTACTGCGCAAACACATGCGCTATTCCGTTGCCCATTGTGCCGGAGCCGATAACGGTGATGTTTTTCATTGAAATGAAGGTAAATTATACGTGTTAGAACGGCCGTAAAGATAATCGGCCTGTTGGGTTTACAGCCTGATTTTGCCTGTTTTTGTAAACACCCGGAATTGTGGAAAAGTTCACGCTATTTTCCCCGTCCCTGTACCACAATCAAAATTGTATAGATCAATATCTTAAAATCTACATACAACGACATATTCTCGATATAAAGCAGGTCGTATTTAAGGCGCTCCACCATTTGATCCACATTCTCGGCATAGCCGTATTTTACCTGCCCCCATGAAGTAATTCCGGGTTTTACATTATGCAGGTGGCGGTAGTGCGGTGCCTGCTCCACAATTTTGTCGATAAAAAACTGCCTTTCCGGGCGCGGGCCCACCAGCGACATTTCGCCGATGAGTACATTGTAAAACTGCGGAATTTCGTCGAGACGGGTTTTGCGCAGGAAACGGCCGAAAGGCGTAATGCGCGGATCGTTTTCGCTCGAAAGGGCAGGGCCGTTGCGCTCGGCATCCACATACATGGAACGGAATTTATGTATGCGAAACGGCTTTCCATGAATGCCAATACGATAATGACTGTAAAAAATAGGCCCTTTCGACGAGAGTTTTACGCCAAGCGCCACCAGCAAATACACCGGCAGAAAAACAGTGAGGGCAATGAGCGATACCAGCACGTCGATAATGCGCTTTATCGACTGCTGCCAGGGCGGCATAATCTCGCGCTTGATCTCAATCATGGGCGCACCGAAAATGGTGCTCATTTTCACCTGCCCCGAAAGAATGTCGTACATATCCGGAATCACCTTTATCACTACCGGCTGATCGTCCATTTCATTGATAATCACGTTCAGCCTGTCGTGTTCCGAAGATTCTATGGCAATGATGACTTCCTCGGCCTGATGCTCGCGGATAATGCTGCGCAGTTGTTCCACCTCGCCCAGATGTGGCAGGCGGGCTTTGAGTTCGTGCGAATAGCCGTTTTTGCTGTCCACATGCACAAAACCCACAAAGCGGTTGCCCCACGATTTTTTCTGGCTTTCCAGTTCGCTGAACAGCTTCAGGGCATTGGCGTTGCTGCCAATAAGTATGGTATTGAAACCGATTTTCCGGTTGCGAATACGGCTGTTGGTGATGGAGGTCAGAATCATGCGGCCGGTTACCGTAAAGCAGAAATGAGTGATAAACAGTGTTAATGTACTCAGGTAATATGTCCGGTAGCTGATTACCGTATCGTCGAGCAGCAGCGTAAAAAATATTACCAGCACGCCAATGCAACTCAACAGCAAAATCTGCCCGAATTCCTTTAAGCGCGAACGATGGTAAATATTCCGGTAACTCCCTGTAATACCATACAGCGAAATCCAGAAAAGAACCACCGCACCAAGTCCCGTAAAGAACTTTTCATCAAACATCACCGGCACTTTCAACCCAAATTTCACCGACTCAATATTCACCTTGCGGTACATGTGAAAAAGTGTCCAGGCAGAGGCCGCCGAAACAATGTCGCTGATGTGATAAAAAAGAACCTGACGGGTTTTATTCATACCGGCAATTACCGCAGCACTTTGATATTGTCGAGATAGAGGTAAGATTCAGTTACATCATCAGGCTTTCGCTGCGTGATGTAAAACGCATAGCCGGTAGAGGAGGGAGCCTGATTGACTGCGTCGGTGAGGTTGATATAGATTTTGCCCCAGGTTGATCGGGGACTTACCGTAACCACATTGCGGTATTCGTACTGCCGTGTCATTACCCCAACCGAAAAAGGCTGGTCGCAGCGGTAGTTAAGCTCCATATACACAAATGAAGCGGCAGGATGCAAACCGGTGAAAAACTGTGAGCGAATGAAGAGGTCGAAAGAATCGTTATCCAATTTGGCGTAGCCCGACCGGGCCCCTTCAAATACATCGGCCGGATTGTTGGTAAGGTGAAATACATCCTGCACAATGGCACCGCTGTCGTTATAGGTTTGTCCCGGCTGGTCGAAATCTTCGAGCCACACAAAATCGGTTCCCGAAAAATATTGAAACGAGGGTGCGGCACTTACCACCTGTGCGCGGGTAAGTGTGAGGGAACTTTCCCAGCCTTTGTATGCCGGATAAATGGCACGGGTGGTGGTGGTACCGTTCATTTTTATACCGGCGCGGATAAGAAACTGGTGGCTGCCTTCGGCAAGAATGGGAATGGTGCAGGGAATTTCAAATGCGCCTATCAGCTCATTATCCATGAAAACCCAAACATCGGTAATCTGGTGCGACGAACTGCCTTCTCCCGAAAGTGCAGTGAAATTTACCGAACTGATTCTCAGGTACGAAGGTATTTCCTCTGTGCGATCGAAGAGCTTGCAGCCCGGTAATAGCGGAACTGTAAGCAACACAAGGAAAATTAATGCGGGGTAAAAAGTAATTTTTCTAATCATGCAGTCGTTGTTCCCGTTATAACGCGCCTATGCGTTATTTATTGCCGGGCGGCTGCAAAATTAGTTTTTGCCTGCACTTGGTCAATAATTTTATGTGCAACTTCCAATGCTTTAAATCCGTCGTCGATTGATACCAGCGGGCGGGTGTTGTTGTTGATGGCGTCGGCAAAGGTGCTGAGTTCCATGCGTATAGCATTGGTTTGCTCCACTTCGGGATGCTCAAAAAACAGTTCTTTGGGTGGTTTTCCTTCGCCGGGCTGAATTATTATGGCCAGCGGATCGGGCTCACCTTCAATGGCTTTCATTCGCACCACGCTTACCTGTTTATCTAAAAAGTCAACAGAAATATAGGCATCGCGGCGGAAAAAACGCGATTTACGCATGTTTTTAAGCGAAATGCGGCTGGCGGTAAGGTTGGCCACAGCGCCATTGTCGAACTCGATGCGGGCGTTGGCAATATCGGGAGTATCGCTTACCACGGCCACGCCGCTGGCGCTGATGTGGCGGATATTGGCACGTACTAAGCTGAGTACAATATCAATATCGTGTATCATCAGATCGAGCACTACCGACACATCGGTTCCGCGCGGATTAAACTGAGCCAGCCTGTGTGTTTCAATAAACATGGGCTGATCGAGCAGGGGCTGGGCGGCCATAAATGCCGGGTTGAAACGCTCCACATGGCCCACCTGTACTTTTACATTGGCCTCGGCGGCCAGTCGCACCAGCACTTTGCCCTCATCAACCGTGTGCGTGAGCGGCTTTTCGATAAAAAGATGACGCTGGCGGCGCAGGGCTTTTACGGCCACATCGTAATGGTACAGCGTGGGAGTCACAATGTCTATTACTTCGGCTGCCTCAATAAGTGCATCGGTGGTTTCGAAAGCGGTAATGCCAAATTCGGCAGCCACAGCCGCACGCACGGCAGGGTCGCTGTCGTGAAAGCCCACAAGTTGGTAGCGGTCTGTCAGCTCTTTTATCTGACGGATATGAATTTTGCCCAGATGCCCGGCACCGGCAACGCCGATTTTCAACATAGCCTGTTTGATTTTTTACAAAATTATTCGCGCAGCGGCTCCTGCTTTCATCCTAACTTCGTAACATATCAACAGGGTAGTGTTGTTTGCTGCTGCTGAATATTTGTGTATGACCACACCATTTGAAGACACTTACCGCCAGAAAGGCTTGCGCCGCAAGCTGGCCGAACTCATGCGCGAACGGGGCATTACCGATGCCGCCGTGCTGAAAGCCATTGAACAGGTGCCCCGCCACCTTTTCTTCGACAAAGCCTTTCTCGAATTTGCCTATCAGGACAAAGCCTTTCCCATTGCCGCCGGCCAAACCATTTCGCAGCCCTACACTGTAGCCTTTCAAACCCAGTTGCTGCAACTCCGCAAAGGCGACCGTGTGCTTGAAATAGGCACAGGCTCGGGCTATCAAACGGCCGTGCTGCTTGCCTGCGGTGCGCGGGTATGGACAATAGAACGTCAGCGTGCATTATACGATATTACCCGCGCCCTGCTTCCTCAAATGGGCTATTCGCCCAATTTCCAGTATGGCGACGGCTACAAAGGCTGGCCGGCATTTGCCCCTTTCGATAAAATACTGGTTACCTGCGGCGCTCCTTTTATTCCGCCAGCACTTACCGAACAGCTAAAACCCGGTGGCCGCCTGGTAATTCCGGTAGGCGAGGGCGATACACAGGAAATGACACTTATCACCAAAGACGAAAGCGGAAAACTGACCAAAGAACTTCATGGTTTATTTCGCTTTGTACCCATGCTGGGTGAGCGGGAATGGAAAGGGTGACCAAAATCAGTATCCGCATTTATTAACAAACTATGGTGAAAAAGTTGATTTTTGTTAATACCGGAGGATAAACACTTATTTCAATACCTTTGGGTTTAGGGTATTTCCCTGACCAGAACAAAGAAACATTAACTAAAACCACACATTATGAAAAAATCGACGCTCATCGTAGCGGCGCTGGCTTTCGGTGTAACCACTGCCTTCGCACAAGATTTAACTTCAAAAAAAGGAGAGCCTATTCTTCCTGAAGCAGGTGACCTGGCCATTGGTATCGATGCTATGCCTCTCCTCGATTATTTCGGCAACTTCATCGGTGGAAACGGCAACAACTTCGGTACACCGAGCTGGCAGTTTACCAACGCAGCACAAATGATTACCGGCAAAATGTTTGTGAGCCCGACCATGGCTTACCGCGGTATGCTCCGTATTGGTTTCGGTTCACAAACCATGAAGAATTTTGTAACCCAGGATGGTTCTACAGCCACCCCGCCGGCCACAGTTACCGACGAAATGAAAATGTCTGGCAACTTTATCGGCCTCGGCGGCGGTCTTGAGTGGCGTCGTGGTAAAACACGTCTGCAGGGTTATTATGGTGCAATGGCAATGGTGTCTTTCGGCAGCAGCAAAAACACCTATACCTATGGCAATCCTTTCACTTCTACTTACACCACTCCCACTACTACATCCGACTTTCTCACCGGAGCTTCAGGTCCTGCGGCAGCCCGCACCACTGAAGAGAAGTTTGGCAGCACCATCGGTTTTGGTCTGCGCGGCTTCGTAGGTGCAGAGTATTTCGTTCTGCCCAAACTCTCTGTAGGTGGCGAATTTGGCTGGGGCCTCGGTCTCTCTCGCACAGGCGATGGCGAAACCACAGTAGAATCGTGGAACGGTACTGCCGCCACTTCTACCACCACAGCTTCTGCCGGTAACGGTTCTTTCGGTATCGATACCGACAACGCTAACTTTGGCATGGCTCCCGGAGCACTCTTCATCCACTTCCACTTCTAGTCGAAGCCGGAATTCATAAAAAACGCCTCCTGAGCAATCGGGAGGCGTTTTTTTGTGAAGTTGTGCTATTTGAATTTGCGCGCAGTTTCACGCTCCACATCGCGTTTCTTGATGTCCTCGCGTTTGTCAAAAGTCTTTTTGCCTTTGGCTAATGCAATTTCAATTTTTGCCCAGCCTTTTTCGCTTATGAACATACGCAGTGGTATAATGGTAAGCCCCTGGTCTTTGAGCTTGTTTTGCAGCTTGCGGAGTTCACTGCGTTTGAGCAGAAGTTTGCGGTCGCGCTTGGGGGCGTGGTTGTAGTAAGTGCCTTTGTCGTATTCGTTTATCTGCACATTGCGCAGAATGAGTTCATCGTTTTCAAACACACAAAATCCATCGGTAATATTGGCCTTACCCATGCGCAGCGATTTTATTTCTGTACCGGTGAGCACGAGCCCTGCAATAAATTTATCGAGGAAAGCGTATTCGAAGGAAGCCTGCCTGTTTTTTATGTCAATGGTATTGGGCGTTGAATTGGCCATAACTGCAAAGTAAACTATAAATCAGGCAAAATGCCGGAGTGTACACCTGAAGGCAAAAAAAAAGGCAATCCGCAATTTGGATTACCTTCAATGTTTTGGTGGTGTGCCCAGGGAGAGACTCGAACTCTCAAGGGATATTCCCAACGGCTTCTGAGACCGCAACGTTTACCAATTTCGCCACCTGGGCCAATAAAATCAGCCGGTAGTGCTGATGTGATAAAAGAACTGTGCCCAGGACTGGATTCGAACCAGCACGCCTCGCGGCGCCACCCCCTCAAGATGGTGCGTCTACCAATTTCGCCACCTGGGCTTGAGTGTAAAAACACTGAAAACAGCGTTTTTCTAAAGCGGTCACAAAAGTAGTATCTTTATTTAACTTTGACAATATGAACGCAAAATATTTTTTCCCGCTCTTTTTCGCGGCTTCTGCATTCGGTCTCAATGGCTGCCAGGATAGTATTAACGCTGGTGTCGATTACCGGGCCGAAATGCGCACGTTTGTGCAGAAAATAAACGCCCGGGCCGAACTCATGCGCCCCGGTTTTCTGGTGGTGCCGCAAAATGGCGAAGCGTTACTGACCATCGACGGCAAACCCGGCGGCACGCAGGCTACCGATTTTATCAATGCCATTGATGGTTTCGGGCGAGAAGAATTGTTTTATGGCTACAACAACCAGGACGACCTGCTCACGCCCGAAAGCGAAGAACGCACCAACTGGCAGCAAATGTGCGTGCTGGGCAACAGCCTCGGCAAAAAGATTCTGGTAACCGATTATTGCCAAACCACCTCTAAAGCCGACGATTCATACACCCGCAACAATGCGTTGGGCTTCATTTCCACCGCCGCCGACAGCCGCGAACTCGATAAAATTCCCGCCTATCCCGCATTGCCCTACAATGTAAACACCGCCAACACCGGCGGATTAAACGGCAGCAATTTCCTGTACCTCATAGCGCCCGATAAGTTTGAAACCAAAGAAGCCTATCTGCAGGCGCTCGAACAAAGCCGTTTCGACATTTTCATACTCGACCTTTTCTGGGACGAGCCCACGCCGCTCACCCCGGCCGATCTGGCACGCCTGCGCAACAAGCCCGGCGGCGGCACACGCACACTGCTTTGCTACATGAGCATTGGTCAGGCCGAAAGCTACCGCTACTACTGGAACAACGGCTGGAATGCACAGCCGCCCTCGTTTATCGACATCGAAGATCCTTCGTGGCTTGATAATTACTACGTGCGTTATTGGGATCAGAACTGGCAGGAAATTATTTGCGGCACCACCAATTCTTACCTTCGCCGCGTGGTGGATGCCGGTTTCGACGGTGTGTATCTTGATCTGGTAAACGCCTACGAATTTTACGAGCAGCGATGAGGAAGAATTTCTGGCTGTTTATCGTCCTGCTTTGCGGCACAGCATCGGCTAATGCACAAACAAACGCCGACACCACTGCCGCAATGCCCATGAGCCGTGCCGACAGCATTGTGGCTTATGCTAAGCAGCATTTGGGCAAGCCGTATAAATATGCGCATGCAGGCCCCGATGCATTTGATTGTTCGGGCTTTGTGAGTTTTGTGTTTGCACATTTCGGCATAGCCCTGCCACGTTCCTCGCGCGATTATATGCACACCGGCCGCGAAATACCTTTGGCCGAAGCCCGCAAAGGCGATGTAATTGTATTTACCGGCACCAACCCGCGCGAACGCCGCGCCGGACACGTAGGCATAGTAGTTTCAGAACCCGGCCAGCCGCTGCAGTTTATTCACGCCTCCTCGTCCGATAAACACCGGGGAGTGGTAATTACCGAATATCCCGGGAGTAATTATCCCAAACGATTTATAAAAATAATCAGGGTGTTTGAGTAATGCGGCAGTTATAAAATCAGCCTTTAAAATCTTTCGGTACAATTACATTTAAGGCCGATGGCGTGATATCAATTTGCAATTCCTTATCGAGCATGGCCGGTTCGCCGTCGAAATGAGCAGGACCGGCTTCGGCGCGGGTAATTTTAATGGATCTACCGGAATAGGTATTTACCAGATTAGAACGGTCGATAGATTGCCCAAACATGCGCCAGATAAGCGCAGGCACATCATACCAGCTAAAACTGCCCAGTACCGATACGTGCAATATGCCATCGTTTACCAATGCAAGCGGGGCAATCCAGGCATTGTTGCCGTACTGTCCGGCATTGGCCACGGTAACGAGAAATGCCCTGTGCCGGTAGGTTATTCCGTCAACTTCAATGGTATAAATTTCGGGACTGAAACGGCGCAGTTCGCGCAGGGTAATTTTTGCATACGTCCAGAAACCGCGTGTTTTGCTTTCGGCAAAAAGCTGGCCGATGCGGGCATCAAAACCGGTTCCGGCGGTGCAAAAGAACGAAAGGTTGTTTATGGTGCCTTTGTCCATAATCATGCTGTGGCCCGCTTCAATAATGCGCATGGCTGCGGCCACATTCATGGGTATGCCCAGATGCCTTGCCAGCCCGTTGCCCGAACCGAAAGGCAAAATGCCCAATGCCGTGTTTGTGCCGCAAAGCACATGTGCCAGTTGGTTTACGGTTCCGTCGCCCCCGCAGGCCACCGCAATGTCGTAGTTGCCTTCGAGTACCTGTGCAAAAATCCTGTCGCGGTCGTTTATCTCTTTCCATTCAATAACCGTACACTCTGCCGACGAGGGCATGAGTTTATTTATCAGCTCTACCCGGTTTGTGCCACGGTTACTGCCCGAATTGGGATTTACGATAAACGCAATGCGTTTGCCACTCATAGTTGCAAATATAGAAGTTAGTTAAGCCTTGGCAGCACCCTGCTGCATACCCGATGCCGGTTGCTGGTGTGTATGAAGAATGCGCAGAATATGATTTCCGATGAGGTGATCGGCCTGCGATGCCCATTCCTTAAACTCGCCCGAGCGGGAAGTGTAGGAGGGAAGCCACTTCATAAACCGGTCAATATCATATTTCGTGCTGTATATGCCCGCGCCGGCCTTGTGCGCATCGCGCGAGTTGCAGAATTGCTCGAAATGATATTCTACCGGAATCATAAACACCGGCTTGCCTAAGTACATGGCCTCGCACACCGATTCAAACCCGGCCGTGGTAATAAGTCCGCTGCAGGTTGACATATACCTGAGGAATTTTACATCGCTCAGTTTATGCACATAGAGGTTTTCGTGAATCATTTCGGTTTCCTGCTCCTGCCTGCGGTCGGTAAACACATGAAATTCGAGCCCCTTGTGGTGTTCATGCCATTTAACCACATCGGGCAAATAACCTGCATTAACCATATACACCAGAAAATGATTTCCCCTGCTCGGGTGCTGGTTCATTACTTCGGGCCGCAGCAGCGGCGGCACGGTGTACAGCTTTTTCGATGCATCGTCGGACATAGGATAAAACGAAAGCCCCAGCAGCGCCGACGAGCGAAAAGCGGTAAACTTTGTATAACCATTTAACACCTGTCTGTCGAGCCAGTGCCCTTTGGGGTGTGTAAAACGCTTGTGCAACATAATGTACTGATGGGCAATGGACACCACGGGCACTTTTCCGCGGTAAATAAATTTCCACAGTGCCGAAAGCGGCTCATAAAAGTTGATGATTAAATCGGGCTGTGTCGATTTTATTAATGTGTCGAGAAGTTTTACACTCCGTCTGTATCGCCGCAAATGCGTAATGGTTTGCCACGCCGTGCCGGATAAATTGATGCCGCGGTTTTTCCATTTCACAAAATTGGGGCTAGGCAAAAGCGTTACATTCACCGGGCTCATGCGCTGTTTGAAAAACTCAGGAACTTCGCGGTGTTTGTTGCTTCCCACAACGGCTCCGCATACTTCAATGCCTTTGCCACGCAGCAATTCCTGCATGGCCAGGGCCTGAGTTAAGTGGCCGCGGCCTTCACCTTGAATTAAAAAAAATACGCGCATGGGTTATGCAGTTTGCAGGGATGTAAAGGGTGTAATATTGAGTGAGGGGGAAGTATCCGAAATCTGCTGCGATTCGGGCGAATGGGCCTGAATCCAGTCGGCATAATAAATGAGTTTCCACTCGCCCTCATGTGTTTCGGCCAGCGCGGTTAGCGATTCTACCCAGTCGCCCGAGTTGAGGTAGTGAATGTTTTTTATGTATTTATCGGCGGGAGTATGAATGTGTCCGCATATTACACCGTCGCAGTTTTTTATCCGCGCCACTTCGCTGAGCTGTTCTTCAAAGTCGGATATAAACGAAACGGCCCCTTTTACTTTGGCTTTCACCACCTGCGAAAGCGAGTAATAGGGTTTGCCGCGTTTTTCGCGCCAGCGGTTATAGTGTTTGTTGAGCCAGAGCAGAAATGTATAACCCACATCGCCAAGTTTGGCAATCCATTTCAGCTTGGTGGTTACTGTATCGAAAATATCGCCGTGAACCACATAATAACGTTTACCGCCCGATACGTGAATGTAATCGCGCACAATCGAAAAATTGCCCAGCCTGAATGGCAGCACCTCATCCAGAAAATCGTCGTGATTGCCGCGTATATATACTACTTCTGTGCCTTTACCCGCACGTTTCAACACCATCCTGAAAAACCGTGTGTGCTTTTTCTTCCACACGCCCGATTTTCGCAATTGCCATCCGTCTATAATATCGCCATTCAGAATCAACTTTTCGCATTTGTGGTGGCGCAGAAACCGGCAAACTTCCTTTGCCTTCGATGCCGACGTGCCTAAGTGCAGGTCGGAAAGCACGATGGTGCGGTATGATGTTTTGCTCACAGCTTTTGGTTTTGCAAATATTCTTTGTTAATGTGTGGTGGCTGTAAACTGCACATCATACTTACATCACGCCTGAGAATCTACATGCTTACCGGTTGGTTATTTGGGTGTAAAGTGGAGTTATGAGGGTGTAAACTCGTTTTTTAAAACCGTTGAAATAGATATACTGAAATATTGTCAGTAAAAAAGAAGTAAACCTGAAATAATGGCAGATATCTATTAATTATTATGTCATTTTGTCATTGAAAATCAGTTGTTTACGCATTGGTATCGAAATTGACAAAGAGTGAGAGTCTGATAAAATAAACAGACAATAAAACACGACTAACAGTAAAAACAATAAACCATGTATCACACAAAATTTGCTCCCGCCCGCCGCAACCCGATGTTTTTCGGCATGCCTTTTTCTGCTCTTGTTAACGACTCGTTTTTCGGCACCGACCAGGCTGCTTTTGTACCTGCGGTGAATGTAAGCGAAGATGAAAAAGGTTTTCACCTTTCGTTCAATGCACCCGGCTTTGAAAAGGAAGATTTCAAAGTAAACATTGAAAACAACTTACTCACTGTTTCGGCCGAGCATAAGGCAGAAGTAAACGAGAAAGAGAAAAACTACACCCGTCTGGAGTTCCGTTATGGCTCGTTCAGCCGCAGCTTCCGCCTTCCCAAAGACAAGGTGAATGAAGAAGGCGTAATTGCCACCTACAAAAACGGCATTCTCCACCTCGAACTGCCCAAGCGTGAGCCTGCACCTGCTGCAGCCGCCAAAACCATTCAGGTGCTTTAATTAAGGCATCATTTTGCCGGGCTGTTTGCCGTTTTGCTTGTGGGGTTGGTTGATGGCATAAACACAGTCCGGCTTTTTCAGAAGGTTGTCTCGTCTGCATCCGTATCAATTACGGATGATTAGGCGGGGCAGCCTTCTTTGCTTTTTATGGCTATATTTGAGTATGAAAAAGCTCTGGCTGTTGTTTGGTTTTTGCTTCGCAGTGTTGTTTATGCGTGCCCAAACCTTTGCGGTGACTGATACGGTGGTGTATTTCAGCGGATCGGCACAGGCCACCGACATTGTTTCGGGCTATGCAAAAATTTACAACACCTCCGGCGATACATTACCCCTGCGCTGGGTGCGTGCGCAGGAAAACATACCCGGCTGGTGGCGGTCATCGGTTTGTACAGAGTATTACTGCTTCGCCATTCCCGACGACAGCGCCACCTGGAATCTTTTGCCCGGCGATAGCGATCTGGTGTACATTCACATTTATCCCTACGGCAACAGCGGCACCGGCGATGTGGTGGTGCGCTTGTTTGATACCCGGCAGCCGGCTGCATTTACTGATATTCGTTTTGTAGTGGATGTGCTGGCATCAGTGCCCGAACAAGGTACAATTAGCTTCAATTCCTGGCCTTCGCCCGCTGCCGATTGGCTTAATGTACAACTGAATACACCCCGCGAAGGTCAGTTACAGATTACAGATGTGGCGGGAAGAATTGTACACACTCAGGCAGTATCTGCCGCCGATGCACGATTGGAGCTAAATGTAGCCCGGCTTGAAACAGGGCTTTATTCGGTAATATTTGAGAGTGAGCAGGGGGAAAGGGCCGTGGTAAAATTTGTAAAGCAGTAATTTTTCACTGCACAACTGCTGTTGCCTCAATCTCAATCAGCATTTCCGCATCTATCAACTTACTTACTTCAACCATTGTGGTAGCCGGACGGATTTGGCCAAAAAACTCGCCATGCGCCCGCGCCGCTTCTTCCCAGCGCGAAATATCGGTCACAAACATACGGGTGCGCACCACATCGTGTAATGAGGCTCCGGCCTGTTGCAATGCACGTTCTATTTTTTGCAGCGCGAAACGCGTTTGAGCATACATATCTCCGGGCGCAATCACTTTTCCATCGGCAAAGGCGGTGGTGCCGGCTACTTCAATGGTATTGCCCACACGCACTGCGCGCGAGTAGCCTGCAATACTTTCCCACGGCACACCGTCGGCAATTAGTTTTTTGCTCATTTTGATTTCTTTGCGCGGCCTTTTTCGCTGGTTTTAGCAGGCTTTACCGCAGGCATGTTACTTTCAAGTGCAGGCCATTCAAGCGGCAGTTTGCGCAAGGTTTCTGCAATTTTGCCCGCCACCACGTATTCTTTATACCAGTTCTGATCGGCAGGAACTACCGTCCACGGCACTTGATTGCACGCATCAAGCAGTCGTGCGTATGCCTGCATGTAAGCATCATACTTCTTGGCGGTTTCCCAGTCGCCATCGCTGTGCTTCCAGAATTTCGTGGGGTCTGTACGTCGCTCCATTAAACGTTCCTGCTGTTCCTCGCGCGAAACGTTGAGCATAAATTTCAGCACCACAGTTTGGTTATCGGTAAGCAATTCCTCGAAATTATTGATGGCTTTGTAGCGTTTAAGCAGTGTTTTCTCGTCAATCCAGCCTTCTACCCACGGCACAAGCACATCTTCATAATGCGAGCGGTTAAAGATCTGAATCATACCCGCCGCCGGTGTGGCCTCATGCACCCTCCAGAGGAAGTCGTGCGCCCGTTCTTCTGGAGTTGGGGCTTTAAATGCTTTTACGGTACATCCCAGCGGATTAATAGCATCGAATACTTTGCCAATCAGTCCGTCTTTGCCCGATGCATCCAGCCCCTGAAGCACAATAAGCAAACTGAATTTGCCCTGGGCATGAAATATCTTCTGCAACTGGCCAATTTCTTCTACCCATTTCTCTGTTTGCTGTTTGGCCTTGTCTTTATTCAAACTCTTGGGGGCACGGTATTCCGCTGGTGGTTTTTTCATATGTCTATTGTGTGAAACCAAACTTCTTGAGCAACTCGTTCGGATCAATTACCGGCAAAATAAAATTTTCCAAAGCTGTACCTTTTACCAATTGAAACAATGCACCTCGGGTGGTTGAATAGGTGATTGCAGCAATTGAATTGGCCAGCACCGGACGCATTTTATAGGCTTTACCCTTACTTTTTTGCGTGAATTTTTCCAGATGCTCTACGTGGTAAATATAAACGAATTCAAACTTACCCGTGGCTTCTTTTTGCTCATCTGCTTCACTCCTTGTTTCAATATCAAGTGTAAGTACTGCCTTAATCTGTTTACCAGCCGGGTCCATAGCAATATCGAAATCTGCCTTAATCTCAAAATTGCTCACCTGCGATCGGGTAAAAGCGTATTCGCTTACCACCGAAACCACCGGAATAGTAAGCTCGGTAAGGGTAATAAAACTGGCCGAGAATTCGGGAATTGTTTTTTTCATTATGCCGTGGTCTGAAGATCATCCGGCTCATCACTCATCCCCTCTGGCCGGTTAAATGCTGCTGATACTTTATCACTTTTCCTGTGAACAGTATACAAAAATTGCCGTGTGGCAGCACGCTTGTCTTCATCACCTCCGGCCACAGTAAGTATGGGCACTCCCAGTTCCGCTTCCAGCTTTGCCAAAGAACGCAAAGTAAAATTATGCTCCCCCGAAAGCCATTTACTTATTTCCGATGGCTTTTTATCCATCTTCTCTGCAAGAGACTTCTGAGTAATTTTTTTCTCACGCATAATCTCATGAACGCGCACCACAATATCAGCGTACCAGGAAGTAAAAATTTTTACGTCCTCGGGCGTTTCATTTAAAATACGTGCAGCAACTTTGCTTCTCATTTTATTACTTTTTAGAGTTAATCATCATTTACTACGATCATCCATTAAACTCAAACACAATACCCGGATAAAACATACACACAAAACAATTCCCCTCAAATACCCCCTCAATAACTCAATACAAAACAATCTCCTCCTCATCACCCTCCAAACATCTCTTCCTGCCATTTATTCGAATCTCACCACTCCTGATGGCAAGATCAATTTTACGCGCAAACATTTTAGCCTCCTGCATTGCCACATGCAACCCCTTACTATCTATATTCTTCTGCGAAGTTTTTGCCCCTCCGCCAAACAGTACAACCAAATCTTCCCGCCCCGCCACCTGCATGGCATAAAGCCTGAGCGGAAACTCCGGATAATGCAATTCCACATACCCAACCCTGCCTTCGTCCAGCACCCGTATTTTCCCCCTGGGAGGCAAACCAAACGCCCCTTCTTCATCCCGGTTAAAGAAAACACGTTTCGCCCCAAACCTCTCCCCAATATCATTTAACAACAGGCTAACCAGTTGCTGCACAGCTTCTTTGTATCGCTCATCTTTCTCATACTTCAAAAGAAAACGATCAGTTTCATTCAATTCTGCCCCCTCCTTCCTCACCCCATAATACGTCACAAATGTACTCTCGTCGTCCCAAATTTCCAAACATATATTCACCTTTAAGTTAATTTTTATTCAACCATCCGTTCCCTGTTCCGTCACAAGCCTATGCCCGTATGGCGCTAAAAATAGTTCCGGGATGAACCAAATGCAAAAGGCGGTGAATAACTTTTCACCGCCTGCGTGGTATGTCTTAGTAATTAATGAATTTACCCTAAACTAAAATATTGCCCGCCCAATCAGGTTTGAATTACGCCTACATTGTAACGTTTGGCAATTGGGGCATGGTTGGCAGCCTCAATACCCATTGAAATCCATTTGCGGGTGTCCAGCGGGTGAATAATGGCATCAACCCAGAGCCTTGCAGCGGCGTAGTAGGGCGACATCTGCGACTCGTATCGTGAACGTATTTTCTCGAACATTGCCTCTTCATCTTCTTTCGAAAGCTCCTGGCCTTTGGCCTTGAGTGTGCTTACCTGTATCTGAAGAAGCGTTTTTGCGGCCTGCGAGCCGCCCATTACTGCAATCTGAGCAGTGGGCCAGCCTACAATTAAACGCGGATCGTATGCCTTACCACACATGGCGTAGTTGGCCGCACCATAAGAGTTGCCTATGATTACAGTAAATTTCGGCACCACCGAATTGCTCATGGCATTTACCAGTTTGGCACCGTCTTTAATAATACCGCCCTGTTCTGATCGCGAGCCTACCATAAAGCCGGTGGCATCCTGCAAAAACACGAGCGGAATTTTCTTCTGGTTGCAGTTCATGATAAAGCGGGCAGCCTTGTCGGCCGAGTCGGAATAAATTACACCGCCAAACTGCATTTCGCCTTTCTTGCTTTTTACCATTTTGCGCTGGTTGGCCACTATGCCCACTGCCCAGCCGTCTATTCGTGCAAGGCCGCAGAGTATGGTTTGACCGTAAAGCTCCTTGTATTCTTCAAACGACGAATCATCCACAAGCCGATTTATAATTTCGCGCATGTCGTAGGACTTGTCGCGGCTGTCGGGGAGAATGCCCAGAATTTCTTTTGGGTCAAACTTAGGCTGTTGCGGTGTGGCGCGGCTGAAACCGGCTTTATTCGATTCGCCTACCTTGTCCATAATGTTACGGATGCGGTCGAGGCAGTCTTTATCATCCTTGCACTTATAATCCGTAACGCCCGATACTTCACAATGCGTGGTTGCTCCGCCCAGCGTTTCATTGTCTATGCTTTCGCCAATGGCTGCTTTTACAAGGTAGGAGCCCGCAAGGAATATGGTGCCTGTTTTATCCACAATCATGGCCTCGTCGCTCATAATGGGCAGGTAAGCGCCGCCCGCCACACACGAACCCATAATTGCCGCAATCTGCAAAATCCCTTCCGACGACATGATTGCATTGTTACGGAAAATGCGGCCAAAATTTTCCTTGTCGGGGAAAATCTCATCCTGCATGGGCAAATACACCCCCGCACTGTCCACAAGGTAAATAATGGGAAGGCGGTTTTCCATGGCAATTTCCTGCGCCCGCAGGTTCTTTTTGCCCGTAATCGGAAACCAGGCTCCGGCTTTTACCGTGGCATCGTTGGCTACCACAATGCATTGCTGCTTTTTTACATAGCCAATCATAACCACCACACCGCCCGAGGGGCAGCCGCCATGCTCGGCATACATATCTTCGCCGGCAAAAGCACCAATCTCAATGCGCGGCGAATCTTTGTCGAGCAAATAATCAATACGCTCGCGGGCGGTGAGTTTGCCCTGCTCGTGCTGCTTTTCAATACGGCTTTTGCCTCCGCCCAGTGCTACTTTCTGAAAACGCTGCTCCATGGCGGAAATAAGCATTTTCAGCGCGTCTTCATTGCGGTTAAATTCAATGTCAATTTTATCGGTTGTGGCTGACGACATAATGATCTTTTAAAATGGATCGTAAAGATACAGTTCCCTGCCAGAACGCAGGGCGGTTTTTGTGCTTACTTCACCGGTCTTTAATGTGTTTGTGCCTGAGTTT
This sequence comes from Bacteroidia bacterium, assembly GCA_025454955.1. Taxonomy (GTDB): domain Bacteria; phylum Bacteroidota; class Bacteroidia; order Palsa-965; family Palsa-965. The sequence goes on along the minus strand of JALONL010000014.1, from coordinate 125,776 downwards.
TTCAATTTGCACAAGAATTTTCCCCGCCCGGTTGGCCTCACCGGCCGATGCATTGGGCAGCCATTCGCGCAAAACAACCTCCAGCTCGTGCGCCATTTCGGGGTACTTTTTTACAATATTAAACACTACTGTCATTGCAAAAGCCCGCACAGCTATTGGCGTATCAGCCGCCTGCAAAAAACAGAAGCATTTATCGGCCAGTTTGCCTTCATACTTTTCAGGAATGTCCATAAACTGCAAAATGCGAACAATGTTGCGGTCTATTGCGCTGTGATTGCCCGCTTTGCCAAGCCGCTCCACAAATTTCCCGATCCACGGTTTTATCAATTCCGGATTTCTGTCGGCACACCACATTACCGACATTGCCGCACGCTGACTCAGCCTCACTTCTTTCCCCAGAAAAATTTTCACCAGCTCCGCAAAACGTTCAGCATCATTGCCCACCCATTTCACCACCTGCATGGCTAAGGCTTTTGAATGCCCGCGTGATAATATTTCGGCAGGATGCATAAGTGTTTATCGTGTGTGAATGGATTGTTTGATGTATTCACCGGCCGAAGGGCCGGTGCAGCAAAGTAAATCAATTACCGACAAATTGGGGCGGAATGGAAACCGATCAGAAAAAACCTGTGTATATGGTTTTGCAAGAAATTCAGAATCTGTTTCGTGATGAATTTTAGGTGCAATGAGCAAACGGTAATCCTTACCCTCGGGATGCGGTTCATACACTTCCATGAGCCGGTAACTGCGGTTCCATTTCAACAGCTTTAATGAAAGATCAAGCAGGGGAATGCTGAAATCAATCAGCCGGTGGGGAAGGGGAGAAGTGTAAAAACGCGCAAAATGATCGGCATAAAACTCGAAATAGGGCGATTTGCCGTATGCCGACTGTATAGCCCGCCAGTGCTGTAAATTCCAGCGGTTATGCATGTCAATACGCACATCGCGCTGGGCCGATTTGGAGGCAGGAAGTATAACCGGAATGCTTAAATCCTGCGTGCCGTTTGCCCCGTCAATCCGGTAGCGGTTGCGCCAGGTTTGCTTTACATAATGGCCCGCAATGTCAATCACAATTTCGTCATGCAGCAGCCATTTCGAATACCACTGAACAGGCCCCAGCAGGGGTAAAGAAAATATGGCAGCATCATCACTCATGGGCCAAAGATGTAAATTTTACATTGCACCATAAAAACCTGTTCATTACCTGTTGAAATCCGGTGCAAAAACCACTCGTCGAAAATGCGGCTAAAAAATTGACATTAAACCGAGTACGCGTTAAATTGCATCTGTACACCAAAACACCGCGCCATGAAAGCAAAACCACAGGGCCGGTCAAAGCAAAACCCCCAACGACCGGATTCAGTTCACGAGGAAGTGAACCACCTCATTCTCGATGTAGAACCGCCGCATTCTGAAAACGAATGGAACCAAATGGGCTTTCGCATTTATGTGCATAAACGCAAGCACATATACAACGATCGCTTTCATGTATGGGGGCACTAACTCCGGTGCATTTACCGTCCTGCCCACACATCGTAGCCCAGGCGCAGAATTAATGCGCATACTACCACAAGAAAGAATATCCGCACAAAATTATTCCCCTTACGCAAAGCCGTGCGCGCTCCCAGCCACGAGCCCGCCATATTGCTTGCCGCTACCGGAATGGCAATGGCATAATTAATATTATCATGCACTCCGAAATAAATAAGAGCAGCCACATTAGTGGCACAGTTCACCAATTTGGCACATACCGAAGCCGTTAAAAACTCGTAGCCAAACACCGCTACAAAAATCAGTATAAGAAAACTCCCCGTGCCCGGCCCGAAAAAGCCATCGTACAAACCCAGCAATGCCCCCGTGCCCAGCGAAAGAAGCAAAGCCCTTGTACCCTGCGGTTGTGCGCGCCGCTGCTGCCCCAGCTCCTTTTTAAAAAACGTATAAATGGCCACTGCCACCAGCAGCACCAGTACTACGGGCCGCATCAGTGCCTTGTCTAAATGGCTGGCCAACTGCGCACCCAGCCACGCCGTAATTAACGCCGCAATAAGCGCAGGCAAAATCATACGCCAGGGCACGGCTGTAGTGAGCATGTAGCGCACCGTGGCCACACTGGTGCCCGCAAAACTGGCCAATTTGTTGGTGCCCAGCAGCGTGGCAAAAGGCATTTGCGGATAAGCCAGCACAAACGAGGGAAGTTGTATCAGCCCGCCGCCGCCCACCACCGCATCCACAAAACCTGCGGCAAATGCGGCGGCAATGAGCAAAAGCAATTCCAATGGCATAGGGCAGAAGTATCAGTCAACCGATTCAAAACAGCGGTTCCAGCGCACACTGCCGTTTTTGCGGTCGTAGGAAAACAAAATCATCGTGGCGCGGCCCACAATATGATCTTCAGGCACAAAACCCCAGTAGCGCGAATCCATCGAATAATGACGGTTATCGCCCATTACAAAGTAATAGTTCATCTTAAACGTATAACTCGAATCGAGCTTGCCGTTTATGTATAAACTATCGCCGCGCTGCTCTATGGTGTTGTGCTCGTAATACACAATGGCACGCTGGTAAAGCGGAAGATTTTGTGCAGTGAGCTTTATGGTTTTGCCTTCCTGCGGAATTATCAGCGGACCATAATTGTCTAAATTCCACGGGTAAAACTCATTGTGCGGGAAAATCTGCTCGTCGTAACTTCCTGCTTTCGATATTTCAGGCTCTACCGAAGTAATTTGTTTGATAAGCCGCAAACTATCGGCCTGACGAGGGAGCAGGGCCACGGTGTAAAGGAAATACTGGCTCTGCCGGCTTTCGCGCATCAGCCCTAAGCCTTTTAGTTTTACACTGTCGGCACGGGTCGAATCTATTTTAATGATGTAATTGAAAAGCGAATTGCCCGGAGCGGTAAGGCCAATGGCATTTACAAATACTTCCTTGTCGCGTATGGTAAGCGTATCGCCCGGCAGTGCCACCACGCGCTTAATAAAATAAGTGCGGTGATCAACCGGATATTCGTGTGTGTGACCGTTCAGGGCAAACAAATCTTCGGCCGGGAAGTTAAACACTATTACATCATTCAGTTTCACTTCGCTGTAGCCGGGCAGGCGGTGGTAGCCCCAGTTCCACCAGTCGAGATAAGCTTTGCGGCCGGTGGTGCCAATGGTTTGGTGGCCAAATGGCAAACTCAGCGGTGTCATGGGCATGCGTGCGCCGTAAGCCAGTTTGTTTACAATAATGTAATCGCCGGTTTGCAGGGTGCGGTCCATTGAATCGCTAGGAATGGCAAACGGTTCAAACACGATGAGTTTAAGCAGCAGCACCCCGAAAAAGGCAAACAGCAAAGCCTCTACCCATTCGCGCACCGGATGGCGGCGGCGTTTCTTTTTGCCCGGCGAAGTTTCGTCCACGGCACCAGCCACCACTTGCGGCACTTCGGCCTCAGGTGTTGATTCTTCGCTCAGCTCATAATCGGCCGAAGGATCATCGTTGATGTCGTTGTCAAAATCTTCGTCCATAAAGGGCGCTATTTCTTTTTACTTCCGCTGGTTGCGGCGGTTGTACCGGCTTTTTTCTCTTTGCTTTTGCGGCGGAAATAATTAAAGCCCCAGATACCGGCAACACCAATGGCAAACCAAAGCAGATACGATTTGCCGGGCCCGTTTTGCCCCACAAACGAAAACATCCTGTCGGGGCGCAAACCGCTGAACTCGCCTTTCGAAAACCATATAAACACCGGTTTGCCGATAATATGCGTTTCGGGCACAAAACCCCAGTAGCGCGAGTCGAGCGAGTTGTGGCGGTTATCGCCCATCATGAAATAATAATCCTGCGAAAACGTGTAGCTGGTGGCCGGTTTACCGTCAATGAGAATGGTGTTGCCCTTTACTTGCAAGTCATGACCTTCGTACACTTCAATTACACGCCGCCAGAGCGGAAGATCTTTAAGTGTGAGCGGAACTGTAAGGTCTTTTTTGGGTATTTGCAGCGGGCCAAAATTGTCGCGGTTCCAGGGGTAATCAGCAGGGGAGTGGGGGAATACATCGTCATATCCCACAGCCCCACGAGGCAATATGCTTGGCGATATGTCGCTTTGGATAATATTTTTAAAGATATCTAGTTTATTGGCAGGTATGGGAATGTTGACATTTTTTGTGGAGTCGGTAACATAAAATTCACTAATTCTATCTGTAATGCCATTCTTACCAAGATCTTTAGCCAGAGTCTGAAAAGCTATATTTTCAGGGTACTTAAAATTCCATGAAAACTGCACATCAGGGGCATTTGCACTTTTTTGTCCATTGATATAAATGTCCCGGTTTCTAATTTCAAACAGATCACCTGCAACTGCCACACAACGTTTTACATAGTTGTCTTCTTTATCTATCGGATGAACAACAATGCTATCCTCAATTACCATTTGCTTGTATTGAGCAGTTTCGTTACGCATTATTCCATAATAACTCTGCTCGGGATGTCCCTGATGTACAGTATCTCCTTCCGGAAAATTAAACACCACAATATCACCCCGTTCAACCGAACCAAATCCCGGCAAACGCATATAGGGCAATTCAATCCAGTCTAAGTAGGAGGGAACCGCTCTGGTTCCGGGCAAAGCATTATGCGTAAACGGCACCGTAAGCGGCACCGAAGGAATTTTTGCGCCGTAACTCATTTTGCTCACAAACAAATAATCGCCGGTAAGCAGCGTGCTTTCCATTGACGACGAAGGAATCACAAACGCCTCAAAGAAAAACGAGCGGATCAGCGTGGCAGCCACTACGGCAAACACACCGGCCTCGCCCCATTCCCTGAGCCAGTGGCGGTTCTTTTCTTCGGGAGGAACGCCCAGGAATTTCAGTGTTTTCGAAAAGCCCAGCATGGGCATGTAAATGAAATAGGCCACCACGGCAATTACGTGATCGGTAAACCTGCGTTTGCCAAAGCAGTTGGCCGTGAGCACAAACATTATGGGCAGCATAAACACGCCCACCGTGGGAATGAGTATGAGAATAAGCCACCACCAGGGCTTTTTCAGGATTTTGAGCCACACGTAAAAGTTGTAGCCGGGTATGAGTGCTTTCCAGCCTTTTTCGCCGGCTTTCTCGAAAATTTTGTAAAGTCCGGCAAAGAGGGCAACCAGACTGAGCAGAAGAAAAATGTGTATCGGACGCATAAGCTAAAATGAATCGGCTGCAAGGTAAGCCGTTTTCGGGATTGGGTAAATGTTAAGATTTTTTAAAGGGTTTGAATGGTAAATTGATTATGCCGGTGGTAAAACTTCATTCCCCAGCAAATCGTCCATACCGAAAATGCCTTTTCGACCGGGCAGCCATTCGGCAGCCACTACGGCGCCCAGCGCAAAACCCTCGCGGTTGAAGGCTTCGTGTGTAATGCTGATACGGTCAACCGCCGAAGTGTAGCGTATGGTGTGGGTGCCGAGCACTTCGTCGGTTCGTACAGATACCACGGGCAGTTCGTCTGCACCCGGTGTTTCGGGGCCGTGGTGCATGTAGGTTTGGGTCTCGGGCTGGCGGGTAAAATGTGCCTGCAGGCCGTTTACCAGTGTAAGCGCCGTGCCGCTGGGCGCATCGAGTTTGTGGATGTGGTGTATTTCTTCCACATCGGCGCGGTAGCCGGTGTGCGGCTGCATAAGTGCGGCCAGGTATTTATTGAGACGAAAAAACAGGTTTACACCCAAACTGAAATTGGAACTGTAAAACAGTGCGCCATTGGCCGTGCGGCAGGCGGTTTCCACCACGGCCAGTTGATTGAGCCAGCCGGTGGTGCCGGTAACCACTGGTACGCCCGCCTCAAAACAGCGTTGCATATTGGCCACCGCGGCGTGCGGTGCGCTAAATTCGATGGCCACATCGGCCTGGGCCAGTTCGTGGGTGGTAAGTTGGTGTATCGTGTCGGCATCGGCGCGGATAATTACCTCGTGTCCGCGGCCGGTGGCAATGCGTTCTATCACTTTGCCCATTTTGCCGTAGCCCAGCAATGCTATTTTCATAGGTTGGTGTTACAAAACGGCCAAAGATACCGAACGAAGGGCAGGGAAGCGGGGCATTTTGAAGAAAATTACAGGCAAATGCTTGTTAGTTTGGCAAAACTGCCTACATTTGCCGTCCCGAAAAACGGGTACAACTATTTACTAACAACTAAATTCTCCGCAGAAATGCCGACGAAAATCAGACTCCAGCGCCATGGTAAAAAGGCTTACGCCTATTTCCATATCGTTGTTGCGGACAGTCGTTCCCCACGTGATGGGCGATTTATCGAAAAAATTGGCACCTACAACCCGAACAGCAACCCGGCATCGATTGACATCGATTTCGACCGTGCTTTCGAGTGGGTGAAAACTGGCGCACAGCCTACAGACACCGCCCGTGCGATTCTCTCGTACAAAGGTGTTCTTTACCGCTACCACCTGTATCGCGGTGTGCAGAAAGGCGCACTCACACAGGAGCAGGCTGATGCCAAACTCGCAAAATGGCTCGAAGACAAAAGCAGCAAAATTGAAGGCAAGAAAAGCAAACTCACCTCAGCCGAACGCAGCGCCGCTGCAAAACGTCTGGCCGATGAAACTGCTGCCCGCGAGAAAGCTGCTGCCAAAATCGCAGCCAAATCAGCACCCGCTGCTGAAGAAGCTGCCCCGGCCGCAGAAGAAGCTGAAGCTCCTGCCGAAAACAACGGTTAATCTTCCTTTCCCTGCTATTACTTTAACGGTCAGTCCCCCAGGGCTGGCCGTTAATCATTATCAGAGGTTCTCAAAATCATCTGTATGAATAAAAGCGATTGTTACTCGGCCGGCTTTGTGCGCCGCACTTCCGGACTCAAAGGCGAAGTGGTTATTCAGCTCGATGTGGATGAGCCTGCACGCTACCGCTCGCTCGATGCTGTTTTTCTCGACATAAACGGCACGCTTACCCCGTTTTTCATTACCCAAACCCGGCTGCTGAACAATAATTTAACCGTAGCCTTCGAAGACGTAACCACGCCTGCCGCCGCCGAAGCACTTGTGGGCTGCGAAGCCTTTCTGCCCCTCGCCGCATTGCCCAAACTGGACGATACGCAGTTTTATTTCCACGAAATACCGGGCTTTGCGGTTATCGATGCCGTAAAAGGCAATATCGGCGAGGCAGTTACTGTAATTGACCGTTTGCAGCAGCCCGTGCTGCAGGTGGGCAGCGGCAGGCACGAAATACTCATTCCGCTGGCTCCCGGTGTGGTACAGAAGGTCGATCGCAACGCCCGCGAGCTGCATATTGCTGCACCCGAAGGGCTGATTGATATTTACCTCGCCAATAAAAACGACGATGAAGACTACGACGGCGATTTCAATCCTTTTGCCGTAGATACCGACGAGGAATAAACGACAGGTTGCGTTTTGCCGAATTTGTGTAATTTGGTAAAACGAAAACCGACCCACGATCCGCGTGCTTCGTTTATGCCGTCAGCCACATTTGCCTTTAAGCAATTCAATATCCGCCAGGATAGGTGCGCCATGAAAGTGGGCACCGATGCCGTGTTGCTGGGTGCGTGGGTAAAAACCTACGGCGTGCGCCGCATACTCGATATTGGCACCGGCACTGGCGTTATTGCCCTCATGCTGGCCCAGAAATGCGGCGCACAAATTGATGCCATAGACATTGACGAGGTTGCCGTGCAGGAAGCCCGCGGAAATGCCGCCACCAGCCCCTGGCCCGAACGGATACGCGTATTGCACCAGTCGCTGCAGGACTTTGCTGGCGGCACCGACGAGAAATATGATCTCATTGTAAGCAATCCGCCCTATTTCAGCGAGTCGGTAACCGCAGCCGAAAAAGCCCGTGCCGCCGCCCGCCACCAGCTATTGCTCCCTTTCCACGACCTCATCGAAGGCGTATCGAAACTCCTCACCCGCGACGGGAAATTCTGTGTCATACTGCCCTCGCGCGAGGGGGTAAAGTTTCTGGCCCTTGCCGCCTCGCACGGCCTGCACCTCACACGCTTCACCCGCGTAAAAACTACACCCGAGAAAACTGAGAAACGATGGCTCATGCAGTTTGCCTGGCAGCCCAAGCCGCATTTTTCGGAGTCCACGCTGGTTATTGAGAAGGATAGTTTGAATGAGCAGAATTATACCGATGAGTATAAGGAGCTGACGAAGGAGTATTATTTGTATTTCTGAGCGGATGTGGAATTTGACTTGTAACTACGTTTCTTTTTGCATGAGAACCAGTTTTGTTTGCTTGTTGTTTTTTCTTGCCGGCTGCACATCTAAGCAATACATAAACAGAAGCTACAGTTTATCTACCGGTATGACATGGCAGAGTTTTGAATTTTATTCCGACAGTACTTTCAGATATAGCGAGGGTGGTTGTGTCCATTCAAGCGAAATTACCGGCACTTATTTACTTAATCACAATATGCTTACACTGAACAAAGACACATCAAATTCATACCGATCCATTTTTTCTCATCTTCCTGTAAATTCCGATAGCTGCTCTATTTCATTAACAGTTCTTGCGCCTGTCGATACATCGAACCCGGTTCGTATCGGAGACGGCATATTAACAGGCCGGTTTCCTGAGTTTAAAATTGATACAATTTATCCCGCATCTTATGCGCTGATCCTATTCAAATCAAAGGCTGATACAGTGTGGCGAAAATTATTTGTGGCAGATGTCGAAGGGAAATTAAATGCGGTTATTCACCGGTCATATTTTCCTCTTACAATAAATATTTACTATGCCGGTTATTCACCGGCAAATATTATAGTAAACGAACCATCGAAAATTGCGGATACGCTATATCTTTCTTATCGTCCGGCTATTTTCCTGCAATTCTGCAACACTTTTCCTTTAGATTATAGAATTAATAAAATGAATTATAGAAAACTTGATCTGGCAAGAATAGAGAAATGCAGTCCGGATTGTAAAGAATGTGAAAGCTCCCAAAGAATCATATTAACAAGAAGAAAAAAGTAAGTAGAACAATACTCATTATGCGGTGTTTAAATGTCAATGACAATCCTCCGCAAATTCCTAATTAAGGCAGCAAAACACGTGGCATTCGAAAAACACCATACCAAACTCAAAGCAGGCGATAAAGCCCCAGCTATACACGGCATCCTGCACGACGGAACCGAATTTGATGCTAAAAACTACAAAGGCAAAAAGATAGTGCTGTATTTCTACCCGAAAGACAGCACGCCCGCCTGCACCGCACAGGCCTGCAGCCTTCGCGATAACTACAAAGCCATGTTAAAGGCTGGTTATGCCGTGCTTGGCGTAAGTGCCGATACGGTGAAGAAACACCAGAACTTTATCAAAAAATACGACCTGCCTTTTCCGCTCATTTCCGACCCCGAACTTTCGCTTATTAAGGCTTTCGATGTATGGGGCAAAAAGCAGTTTATGGGGCGCATTTTCGACGGAATAATACGTACCACTTTCGTAATCAATGAGAAAGGGAAGATCGAGGAAGTTATTTCCGATGTGGATACTGCCGGTCATGCCGGTCAGATTATGGGTAATTGAACCGGATTATTAGTTTTAGCTATTAATTTCCGGGGTTGGGGATAAAAAATATTTCGTTTCGTAATAATTTTATATTTTATTGATAATCATTTATTTAGATTGATTCAGGAGGCCGGTTTTCGAGCTTGTATTAAGTGTTGTTAATAAAATTTTTGTCAAAAAACTTGACAGATAAAACCTTATTTGTAGGTTTGCACCGGAAAGAACGCTGAATCCGTTCCAAAGCCAGTTATTACAATTAACAACCAGTAAAAAGAACCTTAACTACAACGATCATGGCTAAAGAAAGCAAAGAAAAGGAAGTGAACAAGGAGAAGTTGAAGGCATTGCAATTGACTATTGATAAGCTCGAGAAGACTTACGGCAAAGGAACAATTATGAAGCTGGGTGATAACCCGGTTGAGCCCATGGAAGTAATTCCCACCGGTTCGCTGGCGCTTGATATTGCGCTGGGTGTGGGCGGTTACCCGAAAGGCCGTATTATTGAAATTTACGGTCCCGAATCGTCGGGTAAAACCACGCTGGCCATTCATGCCATTGCGGAGGTGCAGAAACAGGGCGGTATTGCGGCCATTGTGGATGCGGAACATGCTTTCGACCGTTTTTATGCACAGAAATTAGGCGTGGATATTGAAAGCCTGCTCATTTCGCAGCCCGACAATGGCGAGCAGGCCCTTGAAATTGCCGATAACCTGATTCGTTCGGGTGCGGTGGACATTCTCGTAATCGACTCGGTGGCGGCACTTACGCCCAAAGCGGAGATTGAAGGCGAAATGGGCGATTCGAAAATGGGTTTGCAGGCCCGCCTCATGTCGCAGGCGCTGCGTAAACTTACCGCCAACATCAGCAAAACCGGCTGCTGCTGCATGTTCATTAACCAGCTTCGTGAGAAAATCGGGGTAATGTTTGGCAACCCCGAAACCACCACAGGCGGTAATGCACTCAAGTTTTACGCCTCTGTGCGCCTCGATATACGTCGCGCCGGGCAAATTAAAGACGGAGAAACTGCCACCGGTAACCGTACCCGCGTGAAAGTGGTGAAGAATAAGGTAGCGCCGCCCTTCCGTCAGGCCGAGTTTGATATTCTCTTTGGCGAAGGCATTTCGCGCGTGGGAGAAATCATCGACCTGGGTGTGGAGCACGGCATTATCAAGAAAAGCGGCTCGTGGTTCAGCTACGAGGATATGAAATTAGGTCAGGGTCGCGATGCGGTGAAGAACCTCTTTGCCGACAATCCCGAAGTCATGGAGCGCATCGAAGCCCAGATTCGTGAGGCCCTGAGCGGTGTGGCGGCTCCCGAAGTAGCAGTAGAAAGCTGAGAAGGAGAAAGGCCACTGTAACAGAAACAACGGCGTAAAACGACACAGCCCTTGCCATGGTTAGCCTGGCTGTGCTCGTTTTCCCGTTTAACCACATACAATGGCCGCAGCGAAGGCGTGAAGAAGGCAGGAGCAGGAGAAACAGAAGGGAAAGAACCCACACCCAAAGAGCATTCGCCAGCCGAAACGGCAGCACTGCGTCGGCAAAAAGCCCGACAGAAGGCACCACCGGCAAAGCGAAATTAGCCGCTTACACATCCCGGAGTATCACAACTTGCAAAGAGTGTGTACCTTCGGGATGTGTTTTTTGTACACCACACATCTATGCATATTCGTTTACTCCTCCTGCTGCCGCTTGCAGCTTTCATGCTCCAATTCTCCGCAGGCTGCGGCGAAACCGCTTCAGACACCGATAAAACGGCTCCCAAAGACTCGATGGCCCTCAAACTGCAGGCCATTAACGATAAACTGCTCAAAGACCCCAACAACCTCGACCTCTACATAGAACGTTCGCGGCACTACATTAACGTAAAAAACTACGAAGCCGCCCTGGCCGATGTAAACCGCGTACTCAAAATAGACAGCAGCAAGGCCGAATACCTCAGCGCCGGGGTGGATATTTACTTCTTCACCAACCAAACCCGCCGCGCCAACGAACTGCTTACCCGCTTAGTAGAACTTCATCCCGACAATGTCGAGGGCCTACTGCGTCTGGCCCAGATGAAACACTACCTCAGAAAATACGAAGAAGAATTCGAGCTCCTCGACCGTGTACTGCGCAAAGACGTAAACAACTCCCAGGCCTATTTCATGAAAGGCATGGCCTTTAAAGAAACCGGCGACACCGCCAAAGCCATGTCGAGCATGCAAACCGCCGTAGAGCAGGATCCCGATTACTACAACGCCTGGATTCAGCTCGGACTAATTGCCGCCGCCAAAAAAGACCCGATGGCCCAGCAGTATTACTCAAACGCACTTAAAATTCAGCCGCAAAGCCAGGAAGCGTTTTATCACCTGGGCATGTACTACCAGAAAACACAGGATTACAACCGCGCCCTCGAAACCTACAACACGCTGTTGCAAATTAATCCCAGCCATTTCGACGCGCATTTCAACCTCGGCTACCTGCATACGGTGGAACTTAACGACCCCACCAAAGGCATGGAGTATTTCAACCTCTGCATCAAAGACAATCCCAAAGAACCGCGCGGCTACTACGGACTGGGCTACTGCTACAAGGAAAAAGGTGATATTGCCAATGCCGAGGCCATGTTCAAAAAAGCACTCGAAGTGGATCCGCAATACGAAAATGCCGTGTTGGAACTGAACGAACTCGACCGGATTAAGAAGCTGGGCAAGTAAATTTCCTGCAATCCAATTCTCAATACAAACACCATAAACGGCTGCTTTTCCGAAACGAAAGGCAGCCGTATTCGTTAATACTTTTTCCGTTCAATAATTTCGCCTTGGGGATTTTGCAACACCCACAAACCTTTGCGTTTTCCGGCCGCATATTTTCCCATCCACACATTGCCGCTAACTGGTTCCACTTCTTTCCAAAGCCCCGAGCGTATATCGTTCACATAATTTCCACGCATTACCACACCGGTAAGCGTATCGGTTTCTTCCCACGGGCCGCTGCGCTGGTTGCGGTTATAGCTGCCTTTGGCGTACACATTGCTGCGTGAATCGTAAAACTCCCATTGGCCGTGACGTGTGGCCGTATCAAGCATACCGCCGTAGCAAAGTGTTTTCCATGCAACCGTTTTAATGGTCATGTGCATAGGTACATCGCTTTGCGCATGTGCTTCCGACCAGATTACAGTTTGCTTTGAAACCACATCGTACCGCGAGCCCGACACCAATTTTGCCTCGCTGTTAAACCTGAGCTGCAAATAAACCATACCCGTCTTGGTGTAGAAATTCTGCTCGGTAATGCGGCCGTTTTCCCATGTGTTTTTTGAAGTAAGTGAAAGCGGCGGCACCACAGAATATGAGTCAGACAGGCGATAGGGCGAGGGCAGACATTCGAAACTGATGTGCTTTGGACTTTTGTAAATATCGGCACCGGTCACCGAATCGCGCTGCACATAAATCCATGCCGAATCGGCCTGATACTCCGAAATGCGCGTGGCGATGGTGTTTCCGCGTACAACCCATTTCCCCGTGCGCACCGTTTTTTCTACGGCCTGAAAACCGAAGGGCACTTCGTTGCTGGCATAAATTTTCACAAGGTCAATGTGAGGTGTATATTCATAATCATACAAAACAGGCTGTAATTGCGTGTACAAGTACAGGTGTCCTTCTTCCTGTACGATATCACTACGCATCAGGTTTTGGAAGTAATACAGCGAATCGTGTACATGCTCATAAAGCTGGTAAGGGTTTGAATATTTGTATTGAAACAGTTTACGATTTTTCATCACACCCTCATCAAACCATTCTTCGGAATACACCTGTGGTATGCTGTCCTGTGTTTGATAGTATTGCAGCCATTTCCCGTTTTTCTTCCCATTCAGGTAATTGCCCTGCGAGCGTAGCATATTGACATGCCATATTGACCATTGCCCGGTTTTCAGGTCGTTTTCGAATGCACCTTTTTCAGCTAAAATTCCGGGAGTAGAATAGCGAATGTAGGTGCCGTTTTTCTTGCCGTTTTCCCATTTCACTTCTTCAATCAGCGAGTTTCCCTGAAAATAAATTCGCCACACACTGTCTCTTACACCGTTTTTAAACCAGCCCTCCACAAACTTTTCACCGTTTCTGTAAAACTGCACCCAGCGGCCGTGCAACTGGCCTTTTTCATTGCAGTTTCCCTGCCATTTGAGCGGTGGTTTGGGTGATTCATTTCCAGAATTAATCCATTGATAATTGTATTGTGTAAATACTCCGCTTCCACATTGTGGGGCAACGGGTTGTCGCTCTTCAATTACCACCGGATTGTAATATGAAGGTTGAATTAATGCCAGTTCATCAACCGTAAAACCGCTGTGTGCCTGCCATGCAAAAAAAGCGGGGTCGGTAATTTGCCTGATATAAATGTTGTTTTGGGTTCGTGCCACTTTCTTTGCAAGATCGCCCGCACCGCTTTTCAGCATCAGGTAACCTACCGCACAATGTGTTCCCTGTTCATCAATAAATACCGGAATGCGGCCGGGGATTGTATTGTTTTGCGGGAAAATTCCGCTGTCGCAATAAGCCTGTAAAATGTGGAGCAGGTTTTTGCGGCGCATCACAGTTTTCGGGTCGTTGCTTAAAGGAAATTTGCGTTGCCACAGCAGTTTGATGGTATGGGTTAAATGCGCCTGAATAAGTTGGCGGTCGGAAGTAAATTGCTGTGCAGGTAAACTGGTTCCGGCGGGATATTTTTTCCATTCGGCATTTACTGTTTCCAGTTGATTACGCAGGGTTTGCGAAAACACGACTGCAGGAAACAGTAAAATCAACACAAGTAAGGCTAAACGCATAATGGGTTATTTACGGATAAGATGCAACCGGCATTCATTTTCCATAACATGAAGCAGGAAAATGCAAAAACCGCCTGCCCGAAATTACCGTAACTTTGCACACTATGAAAATTGGCATTGTTTGTTATCCCACCTTCGGCGGATCGGGCGTTGTAGCTACAGAATTGGGCAAAGCCCTCGCCGCCAAAGGTCACGAAATACATTTCATCACCTATAGCCAGCCCGTGCGGCTCGATACCTTTTCGGCCAATATATTTTACCACGAAGTTTCGGTTTCCGATTATCCGCTTTTCGACTACCAGCCCTACGAACTGGTACTCAGCAGCCGAATGGTGGATGTGGTAAAAAACGAAAAGCTCGATCTGCTTCACGTACACTACGCCATTCCGCACGCCTCGGCCGCTTATATGGCGCAGCAAATTCTCAAGGAAGAAGGCATTCACCTGCCTTTCATCACCACACTTCACGGTACCGACATTACCCTCGTGGGCCGCGATGCCTCGTTTGAACCGGTTATTACCTTCGCCATCAACAAATCGAACGCCGTTACCGCAGTTTCCGACAGTTTGAGGCAAGACACCTACCGGAACTTCAAAGTAACGCGCGAAGTAGAGGTAATTCCCAACTTTATCGAACTCAGTGAATACGGCCAGGCACGCGGCAACTGCCAGCGGCAGATGTTTGCGCCCAACGGCGAACGTATTATGGTACACGTATCCAACTTCCGCAAAGTAAAGCGCGTGGAAGATGTGCTGCGCGTATTTGATAAAGTACGAAAGCAAATTCCCACACGCCTCATTCTTGTAGGCGACGGGCCCGAACGTCCGCAAATAGAAAAGCTCTGCCGCGAACTCAATACCTGCGATGAAATCCGTTCGCTGGGAAAGGTGATGAATCCTGCTGAAGTGCTTTCTGTGGCGGATTTGTTTATTCTACCTTCGGAAACGGAGAGTTTTGGTTTATCGGCGCTGGAGGCGATGGCTTCGCATGTGCCGGTGATTTCTACCAATACCGGCGGTTTGCCGGAGGTAAATGTGCATGGGTATAGCGGGTTTTTGAGCGATGTGGGGGATGTGGAGGATATGGCGCGCAATGCGCTGCATATTTTGGGGGATGAGACTACTTTGCAGCAGTTCAAGGCCAATGCGTGGGAGCAGGCGAAGAAGTTTGATATTGGGTTTATTTTGCCGGTGTATGAGGAGTTGTATGAGAGGGTTTTGAGGGGGTAGGGTTTTTTGTGTGGGAGGCATTGTACAGGGTGCGATGCCTCGCACCCTTACGGGAATCGGGGGATGTGGGTTTGTGAGGTCGGCAGTCTTACGCGGGATGCTTGCGTTTGTCGGCTTTGGCAGGGTGCGAGATGTCAGCGCTACTACGTGGGATGCTTGCGTCGTCTGCTTTTGTGGGGTGTGTGAGGTTGTCAGCCGGACGTGGGATGTTTGCGTTCATAGGCTTTGGCAGGGTGCGAGATGTCGGCGGTACTACGCGGGATGCTTGCGTTCATAGGCTTTGGCAGGGTGCGAGATGTCGGCGGTACTGCGCGGGATGCTTGCGTTCATCAGCTTTGGCAGGGTGCGAGATGTCAGTGGTACTGCGCGGGATGCTTGCGTTCATCGGCTTTGGCAGGGTGCGAGATGTCGGCGGTACTACGCGGGATGCTTGCGTTCATCAGCTTTGGCAGGGTGCGAGATGTCGGCGGTACTACGCGGGATGCTTGCGTTCATCGGCTTTGGCAGGGTGCGAGATGTCGGCGGTACTGCGCGGGATGCTTGCGTTCATCGGCTTTGGCAGGGTGCGAGATGTCGGCGGTACTACGCGGGATGCTTGCGTTCATCGGCTTTGGCAGGGTGCGAGATGTCAGTGGTACTGCGCGGGATGCTTGCGTTCATCAGCTTTGGCAGGGTGCGAGATGTCGGCGGTACTACGCGGGATGCTTGCGTTCATCAGCTTTGGCAGGGTGCGAGATGTCGGCGGTACTACGCGGGATACTTGCGTCGTCTGCTTTTGTGGGGTGTGTGAGTTTGTCAGCCGGACGTGGGATGCTCGAGTTCATCGGCTTTGGCAGGGTGCGAGATGTCAGCGCTACTACGTGGGATGCTTGCGTCCATAGGCTTTTGTGGGGTGTGCGAGGTGAGCAGCCGGACGTGGGATGCTTGCGTTCATCGGCTTTGGCAGGGTGCGAGATGTCAGTGGTACTGCGCGGGATGCTTTCGTTCATCGGCTTTGGCAGGGTGCGAGATGTCAGTGGTACTGCGCGGGATGCTTGCGTTCATCGGCTTTGGCAGGGTGCGAGATGTCAGTGGTACTGCGCGGGATGCTTGCGTTCATTGGCTTTGGCAGGGTGCGAGATGTCGGCGGTACTACGTGGGATGCTTGCGTCGTCGGCTTTTGTGGGGTGTGTGAGTTTGTCAGCCGGACGTGGGATGCTTGAGTTCATCGGCTTTGGCAGGGTGCGAGATGTCAGCGCTACTACGTGGGATGCTTGCGTCCATAGGCTTTTGTGGGGTGTGCGAGGTCAGCAGCCGGACGAGGGATGTTTGTGTTCATCGGCTTTGGTAGGGTGCGAGATGTCGGCGGTACTACGCGGGATGCTTGCGTTCATCAGCTTTGGAAGGGTGCGAGATGTCAGCGGTACTTCGCGGGATGCTTGCGTTCGTCTGCTTCTGCAGGGTGCGAGAGGTCAGCGATACTTCGCGGGATGCTTGCGTTCATTAGCTTTGGCAGGGTGCGAGATGTCGGCGGTACTACACGGGATTCTTGAGTTCATCAGCTTTTGTAGGGTGTGAGAGGTCGGCGGCACTTCGCGGGATGCTTGCGTCCATAGGCTTTTGTGGGGTGTGTGAGGTCAGCAGCCGGACGAGGGATGTTTGTGTTCATCGGCTTTGGTAGGGTTTGCCAGACTCAGCAGCTTTTGCGGGATTCAGGGCCATCGATTTTGTAGGCGCAGTACCTGTTCGATGATGTCGCGTACGCAGCCCTGGCCGCCTTTGTATGGGGAGATGTAGATGCTTTGGGAGCGGATTTCGTGGACTGCGTCGTGGGGGCAGGCGGCTACTCCTGACAGGCGCATGGGGAGCAGGTCGGGGATGTCGTCGCCCATGTAGAGGATTTGGTTGTAGTGCAGGTCGGTTTCGGCGGCAAATTCTTTTAGCGTGATTTCCTTGTCGATACAGCCGAGATAGATGTACTCAAAGCCAAGACCGCCAAGCCTTTCGCGGAGGCTTTCTTCGCGGGCACTGCTTATTATGGCCATGGTGTAGCCGGCTTTGGCGGCAGTGGTTATGGCGTGGGCATCTTTGGTGTTGAAACTTCGGGTTACGGTGTTGTCGGAGCCTATGGCCACGGTGCCGTCGGTGAGCACGCCGTCGATGTCGAAAGCAAAAGCACGTATGTGGTTGAGTAGTTGCTTGAAGTTGTCGGCCATAAATTAGTGCGGATGTTTGCTGATGCTTTTGGAAATGAGCTGGTAGAGTTGCCTCAGGTCTTTATCGTTGCCGATGAGTTGCAGGTGCCGCTGCATGACTTGCTTGTCGTTTCGCAGCGCCGGACCGGTTTGGGCGCGGGTGGGCGAGAGGTGCTGCACTTTGGCGGCGGTTTCGGCTATTATCGGGCGTAATATTTCGAAAGGTATGTGTTGAGTCGCTGTTACTTTTTCGGCCAAAGCAAAAAGGTGATTGCTGAAATTGTTTACCAGCACCGCCGCCAGATGCAGGTGCGCCCGCTGTTCGGAATTCAACGCTGTTACACTTTCGGAAAGCTCATGAACAAAAGGACTCAGGGCTTTTGCGGCAGCCGCACAAGACGTTTCCACGCAAAGCGGCACTTTCCTGAAATTGATGCGATGCCCGGCCGTAAGACTTTGCAACGGCCATATTACACCAGTGTATTTGGTGGCCGCCTGGGCAAGCACATCAATAGATACGCTGCCCGCAGTGTGTACTGTTATTCCATTTCCTTTCGGAATGCGGGCAACGGTTTGGGCAATGGCATCGTCTTTTACGGCAATGAGGTATAAATGCGCCTGTTTTTTTATGGGCATGTCGTCCCACGCAGGAGTTGCGCCAAGCATACGCGCCAGGCGGCGTGCGTGTTTGGGATTGCGGCTCCACACCTGCACAATTTCGGCACCCGATTTGCGAAGTGCACGACCCAGATGCCAGGCCACATTGCCCGCACCAAGCAACACTACTTTTTTCCCGCTCAACGAATGCATGGCGCAAAGTTAGTGCTTTGGCTTTTTACCGCGACATCCACACAAAACGTACATTTGAGCCTATGAATCGCCTGTTGTTTTTATTCCTCTTGCTTGGCGTACACTACGTGCGGGCTCAGGCTCCTGTGCTGAGTCCGTTACAGGTGGTTGAAAATTTCGTTTCACCGCACGGCTTCCCCGCCAAAAAACAGCATGTAAGCGGCGAACTCATGGGCGAAAGAAAAAGCGACACCACATTAGGCCAGCGCCTGCCCGCACGCGTTCAACGCAAAGTGAGGCTCATTGCGCAGGACACCACCTTTGCCTGCGTGGCTGTGTGCCTGCAAGACACGGCAAACAGCATCGACTACTATTTCTACCTCCGTAAAAAAGAGGTGTGGAGCATGTATGCCATACGCACACTTAGCGGCATCGGAGTTGTGAAAGGCGCACTCAAAAGCCTCGATTCCATTCCACCTGATGCACGCGGCAAAAAATACGCCGCCACCCACAGCCACACCTGGGAGTTTGAGCGGGCCAATACTGTTTTGTTCCTCGGCAGCGACAGTACGTTGAAAGCGCATTACCTTCAAAATCGGGCCGCATTTGCCAAACTCAGCCACTCGTTTTTGCAGCCGCCCTACAAAAATCAGAGCGATTCGGTGCTGGCCACCGCATTCGGGCAAAAGAAAATCCGTAAACAAACCGACAAACTCCTCATCCGAAGCGTGGTTACGGATAAGAATTCGACCGGTTCGCTGCTGTTTTTGCTGGGCGGCACAGGCGATAACCGCGCAGGCTATCTCTACCAGCCCGATCGAACAAAAGTTCCCGCCATTTCGCCACGGTCTTACATTCTCATTGAAGAGCTGGGCAATGGCTGGTACCTGATAAAAACCACCTGAGCTTATTCAAAGCGGGCATTATTACCGGTTTTGCGGGTTTTTTCGAAGAAATATTTTCGCTGCAAAACTTATGTATTGCAGAATCGTTTAAATTGGTACAGTCAATCCCTGTTTATGCGTATTACGGCATTAACAATCTCCACCGCTTTTATCGACGAGTGCCGGCGTTTTTATGTAGAACGACTGGGCTTTGCCGAGTATGAAGTAATTGGAGGCAGCGACGGGCTGGCCATGCAGAGCGGGTATACGCGCTTTACATTTGTGCCCGGCACGGCCGATGCGCGTTATCATTTTGCGTTCAACATTCGCCCCGATCAGTTGCCCGATGCGGCCGATTGGTTGATGCGCTGCGGGGTTGAACTCATTCCGTCGCCGGCAGGGCAGGGCTACGAAGTTGATTTTCCCGACTGGAAAGCCCGCTCAGTGTATTTCTTCGACCCTGCCGGGAATATTGTGGAGATTATTGGCCGCGCCGCGTTGGGCCCTGCCGGTAATGCACCGCGTTTCAGTGCCGCATCGTTGCTGGGAGTGAGTGAAATAGGCATGGTTACCGATGATTTACCGGCCTACCGCGACTGGCTTTCGGGCGTACACGGCATTCCGGCTTTTGTGAGGCAGGAAAACACCGACCGTTTTACGGCGCTTGGCGATGACGAAGGGCTGCTGCTGCTCGTTCCGCCCGGCCGCGAATGGTATATGGGCCGCTTTTTGGCCGAAAAACATCCGGTGGCCCTCACCGTCGAAAACGGCGGACGCGAAATCAAACTTCGTTTGGGCTGAGTTTCCAAACATTCCCGCACACTATTGCATAAAAAAGCGACCAGAATTTCTTCCGGCCGCTCTGGAAAACAGGCAAAGAATGGGTTTATGCCATAGCCTGAAACTCTGCAGGTGCTTGTTGCTGGTAATGTTGTTCAGCATCGTTCATTAACGGCATGAAGGCTCCGAAGTTGGATACGGTGACATGCACATAGCGAAACAGCGAAATATTGACAAAGCGACTGTTGCACACCGGTTTATTCTGAAATGCCAATACAGCGGCAATGGTGCGGCGGCAAAGTACATGATCGGTTTTGGTGATGCGAAGCAGGATTTGCCCGGTGGCGCTTTTGCGTTCCCAGAGTCCCCATTTTTTCGACTTTATCAGGGCGTGCCGCATGTTTTCCGACTCGCCAATATAAAGCAGTTCATACGCGTCGGGATGGTCGTGGGCAACCAGACCAGGCTTTTTGGGCGCAAATACAATGTATATGCCCGGTGTGTTGGGAACAGACTCGGAAACCAGCCGGGAAGTGAGATCCCAGGTGCCTTCCCAGAAAAGGCGTAAATGTAAACGGTCCATGGTGCAGGGAATTAGGACGTTATACAATGATTTATCTTATGCTCAATAATGAATGGCCGAGGGCGATTCGGGCACCTGCAGCACGGCATCGAGCAGTACGTCGGTTTTCAGCGGCTTTTCGAGGCAGGCCATAACCTGCGGGAAGGCAAAAGCCTGTTTGATAAGCAGCGGACGGTAGTTGAGCCAGGAAGTAAGAACAATTACCTTTGTTTTGGAACTGATTTCCTCCGGCAATTCCTGAAGGCGCTCGAGAAAGTCGATACCTCCTTTGCCGGGCAAATAGAGTTCGAGCAGAATTAAATCGGGCAGCGTTTGTGTCTGCGACAGGTGAAAGATACCTGCCCGGCCCGAATTGAAAGCTCCGAAATTACGGCACAATCCGTGCTTTTCGAGCATGAGGCGGCTCTGAAAAACGTCGGTTTCATTGGCATCTATGTGCCAAATTGTTTGAAATGGAGTGAATTGCCCTTCAAACCCAAATTCCCGTGATTGATTACCGTTCATAAGCCTCTTTTTTTGATAGTACTAAGTAACGGCCAAGACCACTCAAAAACGAGTATGTTTTGAGTGGTCTGGGACATTCGAATTTGGGTTTCGATACCCTTGTTCAAGTATTTTTTACTATTGCAACTGGTAGTTATTCAGCATTTTATGGTTAATGCTTTAAATTTCGTAAAATAATTGTTTATAGGTTCGTGGACATCCATATATATGATGAGGAGATGTTAATTGGTTAGCTGAGTACTTCTTCCCAGTCGCGAATCTCATTTGCCACGATATAAAGAACAAACTTTCTGCCGCCAACTACAGTCACTTTCACATTGGTTGTACCTTCAATGTGAGTAATTGCTGTAACCGTAAACCCCCGATCCGACATGAATTCGATAATCTCAGCATCGCTAACATTACCGGTGGCTGATGCGTGTTGCTGAGTTGCAGCATAACCTGTGTTGGCATTCAAAGTGGTGAATGAAGTAACAAAGAGAGCGGCAATTGCCAGGACAAGCATTTTAAGTGACGTTTTCATTTTTCGGGAGTGATTAGTTGTTATTTTTGTTTGTATTGACTGTGCAAAGGAAGACCCTTCGAATCGAACTTTAAGAGACAATTCAGCGTAAAAAAGACTTTCGTTTAGAGCAATGGCGAATGTCTAAATGGTTAAACCCTCATCGAAACAAGGTAATCTGAAAAACCAACCGGGGTTAATACGGAAATTCAATTGATATTCGCTTATCTTTTTTCTTTCAATGACAACTTCAAAGCAAAACGAATTAGATAAGCTGTACAAATTGCTGCATACCCTTAACAGGCAGCAAATTAAGGTGCTCAAAAAGTACCTTGTTGGTTTTTCTACCCGAAATGAGGCGGAAACAAAAATGCTCGAGCTTGCCAATCTGCTTTTGAGCAAAAAACAGTCTCCTCCTGATATCGATTTCTGTTCGCAGGTAATTTATGGTGGTCCAAGAGACAGCAGGATTGACAAGCTCAAAACCAGATTGTACAACAAAGTACTTGATTCGCTGGCTATTGATATTAATATCCAAAGAGATGAATATGAAGATGAAATTCATCCGATTATGATTCGATTGAAGAAGAAAGCTACCATATTACAGATTATCAGATTTACTCCCTTACGTGAAACGCTTGGAATTGAGTTACTTAATGATATCATCTATACTTCAAGAAAATACGAAATGTATTTTGTGCTTCTTGAACACTTGCACCAGCTAAAGTATATGAAAACCTGGCGTGAGGGGCAGAAAACGTTTGAAAAGTTTATTGAGGAAATTAATCATTACGAAAAGTGTAATCAGGCCAATATACGAGCCACTGATAATTACTATAAAACAATCTTTCATACGTCGTTTTCGGGTAACGTGGGCGAACAAAAACTTTCCTCATTTTATCTCGACTGTATTTCTCAAACAAGATATGATTATCAGCAAACTAATTCACCATCAGTAGGTTATTATTTATTGATGTTTGAGATGGGATATTATCAAAGTATTCATGATTATCATCGCGCCAAAGAAACATGTGTAAGCCTTATCAATCTTATCAAAAATAATATATCCGTTTACAGAAAAGCCCGCATGGGCTTTGCATATGGCAATCTGGCGGAGTGTGAAGTATATCTTCGCAATTACGATCAGGCTTTGCAAGAGGTGCGTAAGTCAGTTGGTTATTTAACACCACAGTCGCCGGATTATTATTTGAACAAGCAATTTGAGTTTGAGATATTGTTTTTAAATGCCGACTGGAATCATGCACAGGAAATCATTGAGACCCTCCAGAAAACAAACCGCCTAAAACAAGGCGATTTCCGAATAGCTAAATACGCTTACTATGAAGCCTGCGTACACTTCAGACTCGGTCGCTTCAAAGAATGTTCAAGACAACTCAGCCTGAAATTCGAGCTTTCGAAAGACAAATTAGGCTGGGAAATAGCCATTCGTATTCTGCGCATCATGACCATGATTGAGATGAACCGGCACGATGAAGCGCAGCCCATGGTGGGCAACCTTCAAAAACACATCGAACGCAATGCGAGAAAAGCCGATGTAAACGAGCGCGACCGTATGATTCTCAAACTGTTCAGGGAACTCGACAAGGCCGGTTTCAGGTTTGATAGTCTGGGTAAGGTGCCGCGCGATCTTCTGGCCAAACTCAGCGAACAGAACCAGCCCTGGAGCTGGAAACCGCTTTCGCCCGAACTTATTCCGGTGCACGAATGGCTGCTGGGCAAAATTCCGGCGCAAAGCAACTTACGCCGAAAGTCGTAACGATATTCCGTTTTCGGGTTATCTTTGGCATTCTTTCACTTAAATCAACTTTATGAAGCTTCTCGAAGGAAAAACGGCTATCGTTACAGGCGCTTCGCGCGGTATTGGCCGGGGCATTGCCCTCATGTTTGCTCAACAGGGTGCCAATGTGGCCTTTACTTACCTCTCGTCGGTTGAAAAAGGGCAGGCGCTCGAACAGGAACTGACCGCTTTTGGTGTGAAAGCCAAAGGATACCGCTCTGATGCCGCCGATTTTGCCGCCGCCGATAAACTGGTAACCGATGTGGTGGCCGATTTCGGTACCGTGGACATTCTCGTAAACAATGCCGGCATTACCCGCGACAACCTGCTTATGCGCATGAACGAGCAGCAGTGGGACGAAGTAATAAACGCCAACCTCAAATCGGTATTTAACCTTACCAAAGCTGTGCAGAAGCCCATGCTCAAGCAGCGCAAAGGCTCTATTATAAACATGAGTTCGGTGGTGGGCGTGAAAGGCAATGCCGGACAGGCCAATTACGCCGCTTCAAAGGCCGGTATTATTGGATTCAGCAAATCGGTGGCCTTGGAACTGGGCTCACGCAATATCCGTTGCAACGTGATTGCCCCGGGCTTTATTGAAACCGAAATGACCGGCGCCCTCGACCAGAAAGTGGTGGAGCAGTGGCGCGAAGGCATTCCGCTGAAACGCGGCGGCACACCCGAAGACATTGCCTCTGCCACGGTGTTTCTGGCCTCCGACATGTCGGGCTACATTACCGGGCAGGTGCTTAATGTGTGTGGCGGAATGCTTACCTGAGGCTGATTGACTGACGCAACGAAATTTTTCCATTGAGTATTCGCATAGTTACCGAAGCACCCTTGTGGTACATACTGCTTTGCCTTTTGGCGGGCGGTGTGTACGCGGCGGTGCTGTATTTCCGCAACACACGTCTGGGCGAGTTTTCGCGCGGCATTATCTGGCTG
The DNA here is from genome assembly GCA_025454955.1 of Bacteroidia bacterium. Classification (GTDB taxonomy): domain Bacteria; phylum Bacteroidota; class Bacteroidia; order Palsa-965; family Palsa-965. The sequence goes on along the minus strand of JALONL010000014.1, from coordinate 101,290 downwards.
CTTTCGGGTTTTCGTTTTCTGGCGGTGAGTTTGCTTTGCTTTCTGCTGCTGGGGCCGCTGCTTAAAACAATGAACCGCGAAGTGGAAAAGCCCGTGGTGGTTATTGCGCAGGATGTGTCGGAATCGACCCTGCTTACGGCCGATTCGGCGTGGTATAAAAACGAATATCGCAAGAAGATCGACGAACTGGCCGCCAGGCTGGGGGAGAAGTTTGAGGTAAAAACGTACAGCTTCGGCGAACGTTTCCGCGAAAACTTTGCCCCGCAGTGGACCGACAGGCAAACCGATTTCAGCTCGCTTTTCGGCGAAATTGAAACACGTTTCAGCGGACGCAACCTGGGTGCTGTAATTGTGGCCAGCGACGGACTTTACAACAAAGGCGAAAGTCCGGTGTTTGCCGCCTCGTGGCTCAAAGCACCCGTGTTTACCGTAGCCATGGGCGATACCACCGTGCGCCGCGATTTGCTGGTAAACAACGTGCTTCACAACAAAATTGCATTCCTCGGCAATACTTTCCCGCTCGAAGTGGTGGCCGAGGCACACCGCTGCAACGGCGTAAACAGTGTGCTCACCGTTTCGCAAAACGGACAAACACTGTTTACACAACAGCTTACCATAAACAGCGATCCATTTTCGACCACCATTCCCGTGCAGTTGGAAGCCCGCGCCGTGGGCCTGCAGCGATACAGAATTACACTCAGCCCCGCAAACGGCGAACAAAACCTGCGAAACAACACCCGCGAAATTCTGGTGGATGTGCTCGACGGAAGGCAGAAAGTTTTGCTCGTGAGCGACGGCCCCCACCCCGACATCGGTGCTCTCAAACAGTCGATAGAAAACAGCCAGAACTACGAAGCCGAAGCCTTTACGCTCGACGCATTCAACGAGCCGGTGGGCAAATACAACCTGGCCATTTTACACAGCATTCCTTCGCAAAGCGCCCCCGGACAAAAACTCATGGCCGATCTTGAAGCGGCAAACATACCCGTGTTTTACATTACCGGCCTGCAAAGTCAATACACTTTCTTCAACAACCTCAAAGCCGGAATCCGCATCACCTCGCACGGCGACCGGGCCAACGAGTGCGAGGCTGTGCCCGTAAACGGTTTCCCGCTTTTCAGTCTCAGCGATAATGTGGTGAAATACATTCCGCAGTTCCCCGCCGTACAAACACCCTTTGCCGATTTTCAAAGCACACCGGCCACCACACCTTTTATGCGGCAGAAAATTGGTGCGTTGAAAACCGATTATCCGCTTTGGGTATTTGCCCAGCAGGGCGACCGAAAAGTGGCAGTATTTGCCGGCGAAGGCCTGTGGAAATGGAGGCTGCGCGATTTTGCCGACCACGGCAACCACGACATTTTCAACGAACTTGTATCGAAAACGGTGCAATACCTTGCCGTGAAGGTCGATAAAAGCCTTTTCCGCCTCAGCACACGAAACAGTTGGGACGAAAACCAGCAGGTAAGTTTCGAGGCCGAGGTGTATAACGAAAGCTACGAACTCATTACCGAGCCCGAAGTAACACTCACCATTACCAACGCCGCCGGAAAGCAGTTTCCGTTTACGTTCACCAAAACCGCCACGGCTTACCGGTTAATTGCCGGCCAGTTTCCTCCCGGCGATTATACCTACGTGGGCCGCGTGAGTGTAAACGGAAAGGCTTTTACGCAAAAAGGCTCGTTTAGCGTGGTGCCGCTGGTTATGGAAGCCTCCAGCCTCACAGCCGATCATCAGTTGCTCTACAACCTCGCCAAACGCCACAACGGCGAAATGGTAAATGCCCGCGACATCGACCGCCTAGAAAAACTCATCCTCGCCCGCGAAGACATCAGGCCGGTAATTTACAATCCGCAACAGCTTAACGACCTGATTACCCGGTGGTGGGTATTTGCCATTTTGCTGCTGCTGCTGGCTGTGGAGTGGTTTCTGCGTAAACGCAACGGCGCGTATTAAACCGCAATTTCTCAATCGTCGATGCCTTTTCCCTGAAGTATCAGCGGAATGCACTTCTCAATGCGTTTTACACGCGTTTCCACTTGTTTGGCCGATGAGAAATGAAGCAGATAGGCCCGCTGCCGGCCGGGTGTGAGTGTTTCAAACGCTTTCTTCAGCACTTTGTCGGTGTTCAGGCGTGCGGCAAACTCGGCAGCTAACAGGAAATCGGTGGTTTTCTTTCGTACTATTTTCTCGCCGCTTTTCTCAGCCTGAATGGCTTTTTTGATAAAATCTTTAATTTCTGCTTCGCGGTCAATTATTTCGCTCAGGTGTGTAAACCTCATCTGGCGGGCTGCCTGTACATTGGGTGTTTGTTGGACGAGACGGTTTTTAGGGTCGGGGAGAAGTGCGCCGTTGAAAAAAAGCAATGCACAGTATGTTTTGAAACAATGAATTAAAACAATATTTTTTCCTTCTGCCATATAGCAGGGGCAGCCCCATTTCAATTCTTCCGTAACCGGCGTTTCCAGCACAATTTGCCGGAGATGAATAATTTCATCGCGCCATCTTTTTTCTTTTTCGAAATAAAACTGAACCTTAGGATTCATGGCTATGCAGTATGTGAAACAGTTAAAAGTACTTTACGGTTTGCGGGGCGCATGAACCAGGAAACAACGGTAAGTGCAAGCAGCAGCAACGCCGGAAGCAATTCGGAAAAAGCATGACCAACGGCGAGATGAGAACATATTGCACCCGTCATGGCAAAGAAGAATCCGGCATAAGCCCATTCTTTTACCAGCGGAAATTTAGGAATTAATACCGCCACTGCACCTGCAATTTTCCAGATGCCAAGTAGGGCAAGCAAGTATAACGGATAGCCGAGACTTGTAAAAGCAGCTTTCTCTTCTTCCATCTTCATCAATTGTACAATTCCCGTGGAAACCATGCCCAGTGCCAGCCACACAGTGGCAATCCAGTAAATTATTTTTCGTGTTTTGCTCATTTCAACTTCTTATTTTTTCATGATTTCTTCGAGGCGGTTATGCGCCATGTTTATACCGGCCGCAAAAGGCAGTTTCAGCATGTTGTCGCGCACTTCTACCGATTTGTAAATGATTTGCATACGCAGCCTGCTGGTTTCTCCGGTAATTGGTTCAAACTCCAGAAACTCCATCTGTGGCGGAAATGGCGTGTGTTCCATTTCAAATGTCCGGGTAATTTTATTTGGTGTTTCCAGTGTATGAATTACTCCGTTAAACCCGTGTATATTTCCTTTCGGATCGGTGGTTTCAAATCGCCAGCTTCCGTGTGTGCGACTTTCGAGTTTTACCACATTTGTACTCATCCATTGTGCTACAAACTCCGCTTCGGTAAAGGCTTTGAACAATAATTCCACCGGTAAGTCAAACTCGCGGGTAATGATAATTTCCTGTTTACCCGGCTCGGCATGAACCTGTGTTTTGGGTGCTGTCTTCATTTTTTTTCAGGTGTATGTTTTTTCATAATTGCTTCCAGTTTATCAAACCTTGCTTCCCACAGTTGTCTGAATGGTTCAACGAAATCGGCTATTTCTTTCAGTGAGGAAGGGTTGAGGTGGTAGAATATTTCGCGCCCCTGCTGTTTGGAGGTCAGCAACTCACATTCGGTTAAAATCTGCAGGTGTTTTGACACCGTGGGGCGGGCCGTATTGAAGTTGGAGGCAATTGCGCCTGCAGTCATGGATTGGGAGGCCAGCAGCAGCAATATGGCTCTCCGTGTTGGGTCGGCTATGGCCTGAAATACATCGCGGCGTAAGTTCATTGTGTAGTTATTTGACTACAAATATATATGTAGTTATTCAGCTACACATTGTTAAGCCCGATTTTTTGCCAGAAAATCAACTAACTAACTATAAAACAGCATTGTAGAATTAAGGGCAAGAGAAACGTTTCTGTTTATCACGCCTTTTGAAAACCAGTTTTCCCGGCATCATCAGGCCGGTTGCGACATTTGTTTATGTACCAAATTCTTATATATTTGTAAAACCTTAAACCTACTAACCTAATACTGCGTCATGGGCAAACACATCAGCCGTTTCATTACAGGCAAGTTTATCATCCTCGCACTTTCTTTTGGTGCGGTAACTCTTGTGGCCGAGGCCTGCGGGCAGAAACACGCCTGCGGTACAAAAAGCCAGAAACGTAAGAAGAACAAGCGTGTGAAGAAAAGCACCAATTTCATGACTTACTAAGCAGTAATCATGTTTAAATATCACAAAAGCCGGAGCAATCCGGCTTTTTGCGTTTATCCCAATATGTTTTTGATGATGCGCAGGTTGTGTGTATATCCGCCGCGCTCGGGTGTAAAAATGCCGTAATGGTCAAACGGATCAATGCGAACGCGGCCGGAGGCGTGGATGATTTTGTTGGGATCAATGACCATGCCTACGTGTACAATACGGCCTTCTTCGTTGTCGAAAAAGGCGAGGTCGCCGGCCTGGGCTTCTTCCACAAAGCTAAGCGCGAAACCGGGTTCCACCTGCTGGTAGGCATCGCGTTTGAGCTGCATGTTGTTTGCCTTAAACACAAGTTGCACAAAGCCCGAGCAGTCGAGTCCGAGCGGGGTTCGTCCGCCCCAGAGGTAGGGCGCATTCATAAACAGCAGGGCGGTGTCCACCAATGCCTGGCGTTCGGGCACGGTGTCAAGCTCAAACGGTTTTACGTTTCCGTCCACCAGAAACACGCGGTCTTCAATCTGGCATTGCCCGCTGTGGTAGTAGGGCAGCGAACTGCCGAGTGTGACGGGAAACGAAATCTGCGTTTCGGTGTCGGTAATAATGGTAATGAGGTCGGTGGTTACCGGGGCCGGATTGCGGCGGAGGTTGTCGAAAGTGGCTTTGCCCACGGGCAGGTACTGCTTGCGGTCGATCCAGCATTCGTAGTGATCCCAGGCGGTAATGATGCGGTGCCAGCCATCGCGTTGTTCCAACACTTCAAACGCATCGCCAAAGAGCAATTGCGTCACCATCTCACTCCGGTCAGATGATTCGCGGCGGCAGGCAGCGGCGCTGAGGTGGCAAACTCCGTACATACGCAGCAAATGTATAAAAACGAACGCGGCCCCCGTAAAGGCAGCCGCGTTCAGTTATCAGCATAGTTTTACACGTTTTCAATAACCATGGCACTGCCGCCGCCGCCGCCGTTGCAAATACCGGCCGCACCGTAGCGCGCACCGTTTTGCTTGAGCACATGCAGGAGCGTAACCAATATGCGTGCGCCCGAGCAGCCCAGCGGGTGACCCAGTGCCACCGCGCCGCCATTTACGTTTACTTTGGCTGCATCAAGCCCCAGCAGTTGCAGGTTGGCCAAGGCCACCACCGAAAAGGCTTCGTTTATTTCGTAGAATGAAATATCATCGGCGGTGAGTCCGGCTTTTTCGAGTGCGCGGGGAATGGCTTTCGACGGGGTGGTGGTAAACCACTCGGGAGCCTGCTCGGCATCGGCATAGCTGCGGATAATGGCTAAGGGCTTAATGCCAAGTGCTTTGGCCTTGTCGGCACTCATGAGCACCAGTGCGGCGGCACCGTCGTTTATGGTCGATGCGTTGGCGGCTGTAACGGTGCCGTCTTTCTGAAACACGGGTTTCAGGGTGGGGATTTTGTCGAAGAATACGTTTTTGTACTCTTCGTCTTCGGCAATCACCACTTCGCCTTTGCGGGTGGCCACGGTTACGGGCACAATTTCGTCGGCAAACTTACCAGCCGCCCAGGCTGCCGCCGAGCGTTTGTATGATTCAATGGCGTAGGCATCCTGTGCTTCGCGGCCAATGTTATAGGTGGCCGCGCAAAGCTCGGCCGAGTTGCCCATGAGGTTGTTGTGATACACATCGGTGAGGCCGTCTTTCACAATGGCGTCGAGCAATTGCCCGTGGCCGTATTTGTGGCCGTAGCGTCCTTTTTCCACGTAGTAAGGCGTGGCCGACATGTTTTCCATGCCACCGGCCACCACCACGTCGTTATCGCCCAGGAGGATGCTTTGCACCCCAAACATCACCGATTTCATGCCCGAAGCACACACTTTGTTCACCGTGGTGCAGCGCACATGGTCGGGCAGTCCGGCAAACTTGGCGGCCTGACGTGCGGGCGCCTGACCCAGATTGGCCTGCAGCACGCTGCCCATAAACACTTCTTCAATCATGTTCGGGTCGATGCCAGCACGTTCTACAGCGCCTTTAATGGCCGCCGCGCCTAATTTGGTGGCCGGAACATCGGCAAAAGCCCCGCCAAAAGCGCCAATGGGTGTGCGCACGGCCGAAACGATATATACTTCTTTCATACGTTGATTTTTTCGCGTTTTAGAAAACGGGGCAAAGGTAAGGATTTACTTCGGGAGGAAGCAGGCGAGGTGTATCTGCGGAAAACTTCGTGCGTAATTGTAAAACAATGAAAAGTAGATTCATGATAAAGTGGTCGAATTCGACCACTTTAAAGCGGATTGGCTGGTAAATACCGCTTCACCTCTGCTTCTGTTAAAATTCCCGAATAAACCGCCCCGCCGTTTTCCACTAACCAATAAGCGTAGCCGCCTGTCACATTTGCCCGCCGTTTTACCGCGCATCCTTTTTCTTTGCGCTAAACAACGCTGCTTTATGAAAAAATCAACCCGCTACATCCTCGCCACGGCATGGATTCTCGTTTCCCGCTCGTTCGATGCCTACGCCACCTGGCAGCACACCCCCGATTTGCAGAAAGAAGCCAGTCCGCTGGTAAGCGTCTTCGGCCTGAGCTGGCTGCCACTGCTGCTTTTGCTGGGCGCGGTGTGTGTGTATGTGATGTATGCCTACTACAAAGCCCTGTTTGGCAGCTACAGCATTTTTCCGGCAGAGAAGGGGATGAGCCTGAGCGAGTTTGCCGGGTACGTAGCCACCGGACGTAAAACGCCGTGGTGGAAAATGTGTGTGCAGTTTCCTAAGAAAGCGGCGCATTTGCACGCGTATTTTGGGCATTTGCTGGTAATCAGCCTTTCGGTGGCGGGTGTGTTTTCTACGGTGATGTGGGTGTTGATCTGGACTTCGGAGGGGTACCGGAGTGTGCATTCGGCGGGGTTGGTGTATGGGGGGATTTTGGTGAGTGTTTGCGCGGTGTATTATGGGTGGGTGAGGAGGAAGTATCGGGCTTACGCTAAAGTATAGTCTGGAAGTACATATTTCCGGTGTACATCTCAAAAATGCTTCAGAGCCTTTATTCTTCAATCCATTTTATGCGATCATAATTTTCGCCGGTTAAAAAGTAGTGAGCTAATATTTCATAGCCTTGTGGTTTGTCAACCAATAGGCTGTTGGGGTATTCGTCTTCTTGTCCATTTGCAAGCGTAAAATATGCAACATCCTCATTCCCGTTTGGGTTGTGAGTGGTTAATCCGCTGTCGCCCGAAAATCTGAAATATGTGGCCATTGCAAAACGGCTATTCATGAGAACTATGATGCTTGTTTCGCCGTGGCCTGTAATGCTGTATTCTATGTGGGCTTTGTTTTTGGTGTTTTGTAAGAGGGTGTTTAATTCGGTGAGGGATGTTACTTTGTATTGTTCATTATCTATGGTTAATACCAGTGGATTCATTGCGGGGTATTTTTGCAGGAGTTTTTTAGGGGTGATGAGATTTATATGAGATACGAGTTGATAACGGTTTGCAGCTTGGTGAAGTGGCGGATTTAGAAGCAATTACTTTCAATTTAGCAGTAAAGTAAATTTGAAAACCAAAGCTCCAATTAAGCATTGCCCCCGTTTTTTGCCAAACGCCTGTTATAGGTGTTTTTTCTCATCGTCAATCAATGCTGATAAGTTGATATTTTGGCTTAGTCACCTTGCCTGTCCTAGTGTCAATTAGTATTGCTTCCGCTGTTCGTCCGCCATGGTTTTCGTTTTCTGTCCACCTTGCTATTTGCCAATAAGTATTCAAGCTGTCGACCTTTAATGTAACTTCCATATCAGGCATTTTAAACCCTTTCTTCTCTGCTATCCTTAAAGCAGAATAATAAGAAATAGGATATTTTTTGTCGTGGTCAATCATACTGTCAACCTTACCTAAATTCGAATAATATTTCCAAATTCCAACATATATGTGATTGCCATTAGTCATTATTCCCTCTGCCTTTAGTTGTCCATTTTCATAATATTCTTTCCAGTTATCAAGCTTTGTTAACTTGTTTTCATATACGTCAATGAATTTATTTCCAGAAACGTATTTTCCTCGAATGATTTGAAAATTGGCACTGTCAATATATTCCCGGTCACCATTTGTTCTCAAAATGTCTTTTGTCTCATGATTTATCGTGTCGGAGACTTGAAATAACGAGTCTTTCGAATTGTCACTGGTTTGTTTGTCCGTTGGACTTGAACAAGCAGTCAATGTAAAGATTAATATAATTAGTATGGTCTTCATAAAATCACCTATAACGGTTTTCGGCTTGGCGATGTGGCGGATTTTGAGCACAAAAGTTCAATAGAATTACTACTGTTGAACTCTGCACAAATATATCATATAAGTACTTCAGCCGCCATATTGCCAAACCGATGTTATAACCGGTAGCGTCGATTTAACTTTCCTGTAAATGAAGACTAATGAATTTATTCCATGAATTGTAAATACTTATTTTAGTATAAGTGGAAGAAGGTAGTAAACCGGGAAACATTGGTTGAAAGACCTCTAATAACTCGCTTCTTTTTCTTCGCTTTTTGTCTGACATATTGAAGGTTACGCGAAAAGCGGCGATAGCAGAATTTGAGTTTGCAACGCCAGCTAGTTCTTTTTCTGGATTTTGTGAGTTGAGAATCGTCAGCCCCAAATCAGTAAGCCTACAACTTTCACCATCGAGATTTACAAGCCCAATATACTGTAAGTCTCTCAATTTTCTAGCATCTTTCGTAAATTGAACTTGTCCAGCGTCTATTTCACCAAGCAAGTTCAAGACCTTTTCTGGACTATTAGTTAGATAGTATTTTCCGCTACTATTTCCACTTCGTGTTATTTGATTTGTCCATTTACCTTCCCCAACCCTAACCAAAAATTGAGCCCAGGCCAAAATAATTGTCGCACGTTGGCGTTTAGAAACCTGAGTATTGTAATTCTCGAAAATCTCAGGGCACTCTATTATGAACTGATCCGATTTAATGTTTCTAACATTTCTAACAATGTCTGAGGCGTGTTTTATAAAGTGCATTTCTTCCGCCTTTTTGGATAAATGTTGAATTATGTTGTCTTTTGTCGGATCGATTAAAATATCCTCGTCAACAGTTACAAGTTCAAAAAGCAGAAAGTCTCTAAATTTCCTATCATCAACTTCTTTGTTTTTTATAAAATTCTCAAATTCCTTAATAATTAAGCTTGGGCTATAGAATGGAATTTGGTTTTTTCGATCACTTATTGAACTTATCCCGGCACCTCGTCCCCTGCGAAGCTCAACTAATCTATTCTTTATCTCCAAATTGCTTAGATTGAACCAAATTAATAAGTTCTTGGCATATGCCTCCCATGTTTCCTCCTCAAAACTCTCGGTCTTAAAAATGGATTTTAGAACCGAAATTATGTCTGTAAGTTCAATTTTACTTTTGTTGATTTTTTCGAGCTCCAATAAAGGTGTGTAATTTTTGAACTTTTCAGTTATATACTCCTTAAAGAAAGATTCAGTTACTTCGCGAGTCTTATTCGTCAATTCAAATACGTCTTGTCCCTTAAGCTTTCGTATTAAACCAATTGAACGCAATTCAAGCAATATATTGAAGAGTGATTTATCGGCGATTTCATATGGGAAGCTGCCTGCAATATCAGAAATGCTTAGCGACCTTCCATTATTGAATGCCAGGAATGCATTTAAACAACCGCGTCCGCTTTGTCGCAGAATATAACTTTCACCAATGATGGGCATTTTCTTTGTTACAACGTAGTCACGAAAGATGTCCCAATAGATATTATATGTGCTCCCAGTTCTGATAATGAGCCTCTTATTTATTAGTACATCAATAGTCTCTTGACTTATTTTGTCGAATTCAGAGATTTCAAAAGGCGATCCATCAAAGGCACGTTGCGCAACATAGTCTAACGCTTTTTTTTCTTCTCCTGTCAGATTTAGCAAATCGTACTCAAATAAATCTTTACAATTAAGTTCTGCTTCAGAAATTTCATCTACAGACTTTCCAGAGTCAAATTGTTTTAATGTATGGATGCACAGCTTCTTTATGAACCACGGAAAACCTTGAGAGCTTTCAATTAATTTCCTCTCAAGTTCATTGCCGAGCGGCTCGCCAATTGTCTTTTCCAGTTGCTTAATAATTTGCAATGCATCATTTTGAGAAAATTCTGGAACAGTTATTTTATATGCAAAGTCTTTAAGTTGGTTAAATTTATGATATGCGGGATTACCCAACGGTATATTAATCTCGGATTTCCAAGAAAAGCCCACAACTAAATTCTCCTTAATGGAATCCACGTCAAGGCAAAAACGATAAAAGGCATCAAAAAGCTTCTCTTTTCTAAACTGATCTTCAAATTGATCAAATACTAGAACCAAAAGTCTTTTCTTTGCTTTTAATTCTAAAAACAGTTGTTTTATTGTTTGATCAGAGAGGATGTCATAAGGTGACGATATTTTTATTTCTTTGAAAATATCATTATCTAAAAACCCATCTTCCACGCTATCTGAAACGAGTTTCTTGAATGCAAGTCCAACAAAATTTGCACTATTCGCGCTTCTAGTATCGACAGCGAGAACCGAAATTCTACCTTTCCAATATCGTAATTCCTGACTGCTTCCTTTTAACTCAGCTAGAATGGAACTTTTACCCCATCCTGACTTTCCGTCTAAAAAGAAAATTCTATTTTGAGTCCGTTTCGTTCGTATTTTTTCCAAAAATCCTTTTAGATTTCTGCGAATACCCATACGACCTATAAAATGGTGAAAAGAGGCAGGTGTATAATCAAACCAGTTTTCGCTCTCTCTAATTGGAACAACTGTATCTCTAAGTGGGGGGGCTAAGTCTGGTTTTGGTTCTTGACTTTCCAAAGCAATATATTCAAGGTCAGCAACCTCTTTTAATTGCTTTTTAATGTCTTCTAAAACGATTTCAGTTACTGCAGTAAGTGTTTTAGCATTTAAAACAGAATAAAACTGTGGCACATTTCCGTCTTGAATTATGGGAACGTAGAAATATCCATGATTACTGTATACTAATATCAACTTAAGAACTTCTTTACCGAAGAAAAATCTCTCTTCATAGGGCTTAACTTTTTGGCTGTCACTTAACAACTCAAAGATTTTTTCAGGACCTATAAATGTGACGTTTCGCTTTGTTTCTTCAAGCTGGATTTTGAGGCCAGCCGCTTGTCTATCTAATTCCTGCGTATGAATAAAATATGCATAATCTGGTTTCTTATCATTTATACCATAATCAACAGAAAAAATGAATTTCTTTATTTCATCGGATTTTGGCTTTTCTTTTGCCTTACATTCAGCGTAGAGAAGTTCATTCTTTATCTTATGCTGTGCAAATAAATCAATTTCGAGCCCAGTAATATGTAGATTCTGAGTTACCTCATATTGTTGGGTTTCTAAAATGCTTCGAACTAGCGATTCAAATACACTTCCAGTCTTTGACTTGTGATCTGATTCGTTCAATAATATTATCACTTCCTTTACCATTTAATTCCAGATTAAATAAAACAATTGTAGTTGTGACAGCTATCGGTTATAACGTTTTGCAGCTACCCGAAGGTCGGGACTTTTACCACAAAACTTGATTTGAAAAACTAATGTTTGATTAACCACAAAACTGTCTTTGGAACACGAAAACCCGCCTTTTGGGTAGGTGCTGTTACCAGTAGTGCTTTTATCTGTCCGCATTAGTTTAAATTAATGTCGTTTGTCGCTGTTCTAAGTTTTGAATGTAACATTCTAAGTTCCCTTCTATTTTGTCAAAAACCATTGGCAAATAAAATGAAATGGATTGCATTGTTAATTCAGTTGTCAGCGGAAAACCGTGGTAATTATTCAAGTGTGTTTTGATTGAATCAATTTCATCTTGTCCTAGATTTTCAAATGGGTCGTTGAAAACATAGTCATGAAACGAAGAAAGGTGAATAAATGCACAACCAAATTTGTAAACCGATTCTGTCCAACCGTTGAGTGTGTCGGCTAGTTCAACCATTTGTTTATCTGTGACATTAGCGTTACTTCTAAGTTTCCATTTTTTCCCAGTCAAGGTCAGGTTTATTAAATGCTCACGTTCGTCAATTGTTTGGCTTAGCAGGAAAATTACTCTTACCATTGAGTCGAGTTCCTGTCTTAAAACTGACATAACTTGTCCAGTCAGCCCAGTTCTTGAAAGTAAACCAATTGCTTGTTTGTTTTCTTTCGAACGTTGTCGAACTATTTTACAAAATTGTTCTGTGATGTCCATATTAAATTTCCGTTTGTTTCTCGCTGTCAGCTTTGTAATTAGCAAAACTGTCCTTGCCTAAATATTTTTTGCTAATCTTTCCGTTGTGAATAATGAAGATTTCTCCCCAGCCATGGCAAACTTGTCCAAGCATTTTTATTTGAAAGTCAGGTGTCATACAGTCTGTGTCAATTACTATAATCTGTCCCTTATAATTTTGCTCATAAAGAGCTCGAATAGTCTGAGTGCAATTAATTATAGCTTGTCCACTCCAAGTTGCATACACAGTCAAAACTCCGTCTTCTATGTTAGAAAAGTCCAAGAGGTCTGAATTCTCAATGACGTTCGTGTTGTCACCAAGTCCAGAAAATCGGGAAGTCAGAGATTGTCGTATGGTCGTTGTGTTTGTCATTTAGCATTACTGGTAACTCTCAAATATACGCAATAGGCAAAACAGTCCAACATTTCATTGTTATTAGTTAAACCATTGATAACTAAATTACTTCAAAAAAGATATATAAAATCCACAATACGTGTAAAAAGTATATCCATTAAATAAATATCCGAAATACGCAACTCAACAACCTACCCCAAAACAGCCCACCGCAACTTCGCCGATTTCGCCCGCGGATTCCGCACACATTCCTCCGCCGAAGGCCGCACCGGCTCTGTAGCTATTGCCGAGTTCACGCCCTCGCGGAAAAAACGCTGAAACGACTTCTTCACGCGCCGGTCTTCGCCGGAGTGGAAGGTGAGTATAGCAACCCGGCCGCCGGGAGCGAGGACACCGGGCAGTTTTCGAGAAAGGCTAATTACAGTTTCAGCGTAGTTACACTAACTCAGGAGTGTTGCTTTGTTTTTGATCTTGTATTTACGGTTTTTTTATTCCGTTTTTTATACGCCGCAATGTGTTTGCTGATTTCTTTTCGTTCTTCATCAGTCAATGGCTCGCTCTGAATGACAAAATCAACGCCCTTTGGTTCTTTTATGAAGCCCATGATATTTTAGGTTTTGAAATATTTTTCGAATAGTTGAAGTTAAACATTACCCCAACACCGCCCACCTCAACTTAGCCGGCTTCGCCCGCGGATTACCCGCACACTCCGCCGCCGAAGGCCTTACCGGCTCCGCCGCAATCTCCGCATACACCCCCTCGCGGAAAAACCGCTGAAACGACTTTTTCACCCTTCGGTCTTCGCCGGAGTGGAAGGTGAGTATGGCCACGCGGCCGCCGGGTTGGAGTGCGCCGGGGAGTTTTTCGAGGAAATTGTCGAGCACGCCGAATTCGTTGTTTACTTCTATGCGCAGGGCCTGGAATACGCGCTGGCAGGCTTTTTTGATGTCGGTTTCCTGGTGTGCGGGCGGGAGGAAGTGCAGGGCTTCGGCTATTAGCTTGCGCAGTTGCTGGGTGGTGGTTATTGGCTCGGTTTTGTGGCGGCGGTGGGTGAGGGCGTGGGCAATGACGGCGTGGTGGGGCTCGTCGGCATTTTCGAGGAGGATTTCTTCGAGTTCCTCGCGGCTTATGGTTTTGAGCAGGGCGCTGGCGGGTTTGCCGCGCCAGGGATTGAGGCGGAGATCGAGCGGGCCATCGACGCGGAAGCTGAAACCGCGGTCGGGATTGTCGATTTGCATGGAGGAAATGCCCAGATCGGCCAGCACAAACTGCAGCGGGCCCGAAATGGCCACCACTTCGTCTATTTGCTCGAAGTTGAAGGGCAGGGTGGTGAGCACGTCTTCGCCAAAACCGGCGGCGCGGAGGCGGGCGGTGGTTTTGGGCAGTTCGAGCGGATCTACATCGGTGGCAAAAAGGTGGCCGCCGGGCGTGATGCGTTTAAGCAGTTCCGTAGTGTGCCCGCCGTAGCCGAGGGTGCAGTCTAAGCCGGTTTGGCCGGGCTGCGGCTGCAAAAAGGCCATTATTTCGTCCACACAAATGGGGCGGTGCGTACCGGCAGGCGTATGCCCACGGGCGATGACTTTGGCGGTGTGGTCGGTGTATTTGTCGGGATGCTGCTCTTTGTACTTTTCCTTAAACGCTTTGGGGTGCGTGCCTTTGTAGCGCGGGCGGCGGCGGGGTTTGCCGGAGTTGTCGTTTTCGTCGTGCGTGCTCATGCGTGGTGAAGATAGTGCATTGACGGTGATTTCGACAGGCTCAACCACCGAGAGGGTGGAATTGCGTTTTGGTTTTTGATTGAGTGATTTCGACTGAACTAAAACACCGATGTAGCGGTGGTTGAGCCTGTCGAAACCACGAGCGACTTTACTGAAATGCCCACGCAGTTTCCCATCAGCCCAAAATCGGCTATCTTCACTGCCACAACGCCATGCTTAACCGCTTTCTCCACTACATCCGCAACCGCCACTCGCTGCTGTTTAAAGGCGTGCTCTTCCTCCTCAGCCTTCTGCTTATTGTGTATCTCTTCCCGCACAATATGCGTTTCCGCTACGAGCTGAGCAAACTCCAGGGCAGGCCGTGGCCGTACGACAAATTAGTGGCGCCGTTTGACTTTGCCATCAGCAAAAGCGTGGCCGAGCTCGACAACGAAAAGGAGGAACTGCGCAACAGCCGTAAGCTCTATTTCCGCTACGACTCAAGCGCCGTGGCCAAAGCACGCAGCCTGGCACGCGAGCCAAAGTACAAAGAAGCACAGTCGTTTTGCGATTCGGTGTATGGTAAGGGCGTTATTGCCTGGCCGCAGCAAATACGCGCCGAAGAGGCCATCATGCTCATAAACGGCAGTGTGGCCGAAGAGCAGCCCGTGTCGCAGTTTGTGGCGCTGGCGGCGGCGCGGGCACGGTTCAGGACGCTGTTTCCGGCTTTTCCGGCCGACTCGCTGGTGGTGGCCGGGGTGCGATACGATCAGGAACTTACCGAACAATTCCTCAATCAGTCGCTCGGCAATATTTCGGCCACACGCGGGGCCGTGAGCCGCGACGAACTGCTCGTGGACCGGGGCGAAATTGTGGACGAAAACATTTACCAGCGCCTGCTTTCGTTGCAGCAAAACGTAAACATGCGCGGGGCGGGCGACAGCGGCTACCTCCAGCTCATTGGCGGACAACTTTTGCTGGTGGCCTTTTGCCTCTTTGTGCTGTTTCAGTTTCTGCGGCTGTTCAGGCGCGAAGTGCTGGCCAACGATGCCTGGCTGCTGTTTATACTGCTGTTTGTAGTGCTCACGGTGTGTATGTCGTATTTGCCGGTGCTGTTTGAAGGCATTCCAATTCTTGCACTGCCGTTTTGCATTTTGCCGGTGGTGATGCGGGCGTTTTTCGATACACGCATTGCGCTGTTTGTGCATCTGGTTACCATCTTCATCATCAGCATGACCCTGCCCGGCGATCAGTTTGAGTTTGCCATGATTCAGATTCTGAGCGGCATTGTGGCCATTTTCAGTATTGCCAGTATGCGCAACCGCTCGCAGTTGTTTTTTTCGGTGGTAATTATTCTTGCCGCTTATACCACTTTGTTTACCGGATTGAAATTTATTACCGAAAGCGATTTGCGGCTTGTCGATTGGCGTGTGCTTACCCAGTACACCATAAGCGCACTGCTTGTGCTGCTGGCCTATCCGCTCATTTTTACGTTCGAGAAAATGTTTGGCTTTGTGTCTGACGTAACGCTCCTCGAACTTTCCGACACCAACAACGCCCTGCTGCGCGAACTCGCCGAGCGGGCACCGGGCACATTCCAGCACTCGCTGCAGGTGGCCAACCTGGCCGAATCTGCCATACGCAGCATTGGCGGAAACCCTTTGCTGGTGCGCACCGGCGCGCTTTACCACGATATTGGCAAGGGCGATATGCCGCTTTACTTTATCGAAAACCAGGCCACCGGCGTAAATCCGCATAACGAACTCAGTTTCGAGGAAAGCGCCCAAATCATCATCGACCACGTCATACGCGGCATCGAAAAAGCCAAAGCCGCCAAACTCCCCGAAATCATTACCGATTTTATACGCACACACCACGGCACCACCAACACGGCCTATTTTCTTACACTCTACAAGCGAAACAACCCCGATGTAACCATCGACGAAGAATTGTTCCGCTACCCCGGCCCCGAACCGTACTCGAAAGAAACAGCCGTACTCATGATGGCCGATGCCACCGAGGCTTCATCGCGCAGCCTTTCGCAGTACGATGTGGAAAGTATTGATAAACTGGTGGAAGAAATCATCGACCATCAGGTAGAGCAGAAGCAGTTTAATAATTGCGATATTACCCTGAAAGATATTTCCACCATCAAAAAAATATTCAAGAAAAAGCTGCGCAGCATTTACCATGTGCGCGTGGCTTATCCGAAGTAAACAGGTGTTTCTTTGGGCATAAAACGGCAGATTTTCTTAAATTTGTCCTTCATTCATCAGCATAAAAATAAACCCGCTATGGGCCGTATTTTCGAGAAACGCAAACACAAAATGTTTAAACGCTACGCCACCATGGCGAAGCAGTTTACCAAAATCGGGAAAGAAATTGCCATTGCCGTGCGCGCCGGTGGTGCCGATCCCAATACCAATGCCCGCCTGCGTCTGGTAATGCAAAACGCAAAGGCGGTAAACATGCCCAAGGACCGCGTGGATAACGCCATTGCCAAAGCAGCAGGCAAAACCGACGGCGATAACTACCAGGAAGTGGTATATGAGGCTTACGGCCCGGGAGGCGTGGCCATTGTTATTGAAACCGCCACCGACAATCCCACTCGCACCGTAGCCAACGTGCGCATGCACCTCAACCGCTGCGGCGGCGAACTGGGCAAATCAGGCTCGCTCGATTTTCTTTTCGACCGTAAAGGCATTTTCCGCATAAACACCACCGGCCACGACATAGAATCACTCGAACTCGAACTTATCGATGCCGGTCTCGAAAGCATTGATCCGGGCGACGAAAACGATGCAATGGTCTATTGCGCCTTTGCCGATTTCGGTGCCATGCAGAAAGGCCTCGAAGCCCAGAAAGTGGAAGTGCTCGAAGCCAAGCTCAGCCGCATTCCCACCACCATGAAAGACACCCTCACCGGCGAAAACCTTGAGCTTTTCCACAAACTCATCGAACGCCTCGAAGAAGACGAAGACGTGCAGGAAGTGTTTCACAACATGAGCGAAGGCGACGAAGAATAATTCGCCACGCAAACAAAACAAGAGAGGCTGTTCGGTTTACCTGAACAGCCTCTCGCTATTTTAAGCGCGGTTACTATTTGTTCCCCGAAAATATGCCGCGGTTGAAAACGCCATACACTTTGCCTTTAAACGAAGTACCAATAAACGGCGTATTCTGCGAAAGTGAGCGGATGTGAGCTTTGGTAAACGTCCATTGCTGCGCCGGACAAAAGAAAGTAAGGTTGGCGGCTGCGCCTTCTTCCACCGTGGGAATTTCCAAACCGGCAATGCGGCGCGGGTTGTGGCAAAGTGTTTCCACCAATTTTCCGGGTTGAAGGGCGGCGGTGGTTTGTACCAGTGCGTAAGCAGTTTCGAGGCCGGTCATGCCGAAATGGGCGAGGTCGAATTCCACCACTTTCGACTCGGCATCTTCGGGCAGGTGGCCGCTGCTGATGCAGTCTATGGTGCCATCGGCCAAACCGGCCAGCAGGGCCTGGCGGTCTTCTTCGCCGCGCAGGGGCGGATTTACCTTGCAGTTGGTGTCGAAATCGGCCAGAGCCTCGTCGGTGAAGAAGAGGTTGGCGGCGTGAACGGCGGCAGTTAAGGGCAGGCCTTTGGCTTTGGCCTCGCGCACAAGCTGCACGCTGCGGGCACTGCTCAGTGCCATGAGGTGAACGGGCGTGCCGGCATATTCGGCAAGGTAAATGTTGCGGGCCACCATGAGTTCTTCGGCAAGCGCCGGAATGCCTTTAAGGCCGAGCGAAGTGCTCATTACACCTTCGTGCATTTGCCCGCCCGCCGATATGCTTTTATCGTCGCAGCGCACGTGTATGCGTCCGCCGAAGTTGTGCGCATACATGAGTGCGCGTACCAGCAGTCCGGCGTGGTTCAGGGGCTGGTTGCCGTCGGTAAAGGCTTTGGCACCGGCCAGGTGCATGTCGTAAAGCTCGGCCAGTTCCTTGCCTTCGAGGTTTACGGAGAGGGCACCGGCCGGAATAAGTTCGGTGGCAAAATGCGACGAGCGGCGCAGGATGTACTCTACGCCAGCCTTGGTTTGTGTGACGGGCTGCGTGTCGGGCATTACGAGCACGGCGGTAAATCCGCCCGCGGCGGCGGCATTTGCGCCGGTTTCGAGGGTTTCGCGGTGTTCGTAGCCGGGGTCGCAGAGGTGCGCCTGCAAGTCCATCCAGCCGGGCGAGAGGTGCAATCCGTTTACTTCATGCACCTGTGCGGAGCCGGGTGTAATGGAGGCTGCAATTTTTGCAATGCGGCCATTTTCAATAAGCACATCGGCTGTTTGGCTGTGGTGCTTACTTCCGGGAGCCACAATGGTTACTTGGCGGAAAAGATGGCTTTGCATAGCATTTTATTTTCACACAGCCGTGCCGACTGTGGTGGTGGGCGAAACAGGTTTGGGCGAATTATTCCAGAAACGCAGCAGCAGCACTTCGGCCAGCAAAAATGCCAGCGCCAGCCAGATGCAGGTTTTCCAAAGGCGTATGCCGTAGTCGCGTTCGGTGAGCGTTTGGGTGAGGCCCTTGCCTTCGTCTTTTAGAATGGAGAAATGCGTGAGTCCGGCTGCTGCAATGCTTTCTTTGAGCAGATCTTCGCCCGCGGGCAGCATGTCTGATTCGAGGCGGTTAAAGTTAAGCGCCGCTCCGGTAAGCTGTGTGCTGCCCTGCATAACTAAGTAATTGCCCGATTCGCGCAGGGGCGGTAAATCGAGCCGCGTGCGGCCCTGAAACACGCTGTGCGAGGGAATAATATCGAAGTTGCGCGATTTTTCGGTGAGGTGGAATACCTGATCGCCGCCTAATTTCACATCGCCCAGATCGATAACGGCATTGCTGCCAATGGTGTAAAACAACGGACGCTGCGCCTGACTGAACAATGCAGCCTGATACATCGTGGGCACAAACACCGCGTGGCGCGGGAAATTGCTCCATTCGGTATTGAGCGGCACGGCGCAGAGATACACCGTGCCCGAGCCTGATGCGGAGGCGGCACAAAACACCTCGCCGCTGCGCAAGCGTAGCAGTTCGGTTTGCGTAGTGCGCACGGCATTGCCAATGCGGAAATGATCGTTTACCACCGGCAAGTCAATGTTCTGATCGGTGCGGGTAAACACACCCTGATACAGCGGATGCGCATAGTTGATACGGTCAACCGCTGTGCGCACGGTGTCTTTGCCGCCCAGCGTATTGGCCCCGAGGCTGGTAAGAAACTGGTTCCAGCTTTGCACATCGGCATCGGCACCGGGAAAGGCAAACAGGCTGCCGCCATTATCTACAAAGCGTTTCAGTTCAACAGCCAGTCCGCTCGAAATGGTGTTGAGCGAATTGAGCACAATAAAACGCTGTGTTTGCAGCGAGCCGTAGTCCAACTGTTTTTCGTTGGCTTCGGTGTAAATGAAGGAAGAATCGTTGCCGAAAAGTGTTTTGAGGAATGAGGCGCCTTCCGTTTGAGCAATATCGCCATCAGACGCATTATTTATAGCCATTACCGGCAGCCGCGCAGCCACATCAAACGAAAACCAGAAACGGTCGTCGAAAGTTACCGGGTAATCGTTTATTTCAATAAGTCCCTGCTGCAGCCCCGTTTCGCGCACGGTAAAGGCAATAACGGTGTCTTTTGCACTGTTTGCAGCAATGCTGAAACTCGATGGTGTGCGGGCTTCGCCGTTTATGTACAGGCGCATGGGCACATTTTCCATGTCCTGATCGCTGCGGCTGCGCAGGCGTACATGCAGTTGCTCGGTTTGTCCGGCGCGGCGCACAGGCGTTTCAAACCACACCGAATCCACATACACATTGTTGCGGTTTTGCGCCACAAGCGGCAGCAGCCTCACGCGCAGCGAGGTATCGGCCTTTATGCGGGGCACATCGCTAATGCTTTTCTGGAAATCGGAAAGCAGAAAAGCCTGTCGGTTTCCGCTGGCAATGCCGCTCACACTCATGAGCACATCCTGTTGGCGGGTAACCACTTCCGAAAGCTGCCTCACGGTGGGCGTAGTTTTTACCTCATCGAGCAGTTGCAAAAATTCCTCGCGCGAAACCAGGCGCTGGTGGCGCCCTTCAAAATCGTTGGTAAGAAGCTGGAAACGGTCGGCCGGAGTATAAGCCATGGCAATGTCGCGCGCATTCTTACGGGCTTCGTCGAGCAGGGTACCGCTTTTGTTTACCGCATCCATGCTAAATGAATTGTCGATCCAGATACTCACCAATTTTTGCCCCGCCCTCAGATTCATATTCTCCCGCGGCAAAAACGGCTGCGCAAAAGCCAGCACCAAAAACGAAAGCGCCAGCAAACGGCAAGCCAGCACCAGCAGGTGTTTAAGTTTAGATTTCGACTGAGTTTCGAGCTGAACTTCACGAAGGAAGCGCACATTGGTAAAATAAACCCGGCGGAATTTCCGAAAATTGAAAAGATGAATAATAATCGGAATAGCTAAAGCCGCAAATGCAAAAAGGAAATACGGGTTAACAAATTTCATTGTGCCACAAATATACTCAACTTGACCGCTTCAAGATACTGCAAACCTCAAAATGCCCACAACTCACTTTAACATTCTTTTCATCTATGGTAAAGTATTGTTGCAGAACGCATTCGGTTTGGTGCAGGCCGGGTTCAATTTATCCGGGTTGATAATCTTAGGTGTCAAAAAGATAGAATCTGTATTTTGATAGAATCAGAAACAATTTAATAGCGCGCTTATGAATCCTTTTTGGTTTAAGATCCTCAATAAAACACTGTCTGAAGAGAAAACGAACGATATGGAAATCACTTTCCATTCGGCCTATCGTTTAGCCAAACGCTATCGCGAATTGAAAATAAATGCGCGGCGGTTGTGTAAAGATGTGCTGTTTATTACTGCCGGAATTTTTGCAGCCGCATTCGGACTTAAAGGATTTATACTACCCAACGGTTTTACCGATGGCGGCGCCACTGGCATTGCACTGCTCACCTCGCAGGTATCCGGCATTCCTTTGTACCTGCTCATTATTGCGGTAAATGTGCCTTTTGTCTTTATCGGATCGCGGGTGCTGGGGCGCAATTTTGCCATAAAAACCGCCATTGCCATAGCCGGACTATCGCTATGCGTGGGTGTGGTGCAGTTTCCGGAAGTGACCCAGGATAAATTGCTGGTGGCCTTATTTGGCGGTTTTTTTCTTGGCGCGGGAATAGGCCTTACGGTAAGAGGAGGTGCTGTAATCGATGGCACCGAGGTACTGGCAATTTATGCAGGCCGCAAAATAGGCGCCACCATTGGCGATATCATTCTCATCATCAACATCCTTATTTTTTCGGCCGCTGCCTGGCTGCTCAATATCGAAACAGCACTTTATGCCATGATAACGTATCTGGCTGCCTCCAAAACGCTCGATTTTATTGTAGAGGGCATCGAGGAGTACATAGGAGTTACCATTATATCCAACCACAGCGAAGAAATGCGTCAGATGATTATTGAACGTCTCGGCCGGGGAGTCACCATTTACAAAGGCGAACGAGGCTATGGGAAAAAAGGGCAGTCGCGCAAAGAAGTGGATATAATTTATACGGTAATTACAAGGCTGGAACTATCCAAGGTTAAAACCGAAATTGAGAAAATTGAGCCGGATGCGTTTGTAATTATGAATAGTATCAAGGATACCAGGGGAGGGATGATTAAGCGCAGACCATTGGCTCATTAAGGTTCGAACCCTGTGGCTTCGACAGGCTCAGCCACCGGGTGATGTTGTCGTTTTGGTGTGTTGTTGTGATGTGGTGGCTTCGACAGGCTCAGCCACCGTGTGATGTTGTCGTTTTGGTGTGTGGTGGTGGTGCGGTTGCTTCGACAGGCTCAGCCACCGGGAGCTCAGCCACCGGGTGGCGGTGTCGTTTTGGTTTTGTGTTTCAGCGACTTTTATGGAGGCAGAGTTAGTCGAAGCCACAATAATCACCAATCATTCAGCTCATTTCCCCGTCCCCCCGAGCGGAGTCGAGGGGGGAGCCGAGGGGGGAGTCGAGGGGGCAAAAAACGCGAAAGCGATGCAGTAACCCCGAGCTGCATCGCTTTTCGCTTAGTACTTGCACCGGGCGGTGCAAGAAGTGGTACAAATTTATAACCGCGGATACACTTTGTCAAGTCATTTCGTCGAAAAGTCGAAAAAAAAGTGCAGAAGGTCGGTTTATAATGTGAGTTTGTCGATAAAAAGGATGGGCGGACGATTTCCGGGATGTATTACAAATCTACCGGTTGAACCAGCCTGTTTCCTTTATCGTCAATAATCACAAGCTCGTAGCGACCGGCGGGTAATTTGGTGTTTCCGCGGCTGCCAGTTTTTACCCTTCGGGGATCATCTTTTTGTGCAAAAACATCGTTCAGCGATTGAGTCATTGCCGAGTCGGGTTCGGTTTTCAGCGTAAGGCGGTTCAGGCCGGCTTCTGCGGTGTCTTTTTCTTCGGCAATAATCAGATTTTCGCCTTTCAGGGTTAACTGAATGGTAACCGTTCCGGCCGATTTCATGGCCCAGCTCAGACTCATTTCCGAAAGTGCGGAGGCGTTTTTATCCCGATCAGTATTGTGATATAAATAATTGATATTGTTATTATTGGATAGGATATCCTGATTGAATAATTGAAGATCGCGAATGCCGGCCTTATAAATGGAACGGCCGTGTGTGCCCACCACAATTTCGTGTTCGCGGGGATGAATAACGATGTCGTGAACGGCCACGGCGGGCAGGCCGCCGGTCATGCGCATGGTGGTTTGGCCGCGGTTGAGTGAGCAGTACAAACCATTGTCGGTGCCAATGAAAAGCAGGTCGGGATTAACCAGGTCTTCGCGGATAATGTTTACCGGTTCGTGGGGCAAATCGGTGGCTAATTGCTTCCAGGTGGCGCCAAAATCTTCCGACACAAACACATAAGGTGCGAAATGATCCCACTGAAAACCGCTCAATACCACATACACCCTGCTTTTTACATGTGCCGAGGCAATTACCCGGTTTACACGCAGGTGCTGGGGCAGGGCATCGGAAATGCGGGTCCAGGTTTCGCCGCCGTTTTTCGATACATGCACCAGCCCGTCGTCGCTGCCGGTGTAGAGCAGGCCAAACTGCAGCGGCGATTCGTGTATGGTGCTCAGCGTACCGTAAGGCACATCGCCGGTGCGGCCGCCGCGGGTAAGATCGCCCGAAATGGCGGTGAAATCGTCGCCCTTGTTCATAGAGCGGAACAGGCGTTGGGCACCCATGTACAAAATATCAGGGTTGTGCACCGAGAGCCAGATGGGCGCCTGCCAGTTAAAACGCAGGGGCGGTTCGCCGAGTGTGTTTTTCGGCCGCACTTCCGACGATTCGCCCGTGAGGCGGTTTACGCGGCCGTAATGGCCAAACTGGTAGCCGGTGTAAACCGTTACGTTGTCGCGCGGATCAATCATTACCTGCATTCCATCGCCGCCGTAAATAAAACGGTAAGGATACTGGCCGCTGTCGTACCAGCCCAGGCTGGCTTCGTAGTCGCTCGGGCCCACCCATACGCCGTTGTCCTGCAAGCCGCCATATACATTGTAGGGCGTGGCCATGTCCACATTAATAGCGTAAAACTGGCCCACGGCGGGCGTATTGGCCTTGAACCAGCTCTGGCCATTGTCCCACGAAATGTTTATGCCGCCGTCGTTGCCGTTTATTAAATGTCCGCGGCGTTTGGGATTTACATACAGCGCATGGTGGTCGCCGTGCTGGTTGGCTCCGTCGGTGGGTGTAAAGGTTTTTCCGCCATCGGTGCTGTGCAGGAGTTGTACGCCGGCCACCCATATTTCATTGTCATCGAAAGGCGAAACCCAGATTTTGCCGAAGTAGTAGCCGTAGGTGTAAAAGAGTTCTTTCAGGTTTTCGTCGTTTCCGGCGAGTGTCCAGGTGGTGCCGCCATTGCTGGTGCGGTAAATCTGTGCGCCTTCAATGGGGCGGTTGAAAAGGTCGGCGTTGGCATCCGACACGTAATCGGCCAGGGCGGAGGGTTTTAGTGTGCCGGCTTTAACCTGTGGCTTTATTGTGGCTGCTGTGTGCTGCGCGGGAAACTCGTTGCGGCGGAGCCAGGTGTCGAGTTCGGTGTCGCTGAGTTCGAGGAATTCGGCATTGGTCATGCTGCGGAAGCGGGCGGGCGAGAGGCCGCGTTTGGCCTGTGTTTGCGGCTGGAGCGGTGTCTGGTTGTCCACCACGGCATACATAATATTGGTATTGCCGGGAAAAATGCAGAGACCGATGCGGCCAATATCATTGCCCTGCGGGAAACCGGAGGCGGCGGTGGTTATTATTTTCCATGTTTGTCCGCCATCGGTGCTTTTGTAAATGGCGGTGCCGCTTCCGGCTTCCACAAAGTTCCATGCGCGGCGTTCGCGGTGCCAGGCGGTGGCGTAGAGTATGTCGGGGCTTTGCGGGTCGGGAATGAGGTCTATTACGCCGGTGTTTTCGTTTATGAAAAGTGTGTTGCTCCAGGTTTTGCCGCCGTCGGTGGTTTTAAACACGCCACGTTCGGCCGAGGGCGAGTATAAATGACCAATGGCCGCCACCCATGCCGTGCCTTTTTGTGTGGGATGCAGCAGTACTTTGCCAATGTGGTGTGTTTCGTGCAGGCCGCGGTTTTGCCAGGTTTTGCCGCCGTCGGGACTCACATACACGCCTGTGCCGGAGTACGACGAGCGGCTGGAGTTGGCTTCGCCGGTGCCCACCCATATTTCGGGCTGGGCGGGATTGCTCCAGTTTACGGCAATATCGCCTATGGTAATGCTGGTTTCGTTTTCAAACACCGGCGAAAAAGTGGTGCCGTTGTTGCCGCTGAAAAACACACCGCCCGATGCGTACGCTACGTAGAATCGGGTAGGGTCGTTGGGGTCGGCTTCGAGGTCGGTCACGCGGCCGCTCATTATGGTGGGGCCGATATTGGTAAATGCAATGTTGCTCACCAGCGAACGCTGTTCGGCCGCTTTGCGTTTTTCGAGGGCGGCCATGCGTTCGGCGGCGGGCGTGGGTTTGGGTTCGGGGGCGTTGGGCGGTGTATTGGTTTTCTGCGCCGCAGCAGCAATGGAAATGGCCGTGAGCAGCAGTAGCGGTAAAAGGCGTTTCATACAACGAATGTTTATGCGTGGTAAAATTGCGAAGGTGCAAGATACAATTCCGCCCGCGTACAAAGCCCACAGGCAGGGTAAAAGCAGTGAAGTGAATGATAAACGGCTGTTGGTCGCTATGAAAAGCAGCTTTTACTTCTGCGACCGTTCCTTGAGCGCGCGTTCAAGGGCAAACATTTCGTCGCGCAGGCGGGCGGCTTCCATAAAGTCCATTTCCTTGGCCGCTGTTTCCATGGCCCGGCGGGTTTTGGATATGGCTTTTTCGAGCTGTTCGTTGGTCATGTAAAGCACCACGGGCTCGGCAGCAAGGCTGGTTGTCGATTCGGGCTCGAAATAGGGTTTCGGGCCTTCTTTTTCGGCGGCTCTGCGGCGGTCGTTTTTGCCGCGTGTTTTTTCAAGCACCATTGCCATCGAGTCTTTGTCTTTTACAATCTGCGTGGGTGTGATGCCGTGTATGTAGTTGTACTCAATCTGTTTGTGGCGGCGGCGTTCGGTTTCGTCAATGGTTTTGCGCATTGAGTCGGTTATGCGATCGGCATACATAATTACACGGCCGTTTAAGTTCCTCGCCGCACGTCCCACGGTTTGCACCAGCGAACGTTCCGAACGCAGAAAGCCTTCCTTGTCGGCATCCATTATGGCCACCAGCGATACTTCGGGCAGGTCAAGTCCTTCGCGCAGCAGGTTTATGCCTACCAGCACATCAAACATGCCTTTGCGCAGGTCGGTCATAATTTCCACACGCTCCAGCGTATCCACGTCGGAGTGTATGTAGCGGCTGCGTATGCCGAGGTTTACAAAGTACTTGGTCAGTTCTTCGGCCATGCGCTTGGTAAGCGTGGTTACCAATACGCGTTCGTCGCGGGCTACCACTTTTTCAATTTCATCCAATAAATCGTCCACCTGCTTGTCGCTCGGCCTTACTTCAATAATCGGGTCGAGCAGGCCGGTGGGTCGTATAAGTTGTTCCACCACCACGCCTTCCGATTTTTGCAACTCATATTCGGCCGGGGTGGCGCTTACGCAGATCAGTTGCGGAATCATGGTCTCAAACTCGTCGAATTTCAGCGGACGGTTATCCATTGCCGCCGGCAGGCGGAAGCCAAATTCCACCAGCGCCTCCTTGCGCGAACGGTCGCCGCCATACATGGCGCGTATTTGCCCCACGGTTACGTGGCTTTCGTCAATTACCATCAGAAAATCTTTCGGAAAATAATCGAGCAGACAAAACGGTCTTGAACCCGACGCACGTCCGTCGAAATAGCGCGAGTAGTTTTCGATTCCCGAACAATAGCCGAGTTCGCGCATCATCTCCATATCATACGTCACGCGGTCTTCGAGGCGTTTGGCTTCGAGGTTTTTGCCAATGGATTTGAAATATTCCACCTGTTTCACCAGATCGTCCTGAATGCTGCGTATGGCACCTTTCATGGTATCCTGCGAAGTCACAAAAATATTGGCGGGATAAATATTTATGCTTTCAAATTTTTCAATTACCCGGCCGGTGGAAGTTTCAAACGATTCAATTTCCTCAATCTCATCGCCCCAGAAATAAACCCGCACGGCATAATCGGCGTAAGCCAGATACACATCCACGGTATCGCCCTTCACCCTGAAATTTCCCCTGAAAAAATCGGCCTCCGTGCGCGAGTAGAGCGAGCCTACCAGTTGATGCAGAAACTTATTCCGGCTTATGGTTTGCCCTTTTTTGATATGAATTACGTTTTGCGAAAATTCTTCGGGATTGCCAATGCCGTAAATGCACGAAACCGACGAAATCACCACCACATCTCTCCGGCCCGAGAGGAGGGAAGAAGTGGTGGAAAGCCTCAGTTTTTCAATTTCTTCGTTTATCGAAAGGTCTTTTTCTATGTAAGTATCAGAAGAAGCAATGTAGGCTTCGGGCTGGTAATAGTCGTAATACGAAACGAAGTACTCAATGGCATTATCCGGAAAAAAAGCCCTGAACTCGCTGTACAACTGAGCGGCCAGCGTTTTGTTGTGGCTGAGAATAAGCGTGGGGCGCTGCACCTGCTGAATGACATTGGCTATGGTAAACGTTTTACCCGAGCCGGTTACACCCAGCAAAGTCTGGCAGGGCGTTCCATTGTTCACCCCTTCGGCAAGCTGCCTTATGGCTTCCGGCTGATCGCCTGTGGGCTGGTATTCAGATATGAGCTTAAAATTCATTTTGCAAAAATACGGCGCTTTATGCTACTGAATCCATTAAGGTGTTTCTTCTTTCCGGAACTGTTGACAAACTGTTGTCAGCAGTCAGAAAAAAATGTTTGTTAACATCGTTTACGTGATTACATTTGCGGCAAAATTAATCTGGCAAAATGGCCTAATGATTAGGTTTTGCGCCGCTTACAAAAGAAAATCATGAAAACAATTATCACCGTTTTTTTACTTACTCTTGGCACAATTCTTCATGCCCAGGCTTCACCTTACGAGGTTGGCACCAATGTAATCAGTTTTGGTGTGGGCGTAGGCAGCAGCTATGGCTACAATTTAGCCCGGCAAACTCCGGCTTTCAGTGCCCAGTTCGAACGCGGTATTGCACAATTAGGGCCCGGTGTACTGAGCCTGGGTGGTTATGTGGGATACAAAGGTTTTAGTTACCGTAATGATTACTCGAGTGGTTTCTATTACGAACAGAAATGGCGCTATACCATTATCGGTGCCCGTGCAGCCTGGCATTTGCAGGAAATCGACGGCTTAAACCTCACCAAATGGGATTTATATGGTGGTGTAATGATTGGCTTTAATGCGGTTTCCTATACCTATACCGATAATGATCCCAATTTCAATTATTCGGGCAACAGTTATGGTAACGGAATTGGCTGGTCCACATTTCTTGGCGCGCGCTATTTCCTGACAGATAATTTGGCTCTTCAGGGCGAGTTGGGCTATGGTATTGCTTACCTCAATCTTGGTATCGCATTGAAATTTTAAATTTCACAGACTACACACAGAGCCGGTTTCGCCCTCCGAAACCGGCTCTGTGTTTTTGATTTGTGGCAATAGTTTATGATTTGACGAACAAAATTATCTTTGCGCCATGATTTTAGGTAAGAAACTGGTAATTGTACTCCCGGCCTACAATGCAGAACTCACTCTGCGCCGCACCTACGACGAAATTCCCTTTGATATAGTAGATGAAGTAGTGCTGGTGGATGATGCCAGTAAAGACCGCACCTCCGATCTCGCCCGCGAAATTGGTATTAACCATGTAATCCGCCACGAGAAAAACCGCGGATATGGCGGCAACCAGAAAACCTGCTACGCAAAAGCACTTTCGCTCGGGGCCGATATTGTAATCATGCTTCACCCCGATTATCAGTACACCCCCAAGCTCATACACTCAATGGCCTATCTCATTGCCAACGATGTGTATCCGGTGGTGCTCGGTTCGCGTATTCTGGGTAAAGGCGCGCTGCGTGGCGGTATGCCCATGTACAAATACATTTTTAACCGCTGCCTTACTTTTGCGCAAAATGTACTTATCAATCAGAAACTCTCGGAATACCATACCGGCTACCGGGCTTTTTCGGGCGAAGTGCTGAAGAAACTCAATCTGGAAGCCAATTCCGACGATTTTGTGTTCGATAACCAGATGCTTTCGCAGGTGGTCTATGCGGGTTTTGAGATTGCCGAAATTACCTGTCCCACGAAGTATTTTGAAGAGGCATCCTCCATCAATTTCCGCCGCAGCATGAAATATGGGTTTGGCTGTTTGGGCGTATCGCTCAAGCACCGGTTCAATAAGTGGGGAATGATGAAGTCGGAAATGTACCGGCTCAGTTAACCGGCACGGCGGGGTCGCGCATCCAGAATACGAAACCGTTTTGGCTGTATAGTTTAATGAGCCAGGGGTAGTAGGAAATCAACTCTTTTTCACGGGTGTTTTTGCACACGAAAAATGCGGGGCGGTCTATGTCGCCTTTGAGCATCCATTCGCGCTGGAGTTCGGTTTCAAATTCTGAGCGCGATTTTCCGGCGGGCAGGGGAGTGGTTACGTTTTTGCGCCAGGCAGTGTATCGCGGATTGTTTTTTACCACCGGCCGGGTTTGTGCATAGAAATACGGGGCAAAGCTTTTGTAGCCGTAGGTTTCCACATATACATTCTGCCCGGCTTTGCTTTTCCAGAATTGCACGGCGGCATCCTGCGAATATTTCTCCACGCGTGGCGCAATAAGCGCAGCAGCAGCGGCCGTAACCAGCAGTGTGCTGCCGAAAAGCAGTTTTACGGCCGTTTCCATGCGGCGGCGCATGATCCACAACGCCACCAGCAGGCACACAAGCAGCAACACGCCAGCCAAAAACTCAACACCCAGCCAGCCGCCATCGGCCTGCAGGTTGGCGGCAGCAAACTCATCGCGCACCGAGCCCGATTCGAGCAGCGAGGCTTTAAACCGGTCGATAAACGGCAGCACGGCCAGCGCCACACCCAGCAATATGCCCGGCACAGCCACCAGCGCCAGCACCCAGCGGCGTAAGGTAAACTGACCGGCCATGAGTTTGTAAATACTGTAAGTGGCCAGCCAGGTAAGCGGGAAATAGCAAAGCGAGCTGTAATGCACAATTTTGGTTTTCACCACCGAAAAAAGCAGGAGCACCACCCAAAACATAATGCGCATCCACCGCAACTGATGCCGCTCGTAAGGCGTATCGGCTGCGCGTTTAAACATGGCCTGCACGGCAAAACCAGCTGCCGGAAAACAGCCCACCAGCAGCACAATCCAGTGGTAAAAGAAATTGCCTCCGTGCCCGGCATCTTCGGTGCTGAACAGCCTGATCTGATACAAAATAAACTCCAGCACCAGATGTCCGCCCCCGCGCACCGCCAGCATGGCAAACCACGAACCGGCCACCAGCGCCGTAATGCCGGCATACAGCCCAAAATGCAGCCAGCTCATAATGCGGCGGCGGTTTACAATGCGGTACACCACAAAGCAAAGCCCAAACACCAGCAACGCCACCGGCCCCTTGGTGAGCACCGCCAGCCCCATAAACAAAGCCGAAAGTATGATGTTTCTGTTCCAGAATTTTAACTGCGCAGCCTCAGTAAAACGGCTGGTGTATTCGAGAAACTGGTAAATGCTGAGGAAAATGAACAGGTTAAACCACGGATCGATAATACCTGAGTGGAAGTAAAACTGCGGCAGCAGCGAACCGGCATACACCAGCACCCACAAAGCCGCAAAGCGTTTGTCGAAATGCCGGCGGCCAATGTTCCACAGCACCAGCAGCGTTATAATGCCGCCAATGGCGTTGGGCAGGCGGGCGGCAAATTCGTTTACGCCAAAGGCTTTCATGCTCAGCACCTGCATCCAGATAAACAGGGGCGGCTTTTCCCAAAATGGCAGGAAATTGATTTGTACCTTGGTGTAATCGCCGGTCACCATCATTTCGCGGGCGCACTCGGCAAAGTTTATCTCGTCCCAGTCAAACAACTGCGAATGCCCCAGCGACGGCACCACAAGCACCAGCGAAAGTGCTATAATGAGCAGTGGTATGACGGGCAGGTTGCGCATTTACAATTCGGCCCGTGAGGGAAGTACAAAGTTCATATACCGCCGGGCAATGTAAACCACCAGCAAAGCCGTGCCTGTACCAATGAACGAGCCGGCCAGCACATCGGCCAGAAAATGCTGCGAGAGGTACATGCGCGAATAGCCCACACCTGCCGCCAGCAGGAAAAAGCCGGTTTGCAGAAAAGGATGGCGGCGGGCCAGTATGCTCAGCGAACAGAAAAAAGCAAACGCCGCCGTGGTATGGCCCGATGGAAAAGAGTTGAAATAGGCGTTTTCCACAAAAGGCACTTCGCGTATGAGTGTGTGCATGCCGTTTTGGTGAAACCACGTAATGGGGCGCACCACATCTTCAAACACAAATTGCTTGAGCAGTTGTGTAATGAGCGAAGCCACCATGCACGAAACAGAAGTAATGAGCCCGATGCCGCGATGCCAGCCAAACAGCAAAAGGCAAAAAATAACGTAGGCCACCCCGTCGCCAAACCAGGTGAGGAACTGGAAGATATGGTCGGCCACTTCGTTCCAGTGGCCGCTTATGAACAAGTGTGCGCCAGCTTTACCGGCAATAAGCAGAAAGATAAGTCCGGCAGCCAGAAAAACCAGCCAGGGAATGAGGAAGTAGCGTAACCCGGCCAGCAGCGAACGAAAAGTAACCATAGCGTTACATGAAATTACTGCCGGGGCTGCGGTTAATAGGTACCCATTGATTTAATGAGGCGCTGAATTTGTGCCTGCCAAAGCTGGCGTGAGGTGCGGATATCGTCTTCGCCTTCGCCAAAATCGGTAACCATGAGCGAAATTTCGTTGGTCAGCTCGTCGGCATTTATTCTGAACTCGAAATACGAGCCTTCGGGCTTGTCGAGCCAGCGCAGACGGATAAAATTATCGAGTTTGGCGGCCACAATTTTTGCGTGCTGCTTGCTGCCGTCCCAGTCGAAAGTGTAAATGTCGTTTTTCAGGTCCACGTCATCGGCAAACCATTCGGCAAGTCCGCTGGGCGTGGTGAGGAAGTCGTAAAGCAACCCAATTGGCGCGTGGAGGATAAACTCCATTTCGAATTTACCGTCGGGTTCCTTTTTCTTGACGGTTTTTTCGGGTTCAATGGGTTTGTCTTTAATAATATGCGGGTTAATTGTTTCGGTTTTTACCAAACGCTTTGTACCCGGGGCGAGTTTTCCTTTGGGGCGTTTATAATGTATATCAGAGGGCAGGATGGGGAGTTGTTCGATGGGAATGATTTCGGGAACGGGTTCATCCTCGTCGCCTTCTGCCTTTTTTGCCTTTTTTGAAGAGGTTTTTCCTTCTGATTTGGGAGCAGGAGCCGGTTTTGCTGTTTTAGCAGCAGGTTGCGGAGCGGTTTTGGCGGCCGGTTTGGGCGCAGTGGCGGTTGCTTTAGCTGCGGGCTGTACATTTTTTGAGGCCGCAGGTTTGGCGGTGGTGCCTGCTTTGGGAGCAGGAGACAAGGCCGGTTTACTGTCCTTTTTGGGGGCAGTGGCCGGTTTGGAGTTCGTAGCCGAAGGGCGAGCTGCAGTTTTGGCTGGAGCCTTTGACGATACTTTTGATTTAGAGGCCGAAGCTTTTCCCGCACCGGCACCCGAAGATTTTGACGCGGAGGCCGATGCTTTGGGGGGGGCAGGTTTAGAGGCGGGTTTACCCTTAACCGCAGTTTTGGAAGCGGCCGCTTTGGTTTTCTGGGCGGCGGGCTTTGCTTTGGGTTTACCTGTTGATTTTGCCGGTTTTTTAGTCGTCTTTTTCGCCATGAAAGAATGTGAAACGGATACTTAACTCACAAATCGAGGGGAAAAGTAGAAAAAAAACTATTACACGCAAGCCCGCTCATCAAACAGTATGAACCCTGCCGCTGTTAATAACTCAAAAAGTGTTTCAGGAATGGGATTAATTGCTTGTAAATTAGTGGTTTAAAACAAATTATTAAAGTATTAAAGAAAGTGAACGGTCAAAAAAAATAGTGCTCAATTGACCGCATGAAGAAAAATACTACATTTGCGCTCCGTTTTCAAATAATTAACGGCGAGATAGCTCAGTTGGTTAGAGCGCAGCACTCATAATGCTGAGGTCCCGAGTTCGAGCCTCGGTCTCGCTACCACTAAAACCGCTTTCAGTTTGGAAGCGGTTTTTTAATTCTAAAACCCACAACTTTATCGTCGGGTACTCGTCTTTATAATGCTATTTCTATGGCAGCAGGTTTTTGTAAGTTCTAAAAACGTACTTTTGAAAGACGAGCCTATGCATTCATTTTTTTGTTTTTTGCTTTGTTTTGTGTGGTTGCCCTTTTCGGCTTTCGCCCAGAAGCCCGATGAGCAGGTGCCTTACCGTATGAATGTAAAGCTCGAGGGAGGTGTGCCGCATGGGTTAAGCAACAAGGCTTTCCGCCGCAGTTTTACCGGTGTTTACGAAATCCAGTTTTCCACTTCGGTCGAAATTTTTTCGGGCTTTTCGCTGGGCGCTGCTTACCGCAATACACTCTGGAATACGCCCGACAATAAAATTCAGGGCATAAACACCAATATGCAAACCAACGGAATTGGTTTGCGTTTGGGCTACGACAAACGCCTAACCCGCACAGCCTTTGTATTCGGTTCATTAACTGCCGGACGGGCATTTACACGATTTACGGGACTGATTTATGAAACCGATTCATTGCTGGCCGCTTCGGGCGGAGTGGTGGATGCCTACACATATAATTACGGCGAATTACAGGCGGGAGTGTATTTTTATACTGAGGGTAATTTTGCCATTGGCCTCAACACCGGTATTACATTTACCAACTTTGGTTTTGATCCGTACAAACTGGCACTCGATCAGCACAAACCCTATATCGACTCTGACTTAAATGGTAATGTGGTGCAGTTGAACCTCGGCATTCATGTGTTGTTTGGGTTTATCAAAAAGCAGGGCGCGGCCGATACCGGTACCGGAGAATAATTTCAAATTCTGCCGTACACCGTTTCATTGCTGCAAACGGCCGAAACTTATCCGGCAATGTGTATTTCGGGTTATATTTGAAACCGAAACAACACACCAGCATGAAAAAGCTCTTACTCATCTTCTGCCTGCTTGCAGGTCTTTCAGTTACACTTCAGGCCCAAACATACACCACTACCACACTGGTGCAGGGCATGGATTATCCGGTTGCCTTCGACGTGGCTCCCGACGGCCGTTTCTTCTGTACCATGAAAGGCGATAACCAGACACCTTCGAGTCCCGGTACTGCCAAAGTGGAAGTTTATACGCCTGCCGGTTTGCTGCTGAGCACTTTCTGCGACCTTTCCGATTCGGTAAACTCAGATTTCGAGCGCGGGCTGCTGGGCATTACCCTCGATCCCAATTTCAGCACCAATAATTATGTATATCTCTACTACAACCACCGTTACAATGGCGACGAACGCATAAGGGTGGTACGTTACACAGAGGCAAACAACCTCGGCACCAATCCTGTACTTATATTCGATCTGGATGTGCCCAACAACATTGCCGGGAATCACGTTGGTGGAAACATCCATTTCATGCACAACGATACCACGCACCTGTTCATTTCCATCGGCGATCTGGCGTATCAGCAAACCAATCCCACACTCAACTACGCCAATAAACTCACCAACCCGTACGGAAAGCACCTGCGTATAAACAAAGACGGAACTGTTCCGCTCAACAACCCGTTTTACGACGATGGAAACCCGCTTACCGGCAACTGCGACTGGATATGGAGCTACGGCCTGCGCAATTCGTTCGACTTTTGCTTTAGTCCGGTTAATGACTCAATGTATTGCTCCGAAAACGGCCTCAGTTCTTCTGATGAAGTAAACCAGATTTCTCCCGGCAAATTTTATGGCTGGGCCGATTGTGAAGGATTTTTTGCAAACAGTTCCACTTCGGTACCGTGCAGTGCGGCCAACGCCGTTCCGCCCATCGAAGACTGGAACTCGCCGCTGCCGGCCGTAACCGGAATTCTGTTTTACAGCAGCCAGGTAATGCCCGAGTTTGACAACCACCTGCTGGTAGCCGACAACGACTATGGCCGTATTTACGACCTTACACTGGGCAATGCTCCCGCCTACGATTCGTTTGTGAGCCGCACGCAGTGGATGGACGTGGTATCGGAATCGGGCGGACTTACCACCATTAAGCAGGGCACCGATGGCTGCATTTATGCCATGAAGGGCGGCTACACCACCAACGGCAAAATTTACCGCATCTGTCCGCAGGGGCTTTACACAGAAGAAAGCCGCCCCGCCGTGCAGGCGCTGCAATTGCAGCCCAACCCTAATTCGGGCATTACCACACTCACCTTTACCACCCAATCGGCACAGCCGGTGGTTGTAAATATTACCGATTTAACAGGCCGTAAAGTGGCCGAAATGCAGGTAAATGCCGCCGCCGCCGGAAAACAGCAGGTAGAAATTACCGCATCATCGCTGGGGCTGCTTCAGGGCACTTATCTGGTTACGTTAATTACGGCCGAAGGTGTGAGCAGTGCGCCCATGATTATTGCCGAATAATGCCCACACCACTTGAGGCGGGCATTTTGCCACTTGTGTGTTTTAATACTAAACCATAAACATAGCAGCCGCACATTGGTTACTTGTTTGTAAACGCAAACAGTATCGTAATGAAGCGGCTGCTATTTTGTTTTTTCATGATTATGCTTGTGTGCCCCGAAAAATTGCCGGCACAGGGGCAAAACAACAACTGGTATTTTGGCACTCAGGCTGCGCTTGATTTTAATTCGGGCACACCGGTTTCGGTGAGTGGCAGTGCCATAAATACTACGGAAGGTTGTGCTTCCATAAGCGACGCTGCCGGATCGCTGCTGTTTTATACCGATGGCGTTTTGATCTGGAACAGAAACAACCAGGTTATGAACCAGAGCAGCACTTTTCTTCTGGGCAGTCCTTCGTCCACACAATCGGCCATTATTGTGCCCATGCCCGGCAGCGGCACACAGTATTACGTGTTTACAGCCGATCAGGGCGGATATTTCGGGCCCAATCAGGGGGTGCATTATTCGGTGGTGGATATGACGCTTAATGGTGGTTTGGGTGGCATTACCACATTAAACACCTTGCTTCTTGCCCCGCCCGCCACCGAAAAGCTAAGCGCCTGCCGGCATAACAACTGTACCGATTATTGGGTAATTACCCATTCGTTTGGAGACAATCAGTTTCAGGCATTTCAGGTAACCGCAAACGGTATTCTGCCACCGGTGCTGTCCAATGTGGGCACACCGCACCTTAACAATTCATTGCAAACGATCGAAAGTATAGGCTACCTCAAAATTTCGCCCAACCGGCAAAGACTTGCGGTAACTGTGTATGGTTTACCCGGATTTGCCGAAGTGTTTGATTTTGATGCCTCCACCGGCATTGTGTCTAATCCGCTGGTAACCATAAATGCCAATTCGCAAAGCGGAGTTGAAGGGTTTTATGGTTTGTCGTTTTCGCCCAACAGCAATTTGCTGTATGTGGCTTTTGCCGGAATTCCGTCGCAACCCAATGCCTTGTTTCAGTTCGATCTTTCGTCGGGCACATCGGCCGGTATTCTGGCCTCGCAGCAAACCATAGCCGTAGCGGCTTTCAGCGCAACAAGTGTTTTCGGAGCCTTGCAACTGGGTCCCGACGGAAAAATTTACCTCACCAATTATACCAACCAGTTAGATGCCGTAAATAATCCGGATGTGCCCGGGGCGGGATGTAATTTTCAGTCAGGAGCTGTTACACTCAGTTTTGGCAGCACTACATTCGGGCTGCCCAATTTAATTGACGATGGCGGCGGCGGCATTAATGTATCGTTGGGCAACGATACCGTGTTTTGCGGCGGTGCGGTAAGTCTCCAGCTATCGGCCGGGGCTTCTTCGCAATTCATCTATAACTGGTCAACCGGCAGCACTGCGCAAAATATAAATGTGTCGGCACCCGGACTGTATTCGGTAACCATTACTGATACGGTGTGCAACGCATCGGCATCTGATTCTATACTGGTATCGCAGTTAACGTTGGGCAATTATCCCGGCGAACTATTCAGTTGCGCCACACCGGCGCAAATTTCGCCGCTTTTACCAATTGCCCCTGGCAGCAGCATTGTGTGGAATACCGGTGATACAGTTTCGCAGATACAGGTATCTACACCCGGAATTTATACCGTAAATATCGTAAATGGCTCCTGCATAATAAACGATACCGTGCAGGTTGATTTTGGTATAAGCGGCAGCACTGCTACACTCAACGTATTCACCCCCAATGGCGATGGGATAAACGACGTATTCGCATTTCCTACAGCCGTTCCCGAAGGTTTCGACCTCGAAATATTCAGCCGCTGGGGCAATTCGCTTTACCGCAGCAGCAGCCCGGCACAGGGCTGGGATGGTACGTTTAACAGTTCGGCGGCCGAAGAAGGGGTGTATTACTGGAGGCTACGCACTACCGACTGCTTCGGCAATCCCGAAGAAAAAGCCGGGTTTGTGTCGTTGATGCGTTAATAATAATTATTATAAATTAATACTTCATTCACAACAAAAGCACATTGCAGACACTACTTTTATTCATCAACCCAATTAAAGGAATGTTGCCTGTATAAATATGAAAAAGTTGTCTTTTTTTCTTTGTGTGGCAGTTATGCTGTTTATGTCCCCCTCTTCATTGCGTGGTCAGGGGCAAAACAACAACTGGTATTTTGGATATAATAATTCCATTCGTTTCAGCCCTTCATTTACAGTAGGTACAGGGCAAATGTTAACCGACGAAGGCTCCGCATCTGTTTCCGATGCGGCAGGTAATTTGTTGTTTTATACTGATGGCATTACCATCTGGAACAGTAACCAACAGCCAATGCCGGGCGGTAATGGTGTTTTGCTGGGCAATTCATCTTCCACTCAATCGGCTGTTATAGTTCCATTGCCCGGGAGCAGTACAATTTATTATGTAATTACTGCCGATCAGGGCGGATATGGCGGCACCAACCAGGGAATACACTATACCGTAGTTGACATGACGCTCAATAATGGGTTGGGCGATGTGGTGACGCTAAATACCCTGTTGCTGGCTCCACCGGCTACTGAAAAAATTACGGCCTGTCGCCACCAAAATTGTGTGGACTATTGGATAGTTACACATAGTTATGGTGATAACCAGTTTCAGGCATTCCAGCTCACCGCATCAGGCTTTTTGCCACCGGTAACTTCAAATGTGGGAATGCCGCATCTAAACAGCACCGGAACTTTTGCTGAAACCATCGGTTACATGAAAATTTCACCCAACAGAACCCGTCTGGCGCTGGCTGTTTATGGCGATGCTTCGTTTGCCGAATTATTTGATTTTGATGCCGCCACCGGCATAATCAGTAATCCTGTAATGTTTAATTACCCGCAGGCAGTAAGCTTTTCGGAGGGAGCATACGGAGTTTCCTTTTCGCCAAACAGCAACCTGCTGTATATTAGTTTTCTTTCATCTTCGGCGGTTTCCGATGAGCTTTACCAATACAACCTCATTTCCGGTAATCCTGCCACAATTATTGCATCCCAACAAGTTATTGCTTCTTCGGTAAATTCGCCTAACATACTTTTTGGTGCCTTGCAAATAGGGCCCGACAACAGGATGTACATGGTTAATTACACCAATAATATGGATGTAATAGAGTTTCCTGACGTGCCGGGAGCAGGTTGTTCTTTCCAGCCGGGTGCCATTGTTTTGCCGGGTATTGGCGGGTTGGGGCTGCCCAATATGATTGAAGAGGGAGAGGGGAATCTTGTTCCTGTAAATCTTGGAAACGACACTTTGTTTTGCGGCACTCAGGGTACACTTACATTGGCTGTAAATAATGTTCCCGGCAATATTTATTCATGGTCAACAGGAAGCACAGATACCTCCATCATAGTTTCCGCTCCCGGAATTTATTCAATAACCGTAATCAATGCCATTTGCGCCGATACGGCTGTAGATTCGATAATTGTGTCTCAGTTATTGAACAATCAATACCCCGACGAAATATTCATTTGTGAAGATTCCGCCCTTATCAGTCCGCTGCTGCCCAATATTCCCGGCAATTCATACACCTGGAACACCGGCCAAACCACACCCGAAATTCAGGTAAATATATCCGGAACTTATGTGGTTTCGGTAAGTAATGGTTCGTGCGTAATAAATGATACGATACAGGTTGATTTTGGTATAATCGGCAGTGCGGGTACACTCAACGTATTCACCCCCAACGGCGACGGCATTAACGATGTATTCGCATTTCCCACAGCCGCTGCCGATGGCTTCGACCTCGAAATATTCAGCCGCTGGGGCAATTCGCTTTTCCGCAGCAGCAGCCCGGCACAGGGCTGGGACGGTTCGTTTAACAGTTCGGCGGCAGAGGAAGGCGTGTATTACTGGCGGCTTCGCACGACCGATTGTTTTGGCAATCCCGAAATGAAGGCCGGGTTTGTAACGTTGATGCGATAGCCCAGGGCAGAGGCTGATTTTGCAAATTTCTGCTAATTCATGGCTGCTGATAAAACAATGGGTTTGTGTGCTTGTTTGATTGATTGAACCCAAAGAAGAATTTACTTTATGCGAATCTTATTGCTCTTGCTCACCATTGGTTTTGCAGTATGTGTAAAAGCGCAGAACGGTGTGTGGACGTGGATGAAGGGAAGCAATATCAATAATTCGCCGGCAGTTTGGGGCACGCAGGGCGTGGCCGCTCCCGGCAATACACCACCGGCCTTGTACGAACCAGCCAACTGGACCGATCAGCAGGGCAACTTCTGGATATTTGGCGGGGCCGATGGAAACACAAACAATATTCATAATGCGCTGTGGAAGTTTGATCCGCTTACCAATAACTGGACCTGGATGAGCGGGCCGCAAACCCCATCGGCCGGGGTGTATGGTACGCAGGGAGTTCCTTCCACGGCCAATTATCCCGGTGGCCGCGGCTACGGCGCGGCAAGCTGGGCCGACAGCAGCGGGCATCTCTGGCTTTTTGGCGGCTCGGGGCTTGATATAAACGGCACGGGCGGTACGCTTGGCGATTTATGGCGCTACACCATTGCCACCAACGAATGGACATGGATGAAAGGTGCCAACACCGTAAATCCTGCCGGTGTTTTTGGCACACAGGGCGTGGCCGCTCCTGCCAATACACCACCGCCACGGGCCGAAAACAACGGAACCTGGGTGGGCAACAACGATGAACTTTGGATGTTTGGCGGCTATTCTGATGATATGTGGAAGTTTGACCCGGCTAACGGCAACTGGACGTGGATGAGTGGCGGCAACACTCCATCTGTTCCGGCAGTGTGGGGCACGCAGCAGGTCGCTTCACCGTCAAACACTCCGGGAACGCGCAATGTATATTCGAGGTGGAAAGACCGGCAGGGCAACTTCTGGTTTTTTGGCGGCTACTTTCTTGGTTCCACCACCTACAACGATATGTGGAAATACAATCCGCAAACGTTGCAATGGACATGGATGGCCGGTACACAAACGCCCAATGCACTTTCGCAGTTTCAAACCACCTGCGATTATGGTACGGAAGCCCCGCGGGCCAATTTTGAAGGCCGCACCTGCTGGACCGATGAGTGTGGAAATTTCTGGCAGTTTGGCGGGTTCGATTCCACTGCGTTTCTCGATCCCACACTGGCTTCGCAAAATACCTTGTGGATGTTTAACCCGATTTCCGTGCAGTTTAACTGGATTGGCGGTTCGCTGCAGCCCGGGCAGCCTTCAAATTATGGTACAATACTGGTGCCCGCGGCCACCAACCAGCCCGGCGGTTTTGGCGGTGGCGTGGGCTTTACCGCACTCAACGGCGATTTCTGGATGTTTGGCGGCTTTACCGATGCGGCCGAAATGTCGAATTCGTTGTGGCGCTACCAGCGCAGTGCCACCTGTCCGGCACCACAGGGCGGGGCGGCCATTACGCTTAATCCTCCCGCGGGCGGTTGTGCCCCTTTGCCGGTAGCGTTTTCGGCACCGGTAAATCCAAACACGGCTTATAGCTGGAATTTCGGCGATCCGCAATCGGCCACCGATGTGAGCAGTGCTGCTCAGCCTTCCTATACTTATGAGGCCGGAGGTACTTTTACTGTGACATTAGTTGTAAACAATTCGTCGCCCTGCCTGCTTCCGGTGGATACGGCCACAGCAATCATCACGGTGCAAAATCAACCTCAGATTCAGCTGGGCAACGACCTCGTTCTCTGCGCCGGCCAAACCACTTCGCTCAATGCAGGCAGTACCGGCAATCAATACAACTGGAGCACCGGCGATACCACGCAGGCCATAACGGTAAATGTTCCGGGAATCTACATTGTACAGGTAAGCAACGGCACCTGCGTGGCCACCGATTCGGTAAGGATTGATTTTGCCGCCAATGGCTCTGTGGTGGAAACACTCAACGTATTTACACCCAACGGCGACGGCATAAACGATGTATTCGCATTTTCCACAGCCGCTACCGATGGTTTCGAGCTCGAAATATTCAGCCGCTGGGGCAATTCGCTTTTCCGCAGCAGCAATCCGGCGCAGGGCTGGGATGGTACGTTTAACAGTTCGGCGGCTGAGGAAGGGGTGTATTACTGGCGTTTGCGTACTAACGATTGTTTTGGAAATCCGGAAATGCAGGCCGGATTTGTAACGTTGATGAGGTGAACAGAGAAAATTTGCCTGATCCGTTTAAGGTTAATTCCGATACAAAGAATATCTTTGATGAAACATCTATGGTAAATTGAAATACTAGTGAAAAATTATTATTTACA
Organism: Bacteroidia bacterium; assembly: GCA_025454955.1. Lineage (GTDB taxonomy): Bacteria > Bacteroidota > Bacteroidia > Palsa-965 > Palsa-965. The sequence continues at coordinate 59,445 of JALONL010000014.1, read as the reverse complement.
TCGTGTAGTTATGCTTTGTAATTCTTTATTACTATCACTATTGTGTTTTTCAGTTGCAGTTCATGCGCAGAATGGTACATGGACCTGGATGAACGGCAGCAACTTCGTTAACGGTGTTGCTGTTTGGGGTACACAAGGTTTACCGGCTCCGGGTAATACTCCGCCTGCCCTTTATGAAACTGCCAACTGGACCGATGAGCAGGGGAACTTTTGGATCTTTGGCGGGATAGAGGGAAATACTTTTGATTACCATAACGGTCTTTGGCGTTTTGAACCGGCCACCAATAACTGGACATGGATGAACGGACCTCAAACTCCTTCGGCCGGGGTGTATGGTACACAGGGCGTACCGTCAACCACCAACTATCCCGGAGCGCGTGGTTTCGGGGCTGCAACCTGGACAGACAATAACGGGCACCTCTGGCTTTTTGGTGGCAGAGGGATAGATGCGAATGGCTTTGATGGTGTTCTTGGCGACCTATGGAGATACACCATTGCCACCAATGAATGGACCTGGATGAAGGGCCCGAATACGCTAAATGCTACCGGTGTATTTGGCACGCAGGGCGTAGCCGCCCCAGGCAATTTACCTCCACCCCGCGACGAAACCAATGCTACCTGGGAGAGAAACTCCAATGAACTCTGGCTTTTTGGTGGCACCAGTTATTTCGATGATATGTGGAAATATGACATTGCCACAAATAACTGGACATGGATGAGTGGCAATAACTTACCTACTGTACAGACTGTTTGGGGAGCACAGCAAATCCCGTCAGCCACCAACACACCGGGAAGCAGAGCTGTGTATTCACATTGGACAGACCGTTATGGAAACTTCTGGCTCTGGGGAGGCATGAGTCTGGCCTCCGGGACCTTCGATTATTTAAATGATATGTGGAAATATGATCCGGTTACTTTGCAATGGACCTGGATGGCCGGAACCAATCTGCTTAATCAGCCGGCCGAATTTTTTGCTACCTGTAATTTTGGCACAGAGGCCCCTGCCAGTAATTTTGAAGGACGGGCCTGCTGGACCGATGCGTGTGGTAACTTCTGGCAGCTTGGCGGGTTTGCTAATATGTCGACAGTACCCTCACAAAATGCGTTTTGGATGTTTAATCCGTCAACGCTTCAGTTTAACTGGATTGATGGTTCATTGCTTGTTAATCAACCATCCAGTTACGGTACACTGCAAGTGCCATCAACCGGCAGTCAGCCCGGCGGGAATGCCGGCTCAGTTGGCTTCACTTCACTCAACGGTGATTTCTGGTTGTTTGGTGGCTACACTAATTTATCATTATCATCCATATCGAACACATTGTGGCGTTACCAGCGCAGTGCCAGCTGTCCGGAGCAGAATGGCGGACCCGTAATCGAGCTCAACGTATTCACCCCCAACGGCGACGGCATAAACGATGTATTCGCATTTTCCACAGCAGCTACCGATGGTTTCGAGCTCGAAATATTCAGCCGCTGGGGCAATTCGCTTTTCAGAAGCAACAATCCGGCGCAGGGCTGGGATGGCACATTCAACAGTTCGGCGGCCGAAGAAGGCGTGTATTACTGGCGGCTGCTTACGGCCGATTGTTTTGGCAATCCCGAAGTAAAGACAGGCTTTGTCACACTGATGCGGTAACTACTTTTTCGCCGTTACTTCCTCGGCCTCAATTTCTGTATTGCCATTGCTGCTGTTTACCGGTACACTGCAAGCGCCCCACGCACAGCCCGCATTGGTATAAGCCTGCCACAACAAAATGGCGCTCAGAATTCCCGCCAGCACATCCTGCCCGTGAAACGCCTGAATGCCCATGAAAATGCCCAGCGCAAAACGCAGTAGGCGCAACCAGTTGAACTGCCCGTTTGCAGAAAAAAGTGTTTTCATTACAGCATTGTTGTAGGACACACATAGTCGGTTACAGGAAGTTTGCCGGTTGCCTTTATGGCTGCAAAACCACCGGCCACATTCACCAGATTGGTAAATCCGCGTGCTTCCAGAATAGACACAAAAATCATGGAGCGGTAACCGCCAGCGCAGTGTACATAAACCGTTTTGTGGCGATCAACTTCGTGCAGGTGCTGGTTGATGTAGTTGAGCGGAAGATTGTTTGCGCCGATAATGTGCTCGGAATTGTATTCGCTGGCCTTGCGCACGTCGAGAATTGCGGCCTGCGGGTTGCTTTCAACGGCGGCAGCAAACTCAGCGGCACTGATGCTGGCAGTTTGGGCAGTTTCTTTTCCGGCTTTTTTCCAGGCCTCCATGCCGCCATCGAGATAACCTATGGCGTGGTCGTAGCCTACGCGGGCAAGGCGGGTTACGGCTTCCTGTTGGCGGCCGGGTTCGGTAATGAGCAGGATGGGTTGTTTGATGTCGGTAATGAGTGTGCCCACCCACACGGCAAAGTCGCCGTTTATGCCAATGTTTATGCTGTTTGGAATGTGTGCGGCGGCAAATACGGCGGCATCGCGGGTATCGAGCATTACGGCGCCGGTTTCGTTGGCTGCGGCTTCAAATGCGGCGGCCGAAAGCGCCTGTGTGCCGCGGTTGAGCACCAGTTCCACGTTTTCGTAGCCGTGTACATTCATCAGCACATTTTTGGGGAAATAGCCGGGAGGAGGTGTAAGGCCGTTAAGCAGTTCGGCAATAAACTGTTCTTTGGTCAATCCTTCACGCAGGGCATAGTTTGTTTTTTTCTGGTTGCCCAGCGTGTCGGAGGTTTCTTTACTCAGGTTTTTGCCACAGGCACTGCCCGCGCCGTGTGCGGGATATACAATTAAATGGTCAGAAAGGGGCAGTATTTTATTGTGCAGCGATTCGTACAAATGCGCCGCCAGTTTCTCCTGCGTGAGATCGGCAATTACATGCTGTGCAAGATCGGGACGGCCCACATCGCCTATAAACAGGGTATCGCCGGTAAAAATGGAATGCGAGTTTCCCTGCTCGTCTTTAAGCAAGAAGCAACTGCTTTCCATGGTATGCCCGGGTGTGTGAATGAGTGTGAGCGATACATTGCCTACATGAAAAACCTGTCCGTCGTAGCCGATTATGGCATCGAAACCGGTTTTGAGCTGGGTGGGGCCGTACACAATTTTGGCTCCGGTTTTGCGCGCCAGATCTACGTGGCCGCTCACAAAGTCGGCATGAAAATGAGTTTCGAAAATGTATTTGATTTTTGCGCCGCGCTTTTCGGCCATGTCAATATAAGGCTGCACTTCGCGCAGCGGATCTATGATTGCCGCTTCGCCGTTACTTTCTATGTAATATGCGCCCTGGGCGAGGCAGCCGGTATAGAGTTGTTCTACTTTCATGGTTGATTCCATTTGTTTTGATGCCACAAAATTATGCCTGCCATATTTTGTGTACAGTTACTTTGGTCACACAAGCGCAGAAGGTACGTGGCAGATTTTGTTGTGGGACAAGTTTAGTGCGGAAGGGCTAAATATGCACTGATGCTTATCAGTTGGCGGGGTGACCGGGGGCAATTTATTTTATACAGTATTCATCGGCGGCGAAAGAAAAAATAGTATTTACAGAAAATGGGGGAAGGTTGTTTGAGGTAATTTCCATGATGTGATTTTTGAAACAAGCCACAAACCTGTTTTAACATGGCGAAAAGTTTATCCGGCAATGCCGGATAAATCTTAGCGAAGCGCAATAGATCGGGCGGCCAGATTAGTTGAGGTTAATTTCACCGCTGATATTTAATTCGCCGGTAAAGGCAAAGGAAAGCAGAAGAATTAAAATAAATACCTGCAAAATAAACAGCACGTAAAAAAGCAGTATTCGCCAGCTATATCCCCAGAAACGGTATTGAGGGGCCGAATAACTGAAATAAAAAAACAGGGGTGTAAGGAAAACGAGAAAGCCAACAAAACTGCCGAGATAACTGAAGAACGTTATATTTCCCAGCAGCAGAATAAGATTGGCAATAAGTGCCAGTGTAAGGGCGGCCACCATGCAAAAGCCGGCAGCCACCACATGCTCGGCATAATTGTGTTTCTTGCGGCGAAAGAGAATTAAGGAATTTAGCGCCATAAACGGAATGAAGGTGAGCACAATAAACTTCATATTCGCTGCGGCAAATACGAATACACTGCTCACTTCGCCCGAATGCTTCATTGCGGTATCGGGTAAAATGCGGTGTTTGAATACCACTGCCAAAATGTTTAAGCTGAGCAGAATAAGCGAGAGGTAAAACACATTGTAATACCTGATTCGTTTACCCGAAATATAATCGAGTGCTGTCTGGCCGCGATGCTTGAGCACTTGTATAATTGTAAAGAACAACCCTTTTTCAATGTGCAGTGTGCCGTGCAGCAAATCGTGCATAATAAAATGGCGGGTGGTGATGCGGTGTGTATCGGCTTTTTGTCCGCAGTTCACGCAGTAACGGCCGGTAAGTGTGTGCCCGCAATTAAGGCATTGATGAGGGTTTTCAGACATAACTGCCGGCAATTTATTGCAAAAACAGAAAACAACGCAGCTTACGTTCACACATTAATGCAAGGCACTCCTGATTTTAATGCTCATGAAGCAGCACCCGCATCTGCTACTCCTGCACGGCAAGCCGCAGCACCTGCACACCTGTGGCCGTTTCCACTTTCACCGAATACAATCCGTTGGCCAGCGCCGAAGTATTGAGCCAGAAATCCTGCTGCAACCCGGCAGCGGCGGGCAGTTGATGCTGTTGAATTACCCTTCCCTGCACATCGAGCAGTGAAATGCGCAGCAGCTCGTTTTGCGCGGTTTTTATGCGCACACAGGCCTGCGTACCTGCCGGGTTGGGAAATATGCGCATAAATGCAATGCCGGTATTGGCCTCGGTCACGGGCAAAATCAACTGGTCAGGCGTAATCCATACGCGATAAACTGTATCAACTGCCACCGTAACCGGCGAGAGATTGGGCAACTGCGACTGTATTCCGCCATACAGGTAGCCCGCCAGCACGCGCCCTTGCAGGCGGCGCAGGTTTATTACATCGTTTGCATACTGCATGGCCGGGGCGGCGGCTATGAATTTGGCGTTGGAGCCTTGCAGGCCGTTCATGCGCGTGGGCAGTACGCTTTGGGCAAACTGGCCGTTGGCGTATTGGGTAATAAGGCCAATATCGCTCACAAACGGCACCAGCGAATCATACACCCAGTTGTTGGTGTTTGCATCGTAAGTGTACCAGCCCATGCCGCCAAGAAAAACCGTGTACATATCGCCCAGCAGCGAATCGAAAACGGGCACCATGCCGCAGGTGTAGTTGTTGAGCAACTGTGTAAAACCGGCTTGCAACACTCCGCCGCTGCCGGTAATGAGAATGGGCGAGGGCCAGGGCAGATCGGCGTTTTTCTGGAATACGCCGCTGTAGGCCATGAGGGCCTCGCTGCCGTTGGGGCGTATGATGTGGCCCAGGTTGAGGTCGCGGCGGTGAAAGTGGGCGGTGTCGGTAAAGGCGGTGTAGTTGGCTATTTGCAGGCTGGTGCCGTTGTCGATAATTTCGAAGCGGCGTATCTGCTCGGTGTAACGCTGGGTGAAAGTGGGGACGGGCGGATCGGAATAGCGGCCGCTGAAATTGTGACCAAAGCAGAGGTAAAATTCATTGCCCAGCATGGCCATTTCGCCGCCGCATACGCGCAGGTTGGTGTCGGTAAGCTGGCGTATGTGCGGGGCCAGCGGTGTGTTGTTTATTACTGCATCAATTACACTATCCACCCGAATGGCCGTTAGCGTGGGAAATGTGCGGTAGCCGTTTGCCGTACTGTCCCAGCCAAAGCCGCCGGTCATGTACAAATAATCGCCGCGCTGCACATACTGCATATTGGTGCTCCGCAGCGGATCGGCCATTTGCAGGCCAAGCGGATACACCGAACTTTGATAGACCTGCCAGTTTGCCGTGTCAATTACAATGAGGTTATCGTTGGCAAACTGCACCGGGAAATTATCGTTGGTAGAAAACCCGTGCAGCCCGTTTATGCGTCCGCCGGCAAACAACCACCGCGAGCCGTCCTGCGCAAACGCAAACGAATGCAGGCCGGGCAGGGGCTGGGCAGTAGCCACCGCTTCAAGTTCTATGGTAAACGGAGGCTGCGGGCCGGGCTGGGCCTTCAGTTGGGCGAAGAAGAAAAGGCAGGGCAGGGAAGCGGCAATGATTGAGCGGATCATGCCGATAAAGATGCAGAATTTTTCAGTGACTTGTGTTACCCCGATTGGGTTGCATTGTTTATCTTACTGGGGATTCAAGCGGATATGAGCACAACCCTTAGCACCCTGTTTTTACGATTCGCCTTATTTTTGATGTGTGTAAATGGGTTGTGCTATTCAAGTGTATGCAATGCACAAACTGCTACAGCCCTGTTTCATCTCGAAGGTATTCCAGAAGATGAAATGGACAGGTTGCCCTTTAACGAATTTCTGCAATGGTTTGTAAATCGCACACCAGTATTACCCGGCGATTCGGCGAAAAAAATTCCTGTTCACTGGCCGCAGTTTGATACAGTGGTGGTAAAAGATAAAGATCGTCCCGACAGGATTATCTTAACCCGGTTTCATCCTGATTCGAGTTACTATCTCTTTCCTTATTTATGCTGCGACGACCTCGGCTTCTACGGAAGAATAATTTACACACCCGAACAACAGAAATTGCTTGATTCGCTTCAGCCATTGACATATCAACTGGCGTTTCTGTATTGGAAACATATTAATGATTCCATTCTCATAAATCATCTGGAAAGAGGAGTTGTGAAATTCAAAGTAATTAACTCAAAAAAGAATGATTCAATTGCCGGTTTTTTTGGCAATGAACACGCTACCGTGAATAATGGATTTATACTGAAAGGCGACACTTTTAATACAGCCGGCCGCCCCCTTCATTTCCCCATGGAATCAGGGTTTTGTTTTGATATTCGTTTGGGAAAAGTAACCCGTGTCACTGAAACAGATTCACTCTTTTTTAAAGGACCGGTTCATTTTATTTCACCCGAAGAAATTACTTATGGCATTGTCAAAGAATACTACCGCATTGAATATCGTTTCCTGCGCCCCGAAACACTGTTTATCACACTCGATGCGAGAACGGATAGAGTAACAATGGAAGTAAGGACAGAATAAATTACTTCAGCCTCATAATCAGAAAAGTATTTTGTATTTCCTGACAAGATTTTCAGAAATTTCATTTTCATTCAACTGATCCCCATTCGCAAGCACCATTAACAGTACTTTTTCTTTTTCCAGCCATACAAGTCTGCTTCCATTGCGACAAGTGCGAAACCGATAAGTAAGAGCTTTCCATCCCGCAATGAAACCGTGCTTTTGCGCTTGCTGAAACACATAGTTTGAGCAGGAAACTTTGAAACAACAACAACGACGTTTGTGCGGAGGAGTTAGTTTCCAGTAAAGTTTAATTATCGCAATAAGTAAATATTTCATCGGCTGAAAATGATCATCTGGTTGATAGAGTAGCCGGCTTTCCCTCCATTCAGAGCAAAACACAATGAAGGCTGCACCCACGTTTGAATAGATTCAATGCGTTCATAGTTCCAACCTTCGGCATGGTATTTCTTTATTACAGTTTCCAAATCCTGAGCAATTAATTGACCACTCTGATCTGACCGCTGAACCGGCGCAATGTAAACTACTTTGTATTCCATGTTCTGTTTGTTTTGACGACGAACATAGAACAGCGAAAAAAAATCTGCAATTAATTATTATATTATTTTAATAAAATACTCAGATGTTATGAGTCAGAATATCAGATTATAGTACGGATTGAATAGCCTGATTTGAGGATGTTTATTCCATTGATTAATGGAGAAAATATAGTAGTGCCAAAATGCTGATCTGTTTAAGATATATCAATAAATCCGGCAAAAGATTCCACCCGATTTCATATAAACAGGAAAACTATTCTTCTGTTTTCGATTCTTTCGATGATTTCCCCACCCGCAACATCTTCCAGCGATCTCTCACCGCCAGCATAGTGCCAAAAAGCATCACCAGACAGCCAATCCACAAAATATTGATGGCCGGGAAAATGGTAGCTTCCATTACAATGAAATCGCGTTTTACGCTGTTCAGTTCCGAGGCATACACGTCTATGCGGCCGTTCTGCGGATTTACCTTGTAGAAGGTGAGTTTAAGGCCGAGGTCGTTGTCGCGGGCATCAATCTGGCGGGTGCGGCCGCTGGCGGTATCGGCCACGAAATAGCCGGTGAGTGTGGTGTTTTTCAGATCGCCGTCGGTATTGGAACGGCCGGTTACGCGGAAGCGGGCGGCTACGCCAATTTCGGTGGGACCAAGATCTACCACGCCATTGCGGGCCGGGAAGATGGAATCGAGCACGGCAATGCTGTTGTCCAACGCAATGGTATCGCCGGGAACCACGGTGTGGTTTTTGGGTGTGCTGTAATCGTTGTCGGTTTCCTTGCCCGGTGCTTCGAGCGAACTCATGGGCACAAATTTGATGAAGGTGTAAATGTCTTTGTGCAGGTAATGGCGCGTATCAGGCTCGGCGGCATTGCCCATGCGCTCGTTGATCTGAATGAAAGGACGCAGGGTAAAGGCATTTTCCAACTGGCCGGCCGCGTCTTTCTTCATGTAATCGACATTGAAATACACGTAGGGCGTGCCGTCCACCAATTTGTATTCGCGGCCGGTGTAACGCACCATGTAATCGCCCATAGGCATTACATCGCCGCGGCGCAGGAAAATATTGGCGGCATTGTCGCCGGTTTGGTCAATGGAACGCACGTCAACTTCCGACGTATTCTGCGAAATGGTGTCTTTCTTGGAAGTAGAAACCAGCGCGCCCAGCAGGAGCAGCCCAAAGCCAATGTGCGCAATGGAAGCACCGGCGTTTTTAATGCGGCCTTTGAGTATTTTAAGCCAGTAATCGCCGTTTGAAAGCACGGTGAAAATTGTGACAAACAACAACAGCGCATTCATTATGCTCATATACTGCCGGTCGAAACCGGGATCGCTCCAGTCGCTGTTGAAATAAAGCAGCACCATAAGCGGCAGCGATATTGCCGCACTGAGGAAGAACGAACGGCGTATTTTTTTGGCAAACACACCAAACTCGTCTTTCTTGTATTTGAAAAACTGCGTAGCCGCCGCCAGCAATACAATGAGTATGGTAAACGGAATTGTCCAGCGGTTGTAAAAATCCACCACATCGTTGCCCGGAGCCATTTTAGCTTCGGCCAGTTGCTTGAGCATTCCGCTGCCGGGGGCAAGGTCGTACATCCAATGGAAGAAATCATGCACCGGCCCCACGCGCAGGAAACGGTTTATTACCGGCGATGAGGTATAAACAATTACAATAATTGCCACAAACGTAAGCAGCAGCGAACCTATAAACATCCAGAACTCGCGCGACCAGAGTTCTTCTTCCTCGCCCTTTTGCCTGAACTGTGTGCGGTAACCGTAAATAAGCCCGGCCAGCGAAATAATGAGGAAAATAAGCATGGCCGGGGCCACCATATTCATTACAAACAACACCCCGAACATGATGGCTGCTCCTGAATATACCAAGCGCGAAATGCGGTTGGGCAAAAACAGCATCACCGAAAGCCAGAGGAAAAACGACATAAACCACACCAATTCGTGGTTCAGTCCGTCTTCGGTAAATGCGTGTACCGAGGTTTCGGAAAGCACGCCGCTTTTGGTGAGGAAGGTGGAATAAACAATGAGCAGGAACGAAATAATGGTAAGAAACAGCGTGGTAAACAGCGACTGCCCCTTGATGCGGTAAATAAGCATTACATGCGCCGCGCCCACCAACGTAAGCCAAGGCACCAGCGAGGCATTTTCAACCGGATCCCAGGCCCAGAAACCGCCAAAGCTCAGCGACTCATACGCCCACGCACCGCCCATGAGAATGCCAATGCCCAGAATGCCCACACCGGTAAACGCCCAGGGCAGGGCAGGGCGTTGCCAGTCGTTCCAGCGTTTGAGCCAGAGTGCGCTTATGGCAAAGGCAAAAGGCACGGTAACTAATGCAAAGCCCAGAAACAGCGTGGGCGGGTGAATGGTCATCCAGTAATTCTGCAGCAGCGGATTAAGCCCGCGTCCGTCGCTGAAAGCCGGCAACGTAAGGTAATCGGCTTTCATGGTCCAGGGCAGGCCGATGTTTTCTTCGCGCTCGCGGATGAGTGTAAACGGGCTGCTGCCCACATGCACATCGCCAAAGTACCAGCCCAGCAGCATCATGGCTAAGAAAACCTGCACCAGCGACATTACCGAAATTACCGGCGCTTCCCATTCTTTCGCCGTACGTATAATAATAAGCCCGATTACCGAGTGCCACAAGAGCCAGAGCAGCGTGCTGCCTTCCTGTCCTTCCCAGAGGCAGGCCAGAATGTAGTTCATGGCCATATCGCGCTTGGAATGCTGCCATACATACTGATACTCGAACCGGTGATTCCAGATCATGAGCAGCAGCGTAAGGAAAATGGCTGCCACGGCAAAGAAGTGGGTGTAATAAATAATGCGTGCGGGCCGTCGCCAGTTGTCCTCACCTAATTGCCGGTCGCGGGCGCGCAGAAAGTTAACGAGGGCCGAAAACACAGCCGTAACAAACGCCAGCACCACGCTGCTGTGCCCTATAATTCCCCACCACGGCTGTTCGCCGATATAATCAATGTCCATTGCTGCGGCCTTTGCAGGCGATTATTTGTTTGCCATCCCGTCTTTACCGTCGTTGTATTTCGACGGGCATTTCATGAGCACATCTTTGGCCACAAACTCATTGCCTTTCATAGAGCCAATGGCCACTACCTGCGGCGTGCGTTCAAAGTCCTGCGGTTTCGATTTGAGCAGAACCACTTTGCGCTCCTCGTTGTTGCGGTCTGTCATGTAAAACACAAAGCGGTTGGCATCCACCTGCGGGTTGTATTCCATAGGCTTGGTGCGCACAAGCTGCCCGGCTACGTGTACGTCTTCGTCGGGGCCAAGGCGTGCGGCCTCGTTAAAATCGGCGTAGGTGCTTGAGTTGCTTAACATGCTCACCAGAAATACAATGGCGGCGGCAATGATAACTATGCTTATGATGTGCGTCTTTTTCATGACTGCCTGGCTTGATGTTCTTTTTCGAGTTTCGATACTTTGCGTTCGAGGCGGATAATGGCAATGAGCAGGCCCAAAAGCACAATGGCTATGCAGGCAATGATTACATTAAACAACCCGCTGCCGCGCAGGGTTTGGGTAAGCTGCTCGTCGGCATTTTGTGCAAAGGCGGTTTGCGTGGTTAGCAAAGCCGTTACGAGCAGAAAGAGAAAACGTTTTATCATGGTGCGCATCGTTATGCGTGATGTATTTTTTCGTTTAGTAAGCGTATGCGGTAGCGCAGGTTATACACCCAGAATCCGAGCAGAATCCAGCCCAGACAGGCGGCGTAAAACACGGCACGCAAATGGCTGTCAAGATCATACTGCCCGAAAGCCGGGTTGCCGCCGTTGCCGGGGTGCAGCGAGTCGTTGCCGCTCAGGCGGGGCAGTACGCCTATGAGTACCAGCATCATTACAAACGCAAAAATGCTGTACACGGCCGAAATGCGGGCGCGTTTCTGTTCGTCGTCAACCGCGCCGCGCAGCACTACGTAGGCCATGTAGGCCAGCATGGTTATGGCGGTCCCGTTGAGTTTTATATCGTCAACCCACCAGCTTCCCCAGGTAACACGCGCCCAGAGCGAACCGGTAAGCAAGCCAAGCACGCCAAATACCAGACCGGCGTTTACCGCCTCGGCCGCCATAAGATCATGCTTTTGCTGACCGCCGCGCAGGTAGCGGATGTTGTTAAACACGGCCCAGGCCATGAGCGCAATCATGGCAAACCACATGGGTACGTGAAAAAACAGGTTGCGGATAGATTCGTAAAGAATGTGCTGGAAAGGGAAGGCGAAGTAATCTTCCTTCTCGTTTTTCACGCTAATCTTACTTACCGGGCTTATGGCCGAAATACTGTCGGTGGTGGCTATGGCGCTGGCCATTACCAAAGTGCCGTCTGCATCATCATTTACAAACAGGTCGAAAACGGGTTTTTGGAGTGGGGCAAGGGCGGGGAAAGTGAGTTCGGCTTCGGTTTCGCTCAGGGCTTTTGCCGTGGTGGCCGCTACCTGGGTTTTATCGTTGAGCAGCCAGGCCTGCAGGCTGTTCTGATTGCTTAAAAACCGGGTATTGTAGCCATGTACTTTAACGGTAAAAGGCGCGGCGGCGGTGGAAAGATTATCGGGCGAAACGCGGAGGATGCCCGGAGCCATGGGCACAAGCAGGCCAGCAGTAAAAGTGTAAATCAGCAGCACCACACAAGCCCATTTCCACCAGGATAGTTTCATAAATACGGTTGCCTTTTTTAATCGCGCCAAAGGTACGGAAATAACAGGCCGGAAAGCGTGACAACAATCACGTTTAACGCGATTATTATCCCCAGATACATGGCCGCACCGTCCCAGCCCGTACCGTCGGCCGCCATTTTAGAGGCTCTTATTATGGCCAGCAGCATGGGCAGCACCACCGGAAAGCCCAGCACCGACATTAACGCAAAATTGTTCCCTGCCTTGGAAGCAATGGCCGAAATGAGTGTAAACGTGCCCGCCAGCCCCATGCAGCCCAGCACCAGCGTAAGCAAAAACAGCGGCGTATCGGCCACCGGGTAGTTTACCACAATGCCAAAAACGGCCAGTCCGGTAAGCCCCAGCACAATCATTAAAAGCGAATTATAAAGCAGTTTGGCAAACAGTACCGCCCGCGGATCGGCCAGGGTGTAGAGGTAGAGCAAACGTCCGCTGCTTTCCTGCGCAAAGCTCCGCGCCACGGCAATTACCGAGGCAAAGAGCAGGATAATCCAGAACAGCGCATTCCACACCGGCACCTCGCGCACCACCCTGAAACTGTAGCGGCTCACAAACACCGTGGCCACCACATACAGCAACACCCCGAAAAACGCATAGCGCCTACGCTGCTCGGTAAGCAGCTCGCGGCGAAACAGACTCAGGGTTTGTGCCAGCACCATTGGCCGCAAAGTTAACACGAATTCGCAGCCCAACATCCGAACAAACCGGGTTTGCGTATGTTTGTATTACAGGATTAATCAAATTCTCATGAAACACATACTCATCATCGCGGCACTTGCCGTAAGCACATTAGCCATGCAAACACCACAAACTGCCACCAAAACGCTTTACGATTTCAAAGCCAACAGCATCGACGGCAAACCGTTCGATTTCAGCACACTCAAAGGCAAAAAAGTATTAATTGTAAACACCGCTTCCGAGTGCGGACTCACCCCGCAATACAAACAGCTTCAGGAGCTTTATGATACCTACGGCAAAGACGGAAAATTTATGATTGTAGGCTTTCCCGCCAACAATTTCATGAAACAGGAACCCGGCACCAACGAGGAAATCCAGACTTTCTGCCAGAAAAACTACGGTGTAACCTTCCAGATGATGGAAAAGATTGATGTGAAAGGTGAAAACATGCACCCCATCTATCACTGGCTCACCGAAAAAGCACAAAACGGCGTGGAAAATGCGCCCGTGCAGTGGAATTTCCAGAAGTTTATGATTGATGAAAACGGGAAGTATGTGGGGCATGTAGGCCCGCAGGAAAGCCCGATGTGTAAGGAAATTTTGGAGTGGGTGAAGAAGTAGGGTTTTAGTGAAGTGAAAACCGCCTGGAAACGATTGTTTTCAGGCGGTTTTTTTATTTGTAATACGAGTTTACAAATACTTCATAGGGATCAATTCGATTTACAAAATTTTCACGGGTAAATTTGATCGGATAGTCAATTTTTAATTGCCCATTTGATAATGTATGCGCCGGGTCTCCCCAGTTTTCCCGGTAATAAAGTGGGACCGTCAGAGTAATCTTGCTGTATTTCAGTTTATATTTAATTAAATAACCAGCGTTTGAATAAGTAGCACGGCTGGCTGGCGACTGTCCGGCTATTTTACAATTACAATATGATCTGAGAAAATAGGCAAGCCTGAGGGCGGCTGAATTAGTTCCTTCATTTATAAGTATGAGTATTTCGCCATCATATTGCATTTTTTGCGGTTTTATGGAATAGATCGATTCTTGAATACAATCATATCCCCAATTTTCAGATGGCTTAAAAAAACTCTTTAGATTAGTATTGATTACAGATAAATTAGTATTCTGAAAGGTCTGATTAGCAATTGAATCACATGGATAGGTAAGTGTCCTTACTTTTTGCGATTTAACTGCACTAAGTTTATCGGTTGAGAAAAAACTACGCAACTCAAGTTCATGATGATCTAATCCACCGGGATTATCCCTAAGGTCAAGAACTAATTGTTTTATTTTTTTTAATCTGATTAGTTCCATTGAATTAATTAAAAAATTACTAAATGGAGTGCTGATAGTATTTTCAGGTTGAAAATTATTCACAATCAACCTTGCGATACCTGAGGAATCATTAATTATACAGTCATTTTGCCTTGAAAACACCGATATAATCCCATTGTCAATAAAATATGGAGGTGAAGATGAATAGTTTCGTTCTATTTTGATAACTCTGTCAGTATATACCTGTAGAGAAATAGTGTTTTTTTTGTTTCTATTTATCAGATAGTTCTTCAAATTCATCTGAGTGCCTAAAAAATATCGTTGCGCAGGAACAGAAACATCGGAATAAATATAATCATCGCACTTGGAAAACCAGTTGTGGATACTTTCCCCATCTATCATCAAAACTTTACCGCCAGTTTCATTATCGAGACTATATGTATTTACAAATAGCTCATCATGCGTATAATACAAAGGATAGGAAAAAAAGCTGCCACAATAGATTATACTGTCAATTAATTCCTGACGCATATCATACTTCGTATGTGAACATGCAAACTGATCAAGAAAGGGAGCCGTTTTGCGATAATAATCAATAACAGACAATGGTTCAGTAAAAGTATTTTGCATACTATCCATGAGCTGTTTTACACGTTCATGACTGAATCTCAAATGCAAATCGGGCATTACCTCTTCAATTACTTTTCTAATTACCTGAAAGTCTATTTTCTGTTTTTCAGGAGAGAGTACGGGATTGTAAATATCTTCGAACTGGAATGAGGATATTCCGCAGTTAGAGTTCTTTATTTTCATACCATCTGGTGGTATTATTTCAGAATTATTTTGACAATTAACCAGAATCAAAAAACAGAAGCCAATAAAATGGAATACTATGTGGTTCTTCATAACAAATAATGATAGAATAATTCAAACGCAGATCACTTCCCAATCCCATTCCACACATCCACCACCAGCTTATAACTGCTATCGGGCTGCATACGCCACACATGCACAAACTTATCATTCTGCACCCATACCGAATCGTTCATGTTGATGGTAGTAGTAGCCATTCCGGTTTCATAAAGCACCTCGCGTGTGCCTTCGAGCGAAATGGTGGTGAATGTAATGTCGTTTAGCATGGTCACGCTTTCTTTCCACCAGTTTTCAATGGCGGTTTGGCCGTTTACGTAGGTGTCGTTGTCGGGGCAGAGGCGGGCGGCTTTGTCGTAATGCGCGGCAATGAGGGCGGCGTTTTTATCCTGAATGCCTTTGGAGGCGGAGGCATTAAGCTGTTCGATAACCGGTTGCACGCTCACCGGGTCGAACGGGGGCGGGGCAGGTGTTTCGGTTTTGGGGGTGCAGGAGGTGAAAAGGGCCGGAAGAAGTATGTAAAGCAGATATTTCATTTTGCTAAGTTACATGGTGTGAGTAAAAATTATGGAGGAATGTGAGTGTACGTATATTTTTTGTATATTTGTACGTATAAGGAATTAAGATGGAAAGCATAGACACAAAACTCACTCTTAAACTGGCAGAACCTGTAATTGCCAGGGCAAAGCAATATGCTTATAAGGAGCGCGTCAGCCTCTCGTTTATTATCGAAACCTATTTGGACAGGCTTACAGCCGGTATTGAACCTGATGAAGTTTCGCCACTTGTAAAAAGTTTATCGGGGGTTGTAAATGCCGAGCAATTGGAAGCCGACAAGGTTTCATACAAAAAGCATTTGAAACGCAAATACTCCAAATAATATGATCGAAGTTTTTGCAGATACAGATGTGTGTTTAGATCTGCTTACCGGCCGACAACCGCATAATGCCGCCGCAGAGCGGCTTTTTACTTTTGCCGACCGTGGCAATCTGCGCATTCATGTATCGTCGCTTACATTTTCGCATATCGACTATATCCTTCAGTCGCAATACAAGCGTCGTGATTCGCGTATGATTCTGGCGCGATTTAAAACACTGGTAAATGTACTGCCGGTAGATGATAAAGTAATTGAACTTGCCATTGCAAGCGATGTACGCGATTTTGAAGATGCAATTCAATACAACACCGCAATTCAAAATAAAGTACAGGTATTGCTTACGCGAAACGTGAAAGATTATAAAAAGGCGAATATCTCTGTATCTACTCCTGAGATATATGTGACGGGGATGCCCTGAACTGCGCAGGGCAAATAAACTCACCCACCGGGTAGTATGTTTTACGCACCTGTTAACCACACATACACGAATATTTAACAGCACAATATAACAGGTGGGTGAGCCTGTCGAACCCACCGCAGCACAAGGCAATTTTCGCTATTTTCGCAACAGCCCAACCGAAGCCACCCTTCCATTGACCAACCAACCGCAACCGCCGCAAATAAACATCGTTGTGCCGCTCTACAACGAAGAAGCCTCGTTTCCCGAACTCGTGAAACGGCTTACGGCGTTAATGGACAGCGAGCCCCTGCGCATTACGGCCATACTGGTTGACGATGGCAGCCGCGATGCCACGCCACGGCTCATGCGGCAACTGGCCCTGAACGACGAACGCTTTCAGGCCGTGTTTCTTTCGCGCAATTTCGGGCACCAGCTGGCGCTTACTGCGGGGCTCAGCTATATCGACGCCACCGAAGCCGTACTCATCATTGACGGCGACCTGCAAGACCCGCCCGAACTGCTGGGCCGTTTTTATACCGAACTCAAAAACGGCTACGATGTGGTGTATGCGGTGCGCGAAAAACGCAAGGAAAATTTTGTAAAACGCACCGCCTACAATGCGTTTTACAAAATACTCAAACGCATTTCCTACATCGACATTCCCCTCGACTCGGGCGATTTTTCGCTCATCTCGCGGCAGGTGGCCGATGAACTCAACCAGATGCCCGAAGCCAGCCGGTTTGTGCGCGGCATGAGAAGCTGGGTGGGTTTCAACCAGATTGGCATTCCTTACGAACGCACCGGCAGGGCTGCGGGCCAGTCGAAATATACGCTGCGCAAACTGCTCGGACTGGCGCTCAATGGCATTTTCAATTTCAGTGAGTATCCCATCAAATTTATTACCACGCTGGGCATTCTCACTATTTCCTCGTCGGTAATTTATTTCCTCGTTACCCTTATCAAAAAATTGGTGTATGATACTGTGCCCGAAGGTTTCTCGGCGCTGCTGTTTGTAATCATTCTCTTTGGCGGTGTGCAGTTAATTGCCATCGGCATTATCGGCGAATACATTCTCCGCATTTTCTTTCAGGTAAAAAACCGTCCGCTGTTTATTGTGCGGCACGTTATCAAAAACCGGCAGGAGCAAAATGGATAAGGCCTACTACAAAGCCTATTACCAGCTCGAACGCTCGCACTGGTGGTTTACGGCGCGGCTTCACATTCTGCGCAGCTTTGTGAGCAGGCATTTTGCCACTGAGGCAAAGCCGCTGGCCATTCTCAATGCCGGTGTGGCCACGGGTGCCACCTCGCTTATGCTGAAGGAGTTTGGCACAGTTACATCGGTTGAATACGACGAAGACTGCTGCGCCTTTCTGCGCGAAAATGTGCTGCCCGATGTGGTGCAGGCCTCGCTCACTGCACTGCCTTTTGCCGATGCCAGTTTTGACCTGGTGTGCGCCTACGACGTAATAGAACACATTGAAGACGACGTGCAGGCCCTGCGCGAAATAAAACGCGTGCTTAAACCGGGTGGACATTTCCACCTCACCGTGCCCGCGTTTCAATTGCTCTGGAGCAACCACGATGTGGTGAACCATCACTACCGCCGCTACCGCCGCGGGCAATTGCAGCAACGCATACAGCAGGCCGGACTGCAAACCGGCTATGCCTCGTATTTCAATGCGTTTTTGTTTTTCCCGGTGGCCGCGGTGCGGCTCATGGCAAGGCTTTGGCAAAAGCTGAGCGGCAAAAAGCAGGAAGCCTCGCTGCAGTCGGACTTTGATACATACAAAACCGGCGGACTGGGCGGCAAACTGTTTTACCGCATTTTCAAATCGGAAACGGCGTTGCTGCGCAGTAAGGTGAAACTGCCCGTGGGCATTTCGCTCATGGCCACCGGGCGTAAACACGTTTGAGCATGGAAGCGCTGATAGTTGCCGCCATTGTTGTTACCGTGATTTTTATCTCGCTGCTGGTGTTTTATGGCACAGGGGCCATGCTGCTTGCGTGGCGCAAAACGGCTATTACCGGCACGTTTGCCCTTCCGGCCATTACAGGGATGCTGGTGTGGATTGCGGGCTTTGCCATACTGCAAACCGGCGGCAAAACAGTGATGTGGCTGCTTGTTCCGCTTTTTATGATGACAGTTGGTGTGCAGTTTAGCAACTTCGCACAACGACTTCGCACAGCCTTTGGAGGTCTGCGCATACACTGGCTGCCGGTGTTGTTGCCCACAGTGTTGTTTGCCGCCAAAGCTTTGTGGCTGTTCGATTATGAAATGCTTATTCCCGACAATGCGTTTTATGCGCGCATTGTGGAATCGCTTTCGCAAAGCGGGCAGGAAAACGAGTATCATTTTCTTTCGCAGCTTGATGAGGTATATAAAGGCGTTTCACCGTATCACTATGGCGAGTTGTGGCTGGCCTCGGCATACCACTATGCGGGCGGAATGCGGGCGTTGTTGCTTATTGCCACGCCCATAATTTCGGTGCTGTTTGTTCAGTCGCTTTACGAACTCATGCAAAACGGCAGCGAAAGCCGGATGCAGAAGTGGGGAAAATATGGTTTGGCGCTGCTGGTGCTGGGCTGTTCGTGGGCGTTAATATGGCCGGTGAGCAAAGTACCTCAACTGGCGCAGTACAGTTATGTGTTTCATTCGGTGCTTTGCTTTAATACGGCCAAGTTTGCGTTTCCGGCATTGCTGGCGGCGGCGGCTTTTTTGAGTTACCGGCAAAGCGGAAATTTAAGGCAGGCAGGCTGGTGGCTGTGCAGTATTGCGGTGGTTTCTTATACCACACTGCCGGCGGTGTGCGGCGCGTGGGTGCTTTGCGTGGTGTGGCAGCATTTCTCGTTGCGGCGTTTTAAACTCATTACGCTGCACCTTTTTGCCGATTTGCTGCCACTGCTCGTTCCGGCAGGCATTGTGCTGTTTTATGCCGTGATGCCGGGTACGGCGGTATCGCGCGAGGGGGTGAGTGTGGGCAGCTTTGAAGCTGGCAGCGGCGTGGGATTTATGCTTAAAATTTTTGCTGCTGGTATGGTGGCTGCGGTAGTGTATTTACTGCCTCTTACCGCGTCTATTGCTTATGCAGTGTGGCCGCAGCGCAGACAGTTGCCCGCTTTTGCGGTGCTGGCGGTCGTGTTTGCCACGGGTGCGCTGGGCGCGGGTGCGGCGGCGTGGGGTTTGCTTAATGCTTCGCTTAACTCGGTGCAGCTTATGTCGGTGTGCAGCGGATTTTTGGCTGTGGCGGCGGCGGTTTGGGTGGGTGTGGCTTTTCAAAAGCCACAAACGAAGCCTGTGTTTATGGCTCAGCTTGTTGCACTGGGAATTATGTTGGGATATTTTGCGACTTCAGTATTTACCGTTGCTGAACATCGTTCGAAAACGCTGGCGGGTAAATACGATGCGGAATTTGTTGAGTTGGCCCGTCATAGTCTCGAATACCAGAGAGCGGTTGGTTTTATCTGGTCTATAAATCAATATAAGGATCCGTTTCATTGTTATCCACATTTCAGCACACCGGTTCCACCCAATTTATCGTTGTTTTCCAATCCGGTGCCTGTTGGATTAGGCGAAATGAACCGCACACCAGCACCCACGCCTCAACTCGAAACCCAATGCAAAGCCGGTATAAAAATGGGGGTGCTGTTTAATTTCTGCAAACGCTTAAACCCTGAATTGAAACCGGGCGATAAGCCCGATGCGGATGCCCTACGACGTTTTTGTAAAGCATTCGATATACATTTCGTATTTGCGGTGGCCGATGCGGAAATTGCGCCGGAACTTGGTTCGTATGTTGTTGTTGCCACCGATAAAAACACAGGTTTGCGGCTGTTGCGTTTAGGTTATTGATTGCTGTTATTTACCCGGTGATTTCGACAAGCTCAATCACCGGACATTCTGCTCTCCCCGGTGATTTCGACAAACTCAACCACCGGGCATTCTGCTCTCCCCGGTGATTTCGACAGGCTCAACCACCGGGCATTCTGCTCTCCCCGGTGATTTCGACAGGCTCAACCACCGGGCATTCTGCTCTCTCCGGTGATTTCGACAAGCTCAATCACCGGGGCATTCTACACTCCCGGTGGTTGAGCCTGTCGAAACCACCTGCTCACATTCTCCCGGTTATTGAGCCTGTCGAAATAACCATGTACCTTTGCCGCCAATGAACCAGACAGACATTCTCGCCATTGGCGTTCACCCCGACGATGTGGAACTGAGTTGCGCCGGTACGCTGGCCAAACATATTTCGCTTGGCCACAGCGCAGGCATACTCGACCTCACCCTGGGCGAATTGGGTACCCGCGGCAGTGCCGAACTGCGCACCATTGAAGCCTCCAACGCCGCCATTGTGCTTGGCGTAAATTTCCGCGACCAGCTTACCATGGCCGATGGATTTTTTGCCAACGACGAACGCCATGTAAGAATGCTCGTTCAGAAAATACGCCAATACCGTCCGCGCATTGTGCTTGCCAACGCCGTAAGCGACCGCCATCCCGACCACGGCCGCGCTTCCAAACTCATTTCCGATGCCTGCTTTTACAGCGGCCTCCGCCGTATTGAAACCGAACTCGACGGGCAACTGCAGGAAGCATGGCGGCCAGAGGCTGTTTACCATTACATTCAGGACCGCTACATTAAACCCGATTTTGTGGTGGATGTAACGGGTTTTGTAGAAAAGAAATTTGAGGCCATCAAGGCATTTAAGTCGCAGTTCTGGGATTCCGATTCGCAGGAGCCGGCCACGCCCATTTCGCGGCCCGATTTTTTGCAGGTGGTGGAAGCGCGTATGCGTATGTTCGGGCGCGATGCCGGGGTGGAATTTGCCGAAGGGTTTACGGTGGAACGAGTGCCGCTGGTGGATGATTTGTTTGTGTTGAAATAATCTCTGCTGTTTCTGCGGATCTTCGATCCACATTCACTCATATTTCACTAAAATGCTGCGGCGAGTCTCCCGACTCGCCGCTTTTTTGTGGCTGGTCTGCGACCGGCGGGTACGTTTTTTTTGAATTGAAGTCACAGACTTCAATTCAATTCCGCGAAAAGTTTTTTCGGCTTTGCCGAAGTAAACTTTCCGCAGCCTGCAGGTTTAACTGTTCCAGAATTCCCAGGCTTTTTCGGCCTGGAGTTTGAGCATGTCGAGGCCGTTCATGGCGGTGGCACCGTGCTGGCGGCCAAGTTGCATGAAACGGGTTTCGGGCGGGTTATACACCAGGTCGTAGAGCAAGTGCTCGTGGGTAAGTTTTTCGTAGGGCAGGGAAGGAGCGGTTTCTGTGTCGGGAAACATGCCCAGCGGGGTGGTGTTTACAATGAGTTTAAAGGCGGCAATCACATATTCGTTTACCTCGTGTGCGGCAAGAACAGTACGGCCCTGAATGGTTTTTCCGCTCGACGACACAAATACTGTTTCCACCCCAATTTGCCGCAGCACATAATCAACCGCCGCCGCTGCGCCACCTGTGCCCAGAATAAGTGCCCGCTCGTGAGCCGAGGTAAGAAACGGTTTCAGCGACTGCCGAAAGCCATACACATCGGTATTGGTGCCGTGCAGGCTGAAATTGCCATGTTTGCCAGCTTCGCCGCGCACGAGTTTTACAGTGTTTACTGCACCGGCAGCCGTGGCTACCTCATCCACACTGTCGAGCAGGGGCATGATGCTTTGCTTGTGCGGAATGGTTACGTTAAAGCCGCAAAGATCAGGGTGAGTATGAATTACTGCGCCAAGTTCTTCCACCTCTTCAAGCGGAAACAGATGGTAATGCGCATCGGTTATGCCTTCGCGCTGAAATTTATCGGCAAAATACTGCGGCGAAAACGAGTGCGTGAGCGGATAACCGATAAGCCCGAATACACGCATCAGGCGGCTTTCCTTTTGTTCATGCGGTGGCGGATATAGCCATACACCATTGGCAATACCGAGATGAGAATAATGCCAATTACCACCAGCTCGAAATGCTTCTCAATCCACGGAATCTGCCCCAGAAAATAACCCGCCAGCGACATGGAACTGATCCATAAAATTCCGCCGCCAATATCAAACGGCAAAAACTTGCGCCTGTAATCCATCTTGCCCACACCCGCCACAAAAGGCGTAAACGTGCGCACAATAGGCACAAAACGCGCCATGATAATGGCTTTGGTACCATATTTCTCAAAAAAATCGTGCGTTTTGTCGATATACTGCTGCTTCACCAGGTTGCGGCCAAAGAGTTTTAGTCCGGTTACCCGGCCTCCTACAAAACGGCCTATCGCATAATTGGTATTATCGCCAAGAATAGCTGCCACCGAAAGCAGGGCAATCATTACTGTAATATTCATCGCCGCATTCGGATCATCGGCCGTGCGGGCGCAAATAGCGCCTGCTGCAAACAGCAACGAATCGCCGGGAAGAAAAGGCATTATTACCAAACCTGTTTCCACAAAAATGATAAGAAACAGAATGGCGTAAATTGCTGTTCCATATTCATTCACCCAACTGTTGAGGTGTTCGTTAATGTGCAGAAGAATATCCAGAAACTCTTTCATTGGAGTATTGATTTTGAGCACCCCGTTATGCTTCGGCTCCGCTCAGCATGACGGGGAGCGTTGGGCTTTGCATTATTGGGAAGGTTGAACGATCACGGAGAAGGTTGAACGAAGTGGATGTATTGTGTTTAGAGCTGAATTAATCCGAAGCATGGCGAGAAGAGCTAAACGAAGTCGAAAAACAACTGAGCCCCCTGTCATGGCGAGCGAAATTAGGAGAAAACAAGGCGTGGCAAGTTGAATTAATCCGAAGCATAGCGAGAAGAGCTAAACAAAGTCGAAAAACAACTGAGCCCCCTGTCATGGCGAGCGAAATTAGGAGAAAACAAGGCGTGGCAAGTTGAATTAACCCGAAGCATGGCGGCAAGAGCTAAACAAAGTCGAAAAACAACTGAGTCCCCTGTCATGGCGAGCGGAGCCGAGCCAAGGCAGGGGATTTGTCATCAATCAAATCAATACTGCGGCACCGAAGGATCAATTTCGCGCCCCCAGGCCAGAATACCGCCTTTAAGATTGTAAAGGTTGGTAAAACCATGCTGGGTTTCGAGTGCATTTACCACCGAGGCAGAACGTGCTCCGCTGCGGCAGTGGATAATTACGGGTTTGTCTTTGGCAATCTGATCGATGTGGGCAAGAATGGTTCCCATCGGGATAAGTTCGCCGCCTATGCTGGCTATATCCGCTTCGTGCTGTTCGCGTACATCAATGAGCTGGTGAGCTTCATTTTCATCACGCATACGCTTCAGTTCCTGAACTGTTACTTCTTTCATAAGTGTGTGAATTGTATGTGGAGTGGGGTGATTTAGGTAGTCTTTTGCTGCAATTCTTTGGGAAGAAACTGGAAAAAGGTATCGCCGCGAAGGCCGATGCGCAGGGTTTCGAGCGGTATTACTTCTTCGGGGGCAATATTTCCCAGATTTACATTGGCACCAAAGAGTTTGATAAACCACACCTGCTGCGATTTTTGCGGGGCTTCCCAAATAATATTTTCGGGTTTTACCTTGGCAATAATCTTGTTTACCAGCATGGTGTGTGCCGAGCCGTTTCGGTGATAAATACCCACATTTCCGCTTTCGCGGGCCTCGGCAATTACTTTCCAGCTTCCGGCCTGCAGTTCTTTCTGCATCATGGAAGTCCATTTATTGGGATGGATAATAATGCCTTCTTCTTTCGAGCCTACTTCGGACACTACGGTGTAGTTGCGGGCGAGTTTCTGTATGTACTCGCATTTCTCGTCGTGCGGCATTTCTATTGATCCGTCCGAAACCTCGGCCATATCCAATCCAAGATCGCCGCAGAGTTTCTCATACTGGTCAAACATGCCGCGCACAATAAATGCTTCAAACAGCGTACCGCCCACATAAACTTTTATGCCGGCTTTCTGGTAGAGTTTAATTTTCTCTTTTACCTGGCGTGTAACCAGCGAGGTGCCAAAACCGAGCTTAATCATGTCGATATAATCGACACTGGTATCGATAAGCATTTCGGCCTGTTTCAGCCCCAGACCTTTGTCCATAACCATAGTGGTACCTGTTTGGCGGGGGCGTTCGGGGCGTTCGGGGAGATGCGGTAGCTGAAAATTCATTAGCAGAAATAATTCGGGTTTTGTGTGTCGGCATCAAAAATAGGCAAAAAGCTACGTGGCCGCGCTCAAAGTTTATCGGCAACTATAATCAGTTTGTCTATTTGTTTGAAGATCAGGGGCGATGCGCCTCGATAAAATCAATAAGTCCCGGATTGTTTCGCAGTTGCGGCATGAAATCGAAAAGAATATCGTGCTTGCTGAAATCGAGTTCGAGTCCGCGCTGCAGGTTGCCGAACGCTTCCTGCCTGAAACCATTGGCGAGCAAACAGGCCGAAAAACGGTAATAAAGCTCGGCATCGTCGGGATGATACTTTATGCCTTCGGCCAGGGTTTCGAGTGCGCCGGTGTAGTCCTGCTGTTCGTGCTGCACCTGCGAGTAGTCGGCCCAGATGCCCGGATCGTCGGGCTCGAGTTCGAGCACTTTGCGGTAGGCTGTTTCGGCTTCTTCGTAAAAGCCGAGTTTGCGCTGGAAATCGCCGTAGGTGTGCAGAAACATGGTGTTTTCGGGCTCCAGTTCGAGGGCCTTTTTAATATAATGTATGCCTTCGCTCAGGCGGTTCTGCTGGTCGAGCACGATGCCCATTCCGAGCCAGGCATCGCTCAGGGCGCTGTCGAGGCGTATGGCTTTGCTGTAATTTACCAGAGCCAGTTCGGGCTGGTTAATGTGTTCGTACAACTCGCCGATGTGGAGATATACATTGGCCTGCGGCTCGTCGGTATCGAGCACGGCTTTGTAAGTGTCTATGGCTTCCTGATGGCGGCCCAGCTGAGCCAGCGCATTGGCTTTGTTGAAAAGGGCAGGAGGGAAGTCGGGGCGCACAAGCAGGGCATAGTCGAAAGCGTCGAGTGCTTCGGTAAATTTCTCGGCCCGGCTCAGGCTCACACCGAGGCAGAACCAGGCGGTGGGACTGTACGGCCGTTCATCCACACATTTCTGGAAAACCTGTATGGATTCTTCGCGGTCGTCGAGCACCTCGTAGCAGAGGCTGAGTTCGTTGAGTGCGCTGTCGAAATCGGGACGCTCAAACACGGCACGGCGCAGCAGGGGCGCGGCTTCGGTGTGGCGGCTCTGGTTTATAAGTTCGCAGGCAATGTAATAGTTGACCTCGAACATGGGAATATCATGCTGCCCGGCTGTTTCAAAACTTTCGATAGCTTTGTCGGAAAGGCCCATCTGACTATAAATGGTGCCGCGGGTCATGTGTATATCGCCATAAAACGGCTCAATGCGTTCGGCCTCCTGCAGCAGTTGCAGGGCCACGCGGTTTTCGTTGAGGTGGATATGAATCTGGGCCTGAATAACCAGAAAAACAGGAGAGAATGGGTGACGATTCCGGGCCATGGCGGCCACATCAAGCGCACGGCGAAACCGTCCGGCGCGCATATAATAATCAGCAATATCCTCAAACTCCTCTTCTTCGAAAAATACCGGAGTATCGTTTTTCAGCATAGTTTCAAAACGACCCACCAACTCTGATATATGGTTTTGCTCGCTTTTCATAGAACTGCTATAAAGGGTATAACCAAAGATACGATGTACTAATGCCTTTTGGTATGCAAAGTTATCACCAAAATCCGGTTTTTTGTGGTTAATATGTTATTTCATTCTTCTTGCAGCATCCGCGGAGTAGGTTCTATCTTTGCAGTCCCTGTATAAATTGTAGTAAACGTGTCTTTAATTAAATCTATTTCCGGCATTCGGGGCACCATAGGCGGCCGCCCCGGCGAAGGTCTCAGTCCGGTTGATGTGGTAAAGTTTACCGCCGCCTACGGCACCTGGCTCCGCCGCCGCAGTCCTGATCCCAAACAACCTTTAAAAGTAGTGGTGGGGCGCGATGCCCGTATTTCGGGTCCAATGGTAAGCCAGCTTGTATGCGGCACACTGTCGGGCCTGGGTATTCACGTTACCGATATTGGTCTTTCCACCACACCCACGGTAGAAATGGCCGTGCCCTGGGAAAATGCCGCCGGCGGTATCATTATCACCGCCAGCCACAACCCCAAGCAATGGAATGCCCTTAAACTGCTCAACGAAAAAGGCGAGTTTATTTCTGCCGCCGACGGCGAAGAGGTGCTTGCCATTGCCGATGCCGACGATTTCACCTTTGCCGAAGTAAACCACCTCGGCCTCATTACCACCGGCGAAGGCTTTATCGATAAACACATCGAAGCCATTCTGGCATTGCCGCTGGTGGATGTACAGGCCATAAAAGCACGGAATTTCAAAATAGCAGTGGATGCCGTAAATTCTACCGGCGGCATTGCCGTGCCCAAACTCTTGCGCGCATTGGGCGTGGAGCAAATTACCGAACTTTACTGCGAACCCACCGGCGAGTTCCCACACAACCCCGAGCCCCTGCCCGAAAACCTGCGCGATATTGCCAAAACGGTCAAAAAAAGCAAAGCCGATCTCGGACTCGTGGTGGATCCCGACGTGGACCGCCTCGCCATAGTGTGCGAAGACGGCGAAATGTTTGGCGAAGAATACACCCTCGTAGCCGTTGCCGATTACATATTAAACCATAAACCCGGCAACACCGTTTCCAACCTGTCATCCACACGCGCCCTGCGCGACGTTACCGAAAAAGCCGGTGGCAAATACCACGCCTCGGCAGTAGGTGAGGTAAATGTGGTGGAACTCATGAAAGAATGCAAAGCCGTTATCGGCGGCGAAGGAAATGGCGGGGTAATTTATCCCGAACTGCACTATGGCCGCGATGCGCTGGCCGGTATTGCCCTTTTCCTCTCGCACCTGGCCAAGTTTGGAAATACCTGCTCCATGCTCCGGTCGAAATATCCCGATTACCACATTTCCAAAAACAAAATCGAACTCACCACCGAAATTGATGTGGATATGATTCTCGAGGGAATCCGCTCCAAATACAGCAAACAGCCGGTAAATACGGTCGACGGGGTTAAGATTGAGTTTGACAAGGAATGGGTACACCTGCGCCGCTCCAATACCGAACCCATTATACGTATATACTCCGAAAGCGAATCGGAAACCACCGCCGATAATCTGGCCAAAAAAATCATGCAGGATATCCGCGATTTGATCAAAGTACAGCAGCGTTAAGTCGTATTTTAACCCGATTGCCGCTCATCAGATCAAAAAAAGCACAGAAAAAGACAAAAACGGCAGCATCAGATTGTGAGATGCTGCCGTTCTTTGTATTCCTGCGTAATACATTTTGCCGATAAACCCTCGGGGACTGTTACTCAGGTTAAATTTGGGGTAATTGCCGCAGAGGCTAACAAATGTCAGCGCCACAGCCCCCGTTCAACAGTAAATACTAGTTACCTTTGCAGCTATGAAGGTTTATCTCGACAATGCCGCCACCACCACACTTGATCCGGAGGTGCTGGAAGCGATGATTCCGGTTATGAAAGAACATTTTGGCAACCCTTCCAGCATACATGCCTGGGGCCGCCAAACCCGTTCGGCCATTGAGCAGGCGCGCAAAAGCATTGCCCGCAGCCTCAATGTATCGCCTTCCGAAATCTTCTTTACCTCGGGCGGCACCGAAGCCGATAACATGGCCATTCGCTGCTCGATTGAAGACCTTAAACTTACCCACGCCATTACATCGCCCATCGAGCACCATGCCGTGCTGCACACGCTCGAAGCATTGGCCGAAAGCGGACGGATTAAACTCAGTTTGGTGCGTTTGCTTCCCGGCGGACATATTGACCTGGAGCATCTTGAGGAATTGCTGGCGGGCAATCCGCGTTCACTGGTGTCGCTCATGCACGCCAACAACGAAATCGGCAACCTGCTGAACATCAAAAAAGTGTCGGAAATCTGCAAAAAGTACGATGCCATTTTCCATTCCGACACTGTGCAGACCATTGGTCATTACAATATCGACCTTAAATCGCTGCACATTCATTTCATAAACGGAGCCGCCCATAAGTTTCACGGCCCCAAAGGCGTAGGCTTTATTTACATCAATTCCGATGTCAATATTTCGCCCCTCATTCACGGCGGCGCACAGGAACGCAACATGCGCGGCGGCACCGAAAATGTGTACGGCATTGTGGGCCTTGCCAAAGCACTCGAAGTAAGCCTCCGCGACCTCGAAGCGCACCAGGCTCACATTCAGGGCATTAAAGACTACATGATTGCCCAGTTCGAAAAGAACCTGCCCGGCGTAGTCTTTAACGGCGATGCCAAAGGCTCGTCGCTTTACACCGTGCTCAACGTATGCCTGCCGCCCACCGACAATGCCGAAATGCTGGTTTTCAACCTCGACATAAACGGCATAGCCGCTTCGGCCGGCAGCGCCTGTTCGTCGGGCAGCAACGTAGGCTCGCACGTACTCCGCGCCATCGGCACCGACATGAGCCGCCCCTCGGCGCGCTTCTCGTTCAGCAAATACACCACCCGCGAGGAAATCGACTACACCGTAGGCAAAATCTGCGAAATGTATCCCGTGGCTTCAAAAGTGGCGCGTTAATATTTGCCGCAAAATTGTTTTTTTGCGCAAAACCTTGCCGCAGGTTTCAGGAAATCTTACTTTTGCATCCCGTTGTGCATACAGCGGGAATATGCCTTCTTAGCTCAGCTGGTAGAGCAGCTGATTCGTAATCAGCAGGTCGCGGGTTCAAGTCCCGTGGAAGGCTCAGGGAAACGGTAAATCAGGTTTGATTTGCCGTTTTTTCTTTGTTTTCTCCGGAAAAATATCTTGTTTTATATATTTGAAATACAGCTATTTAATTGACTTAATTAATTCTTTTATCTAAATAAACTTCCATTCACCTCCCTGGATTCCCCTGCCTTCAAATCGCCCAATTCCACATCGCCGATTTTGGACCTTACCAACCGCAACGTAGGAAATCCCACCGCCGCCGTCATACGCCGCACCTGACGGTTTTTCCCTTCGGTAAGCGTTAATTCAATCCAGCAATCGGGCACCGATTGACGCACCCTGATGGGCGGATTTCGGGGCGGGAGGGAAGGCGGCTCAATACGGCGGGCCTGGGCCGGGAGGGTGCGAAACGACTTCCCGTTGATGCGCAACTCCACACCTGTGCATAGTTTTTGAAGCGCCTCCTCGGTAATAATTCCCTCAACCTGAGCCCAGTACGTGCGCGGATGGCCATTTTCGGGGTCGAGCAGGCGTTGGTTGAGGCGCTTGTCGTTGGTAAGCAGGAGCAAACCTTCGCTGTCTGAATCGAGCCGGCCCACCGGATATACATCGGGCGGTAAAGTCAGTAATTGATTCAGCCCCGGGTTCTGGCCTTCGTCGGTGAATTGCGACAGGAATCCATAAGGTTTATGCAGAAGAATGTAGTGGAAAGCCATGCCGCAAAGATACGCCGAATACGGCAGCGGGCAGAAGCCGCCACCGAATGCCCGGGAAACAGGCAGTGCGTTTTACTCGGGCTGTACAACGAGCTTTTGAATGAGTGGCGCAGACTCGTTTTCAGGATAAAAGCGAATAAGATACAAACCTGCCGCTCCTTCGGGCAACTGCAACACCCGGCTTCCCGAAACCGGAGCCTGATCGAGCAAAACCCGCCCGGAAACATCCAGCAACTGAAGCCTGCCCGTACCTGGAACCTTAATCTGAACCACATCCGAAGCCGGGTTGGGAAATACCGAAATCAGCTCATCGGGCCTTGCCGGCGGCTGAACCGTAAGAGGCACGCTGCCACAGCCCGGGTGTATGTTTTCGAGAATGGCCCGGTACTTGGGAGCTGGAACAACGGCGGTGTCCTGCGCCAGTGTTTCCAGCATTCCCCAGCTTCCGTACTGCGCGCTACGCTGGCCTATAAAACTGAAATTCATTAACAAAGCCGGTGTGGGCCCGGTTACAAGGGTTCGCAGCGAATCGAACCATTCGGTGTAAAGATTATACATGGCCGTGTCGCGCTGAATATCCAGCAAAGCCTGCGCATAGGTGGGTGGTACGCCAAACGGATGCGGGGTAATATGCTGGCCGCCTTCGTAGTAATAGAGCTGTACCCCGAGGCTGTCGGCAATGGTGGTCTTGTGATCCAGCAGCCAGTTCCATTCGTCCTGCATGCGGCTGGTGCGCACCATAGTGGCAATTTGCTGGGCCGTGGCTGCCGGGCCTGCCACATCGAGAATGCTGTCTGACGACTGCGAAAGCCCGAAATAAGCCGCCACCGAAAACGCATCAAACGAACCCGGCTGCATATTCCAGGCAATGCGCTGGCTTACATCGAGCCAGCCCGCCTGCCCGCACACCACACGCGTAAGGCGGCCGCTTTGCTGGGCAAATACCGAGGTGAAAATGTCCATTGTGCGCTGTACATAAGGCACAATGCGCTCGGGCCAGGGGACATTCTGATCGCCGTTATTATGGAGATAATGCGTTTGGTTGAACATCCAGTTCCAGATCTCGTTCGAGTATTCGACACAAACCCTGAGCTGCGGGTCGAGACTGTCGCGGATGAGTGTGGCGAGGCTGGCAATATACTGGCTGTCGGCACTGTGCGGCACACAAATCCACAGGTCTTTCTGTGTTTCGTTGCACAGGCGTATCATCATTTCGTAAGGTACGCCACGCATATTGGCCCAGGTATAATCGTTCATTCTGGCGCGGCTGCTCCAGGGATATTGCTGGGTGTCGGTAGCGCAACCGGGCCAGGGTGCGTTGCAGCCCCAGCCATTGGTTTGGCCCCAATCCATAAACCGAACCGTGCCAAATGGCTGAAGCCGCTGCAGCCAAAGCGGGTTAAATGGCTGGCTCTGGTAGGTAAATTCGGTCCCGGGCATCAGCACCCGGATATTGCGGATCGGGTCAAGACTGTCTGACTGGGTAATGCGCAAACCCAACACATCGCCCGGCTGCGGATTCGTAATATTGAACGTAATTCGTCCCGGACCGGTTTGCGTTACATTTTGTACAGACAGGAAAAAGCTGATCTGGCCCGTTCCTTCAAATAAACACACATAAGTTCCTGTAGGCCAAGCCTGAATATAGCCCCAAACGGTCGAAATGCCTTGCGGAAAAGTATGTCCGGGCACCGTTTGCGGAGCATGAGTCGGGTAGCCGTCGGGCCGGTATTGAAGAGAATCCGATGCCTCAGTATCCCATGGCGAATTCGGGTTGCCCGAATCATACGTAAACCATGTGCGACAATGCCGCATCACATCCACAAATGGCATTTCCGACATATAATCGCTCAAACCCGAAATATTGATGCCCATAGAAAGCCGGCAACTGTCGGGTAAACTGGTTTGTGCTGTTAATGCCGTTTGTGAAATTAGCAGCAAAACAAACAGAGTAAGGATGTTTCTCATGTGGCTTCCGGTTTTTCTAAGGATACGAAATATATGAATCTGTCAACATTAACATTCGACCATTGGCAGGTTTTGAAAGATTGTTTTGTACCGGTAATCTGTCCAGAAACCGGCAAATTGCAGCATTGGGGATTTCGTTGAACTATTATCGAAATATCCTATAATTAATATTATGTTAAATAATATTTGTTTGATACAAAGGTTATTAGATCAGTTCCCGCCTTCTCCACTGTTCCTCCTTGAATGCAGTTTTATATTGTAAAAACGGACCCCGGTACCGAAAGACAGCCGGGATAAAACCCGTACTACCTATGTTGGGTTTTTAAAAGAATGACAAAAAAAAGACCGGGAATTTATTCTCCCCGGTCTTTCTAAAATGATTCGGTGTATTATTTACCACTCAGCGCCTTAATCTCGTCGCTGATGGCTTTGTACTTATCATTATCGCCCATCTGCCCATAGCACACTTTGAGTGCTTTCAATGTGTTCAGGTCTTTCGGGTTAAGCTCTTTGGCTTTTTCGAGATACTTGGCTGCATCAGGCAGCGGTTTTTCCCACATGGTGTTGTACTTGGCTGCGTCTTTAAGGTTTGAGGTTGAACGTGTATAGTACTCAACCGACTGGTTGTAGTACAATACGCCAAGGTTGTAATAAGCATCTACCAGTTTGGGGTCAATTTCGATGGCTTTTTTGTAATGCAGGGCTGCATTTTCAATGAGTTCTTCGTAATTGGCCGGTTTCGGGAGCGATTTACCTTCGGCATCGAGCGGATTAGCCATGCGGTCGTACACGTTGCCAACCACAAATTCAAGCTGGGCATCGTTGGGCCTTTGCTTTACGAGCGTATTAAGCTGTTCAATGGCTTCAACCGATTTTCCGGCACGCATTTTAATGTTTACGCTTTCGGTAAGCAGGTCAGGATCCTGCGGGTAAATTTTAAGACCTTCCTCGATAGTGGTTTTGTAGGTGGCGCTGTCTTTCTGGTCAAGATAAACGCGTCCCAGCATCATCCAGGTATTGCCTTTGCCGTATTTTATTTCAGTGAGCTTTTTGTAGTAGGTGGCGGCTTCGGTGTACATCTGCGCATTGTAGGCCGATACGGCTGCATTGCTCATCATGTTTGAGTCCACCTTGTTCATGGCCGAGCCGATGCTAACTGCCCGATCGAAAGCCGGATAAGCATCGGTGTATTTTTTCTGGCCGTACATGGCAATACCGTAGTTCTGCACACGGAAGTTGCAGTCGCTGAGGCCTTTCATGATAGCGTCCATATTGGCCATCTTGAGGTCCAGCTTGCGGGCTTTGAGGTACGCATCGGTGGCAGTCATGAGGTTGCCTGCAGGTGTGGTGATGTATGCCATCGCCTGCTTTTTGCCGTTGTCGGTTACGTCTTTGATTTGTGCAAGTGCCGCGTTGTATTCGCGCTGATACATAGCGATATATACATCGCCCACGTAAAGCCATGTGGTCGCATCGTCCTTGGTATCGGGATGCACGGAGGCCTCGTCGATGTTTTGTTTGGCCTTGTTGAGATAGTCGGGGTCGTTGCTGCGACGGTACTCATTCATAGCACTCCAGGCTGAGGTGCGCTTTGCTTTCTGGGCCATAAGCGGCAGGCCTGCACCCATTACCAGGGCCACAGTAAGAAGAACGATCTTTTTCATTTTTGTTAGTATCGTTTGATTGATAGTTGCTTGCAATGGTTTCGACAGGCTCAACCAGAGTGATTTTATTGTTTTAATTATTGTTGTTACTCTGTGCACGGTGGTTTCGACAGGCTCAACCACCGGGGTATTTTTGTTTTACTTTATCGTTTGACAAATTCAACCACCGGATTGAAACTCAATAATTTCAAAACCCGGTGGCTGAGCTTGTCGAAGCCACCTGCCTGCAATTATTGCTCGTCGCCTTCCGTTTCAACATCCGTGCCATTTTCCTCATCGGCATCGGGTGCGGTCTCATCGGCGTCGCTGTCGTCTATGATATCGTCCATGGAAGTATCCACGGTGCCGTCAACCTGGGCGTGTTCTTCTTCCGGGTCGCTTTCCACTACGGTTACTGCGGCAATATCATCGTCGCCCTGCAGATTGATGAGTCTTACGCCCTGTGTGGCGCGGCCCATTACACGCAAATCGGACACCGAAAGACGAATCAGGATGCCGTTTGAGGTAATAATCATCAGGTCGTTTTCATCGCTCACGGCTTTGATGGCCACCAGATTACCGGTTTTTTCGGTAATGTTGATGGTTTTCACGCCCTTGCCGCCACGGCTGGTGATACGGTAAATGGCCTCGCCGTTTTCATCGTCAACCGACGAACGTTTGCCATAGCCTTTTTCCGAAACCACGAGGATTTGCGGACGGTTTTCGCGCGGAATGGCAATCATGCCCACCACTTCGTTTACCTGATCTACCAGATTCATGGCACGAACTCCCGAAGCATTGCGGCCCATGGCGCGGAACTTAATTACCTTCTCCCCGTCCTTCTCCACCGACTGTTCGAAACGTACCACGCGGCCCTGTTTGGAGGCCACCATAATCTGGTCGTCGTCGGTTACGAGAATGGCTTCGAGCAGTGTATCACCTTCGCGCACGGTAATGGCGTTGATGCCGTTTGCACGCGGACGTGAATATGCTTCGAGGCGGGTTTTCTTGATAATGCCTTTGCGGGTAACCATCACAATGGAAGTACTGTTAATGTACTCGGCATCGCTCAGGGTTTTTACATTAATGTAGGCCCGCACTTTATCGCCCGGAGGCAGGTTTATCATGTTCTGTATGGCGCGACCTTTCGAGGTTTTGTCGCCCTCGGGCACTTCGTAGGCGCGCATCCAGTAGCAACGGCCCTGCTCGGTAAAGAACAGCAGGTAGTTGTGCGTGGTAGCCGTAAAAAGATGCTCCACATAATCCTCGTCGCGTTTGCCCGATCCGCGGGAGCCTCGTCCGCCACGGTTTTGCGCACGATACTCGTTGAGCAGGGTACGTTTAATATAGCCGAGGTGTGAAATGGTAATTACCACATCTTCGTCGGCAATAAGGTCTTCGATGCGCTGCTCGTCGGCGGCGTAAATAATATTGGTGCGGCGTTCGTCGCCGTATTTCTCTTTAATCTCGGCAAGCTCATCCTTAATAATCTGCATACGCAGGCCCACATCGTTGAGGATACTATTAAGGTATGTAATGAGTTTCATGAGTTCGTCGTACTCTTCGCGTATTTTCTCGCGCTCCATGCCGGTGAGCACACGCAGGCGAAGTTCGAGAATGGCTCCCGACTGAATTTCGCTCAGCGAGAAACGGGTCATCAACTCCTGCTTGGCTTCGTTCGGGGTTGATGATTCGCGGATGATGCGGATTACCTCGTCGAGGTTATCAAGCGCAATGAGGTAGCCGGCAAGAATATGGGCACGCTTTTCGGCCTGCTCCAGTTCGTAACGGGTACGGCGCACCACTACTTCGTGGCGGAACTCTACGAAATGATGAATCAGATCGCGGAGGTTGAGCATTTCCGGACGGCCATTTACCAGCGCAATGTTGTTTACGCTGAACGAGGTTTGCAAAGCCGTGTACTTGTACAAATTGTTGAGTACAACGTTTGCAACTGCGTCACGCTTAAGCTCATATACAATGCGCATACCGTCGCGGTCGCTTTCGTCGCGGATATCGCTTATGCCTTCGAGTTTCTTTTCGTTAATCAGGTCGGCGGTGGCTTTAATCATTTGCCACTTGTTTACCTGATAGGGAATTTCGTTTACGATAATGCGTTCGCGGCCGCTCTCCACGGTTTCGATATTGGCTTTGGCGCGAATTACCACGCGACCACGGCCGGTTTCGAAAGCCTCTTTCACGCCGGAATAGCCGTAAATGGTTCCGCCGGTGGGGAAATCGGGCGCTTTTACAAACTTCATGAGGCCTTCCACGTCAATTTGCCGGTTGTCGATATAGGCAATGGTGGCGTCAATTACTTCGCTCAGGTTGTGGGGCGGCATGTTGGTGGCCATACCTACGGCAATACCGGCAGCGCCGTTTACCAGCAGGTTGGGAATGCGCGAAGGCATTACGGTGGGTTCTTCGAGCGAATCGTCGAAGTTGGGGCGGAAATCGACCGTGTTTTTGTCGATATCGGCAATTACTTCCTCAGCAATTTTGCGCAGGCGGGCTTCGGTATAACGCATGGCAGCCGGCGGGTCGCCGTCAACCGAGCCAAAATTTCCCTGACCATCCACCAGCGGATAGCGAAGGCTCCATTCCTGGGCCATACGCACCATGGTATCGTACACCGAACCATCGCCGTGGGGGTGATATTTACCCAGCACCTCGCCCACAATACGGGCCGATTTTTTGTACGGACGGTTTGAAAGAACGCCCAGTTCGAGCATGCCGTAAAGTACACGGCGGTGAACGGGTTTAAGACCATCGCGCACATCGGGCAGCGCGCGAGATACAATTACCGACATCGAATAATCGATGTAGGCGGTCTTCATTTCATCTTCAATGTTGATCGGAATAATTTTTTCGCCTTCAGCCATAGTATTTTTTCATTCTGCCGTGGGGTTTGCGTTCATTTAACCACCACTTTACACAGATCATTTTAAGGTGCCCGAAATTACTCAAATTCCTGCAAATAAAATGCGCTCAAAATAGCGACTTATGAACATCCCGACAGGTTCGTTTTTTCTCATCAACACTCTGTAAATCATGCAGTTTTTAAATTTTGCTGAGCAATGCCCGAACGTTATTCACCACTGCTTCTGCCCTGCCCTTTTCGGGCCGATTTACTGACAGAACGTCACGCCCGCCGTTTTTCCACATTAAAAGCACGAAAATTGAATAAAAACAAGGTGTTTGCGGGGATTTCCGACGCAATAAAAAAATTAATCTTCGGTTTTTCTGTCAGTAAACACGGCCTTGCATGTTATTTGATAGGCTATGTACACCGGCAGCAAGTTGAAAACCGCCGGTTATCGATTAAATTATGAACAAAGCGTGTATAATAAAAACGATCGGTTCAATTGTTGCGTAAATATCAATGTCGCTACATTTGGAAAAGTTCCGCTGAGAAGCAGTAACTTTATCGTAAACGGACAAACACTACGCGCTATCAACTATTGACGGACGAAACGTATGGATGCAAAATTTTCAC
Organism: Bacteroidia bacterium; assembly: GCA_025454955.1. Lineage (GTDB taxonomy): Bacteria > Bacteroidota > Bacteroidia > Palsa-965 > Palsa-965. Next base: position 22,485 of record JALONL010000014.1, on the reverse strand, counting down.
CCCGTGTTAAGGATGTAATCACCTTCAGCCGCGAGGAAGCACTCAGGCTTGGGCACGATTATATTGGAACAGAACATTTATTGCTGGGCATCATTCGCGAAGGCGAAGGCAGTGCAGTACGCCTGCTGAAAGGTCTGAGTGTAAACCCTGCCGAACTGCGCCGCGAAATTGAAGGACTCACCGCCGGCGTGGCACGCAAAACCAACAACAACCTGGGCAATATCCCCCTGGTGAAACAGGCCGAGCGCGCTCTCAAAATCACTTACCTCGAAGCCAAAATTTTCAAAAGCAGTGTCATCGGTACCGAGCACCTGCTTCTGTCTATCTTAAAAGACGAAGACAGCGTGGCCACCAAAGCACTGCACAAATTTGGCATTGACTACGATTCGGTGAAAAACGAACTCGAAAACGGTGTGCCCGGCGCTTCTGAAGAAAACAGCAGCAGCTCGCCACGTGCCGATTTCCCCAATGCAGGCGGCGATGACGATGGCGATGACGACAGCACATTTGGCAGCAGCCAGAAAAAGATTTCCGACTCGAAATCGAAAACGCCGGTGCTCGACAATTTTGGCCGCGACCTCACCAAATCGGCCGAAGAAGGAAAGCTCGACCCGATTGTAGGACGCGAAAAGGAAATCGAACGCGTATCGCAAATCCTTTCGCGCCGCAAGAAAAACAACCCGATTCTTATTGGTGAGCCCGGCGTGGGTAAATCGGCCATTGCCGAAGGTCTGGCGCTGCGCATCATTCAGAAAAAAGTATCGCGCGTGCTGTTCAACAAACGTGTGGTGGCGCTCGATCTTGCCGCACTCGTGGCAGGCACCAAATACCGCGGCCAGTTTGAAGAACGCATGAAAGCGGTAATGAACGAGCTCGAAAAATCGCCCGATGTGATTTTGTTTATCGACGAAATCCACACCATCATTGGTGCAGGCGGTGCCAGCGGCTCGCTCGATGCGTCGAACATGTTTAAACCCGCCCTTGCACGCGGCGAAATCCAGTGCATCGGTGCCACCACGCTCGACGAATACCGCCAGTACATCGAAAAGGACGGTGCGCTCGAACGCCGCTTCCAGAAAGTAATGGTTGAGCCTACCACCATCGAAGAAACTATTCAGATATTAAATAATATCAAGTCGAAGTACGAAGACCATCACAACGTAAATTATACCGAAGATGCCATTAAGGCCTGCGTAACGCTTACTTCGCGCTACATTACCGACCGTCACCTGCCCGACAAGGCCATTGACGCGCTCGACGAATCAGGTTCGCGTGTACACATTACCAATATTAAAGTACCGCAGCAGATACTCGATATTGAAGGCGAAATTGAGCAGATAAAAGAAGAAAAGAACCAGGTAGTGCGCAGCCAGCGTTACGAGGAAGCTGCACGCCTGCGCGATAAAGAGCGGCAGCTGAACGAACAGCTTGAGGCGGCCAAGAAAAAGTGGGAAGACGACAGCAAGAGCCAGCGCGAAACCGTAAACGAGGAAAATGTGGCCGAAGTGGTTTCCATGATGACCGGCATTCCCGTGCAGCGCGTGTCGCAAAACGAAAGCTCGAAACTGGCTGTGATGTTTGAGCAGCTGAGAGGAAAAGTGATTGGTCAGGAAGAAGCCATTCAGAAAGTGGTGAAAGCCATTCAGCGTAACCGCGCCGGATTAAAAGATCCCAACAAACCAATCGGCTCGTTCATCTTCCTCGGTCCCACCGGCGTAGGGAAAACACAGCTTGCCAAAATTCTGGCCAAGTACCTTTTCGACAATGAAGATGCACTCATACGTATTGATATGAGCGAATACATGGAAAAATTCGCCGTATCGCGCCTCGTGGGTGCGCCTCCGGGCTATGTAGGTTACGAAGAAGGCGGACAGCTTACCGAAAAAGTACGCCGCAAACCATACTCGGTTGTGCTGCTCGACGAAATCGAAAAAGCACACCCCGATGTGTTTAACCTCCTGCTTCAGACGCTCGACGACGGGCAACTTACCGACAGTCTCGGCCGCAAGGTGGATTTCAAAAACACCATTATCATCATGACCTCGAACATCGGTTCGCGTCAGTTGAAAGATTTTGGCCAGGGTGTGGGCTTTGGCACTTCTGCCAAGCAGGATCAGGCCGACGATCATGCCAAAGGTGTAATTGAAAATGCACTCAAGAAAGCATTTGCGCCCGAGTTTCTGAACCGTATCGACGATGTGGTGCTGTTCAACTCGCTCGACCGTGCCGATATTCACCGCATCATCGACATCGAACTCGATAAACTCGATAAGCGTATTGCAGCACTCGGTTATACCATTGATATTACCGAGAAAGCCAAAGACTACATTGTAGAAAAAGGCTACGATGCCAACTTTGGTGCCCGTCCGCTCAAACGAGCCATACAGAAATACATCGAAGATCCGCTGGCCGAAGAAATCATCAAATCGGGCGTAACAGAAGGCGATTCGGTGATTATTGATCTGGATGAGGAGAAAAAGGAAATTTCGATTACGGTAAATAAACCCAAATCGAAAAAGAAGCCTAAAGAAGAATAATTTTCAGGTTTTTTTGAATGAATTGTTTACTGCAGAGGCTGGTCCGGAAAGGATCGGTCTCTGTTGGTTTTTATAGCAATATAGTTATGGTGCATCATTCCGGAAAAAAGCAGGAATAGAAGTATTGATAAGAAGCCGAAGCAAAAGTTTTAGCAGTTTCTGCTATGAACTTGTTTTTTTTGAACATGTCAAAGCGTTTTTGATGAGGGCATTTATTGATAAGTACAATAAAATGAGTAGTGTTTTTCCCTACCTCGTATTATTAAATGTTATACTTTCGGTGCATTAACCACCTTACCAAATAAACTCCATGAAAAAACAACTACTTAGTATCGGTCTGGCGACCGGGCTTAGTCTTACGCTTTTTGCGCAGACTACCTCAACCCAGACCTTCGGCTTCACCGGAGGTATGCAAACCTTTACGGTGCCTTGCGGAGTAACTTCCGTATTTATTCAAACCTGGGGAGCCCAGGGCGGCAGCGGCGCACTTGGCGGCAACAACGTGGCCGGCGGCGCTGGCGGTCTTGGCGGCTACGCCGAAGGCTTCCGGGCGGTGAGCCCGGGCGATGTGCTCAATATTTTTGTGGGCGGACAAGGCACCACCCCCGCAGGCGGCTTTAACGGCGGCGGCAGTGGCGGTGCGCAGAATGCCGGCGGCGGCGGCGGTGCATCGGATGTACGCGCAGGCGGAACAGCCGAAGCCAACCGGGTTATCACAGCCGGTGGCGGCGGCGGCGGCGGACGTGGCGGCTGTCACGAAGGATCGGCCAGCGGCGGAATTGGCGGAAACGGCGGTATCGGCGGCGGCGGTGTGGGTGTTGACGGCAACGACTCGCCCCAGTCAACAGGCGTAGCCGGTGGCGGCAAAGGCGGCAACTTCGCCAGCGTACAGGGTGCGGCAGGCCCGGCCGGTGTAGGTTGCAGCGGCTTCCTCGGTCAGCCCGGAGTAACTGCTACTACTGGTACAGGCGCTAACGGTGGCGGCGGACAAACCTGCTGCTGCTCCTCGTCCAACTCGGTTGTAGGCGGCGGCGGTGGCGGCGGCGGACAACTTGGCGGTGGCGGTGGCGGCGGTGGTTCGGCCGGAACCACAGGCTGTTCGGGCAACTCGAAAGGTGCCGGCGGCGGCGGCGGCGGAGGTTCTTCCTTTATCGGCGGCGTAACCAGCGGTGTGGTGACAAACGGCATCAGAATCGGAAACGGTCAGGTTAACATTACCTGGAACCTTCCCATTCCTTCTTCACACACCATTACCGGATTAACCACCCTTTGTGTGGGAGCATTAACCACATTCACCTCTTCTACTGATGTAAATTCAAATACCTACAACTGGACTGTACCCGCGGGCCTTACCTTATCGAGCGGTCAGGGAACAAACATAATTTCTGTTCAGGCCAATGCTGCCGGAAGTTATTGGGTGAGTGTTCAGGGCATCAACACAGTTTGCGCGCTCAGCGGCCCCATCGATTCGGTTCAGATTACTGTGAATGCGTTACCCAACGTATCAGCCTCTGGTACCGATGCCTGTTTGGGCGGAAGCAATTCGCTCACTGCAAGCGGCGCAGCTACGTACATCTGGCAACCGGGCAACTTATCGGGCGCAACGGTGAGTGTAACCAATTCCTCTACCACAAGCTATACCGTAACCGGAATCGATGCCAACGCCTGCTCCAACACCGCAACCGTTTCGGCCGTGGTAAATCCCCTTCCCAACGTAACCAGCAATATACCCGCCATTACTATTTGTGCCGGCGATAGCCTTACTCTTGCCGGTCAGGGAGCCTCCACTTATGTGTGGACGGGTAGCATTACCAACAACGTTCCGTTCTTACCCACAGCCACAACCACATACACAGTAACCGGAACTGATGCTTTGGGCTGTTCAGACACGGCTACTTCAACGGTTATTGTAAACCCGCTGCCGGTAATTACGGCTACCGGACCTGCTACAATTTGTGCAGGCACTCCGGCTGCGCTTACTGCGTCAGGAGCTGTTTCGTATGTATGGCAACCGGGCAACATAACGGGAGCAACCATAACAGTAACTCCTTCTGCCACCACCACCTACACAGTTACCGGCACCGATGCCAACAGCTGCACCAACACCTCAAACGTAACTGTTAACGTGAATGCGCTCCCGCAGGTAAGCATTTCGGCGCTCACAGCACGTTGTATCGACGACGGTTCATTTACACTTACCAACGGTCAACCCGCAGGCGGCACATACAGTGGCCCCGGTGTGAGCGGTAATGTATTCAGCCCCGGCAGTGCCGGTGTGGGCACACATACCATTACCTACAGCTTTACCGATGCCAATGGTTGCGTTAACACGGCTTCTACCAATATTGTGGTGAATGCCTGTGTGGGAATTTATGAAGGCACACCCTTTGCCAGCGTGGTGTATCTGCCCAATCCGGCAACAGAAGTGCTTACCATCCGTTGGGACAACACCAAACTCAATGCCCGTGTAATTGAGGTGTACGACATCAGCGGCCGCATTGTAATGACACAGCGTTTAAACGGCAACAATTCGGCCGAATTCAACGTGGTTGAACTTCCTGCCGGCAACTATAGTTTTTCACTTATTACCGATTCGGGCGAAAAAGCCACGTTTAAATTCGTGAAACAGTAATTCAATCAGAAGTATCTGAAAATGAGGCTGCCAAGTTTGGCAGCCTCATTTTTTTTGTGGCCGGAATACAGGTATTCATCGATGCTTTTTGTGGTTTAGTAAGAAAAATTTATCACAAAATCAGCATAAATACTTGCGATTCGCAGCCATTTTAATCTATTTTTACTGCGTTAAACCTATTCCCCCTATTAATTCTAAAACCATGAGAAAACAAGTACTCAGTTTAAGTCTGTTGCTGGGACTCGGCATTTTTGCACAGGCTCAAACAGCTAGTTTCAACTTTACGGGAGGCATCCAGACCTTTACGGTTCCCTGCGGTGTTACTTCTGTATTTATTCAAACCTGGGGAGCCCAGGGCGGTGCGGGTGCCAATGGCAACTCGAGTGCGCCCCCGTTGGGCGGCAGCGGCGGCCTTGGCGGCTATGCCGAAGGCTTTTTGGCCGTAACCCCCGGCGATGTGCTTAACGTATTTGTGGGCGGCCAGGGTGCTACTCCGTCGGGCGGTTTTAACGGCGGCGGAAACGGTGGTACTCAAAACGCCGGCGGCGGTGGCGGTGCTACCGACGTGCGCGTAGGCGGCACAGCCGAAGCCAACCGTGTAATTACAGCCGGTGGCGGCGGTGGCGGCGGACGTGGCGGCTGCGAAGGATCACAGGGACCTGCCGGTGTTGGCGGTAACGGTGGTTCGGGCGGCGGCGCTGCAGGCAGCAATGGTGGCAACTCGCCCACTTCGGGCGGTGCTGCCGGCGGTGGTTTTGGCGGTAATTTCAGCGCTGTTCAGGGTGCCGGTGGCGCCGCCGGTGTAGGCTGCGGTGGTTTCCTCGGTTCGCCGGGTGCTACAGCTACTACTGGCACAGGCGGTAACGGCGGTGCCGGACAAAGCTGCTGCTGTTTCTCGTTTGGCGCCATTCCCGGCGGCGGCGGCGGCGGTGGTGGTCAGCTTGGCGGCGGCGGTGGTGGCGGCGGTTCGGCCGGTACTTCGGGCTGCTCGGGCAATGATAAAGGTGCTGGCGGCGGCGGCGGCGGCGGCGGATCTTATGTGGGCGGTGTAACAAGCGGCGTCACAAACTCCGGCATCTGGCTCGGAAACGGAATGTGTACCATTACCTGGACAGTTCCCGTTCCTCCCGCACACACTGTGGCCGGACCTTCAATTGCCTGCATCGGTGATTTCGACACGCTTTCTGTTACCCCCGATCTCTTCTCTACTTTCTACACCTGGACAGTTCCTGCCGGGTTTAACTTTGTGTCTGGTCAGAATACCAACAGCATTGTAGTGGCGGCAGTTACACCCGGTATTCATACTATTTATGTATATGGTGTAAACGGCAACTGCAGCCTTACCGGCCCTACCGACAGTATTGTGATTAACGTACCCGTACCTCCGCAGGTTGTGGCCACCAACAATGGTCCCATCTGTGTAGGTAACAGCGCCACATTAAGCGCCAGCGGAACCGGCACATTTGAGTGGCTCCCGGGCAACCTGACCGGAAGCAGCGTAACTGTGTCACCAACTGTAACCACTACATTCTCGTGTACAATTACTGACGCAAACGGTTGCACCAACCTTACCACCACCAGCGTTACCGTAAATACCCTGCCCAATGTAACCGCCACCGGCGCTACAGTATGTGCAGGCGACTCTACCTCGCTGAATGCCACGGGCGCATCTTCTTATCTTTGGCAGCCGGGTAACCTCACAGGTTCTTCGGTACTTGTAACACCTTCTTCCACCACCACCTACACTGTAACCGGTACCGATGTGAATGGTTGTTCGAGCACAGCTCAGGCCACCATTACGGTAAATCCGCTTCCGCAGGTTAGCCTTGCTTCTCAGGGCAGCCATTGTGTAACTGATGGTCCGTTTACAATTACCGGTGCTTCTCCCTCGGGCGGCGTATTCTCAGGTTCAGGTGTAAATGGTAATCAGTTCTCTCCTGCCGTGGCTGGTGTAGGTGTACATACCGTAACTTACAGCTTCATCGACAACAACGGTTGCGTAAACACTGCCACAACCAACGTGGTAGTAAACGGCTGCGTAGGTGTGGGCGAAAACCCTGCATTTGCCAGCGTAAGCTACCTGCCCAACCCCGCTACCGATGTACTGGTGGTTCGCTGGGACAACAACAAAGTGGCCGTAAACTCCATTGAAGTGTATGATATTAATGGCCGTTTGGTACTGACCCAGACCACAACCAACACCAACAGCGCACAACTGAGCGTGGCCGAACTGCCGGCAGGCAGCTACAGCCTTACACTCATCAGCAGCGCAAACGGTAAATCGACCTATACTTTTGTAAAGCAGTAAGTTTTACCGCATCATTCCTTACAACGGGCAGCCTGCAAGCAGGTTGCCCGTTTTTTTATCACAAAGCCGCAGTGTTTTGCGAATTTAAAAAAGGGTATATGAAGTAAGTTGGTGACATCTGCTCTTTGTTTATGTATCTGTTCGGTGAGACGGAAGTTTTTTCAATATTTGTGTTCAGTCATTTCTCATACACCATTCATACTATGCCACGCAAACCCTCGCTCCGTCAAAAGCTTCAATACAAATTCGAAAACACGCTTTCGGCAGGCTCCATAGCCATCATCATGTGGCTGGCCATTATTTCGTTTATTACCGTGATACTTGCGGCGGTGGTAATGATTATTGCCGGTATTGGCGGTAATCCCGAAACGGGCGAAAATGTATCGTTTATAGAAGCCGCCTGGGGAAGTTTAATGCACGCGCTGGACGCGGGTAATCTGGCCGGCGATTCGGGCTGGGCGTTGCGTATTGTGATGCTGGTGGTGACTATTGTGGGCATTTTCATTGTGTCGTCGCTTATTGGCGCCATTACTTCGGGGCTTGATTCGCGAATTGAGGAAATGCGTAAGGGCCGCTCGAAAGTATTGGAAGAAAACCATACTTTAATTCTGGGCTGGTCGCCCAAGATTTTTACGATTATCAACGAATTGATTATTGCCAACCAGCAGAAAAACCGTCCGCGAATTGTTATTCTGGCCGATAAGGATAAGGTGGAGATGGAAGACGAAATAAAGGCGCGTTTTCCGGATACGGGCAATACCAAAATTATATGCCGTTCGGGCAGTCCGCTCGATTTGAGCGACCTTGAGGTGGCTGCGCCGCACGATGCGCGTTCCATTATTATTGTATCGCCCGATGAGGTGTCGGGGCCTGATACCTATGTAATTAAGTCGATACTGGCCATTACCAACAATCCCAACCGGCGCAGCAAACCTTACCATATTGTGGCCGAACTGCGGGAGGAGAAAAATCTGGAAGCGGCGCAATTAGTGGGCAACAAAGAAGCGGTGCTTGTGCTTTCGTCTGATCTTATTGCCCGTGTTACTGCCCAAACCTGCCGCCAGTCGGGGCTGAGCGTGGTTTACACCGAACTGCTCGATTTTGAAGGCGCCGAAATTTACATGCGCGAAGAGCCGGGGCTAAATGGCAAGACCTACGCCACTGCCCTTCACGCCTACCCCAATGCGTCGGTAATAGGCATTTACCGCAAAAACGACGAGTTGCTGCTCAATCCGGCCATGACCACCGAACTCGAAGCCGGCGATTTGCTGGTGTACATTGCCGAAGACTCTGCATCGGCCGTACTGAGTTCGCCTCCGGGCAAAGTAAACAATGAAGCACTACAGCCACGCACACCGCAGCCAGCCGGCACCGAACGCACGCTGGTGCTGGGCTGGAACGAGAAAGCACCCTCCATCATCCGCGAACTCGATACGTATGTGGCCGAGGGCTCGGAAGTAATGGTAGTATGTACCGGCCACGAGGCCGAACATGCCGCTGCCCAACTGGCACCCGAACTGGTACACCTCAGACTCCGCTACCGCAATGCCGACAGCACACAGCGCGCCGTGCTCGACAGTTTGAAGGTGGACAGCTACAACCACATCATACTGCTTTGCAACAGCCACATCGACGTGCAGGAGGCCGATGCACAGGTGCTCATTTCACTGCTCCACCTGCGCAGCATGGCCAGCCAGTTTAACCGCGATTTCAGCATTGTGAGCGAAATGCGCGACATACGCAACCGCGCACTGGCCGACGTGGCCCGCGCCGACGATTTTATTGTGAGCGATAAACTGGTGAGTCTGCTGCTTTCGCAGTTGTCGGAAAACAAGCGTTTGGAGCGGGTTTTCAAAGACCTGTTCAGCGCCGAAGGCTCCGAAATTTACCTCAAGCCGGTAAGCGATTACATCAAAACCGGCATCCCCGTAAATTTCCATACCCTCATTGATGCCGCCGCCGCCAAGGGCGAAACCGCCATCGGCTATCGCATTGCCACACAAAGCAACGAAGCCGCGCAGGCTTATGGCGTAAAGGTAAATCCCAACAAGGAGCAGGAAATTACTTATACCGATGCGGATAAGGTAATTGTACTGGCGGAGAATTGATCGATCTCTGTTTAACTTCAAGAGCATTCAATTATACCACTCTAAAATGTTTTGGGAACAATGAAGAAAGTTGCAATTTATTTCACTCTGCTTTGCTTATTTTCACTTCAATCGCTTGTGGCTCAAAACAACCTTGCCGGTAATCAAATTCACTATAATGGCTGGGGAGCTTTACAGATAGGCAAAGACAGGGAGGAATTCAGGGAAGATATTATTGCAACCTTTGATACCAGCAGGTTAAGTGCCGTTTTATATGCTGTTTTTCAGAATGACAGCGGGTACAGACTTGACAGATTGATTCCGGAAATGGTGTATGCTGCAAATCCCGATAATTATTCAACTTGTCTGGGTGAAACGGTAACTCAGGCTCAGTTGGATTTAGATTCCGGCCGTATTGTTTCCATTACCTTGTATTTTGATACTTCACAGGCGGATATTCTGGCGAAAAAAATTTCTGAAAAATTTAGCCGTGCTCAAATAATGCCGTTGAATGGGAAAAGAAACTGCTACTCCGAAATATTATATAGCGGAGAGAATAAAATGATGTTTTTTTCACAGGGTAAAATAAATGGAACTCCGTTGCCGGTTTGCTTCATCCGCTGGTGGAAATATTCGCGAAAGAGCCCTGAAAGTGAGGCGGAAAGTGTGAGAAGCCTGATAATATCGAAAACAATGAAGCCGCCCGGGATTGACGGGGTTAATGAGATTGTTTTAGGCGTGAGCCGTGAAAAAATTCAACAATATTTATTACCGGGAAAATTTGAGTCGCATATCGATAGACAATATGAAAAGGTTGAAGGCAGAGGTTATTCCAACGGGCTGGATAAAATGTACTTTCGGGTGAATACAGCATTGAGTAAGTATAAATCTTATTCGGGAATACCCATAAAACTAATTGAATTGAAATTTACTGAAAATGATATTCTTGATAAAATTATTATAGTTTTTGACAATACACCAGAGAACCAAAATAAGCTATTGACTGCCCTGAAGACCCAATGGTGGGATACTCAAATAAGGTATCTGGTTGATCCTGCCACTCTCCGCAGCAGCGATTATTTTGAAGGGACATGGACTTACCCGGCTGGTAACGTATCAGTAAGCAATTATTTATTTCCCAATTATCCTTCTCCTGATAACGAAATTTATCTCATCTTTAATAGGGATATTTTCTAACATTTTTATACTCAAACAATATTTTTATGCGTAGAGTTTCTTTCCTTCTGTTGTTGCTGTTCTCCCTGCCGCTTCTGTCGAATGAAGCATTCACCCACACCGGCTGGAACGATCTCCGCATTGGCCGCCATTATGCCGAAGTAAGCCAGTTGCTAAGGCCATCGGGCTATGCCATTCCTTATATCTCGCAGCTTGCCTGGCGGCAATATTATTACAACGAAGACTTAAACATCAGTCACGAAGAACTGAAACGGCCCAATTATTCGCTCGTTCCCAATGAGCAATACAATTTTTACATGGAGCAACAGGTAAGCAATGTATTTGTGGAGTTTGATAATAACGAGCGAATTTCATCCATCACCATCCTCTTTCGCAACGAATCTTCCTGCAAAGTGGCCAATGATTTTTATAAGGCAATAAACGTAAAACGCCCGAAACACTACAAGTACAATTGTCAGGAACATATCACACACACAAAAGACGGAGTTACCTGGGAATTCCTTTCAGGTGCTACCGTAGAAAATGTAATGATCGGCAATACACTAATTCGCTATGCGGCTCCCGGAAGTACGTTTGCCGAAGAAATGCGCAGTGTGAAGGCCCGGTCGAAGGGAGTAATTACCTACACTAATGAATTTAACGGTTTTGATGTGTTTCAGTATGGCAAAACCCGAAACGATCTGAAAGACTATCTCGAACCGAAACCCGGGTTCAGTTACCGGCTGCAAAGTGGTATTATGAATTCTTATGGCGACTATTTTAAGTTTGAACCCGATTGTTACCATCCTAAGTACAGCTACAACGGCTGGAAAAAGTACGACAGTATCGATGTAATTGGCATAGACCTGATCTTCGACCAGCACGATACGTTGCGGGAAATTCAACTCATATTGCGAGATACACCGGCAAACCGGGAGAGAATAAACACCCGTTTAACCGCGCAGTTTGGACCCGGCGAAACTTATTCGGGTACTAAAATTAATGATCCGTTTTTTCAATCATACTGGCGTAAAGGCCGCAGAATGGTGCAAATGTACTCGCCGGGGGCGGGTAATCGGCTTGATTCGCCCAGACAGGCTGTAATGTTTCTGACGATCACTGAAAGTCCGCGATTTTGAGGGTTATGATGCTTCGCATTGCTTTTTAATTTCTGCTTCATCTTCTTTACGCTATTTTCAGAGGCTGATAAAGTGCGTACAGATACACGGCGCATCACCCTGAAAATGAAAAAAACACGTTTTTATCAATCGCGTAAATTCTGGAAACGACTGCTGCTGGGTGTGTGTATCACTCCCCTGCTCCTTTTCGGCATTGTGCTGGGCATTGTATATTGGAAACAGGAAGCCATTGCACAGCATGTAATTGAAACACTGAATGCCGATATGAACGGCCGCATTGCCGTGGCAAAATCGCGGGTGGCTCCTTTTGCCAATTTCCCCTACATATCGGTTGATCTGGAGCAGGCGCAGCTTTTTGCCTCGAAAAACGCGGGCGAAAAACCGGTGTGCAGCCTGAAACATTTGTATGTGGGTTTTGATTTATGGTCGGTGCTGGGTGGCGGGTTTGAAGTAAAATCAATCAAACTCCGTGGCGGCGAACTCCACCTGATTCAGCACAAAGACGGTTCGCTGAATATTTCCAACCTGTTTGCCGCACGCAAAAAAAGCACCACCGATACAACCTCCGCAGGCACAAAGCTGAAACTGAAATCGGTTACTCTCGATTCGGTACACATTACCAAACTGAACGAAGAAAGCGGCGTGCTGCTGAGCAACCGCATTGCAAAGGCCAAAGCCAAAGTAGATCTGAACGACGATTTCTTTGATGTGGATCTGGAAACGGCTATGGAGTTTACGCTTATACTGAAAGGCGATACCAGCTTTCTCCGCCAGAAGCATGTAAATGTGAATACTGGTCTGCACATCAACCATAAAACAGGAAAAATTACGCTCGACCCTTCGCTGGTGAAACTCGAACGGGCCGAATTTAACATGGAAGGTTCGGTAGATGTGAAAAAGGATATGTTTCTCGATCTGAAATTTTCGGGCAACAAACCCAATTTCGAATTGCTGCTTGCCTTTGCCCCGCCCGAGTTGGAGCCGTTTCTGAAACAGTACGACAACCGCGGACAAATTTATTTCGACTGCACCATAAAAGGCCCCAGCATAAACGGTTTGCAGCCCGCCATTAATGCCGGTTTCGGATGCAGTCAGGCCTATTTCAACAATACCGAAACACAGAAAAAGCTCGACCAGATGCAGTTTAAGGGCTCGTTCACCAACGGCGAGGCCCGCAATGCTTCCACCATGCGTTTTACGCTGCAGGATTTTTTCGCCAAACCCGATGCGGGAAAATTCAGCGGCAACCTGAGTGTGACCAATTTCATTTCGCCCGATATAGACCTTACGCTCAACTCCGATTTCGATTTACAGTTTCTGGCACGCTTCCTCAACATCAAATCGCTGAGCGACCTCAAAGGGCGTATTGTGCTCGACATGAAATTTCACGACCTCATTGATCCAAACTTCCCCGAACGCAGTTTGGAACGCTTCAACGAGTCGTATGAAACCACACTCGAAGTAACCGACCTGAGTTTCATGAGCACCAAACTTCCGGTGCCGCTCAAAGACTTCGACCTCAAGGCCCACATGGAAGGCCACGCGGCACAAATAGACCAATGCCGCGCCGTATTTGGCGAAAGCGATGTATCGCTCACGGGCAGCGTAAGCGATTTACCCGCCATTGTGCATCATTCCTCGCGCGAAGTGGAATCGAAGCTGGCCATTAAAAGCAATATGCTCAACCTCAAACAGCTTACCACCCGCGACAGCGGCAAGGGAAAACCGTTTGATGAAGTAGTGAAAAACCTGAGCATGAACCTGCACTTCGTAAGCTCGGCCAAAGCATTTACCGAATCGCCCAATTTGCCAGTGGGCGAGTTTTATATTGACAACCTCTTTGCCGATTTGCAGCATTACCCGCACACGCTTCACGATTTTCATGCCGATGTGCTGATTGATACGATTGATTTCAACGTGATTGATTTCAAGGGCATGATCGACGAAAGCGATTTTCATTTCAATGGCAAACTCACGCATTACGATAAATGGTTTGAACCACAGCCCAAAGGCGATACGAAAGTGGAATTCGACCTCACCTCGCGGCTTTTGCAACTGAACGATGTATTTACTTATCGCGGCGAAAACTTTATTCCCGAAGACTGGCAAAAGGAAGAAGTAAGCAATTTCAGGCTCCACGGCGAATCGGCAATGCACTTTGAAAACGGGTTTAAATGGATTGATTTGCAACTCGACCGCCTGCAGGGTGCGTTCAAAGTACATCCAATGAAACTGAACCGCGCTTCGGGCCGTTTTCACTGGCAGAAAGACCAGCTTACAATCGAAAACTTTGCCGGGCAAATGGGCAAAACCGACTGGCTTGTAAATGCCAGCTACTTTCTGGGCAAAGAGAAAACACAGCGCAGCGTACGCGATAAAATACAACTCCGCTCCTCTAATCTCGATTTCGACGAACTCTTCAGCTACCTGCCGCAAAAAGCCGAAGAACGCGAGGGTGCCACGCACGACAGCGTATTCAACATTTACACGCTCCCCTTCCCCGACATGGAAGCCGATGTGAGCATTGCCCATTTGAAATACCACAAATACCAGCTTCACAATTTTACGGCACGGCTGCACACCACTCCGCAGCACATACTCGAAATAGACACCTTGCACACGGGCATAGCCGGCGGACAAATGCAACTCGGCGGGCGTTTCGACGGAAGCAACCCCAACCACATTATGCTCTTCCCCTCGCTCAGTATGCAGCAGGTAAACCTCGATCAGTTGCTGTTTAAGTTTGATAATTTCGGACAGGATTACCTGCTTTCCGAAAACCTGCACGGCAAACTCAACTGCCGCATTACCGGCAAAGTACGCATGCACGCCGATCTGGTGCCCATGCTCGAAGAATCGGATCTGAAAATAGACGCGGCGGTGCTTAACGGCAGTCTTAACAACTACGCCCCGCTGCAGGCACTGAGCAGTTATTTCGGCGATAAAAATTTGAATGCGGTAAGGTTCGACACACTGAGTAATGTGTTTACGCTGAAAAACGGTCAGCTGAACATTCCGCTCATGACCATTAATTCCACGCTGGGCGTACTCCGGCTCGACGGGCAGCAGCAGCTCACCGGCGAGGGGCAGATGCAGTTTCATTTCCACATTCCGTTTCAGCTGGTAACCGGTGTGGCGCGCAATAAACTTTTCGGCCGGAAGCAGGATAATGCAGCACCGCAGGGCGACGATGAAATTCAGTATCTCGATGAGGAGAAGAACACGCGGTTTATTCATCTCTCTCTTTCGGGTACTTCCGATAATTTTACGGTGAAGCCGGTGAGGCCGGGAAAAAAGAAGGTGGTGTAGGCATATTCCGGCCAATGATTTCAGAAAAAATCCCCGAAATCATTTTCAGTTTTTTATACATTTGCCACACATGAATACGAAGTATAGCCCCGGTTTACATTACTTAGCCACACTTCATACCAGCGATGCCGAAGCATTGAAAGACATGGAGGCTTTTAAAGTATGGCTCAGTGCCGAAATACAGGCTTTGGGTCTTACGCAGGCGGGCGAAGTATGGCACCAGTTTCCGCAGGCCGGTTTTACCGCGGCGGTGGCGCTTACCGAATCGCATATTTCCATACACACCTGGCCCGAATTTCAATTAGCCACGTTTGATGTGTTTCTCTCCAATTTCAGCCGCCGCAACAACGATACCGTGCTTCATCTGGCACAGGGCATTGCCAGTTTCTTCAACGCCCGTTTAAGCAATATTCACCAGATAGAACGCTGAAGCATGGCATTAACTACTCTTCAGCAATGCGTAATGTGCGGTGTACAGGTACCGGTGTACAAGGGCGACGAACTTTATGTGTGCCACGCCTGCAATACCTGCCAGCAAATTGATAATTACTCCGGCAAGGTTACAGCCATTGCCAAAATGCCTCCCCTGCCCGATGTGCTTGCCCGCATTAAAACCGGCGACTCGCTGAGCTACGAAGGCGATTTGTATGTGGTAAGCGGAGGCGTGTTTCAGAAATACAAAGAAGGCTACGCCATTTTATGGGTTGCGCACAGTTACAATAATGTAATCTGGATAGAAGAAGAAACCGGAGGCTTAATGGTGCTTCATGCAAGCAACGACCTGCTTGGCATGGAACAGAAAAAAAAGTTGATAGTGGGGCAGGCTTTTACGGTATATCCAAACAAGCCGCTGTTTACGGTCACCGGAATTATCGACCTTACCGACCAGATTTTTACCGGAAGTTTCCCGAATGCGATGATCCTGCAACAGCGCATGTCAATCTGGATGCAGAACGACGTGGGTGGTATTTACCGCATGGCGCTCGACAAGCAGTTAAACGGAATTTCGTTTGTGGGCAAAACGCTGAACGAAGAAAGCCGCGCCTTGCTGCTCAATAAAATTCCCTCGGCGCACAGGGCTGCGCAGCCGGTGCAGGTGCATTCGTGTCCGGTATGCCGGAACAATGTGCCGGTGTTTGCCGCGCAGCAAAGCACACATTTAATTTGTTCGTCGTGTTTTAGTTTGCTGGCTTCTGCCGGCCGCGGCGTATCGGTTTTGAAAAACAGGGGAAATGCCTTTAGAACCGGTGTGGCGCTTAAAATAGGCGATCAGGCCACAATCGAAAATGTGCGCTGGACTATTATTGCCATTCACGAAAAAAACGAAGCGGGCACTTCCTACTACTGGCGCGAATACACGCTCTTTCATCCCGAATATCCCTATCATTTTCTCAGCGAATTCGACGGACACTGGAATTTTCTTCGTCCGGTGGAAGGTATTCCCGAAAGGGAAAAGCAGGATGCGGTGTATGAGAAAAACAAATACGAGTTTTTTCTCAAAGGTCGCGCCATTACACGCACCGCCGCAGGCGAGTTTCAGGGAATGCCCGATTACCAGGGCCGCACCGAAACACGCGAATATGTATCGCCCCCGCTGCTGATTTCGAGCGAACTTGCATACAGCACGTTTGGCTGGTATCAGGGGCAATACATAAAACGGAAGGAAGTGGCCAATGCGTTTGGCAAAACCCTTTCGCAGATGCCCGCGCAGCACGGCGTGGGTTCTTCGCAGCCCACTCCCGAATTTATAATTCCCAGGAAATGGCTGTTTGCTTCTTTCATGGTGCCGTTTGTGGTGCTCTTTCTTATTCAGGTTATTTTTACCGATCATAAAAGCACGGTGGTGTTTTCTGAGCGTTACACCCTGCCCGATAGTATATCCTCGGGCTACTCCGTGGTTACTCCTTCGTTTATGCTCGACAACGGGAAAAAGAATCTCGAAGTCACCCTCAACAGCGATATTTCCAACAACTGGTCGGAAGCCACTGTGATTCTTACCAACGAAAGCACTTTACAGGAATACGCCACCAATGTGGGCACGGAATATTATTCGGGCATGTACGACGGCGAGCGTTGGGAAGAGGGCAAACCCTCCAACACTTCGCTGCTAACCGCTGTACCCGAAGGCCGTTACCGCGCCGAAATAAGTTTAAGCAGCGGCACCAACAACCAAACAGGGCGCAACATACAGCTGCTCTTTACCCGAGATGTGCCCACACAAAGCAATTTCTGGTGGAGCGTGGTCGCCGTTTCAATTTTACCACTCATTCTGCTGCTGCGCCGCCATTTCTTCGAAAAACGCCGCTGGAGCAACAGCGATTATACCGAGTAACTGCCATGAAAAAAATATCCACCGGTTTTTACATCTACTCCGCCCTTGTGGTAATGCTCATTGGCGGTTACGTGTATGCGCAGCAAAACGGCATATTGTTTTACAACAGTTCCGACGACGAAAAATTCGACCCCAAGGGTAATTCATACAGCAGTTCCTCTTCCGGAAACCGCGGATCATCATATTATTACAGGTATCACAAATAAACCGAAACAGCCATGTTTAACGAGTTCCTTTCCACCAAACCCTTAATCAGTTCGCTGGTGTATTCCATAGTAGGAATTGCCGTGCTGGTGTTTGCTTTCTGGATTATCGACAGGATTGTGGTGAAACATAATCTCTGGAAAGAAATTGTGGAGAAACAAAATACCGCGCTGGCCATTCTTGCCGCCGGTTTTATGCTGGCTTTGGGCTGGATTATTGCTGCGGCCATACACGGTTAAGCCGCCATGCAACTACTGCTGCTCATTGCCGTTTTTGTGGTGGCTACGTGCGGACTGGTTTACGAACTGGTGGCGGGCACGTTGGCCAGCTATCTGCTGGGCGATTCGGTCACACAGTTTTCTACCATTATAGGTGTGTATCTTTTTGCCATGGGCATTGGCTCATGGCTTTCGCGCTATTTCGAGCGCAACCTGCTTAGCTGGTTTATTCAGATCGAAATTCTGGTGGGCGTGGTGGGCGGTTTCAGTTCGGCACTGCTGTTTTACCTTTTTCCGCATGTCGAATCGTTCAGGCTGCTGCTGTATTTGCTGGTGGGCATTACCGGCACATTGGTGGGGCTCGAAATACCGCTGCTGCTGCGCATACTCAAAGACCGCGTGGCGTTTCGCGACCTGGTTTCAAAAGTATTTACGTTCGATTACATTGGTGCGTTGCTGGCTTCGGTAATATTTCCGCTGCTGCTGGTGCCTTACCTGGGGTTAATACGCACCTCCATGCTGTTTGGAATAATGAATGCGGGTGTGGGTTTGTATCTCGTGTATGCGTTCAGGGAAGAATTATCTACACGTAAATACTTAGCCATTGCAGGCGTGGCTTCGCTTATTGCGCTGCTCGTAGGTATGGTGTATGCCGACCGTATCATGGAGCAAACCGAAGAAACCACATACCATGCACACGTCGTGTATTCGGGCTCTACACCCTATCAGCGCATGGTGCTTACCAAAAACGAAAATGAACTGCGCCTGTTTCTGAATGGCAATTTACAATTCAGTTCGGCCGATGAATACCGTTACCACGAAGCATTGGTGCATCCGGGAATGGTGCAGGTAAACAAGGCGCAGCGTGTGCTGGTGCTGGGCGGCGGCGACGGGCTTGCGGTGCGTGAAATTTTGAAATACCCGTTTGTGAAACAGGTGGTGCTGGTGGATCTTGATCCTCAAATGACCACACTTTTTTCGCAGCACGAATTGCTTACCACGTTAAACAGCCGCGCACTGCTTTCGCCCAAAGTGCGTGTGCAAAATGCCGATGCGTTTCGATGGCTCACGGCCAATACGCAGCTTTTCGATTTTATTGTGGTTGATTTTCCCGATCCTTCCAATTATTCTATCGGTAAACTCTACACCAAATCGTTTTACGATATGCTGGGTAAAACGCTTGCGCCGGGCGGGGCGGCGGTTATTCAATCCACTTCACCGTTTTATGCGCCGCAGTCGTTCTGGTGTATTCACCGCACCATCCAGTCGGCCGGGTTGAGTGTGCGTCCTTACCATGCTTTGGTGCCTTCGTTTGGCGAGTGGGGATTTATGCTGGTGCAGCACAGCGAAAAAGAACTGTACACAGCCGGTTTTCCGGCCGGTTTGCGGTTTATCGACGAGAGTGTGTTGCCGCAGCTTTTTCATTTCCCCAAAGACATGGCGCAGCGCGAGGCCGAAGTAAACAGGCTGAACAACCAGGCATTGGTGCATTATTTCGAGAAAGAATGGAGCCGGGTAAACTAAACGGAACTGCGCCGCTGCTGCTGAGCCGGAGTGCGTTTCTGGCCCGCATGGCCGCGCTGGCCGGAGCTTCCATGCTGCTGCCTCATTGTACCAATGGTAATACTCAAGCACCAATAGCCGGAAAACTCACCGGTTCGGGAAGTGAGGTTGGTCATCGCTTACGCGAAGGAAATTTCCCGTCCCCGCAGCGCACGCAAAAAGTAAGCACACTTATTATTGGCGGCGGCGTGGCCGGACTTTCAGCGGCTAGGCAATTGAAAAAAGTCGGAGTGGAATTTCTGCTGCTCGATCTTGAGTCCGAAACCGGCGGCAATGCACGCGGCGGAAGCAACAAAATTTCGGCTTACCCGTGGGGCGCACATTACCTGCCCCTGCCCGATTCATCGCTTTCCGAACTCATTGCACTGCTCGAAGAAAACGGCACCGTTACCGGTCGCAACGCGCATGGCGAACCTGTGTACAACGAACTCCACCTGAGTTTTGCCCCGCAGGAACGCCTCTTCATAAACACCCGCTGGCAGGCCGATCTGGTGCCTGCGTATGGTCTGGCGTCAGATGCAAAAGAACAGATAACGCAGTTTCTGAAAAGCATGTCACAATTCAGAAACGCCACCGGCACCGACGGCAAAAAAGCATTCGCCATACCGCTCGACCGCAGCAGCACCGACGAAAATTTCCGTAGCCTCGACCGCATCACCATGCAGCAATGGCTAGCCGCACAAGGCTTTACGGCTCCCGAACTCATTGAATATGTGAACTACTGCTGCCGCGACGATTACGGCACCACGGTAAACGATACCTCGGCATGGGCGGGCATTCATTACTTCGCTTCACGGCACGGCGGCGGCGAGGCGTATGAAGGCTCAGTAATTACATTCCCCGAAGGCAATGCGCGCCTCATACACACGCTGCAAAAAAACATAACCGCCGAAATACGCACAAGGCAAATGGCCACCGCCGTGCAAATTAATAACGATAAGGTTTGGGTGGATGTGTGGGACGTGGCCGCCAACCACACACTGCGTTATGAAGCCGCACAGGTAATTATGGCCATGCCGCAGTTTATTGCCTCGAAACTGCTGGGCGGACTTCGCACCATAAACACTTCGGCATTTACTTACTCGCCGTGGATGGTGGCCAACATTACCACGAAGGAATTTCAGAGCAACGGCAATGTACCGCTGAGCTGGGACAATGTAATACACGGCAGCAAAGCCTTAGGCTATGTAAATGCCTGCCACCAGCAACTGCAGCAGCCGGGCAATGAATACGTGTTTACGTTTTACATGCCGCTCACGCACCTGCCCCCGGCAGAAGCACGCCGCGAAGCCTCCGCGCTTACACACAGTGCCTGGTGCGATTTGATTATTGCCGAACTCGGCAAAGCACATCCGGGAGTGCGCAGCAGCATAAGCAATATCGACGTGTGGCTCTGGGGGCATGGCATGATACGTCCGCTGCCCGGCTTCATCTGGGGCGATGCACGCAGGCAGGCAGCCGGGCCGTTGCAAAACCGCATTCACTTTGCGCACACTGATTTAAGTGGCATTTCTATTTTTGAAGAAGCATTTTACCAGGGCCTGCAAGCTGCACAGGCTGTACTTGCAAACTTGCCACACCATGCGTAAACACCCCTGGATACATTCGCCGCTGGCCGACGGGGTGTTTGTCCTCTCGCCTCCCCTGCTGGGTTTGCTGCTCATTTTCCTTTTTCCGCAATGGTTTGGCGAGCAGCAGCCCGTAAGCACAGCCGCTTGGGTAATACTGGTGCTTTGCATTGATGTGGCGCATGTATATAGCACACTTTACCGCACCTATTTCGACAAAAAGCTGATGCACGAACGCAGGTGGCTGCTGCTGGGCATTCCGGCTGTGTGCTATGTGGCTGGCGTGTTGCTTTGCCTGGCCGGTATGCAATGGTTCTGGCGGGTAATGGCCTACATTGCCGTATTTCATTTTGTGCGGCAGCAATACGGCTTCATGCGCATTTACTCGCGCCGCGAAGCACGCAGTTGGATGCGCAGGCTTGATGCCGTGGTAATTTACGCCACCATGCTTTACCCGCTGCTCTGGTGGCACCTGCACCCGGGCCGCGATTTTCACTGGTTTGTGGCCGGCGATTTTGTGCAAACCAATGTACCCGCCGAACACATCTCGTTTGCAGCAGGCTTGGTTTATCTTGCATTGATGCTGGCGTGGGCAATTAAGGAAGTGTGGCAGTTTGCCGCCAAAGGCATATTCAATTTGCCGCGAACCGTGCTGGTGGCGGGCACGGCATTGTCGTGGTATTTTGGCATTGTATATTTTAACGGCGATATGACTTTTACTTTGCTCAATGTGGTTTCGCATGGCATTCCGTATATGGCACTCATCTGGTTTTATGGCCGCCGCACTTACACTGCGCCCGCACAGCCGTGGTTGCAAAAGTTGTTCAGTGTGCGTATGCTGGCCGTGTTTGCCGGTTTGCTGCTGGTATTTGCCTTTGCCGAAGAATGGCTCTGGGATGCGTTGGTGTGGCAGGAAAGGCCCGAAGTATTTGGCTCGGCGGGTATAAATGTGTTTGAGGGAAATGGGGAAATGCTGGCGTTAATTGTTCCGCTGCTGGCTTTGCCGCAGGTTACGCATTATGTGCTTGATGGGTTTATCTGGCGTATTTCTAAGGATGAGCGGGTGCAGCAAATGCTTTGATGGTTGGCAGATAATTGTTTCTTGAAATGCTGCGAAATTGAAGCCTTCCCCAAACGCACTCTCCACGTGACCTGTGGTAAAACACTTCAATGCCGATTTTTCATCGGGATCGTAGTTTCTGATTTTCCGTACATTCAATAAATGAAAAGCAGGTATTCTGAACAAAGAAATATGCTGTTTCAAAAAGGGCTCTCAGAAAACAGTCATGTTCAATCTGTCACCTGGCATGGTCGTGAAACCTTCCCCAAAAACAGCTACGCTCAAAACTACTAACTTTCGCAGAGCGTATGAAAAAATCGAAATTCACCGAGAGCCAGATCGTATCGATACT